>JAJFGJ010000001.1 GCA_021776175.1 Kiloniellaceae bacterium
CGGCTTGTTCGGCAATAATGGCTGGATCACAGACCACTCGAAATCCGTCAAATCGAAACGCGCCATGATAATCTCCCTTCAAGGAAGCTTGAATCACATCGCGCGCCGAAATGGAATCCCCTTTATGGGTATGTGACCTAACGCAGGCGCACCAGATGCACCTCGGTAACGGGTTTCTTGCCGAGCATGCGATTGAACGCCCGGCGCGCGGCGCGGCGCGCACTTTCCTTGACCGCCTCGTCGTCGCGCCGGGCCGCCGGCGAAAGCGACTTGAGGGCCTCGCGCACGCCCTTGCCAACAAGTTCCAGCTTGTCGGCCTCGTCTCGCATGTCCAGCAAGCCGTTGGCCGAGACGATGGGATCGCCCTGGAACAAGTTGTCCGCTCCTATGACCAGGGTAACCGTCGCCGCGCCGTTAAAGGCCATCTTTTGGCGGCCACGAAGGACCGGGCTTCCCAGGGGCAGCAAGCGGTTTCCCTCCAGGACCAAGCGGCCGCTGGGAACGTGATCCACGATCCGCGCCGGGCCGGGGCTTAGGCGGATCAAGGCCCCGTTTTCGCCCACGATCTGTTCCGGCACCTGGCAGTCGCGGGCAAGCTTGGCATGTTCCGCCAAGTGGCGGGCCTCGCCATGGACCGGCACCGCGATTTGCGGGCGCACCCACTGATACATCTGCGTCAGTTCCTCGCGCGCCGGATGCCCCGACACATGGATGAAGTGGTCGTCGTCGGTAATGATCTCGATACCCTGTTTGACCAGCCGGTTTTGCAGCCGGTAAATCGAAATATCGTTGCCCGGTATGATCCGGGACGAAAACACGACCGCGTCGCCTTTCTCCAGCTTCACCTTGGGGTTGTCGTCGTTGGCTATCCGCCACAGGGCCGAGCGGGCCTCGCCCTGGCTGCCGGTGCACAGCAGCATCACCTCATCGCGCGGCAGGTAGTCGACATGTTCGTCCGCGATCGGCAGTGGCACGTCCTGGAGGTAGCCGCAGTCGCGCGCCGAACGGTAGACACGCTTCATGGAGCGGCCAAGCAGCGCGATGCGCCGGCCATGGGCCTGGGCGACCTTGGCCATGGTTTCCAGGCGCGCCACGTTGGAAGCGAAACACGCGACCGCGACCCGGTTTTTCAGGCCCCCGACCAGATCCATCAGAGAGTCGCGGACCTCGGCCTCGGACCCCGAATCGCCATCGACCATGGCATTGGTTGAATCGCACACCATGGCCAAGACATTCTCGTCCGCCAGGGCGCGCAAAGCCGCCTCGTCGAAGTTATCGCCCACCAGGGGGTCGGGATCGAGCTTCCAATCCCCCGTGTGCAGGACGGTGCCTGACGGGGTGCGGATAACCAGCGCGTTCGGTTCGGGAATCGAATGGGTCAAGGTGATCAACTCGATCTCGAACGGCCCGACGGAAAAGCGGCCCGACATGGGGACCTCGATCAAGTCGACCTGATTTTCGATTCCGGCCTCGACCAGCTTTGGAATGACCATGGCCTTGGTAAAGGGCGTGGCGTAAACCGGACACCGCAGGCGCGGCCACAGATGCCCGACCGCGCCGATGTGATCCTCGTGGGCGTGAGTCAGAACCAGACCCGCCAGGGCATCCCGCCGCTCCTCGATAAAGGCCGGATCGGGCATGAGAACATCGACGCCGGGCAGGCTCGCGTCGGCGAAGGTCACGCCGAGATCGACCATGAGCCACGATCCGTCATGGCCGTAGAGGTTGAGATTCATCCCGATCTCGCCGGTCCCGCCCAGCGGCAGGAACAGCAGTTCTTTTGGGCCCGGCTTAGTCACCCACGGCTCTCGGAGTTGATCCGGTGAATATGGCACAGCCCGCGCATGGTGATGTCCGGATCGATCTCGTCGATGCATCCGGCCGCCTGCGCGAACAAGGGCGCCAGCCCGCCGGTCGCGATCACTTTCATCGCCTGCCCGTACTCCTCTTTAATGCGGCTGACGATACCCTCGATCAAACCGACATAACCCCAATAAGCGCCCGATTCCATGGCCGTGACCGTGGCGTCGCCAATGACCTTCTGGGGCGGGCCCTTGATCGCGATACGCGGCAGCTTGGCCGCCGCGCGATCCAAGGCCTCCAAGGAAAGATTAACCCCCGGCGCGATCACACCGCCCTCGTAAGCGCCGTCCGGCGCGATGACGTCGAAGGTCGTGGCGGTGCCGAAATCGATCACGATCAAGGGTCCGCCATAACGCTCGAAGGCGGCGAGTCCATTGACCAGGCGGTCGGCGCCGACTTGATCGGGCCGGGCGATGCGAACGTCGATCCCGATATCGACTCCCGGCTCGCCCACGACCATGGGTTCGGTATTGAAATACCGCCGGCACAGGGACTTGAGCGCGAACATGGTCGCCGGCACCACGCTGGCGATAATCGCGGCATCGATTTGTCCCGGCTTCACGTCGTCAAGCATCATCAATTGAGTCAGCCAGACCGCGTACTCATCCGCCGTGCGCTTGGCGTCGGTCGACGCGCGCCAGGACCCCTGGGCCGTGCCATGGGAATCGTGGACCGCGAAGAGTATGTTCGTATTTCCAGCATCGATCGCTAACAGCACGGCGGCCTCCGCGTCAGCCGGGAAAAAACACGTCGCCGGCGGCGATCCGGCGCTGCCCGGCGCCGGGAACATCGAGCAGCAAAACGCCGTCCTTGTCCATGTCGGCGAAAGTGCCCGACAGCGTTTCCTTGGGCAAGCGGACCTGAATGTCCTCGCCCCTGCCATGAGCGTGCGATAGCCAGGTTTGCCGGATCGGCGCGAAGCCGTCGTCGAGCCAGCGGTTGACCCAGGCTAGAAAATGACGCGAGAAGGCCTGGAGGAGATCGACTTCCGTGACCGATTTCGGTGTCCCTTCGAAGTGCAGGCCGGTCGCCGGAAATTCGGTATCCTCGGGATGGCTGGCCACGTTAATCCCGATGCCAAGGACCAGCCAGTCGATCGCGCCTTCCGGCGTCGTCTTGGACTCAAGCAGGATCCCGGAGACCTTGCGTCCGTTCAGCAACACATCGTTCGGCCATTTATAGGTGATCTCCAGCATCGCGGGCGCGACGCTCCCGATGCCGTCGCCAACCGCCAACGCGGCCACGAAACTAAGCTGCGCCGCGGTCGCGATGCCGCAATCGGGCCGCAGCACCAGGGATATGTAGAGGTTGCCGCGCGGGCTGACGAAGCTGCGCCCCATGCGGCCCCGGCCCTTGGTCTGCTCGCGCGCCCAAACCAGGGTGCCGTCATCCGCGCCGGCCTCGGCCAGGCGGATAGCTTCGTCGTTGGTGCTTTCAACGCTGTCGAAAGCGACCAGGCGATAGGCGGGTGGCAGTTTGACTTCCGCGCCGCGCTCCGGGGGCGCCGATGTCATCCCGCCAGAAGCGACGCCGCCGCCGCCGCCGCCGCGTCCAGGATCGTCCCGGGGACCGCGAAGAGAAACAGGATGATGGCACTGGACGCGATCAGAACCAGTGACATATCGCTCCCGATCGGGCTGTCGAAGGGCTCCCCCGCGTCATCGAAATACATGAACTTGACGATGCGCAGGTAGTAAAACGCACCGACCACGCTGGTCAGCACACCGATCACCGCCAGGGCGTACAAGCCCGCCTCGATCGCCGCCATGAAGACATAGAACTTACCCAGGAACCCGGCCAGGGGTGGTATTCCAGCCATGGAGAACATGAAGATCATAAGTGGCAGGGCCATCATGGGATTGGTCTTGGACAAGCCTTTGAGGTCCTCGATGCGCTCCAACATCACACCGGTGCGGCGCATGCACAGGATGCAGCCGAAGGTGCCTAGATTCATGACGATATAGATCGCCATATAGAAAATGACGCCGCGTATTCCCTCTTCGGTGCCGGCGGCCAGTCCGATCAGGGCGAAGCCGATGTGCCCGATCGAGCTATAGGCCATCAGTCGCTTGATGTTGGTTTGCGCGATCGCGGCGAAGGCGCCGACGATCATGGAAGCGATCGACACGGCGACGACGATCTGCTGCCACTGCTCCACCAAGTCGCCGAAGGGGCCCATCATGACCCGCATCAGTAAGGCGATCGCCGCCACCTTGGGCGCGGTCGCGAAAAATGCCGTTACCGGGGTCGGCGCGCCCTCGTAGACATCGGGGGTCCACATGTGAAAGGGCACCGCCGAAATCTTGAAGGCCAGGCCCGCGATCAGGAAAACCAGACCGATAATCAATCCGAAAGGCGGGACCTCGCCATGGGAGGTGGTGGCCAGGACCTCGGCCAGCGCGGGAAAGCTGGTGGTCCCGGCGAAACCGTAGATCATGGAACAGCCGTAAAGCAGCATGCCCGAGGACAAGGCGCCGAGGACGAAGTACTTCAGGCCCGCCTCGCTCGAGCGCAGGTTGCTGCGCCGGATGGCGGCGATGACATAAAGCGATAGGCTTTGCAGCTCAAGGCCGACGTAAAGAGAAATCAGGTCATTGGCGGAGACCATCATCAGCATGCCGAGGGTGGCGAAGAGTGTCAGCACCGGATACTCGAAGCGTTGCATCCGCTCTTCTTCGCAATAGCGCCGCGACATGACCAAGGTGACGATGGCGCCCAGCAGCACCAGGCCCTTCATGAAGGCGCCATAGCGGTCCAAGATGAACAGGCCGCCGAAAGCGTTTACCGTCGTGTTCCCGCCAAGCGAAACCAGGAAGAACACGATCACCAGGGATGCGACCGACAACCCCAGGATCGCGGCTGCCGAATCCTTACCGCGGAACACGCCCAGCATCAGCAGGGCCATGGCCAGGCAAGCGAGCGTGAGCTCCGGCAAGGCGGTCATCAAATCCAAGGAAATCATGGTCATCGCCATCGCCCTTATTGGCCTAGAGAAAACAACGACGCGACGTTGTGTCCCGGCGCTTGGAGCAGTGCCACCCGGTGCGATTCCACGATATCGGCGACCGAGGCCGATATGACATCCAGGAACGACATGGGATAGATGCCCATCCAGAACACCAGCGCCAGAAGCGGCGCGAAGACCAGAACCTCGCGCGGGCTCAAATCGAGGATCGCCTTCAGATCGGGCTTGGTCATGACCCCGAAGATGACCCGGCGATAGAGATACAGCATGTAGGCGGCGCCCAGGATCATGCCGCCGGTCGCCAGCAGCGCGGCCCAGGTATTGACCTGGAATATGCCGACCAGGACCAGGAACTCACCGACGAAACCGCTGGTCCCCGGCAGGCCCACCGAGGCCAGCATGAAGATCATGAACATCAGCGAATAGGCCGGCATGCGGCTGACCAAACCATCGTAGCGCGCGATCAGGCGGGTATGCAGGCGGTCGTAGATGACGCCGACGATGAGGAACAACGCGGCCGAGACGACGCCGTGCGACAGCATCTGGAATATCGCGCCTTCCAGGCCTTGCTGGGTGAGCGTGAAAGTGCCCAGCGTCACCAAGCCCATGTGCGCGACCGAGGAGTACGCGATCAGTTTTTTCATGTCCTCCTGCGCCAAGGCGACCAGGGAGGTATAGATGATCGCCATGACCGAGAGGGTGAACATCAGCGGCGTGAAGAACTCCGATGCCAGCGGCAGCATGGGCAGGGAGAAACGGATGAAGCCGTAACCGCCCATCTTCAACAACACCCCCGCCAGGATCACCGAACCGGCGGTCGGCGCCTCGACATGGGCGTCGGGCAGCCAGGTGTGAACCGGCCACATGGGCACCTTGACCGCGAAGGAGGCGAACATCGCCAGCCACAGCCAGGTCTGCATGGAAGCCGGGAAACCGTATGCCGTCATGGCCTGGATGTCGGTGGTTCCGACCTCGAAGTACATGGCCAGCAAGGCCAGGAACAAGAGTACCGATCCGGCCAAGGTAAAGAGGAAGAACTTGAAGGCGGAGTAGACCCGCCGCTCGCCGCCCCAGATACCGATGATCAGGAACATCGGGATCAGCACGCCCTCGTAGAAGAAATAGAACAGCACGAAATCCTGGGCGCAGAACATGCCGACCATGAGGGTTTCGAGGACCAGGAACGCGATCATGTATTCCTTCACGCGTACCTTGATCGCATCCCAAGAGGCCACCACGCACAAGGGCGTGAGCAGGGTCGAGAGCATGACGAACAGCATGGAAATACCGTCGACGCCCATCTTGTAGTCGATGTTGTAACCGGGGAACCAGGTGGCCTGTTCGACGAACTGGAACTCGGCCGTGCCGCGTTCGAAATTGAACCAGATGAAAAGCGACATCACGAAGGTCGCGAGCGAGGTCCAGAGCGCGACGTAGCGCGCATTGCGGGCCACCACGTCGGGCTCGCCCCGGATTCCCAGGATAAAGAGCGCTCCCACCAAAGGCAGGAAGGTAACTAGGGAAAGGATTGGCCAGTTTTCCATGCCGCCCCCCTCAACCCGTGCTTGCCAGCATGTACCAGGAGATCAGCCCAACAACGCCGATCAACATGGCAAAGGCATAGTGATAGAGATAGCCGGTTTGTATCCGGCTGATCCGGCCCGCCAGACTGCGCGTGGCGGCGGCGATACCGTCGGGCCCGACGCCATCGATAATCGCGCCGTCGCCGGACTTCCATAGTCCCCGCCCCAGATACATGGCCGGGCGCACGAAAAGCCAATCGTAGAGCTCATCGAAATACCACTTGTTGTAGAACAGCAGGTAGATGGGCCGGAAAGTGCGGGCCACCATGGCCGGCAGATCCGGGCGCAAGATATACATGACCCAGGCCAAGGCGATGCCGGCAGCCCCAATAAACAAGGGCGACAGCTTGACCCACGAGGGGACGTGGTGCCCCGCCTCGATGCTGTCGTTCGCCGCCAGAACCAGGATCGCTTCGCCCCAGAAGCCTTCCCGCCCCTCGCCGACGAATAAATCGTAGCCCAGCATCCCAGCGAAGACCGCGCCGGTCGCCAGCAGAATCAGCGGGACCAACATGACCTTTGGCGATTCATGCACGTGCGACATGGTTTTTTCGTCGGCCCGCGGCTTGCCGTGGAAAACCAGGAACAACAAACGCCACGAATAGAACGCGGTCATGAAGGCGGCGGCGATGCCGAGCCAGAAGGCGTAGCCGCCAACCCCGCTGTGGGCGCCGTAGGCCGCTTCCAGAATCATGTCCTTGGAGAAGTACCCGGCGAAAGGCCACACACCGGCCAAGGCCAGGGAGCCTATCCACATAACCGCGTAGGTAACCGGAACCAGGCGCCAGATACCGCCCATCTTGCGCATGTCCTGCTCGTCCGAGAGCGCATGGATGACGGAGCCAGCGGCAAGAAACAACAGCGCCTTGAAAAAGGCATGGGTCATGAGGTGAAAGACCGAGGCGCTATAGGCGGACACACCGGCGGCGAAAAACATGTAACCCAGTTGCGAACAGGTCGAATAGGCGATGACCCGCTTGATGTCGAATTGGGTCAGGCCGATCGTGGCGGCGAAGAACGCGGTCGAGGCGCCGACCACGGTCACGACTTCCAGGGCGAAGGGCGCGTACTCGAACATGGGCGACAGGCGCGCGACCATGAACACGCCCGCCGTCACCATGGTCGCGGCATGGATCAGGGCCGAAACCGGAGTCGGGCCCTCCATGGCGTCAGGCAGCCAGGTGTGCAGGAACAACTGCGCCGACTTGCCCATGGCGCCGATGAACAGCAGCAGGCATATGATGGTCAGCGCGTTGCCTTCGAAGCCGATGAACTCGATCCGCATATCGGCCATGGCCGGCACGGCGGTAAAGACCTGTTCGAAGCCGACGGCGCCGAACAGGAAGAAGGTCCCGACAATGCCCAGGGCGAAACCGGCGTCGCCGACCCGGTTGACCAGGAACGCCTTGATCGCGGCGGCGCAGGCGCTCGGCTTATGGTACCAGAACCCGATCAGCAGGTAGGACGCGAGGCCGACCCCCTCCCAGCCGAAATACATCTGGACGAAATTATCCGCCGTCACCAGGGCCAGCATGAAGAAGGTGAAGAGGCTCAGGTAGGAAAAGAACCGGGGAACCGACTTGTCGTGCGACATGTAGCCGATCGAATAGACGTGGATGAGGGTCGAGATGTTGCAGACCACCAGCAGCATGACCGCGCTGAGCGTGTCCAGCTTGATGGCCCAGGACAGTTCGAACTCACCCGAATCGATCCAGGTGAAAAGCTCCGTGGTGCGCGCGTTGCCGTCGATCGCGACATCCTTGAAGACAAAAATCGACAGCAGCGCCGAAACGCCCAACAGGCCGCAGGTGACCCACTGCGCGCCGCGGTCGCCGATAAAGCGCCCGGACAGCCCGGCGATGGCGGCACCCAGCAGCGGCAGAAGGACTATCAGAGTTTCAATCACCGGCCCCAGCCTCTCATTGCGCTTTCTAACCCTTCATCAGATTGACGTCCTCAACCGCGATCGAGCCGCGGTTGCGGAAATAGACCACCAGAATCGCCAGGCCGATGGCGGCCTCCGCCGCCGCGACGGTCAGCACGAACATGGCGAAGACCTGGCCGACCAGATCGTTCAGATGGGTCGAGAAAGCGACCAAATTGATGTTGACCGCGAGCAGCATGAGCTCGATCGACATCAGGATGATGATGACGTTCTTGCGGTTGAGAAAAATGCCGAAAATACCCAGCGTGAACAGAATCGCGGCGACCGAGAGATAGTGGGAAAGTCCGATTTCAAACATGGCTACACCCCGCTCCGGCTCGGTACTTTTTTGAGCTCGACCGCCTGCTCGCTCTTGAGCGTGACCTGGGCCGAGATCGATTGCTTACGAACCCCTTCCCGCCGGCGCAGGGTCAGCACGATGGCGCCGATCATGGCCACCAGCAGGATCAAGCCGGAAGCCTGGAACAGATAGATGTACTTGGTGTAGAGCACCCGGCCCAAAGCCTCGACATTGCTCATTTGGTCGGGCGGCAATATGGGGATGCCAGCCACCGCGCCCGCTTCCGGCGCCGTGATCCAGGCGCCGAAAACCATGACCAGCTCGACCAGCAGGATGAGGCCGATCAGGCCGCCGATCGGCAGGTATTGCAAGAATCCCTGGCGCATTTCAACCAGGTCCACATCCAGCATCATGACCACGAAAAGAAACAGAACCGCGACCGCGCCGACGTAGACCACCACCAGGATCATGGCCAGGAACTCGGCGCCCATCAGCACGAACAATCCGGCGGCGTTGAAAAACGTCAAGATCAGGAACAAGACCGAATGCACCGGGTTGCGCGCCGAGATCACCATGACCGCCGCGGCCACGGCCACCGCCGCGAACAGATAAAAGGCTAACGCCTGTATAATCATCCCCTGCCCCTTGCCGCGGTCCGATTGTTCGGCCGCGGAATGGTTAGCCGCCCCGGCTTAGCGATAGGGCGCATCCAGCTCAAGATTCTGCGCGATTTCGGATTCCCAGCGGTCGCCGTTACCGAGCAGTTTCTCCTTGTTGTAATACATCTCCTCGCGCGTCTCCGTGGCGAATTCGAAATTCGGCCCCTCGACGATGGCGTCGACCGGGCACGCCTCTTGGCAAAAGCCGCAATAGATGCACTTGGTCATATCGATGTCATAGCGGGTCGTCCGCCGGCTGCCGTCGCCGCGCGGTTCCGCCTCGATGGTAATCGCCTGGGCCGGGCAAATCGCCTCGCACAGCTTGCAGGCGATACAACGCTCCTCGCCATTGGGATAACGGCGCAAGGCGTGTTCGCCGCGAAAGCGCGCGGAGATAGGCCCCTTTTCGTAAGGGTAGTTCAAGGTCACCTTGCGCTTGAACATATAGCGCAGCGTCAAGGCCAAGCCCCCGACCAGCTCGCCAAGCCAAAATCCGTAGGCGCCGCGTTCCAATAAAGCCATGGCCGCCTACCTCGCTCGCCGGGGCATCGCAGCCCGATTCAACGTTACGCTCATGTCCCGGGCACCAGATCGAATGCGACCAGGAAACCGGCGGTGGCGACGACCCAGAACAGCGACAGCGGCAGGAAAACCTTCCAACCCAGGCGCATGAGCTGATCGTAGCGGTAGCGGGGGAACGTCGCCCGCGCCCACAGGAAGACGAACAGAACCACCGCTATCTTGGCGGCGAACCAAATTGGGCCCGGTATCCAATTAAAGGGCGCGATGTCGACGATCGGCAGCCAGCCGCCAAGGAACAGGATGGTCGTTATCGCGCTCATCAGGATCATGTTGGCGTATTCGCCAAGGAAAAAGAGAGCGAAGGGGAAGGCCGAGTATTCCAGGAAGAACCCGGCCACCAACTCCGACTCGCCTTCGGGCAGGTCGAAGGGCGAACGGTTGGTTTCCGCCAGGACCGATATGAAGAAAACGATGAACATCGGGAACAGGGGCAGCCAAAACCAACTGAACATCCCGTATTGGCCTTGCTGCGCGAGCACGATGTCGCTGAGGTTCAACGAGCCGACGCACAGCAGCACGGTTATGATGACGAAACCCATGGAGACTTCGTAGGACACCATCTGCGCCGCCGAGCGCAAGGCGCCCAGGAAGGGGTACTTCGAGTTGGAGGCCCAGCCCGACATGATGACGCCGTAGACGCCGAGCGATGAAATCCCGAAGAGATAGAGAATGCCGACGTTGATATCGGCCAGCACCATGCCGGCGCCGAAAGGAATCACGGCCCAGCCGATCAGCGCCAAGGTAAAGATCAGCATGGGCGCCATAAGGAATACCACGCTGTTCGCCCCGGCCGGCACGATGGTTTCCTTGAACAGCAGCTTGACCGCGTCGGCGATGGGCTGCAGCAAGCCGAAGGGGCCGACCACGTTCGGGCCCTTGCGCAGCTGCATGGCGCCGATGACCTTGCGCTCGGCATAAGTCAGATATGCGACCGAGAGCAGCAAGGGCGCCGTGATCGCTATAATCTGCGCGACGATGATGACGCCCGGCAGAGCATAACCTTCCCAAAACTCGATCATCCAGGGCTCAACCATCGGTGCCGGTCGCCTTTGCTTGCGGGCCTAGCCCGAGTTCCGCCGCGCACTTGGCCATGGTTTCCGAGGCCCGGCTGATCGGGTCGGTCATGTAGTAGTTCTCGACCGCCACGCCGAAGGGCGCCGCATCGAGCTTCCCAGCCGCGCCGAAATCGCCCCAGGCCGCCGGTTCCAGAGTGTCGAGCGCCGCGAATACCGCATTGACCTCAATCAAGCGCTGTCGCAGTTCACCGAGATTGTCGTAAGGCAGGCGGGTCCCCACCACTTCCGACAGGGCCCGCAAAATTGTCCAATCCTCCCGGGCCTCGCCGGGCGGGAACGCGGCCAGGCGGCCTAGTTGAACGCGCCCCTCGGTATTGGTGTAGGTGCCGTTCTTTTCGGTATAGGCGGCGCCGGGCAGGATGACATCCGCGCGATGCGCGCCGGAATCGCCGTGATGGCCCTGGTAGATCACGAATGTCTCGCCGCCCAGGCGGCTCATATCGATTTCATCGGCGCCGAGAAGATACAGGGCCTCGATCTCGCCCTTGGCGGCGCCGTCCAGAATGCCCTCGACATCGCGCCCGCCGGAACCCGGCACGAAACCGAGATCGAGCCCGGCGACGCGCGCCGCCGCCGTGTGCAGAACGTTGAACCCGTTCCAGCTGTCGCGGACCATATTGAATTTTTCGGCGACCTGACGCGCCAAGGCCAGAACCGCCGCCCCGTCGGGCCGGGTCAAACCTGCCATGCCGAGCACGATCATGGGCCGCTCCGCGCCCTTCAGAACTTTCGCGAAATCGCCCTTCCCCGCCGCCAACTCGGCCAAGGTGTCGGGCCCCGCGCCCAATTGCGCGACCGGGTAGCTTAGATCCTTGGGGACACCGATGGCGCCGACTTCGAGACCGCCGCTCAGGAAGCGTTTGCGGATCCGCGCGTTGATCAGCGGTGCCTCCCACCGCGGATTGGCCGCGACCAGCAGGATGGCGTCGGCTTGCTCGATCCCGGCGATGCCGGTGTTGAACAAGTAGCCCCCCCTATGGTTGGGGTCCAGCTTGGCTCCGTCCTGCCGGCAATCCAGATTCGGCGACTTGAGAGAGGTCATCAAGTCCTTGAGCGCCATCATGGACTCGGCATCGCACTGATCGCCGGCCAGGGCCGCTATTTTGTCTCCGGACACGCCGGACAGGCGCTCGCGGATGGCGCCGAAGGCTTCCTCCCAGGACGCCTCGCGCAGCTTTCCATCGCGCCGGACATAGGGCCGGTCCAGGCGCTGACGGCCCAAACCGTCGCAGGAATAGCGGGACTTGTCCGCCAACCATTCTTCGTTGACGTCCTCGTGCAGGCGCGGCAGGACCCGCATTACCTCGCGCCCACGGCTGTCGATCCGGATGTTGGAACCGACCGCGTCCAGCGTATCCACCGAGTTGGTCTTGCGCAGTTCCCACGACCGGGCGGTGAAGGCATAGGGCCGCGAGGTCAAGGCGCCGACCGGGCAAACATCGGCCAAGTTGCCCGATAGTTCGGAATTAATCGCCTGTTCCAGGGTGCTGATCTCAAGATGCTCACCCCGGCCAAGCGCCCCGATTTCCTCGACACCCGCGACCTCGGTCGCGAAACGCACGCAGCGTGTGCAGTGAATACAGCGGGTCATGATCGTCTTGATCAGCGGGCCCATGTATTTTTCCTTAACCGCGCGCTTGTTCTCCTCGAAGCGGCCACGGTCGGAGCCGTAGGCCATGGCCTGGTCCTGTAGATCGCATTCCCCGCCCTGATCGCAGATCGGGCAATCCAGCGGGTGGTTGATCAGCAGGAACTCCATGACGCCCTTGCGGGCCTTTTCCACCAGCGGCGTGTCGGTACGGATCACCATGCCCTCGCCAACCGGCATGGCGCAGGACGCGACCGGCTTGGGCGAGCGTTCCATTTCCACCAGGCACATGCGGCAGTTGCCGGCCACCGACAAGCGTTCGTGATAGCAAAAGCGCGGAATTTCCACGCCGGCCAACTCACAGGCTTGCAAGACCGTCAGGCCGTCCGCGACCTCGATCTCACGGCCGTCGATGGTGAGCTTGGGCATGGCCCGTCCTCTTATTCAGCAGCCACTTGGCCGCGTTTCTTCGCGTCAAGTATTCGCTTTTCAAGTTCCGGCCTGAAATGCCGGATCAAACCCTGAATCGGCCACGCCGCCGCATCGCCAAGGGCGCAAATGGTGTGCCCCTCGACCTCGTGGGTGACTTCGAGCAGCGAGTCGATTTCGTCGATATGGGCGTCCCCGCGCACCAGCCGCTCCATGACCCGCCACATCCATCCCGTGCCCTCGCGGCAAGGCGTGCACTGGCCGCAGCTTTCATGCATGTAGAAATGCGAGAGGTTGGCGATCGCCGCCACGATATCGGTTGACTTGTCCATGACGATGACCGCCGCCGTGCCGAGCCCCGACTTCACATCGCGCAAGGAATCGAAATCCATTCGCACGGAGCCGCAGGTCGGCTTGGGGATACAGGGCACCGAAGACCCGCCCGGAATGACCGCGAGCAGGTTGTCCCATCCGCCGCGCACCCCGCCGGCGTGCGTGTCGATGAGGTCTCTTAGCGGGATCCCCATCTCCTCTTCCACGTTGCACGGCGTGTTGACGTGCCCGGAGATGCTGAAAATCTTGGTCCCGGTGTTATTGGGGCGGCCCAGGGCGGCCCACCAATCGGCGCCCCGGCGCAGGATTTCCGGCGATACGGCGATGGTCTCGACGTTGGTCACCGTTGTCGGGCAGCCGTAAAGACCCATGGCGGCCGGGAACGGAGGCTTCAGGCGCGGTTGGCCTTTCTTGCCTTCCATGCTTTCCAGCAACGCCGTTTCCTCGCCGCAGATATAGGCCCCGGCGCCGCGATGAACGTAGATATCGTAAGGCCACCCGGAACCGCAGGCGTCCTTACCGATCAGCCCGGCTTCGTAAGCCTGTTCGATCGCTGCTTCCAGGCGTTGGGACTCCAGGACGTATTCGCCCCGGATATAGATATAGCAAGCGTTCGCCCCCATGGCGAAACCGGCCACGAGACAGCCCTCGAGCAAGCGGTGGGGATCGTTACGCAGGATCTCCCGGTCCTTACAGCTGCCCGGTTCCGATTCGTCGGCATTGACCACCAGGTAGTGCGGCCGGCCATCGTTTTCCTTGGGCATGAACGACCACTTGAGGCCGGCGGGGAAACCGGCGCCGCCGCGTCCGCGCAGTTGCGAATCCTTGATCTGCTGCACGATGCCGTCGCGGCCCAATTCCAACAGCTTCTTGGTTCCATCCCACACGCCACGCTGCCGCGCGCCCTTCAGGCCCCAATCGTGGAGACCGTAGAGGTTGGTGAAGATGCGGTCCTGATCTTGCAGCATCACGCGCCCTTCCCCGTGCCGGTGTCTTCCTTGGCGCGCTTAGAGCCACTTGGCGGCACGTCGGTCAGGGTCGCCGGTCCGCCCTCGGGCGCCGAGCCCTGGCGGCCGGTCTGCGGCCCGACTGGAACCTCCTTGCCGTCGCGCAGGTCGTCGATGATCTCGCTCAAGCGTTCGGGCGTCAGGTCCTCGTAATAGTCGTCGTTGATCTGCACCATGGGCGCGTTTGCGCAAGCCCCCAGGCATTCGACTTCCATCACCGTGAAGAGGCCGTCCTCGCTCATCTCCTTCAGGCCGACACCCAACTTGTCTTGGCACGTGCGGGTCAGATCCGCCGCGCCGCGCAGCCAGCATGGCGTGGTCCGGCAGACCTGGATCAAGTGCTTACCGACCGGCTTGAGATTGAACATGGTGTAGAAGGTCGAGACCTCATGGACCCGGACCGGCGCCATGTCGAGAACCTCGGCGACATGTTCGATCGCCGCCGGCGAAACCCAGCCGCCGTTCTGGGCCTGGGCAATATACAAAAGCGATATGACCGCGCTGGCTTGGCGGCCGTCCGGATAGCGCGCCATGAAGACCTTAGCCTTCTTCAAGTTCTCGGGGGTGAAGGAAAATTCCTGGCTTGGGTCGCGCCGGTAGCTTGTGATTTTCATCGATCGACCTCGCCAAACACAACATCCATCGACCCTAGAATAGCCACGCTGTCGGCCAGCATGTGGCCGCGGCACAAATGATCCATCGCCGCCAGATGCGCGAAGCCCGGCGCCCTGATCTTGCACCGGTAAGGACGATTGCTGCCGTCTGAAACCAAGAACACGCCAAACTCGCCCTTCGGCGCCTCGATGACCGAATAAGTCTCGCCGGGCGGCACATGAAAACCTTCGGTATAGAGCTTGAAATGGTGAATCAAGGCTTCCATCGATTGCTTCATCTCGCCGCGCTTGGGCGGAGTTACCTTGTTATTCTCGACCGAGACCGGACCGTCGGGCATTTTCTCGATGCATTGGCGCATGATGGCGAGGCTCTGGCGCATCTCTTCGACCCGCACCAGGTAGCGGTCGAAGCAATCGCCTTTTTTACCGACCGGGATATCGAAATCCAAATCTTCGTAGCATTCGTAAGGTTGCGATTTGCGCAGGTCCCAGGGAACACCCGAGCCGCGCAACATGGCACCGCTGAAACCCCAATCCATCGCGTCTTGGCGGCTAACCACACCGATATCCACGGTGCGCTGGCGGAAAATCCGGTTGTTTGTCAGCAAGCCTTCGAAGTCTTCGATGTGCTGCGGGAAAGTGCCGCAGAAGCGTCCTATGTCGTCGAGCAATCCGGCCGGTAGATCTTGATGAACGCCGCCGGGACGAAAATAGGCCGCGTGAAGCCGGGCACCGGACGCGCGCTCGTAAAACTCCATCAACTTTTCGCGCTCCTCGAAACCCCAGAGGAGTGGCGTCATGGCGCCGACATCGATGGCGAAGGTCGTGATGTTCAGGATGTGATTCAGGATGCGTCCGATTTCGCTGTACAGGACGCGGATGTATTGCCCCCGCGGCGGTACCTCGATGCCCAGAAGTTTCTCCACCGCCAGAGCGTAGGCATGTTCCTGATTCATCGGCGCGACGTAGTCCAGGCGGTCGAAATAGGGCACCGCCTGCAAATAGGTTTTATGTTCGATAAGTTTTTCGGTGCCGCGATGCAGCAGGCCGATGTGGGGGTCCGCCCGCTCTATGATTTCGCCGTCCAATTCCATGACCAGGCGCAAAACACCGTGCGCCGCGGGATGCTGCGGCCCGAAATTGAGCGTGAGCGGCTTGCTTTCCATCTCGGCCATCTAGGGTTTCGCCCCCTCGCCTTCGCCGTCCTCGGCTGGCTCCTCTTGCGGTTTTTCATTGTCCGGCAAATGCAGCATGCCTTCCCACGGGCTGACAAAATCGAACTGGCGCATTTCCTGCGGCAGATTCACCGGCTCGTGAACAACGCGCTTTTGATCCTCGTCGTAGCGCACCTCGACATAGCCGGTCACGGGAAAGTCCTTGCGCAAGGGATGCCCGTCAAAGCCGTAGTCGGTCAGGATGCGGCGCAGGTCGGGATGGCCGGAGAACATGACGCCGTACATGTCCCACACTTCGCGCTCGAACCAGATCGCCGAGCTGAATACGCCCGTGGCGCTCGCCACCATCGTCGCCTCATCGGTTGAGACCTTGACCCGAATACGATGGTTCTGCTTGAGCGAAAGCAGGTTGTAGACCAGGTCGAAGCGCTCTTCGCGTTCCGGGTAATCGACCGCGGTCAGGTCCATGAGCTGCTTGAACTGGCAATTCTGATCGTCGCGAAGATAGGTCAGGACCTTGACGATGCTCTCGCGCCGTACCCGCAGCATCAGCTCCCCGCGTCGCGTTTCGGAATCAATCAAGGCATCCGCCAAGGCAAGGCCGATGTATTCGCCCAGGTCTCTCAGGGCTTGGTTCATTAGTCCTGTGTGATGAGATCCCGCCATCAGCGTGCGATGCCGCCTTCGCGCTTTATCTTCTTCTGCAATTGCAGAATTCCGTACAGCAGGGCCTCGGCGGTCGGTGGACACCCGGGCACATAGATATCGACCGGCACGATGCGGTCGCAGCCGCGAACCACGGAATACGAATAGTGATAGTAGCCGCCGCCATTGGCGCACGACCCCATGGAAATGACCCAACGCGGCTCCGCCATCTGGTCGTAGACCTTGCGCAGCGCGGGCGCCATCTTGTTGGTCAAGGTGCCGGCGACGATCATCACATCCGATTGGCGCGGGCTGGGCCGGAACACGACGCCGAAACGATCCATGTCGTAGCGGCTGCAGGCGGTGTGCATCATTTCAATGGCGCAGCAGGCCAGTCCGAAAGTCATGGGCCATAGCGAGCCGGCCTGAGCCCAGGCCGCCAGCTTGTCCATCTGCGCGACGATAAACCCCTTGTCCTGGAACTCCTCGTTCACGCGCCTCAGGATCCCGTCCTGCGCCGGCCCCGGCGGCACGGGTACTCCGTCCAGGCCTTGGCCTACTCCCATTCCAAGGCTCCCTTTTTCCACTCATAAACGAAGCCGATGGTCAAAATGAGCAGAAACACGACCATCGACCAAAATCCCAGCAATCCAATATCGCCTAGCGACACGGCCCAGGGAAAAAGGAACGCGACTTCCAAGTCGAAGATGATGAACAGAATGGCGACCAGATAGAATCGCACGTCGAACTTACTGCGCGCGTCGTCGAAAGCCTCGAAACCGCACTCGTAGGCCGAGACCTTCTCGGAATCCGGCCGCTGGCGCGCGATGATGTAGGAGGCCATCACCATCATGACGGACATGGCGATGGCGATGCCCAGAAAAATCAAGATCGGCAGGTATTCGGCTAGGAGTTGCTCCATCGCTTTCCCGATCGCCCCCGTTTACGGCGCCTTGGTATGACAAGCCCGGCGCGCGGCCGCGCGGCCAGAGCCGAAATATAAGAACAACTTCAAATTGTGGAAAGCACCAACCCCTCCGGTAACCGACCAGTGCCCAGCCTTTTCAGCGGTCTTCATGGCCATCGCTACGCCTTCAACGAGCGGTAGGAAAAGTGGCGGGAGTGACGGGACTCGAACCCGCGGCCTCCGGCGTGACAGGCCGGCGCTCTAACCAACTGAGCTACACCCCCCAAAAACGCCTCGAAAGTGCCGAGAATCCTTCGTGCGGGACCCGCCGTCATGTACTCCAGGGCCTAGGGAGTGTCAAGCTGCGCGGCTCGATTCGAAGCGCCTTTTCCTGGCTTCGGTTGCAGCGCTCCGAAGGACGCCGGAGTCGGCGCTTGCAGCGCTGTAAAGTTATCTCCGAGCACGAGAGTCGGCTATGACCCAGTGGCTTGTCATGGATCAATGCGGCTCCGGCATTTAGGGCGTATCGGAATAAGCATCACGATAAAGTGGCCATGGCTTTGCGCCGACGGCAAGTCATCGGCCATTAAGGAGTATAAAGAATGCTCCGCAGGATTATCCCCGATGTAATAAGCGGACAGCAGGTGGTGTACCTAGGGAGACAAACCACCGTGCGGCGAGCCGCGAAAATAATGCGAAAGAACAATGTTGGCGCCGTCTTGATTGTGGAGGATGAAGTCTTGAAGGGCATTCTCACGGTCAATGACATGACCTACCGCGTGATTGCCGTGGGACTGGATCCGGACAAGACATTACTGGGAGAGGTTATGACCCCCGATCCGGACACGGTTAGCTTCGATACCACGGCCATCGACGCGCTACGCCTCATGCAAGACGGCGATTATCGGCATTTACCAGTCGTGGACGGCAAGCGCGTCCTGGGGCTCGTATCCCGCCGTGACTTCCATGGCCTTGAGAAAGCAAGGCTCGACGATGAAACGGCTTTGTGGGAACACATCGCTTAGAATTTCGAATGGAAGCAAGGCAACTCACGCTCCGGTGTCCGGCGGCGGCGTATGGACGGCGCCTTCACGCCATTGCCGCCCAACAACAAATTTAGTTAGAGCCTTCTGCTAAGTCTTTGATATTGGTGGGCGATGACGGGGTCGAACCGCCGACCTTCTCGGTGTAAACGAGACGCTCTACCAGCTGAGCTAATCGCCCTTTCCGGGCACGGCACGACATGCAAGCCCGGCAATAAAACCGGCCGCCTCGCGCGGAAGCGGGCGGCCGGTTTGAATCGCTCTAGGATGAACGGTCCTATCTGTCGTTGACCAAATCTTTCAAGCCCTTTCCGGCCTTGAACTTTGGCTGCTTCGATGCCGGGATCTGAATCTTTTCTCCGGTGCGTGGATTGCGCCCTTCCGAAGCGCGGCGCAGGCTGACGGAAAATGTTCCGAAGCCGACGAGCCGAACCTCGCCACCGCCGCTCAGCGCATCCGAAATCGCGTCGAAGACACTATCGACTGCGTTCGTGCTGTCCGCTTTCGACAAACCAGTCTTGTCCGCGACGACACCGATCAATTCGTTCTTGTTCACGATAAACCCCCCTAACGTGGAAAAAATAAGGTGCCCCGACATGATGCCAAGTGCACTTAGGTAGATAAGCGAATCTTGAAGACGTCCGGATATTAGATCGCGCGATCCAGCGCCGTCAATGAATCACCCATGAAAAAACATGAGATTTGCGCGCTTTCCGCGAATAAACCGGCCGGCAATGTACCTGCTTGGCTGAATTATCAGTGCGTCAGTATGCCGCCGCGCCCTTGACCCTCCGGGGTTTCCGGCGCCCTTTCGGCTTTGCTGTCGTCGCTCCAGTCCCGTTTGCCAGGCGGCGATGCAAGCGCGATGTGCAGGACCTCGTCAACTAGGCTCACGGGGATTATTTCCATCGTACGCTTGGCATTATCGGGAATATCCGCCAAATCTTTTTCATTCTCCTTGGGAATGATGACGGTCTTGATTCCCGCGCGCAGCGCCGCGAGTAATTTCTCTTTTAGGCCGCCAATGGGCAGGACCCGGCCACGCAGGGTTACCTCACCGGTCATGGCAACATCGCAGCGTACCGGCGTGCCGGTCAAAGTAGACACGATGGCGGTAACCATCGCGATGCCGGCGGAAGGTCCATCTTTCGGTGTCGCGCCTTCCGGCACGTGAACGTGGATGTCCTTCTTTTCGAATAGGCTCGCATCGATTCCCAACTCGACAGCGCGGCTCTTGACGTAGGATTCAGCCGCCTGGATCGATTCCTTCATGACGTCGCCCAGTTTACCGGTCGAGGTGATCTTGCCCTTGCCAGGAACCGTCAGCGTCTCGATCGAGAGCAGCTCGCCGCCGACCTCGGTCCAGGCCAGTCCCGTGGCCACGCCAACCATGTCCTCAAGTTCCGTCTCGGTACGGCTAAAGCGCACGATACCCGCATAGTTTTTCAGGTTGCGGCGATTGACGAGGACCTTTTTGCTTTTCTTGATCGCGATTTCCTTGACCGCCTTGCGCATCAAGCCCGCGAGTTCGCGTTCAAGATTACGAACCCCCGCCTCACGGGTGTAAAGCTGGATCAAGTCGCGCAAGGCTTGTTCGGAAATCGACCATTCATCATCTTTCAGGCCATGCTGCTTCAGCAGTTTGCCCATCAAGTGGCGGCGCGCGATCTGGAGTTTCTCATCCTCGGTGTAGCCGGGGATGCGGATGATCTCCATGCGGTCGAGCAAGGGTTGCGGCATGCGCAAGGTATTCGCCGTGGTCACGAACATGACGTCCGAAAGATCGTAGTCGACCTCAAGATAGTGATCGTTGAAGGTGCTGTTCTGCTCCGGGTCTAGAACTTCGAGCAGTGCCGACGACGGGTCGCCGCGCCAATCGGCGCCCAGCTTGTCGATCTCGTCGAGCAAAAACAGCGGGTTCGAGGTCTTGGCCTTCTTCATGCTCTGGATGACCTTGCCGGGCATGGAGCCAATGTAGGTTCGCCGGTGGCCTCGTATCTCGGCTTCGTCGCGGACTCCGCCCAGGCTCATGCGCACGAAATTGCGCCCGGTCGCCCGCGCGATCGATTTGCCGAGCGAGGTTTTGCCGACGCCGGGGGGGCCGACCAAACATAGAATCGGACCCTTGACCTTACCGATGCGCTGTTGCACCGCGAGGTACTCGAGGATGCGCTCCTTGACCTTCTCAAGCCCATAATGATCGGCGTTGAGGATGTCTTCGGCCAGTTGAATGTCTTTCTTGACCTTGCTGCGCTTTTTCCAAGGGATGCCGAGCAGCCAATCCAAGTAATTGCGCACGACCGTGGCTTCGGCCGACATCGGGCTCATGGCGCGCAGCTTCTTCGCTTCGGCCTGGGCCTTTTCGCGCGCCTCTTTGCTCAGGCGCATTTTGGCGATCCGCTCATCGAGCTCCGCCAGTTCGTCGCGCCCCTCCTCGCCCTCGCCGAGCTCCTTCTGAATCGCCTTGAGCTGCTCGTTGAGATAGTACTCGCGCTGGGTCTTTTCCATTTGCCGCTTAACGCGGTTCCGGATGCGCTTTTCGACTTGCAGGACGCCGATCTCGGCCTCCATGAACCCGAACACCTTTTCCAGACGCTCGTTAATGGTTCCGGCTTCGAGAAGTTCCTGTTTCTCCGGGATTTTGAGGGTTAGATGCGAGGCGATCGTATCGGCCAGCTTGCTGGGCTCGTCGATCTGATTGATGGAAACCAGCACCTCGGGCGGAATCTTCTTGTTCAGCTTTATGTACTGCTCGAACTGATTGATCACGGTGCGCGCCAAGGCTTCGATTTCGCGGTCGTCGCCGACGCTATCCTCGACGATAGAGGCGTAAGCCTGGAAAAAATCCTCGACCTCGGTATAGCGGTTGATGGCCGCGCGCTGTTGTCCCTCGACCAGCACCTTGACCGTGCCGTCGGGCAGTTTAAGCAGCTGCAGCACCGTACCTATGGTGCCGACGGTATAAATATCGTCGGCCTTGGGATCGTCCTGTGCCGCGTTCTTTTGGGTAACCAGCAGGATCTGCTTGTCGTCCTTCATGACGTCTTCGAGCGCGCGCACGGATTTCTCGCGCCCGACAAACAGCGGCACGATCATGTGGGGAAATACCACGATGTCGCGTAAGGGAAGGACAGGAAACAAATTACCGCCAGGAATTTCGAGCATGTGACCTCTTTTGTTATCGTGGCGCGAATCTGCGCCGCGGATCGGCAGGCTGGCACCTTACCCGGTGGCCCCCGGTGCCTTAGAAATCGGGTCGGAAGCGGGCCACTTCAAGGCCAGGGCATCGAAAGAAGCTTATCGCGTGCCCCAGCGGATAGGGATTCGTCGCCGGAATCTAAGCGCTGGTCACGTCTTCTCGGCGATCGGTATAGATTTGGAGCGGCTGGGCGCGGCCTTCGACCACCTCCCGGTTGATGACGATCTCCTCGACCCCATCCAGGCCGGGCAATTCGAACATCGGCTCCAGGAGGATCGCCTCCATGATCGAGCGCAGGCCGCGAGCGCCGGTTTTACGCTTAATCGCCTTCTCGGAGATCGCCTTGAGCGCTTCCTCACTGAAATCGAGGCTGACGTCTTCCATCTCGAACAGGCGCTGGTACTGCTTGACCAAGGCGTTCTTGGGCCGGGTGAGGATTTCGATCAGGGCTTTCTCATCGAGATCTTCAAGCGTGGCGACAACCGGCAGGCGGCCGACGAATTCCGGGATCAAGCCGAATTTAAGCAGATCTTCCGGCTCGACATCCTTCAACACCTGACCCGCGCTACGTTCGTCCGGGCTATGCACATCGGCACCGAAACCGATCGAGGTGCCCACGCCGCGCTGGGAAATGATCTTCTCGAGACCGGCGAAGGCGCCGCCGCAGATGAACAGGATGTTGGTCGTATCGACTTGCAGGAACTCCTGCTGCGGGTGCTTGCGCCCACCTTGCGGGGGCACCGAGGCCACCGTGCCCTCCATGATCTTCAGGAGCGCCTGCTGCACGCCCTCGCCCGAGACGTCGCGGGTAATCGAGGGGTTGTCCGACTTCCGGCTGATCTTGTCGACCTCATCGATATAGACGATGCCGCGTTGCGCGCGCTCGACGTTATAGTCCGCCGACTGCAACAGCTTCAGGATGATGTTCTCGACATCCTCACCGACATAGCCGGCCTCTGTCAGGGTCGTGGCGTCGGCCATGGTGAAGGGGACGTCCAAGATCCGCGCCAGGGTCTGGGCCAGGAGGGTCTTGCCGCATCCGGTAGGGCCGACCAGGAGAATATTCGACTTCGCCAGTTCCACGTCCGACGACTTGGCGCTGTGCGCCAGGCGTTTATAGTGGTTGTGCACGGCGACGGAGAGGACCCGCTTGGCCTTGCTTTGGCCGATCACGTAGTCGTCCAGAATTGAGCAAATATCGTGCGGTGTCGGCACCCCATCGCTGGATTTCACCAGGGTGGTCCGGTGCTCCTCCCGGATAATGTCCATGCACAGCTCGACGCACTCATCGCAGATAAAGACCGTCGGGCCGGCAATAAGCTTCCGGACCTCGTGCTGGCTCTTTCCACAAAACGAGCAGTACAGAGTGTTTTTCGAGTCGCTGCCGCTAGATTTGCTCATATTCCTGATGCCTCAAACCCCAACTTCGGCAAAGCCATGTTAGACGCACGCGCCACATGCATACAATGTTAAAATCCGCAGCTTCCAGCGCCTTTTCGGCTAACTGCGGACCGAACCCACCGACCCCGCGAGCCCAGGGAAAAGTGTAGGCAATACGCTTCAAATTTCCCTTAACGCCGGAACCTTCGGACACTGTTAACCTTATCCGGTGATTTCCCTTACGATTTGGTTAACGAATCGGAAAGAGTCAATGCGCAAAGGACGATAGGGCGGATTATCATTCGGCGCGGGCGTATCGAGAGCGCGATCCGCCGAAATAATGGGAACGCCCCGGCATGGATTCCTCGCGGGGGGCACGCCGCCGCGCGCCGCGCCCCATCGCGAATTAACCGAGGCCGGCAGGCCGCTAACTGCTCTTATCGTCGTCGGCGGGTGGGCGCTTGATCACAATGGTGTCAATCAGGCCGAATTCCTTCGCTTCCGCCGCGCTCATGAAGCGGTCCCGCTCCATGGCATCCTCTATGGTCGCGAGTGCCTGGCCGGTATGCTCGGCGTATATCTCGTTCAGCCGGCCTCGCGTCTTGATGATTTCCCGGGCGTGGATCTCGATATCCGTGGCCTGGCCCTGAAAACCGCCAGAGGGTTGATGGACCATGATCTTGGCATTGGGCAGCGCGAAGCGCTTTTCCTTGGCCCCGGCCATGAGCAGCAGCGAGCCGGCCGATGCCGCCTGTCCAACGCAGACAGTCGATACTTCGGGGCGGATATATTGCATGGTGTCGTAAATAGCCAAGCCGGAAGTGACGACGCCCCCGGGGGAGTTGATGTAGAACGAGATATCCTTCTTCGGACTCTCCGATTCCAGATAAAGCAACTGAGCGCAAATCAGGCTGGCGACCCCGTCATTGATCCCCCCGGTCAGGAAGATGATCCGCTCCTTGAGCAGGCGGGAATAAATGTCATAGGCCCGCTCGCCACGGTTGGTCTGCTCGACCACCATTGGCACCAGCGTGTTCATCGCCAAGTCTCTTGCGTCGCTCATGAGATATCCGTTTTCCCTGAATTTGCCAAAGCGTGCCCCACAAGTCCTAAGGTCGGGTTAGCGGGTAGCCGGATCAAGCCCCGGATCAATCTCCAGCCGGGCTCTTCTTTGGTTTGGCGGCTTTCTTCGCCTTGCTACCTGCTTTCTTCGCGCCCGGCTTGGCCTTGGCCTTGGTTTTCTTGCCTGAACCGGCCACTTCGCCGGCGGCTTCCGCGTCCATTTCCTTGCGCAGTTCCGCCGGTGTCACTTTTCGCTCCGAAACCTTCGCCAGATCGACGATGAAGTCGACAACCTTGTCCTCGAAGATGGGGGCTCGCAAATTAGCCAAGGCTTCGGGCGTTTTCTGAAAGAATTCGAACACTTCACGTTCATGCCCCGGGTGGCGCTGCGCTTCCGCCATCAGCGCCCGGTTCAGTTCTTCCTGCGCGACATCGATACCGTTGCGCTGCCCCACTTCCGAGATCAGCAGGCCAAGACGGACACGGCGCTCGGCAATATTCCGGTATTCGGATTTTAGATCGTCTTCGCTTTTGGCGGCATCGTCGGCATCCAGTTGGCCGGCATTTTTATCTTCCTCGATCTGCTTCCAAATCGCGTCGAACTCGCTGTCGACCATGGCCTGAGGCACCGGAAACTCGTGCCCGTCCGCCAATTGGTCCAAGAGATGACGCTTCATGCGGTTGCGGCCGAAATCGTTGTATTCCGCCGACAGGCGCTCGCGGACCCTCTGTTTCACGCCGTCCAAGTCTTTTTCGCCCAGCTTGGTGGCGAATTCGTCGTTGATTTCCGACGGGACCGATTCCAGCACGTCCTTGACGGTCACGGCGAAGACCGCGTCGCGTCCCGACAGCTTGTCATTCGCGTATTGCTCGGGGAAAGTCACCTTGACCTCGCGGCTGTCACCGGCACCGGTGCCGATCAACTGCTCCTCGAAACCGGCGATAAAGGAGTTCGATCCAAGCTCGAGGTGGTGATCCTCGCCATCCATGCCGGGGAAGGCCTCGCCGTCGACCGTGCCCTTGAAGTCGAGGACCAGGACATCGCCCGACTTGGCCTTGCGCGGCTTGTCGAGAGGTTTGGTGGTTTTGTGGGCCTTGGCCAAATCCGCGAGGGTTTCCTCGATCGCGCTGTCCTCGACATCGATCGCCACCCTTTCCAACTCGAGGGTCGCGAAATCCATCGGCACGATCTCGGGCAGAATCTCCAGCGCCATGGTGTATTCGAGATCCTTGCCCTCGTCGAAGGACGTGATCTCGATCTTGGGCTGAATCGCCGGGCGCAAGCCGCGCTCGCTCAGCGCTTGGCTGGAGCTGTCGTTGACCGCGCTTTCCAAAACCTCGCCCATGACCGACTTGGCGAAGCGCTGCCTGAGCACCTGCATGGGCACCTTGCCGGGGCGAAAACCCGGCACTTTGACCTTGGCGCCCAGCTCTTCCAGCTTTCCGGTCACCTTCTCGTCTATGTCCTTGGCGCTGATGAGGACCTTGTACTCGCGCTTCAGTCCTTCGGTTTGTGTTTCGGTAACCTGCATGACCCGATCGGCCTTTCTGTCTCGCGAACTTCAATGATGTCGATCCCGGAAGCCGCCCCGCTTATATCGAGGAGTCCCGGCCGGCTAGTGCGCCGCGTAATTTGGTGCGGGCGGAGGGACTCGAACCCCCACGGATCGCTCCACTGGCACCTAAAGCCAGCGCGTCTACCAATTCCGCCACGCCCGCGACTATGGCGGCGCGACCGTGTATACCATTACCGCCCCCCGGCGCAACAGTCAGGGACCCGGCGCCTCCACCCTCACCCATGGCCGCGGGCCAGGCAAGCCGCGGCGCAGGCATCCAGGATAGCCGCGCCGTCGATCCCGTACCTGCGGTACAGATCCAGCAAATCGCCGGATTGCCCGAAGTGTTCCACCCCCAGGGCCTGAACCCGGTGACCGCGCACGCCGCCCAGCCACGACAGGGCGGCGGGATGACCGTCCAAGACGGTGACCAACCCGGCATCGGGGCTAAGCGGCGCCAGCAGGTGCTCGATATGGCTTAGGGCCGTGGAATCGCCCGCCTGGCGGGCCCGTCCGGCCGCGTGCCAGCCGGCGTTCAATCGATCGGCCGAGGTCACGGCCAGAAGCCCGGCGCCGGGAATTTCCTCGGCGATCTCGGCGTGGGCGGCCAAGGCCTCGGGCGCGATCGCCCCGGTGTAAACGATCGCCAGTTCCGCCCCCCGCGCGGGTTCGCGCAACCAATAGCCACCGGCGATGACGGCGTTTTCCAAAACCGGCGCCATGGCGCGGTCCGGCTGTTCGATCGGGCGGGTGGAAAGCCGTAGATAGACCGAGCCGCCGCCGGCGTCGCGCAGCCAGTTCGCCGGGCCGCTTTCCGCTTCGCCGCCGCGCTGCATGTAGTCGAAGGCCCAGGCCATGATCGCCGCCAACTCATCGGCGAAAGCCGGTTCGAAACTGGCCAGGCCGTCCTGAGCCATGCCGATCAAGGGGGTAGAGATCGACTGATGCGCCCCGCCCTCCGGGCCCAGGGTAATACCCGAGGGCGTCGCCACCACCATGAAGCGGGCGTCCTGATAGCAAGCGTAGTTGAGGGCATCCAGGCCACGCTGAATGAAAGGATCGTAGAGTGTCCCGACCGGTAACAGCCGGGTTCCGAACAGAGAGTGCGAAAGGCCGAGAGCGCCGAGCATGAGGAACAAGTTGTTTTCGGCGATGCCAAGTTCGATGTGCTGGCCGTCCGGCGACATGCCCCAGCGCTGCGCCGAGACGACCTTTTGTTCCTTGAACACATCCTCGCGCCGGTGCCGGTCGAAGATGCCCCGGCGATTGACCCAGCCGCCCAGGTTGGTCGAGACGGTCACATCGGGCGAGGACGTCACGATACGCTCGGCCAGGGCGCCGCCGTCGCGCGCCAGCGCCGCCATGATCCGGCCAAAGCCCTCCTGAGTCGCCATGACCTCGGCCTGGGGGCGTGGGAAATCAGGTGGCACCGCGACCGGAGACGCTTGGGTGCGCCGATGCGGGCGGGCGGCGAATGGCACCTTGTCGAGAAAGCCTTGGAGCGTGTCCGCCGGCAGGTCCAGGCCCGCGAAGCGGTCCCATTCCGCCCCATCGGGAACCGCGTTCAGGCGCTTGAACTCGGCCATCTGATCCGGATTCATCAATCCGGCGTGGTTGTCCTTGTGGCCGGCGAAAGGCAAGCCCAGGCCCTTGATGGTATAGGCGATGAAGCAGGTCGGCCGGGTATCCTCCACGGCGTGAAAGGCGTCCAGGACCGAAACCAAATCGTGCCCGGCCAGATTAGTCATCAAGGCGGCCAGCGCGTCATCGCCGCGATCGTCCAGGAGTGCGCGAACCCCGGCCGCGCCGCCGATATCCGTCAGCAGCTGCCGGCGCCAGGCCGGCCCACCCTGGAACACCAGGGCCGAGTACAGCGAGTTCGGGCAATCGTCGATCCATTGCCGCAAGGCGCCGCCGCCCGGCTCCTCGAAAGCGGCCTTCAAGCGTTCGCCGTACTTCAAGGTCACGACCTGCCAGCCCAGGTTCGAGAACATCTCGTCGATACGGCCGAACAGGCGGTCCGTGATCACGGCGTCCAGACTTTGCCGGTTGTAGTCGATCACCCACCAGACGTTTCGGATGTCGTGCTTCCAGCCCTCGAACAGGGCTTCGTAGACGTTGCCTTCGTCCAATTCGGCGTCGCCGACCAGGGCGACCATGCGCCCCTCCGGCAGGTCACGGGGCGCCCAGCCCTTCAGGCGCACGTAATCCTGCGCCAGACTCGCGAAGCTGGTCATGGCGACCCCCATGCCGACCGAGCCGGTGGAGAAGTCGACATCGTCCAGATCCTTGGTCCGCGAGGGATAGGACTGCGCCCCGCCAAGGGAGCGAAACCGCTCCAGGTTCTCGCGCGTTTGCTGACCCAGCAGATATTGGATGGCGTGGAATACCGGACTGGCGTGCGGCTTGACGGCGACCCGGTCCTGAGGCCGCAGCACGTCCAGGTAAAGCGCCGTCATGAGAGTCGCCATGGAGGCGCTGGAGGCCTGATGGCCGCCGACCTTCAGGCCGTCGCGATTGGGCCGGACATGATTGGCGTTATGGATGATCCAGGAGGAGAGCCAGAGGATCTTGCGCTCCAGCGCCCGCAGGCACTCCAGGCGCGTGGGATCGACCGCCCCTTCGCGAAGATGTTCCACGGACGATTGATCCGCCATAGATTCGATCCTTTAAAATGCGCCGGCATGATCGCCGAGGATCGAGGCGCGCTCAAGCCCGGCGAGGCCTTGGGCTCGGTTCTCGGTGAGAAGATCGATGCGCTAAAATGGGGATGCGGGCGCTACCGTCTAGGCGATATTTGCCGGGGTTACGATTCTGTCGGGTGGAAAGTGGACGGTGACAGTGGTTCCGGCGCCTTTCGTGCTTTGCAGTTCCAACGTTCCGCCATGCAATTCCACCAGGGACTTGGTGAGCGGCAGGCCTAGGCCGGTTCCCTCGTGCCGGCGATCCAATCCGCTGTCGACCTGGCCGAACTGCGACAGCGCCTTGGGTAAATCTTCCGGTGAGATACCTATCCCGGTGTCTGCGATTTGGAAAACATATCCGCTATCCGCGTCGAACCAGGCCTTGACTGTGACCGAGCCGCCGGCCGGGGTGAACTTGATGGCGTTGGAAATGAGGTTAACCAGTATCTGTTTGAGCTTGCGAATATCGACGCGCAGCGCCGGCAGGCCGTGGGAACATTCGAATACAAGGTCGACGTGGGCTGTACCGGCGCGATTCGTGACCAGCACTTCCACGGCGCGCAGGGCCTCGGGCACATCGACATTTTCTTCATCGATCTTGTCGACACCCGATTCGACCTTAGATAGGTCCAGAATGTCGTTGATCAGGTTAAGCAGGTGGCGGCCGGTTTCGTTGATGTCGCCCGCGTAGTCGCGATACTTCGTGGTGCCGATCGGCCCGAGACTCTCGTTCCTCATTAGTTCCGAGAACCCCAAGATCGCATTTAAGGGCGTGCGCAGTTCATGGCTCATGGTAGCGAGAAATTCTGACTTTGCCCGGTTAGCGGACTCGGCCCCCTCCTTGGCGGCAAGCAAGCTTTGTTCCACCTTTTTGCGCTCGGTGATGTCGGTGAGTATAACCGTGAATATCGTTTCTCCGTCCCGCGCGAGCTTGGAGATCGAGGCTTCCACCGGAAACTCGGTCCCATCCTTTCGCAAACCAAGCAGCTCCCCGCGCTGTTGCATCGAACGGCTGATCTCGGGGGCCGCCGCGAAACCTTCGACCTTCTTGCGATGGCCTTTTCTGAAGCGGGAAGGCATGAGCATTTCCAAAGATTGCCCGAGCACCTCGCCGGCCGTGTAACCGAAGATAACCGCCGCGCCTTGGTTGAACATCTGGATACAATGCCGGTCATCCACCGAAATAACCGCTTCCTGCGCGATGTCTAGAATTCCAGAGAACTTCGATTCCGAAGTGCGTAACGCTTCCTCCGCGCGCTGGCGCTCCGCGGCCTCCAATTCCAACTCCGTGTTGGCTTCTTGTGTCTTTTCAGCAAAGTCTTGGGCTTGCGATGCGACCCGCCGCAGATGGCCTAGCAGAATACCAACGATGAACAACCCTCCCAATGTCATCGACAACATCAATAATGCCATATTGACGGCACCCTCGTGAGACTCCGCGCGAGCAATTTCCATAGGTGACAAGATTTCCAGAACGCCCCGCAGGTCCCCTGCCTTCCAATCGGTCTTAGGCGAGTCGGGATGGGAGTTGTGGCAGTCGAGGCAAGCAGGGCGCATCGGATCGGCGGTTGCATAGCGTAGCATTGGAACGCCGTCCAAATCCTCGAACCGATAAAAGGGAGCGTTAGGATTCTCGGTTAGGGCCTTCCAAGCGTCTCGTGCGAAATCGTCTGTCAAGCCACCGCCGGTACGCCTCCAAGGGAAAGGAAAGGCGCTGTATAGACGGCTTCGCGGTTCGGAATTCTGGGCGCCGATTCGATTGCCAAGCATCATGCTCAAAGTCGCGGGTAACGGTATGGCGCCTTCTTTCTGATCGTAGTCATGGACGACCGGAATTCCTTGTTGCCGGATCCGCTCCACCACTTCGGATGTGTAGATGTCGCGGAACCTGACCAAAGTGGCCGCCATCCGCTCGGCATTCTTCAATGCCTGCCCGTTCACCATGGTCGATTGATGGTAACTAGAATGCCAGATGATGAGGGTCGTCGCGGAGAGAAACAGGATCAGTAGAACCGCCATGGGGCGCTCGTACAGCAGCTGGCCGCAAGCGGCACGGAATCTAGCCGCGCCTAACGGTTGCTCAGGCTTGTAGGGATAGTTCACTGCCGCTCGCACCCGGTTGGGGCCCATTCAATTTAGCTAGGGGTTCAGGAGATATGAGCGGCTCACAATAAAGCACAATGGTTAGCAAATTTAGAGATTGCCTAAAAATTCTCGCGCGGCGGTTGTAAATTTCCGGTGCGCTGTCAGGAACCGCTTTTAGTTGGCCAGGGCCTTGCCGAAGCGTTCCGCGAAACTGGCGAGTCCCAGAGTCCGTTGCTCCTCGAAGCATTCATGGTGCGCGCTTTGAATCGACACTTGGTAGTGCACATGGGGGACCCCCATGGGATCGGGCACGATTTCAAGTACCTTGGCGATTTCCAGGATGTTGCCCCGGCGCTCCTTGCGGAATTCCGCCCCGACCTTGACCTCGTCGGAGCGCGAACCGCTTTTGAACCATTTATCGACTTGTAGCGCGAGCATCATGAATACCTTTCGCCGCGACCCGCTTCCTGCGGCCCGGATTGCACTATCCCTAGGTTCGAATTATGGCCTTATCGCGCTTAAATACTGGTTAAGGCGCCCCTTCTATCGTTATGGGGGAGCAAGCGGAAATAATTTTCGCCATAAAGTTTCACAATCGCGATAAACGGCTTAATACCGTCGGCATAGCCTCTGGCAGGTCATCGGCTATGAGACCCGTGCCCAGGTTGGCCCCGGCCTCGCCGTGCAGCCAGGCGGCGGCGCAGGCGGCGTCGAAACCATCCAACCCCTGAGCCAGCAAGCCCACGATCAGGCCGGCCAGGACATCGCCCGCCCCGGCCGTCGCCAGGGCCGGGGGCGCGTTGCCGGTTATGGCGGCCCGGCCATCGGGGGCGGCGATGACCGTGTCGCCCCCTTTCAGAAGCACCACGGCGCCGCTGGCCGCCGCGGCGGCCCGGGCCCGGGTCAGCTTGCCGCCTTCAAGTTCCGGAAAAAGACGGGCGAATTCGCCCTCATGGGGGGTGAGGACGCAGGGCCCCGTGACCGCCTCGAAAAGCTCTCCGGGCCGGTCCGCGAAGGCGGTCAAGGCATCGGCATCGAGAACCACCGCCTTGTCCGCGCCAAGCGCCGCAAAAACCCGGTCCCGGGTCGCTTCGCCGAGCCCCAGGCCGGGACCGGCCAGAATCGCGTTGCGCCTGGAATCGGCCAGGAGAGCCCCAAATTCCTCGCCGGTATCGGCCGCGGCGACGATCAGGCTGGCACTGGACTGGGCATATATAGGCACCGCCGCGCGCGGGCACGCCACGCTGACCAGCCCGGCCCCAACCCGGAGCGCCGCCCGCGCCGCTAAACGGCCGGCCCCGGTCATGTCGGCGCCGCCCAGAACCAGCGCATGGCCGAAGTCGTACTTGTGGCTGGAAGGCCCGCGCCAGGGGTAGCCGCCGATCCACAGCGGTGGCGCGTTTTCGAAGGTCGAAGGCGCGATCCCGTCCAGAACAGCGCCCGGTATTCCAATATCCGCGACCGCCAGTTCGCCGCACAATGACCGTCCGGGCAGAAGAAGATGGCCGGGTTTCTTGCGAAAGAAGGTCACGGTCAGCGCCGCCCTGAAAGCCGTATCGCCAAGCACGGCGCCGCTATCGCCGGAAAGGCCGCTGGGGACATCGACCGCCACCGCCGGCAGGCCCGCCGCGGTAACCGCCTCGGCCGCCGAGCGGGCCGCGCCCTCCAGCGGCCGGTCAAGGCCGGCGCCGAAAAGAGCGTCGATGACCAGACCGGCGTCCTGAAGCAATGCCGGAACCGCCTCCGGACTCAGCACCGCCACCGGCCCCGGCCATAGCCGGGCGTGGTGGGCCGCATCGCCCTTGAGGTTTTCCGGCTTCCCCAGAAGCGCGAGGCGCACCGGCCACCCGGCTTCCGCCAAGAGCCGGGCAACCACGAAGCCGTCGCCCCCGTTATTGCCCGGACCGCAGAACACGACCGTCAAGCGGGGCGTGAAGCGGGCCCGAAGCGCCGTGGCGACCGCGCGCCCGGCGTTTTCCATCAGCACGGCGCCGGGGATTCCCCCTGCCACGGCGGCGGCATCCGCCCGGGCCATCTCCCCGGTACTCAGAACAACTAAGGACTCCTTGGACTCCATGGGTGTATCCTAGATCGATCGCGCCAAAGTGGCATCATTTTTGGGTGGCGGCGCGATACGCGTGATCGTCGTCAAACGCTAAAAAACGAGAATACAGGGAGAACCCATGAAACTCATGAAATCCGCGCTTGGCGCGCTACTATTATTTGGTTTTGGACTGGCCGCCGCGCAAGCGGAGCCCATGAAGGTCGAGGCCGTCCTCACCCCCAAGGAACAGATGCGCCTGAATTTCGAGGACGGTTCGAAGCACTTCGTCCTCCTTGTCCGGCGCGAGGGCAAGGCCGAGGGGAGTGGCCCCTTGAACGGCGCCTCGGTCACGGAATTCGGCATGCACGACATCATCCCGGGAGTCGCGGGCGATCCACGCGGGTATCTTGAGTTCACCGATGCTCAGGGCGGCAAGGCCTATGTGAAATGGCTGGTCCGCGCCATCTTCGTGCCCGGCGATAAAGGCAAGCCCAAGCTTATCGACTATGGATTCTGGGAGCTGGCCGGGGGCACCGGACAGTACGCCGGCATGAAGGGGGCGGGTTCGCTCCAAATCAAGCCCGCCGGCCCCAAGGCCCGGCGCTTCATCCTCGACGGCGAACTCGTTTCCGGGGGTTAACCCGCGCCGGGGCGCTTGGCGGCAATGCTGGACCGGGCCGCGTCGCGCAGCAAAAGCAGATCCGAATCGGCCATGACCAGGCTATAGCCCGCCTGCGCCAAGTCGGCGGCGCTACGTCCGGGAGTGGGAATGGTGCCAAGCATCACCCCGGCCGATTTCGCCGCCGCTTCGATCTCGTCGATGGCGGCGCGGGCTTTGGGGTGGTCGGGCTCGCCCAGGTGGCCCAAGCTCGCCGAGAGATCGAAGGGCCCGATAAAAAGCATGTCGACGCCCTCGACAGCGGCGATCTCGCGGACATTTTCCACCGCCTCGGCGCTTTCGATCTGACACATGATCATCAAGGCGTCTTCCGACTCGGCCAGGTATTCCTGGGTGCGCGCGCCGTAGTCCGAGGCCCGCACGATACCCACCGCCATGCCGCGATGACCCTTGGGCGGATAGCGGCAGGCGGCCACGGCCGCCGCGGCTTGTTCCGCGGTATCGACGGAGGGCACCATGACCCCGGCGACCCCGATATCCAGAACCTTCTTCAGCGCCACCGGATCGTTCGAGGGCACCCGCACCAGCGGCGCGCAGGGCTGGCCCTGGATCGCGTGGATCAAGGGTATCATGTCCAGGTACCAGCCCGGCCCATGCTCCAGGTCGATCAGGACGCAATCGTAACCGGCCTGCGCGACCACTTCGGCCGCGATCGAATTAAACATTTGAAGCCAGCAACCGATCCCGGTCCGGCCCGGCACCAGCCGGTCCTTGAAGGGCACCGCCGCGCTCACTTGGCCGCTCCCGGTGTCGGCAGGACCTTGCAAAAGGTACCCGGCGCCCTGGTAGTCAGCAGGCCGCACCAGGTTTTCCCTCCGTTCCAGTTCGCGAAGTCACCGGCGACCACGCGATAAAACACCTCGCCGTCGCTGAACCGCACCGGGATCACGGCGGTTTCTACTCCGGTGAGGAGCGGCCCTTGCTGGCCTTCGATTCGGCGCAAATACCGGATCGCCTCGCCTTCGCTCTCGGCCGAGAACAGCCATGCCTTCACGGCGCCGCCGGAACCGGAAGGCACCGCCCCTACCCCGGCACGTGCGACCTGCTTCTTGTTTGGCGGCGTCTGGGCTTGTGGCGTTTGGGCCGCTTGGGTCGCGGGCGGCGGCTTGGCGGCCGCGGGCAGTAAGGGCGGCGGTGCTTTTTTCCGCGCCGGAGCTATGGCGGCGTTTTTCACCGGGGTCTGAGCTTTGGGCTCGCCCGCCGCCGGGGCTGGCGTGGCCCGTGGCCGCGCGGTAACGGCGGGGCTGGGACCTTTAGGCGCGTCGAGTGAAACATCCATGCGCGGTTTCACCCCTTCCTTGCGCAAGACTTCGGCCTGGCTCCTTGCTTTCTGGTGCCCCTGTGCGGCGGCGAGTTGATACCAGGCGAGCGCCTCGCCCCGATCGGCCTCGGCGGTCAGGCCATGAAGCCTGACTTGTCCCAAGGCATACTGGGCATCGGCGAGCCCAAGTTCCGCCGAGCGCCGGAACCAGGATTTGGCCTCTTTCTTGTTCTCGGCAACCCCTTGGCCACGAAAATAAGCCAAGCCGAGATTGAATTGCGCCATGGCATGATTCTGCTTGGCCGCGGCGCTCCATAACTCCGCCGCCTGGCCGGCGTCGCGGGCGATCCCGCGGCCTTGCGCATACATCAAACCCAAATTGTTCTGCGCCGCCGCGATCCCCTGGGCGGCCGCCAGCCGGTACCATTCGACCGCCCGCCCGTAGTCGCGCTCAAGGTCGATGTTCCCGGTCTCGAAGAGCTTGCCCAGGCTATATTGGGCGGCGGCGTCGCCGCCCACGGCCAAGGGGTCCCAGATCCGGACCGCGCGCCCGTAGTCGCCGGCCTCGTAGGCGGCCATGCCGGCGTCGTAGTCCTGAGCCCGCGCCGATCCGGAGCCAAGGACCGCCCAGGCGCCTATGATCAGAAACGAGAAGATCGCGAACGAGTGTCTTACAGTCATGGGATTCGCACGCCGCGTTATTTACCAATCGGCGATCATAACCCGCCAGGCGACAAGATGCCGCCGAAATCTTGCGCGGGCCTTGTGGTTAATTATCGGCGAAATTGGGGTGGCTGAGGGGACTTGAACCCCCGACCCCCGGTACCACAAACCGGTGCTCTAACCAACTGAGCTACAGCCACCATCGATGCTCGTCACGATCAGGCACCGGTGTTAAAACACCGGGCACTGGCCCCGTCAAGCGCGCGGCTTACCACGCAGGATAAGGACCCTAACCATGGCTATGAATGCCCTGAAACCCGCCGAGGCGATTGGGCGGATCGGCACCGAGAGCGCGTTCGAGGTCTTGGCCCGGGCCAAGGCCCTGGAAGCGGCGGGCAAGTCGGTCATCAATCTGGGTATCGGTCAGCCGGACTTTAAGACCCCGGACCACATCGTCGAGGCGGCGATAAAGGCCTTGCGCGATGGCCATCACGGCTACACCCCGGCGGGCGGCATAGCGGAATTGCGCGAAGCCGTCGCCGCCGACCTGCGCCGGCGCCTCGGGGTCGAGGTCGATCCCGGTCTGGTTCTGGCGGTTCCCGGCGGCAAGGTGACCATGTTCTTCGCGGTGCTGATGTTCGGTGAAGCAGGCGCCGAGATCATGTATCCGAACCCCGGCTTTCCGATCTACGAGTCGGTCATCGGGTTCAGCGGCGCGACTCCGGTGCCGATCCCGCTGCTGGAAGAAAACGGCTTCGCCTTCTCGGCCGAGGACGTGCTGGCCCGGATCACGCCCAGGACCCGGCTGATCATTCTCAACAGCCCGGCCAACCCGACCGGCGGCGTCACCCCGCGCACCGAGGTCGACAAACTTGTGGCCGGCCTGGCCCGTCATCCCGGCGTCGCCATCATGTCCGACGAAATTTACGGGCAGATGCTTTACGACGGCCGCGAACACGCCAGCCTGCTCCAGTATCCGGAGATTCGCGACCGGGTGATCCTGCTCGACGGCTGGAGCAAGACCTACGCCATGACCGGCTGGCGGCTGGGCTATGCGGTGTGGCCCAAGCAACTGATAGAAGGCGCGACCCGCCTGGCGATCAATTGCCATTCCTGTGTCAACGCCCCGGCTCAGTTCGCCGGGATCGCCGCCCTGGAAGGGCCTCAAGATCGGGCCCGCGACATGGTCGCCGCCTTCGACGCCCGGCGCCGGGTCGTGGTCGAGGAATTGAACGCCATCCCAGGCGTGTCCTGTGTCGAACCGGGCGGCGCCTTCTACGCCTTCCCCAATATTTCCAAGACCGGTATCCCGGCCAAGAAGATGGAAACCGGACTTCTGGAACAGGCCGGCGTCGCGACCATAGCGGGGACCAGTTTCGGCCAATTCGGCGAGGGCTACTTGCGAATTTCCTACGCCAATTCGATCGAGAATATCCGCGCGGCCATAGACCGCATAGGCGCCTGGCTCGCGGAGGAGGAAAACGCCTAAAGCATGGCGCTCAAATATTAGGCTGCTGCCCATAATTTAAGCACAAGCAGTGGCACGGATTTCCATCGGTGGGGCCGGCGTCCACGACGATTATTTATGTATCGCAATAACTTGGCCGCCATTCCCTGTTTACGGCCGGACTTGGTACGCGGCGTGCTATGGGGGATAAAGAAACACGGCGCCCCCGGCGCCGGGTTCTGGCGTTAGCGCCACCCCTGGGACAAACCAATCGGCGGGATTCATGAAAAAGATCGAGGCGATCATCAAGCCCTTTAAGCTGGACGAGGTGAAGGAGGCCCTTCACGAGGTTGGGATCAAGGGTATCACCGTGACCGAGGCCAAGGGGTTTGGCCGCCAAAAGGGCCATACCGAGCTGTACCGGGGGGCCGAATACGTCGTCGACTTTCTGCCCAAGGTGAAGCTCGAGGTGGTACTCGAAGCCTCCTTGGCCGAACGCGCGATCGAGGCAATTCAGCAGGCCGCGCACACCGGCCGGATCGGAGACGGCAAGATCTTCGTCAGCACCATCGACGAGGCCATACGAATCAGGACCGGCGAACGCGGCGCGGAAGCCGTCTAGCATTCCACCGGAGCTCACCAAGTCGTTCAACTCACATAGCGAAAACAGGAAACACCAATAATGGCCGACGCAAAATCAGTTCTAGAAATGATGAAGGAAAACGACGTCAAGTACGTCGATTACCGCTTCACGGACCCGCGCGGAAAGTGGCAGCACCTGGCCATGGCGGCCCAGGCCGTCAAGGAAGACGAGTTGACCGAAGGCATCATGTTCGACGGCTCCTCGATCGCCGGCTGGAAAGCGATCAACGAATCGGACATGACCCTGGTGCCCGATCTTTCGACCGCGGTGATGGACCCCTTCGCGGCCCAGCCGCAGTTGATCCTGTTTTGCGATGTCGCCGAGCCGGCCACCGGTCAGCCCTACGATCGCGACCCGCGATCTACCGCCAAGAAGGCCGAGGCCTACGTCAAGGCGGCCGGTATTGGCGATACTGTCAACATGGGACCGGAAGCCGAGTTCTTCGTGTTCGACGACGTGCGCTTCAAGGTCGAACAGAACCATTCCTACTTCCATCTTACCGACGAGGAAGGCCCCTACATGTCGGGCGAGAAGATGGAAAGCGGCAACACCGGGCACCGGCCGGAGTCCAAGGGTGGGTACTTCCCGGTGCCGCCGGTCGACTCCGGGACCGATCTGCGCGCGGAAATGACCACGGTCATGGCCGAAATGGGCCTGAATGTGGAAAAGCATCACCATGAAGTCGCGCCGTCCCAGCACGAACTGGGCGTCGCCTTCGATACCCTGGTGCGCACCGCCGACAACATGCAGATCTACAAGTACGTGGTGCAGAACGTCGCCCACAACTACGGCAAGACGGCGACCTTCATGCCCAAGCCGGTTCATAACGACAATGGCTCCGGCATGCACGTGCACCAGTCGATCTGGAAGGACGGCAATCCCCTGTTCGCCGGCGACGGCTACGCCGGGCTGTCGGAGACGGCCCTCTATTACATTGGCGGGATCATCAAGCACGCGCGCGCGATCAATGCCTTCACCAACCCCTCGACCAACAGCTATAAGCGCCTGGTCCCAGGGTTCGAGGCCCCGGTCCTCCTGGCCTATTCCGGACGCAACCGCTCGGCGTCGTGCCGCATTCCCTATGGCGCCGGCCCCAAGGCGAAGCGCGTCGAGGTTCGGTTCCCGGACGCGACCGCCAATCCCTACCTCGCCTTCTCGGCCATGTTGCTAGCCGGCGTCGACGGGATCCGAAACCGGATTCACCCGGGCGATCCGATCGACAAGAATCTCGACGACCTGCCGCCCGAGGAACTGAAGGACGTGCCCACGGTTGCCGGCTCCTTGCGCGAGGCGGCCAACGCCCTGGTCGACGATCATGAATTCCTGCTGGCCGGCGATGTCTTCAACAAGGACCAGATCCATGCCTACCTGGACCTGAAGTGGGAAGAAATATACCGCTTCGAGCACGCCCCGCATCCGATCGAGTTTCAGATGTACTACTCGTCCTGAGCGGGCTTACCTAGGGGTATAAAGAAATTCGGGAGGCCGGAACGTTCCGGCCTCCCGTTTTTCGTGGAGACAGCGCTAAGTGAGGAGGAAATCGCGCGGTACAGTTGCCTGAGAAAGCAATGAAGTAATTGTACGCTTAGCCCTCTTAGAGATCAACCGGTATTTTCATTAATTTTACAGTTCTCCACATATTTATTATTAATACTTCGTTAATATTTACCTTCTGTTTACAATCGCTAACAAAAGGTTACTTTACGGCTCGCCATTGAAATGCCTGGGATTCGTTGCCCGAATAAGAGAAAATTAGGACCAGGCGCCCTAACTTCGCCGAACCATTCGGCTCCAAGGGTGGCAAGCAATTAGCGGATACAGATCGTCATGGCTTTCGACCCGAGTGAACCACACCCCATGACCGCCGAGGAGCTGCGCCGCCACGGCAGCCGCCTCTACGGCGCTCACCGCTGGCAAACCGCCTTGTCGCGGGAACTGCGGATCAATGACAGAACCGTCCGGCGTTGGGCGGCCGGCGCCTCTCCGGTCCCCTATCCAGCCGCCTTGTGCGTGCGAATGATGGTTTTTCTGGACGAATTGAGCTGGCTAGGCGAGTGGCGCAAGCTCCTTAACGAGGAAGAATACTAGGACCAGGGCATCCGATTGACTGGCCGTCCTTATGGAAATCCAATCTCAGGAAAGCCATTGGCGCCGTATGGATTAGAAAACGGATCGTTAAGAAAGAACGGTTAATCTCCCAGCTTGTAGTATTCCTACACTCGATCGGTTAATCGGAAAGGTGTGGCTGGCGTGTCAAGTCGTGGCCTGATAGTCCTCGCGGAAGACGATGTGCTTATGAGGCGGCTTTATGTCGACTCTTTGAGCGGGGCTGGTTTCAGCGTTCTGGCGGCGCCCGATGGCGCCGAAGCGCTGAGCCTCCTCTCCAAGGTAACGCCACGTCTAATAGTCCTGGACATCATGATGCCGAAACTCAACGGTATCGAGACCTGCAAGCGCGCCCGAAAGATCATCGGCAACGATATTCCGATCCTGTTTCTGAGTGCCTTGGATCAAATCGACATCTTGCGCGACTGCGTCGCCGCCGGGGGCGACGATTATCTGATCAAGTCCGACAGCATCGAATCCCTGATCGAGCGGATCAATATCTGGCTGCAACACGCGCAGCGGCAAAACTTGTACGACAGGCGTAGAAAACTGCTCCAGACCGTCAGCGCCGAAGTCGACACTCCCAAACCCAGTTCATCTGGAACTCCGCCAACCACGGGGGACGATTCGCATATGGCCAGCCTCCTGGTGCTGGTTCAGGAGGCCCTTCAATACGCCGGGTCGCGGTTCGGCAAGACGCCCGAGCACAAGTTACTTTTGACCGGTTACATCGCCGGGATTATCGAATCCTGGTCCGAGGCTAATGGCGCCCCCAAGAATATGTTCCTCACCCATCTGCAAGCCATTCTTGAGGCCACCAAACTTGTATCGCCGGCGGACGCCGTCGAGACCGCCGCGACCTATGGCGAACTTTCCAAGGACACGATCTTCCGCAAGGGCAAGACAAGAGGCCGCGACGACGCGACCCGACGCCAGAGCCAAGGCCCCGGCCACGCCATGACCGGCCTCGCCGACGCGGAACCGGGACCCGCCGCCGTCGCCAGCTAGAGCCTCAGCGCTTAATCTCCACCGTCATTTCGACGCCACCGTATTCGTGCACCATGTCATGGGCGCGTATCGTGACCCGGTCCACGCCTGCCGGAATGGCGACCCCGCCCAAGGAACGGGTGAAGGGCTGTTCGTTTTCGTGAGGATGCGCCAAGATCCGGGTGCCGAGCAGACTGCCGTCGGGGGCGAGAACATCCCACTTGTCGGCGTAATGGTCCCATCCGGTGTCACCGTGCGCCACGCTCACGTGGAAGCGATAGATACCCTCGCCGTCGCGTACCGCCAAGGCGCCCACGACATCGGCCTCTCCGGCCTGGGCCGGGCCAAGCGCGCCAAACCCCAGGACCGCGCCCAGCCCAAACGCCGCCAATTTCCGCCCGCTCATACCTCTAGCTCCTCTCGCTGTACCGGGCGCGAGCGCCCGTTCGCATCCAGGGCCACGAACACGAACTCGCCTTCGGTCACTTTGACACGCTCGCTCAAGCGGCCGCGCGAGGCCCAGGATTCGAGATGAATGCTGATCGAGCTGCGCCCGACCCGTTCAACTTCCGCATAGACACATAGGACATCGCCAACGTAAACCGGAAGGTGGAAGGTCATGGCCGTGATCGCGACCGTGGCGACGCGCCCGCGGGCGAGCTGGCCCGCGGTTATACCGCCGGCGACATCCATTTGCGCCAGGACCCAGCCACCGAAAATATCGCCGCTGGGATTGGCGTCCGCCGGCATGGCCAAGGTGCGGATAGCGAGTTCGCCCCTTGGCGCCGGCGGCGGCGCCCCTAAAGCCGCGGCCGATTCCGCCCCGGATGTGCTTTTTTTGGATCGGGCCATGAAGGGCTCCTAAAAAGTTAACTATATGTTGTGAATATCGTACCTATAGCCTACATCATAGGGCTAAATTCTGGTCGCATGTAGGTGTACGGGGGCAAGGATCGGAGTCGTATGGCGGATCTTTTCGATAACAGCGCGGCGCGCGCGCAAGGCAGTTATTCGGCCAAGGACATTGAGGTCCTTGAGGGCCTGGAGCCGGTCCGGCGCCGCCCTGGCATGTATATCGGCGGCAGCGACGAACGGGCCATGCACCACTTGGTGGCCGAACTGCTCGACAATGCCATGGACGAGGCGGTCGCCGGTCACGCCACCCGCATCGAGTTGTCGCTGAGCCCCGGCAACCTGGTCACGGTCCGCGACAACGGGCGCGGTATTCCAGTCGACCCGCACCCCAAATTCAAAAGCAAGTCGGCGCTCGAAGTTATCATGACGACGCTGCATTCGGGGGCCAAGTTCTCGCACAAGACTTACGCGACCTCCGGCGGCCTGCACGGGGTCGGCATGTCGGTGGTCAACGCCTTGGCCGATACTATGTGCGTCGAGGTGGCGCGCGACAAGAAACTCTATCGGCAAGAATTTAAACGCGGAAAGCCTCGGGGCAAGCTCAAGCAGGCCGGCCGCGCACCTAACCGCCGCGGCACCTCGGTGACCTTCCAGCCCGATGCCTCGATTTTCGGGAAAGACACGGCGTTTCAACCCGATCAGGTCTACCGCATGGCCCGCTCGCGCGCCTACCTGTACCGGGGAGTTGAGATCCGCTGGACCTGCGATCCCAGTCTGATCAAGAAAAAGAGCCCGACCCCGGCCGAGGAAACTCTGCATTTTCCCAACGGCTTACAGGATTATCTGGACGCCAGCATTAACGGCCGCAAAACCCTGACGCCGGAACCTTTCGTCGATCGGGCCGATTTTCCCGATGGCGAGGGCCGGATGGAATGGGCCATGACCTGGCCGCTAGACGAAGACGGGTTCCTAAGTTCGTACTGCAATACTGTCTCGACCGCCGACGGCGGCACCCACGAGCAAGGGCTGCGCGCCGGCCTGACCAAGAGCTTGAAGGCCCACGGCGAGATGGCCGGCAATAAGAAGAAAGTGGCCCAGATCACCGCCGACGACATTCTGGGCAACGCCTGTGTGATCCTCTCGGTCTTCATCAAGGAGCCGCAGTTTCAAGGCCAAACCAAGGAGAAACTGGCCTCGCCCTTGGCGGCCAAGCTGGTCGAGACCACGATCAAGGATCACTTCGACCACTGGCTATCGGGACACCCGGAGCGGGCCAAGCTGCTTCTCGACCGCACCATCGAGCGGGCGGACCTCCGCCTACGCCGGCGCCAGGAAAAAGAGCTCAACCGAAAATCCGCGACCCGCAAGCTGCGCCTCCCCGGCAAGCTGTCCGATTGCGCGCGCTCGCGCTCCGAGGGCACCGAGATCTTCCTGGTCGAGGGCGATTCGGCCGGCGGCTCCGCCAAGCAGGCACGCGACCGCGAAACCCAGGCGGTTCTGCCCCTGCGCGGCAAAATTCTGAACGTGGCCAGCGCGACCCAAGACAAAATGCGCGCCAATCAGGAAATTTCCGACATCACGCAAGCGCTCGGCTGCGGCCTGCGCCAGCTCTTCGATGCCGAAAAACTGCGTTACGAGCGCGTCATCATCATGACCGACGCCGATGTCGACGGCGCCCATATCGCGTCGTTGCTGATCACCTTTTTTTACCGCGAGATGCCGGGCCTGATCGAGGAAGGACGCCTATTCCTGGCCCTGCCGCCGCTTTACCGCCTGACCCAAGGCGGCGAGTCGGTCTACGCGCGCGACGACAAGCACAAGGACGAGTTGCTCGAAAACCACTTCACGGGCCGCGGCAAGATCGAAATGAGCCGCTTCAAGGGCCTGGGCGAAATGCCCGCCAAGCAGCTCAAGGAAACCACCATGGACCGCCGCAACCGCACCCTGCTGCGGGTGTCCCTAACCGACGTGCGCGGCAAGGACGCCGAGACCCAAGCCAAGATCAAGTCCCAACGCAAAGAAGCCGACGATCTGGTCGAACGCCTCATGGGCCGCAAGCCGGAATTGCGCTTCGCCTTCATCCAGGAAAACGCCAAGTTCGTTCAAGAACTCGACGTGTAACGCGGCCTCAACCCGCGTGCGGCCCGGCGAGTGCGCCGGACCGTCGCGCGAACGTGACTTGGCGACACCTCGTGGCGCGCTAGATTCTCAAGAGTGCGTCATGTTCGCGGACCGCGCCGGTCACGGCGCGATCGAACGGAGGTGGATGGAATGAGAAAATCGATTGCCTGGCCGCTCGCCGCGGCACTCGCCACGGCCGTAACGGCATGCGGCGGCGCTGTTCTGAGTCCGACCCGGGTCAGCGGCGGATACGATTCCTCGACGCTGAATTACATCGCCGGCAAGGGCAAGATGTACACACAGATCGTCGGCAATCCCTTCGAAGTGCCGAAAGACCAGCTCGGCTCGGCGGTCACCCGGACTATGTTCGGGTCGCACTCCGGCCCGACGATCCGCTTCAGCACCGAGCGCGATCCCAACTATACCTCGCCGTACCGGGTCGTCGTGGTCTTCAATCCAGGCAAGACCGTGGACCCCTATAAACTATGCCAAGACGTGCCGTACCCGGTTGGGAAGTCGCCCGGCGCACTTCAGGTGGCCATGGCGTTCTGCTCGGCCAGCGACTACGAGACCTTCATCAACGGCCGCCTGGACGGCGTTAAGGGCCCCGACGATCCCGCCTTCCGGACATTGATCCGCCAGATGACATCGAGTTTGTTCCCGCGGATCAGCCCGGACCCGAACGGCGGCGGGGATTTCAATAACTAGAGCGCCTTGCGGCCCGACGGAATCTCCGAGGATTCCCAAGAGCGCCGATTTCCGATTCTAGATTTGGGTTGGCTCGCGCTTGGCCGGGATGGACCTGGGTTCGCGGCCTCACGGTATGTCCCTGATTTTTATCGAAACTTAAGACGATTAGGGCAAACCTTAAGTGTTAGGCGGACGATAGTATGTTGGGCCTTCGGCGTTAAGCACCGAAATAAGCTCAATGCCATTAACGACGCCGGTCTTACCATAGATTCAGATGGTTACGCCTAAACGAACTCAACGCCGTCGATCCTATCGGATACGAATCTCTAGGTGCTGTCGTGGCTGGGCCGCGAGCCCAATGAGTCATGGATAAACCTTCAGACTAATCGCCCATCGGGTAAATGTGAGAGATACAATTATGATTTCGCTTAACATTGGATCGAGAATCGTCGCCATCGGTTCAACCATAATGGTTGTCGTCGTTTTCGCCGGTCTCGCGATCTATTCCTTACAACAGCTATCGGCTCTTGAACACGACATGCGAACGCAGGCGGATGGGCGCCTCGTTCTCGTCGAGGCGTTTCATACCCAGGCCATGAAAAACCGCCTGGATAAGGCCGACGACGATCCGGTCGTGGCGACCTTGGACGGCACGTTTGAACAACTGAGTGAAAACGCCAAGGACATGAAGGTTTGGCTGGCGATGGGACCGAAGACACTTGCCTTCCAGGCGAGGACGAACAGCGCTCAAGAACCGCCCTTGGATACCGTGGGCCAGGAAGCCATTGATACAAAACAGCCGGTCGGCCGTACCGTTGGAGACGAGTATCGTTTGTCGGTCCCCGTGATCCTTGGCCATGGTGTCGCGAATCAAAAGGAATGTTTTAGATGCCACGGCAAAGACATGGGGCTTGAGAAGGGCGATGTAATTGGAATTTATTCCATCTCCATGTCAACGAAAGCGACGCGCGCGGCCCTATACAGGGATTTGATTGAACTCTTTTTGGGCGCGCTCGCCATTGCCGTCATCATTGGCGCGGTCAACTATGTATTCATAAAGCGAACGGTCGCCAAACCTATCAGATCCATGACGACAACCATGACGCATCTGTCCGAGGGAGACTTGAATGTCGATATCCCGGGGCAAGATCGCAACGACGAAATCGGCGAAATGGCTGGAGCGGTTACGGTGTTCAAGGAAAACGCCGCCGAAAAGTTCAAGGCCGACGCCGAAAAACAGAAAATGGAGGAACAAAGAGACAAACGCCGCCGAGAGATAGAAGCCTCCATTAAAGCGTTTAACGGTGTCATAGGCCAAGTCGTGGAAAAAGTAACCGCGGCGGCAACGCAGATACAGTCTTCCGCCCATGGCATGACATCCGCCGCCGACGAAACGAACAAGCAGGCGTCGAATGTCGCCAGTGCATCGGAAGAAGCATCCGTGAACGTCCAGACAGTCGCGGCCTCGGCGGAAGAACTGTCGTTTTCGATCGAGGAGATCAATCGTCAAGTCGAGGTCACGACGAGCGCCAACCAAGAGGCCATCGAAAAAGCGACTCACAGCCACGACACGGTGCAGGAACTGGTCAGTTCGGCAAATAAGATCGGCGAAATCGTCTCGCTAATCACCGATATCGCCGAGCAAACCAACTTGTTGGCTCTTAACGCGACGATCGAAGCCGCGCGAGCCGGCGAGGCGGGCAAAGGATTTGCCGTGGTTGCATCCGAGGTGAAGAATCTAGCGAATCAAACGGCCGGGGCGACCGAGGATATCTGCGAACAAATTTCCAGCATTCAATCGGTGGCGAATGATGCCGCCAATGCCATTAACGCGATCACCGAAAGCATAAACACGGTCAGTAAGAACACCGCGTCGGTGTCGACCGCCGTTGACCAGCAGAATGACGCGACCAAGGAAATCGCACAAAATGTCGAGCAAGCGGCGGCGGGAACGCGGGAGGTCGCGTCGAATATCGTGGGCGTGAGCGAAGCGGTGGCGAATACAGGAGCCGTTGCCAATGAGATACTTTCGACGGCCGATAGACTTTCTCAGCAAGCCGAAACCTTGAGGTCCGAGGTCGATAGCTTCCTGACCCAAGTCCGCGGCTAACCGAATTAGCCTTACCGGGCCGCGTTCAGGCTTTCCCCGGCCTCGCGCATCAGGACCGCGACCAGCTCGGCGGCCGGCATGGCGCGGGTCAAGGCCACGGATTGCCCGGACCACATGGACAGGACATCGCCGATATCGGGCGCGTCCCCATCCTCGCGCAAGGGCGCCACGAGCGACATCTGTGCCGGATAGGGCGCGATATCGGCTTCCATGTCTGAAAGTTCCTCGACCAGGCGGTTGCGCAGGGCGCGGGCGGGCTTGCCGCTGAACAGGCGGGTAACCGCCGTGGCGTCGTCGGAGCCCACCGCCAAGGCGCTCTGGTAGGCCGGATTCAAGCCGGTTTCCGGGCAGCGCAGGAAGGCGGTCCCGATCTGCGCCGCGCTGGCGCCCAGGACCAGGGCCGCCGCGACACCGCGCCCGTCGGCGATTCCCCCCGCCCCGATAACCGGCACCTCCACGGCGGAGACCACTTGGGGCAGCAGGGCGAACAGGCCGGGCTGGCTCGCCGGGTCCGCGCCCATAAAGGTCCCGCGATGGCCGCCCGCCTCCAGGCCTTGCGCGATGATGACGTCGGCGCCGTACGCTTCCAGCCACAGCGCCTCGGCGACGGTGGTGGCGCTGGAGAGCACCAGGGCGCCCGTATCCTTGACCGCGCGCAGTAAACGGGGGGCCGGCAGCCCGAAGTGAAAACTGACGATTTCGGGCTTGTGCTCCTCGATCACCTCGAGATGTGCGGGCCCGAAGGGGGCGTAGGGTACGCTGGGCTCGGGCACCTCGCCCAAACCCCTGGCCTCATATAGAGGCCGCAGCCTTTGGCGCATGTTCGCCGCCGTCCCGGAGACCTCCCCCGGATCGCCATGGCAGAAGAAATTCACGTTCAGGGGGCCGCTGCTTTGCTGGCGGAAAGTCTGGATCATACGGGCCGCGTCTTGGGGCTTCGAGGTCGCCAGCCCCAAAGAGCCCAGGCCGCCCGCGTTGCTAACAGCGGCGGCAAGGGCGGGAGTCGCGGCACCGGCCATGGGCGCCTGGATTATCGGGTGCGCGATCCCCAAGCGGACCATTAGGGCGTTCGATCTAGGCATGAAAAGTCCCCCTATTCATCGGATTGGAACGAGCATGACTGGGCACTGAATTGCCGACAAGGTTCGCCTGCCCATGCGCCGTCTTGCACTGCCGCCAAACGTTGGTATCTTCCGCGCGCGTTCCCGGCCGTGTTCGGCCGATGCCCGTCCGGTTGGAGGACTCCATGGCGAAAATCAAGGTCAAAAACCCTGTCGTCGAGATCGATGGCGACGAAATGACCCGCATAATCTGGGCCTGGATCAAGGAAAAGTTGATCCTGCCCTATCTCGATATCGATCTGAAGTACTACGATCTCTCGATCGAAAGCCGCGATGCGACCGACGACCAGATCACCATCGATTCGGCCGAGGCGATCCAGAAGCACGGTGTCGGAGTCAAATGCGCGACGATCACGCCGGACGAGGCGCGGGTCGAGGAATTCGGCCTCAAAAAGATGTGGCGCTCGCCCAACGGCACGATCCGCAACATCCTGGGCGGCACGGTTTTCCGCCAACCCATCATCGTCGACAACGTGCCGCGCCTGGTGCCGAGTTGGACCCAGCCCATCGTCATCGGCCGTCATGCCTTTGGCGATCAGTACCGGGCTACCGACTTCAAGGTCCCTGGCCCCGGTAAGCTGACCATGACCTTTCAGCCGGCGGACGGCGGTCAGGCGGTATCCCACGAAATCTTCGATTTCCCCGAGGCCGGCGTCGCCATGGGCATGTACAACCTGGACGAATCGATCCGGGGTTTCGCGCGCGCCTGCTTGAACTACGGGCTCAACCTCGGCTGGCCGGTCTATCTCTCGACCAAGAACACGATCATGAAAGTCTACGACGGCCGCTTCAAGGATCTGTTCCAGGAAATTTTCGACACCGAATTCAAGGACCGGTTCGAGGCCAAGAACATCACCTACGAGCATCGCCTGATCGACGACATGGTCGCCGCCGCCATGAAGTGGTCGGGCGGCTACGTCTGGGCATGCAAGAATTACGATGGCGATGTGCAGTCCGATACCGTGGCGCAGGGGTTCGGTTCCCTGGGTCTCATGACCTCGGTCCTAATGACCCCGGACGGCAAGACCATCGAGGCCGAGGCGGCCCACGGCACGGTGACCCGTCATTACCGCATGCACCAGCAGGGCAAGCCGACCTCGACCAACCCCATCGCGTCGATCTTCGCCTGGACCCGGGGCCTGCACTATCGCGGCACCTTTGACGGCACGCCCGAGGTGACCGAGTTCGCCGATACGCTGGAGCGGGTCTGTGTCGAGACGGTCGAAAGCGGGGAGATGACCAAGGACCTCGCCCTCCTCATCAGCCCCGATCAAAAATGGCTGACAACCGAGGAGTTCATGGCCGCCCTGGACACCAACCTTAAGGCCGCTCTGTCCTGAGCTCTGGCCTATAAGAGAACAGGTTAAAACAAATGAACAAGTTTCTGATTTCACTTCTATTGATAGGACTAGCCATGACAGCTTCCACGACCGGGGCCGACGCTGCCCCCGACCCCGAAAACATCCTCGTCCTGGAGGTCAAGTCGGGAGAGATCATCATCGAAATGCTGCCTGACGTGGCGCCGAATCATGTCGCGCGGATCCGGGAACTGACGCGCGAGGGCTTCTACGACGGGATCGTGTTCCACCGTGTGATGGAAGGCTTCATGGCCCAAACCGGCGACCCGACCGGCACCGGAACCGGCGGCTCGGGACAAAACCTCGACGCCGAGTTTACGCGCGAGCCCTTCCTGCGCGGCACCCTGGGCATGGCGCGCTCGCAAAGCCCCAATAGCGCCGACAGTCAGTTCTTCATCACCTTCGACACCGCACAGTTCCTCGATGGCCAATACACGGTTTGGGGCCGGGTGATCGGCGGCATGGAAAACGTCGACCAAATTAAAAAAGCGCCCACCGGCAGCCGGAGCGGCACGGTGGAAGACCCGGACAAGATAATCCGCATGCGGGTCAAGGCCGACATCCAGGAGTAAATCGCGCGGGGGCGAACGGAAACGGGAGAGGGCCGATATGGAAAATACACTTAACCAAGAAGAGATCATGGGTATGGTGAGTCACTTCACCGACCTGGCGATCGAGTACGGCCTGAACCTGCTGGGCGCCCTTGCCATCCTGATTATCGGCCGGATGGTGGCGAGCTGGGCAAGCAAAAGCGTCTTGCGTCTTCTAAACAAGACCAAGCGGGTTGACGATACGCTCAAGCCCTTCTTCGCCAACATCGTGCGCTACTTCATCCTGATCCTGGTGGTGATCGCCGTTCTCTCGCAGTTCGGCATTCAAACCGCCAGTCTCATCGCCATGTTGGGCGCCGCCGGCCTGGCCATCGGCCTGGCCCTGCAAGGCACCCTGCAAAACATCGCCGCCGGGATCATGCTGTTGTTCCTGCGCCCCTTCCGGGTCGGCGAGTATATCGATGCCGAGGGTATTTCCGGCACCGTCGACGAGATCGGCCTCTTCACCACTCACCTGACGACCTACGACGGGGTCTACGTCGAAACACCGAATTCGAATTTATGGAACCGCTCGGTGATCAACTACAGCCGCTTGCCCACGCGGCGTTTGGATATCCCGGCCGGAATCGGTTACGGCGACGATATCGACAAGGCACAAGCGGTTCTCATGGACATCATGGTGAAAGACAGCCGGGTCCACAAAGACCCGGAACCGGCCACCATGGTCCTGGAACTGGCCGATAGCTCGGTCAATCTGAACCTGCGCATGTGGTGCGACGCGGCGGACTTTTGGGGCTTGAAATTCGATCTGACCAAGGCCGTCAAGCAACGCCTAGACGCCGAGGGTATCTCCATCCCCTACCCGCAACGCGACGTGCACATGCATCAGGTGAGTTAAGGGGCGAGGGCACCCACAAATTCGTCACCCTGGACTGCGATCCGGGGTCTTTGGGAAAGACCGGGCGTTACTCCTCAAGAAGATCCCGGATCGGGGTCCGGGATGACGTCTTTAAGCAAAGCCGCCTGACGCGCGTCAAGCCTGTTCGCGGCGCGGGACCTTGACCAGGGCCTCGCCCTCCAAAACCATCGTGCCGTCAATTTTGCAGTGGCACGACAGTCTAACCCGCTGCCTTTGCGCGTTCAGCTCGGCGACCTCCACCGTGGCCTCGACCGTATCGCCGATCTTCACCGGGGCGAGGAACTTCAACGTCTGCGAGATGTAGATGGCGCCCGGACCGGGCAACCTGGTGCCGATCACGGCCGAGATCAGGCCGGCCGTGTAAAGCCCGTGGGCGATGCGCCCCTTGAACGGCGTTTTCGCGGCGAAGTGTTCCGAGAGATGAATCGGGTTCCGGTCGCCGGTGATTTCCGCGAAGCCAACCACATCCGAGGACTTGACCGTCTTGAAGTAGGTTTCGGTCATGCCCAGGCTCAAATCCTCGAAGTACAAGGTCTGGAAGGACAAAAAGCTCACGATCGCCTCTTATGCTGGTTCCACCGCTCGGCCGTGGGCGAGGTTACGCGATTCATGCCGCCGTTTCACCCATCGCGGCAACGGCGGTGGGTGGCAATCGAAATCAGTTCGACAGGCGGCCGTATTGGCGCAGCAGGTCTTGCACGGCCGCGTGCGGCAGGGCTTCGATCGTGGTTCCATCGATCCCGGTCATGGTCTCGTTGGCGACCAGGGCATTGAGGATCGCCTCGTCGGTCGCCTGAATCACGGCTTCGAACAGCGGCGTGAGGTCGGCGTCCGGCACGAAGGCGGCTTGGGCCACCTCTCTCGTGGCCGCGACCGAGTCCGCATTAGCGGTCGAAAACGCCATGAAGATATCGCCCGAAGAGTGAGAGGCGATGGCGCCGGAGCGTCCGATACCGAGCCCGCAGCGGCGCGCCAAGCGCTTTAACTGATGGGGTAGAAGCGGCGCGTCGGTCGCGACGATGCCGATGATTGAGCCTTGATCGGGACCGCTATCGGATTTCGGCAGGTGACGGCCGACCGGCACGCCGGCGACGAGCAACTGCTCGCGCTTGCCGAAATTGGCTTGCACGAAGGCGCCCAGGGTGAAGGTCTCCCCCGCCGCCTCAACCCGGCGCGAGGCGGTGCCGGAGCCGCCCTTGAACTCATAGCAAATCATGCCGGTGCCGCCGCCGACGCTGCCCTCCTCGATCGGGCCCGGCCGGGCATCGTCCAGGGCCTCGAACACCTGGGCCTCGCCGACGTGAAAGCCGTTGATGTCGTTCAGCTTGCCGTCATAGGTTTCGGCGGCGACCGGCAGCGCCCAGGCCGCGCTCAGATCGATCCCGCCGCGCTCGACCAGCCAACGCAAGGTGGCGTCGCGCGCGGTGCCGCAGGAATGGGTGTTGGTGATGGTGATCGGCCCGCCTAGATTTCCGGATTCCTCGATCCAGACAAAGCCGGTCATCTCGCCATTGCCGTTCAGGCTGTGCCCGCCGGCGAAAACCGGCGCCGCGACCCCGGCTTTGCCGCGCGGAAAGATCGCCGTGACTCCGGTGCGCACCGGCCCCCGCCCCACGACCAAAGGCCCCTCCCCCGAGATCAGGGTGCAATACCCAACCTCGACCCCCGCCACATCGGTTATGGCGTTGAGGGCACCAGGCCTGCCGTCGAAGGGAATACCGATTGCCCGCGCGCGCGGTTTTCCGGAGGGGGTGTGGTTCATGCTGCTTAGCCTCGCTCGTCATCCCGGAAAGCGCCGTCAGGTGCTTATCCGGGATCTTCGGCGCACCGCCCAACTGAAGATCCCGGCTCTCGCTATCGCTCGGCCGGGATGACGATTCTTTCTAAGACTTTCCACTGTCGCCTTACACCGCCGCCTCACGTCATCGCCGCCTCAATCGCGGCGATCGCTTGATCCGCCGCCGCGCCATCCGGGCCGCCGGCTTGGGCCATGTCGGGGCGGCCGCCGCCGCCCTTGCCGCCCAGGGCGCTGGACCCGGCACGGACCAGATCGACGGCGTTGAAGCGATCCGTCAGGTCCGCCGTCACGGCCACCACCAGGGAGGCCCTGCCCTCGTTCACCGCGACCAGGGCGATCACGGCGCTGCCGAGTTGTTTTTTCAAGTCGTCGGCCATGGGCTTCAAGTCCTTGGCCGGCAGGTCCGCGACCACGCGCGCGGCGAACTTGACCCCCGCGACCTCGCGGGTATCGGGCGCGCCGCCCGTGGCCGCGCCACCCCCCGCCGCGAGCTTGCGGCGCAGATCGGAGACTTCGCGTTCCAGCTTGCGCCGTTCCTCGACCAGGGCGCCGACCCGTTCCGCCAGTTGCGCGGGCGAGGTCTTGAGCGCCGCCGCCGCATCGCTTAGGGCGGCCCCTTGCTGGGTCACATAGTCCAGGGCCGCCGCGCCCACCACCGCCTCGATCCGGCGCACGCCGGAGGCCAGGGCGCTTTCGCCGGTGATCTTCAGGAAGCCGATATCGCCGACGCGCCTGACGTGAGTACCGCCGCAAAGTTCGGTCGAGTATTCCTTGCCGTCGCGCGCCGGGTCGGCGCCGCCCATGGAGACGACCCGGACCTCGTCGCCGTACTTTTCCCCGAACAGGGCCAGGGCGCCGGCCTCGACCGCCTCGTCCGGGGTCATGAAGTGGGTGACCGCCGGGGCGTTGCCGCGTATACGCGCGTTGACCTCGGCCTCGACCGCGCCGATGTCCTCGCCGCTCAGGGGTTTGTTGTGGCTGATGTCGAAGCGCAGGCGGTCGGGCGCGACCAGGGAACCCTTCTGGGTCACGTGATCGCCGAGGCGCCGGCGCAGGGCCTCGTGCAGCAAATGGGTCGCCGAGTGATGGGCGCGCAGGGCCGAGCGGCGTTCGCCATCGACCCGCATCTCAACCGCGTCGCCAACGGCGATCTTGCCCCGTGAAACCGTGCCCATGTGGACGTGGACTTCGCCCAGTTTCTTCTGGGTGTCTGAAACCTGAACCTCGGCGCCCCCGGCGGTGAACAGCACACCGCTGTCGCCCATCTGGCCGCCGGATTCGCCGTAGAAGGGCGTCTGGTTGGTGAGGATCGAGACCTCCTGCCCGGCCTTGGCGGCCTCGGCGGTCTTGCCATCGGCGACTATGGCCCCGATCTGGCCTTCGGCGCTTTCCGTGTCGTAGCCCAGGAACTCGGTCGCGCCGAGCTTTTCGCGCAACTCGAACCACAGGGTATCGGTCGCCGCGTCGCCGGAGCCGGACCAGGCCTTGCGCGCGGCCACCCGTTGGCGCTCCATGGCCGCATCGTATCCGGCTTGATCGACGCTTCGCCCCTGGCCACGCAGGATGTCCTGGGTCAGATCGAGCGGAAAGCCGTAGGTGTCGTAGAGCTTGAACGCGACTTCGCCATCCAAGGCTTGCTTGTCGCCCAGCTTGTCCGTCGCCGATTCCAGCAGCTTCAAGCCGCGATCCAGGGTTTGGATGAAACGGCCTTCCTCCAGCTTCAAGGTTTCGGCGATCAGAGCCTCGGCCCGGCGCAATTCGGGGAAGGCGGCACCCATCATGGCGACCAGGTTCGGCACCAGTCGCCAGATCATGGGCTCGCGCATACCCAGTTTATTCACATGGCGCATGGCCCGGCGCATGATTCGGCGCAGGACATAACCCCGGCCCTCGTTGGAGGGCAGCACCCCGTCGGCGATCAGGAACGAGGTCGCGCGCAGGTGATCGGCGATGACCCGGTGGGAGACCGCGTGGGCGCCGTCGGGGGCGGTGTTGGAAGCCTCCGCCGAACCTTCGATCAGGCCGCGCAGCAAATCGATGTTGTAGTTGTCGTGGGTGCCCGAAAGCACCGCCGCCATGCGCTCCAGCCCCATGCCGGTATCGATGGAAGGCTTGGGCAGATCGAGGCGCTTGCCCGGCTCCAACTGCTCGTACTGCATGAAGACCAGGTTCCAGATCTCGATGAAACGGTCGCCGTCTTCGTCGGGGCTGCCGGGCGGGCCGCCGGGGATATGATCGCCGTGATCGAAGAAAATTTCGGAACAGGGACCGCAGGGGCCGGTGTCGCCCATCTGCCAAAAGTTGTCCGAGGTCGCGATGCGCAGGATCTTCTCGTCGGGCAGGCCGGCGATCTTCTTCCACAGGGCCGCCGCGTCCTCGTCCTCGCCATAGACCGTGACCAGCAGGCGGTCCTTGTCGAGGCCGTACTCCTCGGTCACCAGGTTCCAGGCCAGTTCTATGGCCACATCCTTGAAATAGTCGCCGAAGGAGAAATTGCCCAGCATCTCGAAAAAGGTGTGATGCCGGGCGGTATAGCCCACGTTCTCCAAGTCGTTATGCTTGCCGCCCGCGCGCACGCACTTCTGCGAGGTGACGGCGCGCGAATAGGGCCGGGTCTCGGCCCCGGTGAAGACATTCTTGAATTGGACCATGCCCGAATTGACGAACATCAAGGTCGGGTCGTTGCGCGGCACCAGGGGCGAGGACGCGACGATCTCGTGACCGTTCCTGGCGAAATAGTCCAAGAACGCGGTACGGATTTCATTGCCTGTTGTCATGGCCCAAGTCTTAAAGGCTCCCCCGGAATCGGGCAAGCGGGAGAGAAGCCCGGTCAAAGAAAAGATTCACCACGAAGACGCGAAGACTCAAAGAAGAATAGTAATGACATGGATTCTCCGCGCCTCAGCTTGGGTGATAAAATACCCTTTCTTCGCGTCTTCGCGCCTTCGTGGTAAGTCTTCTTCACTTGTGCCACCGGATTGCGGCGCCTCCCCCGCCCAGGCATGATACCGCCATGATCGATACCCTGATCGCCGCCTTCGTGACCCTGCTGGTGGTTATCGACCCGCCCGGCGTGGTGCCCATCTTCGCCGCCCTGACAGGCGACGCCACCCCGGCCGAACGGCGGCGCATGGCGTTGCGCGGCTCCGTGATCGGGGCCGGTATCCTGCTCGCCTTCGCTCTCGGCGGCGAGGTTCTGTTGCGCCTGCTCGGCATCGGCCTGCCGGCCTTTCGCATCGCCGGCGGTATCCTGCTCTTGCTGCTGTCGGTCGAGATGGTCATGGCCAAGCACAGCGGTCTGCGCGCGACCACCAGCGACGAGGAAGAAGAGGGCAGCGCGCGCGCCGACATCACGGTCTTTCCCCTCGCCATTCCGCTCATCGCCGGGCCAGGGGCCATGACCTCCATCGTCCTGCTCATGGGCCGGGCGGACGATTTGGCCGGCAAGGCCATGATCCTGGGCGTCCTCAGCGCCGTCCTGGCGATCATGCTGGCCTGCCTGCTGCTGACCGGGCCGGTCATGCGGCTTCTCGGTGTCACCGGCATCAACGTCATCAGCCGCGTCGCCGGCATCGTCCTGGCCGCCCTGGCGGTGCAGTTCATCGTCGACGGTATTAGGGCCGCCTGGCCGGGGGTGTGAAAATTCCAGAAGTTCGTCATCCCGGAAAGGGCCGCCAGGCGCTTATCCGGGATCTTGGGTGCATGGCCGAAACCGAAGATCCCGGCTCGCGCTGACGCTTGGCCGGGATGACAGGGGAAGGACTAAACCGGCATGTCCTCGTCCATGGACATCAGCGAGGCGTTGCCGCCGGCTGCCGTGGTGTCGATGGTCAGGGTTCGTTCGGTGGCGTAGCGGTGCAGGTAGTGCGGGCCGCCGGCTTTGGGGCCGGTGCCCGATAGGCCCTCGCCGCCGAAGGGCTGGACCCCGACGACCGCGCCGATGGTGCTGCGGTTGACGTAGGCGTTGCCGACCTTGAGGCGCTTGTGAATGTAATCGACCGTGGAATCGATGCGGCTGTGGATACCCAGGGTCAGGCCGTAGCCGGTGTCGTTGATGGCGTCCAGCACCCGGTCCAAGTGGCTCGCCTTATAGCGGATGACGTGGAGCACCGGGCCGAAGACCTCGCGCGTCAGGCGATCCAAGCCGTCGATCTCGAATGCCACCGGCGCGAAGAAGCTGCCGTGCTCCGTGCCCGGCGCCAGCCTGGCACGCTGGATCGGTTTGGCCTCGGCGGTCATGCGCCGGTCGTGGGCCTTGAGCATGGCCAGGGCCTCGGCATCGATGACCGGGCCGACATCGGTCGATAGGCGCGCCGGATCGCCGACCGCCAGTTCCTCCATGGCGCCGGAAAGCATCTTGAGTATTTTATCAGCCACGTCCTGTTGCAGAAACAAAACCCGCAGGGCCGAGCACCGCTGTCCGGCGCTATGAAAGGCCGAGACAATGACGTCGCGCACGACCTGTTCGGGCAAGGCGGTCGAATCGACGATCATGGCGTTCTGGCCCCCGGTCTCGGCGATAAGCGGCACGATAGGCCCCTCGCGCTTGGCCAGGATTAGGTTGATGAGTTTCGCGACCTCGGTCGAGCCGGTGAAGGCGACGCCCGCGATGCGCGGATCGGATACCAAGGGCCCGCCGACGCTGGGCCCGTCGCCGGGCAGGAGGTGCAGCACATCGCCCGGCACGCCTGCTCGATGCAGCAAGCGCACGGCGGCGGCGGCGATGAGCGGCGTCTGCTCGGCGGGCTTGGCGATCACCGCGTTTCCGGCGCCCAGGGCGGCGCTCACCTGGCCCATGAAGATGGCCAGGGGGAAGTTCCAGGGACTAATGCAGGCGAAGACGCCGCGCCCGTGAAGTGAAAGCTCGTTACGCTCCCCGGTCGGGCCGGGCATGATCTTGGGCGCGGCGAAATCCTCGCGCGCCCGGGCGGCGTAGTAGCGGCAGAAATCGACCGCCTCGCGGACCTCCGCGATTGCATCGGGCAGGGTCTTGCCCGCTTCGCGCACGCACAGGGCCATGAGTTCGGCGGTCCGGGATTCCATGAGATCGGCGGCGCGATCCAGACAGGCCGCGCGGGCCGCCGCCGGGGCCGCGTCCCAATCCGGGGCCGCGTGCGCCGCGCGGGTCAGGGCTTGATCGACGTGATCTTTTCCGGCCTCCACCACCGCACCGATCACGCGGCGCCGGTCAGACGGATCGGCCGCCTCGCGCGCGGTCCCCGTCAACTCCTCGCCGCCGAGGATGGGGCCGCCGGTCCACCCTGATTCGGCAAGGTCCTCCATCTCCAGACCCAGGGGCGCCAGGGTTTGCGCATCGTTCAGGTCTATGCCGTCCGAGTTATGCCGTTCCGCCCCGTACAAATCGCGCGGCAAGGGAATGCTCGGGTGCGGGACCGGGTCGAGCAGGCGAACCTTGGCGATGGGATCGGCGATTATGTCGTCAATCGGCAGGTCTTCATCGACAATGCGGTTGACGAAGGAGGTATTGGCGCCATTTTCCAATAGCCGCCGCACCAGATACGCCAGCAGATCTTCATGGCTGCCAACGGGGGCATAGACGCGCACCGGCATGCCCCCCTCGCCCTTACCGACGACTTGTTCGTAGAGCGCCTCGCCCATGCCATGGAGGCGTTGAAACTCGAAATCGCGGCGCCCGCCCGCGATCTCCATGACCGCCGCCAGGCTATGGGCGTTATGGGTCGCGAACTGCGGGTAGAAGGCATCGGGGTTGGCGAGCAGGCGCTTGGCGCAGGCGAGGTAGCAGACATCGGTCGAGACCTTGCGGGTGAAGGTGGGATAGCCCGATAGGCCGTTCACCTGGGCCAATTTCACCTCGGTATCCCAATAGGCGCCCTTGGTCAGGCGCACCATCAGGCGCCGCTCGTGACGCCGGGCCATGTCGGCCAGCCAATCGATGACGAAGGGCGCGCGCTTCAGGTAGGCCTGGACCGCCAACCCAAAACCGTTCCAGCCTTTTAGCTCCGCATCGCCGGAAACCCGCTCGATCACGTCGAGAGATAGGTCCAGGCGGTCGGCTTCCTCCGCGTCCACGGTCAGGCCGATATCGGCATCCTTGGCGTCGAGCGCCAGGATCTTGAGACGCGGCGCCAGCTCGTCCAGCACCCGCCGGCGTTGCGCGAACTCATAACGCGGATGCAGCGCCGACAGCTTGATCGAAATCCCCGGCGCCTCGATCGGGCCAAGCCCGGCACTCGCCTTGCCCAGGGCCGCGATGGCGCCGCGGTACGCCTCGAAATAGCGCCGCGCGTCGGCCATGGTATGGGCCGCCTCGCCCAGCATGTCGTAGGAATAGCGGTAACCGCGTTTCTCTTCTGGCTTTGCGCGTTCCAAGGCCTCGGCGATGGTCCGGCCCATGACGAACTGGCGCCCCAGGATCCGCATGGCCTGGGTGATGGCGGCCCGGATCACGGGCTCGCCGCTGTCGTGGACCAGGCGGCGCAGCGCCCCGGTCAGATCGCCCTTCACCCCTTCGTCCAGGCGGACCACGCGGCCGGTCAACATCAAGGCCCAGGTCGAGGCGTTCACGAACAGGGATTCGCTGTGGCCCAGGTGCGCTTGCCAGTCGGCGGTGGCGATCTTGTCCTTGATCAGCCGGTCGCGAGTCTCGGCGTCCGGCACCCGCAACAAGGCCTCGGCCAGGCACATCAGGACCACGCCCTCTTTGGTCGAAAGCCCGAATTCGTTGAGAAACGCATCGATGCCGCCGGTGCCGACGCGCGCCTTACGCACTTGAAGGACCAGGGTGCCGGCGCGCGCGGCGATGCGGTCCAGGGTTTCGGCCGGCAAGTGCGCCTGGTCGGCCAGCCAGCGCACAACCTGGGTCTCATCGCGGCGGATGTTGTCGCGTATGGCCTTGCGCAAGGGCGAAGCCTCGGCCGAGGCGGGTTCGACGATCATGCGATCTCCCCTGTTATGACCCGTCCAGCATATCCGCTCGAGCCGCGCCTATTCCGGCGGCGGCGCGATCACCCGCTCATAGGGGTGGCGCTTGGTTATGCGCCCGGCGTGCAGAAAGATATCCAGCGTCGCCTCGAAGGCGGGTTTCGTGATCTCGACGTGCGGCGACCAATTGCCGAGCTTTTGATAGGCGGCGATGGTTGTGGTGAGAACCGCCGGATCGATCTCGGGAAAAAACGATTGCTCGATCAAGGCGATCTCCGCCGCCGGAGTCGAGAGCAAATCGGCGCGCGCCTTGCGATAGGCTCGCATGAAAGCCGGCGCCATGTCGCCCGCCAGCCATTCGCCCGTCGCCGCCAGACTCGAAAACGCGCAGGGGCCGATGGCATCGCCCAGCGAAGCGACCACATGACCGACCCCGTCGTGTTCGAGCTGCTGCGGCGCCGGTCCCTGCTGATGGATGTAATCGCCCTCTCCGGCCCTGAAGGTCGCATCCATTTCAGAACCGGGCATCTCGATCGCGTCGATATCGCCGTAGTTCAAACCCATCTTGTGGCAAGCATACTTGAACATGGCGAGCGGCTGCCCGCCGCCATCGACTAGAACCCTCTTGCCGGCCAGCTTGGCCCAGGCGAATTCCGGGTCCGGCGCGCGCCCGGTTAGGAAGAAGCCGTCCTTTTCATTGATTTGCGCGAAGTGCAGCGCGCCCGGGTCTTCGCCCCTCTCCAAGGCGGTGATCCCCTGCGAGGGCGCCGACTGCACCACATGGGCCGATCCGGCGTGCAAGGCCGCGATGGCGGAGATCCCCGGCGCCGCGATGCTGTGCTTGGGCTCCAGTCCCTGATCTTTCAAGTAATCGCCGGCGATGGTCAGGATGAGGGGACTGTAGAAGGCGGAAAAGCGGGTGAATTGAATGTTGATCTCGGCCATCTGGCCCTCCTCCATCGAACGCGAAAGCAGGCAGGCAGCTTGGCAAGGGATCGCCGAAACGTCAAAGGCGGGATGCGGTTTAGGCCCGCTGATAATTGGACTTCGATCCGGCGTTTCCTTATCCTCCCGGCCATGGTCATGAAAGAAATACAAATCCCCATCGGGGAAATCTATGTCCCCACCAAGCGCCGCGCCGAGATCAAGGACGACGTGGTCGAAGCCCTGGCCGAAAACATCATGGTAGAAGGCCTCCATGTGCCGATCAGCGTGCGCCGCGGCAATAACCGCTACGTCCTGGTTTCGGGCCTGCAGCGCCTGGAAGCCTGCCGGGCCCTGGGCGAGGACACCATTCTCTCCATCGTCGTCGGCGCCCCGCAGCGCTAACCGCGCCCAGCCGTCACCCACGGGCTTGACCCGTGGGTCCATGGAAAACGAGACTCGGACCGCGATGGATTGCCGGGTCAAGTCCACTGGTGTCCGGTTTAAATTTGTAGATGGGTTGCATGGCCTTGAAACCACTGGTGTTCAAGCATTCCGCTGCGTTATGGACATGAAAGCGACCCGTCCTCGGGCATCGTGACGACTTGGCGAGTCTGTCACCCCCACCCCAACCCTCCCCCGTCGAAGGGGGAGGGAGTAAGGGGAAGCGTCCTGTTTTGTTCCCTCCCCCCTGGAGGGGGAGGGTTAGGGTGGGGGG
>JAJFGJ010000002.1 GCA_021776175.1 Kiloniellaceae bacterium
GCCGTCGAGAGGTTCTTCAATAAACTCAAACATTTCCGCGCCGTCGCCACACGCTACGACAAACGAGACGACAACTATCTCGCTTCCGTTAAACTTGCTTCACTGCGAATATGGATTCGATTTAATGAGTCGGTGACCTAAGGTGCTGTCATGTGTGGGCGGCCCCTTTTCTACAAGAATAAATATGGGGTGATTTTGATCGTTGCGGGTTGAGATCATGTGTCCGGCCTGTTTGCGCGGTGCAAATGATCGCTGGCCCTGATGAAGTCCGCGCACCGGGCGCAAGGTGGCGGTGCCTACCGCGCGCGTGAACGGGACTTCAGAAATGGCCGGTAGAGAATATGTGCGCGAAGCCGCGAGCACGGCCAAGAGACCGCGTTCTCCCGGTCCCGCTCGCGCGGCGGCCAGGCGCGAAGGCCCGCGGAAGGCCGCAGACCGTGCCGTGAGTCCGAATCTCACACAGTTTTCTGTGCCATATCAATAGCTTGTTGGCAGTGGTGTCAGGCTATTACGAACCAGTCTCCGAATTTCCCAGTGACGCACGGCTCAGGCTGCGATTTGACGCCATTCAGCCAGTGCGGCAGAGCGGTTCTGTTTGAAGACGTCGCGGCTGTTGAGGTGGCGGTCGAGGTTGAAGTGATTGTGAACTGAGGCATGGTTGATTCGGTGCTCCATGGGGAAGTCATATAAGCCAGCACGGTGGGCGCGGCCTCATCCATGAGGATTGCCAGCTAGGGCACCTTGGGGCGGAGCGGTCGGCCTCTTGACGCCACCGGGTCCTGGCGGCTCCGGCATCCTCCTGGGCGACAGCGACGTAGGCCGAGGCGACACGACGGTCGCGCTTGCCGGCTTGGGGCAAGAGGTTGCGCATAAAATGAACATGGATCAGGCTGGTCGAATGACGGAGGGCCCCCATACACTGAAGGTACTAGGAACCGAAACCGCCGCGGATCTGCCGATCAGGATTGTCGAGGGACTGGATATCCCGATCGCGGGAGAGGCGGAACAAATTATTTCGAATGGTGCGGACGTCAATTCTGTCGCCCTGCTTGGCGCCGATTACATCGGTTTGCGGCCGCAGATGCGGGTCAAGGAGGGCGATCGCGTTAAGCTTGGCCAGCCGCTATTCGCGGACAGACGGCACCCTGATGTGGTCTTTACTTCCCCCGGAGGCGGCACCGTAACACAGATCGTTCGGGGCGCAAGACGGGCTCTATTGGCGGTCGCCGTTAAGCTAGACGGCGACGACGAGGAAACCTTCAGCGTATGGCCCGTGGCCCGGTTAACCGATTTACGGCACGATCAAATACTTGAAACGCTACTTGCTTCCGGGCTGTGGACGGCATTGCGAGCGCGTCCCTACGGCACGGTGCCAGCGCCGGAAGCCACATCGACGTCCATTTTCGTGACTGCCACGGACAGCAATCCCCTGGCCCCGAGGCCGGAGGTTGTCATCGATGCGTGCCAGCAGGATTTCGCCAACGGGCTGACAATTGTTTCGCGCCTGACAAGCGGCCCGGTTTTTGTCTGCCAGTCGCCACGGTCAAACTTGCCGACGGTCGCCGTTGACAACGTTTCAACCGTAAAATTCGCCGGTCCCCATCCTGCCGGATTAGTGGGAACGCACATCCACTTTCTGGATCCTGTCCACGCGGGAAAGAGCGTATGGCATATAGGCTATCAGGACGTCATAGCCATCGGCCGGTTATTCACTACTGGAAGACTTTGCTTGGAGCGGATTGTCTCAATCGCGGGACCCATGTCAATGCGCCCAAGGCTCATCCGCACTCGCCAGGGCGCCAATATTGATGATCTGACGCGCGGCGAACTCTCCAGCCCGGACTGTCGAATCATTTCCGGCTCGGTGCTGTCCGGCCACCACGCCCGGGGGGCGCTCAGTTATCTCGGCCGCTTCCACAACCAGGTGTCGGTCATCGCCGAAGCTCGCGAAGAACCGCGCCTAGGCTGGTTCTCGCCGCGCCCGAAGAACATCTTCTCCGTTTATAGCCGCGCCATCACCGTACATCCCCTGAGGCGGAAGCTTGCCCTGACAAGCGCGCGCCACGGCACGCCAACGGCCATGGTTCCGCTTGGCGGCTTCGAGCGGATCATGCCGCTCGACATCCTGCCGACGCAATTGCTTCGGGCGCTGCTTGTTGGGGATGCTGACATGGCCCAAGCGCTCGGCTGTCTCGAGCTGGAGGAGGAAGACCTCGCGCTCTGCAGCTTCGTCTGCCCCAGCAAGATCAATTATGGGCCGCTGCTCAGGGCCTGCCTGGAACGCATCGAGAAAGGGCTTTGATGCAGATCCTGCGAGATTTGCTGGATCGTCGTCCCGGTCCGATCTTCGCTGGCTATGGGACTCTCCCCGGTCCCTCGGCCGTCACCCGGGCCGCGCCCCACGTGCGCGACGGCATGAGCGTGACGCGGGCCATGAATTGCGTTGTCGTAGCGCTCATCCCCTGCATCCTGATGGCGCTCTTCAACACCGGCCACCAGGCCAACCTCAACATGGAACAAATCGGCGTCGGGTCGGCGCCGGGCTGGCGCGGTGGCGTTCTCGATGCACTGGGCATCGGCTATGACCCCTCCGATATCTGGGCCGCCATGTGGCACGGCGCGCTTCACTACCTGCCGGTCCTGGCGGTGGCGCTGATCGTTGGGGCGCTGTGGGAGCAACTCTTCTCCAAGCTGCGCAAACGGGAGCGGGCCCCAGGCCTACTCGTGATCGCCCTGTTGTTCTCGCTCAGCCTGCCGCCCACGGTCCCGCTCTGGCAGGTCGCGCTTGGTATGTCCTTCGGCATCGTCGTCGCCAAGGAAGTGTTTGGAGGCCTCGGAAAGAATTTCCTGAACCCGGCGCTCGCCGGTCTCGCCTTTCTCTACGCCACCTATCCTAAGCAGATGGTCGGCGAGACCGCCTGGACCGTCGTCGAGGGCTTCACCGGCGCGACCACCATGAGGATCGCCGTGGGCGGTGGGATCGAGGCGGTCAACTGGGCGGGCACGAACTGGATGCAGGCCTTCCTTGGCGCGGTGCCGGGCGCTTTCGGCGCGACCTCGACCCTCGCATGTCTGCTCGGCGCCGCGGTGCTAATCGCCACGCGGGTCGCATCGTTGCGGGTCATGGCCGGCGCCCTGTTCGGTATGATCGCGGCGTCTTTTCTGTTTAACCAGTTCGTGGGCACCGATCTCCCGTTCGGTGATATGTCATGGCACTGGCATCTGGTCCTGGGGAGCTTCGCCTTCGGCGTGGTTTTCCTGGCCACCGATCCGGTGACGGCGGCCGCGACCGATACCGGCCGTTGGATCTATGGGATTCTGATCGGTGGCCTGGTCATCGTGATCCGGGTCGCGAACGTGACTCATCCCGATGGCGTCATGTTCGCCATCCTGTTCGGCAACATCGTCGCGCCGCTGATCGACTATCTGGTCATGCGCGCGAACATCGGAAGAAGGACACGGCGCAGTGCCTAGCAGTGCTGGGAACAATCAGGGCTCGAGCGGTTACTCTTGGTTCGCCAGGCTGCTGGAATTGCCCAATGACAGTCCCCTGAAAGCGGTGATCGTCACACTCGCCGTCTGTCTCATCGCGTCAATTCTGGTGGCCGGGTCGGCGGTACTCCTGAAACCGGCGCAGGAGGCCAATAAGGAGCGCGAACGCCTGGCGCGCATTGGGGAGATCGCCGCCCTGCTTCCCGGCGTCGAAGAGGTGCTGCAAATTGGAGATACCCTCCGGGTGGAGGCTCGGGTCGTCGACCTGGCGACCGGACGCTACGTTCCCACAATCGACCCGGCCGATTTCGACCAGCGCCGCGCGGCGAAGGACCCTGGGCTGAGCGTCGTCATCCCGCCCGAGCGCGATCTTGCCCAGATCGGCAGACGCGCGGCCTTCGCCGTCGTCTACCTGGTCCGCGAGGAGGACCACCTGCGGGCCGTTATCCTTCCCGTACACGGCCGCGGTTTCGGGTCCATGCTCTATGGTTATCTCGGGCTCTCCAGTGATCTGCGCACGGTAATCGGCCTGAGCTTCTATGAGCATGGCGAAACCCCAGGCCTTGGCGCGCTCATCGACGACCCCCAATGGCGCAGTCTGTGGCATGGCAAGAAAGTCTGGGACGGCGCGGGCATCCCCGGGATCGGCGTCGCCGAGGGCCCGGTGGAGCCAGGCTCGTCCGAGGCAGACTATCTGGTGGACGGTCTGACCGGTGCCACCTGGACCAGCCGGGGCGTGACCAATCTGCTGCGCTTTTGGCTCGGCAGCGACGGTTTCGGCACCTATCTGCGAAGTTTCCCCAACCAACGAGGCTGACGATGGAAAGTCCAGCTACGAAGGCGTTCCGCAACCCGCTGGTGAACGACAACCCGATCACGCTGCAAATCCTCGGGCTCTGTTCCGCCCTCGCGGTCACCAAGACCCTGGCCACAGCGTTGATCATGTCACTCGCGGTCACGGCGGTGATCACCCTGTCCAACGCTTTGATCAGCCTGATCCGCCGACACATGCCAAGAAATGTCCGGCTGATCGTGCAGATCACGATCATCGCGTCGCTGGTGATCGTCGTGGACCAGGTGCTGAAGGCTTACGCCTACGGACTCAGCAAGCAGCTTTCGGTGTTCGTCGGGCTCATCGTAACCAACTGCATCATCATGGGACGGGCGGAGGCTTTCGCGATGAAGAACAGCATCGGCCTCAGCGTCTTGGACGGCCTGGGCAACGCGCTGGGCTATAGCTGGATTCTCATTCTGGTCGGTTCGGTGCGGGAACTGTTCGGCTCGGGGACCCTTCTGGGTATCGGAATCCTGCCGACGGTCTCGGCCGGCGGCTGGTACCATCCCGCCGCGCTCATGCTGTTGCCGCCGAGCGCGTTCTTTCTCATCGGGTTCCTGATCTGGGGCCTTCGGACCTGGAAGTCGGAGCAGGTCGAGCGCAGCGAATTCCGGGTCCTGCCGGCCGGTGGATCGGAGCGCGCGCCATGACCGGCTATCCGAGCTTGTTCGTCCAAGCGGCCTTCGTCGAGAACCTGGCGCTCTCCTTCTTCCTCGGCATGTGCATGTTCCTGGCCGTCTCGAGACGGGTGGAGACCGCGATCGGGCTCGGCCTCGCCGTGCTCGTGGTCCAATCCATCACCGTGCCGCTCAACAACCTGATCTATTCTTATCTGCTGAAGGAGGGCGCGCTCGCCTGGGCGGGATTGCCGGAGGTCGATCTCAGCTTCCTTGCGCTGATCACCTTCATCGGCGTGATCGCGGCCATGGTACAGATCCTGGAGATGGTGCTCGATCGATTTTTCCCCAGGCTCTTCATTGGGCTCGGCATATTCCTGCCGCTGGTGACGGTCAACTGTGCCATCCTCGGCGGGTCGCTGTTCATGGTCGAGCGCGACTACGATTTCGGTGAGAGCCTGGTTTACGGTATTGGCTCGGGCTTCGGGTGGGCGGTGGCCATCGCTGTCTTGGCGGGGATCCGTGAAAGATTGAAATACAGCGACGTTCCCGAGGGGTTACAGGGCACGGGCATCACCTTCATCATAATCGGGCTGATCTCGCTCGGATTCCTGACCTTCTCCGGTATTCGTATCGGATGAGGCTGTGCCGTCCCACCTGAGGAAGCCAGATGCTTGAGATCGGCCTCGGTGTTGCGCTCTTCACCGGCATTGTGCTCTGCCTGGTGCTCGTCATCCTGGCCGTCCGCTCGAGGCTGGTGGCGACCGGCAAGGTCGATATCACCGTCAATGACGAGAGAAAAATCAGAGCCAATGCAGGTGACAAGCTGCTCGGCACGCTCACCGATGCGGACATTCGCATCCCCTCAACCTGCGGCGTTGGGAGCTGTGGTCTGTGCCGCGTCAAGGTCGTGAAGGGAGGCGGCGCTATCCTGCCCATTGAATTGGCGCTGATCACCAAACGCGAGGCGAAGGCGGGCATGCGCCTGGCCTGTCAGGTGACGGTCAGGCAGGACATGGCGGTGTGGGTGCCGGAAGAAATATTCGGCGTCGGTCACTGGGACTGCACCGTTCGCTCCAACGCGAACGTCGCCACCCTGATCAAGGAACTGGTGCTGGAGCTGCCGCCAGGGCAGACGATCGAGTTTCGCGCCGGCGGCTACGTCCAGATTAGCTGTCCTCCCTACCAAGCGAGCTTCTCCGACTTCGAGATCGAACCCAAGTTCCGCGCCGAGTGGGATCGCTTCGATTTATGGCGGTTCCAGGCAAAGACCACGACGCCCACGACCCGGGCCTATTCGATGGCCAACTATCCCGACGAAAGCGACGTGATTATGCTCGTGGTCAGGATCGCCATACCGCCGCCAGGGGCGCCCAAATCCGTCCCGCCCGGGGTCGTATCGTCCTACATATTCAACCTGAAAGCGGGTGACAAGGTTAAGATATCGGGCCCTTACGGGTACTTCTTTGCCAGCGAGACCGAGTCCGAGATGGTCTTCGTCGGCGGTGGCGCAGGCATGGCCCCAATGCGGTCCCACATATTCGATCAACTGGAACATCTGAAGTCGAAGCGTAAGATCACTTTCTGGTATGGCGCACGAAGCCGCCAGGACCTGTTTTACGTCGGCGACTTCGACCGGCTCCAGGCTGAACACGACAACTTCCAGTGGCTCGTGGCGCTGTCGGAGCCGAGGCCCGAGGATCATTGGCCCGGCAAGACGGGGTTTATCCACGAGGTGCTTTACGAGAGTTACCTCAAGGACCATCCGGCGCCGGAAGACTGCGAGTATTACCTTTGCGGCCCGCCGGTGATGATCAAGGCGGTCAGCAACATGCTGGACAATCTAGGCATAGATCCTGACAATGTTTTCCTCGACGAATTCGGTGACTGAGCGATGACCTCGACCCTATCCAGACGCGATATCCTGCGGCGGGCAAAAGGCTTCGCGCTGGCAACACCCTTCCTGAGCCTCGCCGGCTGCGATGAGGAGAATTCCTGGCGGCCAATGACCACGATCGCCGGCGCCACGATGGGCACCGGCTACAGCGTCAAGATCACGAGCCTCCCCCCCAATCTGAACCGCCGCGCCCTCAGGGCTGCCATCGAGCAACGCCTTGAGACGGTCAACCGGCAAATGTCCAACTGGCGCGCGGAGTCCGAAATTTCTCTTTTCAACGCCGGTGCTTCCTCGTCATGGAGCGGCGTTTCGTCCGACACCTTGGCCGTGATCGAGGAAGCTCTGCGTATTGGCCACTTGTCCGATGGCGCATTCGATCCGACCATCGGGCCGCTGGTACGTCTCTGGGGTTTTGGACCCGCATCGGCCAGCCAGCAAGTTCCGCCCCACGGCAAGATCCAAGAGGCGCTGGGGAAGATCGGCATTCGACATGTCCAAACCAGGCGGGCGCCGGCCACCATTGCCAAGCGCCTCTCCGACATCGAGATCGATCTTTCGGGCATCGCCAAGGGTTTCGCGGTCGACAAGCTGGCGGAACATCTGGAAGAACAAGGGGTGGCCCATTACCTCGTCGAGATCGGCGGCGAGCTCAGGGCCCGGGGGCTCAGCCCTCGACGCCGAGCCTGGCGGGTTGGCGTGGAAAGACCCATTGCGAGACGCAGAGCGATGCAGCGGGCCGTCGCCCTAGATGGCGCCGCGATCGCGACGTCCGGGAACTATCGGATCTTCTTCGAATATGACTCGGCGCGCTATTCACATATCATCGATCCGCGTAACGGCAAGCCGGTCGATCATGATCTCGCGTCGGTCACGGTCATCGGCTCGTCGACGATGCAAGCCGACGCGCTGTCCACCGCCCTAATGGTGCTCGGGCCCGATGCCGGGTACGAAATGGCGCTGCGGCAGGAGATCGCCGCGCTGTTCATCGTCAAGGACGCAAGAAGCTTCGTCGAGGTCAGCTCGCCGGCGTTCGAACGATACCTGCTTGGCTGAAGGGGATCGCAATGGAGCTTTTCCTGCTCAGTTTTTTAGTCATTACGGTGTCTGTCGCCGGGTTAGCTTTAGGCGTCATCGTGAGAAAGCGGCCGATCAGTGCTGGCTGCGGGAAGTTCGCGGGGCCAAAGGTCCAGGACGCCGCATGCGAGGTATGCGCCGACGCCGGCAAGCCGGAACGAGACCTTGCCACCCGGGAAAGGTTGGCCGGGACGATCGTCCTCAAGTAGATGTCCCAGCGGTCGCCTAGGGAAAATCGGATGCGGTTATGAGCCCATCGCGCACGGCAAGAGACTACATGTCGGCCAAGCTTGTCACGCTTGCGCCTGAGACGGACATCCACCAGGCCATGAAAATGTTGCTCAAGAACCGGATCTCCGGGGCGCCGGTTCTGGATGAAGGCGGGCAGCTCGTAGGTATTCTGTCCAAAAAGGACTGTTTGAAGGTCGCGTTCAACGCGACCTATCATAAGGAATGGGGCGGTCGTGTTTCGGATTATATGAGCCGCGACGTGAAAACGATCGATGCCGGAACGGACATTGTCGAGGTCGCGCAAATTTTTCTGAAAGGGCCCTATCGGCGATTTCCCGTGGTGTCCAATGATCGTCTGGTCGGGCAAATCAGTCGTCACGATGTTCTGAGGGCACTCGACGACCTCTGGTAAGGCACCCCGGCAAATTGATTTGCCGCAAGGCACCTCGCGTTAAGGTATGAAACCGTTGTCATGGTCGGGGAAAGGGCCGCGCCTGAGGAGATGGCCATGGATCAAGCGGAGAACCGGCACACGACTGCCGGGGGCCCGCGCTCACCGATGTCTCCGGCAAGCCGCGATACATGTTCGCGCAGGCCCCCGGCAATGGTATCAAGCGCGCGGCGTGCACTGCGCGGACCTGGAGGTAACGCGCCCAGGGGAGGGTCGGTCGGAGGAATTCCTTTTACCCGGCGTGGCAGGGACGTTTCATATAAATGGGGGTGACTTGGGGACCGGTCCGATAGTCCAAAAGAAGCGCCAAGATTCAAAGCCAGACCAGCATTCTCGGCTCGCACTAATTTCTTGGTGTCTGTATGACTGGGCCAATTCTGCTGTCTCCACCGTCGTCATCACGTTCGTGTTCTCCGCATATTTCACACAAAGCGTGGCGGAGGATACTATCGTTGGGACAGCCCTGTGGGGTCATACGCTGAGCTTAGCGGCCCTGATCGTCGCCTTTTCCAGTCCTGTGCTTGGGGCGGTCGCCGATAAGACAGGATCGCGCAAGCCTTGGCTCGGCGGTTTTACAGCTGTCTCGGTTCTTGCCGCCGCCATGCTGTGGTTTATTGAGCCTTCCCCAAGTTACGCGCTTCCCGCCCTAATTCTCGTCGGTGTGGGCGTCATCGCGTTTGATTTCGCCACCGTTTTTTACAATGCACTATTGCCGGCATTGGCGCCGCCTGACAAGGTCGGGCGGGTATCCGGTTGGGGTTGGGCCGCGGGCTATGCTGGGGGCTTAACCTGCCTCGTGGTCGCTCTTATCGGGCTTGTTCAGAGCCAAGCGCCGTGGTTAGGGTTGGATGCCGACAGAGCCGAGCCTGTGCGCGCCACAATGCTGTTGGTCGCTGTTTGGTTCGGTATCTTTTCGGCACCCATTTTTCTGTTCACGCCCGACTCTGGAAGAGCCCGACACCCAATAGGGATGGCGATCCGTTACGGTATCCGCGAGCTGCTTGAAACCTTCCGCAATGTTCGGCGGCACCGGAACATCGTGAAGTTCTTGGGGGCGCGGATGCTCTACATCGACGGCCTTAACACTCTCTTTTCGTTCGCCGGTATTTATGCCGCGGGCACGTTCGGCATGACCGTTTCCGAAATCATCCGCTTCGGCATTGCCCTGAATGTGACCGCTGGCCTTGGTGCGGCGGGGTTCGCTTGGATTGACGACTGGATCGGGCCTAAGAAAACGATCCTGATTTCCCTTGTAAGCCTGATCGTCTTCGGCGGGGGCCTTCTGCTCGTCGAATCGAAAGAACTGTTTTGGCTGCTGGGGCTCGCAATCGGCATCTTCGTCGGCCCCATACAGGCTGCGAGCCGCTCTTTTATGGCACGATTAGCGCCGAAGGACAGGGAGACCGAGATGTTCGGTCTTTTTGCTTTCTCCGGAAAGGCGACGGCATTTCTCGGTCCTCTGTTGGTGAGTACGGTCACATTACAATTTGGAAGCCAGCGCCTGGGTATGACGACAATTCTGTGCCTGTTCCTGGCGGGTCTCGTGGTTCTCTTATTTGTCGATTGCCCAACCACGAAGCCACTCACCGAGCCGTGACGTTCTGAGGGCTAACGGCGCGGGATCAAAGAACAGTATCTTACGCGGGTCAGCTTGGCGCCCCTGTTACTGATCCTGATCAACGAGCCCTCACAAACTTCGTGATATTTAGATGGTTAGCTAAGGTCGCAACGGCTTTATTTTTCTCGGAGAAGTACCAGGGTGAACCGTTTTCAGACCCTTGCCAAGATGGCAGAAGACCTGTCCAGCCGGGGTGCGGCAGCAGCTGTTATCTCGCTCCGCGGCCATGGCTTAGAAACATGGACATACACCGATCTGGCAAACCATATCGTGATGCTTGCCAGGGGGCTTATCGAGCTAGGGGTGCGCCAAGGTGAGCCCGTGCTGCTGTGCGCGCCGAACTCACCAGAGTGGATTGTTGCCTATTTTGCCATTGTCCGCTCAGGCGCGCTCGCGGTTCCGCTGGACGATCTTTCCAGCGATCAAGATTTGGCCCGCGTCGTTGCCGATTGCGGCGCACGGCGCGCATTCACGTCGCGAACTCACTTGCCGGCCCTAACGGCGCTAAACGAAGCGGCCAAAATGGACATCGTCTTGCTCGATGGGAGCAACGACGGAAAGAACGTAAAGAATTGGCGAAACTTGCTTGCTGAACGTCAGGTCAGCCTCCCCGAGATTACGTCCGATGTATTCGCTTCTCTGCTGTATACCTCCGGCACCACAGGAACACCGAAAGCGGTACCTCTAACCCACCGGAATATCTTGGCAAATGTAGAGGCGATAGTGGCGGGCAAGATGGCCAAGCCTGAGGATCGCACTCTTCTCCCATTGCCGCTCCACCATTCTTACCCCTTCACTGTCGGCCTTCTCGGCACGCTTGCAAGCGGAGGGGCCGTTGTTTTTCCGGCCGGCATCAGCGGGCCACAAATCACCGAAGCGCTTAAAATATCGAGAGCGACAGTCCTTGTCGGCGTGCCGCGCCTTTACACCGCCCTGCTGTCCGCGATCGAGGGCAAGGCCGGGAGGCTCGGTTTAGCGGCACGGTCGGTTTTTTGGTTCCTGCTGGGGGCATCGAAGTTTATACGTAGAAGGTTTGGGGCTCGTGTGGGCAGGTTTGTCTTTCGAAGCCTGCACCGCGAGTTGGGTCCCGATCTCCGCGTCCTGGGGTGCGGGGGCGCCCGTCTGGATCCTGAGGTCGCTTGGAAACTCGAGGCTCTTGGCTGGGAGGTTCTGACCGGTTACGGCCTCACCGAAACTTCCCCTATCGTCACATTCAACCGGCGTGGCAGTGCCCGGATCGACTCGGTCGGGCTGCCGCTGCCCGGTGTCGAGCTTCGTATAGACGCGAAAGCCGGGCAGCCGTCCGGCGATATCCTCGTGCGCGGGCCCAACGTATTTGCGGGGTATCGAAACAACCCGGAAGCGACAGCGCTCGCATTCACGCCTGATGGCTGGTTTCGTACCGGCGACCTTGGGCTTGTGGACCGGGATGGTTACCTTCACATCCTCGGTCGGATGAAAGAGGTCATCGTCTTGCCCGGCGGGAAGAACGTGATCCCCGAGGATGTGGAAAACCTCTACGCGTCCAGCCCGCTAATCCGGGAGGTCGCGATCCTGGAGCATCACGGGGCCCTAGCCGGTGTTTTTGTGCCCGACGATGAAGCTATACGTGCACGGGGATCGGCACGAGTCCAAAGCCTTCTGCGAGAGGAGATCGAGGATATCTCTCTTCGATCACCGCCTTACCAGCGCGTATCCAGGTACAAGTTGACCCGTGAGGCCTTGCCTCGCACACATCTTGGCAAGCTGCGGCGTCATCTTATGGCCGAAATTTACGACAGGGCGGAAAGTGTCGCCGCCGCCCCTGTCGCGCCACAGCTTTCTGAAGGGGATCGTCGCCTGTTGGCGTCGGCGCCCGCGAAGGAAATCTGGGCGTGGCTCGTTCAACGATTCCCCGCGGTGGCCCTTACACTCGATACCAGCCCGCAGCTAGATCTGCAGATGGACTCGCTCGAGTGGGTGACCCTGAGCTTGGAAATCCAGGAGCGCTTTGGCATCGGTTTGACGGGCGACACGATCGCGCGGATCGTCACGATACGCGACCTTTTGCTGGAAGCGACAACAACAGGTGAGAATCGCGGTCGCCGTCTGGGAACGAACGCTCAGGCCGTAACGCCCGATGAGCTCCGATGGTTGCAACCCTTAGGGCCGCTTCCATCCCTCTTAGGCATGCTGGTGTTGGCCTTAAATTGGCTATTCATGCGCGGTCTTTTTCGGCTCCGGGTGGAAGGAGTGGAGGGGCTTCCGCGCGACGGTCCATGCATCCTGGCGCCGAATCACGTAAGCTTACTCGATCCATCCACCGTTGCCGCCGCTCTGCCGATGGGATACCTGCGAAACACTTATTGGGCCGGCTGGACCGGCAAGATGTTCGCCGGGCCAGGCAGTCGTCTCCTCAGCCGAATCACAAGGGTTTTCCCTGTCGACCTGGACCGTGGGCCGGGGGTCAGCTTGGCTCTCGGTAAGGCAGTCCTTGAGCGCAAGCACTTCCTGGTGTGGTTTCCCGAGGGGCGCAGATCGCCCACCGGGAACATCAGGCCGTTCCTTCCTGGGATCGGCATCTTGATGCAGCAGGCCAAGGTTGTTGCCGTTCCCACATTCATTCAGGGCACGTATGAAGCCTTGCCGCGTGGGCGACGTTTGCCTCGATTTCGGCAGATCTCGATCCGGTTCGGCGATCCGATGGACGTGGATCAACTGGACACCATGGGCGAAGGAGAGGACAAGGCTGACCGCGTTGCAGATGGCCTTCAGCAGGCAGTCGCTGCATTGCAGCGCCACACGCACCGGCGATTCGGATAATCGCACATCGCTCTATGGCGTTCTTGACCAAGTTTTCGACACCAGGGAGGCTTAACTTGTGGGCCTACGCCCGATGACTTGTCCGTTCTTGTTCAAAGCAGGCCTTAGGCTCAACCCATCCTTAATTCAAACTCAGGCCGAGATAAAATACCAAGTCTCGGTCCACCCCACAGCAGAGCTTTTTGGATGCGTGTGTCAAGCTGCCGCCAAGATTGCTTCGGGCCGTCTCGATCCTGCCGGGCGGCCTTTGGGACGCCTTGACGCATCTCTCTGCGCGGTCTTTTTGACCATCTCGAAGGCGCGAACTTCGATCTGCCGGATCCGTTCGCGGCTGACGTTGTATTCCCGGCTCAGGCCCTCATACCAGACCAAAAAAGCTCCTGTGGCCAAGGACCAAATGACGAGCACGGCGAGGAATAGCCAACTCGCGTCAACCTACACCTTGAAACCTAACAACTCGAACAGAACGAAGCGCTTGCCTAACATGATTGCTTATCGTCGCACCCCATGCAGGCCCGGACCTGCTTGGCCGGCGCGCTCGGCTCCCCTCAGCGCCGCTCGACGCGGAACGTCACGTTGCCGAGCCGAAGCTGCGAGCCGGGGGCAAGCGGTGCCGGGCCGTCGTTTGGATCCACGGGGTGTTCATCCACCGCCGTTCCGGTTCCTGAATGCAGGTCGGCGACCCCAAGGCCATCGCCAATTGGAACCAACTGCGCATGTCGTGCAGCGATCCCATCGGCAGCCAAGCAGCGGTCGCAGGCAGGATCGCGGCCGATCACCAGGCCCTTAGAGGCCCGGCGCAGATCCTCTTGCGTGATCACGATATCGATCGGCCCGCCCTCCGCATCCTCGCAGCGCAGCCGCCAAGCGGCCTCATGTTTCTTGTGCCGCCACGGCGGCCGGAGAAACAGGTGCCCAAGAGCACGGGCACCGTCGCGTGTGGCCACGCCGCCATGAATGACGATGTGGATCGCCCGCCGCGGCCAGTGCTTGATGAGGAGTAGAACAAGGATTGCCGCCACGACAACGACTGCCAAGGCGTACCAATAAAAATTAGTCGAAGGCACGCCGAGAATAACCCGGCACACATTTCGCGTACCCTTGTAAGGAATACCCAGAGCCTTGAGCTTCTCCACCAGCACCGAGACGTGCGACGCGAAGAACACGCCCTGGATCACATCGTAGACGATCGGCAGACCGCTCGGCGTGATCAGCATCGCCATCTCCCGTTCGGTATTCATGCCCACGACCTGGCCACAGGGATTGACGACCGGCCCGCCGCTGTTGCCTGGGTTAGTGGCGGCCGAATGCTGAACAATCTGTATCCGGGGGCCATCCCGTGTCCAGGCGCCCATGAATATTCGATTGGCGACTCCGGCGGTGAAGCTTGTCCCGCTGTCGGCGCCGAGCCTCGCGCCCGCACCGGGGTATCCGATGGCGAACACCGTCGTCCCCTTGGTCAGGGTGTCGGTGTCGGATTCGCTCAGAGGCACCGGCGGCCGCTGCAGACCCTCCACTTTCAGCACCGCCAGGTCCTCTTCGGGGTAGGCTTGAACCACCGCTGCCACCCGGCGCGCCTCGGATGTAACGCCGCTCTCCACTACAAAGAGGCTCCAATCCTCCTCGATATGCGGCTGGATAAGATGGTAGGTGGTCGCGATATGGCCCCGCGTGCTGACGACGAAGCCACTGGCGGTTGCGGTGCCGACCGGCCCCTCGACGAGGACGCGGACCATGCTTGGCTCGACCAACTTCGCCACCGTCGTCGGCTCGATTGCGGTAGCCGGCGGTGCCGCAAGTAGGCTCACAACGGTTGCGGCGAGGATCAGGATTCGGTGTGCCATGGCTTAGATCATACGATAACGATGCGACGCGCGCACGCAACGCCGACAGCGCGGCTGAGGATTTTACGAGGAATAGGGGAGGCCGCCTTCGTCGCCTGAAGGTTGATTGACCTGTGTCAATGAAAACGCACTGGGAGGGTCATAGAAGTAATTGAAAGCACAATGGAAAGTGGAGCCACGGCCATGTTCACCCATCTCCTCGTTCCTGTCGACGGCTCAGGACCTGCCAAACGCGCGGCTTTAGCCGCAGCGGACTTGTCTCAACGCTTCGACGCCACGCTGACATTGATACACGTTCTCACCCATTCCGGTAGTCTTGCCGTCCCCAAGGAGCTTCAGGCTTACTCTAAGCTCGAGCATATTCGCGTAACCGAACAGGATCTTATAGAGCGCGCGGGATACGAGATTCTCAGGGGCGCCGAGACGCTTGCCCGCGAAAATGGCGCGAAGAATTGCGAAATCTTGCTGAAGACTGGCGACCCGGTCACTCATATAACGAATTACATAAAAAAGAACGGTGTCGACCTGGTTGTCATGGGTCGGCGCGGGCTTGGCGACTTGGCCGGCGTTTTCCTCGGCAGCGTCTCGCACAAGGTTGCGCAAGCGACCGACTGCGGCTGCCTCACTGTCAAATAAGTAGTCGCCGATAGTGAAGGGCCGGTTCGACCGAGAGGTATCGACTATGTCCGCCCTCAGCCATAGCTACGTTCACGGTGTCAGTCCGACCCCGCTTCTCGGCCTAACCGTCGGGCAGCTTTTCGACCGGACCGTGGCCAGGTACCCCGAGGAAGAGGCGCTGATCGTGCGCCACCAGAACGTCCGCTGGAGCTGGCGCGAACTCAAACAGAAAGTGGATGCCCTGGCGGCCGGGCTCATCGGCCATGGGCTTCGGCCGGGGGAGCGGCTGGGCATCTGGTCGCCGAACAACGCCGAATGGGTGGTCACCCAATTCGCTTCCGCCAAGGCCGGCCTGATCCTGGTCAACGTCAATCCGGCCTACCGCTTGCCCGAACTGGAATACGCCCTCAACAAGGTCGGATGTAAGGCGCTGATCACCGCCACGCGGTTCAAGACCAGCGACTATGTCGCGATGCTCCACGAGATCGCGCCGGAACTGAAGCACGCCGCGCCGGGCGAGCTTAGGGCCGCGCGGCTACCGGATTTGCGTCTCGTCATCCGTTTGGACCAAGAGAGCGATCCCGCCATGTTGAATTTCGCCGAGGTGCTCGAGCGCGGCGGCGAGGCGGAGCACCGGCGCATGAGCGAGCTTGCCGGCGAATTGCAGTTCGACGACCCGATCAATATTCAATTCACGAGCGGCACCACGGGTACGCCCAAGGCAGCGACTCTGACTCACCACAACATCGTCAACAACGCGTTCTTCGTGGGCGAGACCATGGAGTTGAGCGAGCAAGACCGCCTGTGCATTCCGGTGCCCATGTATCATTGCTTTGGAATGGTTCTGGGCACACTGGCGTGCGTGGCCCACGGTACGACCATGGTATTCCCCTGCAAGGGATTCGACGCCCTTGAGGTTCTGCGCACGGTTGAGGCCGAGCGCTGCACGGCCTTGCACGGCGTGCCGACTATGTTCATCGCCGAGATCGATCACCCGGAATTCAAGCGCTTCGATTTGTCCTCGTTGCGCACCGGGATCATTGCGGGCGCGCCCTGCGCCATAGAGTTGATGAAGCGCCTGATCGGCGAGATGCACCTTGGCGAGATCACCATCGCCTACGGCATGACCGAGACCGGGCCGGTCAGCTTCGAAACCTCGGTGCACGATCCGTTGAAGCGCCGGGTCACGACTGTCGGGCGCGTTCTGCCGCATACCGAGGTCAAGATCGTGGATCCGGAAGGACGGATCGTGCCGACCGGAACCCCGGGCGAGCTCCTGACTCGCGGCTACTGCGTCATGCCGGGATACTGGGACGATCCCAAGAAAACGGCGGAAGCCATCGACCCGGCCCACTGGATCCGCACGGGCGACATCGCGACCCTCGATGCGGAGGGATATTGCGATATCGTCGGCCGGATCAAGGACATGCTGATCCGAGGCGGCGAGAACATCTTTCCGCGCGAGATCGAGGAATTCCTCTTCACCAACCCGAAGGTCGAGGACGTGCAGGTGATCGGCGTCCCCGACCCGAAATACGGCGAGGAGGTCTGCGCCTGGATCGTGCTGCGCCCCGGCGAGACCGCGACCGAGGCTGAAATCCGGGCGTTCTGCAAGGGTGAGATCGCGCATTTCAAGATCCCGCGCTATATCAAGTTCGTCGAGGCGTTTCCCATGACGGTGACGGGCAAGGTCCAAAAGTACATCATGCGGCAACGCATGGCTGAGGAACTTGGTGCGCCTGAGGCAAAGACAGCCTGAGCAATGACCCAGGTCGCCTCCTTCACCATCGAACACACGCGATACTTAGACCTGCGGGGACGGCCGACGCAGCCTCTACCGGCCTTCGCTGAAAACCGAGACGTCCTGATCGCGCTCTACAAGGCCATGGTCCTGACCCGTACCTTTGACGCCAAGGCGGTCTCGTTGCAGCGCACCGGGCGCTTGGGCACCTACGCCTCGTCCCTGGGCCAGGAGGCCGTACCGGTCGGGGTCGCCGCCGCCATGCGGGCGGAGGACGTTTTCCTGCCCTCGTTCCGCGAGCAAGGGGGGCAAATGCTGCGCGGCGTGCGGATGGTGGAAATTCTGCTCTACTGGGGTGGTGACGAGCGCGGAAGCGATTTCACCGGCCCGCGCGAGGACTTTCCGATTTGCGTCCCCGTCGGGACCCACGCGCCGCACGCGGTCGGCGTCGCCCATGCCTTCCAATTGCGCGGTGAAGCGCGGGTCGCGGTGTGCGTCTTCGGCGACGGCGCGACCTCGCGCGGCGATGTTTACGAAGCAATGAACTTAGCCGGTGTGCAGCGCCTGCCGGTGGTCTTTGTCGTCAACAACAATCAGTGGGCGATCTCGGTGCCGCGCGCCCGCCAAACGGCGGCCGAAACCCTCGCGCAAAAGGCCGTCGCGGCAGGAATTCCGGGGATCCAGGTCGACGGCAACGACGTGATTGCCGTACGCCAAGTGGTCGGCACGGCCATCGAACAGGCCCGGGCCGGCGAGGGCCCGACCCTGGTGGAAGCCTTGACCTACCGCCTGAGCGATCACACGACGGCGGACGACGCGAGCCGCTACCGCGATGACGCCGAGGTGAGCGCGCGTTGGAAGGAAGAGCCGATTACACGCCTGCGCCAGCACCTGAGCGATGGCGGTCAATGGACCAAGACCGACGAGGAAACCCTGATCGGCGATTGCTCGGCGCAGGTTGAAGCAGCCGCGTCCGAATACCTCGCCACGCCGCCGCTGCCGACCACGTCAATGCTCGATCACCTCTATGCCACCCTTCCGGCCGCGCTTGCCGAACAGCGCGCAGAGGTAGAAGAGGCGACAGAGCCATGAGCGAGATCACGCTTGTCGAGGCGGTGCGCCTCGCGCTCGCCCGGGCCATGGAAGAAGACGAGACCGTCCTGCTGCTCGGCGAGGACATTGGCATCGATGGCGGCGTATTCCGGGCAACCGACGGTCTCATTGAGCGCTTCGGTGAGCGGCGGGTCATGGATACGCCGCTTTCCGAATCGCTTTTCGCCGGTTTAGCGGTCGGCCTCGGGGCACAAGGTTTTCGGCCCGTGGTCGAATACCAGTTCATGGGCTTTATCTATCCGGCGATCGACCAGGTCGTGAACCATGCCGGCCGCCTGAGAAACCGGACGCGCGGCCGCCTGACTTGCCCCATGGTGATACGCGCGCCCTACGGTGGCGGCATCCATGCGCCGGAACACCATTCGGAGAGCATGGAAGCCCTGTTCGCCCACATCCCCGGCATCAGGGTAGTTATTCCGTCCTCCCCGGCGCACGCCTATGGCCTACTACTGGCCGCGATTCGCGATCCCGACCCGGTCGTGTTCCTGGAGCCGAAACGAATTTACCGGGCGCCAAAGGAAGAAATCGCCGATGACGGCGTCGCGACGCCCCTGGACCAGTGCTTCACCGTGCGCGAGGGGCGCGACGTGACCCTGATCACCTGGGGGGCGATGATCATTGAAACCCTGGCGGCGGCCGAAACCCTCGCCGCCGAGGGCGTCGAGGCCGAGGTGATCGACGTGGCCACTCTGAAGCCCCTGGACATGGCGACGATCCTGTCCTCGGTGGAACGGACCGGGCGTTGTGCGATCATACACGAGGCGCCCCTGAGTGGCGGCGTCGGTGCGGAAATCGCGGCCGGCCTAGCCAACCGCGGGCTGGTCAACCTGCTCGCCCCGGTGGGGCGCGTGGCCGGCTATGACACGGTCATGCCCCTGCCCCGCCTGGAGATTTACTACATGCCAACACAGGAGCGGATCCTGCGCACGGTGCGCCGGGTGCTGGCCTACGCATGAGCACGTTCAACTTGCCCGACCTCGGCGAAGGCCTGCAGGACGCGGAGATAGTGACCTGGCACGCCGGGGCCGGCGATCACGTGGTGGCGGATCAGCCGCTGGTTTCGGTCGAAACGGACAAGGCCGTGGTCGAGATCCCCTCGCCGCAGGCCGGCCGCATTGCGCGCTGCTTCGGAGAACCGGGCGATATCGTGAAGATCGGCAGCCCCCTGGTGGAGTTCGAAACGGCGGCCCAACCGGACGCGGGCACAGTCGTGGGCACTATCGCAACGGAGGAAAAGCCGAAGCCGGCCGCCGCCACACCGACGACGGTAATCGCGCCCGGCACGGCCCGCGCCAAAGCCACGCCCGCCGTCCGGGCGCTGGCCCAGCGCTTGGGTATCGATCTCTCGCACGTAGCGGCCAGCGGACCGGACGGTGCGATTATGGCGGCCGACGTCGAACGCGCGGCGGCCGCCATCGCCGCGGCGGGACCGCTGGAGCCACTGCGCGGGGTGCGCCGCGCCATGGCGGTCAAGATGGAACGCGCGCACGCCGAGGTCGTCCCCGCCACCGTGACCGAGGAGGCCGACATCCACGATTGGCACGCCGAAAGCGACGTGACCTTGCGTCTGATCCGCGCCATTGTCGCCGGATGCGAGGCGGAGCCGGCGCTCAATGCCTGGTACCTGGGCCGCGATAAGGGCCGGCGCCTGCATACCAATGTCGATCTCGGCATCGCCATGGACACCGAAGACGGCCTCTTCGTGCCGGTGTTGCGTGATGTGGGGGCGCGCGGCCCAGATGACCTGCGCCGGGGCCTTGAGCGCATGAAGACCGACGTCCGGGCGCGCAGCATCCCAGCCGAGGAGCTGCGCGGGCAGACGATCACCCTGTCCAACTTCGGCATGTTCGGCGGCCGCCATGCCGCCCTGGTGGTCTTACCCCCGCAGGTTGCGATCCTCGGCGCCGGGCGGATCGCCGAACGCGCCGTCGCGCATGAAGGCCGGGCGGCGGTGCGCCGCGTTCTGCCGCTGTCGCTCACCTTCGATCATCGCGCGGTCATGGGCGGCGAAGCGTCGCGTTTTCTGGCTGCCCTGGCGGCCGATCTCGAAGAATCCGAATGAGGCGCGACTTGAAGGGATAGAACACCATGGAAGACGCCTTTCGCTTCGCCGACGACCTGGGCCCAACCAAGGTGATCCACATCTATGAGCCGCGCACCGGCCTGAAAGCCGTCTTGGTTGTGGACAATGTGGCCTGCGGCCCTTCGATTGGGGGCGTTCGTATGGCCCCGGATGTCAGCACCCAGGAATGCTTCCGCCTGGCGCGGGCCATGACCCTAAAGAATGCGGCCGCGGGCCTGCGCCATGGTGGCGGCAAGTCCGTGATCTTCGCCGATCCGCGCATGCCGGCGGCGGAGAAGGAACGCTTGGTCCGTGCCTTCGCCTGTGCCATCGGGGACATTAAAGACTACATAGCTGGGCCGGACATGGGTACCGATGAAACTTGCATGGCCTGGGTTCACGACGAGATCGGCCGCAGCGTTGGCCTGCCGCCGGAAATCGGCGGCATCCCGCTAGACCGGATTGGCGCGACCGGTTTCGGACTCAGTGTCGCGATCGATGTCGCGCGCCGATTTTGCGATCTTGAGATTGAGGGCGCGCGCGTCGTGATCCAAGGCTTCGGCTCGGTCGGTCAGCATGCCGCTCGTTTCCTGGCTGAAAAGGGCGCGGTCCTGGTCGCCGCCGCGGATTCGCGGGCTACGCTTGCCAACCCGGGCGGCCTGAACATCGACGCGCTGATGCGGCTCAAGCGTGACGGCAAGAGTCTCGCGGATCACGACGCCGGAGAGAAGTTGGACCGCGGTGCCGTTATCGGCATCGACTGCGATATCTGGATCCCGGCCGCACGGCCCGACGTGATCCGGGAGAATAACGTCGCGTGTCTCAAGACCAAGATAGTCGCCCAAGGTGCGAACATCCCGGTGACGGCCGCGGCCGAGGCGGCCCTGCACGAGCGTAACATCCTGTCGATCCCGGACTTTATCGCCAACGCCGGCGGCGTTATCTGTGGGGCTGTGGAGTACGCTGGCGGCACCCAGCGCCAAGCCTTCGAGACAATCGAAGAAAAGATCCGGCACAATACGCAAGCCGTGCTCGAGGCGAGCCTTGCGCAAGCGGTCCTACCCCGGGTGGCGGCCGCCGGCCTGGCCCGCCGCCGGGTCGAGCGTGCCATGACCTATCGCCGCTGGTCATGACCCGGAAAACGGGTGGGGGAACGGCTCGGTGGGAGCTGTTTCCCCACGGTGCGGACATGGGAGTACGTGGCATGGGTCCATCACTGGAAGCCGCCTTCGAGCAAGCCGCGCTGGCCCTGACCGCGGTCTTGACCGACCCCAGTGTTGTTGAGAGCCAGACCGCCGTCGACGTGGAATGCGAGGCACTGGACCCGGAGATCCTGCTGACCGACTGGCTGAACGCCCTGGTGTACGAGATGGCAACCCGGAACATGGTGTTCGGCCACTTTCGGGTCCGGATTGATGGGCTGCGGTTACGGGGCCGCGCCTGGGGCGAGACGGTTGATGTCGGGCGTCATGAGCCGGCCGTCGAGATCAAGGGTGCGACCATGACGGCGCTGAAAGCGATCGAAGATCGGCCGGGGCATTGGATCGCACAATGCGTGGTCGACGTTTGATGTGGCGGCCGCCCGCGAGGAGTCGAGAAAACCATGGACATGAATCGCCTTGAGCGCATCTCCGCCTTCGCTTGGCGTATTCCTGCGAGCGGCGCGATGCGGGTGCCCGCGGTTATCTTTGCCGACGCTCAGCTGATCGAAGACATGGACGACAAGGTCTTCGAGCAGATCGTCAACGTCGCGACCCTGCCCGGCATCGTTGAGGCCGCCTACGCCATGCCGGATGCCCACTGGGGCTATGGTTTTCCGATCGGCGGTGTCGCGGCCTTCGACCCTGACGAGGGCGGCGTGGTCTCGGCGGGTGGGGTCGGCTTCGACATTTCCTGCGGCGTCAGGACCATGCTGACCGGCCTGAGCGCGCGCGATATCGAGCCGATGAAAGCGGCACTTGCCGATGATCTCTTCGCGTACGTTCCCGCCGGTGTGGGCAGCACCGGACGTATCGTGCTCTCGGAGCCGGAGATGGACGCCATGCTGAACGGCGGCGCCGCCTGGGCAGTGGCCAAAGGGTATGGGAACGCCGCCGACCTGGACAGCATAGAGGAAGGCGGCCGGATGGCAGGCGCCGAACCGGAGCAGGTCTCCCCCCGTGCCAGGAAGCGCCAGCGCAAGGAGATGGGCACGTTGGGTTCCGGAAATCATTATCTCGAAGTCCAGGAAGTAATTGAGATATTCGACTCTGAGGCAGCACGCGCCTTCGGTCTGAAGATCGGCGACGCGGTGGTCAGCATTCACTGCGGCTCGCGTGGCCTCGGCCACCAGATCGGCACCGAGTTTCTACGCGATATGGCGGTTGCCGCGGCTGAGAGCGGGATCGTCTTGCCGGATCGTGAGCTCGCCTGCGCGCCGATCGCCTCGCCGATCGGCCAACGCTATCTCGGCGCCATGCGGGCGGCCATCAACTGCGCCTTGGCCAACAGAGAAATCATCGGTCATATCACGCGCCAAGTCTTCGCCGGTCTTATTCCCGGTGCGCGTCTGGACTTGCTGTTCGACGTCTCGCACAATACCTGCAAGGTGGAGGAGCACGTCATCGCCGGCGAACGCCGAACCGTCTTTATTCACCGAAAGGGCGCGACCCGGGCCTTCGGCCCCGGTCATACCGATCTGCCGTCGTCTCTGCACGCAACCGGACAGCCGGTCCTCATCGGCGGCAGCATGGGCACCGCCTCCTATGTACTGACCGGCACCGCGCAGAGCGAGTCGCTCGCCTTCAGCTCGGCTTGCCACGGTGCGGGCCGCCGCATGAGCCGGCACGCGGCCCTCAAGCACTGGAAAGGACACCAGGTGGTCGATGACTTGGCAAAGCGCGGAATCTTGATTCGCAGCCGCTCCTCACGCGGCGTCGCCGAGGAGGCGCCGGGCGCCTATAAGGATGTGGGTGCAGTGGTCGACGCTTCCCACAATGCCGGGCTCGCCCGCAAGGTCGCGCGTCTGGAGCCGCTCATTTGCATCAAGGGATAGGCGACTGGCATTAGTGCAACTTGGTGTGGCGTGCTCGCTTTGCCGGTCTTAACGACCTCACTAACCGGAGACGAATCCTTGAATAGACCGAACCGGGCGTCACCCGCGGCGACAGGACAACCTAAGAGCTTCAAGAACAATCGCGTCCTGCAAGCAATTGCAGTAATCTATGCCACTGTCTGGCTGATTGCCGCTATCTCGCCGACGGATCGCTTCGACTGGCTGCTCGAAAACCTGCTTGTCTTTGTCTTCGTCGGCCTGCTTGCCGCAACTTACCGTGCCTTCACCTTCTCCAACCTATCCTATGGGCTGATGGCGGTCTTCTTGTGTTTGCACGCGGTAGGCGCGCATTACAACTATTCGCATTCACCTATTGGCTTCTGGCTTCAGTCGGCCCTCGACATGGAGCGCAACCACTACGACCGGGTCATACATTTTCTCTTTGGGTTGCTGTTCAGCTATCCGCTCCATGAGCTTGCCAGGCGCGCCGCCCGCATCTCCGGGGGGTGGTGTTACCTGGTAAGCCTTGCGCTGATCCTGGCCTGCAGCAACTTCTATGAAATAGTCGAATGGGCCACAGCCGAAATCATCGATCCAGAGGCCGCCTTTGCGTTCCTAGGGACACAAGGCGATGTGTTCGACGCGCAAAAAGACACCGTGCTCGCCCTGGCCGGAGCCATCCTGGGCCTCTCCCTCACGGCCCTAAGCAGCAATGCGCGCGTCCGGACACATTGACGCGGTTACTTAAGGCCCTGGCGGAATCAAGCCGTTCCGCATCAGCGCCTGGGTCGCATCGCGGGCCGCCTTGATCTTGGCCAGTGCGGTATCGTAGAGGGCCCCGTGGTCCAGGTTCAACCGCGCCAAGCCTTGCTCCTGCGCTTGCATCCCCACGGCGACGGCGATCCGCGCGGGCACCTGCCAATCGGTCATGCGAGGCAGAATTGACTCTTCGCCCAGGTTGACCTGCGCGGCGGCCGCCAATTCCCGCGCCGCCGCGAAGGCCATTTCGTCGCTGATCGTCCTGGCCCGGACGTCCAGGGCACCGCGGAATATACCCGGAAAGCCAAGCGAATTGTTGACCTGATTGGGAAAATCGCTTCTGCCCGTGGCGGCAATCCGCGCCCCCGCGGCCTTGGCGTCCTGTGGCCAAATTTCCGGCACGGGATTCGCGCAGGCGAAGACAATGGCGTCCGGCGCCATGGCCTTAATCCATTCGGCCTCGATGGTCCCGGGGCCGGGTCGGGAAAAGGCGATGCAAGCGTCGGCGCCGCGCAAAGCCTCGGCGATGCCGCCGACGACTTTCTCCCGGTTCGTTTCCTCACAGACTTGCCATTTTTCGGCGTAAAAGTCCCGCGCCGCCTCGATATCCGAGCGCCCGAGGTGGAGTGTTCCCTTGCTGTCGCATGCGACGATGGCTTCAGTTGCGATACCGCTCGCCTTCAACAGCCGATAGGTCGCGACATTGGCCGCGCCCATACCGATCATGGCGAGTTTGATATCCACCAGGCGTTTGCCGACCACATCGAGCGCATTGAGAAGGCCGGCAAGCGCCACCGTGGCGGAGCCCTGTTGGTCGTCGTGCCAGACCGGGATATTTAGTCTCGGACGCAGCCGATCCAAGATCGAGAAGCATCCCGGCTGAGCTATATCCTCCAAATTTATGCCGCCGAAGGATGGCTCCAGAGCGGCGACCGTCTCGACCATGGCCGTCGGATCGCGGGTTCCGACGCAAAGCGGCACGGCATCGATGCCGCCCAGGTACTTGAAAAGAAGCGCCTTGCCCTCCATGACCGGCAGGCCGGCCTCCGGGCCGATGTCGCCAAGGCCCAGAACCCTGGTCCCGTTGGAGACAATCGCGACACTATTGCCCTTGTTGGTGTAGTCGTAGACACGCGCGGGGTCGTCATGAATCGCCAGGCAGGGCGCCGCGACTCCCGGCGTGTACCATAGCGCGAAATCCTCTAATCCGCGGATCGGACATTTCGGCAGGCTCTGAATTTTACCCCGGTACAGGGCATGCGCGCGTAGAGACTCTTCGGATTGGCGCTGTGAGGAGGACCTATCGCTTGCCATAATGGACTTATAGGCACGATCTTTTTGTGCCCTCGCCATGACTTGGATCAAGCAGACACGGACCAGCTTGCAAGGCAAAGCTTATCCCCCACCAACCGGCGAAGGCCTGCGGCGCGTTGCAGTTGGCCAGAATCTTGACCCGAATCAAAAGACAAGGCGCGGCAGACTAGCATTCGATTCTGTGCTAGATCGACCGAGAGATTCCTTCACGGCCCATCTTATCTCCAACTTAGCCAAGGTCTGCTGCTGGATAACGCGGAATGGCCCTACTTCGGCGACAGGCGGACGGCCAGATCCTCCGCATGGGCCTTGGCCCTCGCAACGTTCTTGCCCAGTACCATGAATTCGTAGCCGCTGCCATCTTGCAGCCGGCTGGGCGCAAGGATCACCGCGCCAGTGTCGCGTAAGCCCGGCTTAAAGAGCTCGGTATCGAGCTCGACCTGAATCTCGTCGAAGCTTCGTGGCGCTCCGGACATGTTGGCGCGATCGATGACGACCGGCGGCCGCATGGTCCAATCCCCGATTAGGCGGTTTGCCAGAGTCATGGGAATCGACACGCCGCCCCAGCGCCCATTGCATTCGACCCAATGCAAGGTGGCAGATGCGAGATCCTCACCAACGATGATCGCGTCGAAACTGCATCGACCGAAGTACCCAAGCTCCTGAAAAAGGTATGCCAAGCGAACCGCTTCCTGTGCCAGACGGCGGCGCCAGGGTTCCGGCACGGCGCTCGGCGCCGCACCACCGAACTCTCGCGCTGGTCCAACCACCATCTGATCGAATAGCCCCTCGAAGACCGGCAAACCGTCGGTGCGATCCGGAACCCAGATTTGCGCCGATGGGCTGGCCAGGATTGGCTCTTCCCAGGCCGTAACCATCAAAGGGTACGCGCCTTTCCAGCCAACACTGCGCAAGGAAGACGCCGCTGTATCGCGCAGATGCCGCAATGTCATATCCCGTAGATCTCGGGACTGCAGGATGATATTGCCGGCGGAACTCGCGCTGTCGGGAATCTTGATGGCAACGCAGCGGTATTGCCTCCCGAGAACAGCGGCTTGGCCGGCGAGCGCGGCCAGATTGTAGACTGCCTTCGACAAAGGCGTGGCCTGAGCACCCAGCACCTCTCCTACGCGCGCGGTAAACCAGATTTTGTCATTGACCCGGCGTGTAAGACGGGGGATCGGGGCGGCGACGAGAATCGGAACTCGCGCGGCATCCGCGATGCACCGCGCCAGTGTCCAAACGCCCCCAGTGCCCATGTAGGGAACAACATTGAGGCCCCCGCTTCGTCTGGCCAAATCCGCCGCACGGCCGATAAGGGCTGGATCGTTTGCACAGCGCTGGGCTAGAGCCAGCGGCTTGGCGGACACCGCCGGGGACATCACCTCCACATGGCCAAGCCCTAGAATACTCCGGCAATAGTTCTCGAACCCGGGGTGACGCGGCTGCGCGATGACAACGAGATCGCCATCTCCCGCCAGGAGCAAGGCCCGATAGGTATAGGCAACGTCGCCACGTTCCTCGAATAAAGTGATCCAACTGTGATCCTCGATAACCAGGCTTGGCCAGGGCCCGAGACCGGGTAACACCTGCGAGCCGAATGCTGCATTGACTGAAAGGGCAGGCTCATCCGCGCGCAGATCACGCGCAAGACGACTTAGGCGCTCGCCCTCCTTTGCGTCGAGGGTTACGTCAAAATGCGCGACGATGGGCAGATCTGTCATGGCCATACCAAGGCACGCGGCAGCGTATTGGAGACCGGATCGATCCCGGTCCAAAATCAAGTCGTCGAACCGCCTTCCATCGGCCCTTGCCGGAAGTTACGCCAAACGCGAGCGGCGGTCTCGGTCTTTATCAGATGTCCGCCGTGCGGCCATTGACCGAGACGTGATCGGCGGCACGCCGGAGCGTCACCAAGGTGATCTCACCCGGACAAAAGGATCGGAACGGGACAATGCAGGCGCCAATACCGCGGCTCGTATACCCGACCATGCGTCCATGGCGCCAAATGCCTTTGCCCAGGTCGCGATGGCGTTTTAGCCCGGAAGTGAACGCCCGCTGCCCAGGCAAGCAGATCTGCCCGCCGTGGGTGTGGCCCGTCAGATACAGCCGATGCTTCTCAGCCGCCCGCCCGGCGACCTCCGGAGAATGGACCAAGGCGATGCAGAAGCCTTCGGGCGCCGCGTCCAGCGCCGCGTATGCCTCTTCGGTGTGAAAACGGTGCACGTCATCCAGGCCGGTAATGTGCAGATCGTCCGTATCGCGGGTTAAGGTCAGGGTTTCGTTCAGCAGGACATGTATGCCGATTCGCTCCATCGGCGCGACCATGGCCGCGCCATCGTGATTGCCGAGTACGCTCAAGACCCCATCCGGCGCATGCGCCGAGGATACAACATTCTCCAGGCGCTCGATCAAGGGATGCAAAGGCGCATGGATGTTGTCCCGAATGTCGCCTGTGATGACGCAGAGATCGCTTTTGAGTCCGCCGATACGGGCTGCCGTTTCTACCGCCGTGTCATCGATGTTGTCGAGGTGAAGGTCGGTTAGGTGAAGAATACGGTACCCGTCGAATGCCGCCGGAAGGTCCGCAAACGACAGCGTCAACTCGCTCAGGTCCAGTCGAAGGGCGTGCTTGGCACCACGTTTGAACGGCCGGGTCGGGCGCAATATATGATGCATGCGCCAGGCCGTCCCGTAGAGTTGGCTGCGCACCCGCCCGCGCCATCGCTTGCCTGACGGCTGCGCCTCCATGAGTTCCCGGCGTTGATGCCAGGTGCGCCGCCGCATATTCCGATCATTGAGATCGTCCACTCCACCACCTCGTTTTTTCTAAGTTCTGCAGACAGCCTCAGGCCGCGAAATCGGCCAAGCGAACCGGCCGCCGGCGGGCGCCCCAGCGCCCGGGTTGCGCCTCGAACACGCCCGCGCACGGCGTCCCGCAAGCCGCGCAGGATCCGTCCGGCGCCAAGCGCCAGGCGCCCAGCTCGTACCAGTCGCGCCGGATCAGGCATTCGCCACAATCGGAACAATAGGTACCGCCGCCCTCGGCATCGCGCACATTCCCGGTATAGGCATAGCGGACACCGTTACCCATGGCGATCACCCGCGCCTCGCTCAACGTCTCGCGCGGGGTCGCGGGCACACCACGCATCTTCCAGTCCGAGTGGAAGGCGGTGAAGTGCATGGGGACATCGGGGCCGAGGTTTTCGACAACCCAGGCGGTCATGGCGTCGAGTTCGCCCGGCGAATCGTTTTGGCCGGGAATCAAGAGTGTGGTCAGCTCCAGCCAGGTATCGGTCTCGTGCTTGATGAATTTGAGCGTGTCCAGAACGGAGCCGAGTTGCGCGCCGCACACCTTACGGTAGAAATCCTCGGTGAAGGCTTTGAGATCGACGTTCGCTGCGTCCATCGCCGGAAAGAATTCCGCGCGCGGCGCATCGCAAATATAGCCTGCGGTCACGGCGACCGTGCGGATGTTCCGCTCCCGGCAAGCCGCCGCCACATCGACCGCATACTCGAGAAAAATAGCCGGGTCGTTGTAGGTGAAGGCCACGCCGCGGCAGCCCAATTCAGCGGCCGCGCGCGCGATCGTCTCTGGCGTTGCCGCGTCGCTCAAGGTGTCGAATTCACGGGATTTGCTGATGTCCCAATTCTGACAGAATTTGCAGGTGAGATTGCACCCCGCCGTGCCAAAGGAGAGGACGGCCGAGCCTGGCAAAAAATAGTTGAGCGGTTTCTTTTCGATAGGATCGATGCAATAGCCGCTAGAGCGTCCATAGGTGGTCAGGGCAAGCTCATCGCCCTCGCGGGCACGCACGAAACACAACCCCCGTTGCCCCTCGCCAAGCCTGCAGTACCGCGGGCACAGATCGCACTGGATCTTGCCCTGATCCGTCTTGTGCCAGTAACGACCGGTCACGCCCGCCCGGAAACTCTTCATGGCGAACAAATAGGGACCGTATGCCCGGATTCCAACCAGGGGAATTGTACCCGCGGGCAATATCTCCCAATATGGTGGAAACAGGCGGGACCGATGCCGCGACAGCGAGCGCCGGCCGTGGCCGGCACCTTCTATCCGGACGAAACGGCGGCCTTAGAGGGCGCGATCGACCGTTATCTCTCGGATTGCGAGCCTGGCGCCGAGGCGCCGAAGGCTCTGATCGTGCCGCACGCGGGTTATGTCTATTCCGGCCCGGTAGCCGCCCGCGCCTATGCGCGCCTTGCCCCCGCCCGTGGCAGGATCCGCCGGGTCGTGCTCATTGGACCCTCGCATTACGTTGCATTCCAAGGCCTTGCCGTTCCGGCGACGGAAGCATTCGTGACGCCGCTCGGGCCGGTCCTGCTCGATCGTGAGGCGGTCGACAGGCTGTGCGCCTTGCCGCAGGTCGCGGTCAAGGATGCCGCGCACGCCCGCGAGCACAGTCTCGAGGTCCAAATTCCTTTCCTGCAAAGGGTACTCGGTGGCTTTGTCCTGATCCCCTTGGTCACGGGGCAGGTCCCGCCCGAGGCCGTCGCCGAGGTCCTTGCGCTTCTTTGGGGCGGGCCGGAGACCCTGGTCGTCGTCAGCTCGGATCTGAGCCACTATCTGGACTACGAGAGCGCCCGGGAGCGCGATTTCGGCACCGCCAACTCGATCCTTATGCTGCAGCCAGAGGAGATTGGCCCGGAGCAGGCTTGCGGCTGCCACGGGATCGGCGGACTACTGACCTTCGCGCGGCGCCATGGGCTCAAGATCCAAAAACTCGACCTGAGGAATTCCGGCGATACCGCGGGTCCGCGCGACAGCGTCGTCGGCTATGGCGCATTCGCGCTTTGGCAACCGGTGCCGAATTGACCTAGCTCATGGCGAGCGACCTGGCGTGGCCTAGTTTAGCTCTCTAACCAACATCCAGCCTATCACGAGAAGCCACGCCATCGGATTGCGGTGGGAATCGATCGAGACGCCATGTGCCGCCTATACGGTTTCCGAGCCAACGAGCCGACCAAGGTCGAATGCAGCTTGGTGCATGCTCAAAATGCGCTCATGGCTCAGAGCCGTATGGATTTGGCAGGCCTGACCCACGGCCATGGTTGGGGCGTGGCGGAGCACCCCGACGGGGTCCCTTTCGTCGAGAAGCAGGCTTGGGCGGCCTACCACGGCGAGCAATTTAAGAAGACCGCCGCGCGGGTCTATTCGAAAACGGTGATCGCCCATATCCGCCGGGCCACCGTGGGGCCGCCGAGCCTTAAGAATACGCATCCTTTTGTTCACGGCGTATGGCTTTTCGCGCACAATGGAACCGTGCCGAATTTCAATCAGGTACGCGACTGGCTCATCGATGTCATGGATCCTCTGCAGCGGAGCGAAATCCACGGATCGACCGACAGCGAGCATGTATTTCGTTATCTACTTGGGCTTTGGCGGCAACACCCAGAACGGCCCTTACTGGAGACCTTGCGTAACGGCTTGGAACAGGTGATCGCCTGGTGCCACGACATAGATAGCAAAGCCAAAATCTCGCTCAACGTGCTTTGGACCGACGGCGAACGCATGGTCGGATCCCGGCTCGGTCGAACGCTATGGTATCTCGAACGCGACGGCATTCATGTTTGCGAGATTTGCGGCAAGTCGCATGTCCACCACAGCCCTGAGCGGGCCTACAGGGCCGTCGAGATCGCATCGGAGCCAATCACCCACGAACGCTGGTTGCAGGTACCGGATGGCACCGTGTTCAGCATCGACCCGGAAATCCGTCTTCACATTGAACCGTTTGGCGGAAGCCCCTCGAGTGACTCGGCGTAAACAAGGCCTTTCATCAAGTCTCCTAAACCGCTGCTAGCTCCCGGTCGACCTCATCGGCCAGGGCCCTCAATTCTCGAGAAACACTAACCGGGTAGCTCGGCGTAGTCTCCAGTTGACGCAGGTGGCCGGGGAGGCGCCCGACCTCTTTGGCGGCTAGATCCCGTGCCTCGGTCAGCGTCGGCGGCACCCCAATCCGCCGCCCCCCACGCATGACCTCTTGGATCAGGGCATACCCCTCGCAGCTCTGGCCGTCCAGCGTCAGAAGATCTTCGGACATGGTTCCGTCTTCGCGGTAGGCACGATAAACCTGCTTGCGGCCCGGCCATGTGGCCTTGCCCTCCGAGCGTTTTCGCTTGGGCCGGCCGGCGTACTCTTGGAGCTTGTATGCGCAATCGAGCGCCGGGGCATCCATGGATGTGGTCAAGCTGGTGCCGATACCATAGCCGTCAATCGGCGCTTCGGCGGCGGAGTAGAGTTTCAAAATCGTCTCATCGAGACCGCCGCTGGCAAAGATCATAATATCCTGGAGACCAGCCTGATCCAAGATATGCCGCACCCGGCGGGCGTGCAGGGCAAGATCGCCGCTGTCCAGCCGCACACCCCGGATCGCGATACCTTGGCGCCGCAGGCGTGGCGCCAAAGTCACAATCTTATGGGCCGCTGCCTCGGTATCGTAGGTGTCCAGCAACAGGACCAGATTTTCAGGCCGCGAACGTGCGAAGGCCTCGAAGGCCGCCTCTTCGCTCTCGAATGCCTGAATGAACGAATGCGCCATGGTGCCATAAATCGGTATGCCGAAACGGACCAGCGCGGGTGTCGTCGCGGTGCCGGCGAAACCGGCCAGATAGCTTGCGCGGGCCGCCAGCATCCCGGCCTCCGCCCCGTGCGCCCGGCGCAAGCCAAAATCTATAAGCGCCTTTCCTGGCGCGGCAAGCACCATGCGTGCCGCTTTCGAGGCAATGACCGTTTGGAAATGCAGCATGTTTATCAGCCGAGTTTCAACGAGCTGCGCGACCGGCAGCGGTGCAATCACGCGCAGGATGGGCTCATCCGGAAAAAAGACGGTGCCCTCCGGCATGGCATCGACATCGCCGGTGAAACGAAGCGCGGTGAGGTAATCGAGCATTTCGTCTTTGAAACGCCCGCTCTTCGCCAACCATAGAAGCTCGGTTTCCGTAAAGCGAGCGGTCTCGAGAAAGCCGAGTGCTTGCTCCAGCCCCGCAGCGACCAGGAAACCACGCGTTTCGGGCAGTTTTCGGACAAAGAACTCGAACACGGCCGGTTCCGTCATACCCTTGTCCAGATAAGCCTGGACCATGTTGAGCTGATAGAGGTCAGTCAGAAGCAGACCGGCCGGCAGTACGCCCGGCGCACTTTGACATCGCCTGGAGGTGCTACTTTCCGGACCACAACATGGCGAGTTATCTACGCTCATCGTTATCGTCTTGGTCGACAGTCAGGATATCGCAGATTTGCGCGGCCACACCGGTGAGCGGCAAACGCTCCTCACCCATGACATCACTCTGACCACCGGCCCACACGACCGCTTCTTCGAGATCCTCGGGCGTTGGGCCGACAGCAAGAATCGCAGCGATTTTTGCGTTGCCGATCTCGCCAACAAGCCCCACGACCATGTCGTGGGTGACGGCTTGTTTGGCGCTCTGGCGTGTCGGGGTTTTGGACATGTGACTAACCAGCCTCTCGGATTTCTGTTTCGCATGGCTGTATGGCACCGCAGTTTGCGCAAAACAAAATGCCAGTTCGCGCCCTCTCGCGCATTGACCCACGTCAAGGTTGGGTGCCGGCTTGGCGCGTAGCATCAAGACTGGTCGGGGTGACTTCCGGGCAGTCGAGACCAGGGGCAAACCAGCATAGAATTAGGACCGAATGCGATCATCTATGACCGAAAACGTACCCCTTTCACCTAAGGAGCTGTGCTGGCACTGCGCACCAGACCAGTTGGATTTCGAGACGACCGATAACTTGCAAGACCTGGGCGATGTTATCGGCCAAAACCGCGCGGTGGCATCGATCGGCTTCGCTGTCGCCATGCGGCAGCCAGGGTACAATATCTATGCGTTAGGTCCGGATGGCATCGGTAAACACACGATCGTGCGCCGCCATTTCGAGCAGGCGGCGGCCGAATCGCCAGTGCCAGACGACTATTGCTATGTCAGTAATTTCCAGGACTCGCGCAAACCTCGCACCCTCCGGCTCCCGCCCGGTCGCGGCGCCGTCTTTCAGAATGACATGGTGCGGTTCGTTCAAGACGTACCGGTCGGGCTGCGCAGCACGTTTGAGAGTGGCGAGTACCGAACCCGTCAACAAGCGATCCAGGAAGGGTTCCGAGAGCGCCGGGAAAAAGCGCTCGCCGAGATCGAGGCGGAGGCGCAACCTCACGATATCGCACTTCTGCGCACGCCGGTTGGCTTCGCTTTTGGCCCGACGCGCGATGGCAAGGTCATTTCACCCGAGGACTTTCAGAGCCTCTCCGACGAAGAGCGGGAGCGCGCACAGGCGGCAATCGAAGGCCTTCAAGAAAAGCTTATGAAAATCCTCCAGCAAACGCCCGTTTGGATGAAAGAGGCGCAGAACGCGATCCGCCGATTGAACGACGAGACCGCGGAGTTCGCAGTAGGCCACCTGATCGAAACCTTGCGCAAGAAGTATACCGACCTGCCCAAGGTGCTCGACTATCTGAACGACGTGCGCCGGGATGTCATCGACAATGTGGAAGCCCTCATAAGCGAACCGGAGAAACCTGGCGCGAACCGAGACGCCGCCGAGTTCGAAGACGGTCCGTCCCTGTTTCGCCGATATCGCATCAATCTTCTGGTCGATAACGGGACTGCTGATCGCGCCCCGGTGGTTTACGAGGACGACCCGACTTACGACCGCTTGTTAGGCCGGATCGAACACCGGGCCGAAATGGGCACGTTGCTTACCGACCTCCACATGATACGCCCCGGCGCTCTGCATCACGCCAACGGCGGCTACCTCGTCCTCGACGCCCGAAAACTGCTGACCCGCCCCTGGGCATGGGAGGCACTTAAACGGGCGCTGTTGGCCGAGTACATTCGCATCGAACCCATAGCCCAGGTACTTGGCTTGCTCAGCACAGTCACGCTCGAGCCGGAACCCATTGCGCTCAATGTCAAGATCGCCATCGTCGGTGACAGGCTGATTTACTACCTATTGAGCCAATACGATCCGGAATTTACCCGGCTGTTCAAGGTCGCGGCGGATTTCGATGAGCGGTTTGACCGCAACGATGAACACAACCTGCTCTATGCGCGCCTGGTCGCAACTCTGATTCGTAAGGAGCAGTTGAGGCCCTTTGACCGCGCCGGCGTGGCGCGCGTGCTAGAGTTCGCCGCACGCGAGACAGGCGATTCGGAAAAGCTATCGACCGGGATCGAAAATCTGCTCGATCTACTCCGCGAAGCCAATCATTGGGCAGGCAAGGACGACCGCAAGGTGGTCGGCGCCGCCGAGGTACAGCATGCGGTCGATGCCCAGATAGGGCGTCTTGACCGGGTTCGCGATCGCGTTCAGGAGGAAATCCTTCGCGGGACCATCGCAATCGACAGCGAAGGGGCGGTGGTCGGTCAGATCAACGGTCTCTCGGTCATGCAACTGGGAAGCTTCGCCTTCGGCCGGCCAAGCCGGATCACCGCCCGGGTTCGTCTTGGCAAGGGCGAGGTCCTGGATATGGAGCGCGAGGTGGAACTGGGCGGCCCTTTGCATTCGAAGGGCGTCCTCATTTTGAGCAGCTTCCTGAGTTCCCGCTATGCAGGCGAGCGGCCGCTGTCGCTGTCCGCCAGCCTGGTCTTCGAGCAATCCTATGGGGGTATCGAGGGCGATAGCGCCTCGTCCGCCGAGCTCTACGCCCTGCTTTCGGCGATCTCCGGTGTGCCGATCAAGCAATGCTATGCCGTCACGGGATCCGTCAACCAGCATGGCCAGGTCCAAGCCATCGGCGGCATCAACGAAAAGATCGAGGGATTCTTCGATCTCTGCGCCGGGCGCGGCTTGACCGGCGAGCAGGGCGTGCTCATTCCGGCGACCAATGTGAAGCATCTGATGGTTCACCAAAGGGTGCTCGCGGCCGTGGAAGGAGGGCGGTTCCAGATTTATCCGGTGGAAACGATCGACCAGGGAATCGAGATCCTTACGGGAATTTCCTCCGGTGTTCGTGGTACAGACGGCCAATACCCGGTGGGGAGCCTCAATTATAGGGTCGAGACGCGATTGATGGAGATGGCTGAAAAGCGGCGCGCCTTCAACGGGCCGGTCAGGATGGAGGGGAGTGAATGAACGAAGCGCACCGCTGGCAGCCGGACATTCGTAGAATCCTCGTCACCCTCGATACCGACGAGCGAAGCGCCGCGACGCTCGAAGAGGCGGCCCGCCTCGCCGCCGGGTTGAAAGCCGAGCTGGTTGGCTTGTTCATAGAGGATGCGGAGTTGCTTCAGGCCGCCGCGCTTCCGATGACCCGCATGGTGCCGCACCAAGCGCGGGACTTGGTTGACTTCGACCCTGCGTCCATACAGCGTGCGTATCGTATATGGTCGGCCGAAGCACGCCGGAGCCTGGAGACGGTTGCCGCCCAGTGGCGGATCAAATGGTCGTTCCAGGTCGCGCGCGGCATCTACGCGGAACAGCTTATGGCCACCCTCCGCGCAGGGGACCTGCTGGCTCTGGCATCGAGCAAGCATCAGCGCCGATCACGAACAGGAGTCGCCGCGCTCACCGTAGCAGCCCAAGCGCCCTGCTCGCTCTTTCTCATGTACCGGCGCTGGGAGACCTGGAAACCGGTAGTGCTTCTTTACGAAGGCTTCAAAGAGGCCCTGACCATGGGGCAGACCTTGGCAGCCATCTACAACTTGCCGCTGGTTGCGCTGGTACTCGCGCAAGGCGAGGAAGCCGCCCAGAGCGGAACCACGGCCGTTCGGCACTACCTGGGCGGCGCAGATCGCCTGGCCAATCTGATTCAGTTGCACCCTGTCTCGGCCGATCGCATCGGCAACGCACTGCGGGATCTCACTCCCGGCATTATCATTTTCGACCGGCGAGGCAAGCTGGCGCCGGAAATCGAAGAGGCGCTGGATGCCGTCAACAGCTCGGTTCTGTCGCTCGGTTGAACGCCCCAGGGCAGCTGTCGCGGCGCGTCGGGGATCGCACCAACAGCTGGCTCATCCCTTGATGCAGACGAGTGGGACCAGTTTCGCCACCTTGCGGGCAAGTCCTGCCGCGTCCGAGGCATCCACGACCGCGGCGACATCCTTGTAGGCGCCGGGCGCTTCCTCCGCGACGCCGCGCCCGCCCCTACTCCTGCTCCAGAACAGAATGCCTTGGTCAGCCAGATCGTCGACAACTTGCCGGCCGCGCCATGTATTCAGCGCCTGGTGCCGGCTTATACGGCGGCCGACCCCGTGGCAGGCGGAGCTAAAGGCCCGCGCTTCACTCTCGGCGGTACCCGCCAGGACATAGGAACTGGTGCCCATGCTGTTGCCAATCAGGACAGGTTGACCAAGCGGACTTAGCGCGCCCGGCAAGTCCGGATGGCCCGGCCCGAGGGCACGAGTCGCGCCCTTGTGGTGGATTTAGACGTCGCGCGATTCACCATTGATGCCATGCCGCTCGACCTTGCAGGTGTTGTGCGACACATCGAACAACAACTCGAGATGCGCCCGTGGGAACAGCGCCGCAAAGACCTCGCGCGTCAGATGACCGATGATCTACCGATTGGCAATCGCGCAGTTAATTCCAGCGCGCATGGCGCCCTGGTAGCGCTGCCCGACCGGCGAATTGATTGACGCACAGGTAAGTTCGCGGTCGGGCGGATAAATCCCCTCGCACTCTGCGACGATCACCATATCACGCAAGTATTCCGTGCCGATCTAATGCCCAAGACCGCGCGAGCCGGAATGAATGCTGACGACGACGCCCCGTTTCAGGCCGAAACCGGTCGCCGCGTCGGCATCGTAGACTGCGGCGACTTCTTGCACCTCGAGGTAGTGGTTGCCTGAACCCAAGGTGCCCATTTCGTCGCGCTGCCGTTTCTTGGCCCTTGCCGAAATCAGGTCGGGCCGGGCGCCTCGCATGACCCCGCCCTCCTCGATCCGCTCCAGGTCGGCGGCCTCGCCGTAACCTTGGCTCAGGGCCCAGCGCGCGCCACCGTCGAGCATCGCATCCATTTGCTCGGGGTTGAGCCGGATCCGTCCGATGCTGCCGACGCCGGCGGGAACCTTGGCGAACAGGGCATCGGCAAGCTCGACCTTGCACGCCTCAATCTCGGTTCCTTCGTTAAAAAAACAGGCTCAAGCGTCCCAAATGTTTTGATGACGGACACCTGTGGTAGAAATCGAGCATTCGCAGATGGCTAAACCCGTTCTTCAGGAGCCAAATTTCTTCAGGTCTGGCTGGGAGCAAGTGTCCGAGCGGCGATGCCATTCCTGTCCACTATGGCGCGGTTTCGTGGGTTTAGCCGTACCACCAACATGGGCGTAAGAGACTTCCGCGCTATGGCCCGCCCTTTGGTCGGGCCGGAGTGGTCTCAGGTGACCACGACGACGCGAATCGAGGGCGTAACCTGCGGTAAAGAGTCGACAAGTTCGACTCTCCCAAGCATGCCATTATCGTTCATTATCAATTACTTAAATCGTGGCGGAGGGAGAGGGACGCTCGATTGTCTTAGTTTAGAAAGTCAGAATCGCATATTTCTATCAAATGGTTAATCATATTCAATCACTTGACTGACTCACCCCAATCCTAGAGGATGTACTAGAGAAATGGCGGAGAGTCCCTATGCCAAGAACCAAAAAAGCATCGCCCGACCGGCGCTATCTCTGGCAACGGGGCAATCGGTGGTGGGTTCAAATCGCTGTCCCGTCCGCCCTACAGGATCGCCTCGGCAAGAAGATCATCCAAAGACCCCTTGGCGTTTCAGACATTAACGAGGCACGGCGGCTGCGCTGGTCCCACGTTCACGCCATAAAGGAGACCTACAAGCGAGCACTCAGCAATGAGGAAATGACGGCGGCTGAAATTGAGGATATTGCCCAGGCCGAATATCGGCGGATCGCCACCATTGAGAATCTAGACCTGGGGGGAGATATCAATCTGGCCTTGGCTGAGACGATATCACAGTTGGCCGAAGAACTGGAAGGTGGCGAGTCGGCGGTTTCCATGCCGGACGGTGAGACGATCATACCGGACGATCCCATGATACAGAGAATCGAACTGGAATCTGGTATCAAGCTGAGTCCAGAAAAGAGACGTGACCTAAAGACCGCGATCACCCGTGCCCAGATTAACGCCTTCGATGCGATTCTAAAGCGCAGAAAAGGTCAAGAGCTTGATCCGGTCCCCATGTTCAATGCCGCGAACCGGGCAACTAGCATCGTGTCCAGGAAGGCGGACGCTGGCATTTCCATGGGTGAAGCCAGAGACGAATATCTAACGCTCAAAAAGCCGACATGGACACACAAGACGCAAAGCCAAATCGAAACGTCGCTTCGCCTGTTCTGCGAGCACGTTGGCCCTGATACTACGCTTGCCGACGTGGTACGACTCAACGTGACGGCGTGGCGCGAGAAAATGCGTAGGCTACATCCGCGCTGGGCTAGCTCCGCGTCATCCAAATATCTTTCATTAGACGAATTGTTAGCGGCCTACGGCCAAGGCCCTGAAACCCTATCAGATAAGACTCTAAGCCGTCACCTATCGGCAATCCACGGCCTATTCGTCTGGGCAATCGACTCCGGTCACATTGACAAGGCGAATCCCGTCAAGGTTTCGGGCAGCAAAACAACGCCAAGGCACAAGCGCGGAGTCTTCTCCGATTCCGAAGTCCGCAAGATATTTCAAGGATTGAGATTCGTAACAAAGCCAGGGCGGCATACGCACGAAAACGCTTTGCCATGGCTGGCATTGTTGGGAGCTTATTCCGGCGCACGCCTGGAGGAAATTTGCACACTACGCTTGGCGGACATACGCGAAGAAAACTCGATTTGGTTTTTCGATATTCGAGATTCTAAATCATCGGCGGGCGTTCGCAAGGTTCCGCTGCATTCTCAGGTGATCGCTGTTGGTTTCTTGGACTATGTGAAGGCGCACAAAGGCCAATGGCTTTTCCCGTCGCTTGGCAAGCCTGGGAAAGACGGCAAACGTGGAGTTTACATCGGCAAGGTGTTCGCGGCCCATTGCCGGAGCGCCAAGATTGATAAGCCACTATTGGGTTTCCACACGTGGCGCAAGACAGTCGCGACCAAGCTGGAAAATGCCAAAGTGCCGGAAATTGAAGCCGCGCGGTTGCTAGGCCACAAGATCAAGACAATGAGCTATGGAGTGTACAGCGGCGGACCTGGGCTAGACGAACTTGCGGCAACCGTCGAGCAAATCGCTTATGAGAAATTGACTCTGCCAAAAAGCAGCACCTAAGCGGACGGTCGAAAGGATCGAAGTGGCGAAGGGAACCGGCTCGCGTGATCCAGAAGTTATACGGCTAGCTGACGCGATGCTATGAATCGTTGCTCGATCCACTTTGCCCAGTATCACCGCCCGACGGACTAGCAGGCTGGACGCCACTCCCTTCGCTTGGTGGCGTCGGATTTGGGTTGTCCCCTTCCGTTGTCGGTTGGAACGTTCTCCTCTCCGGCGATTGGGAAGGTTGGTACGTATTCCATCTTTCCGACGAGCTACGGTCTCTCTTGTCTTCCATCGGTCAAGTCCTTACCTTTAGGTTACGGGCCACATTTCAACAAACCTTATTTCATCCGAATTTATCAAAATGCCATGCCCGAGGCCCATTATTTTCCACTGGCCGGTATTGTCAACCTGATAGATTTGCTCAATATAAATATCACGTTTCGAAGACTCGGAAGAAGCGTACGAATTTAAACCATAATAACCGGCAACCGTTTGGCCTTGTTTTAGTGCAATTAGAACCCAATGAGGTTTGTTTGTTTCATCGAATCTTCGCTCCCATGCTGTGGGCATGACGTGAATCGGTCGGAGGCCAACGGCGTGCAAAAATTTTCGTACCCAGTTCCTTTGCGAGTTGTATCCAGCGACGATTCCGAGAATAATTGGTGACAGAAATATAATTGTGAACCATGCGACGGCGGAAATTATTTGGCTTTCCTTAAGCCAGGCATTGAATGTGAGAAGATATATAAGCCACGACCAAACGGCATAATTGTAAATGCTCAACGTCAAAAATTTTATTATTGATAGTTCAGTGTTTTCGGTTCGTCGTGGCTGAAATATTGAAAGCACGGAATTCCAGATAAATCCCGGTACAACAAACGCCAGTAAATAGTAGATCGCATCTAAAGAACTCAAATCCATGTCTCGGAATCCTCGAAGCGGTGCCAGACTCGCTAATTACCGCTGTGAACTGGATGCGGAGCAAGCCAATGGCTGAAGTTAAAAGCGTTAGCCCACAGAGGGCTTGTTTTGACATACCACCGGAGGTGTGGGAGCAAATTCCAGAAGTGGTCCGATGGTGCGTCAAGTTGTGGCGGGGAGTGCGTTTCCTGCTCCGGTTACTAGACGGAAACGGACGCTGGATACTCTTGATTGATCTGAGCCGCTCCCGACCACGCCCAAAGGCGTTAAGAGTCAGCCGGAATAGTTCAATCTGGGAACTCGCTAGGAGCCGTCGAGTCCTCTACTTCAGGGCTTTCGCTCCGACGATTTCAGTTGGTCAAGAACCTAGCGAGGGCTGAGTGCCGCCGCGCTCGTTAGCACGACAAGCCTTTACCAGGGGCCGTTTTCCCATTCAGTTTTCGATGCCTCTACTCGCTCAAAGCCCAATGGTAAAGCGATTAATCTGTGTGTCGTTATCCTGACGCCCCCACCAATATCCGTGTTCCTCATTGTAGCCGTTGTGTTTGAACACTTTAGCGACATGGCTTTGGATATATTCCTCAGCCTCTTGGCGTGACGAAACGCGCACATTGAGCGAGTCCTTCTCTAACAGTTTGCCTTCTAGATCAACTATACTCCGGACTATCTCTACCATGGCTCCGGTCCTTCGCTTTCCAAAATGGCTTCGTAGGTTGTTCCCGTGAATGCGCCGTACAACGCGAGACGCGGCCTGTTCCATTTCTTTGGCTTCACGATAAGCGCCTTAAAGGATCAACGTACTTGTCTAAGGGCCAGCTGCAATTGCAGCAGCCAATACCGTAGTCATTTCATTCTTGCGTCTCTGCTGTTGTCTTCGGCTGCTGTAAAGACGCAAATCTTATGCTTAATGCCTTCGCCTTTCGACTCCCAAACGATGTGCTCGATTCCGACGACTCGGAGAATCTGTTTGACGGCTTCTCCTCCACTGCCCACCGGGTTTATCAGGTCGCCCTTGGCAATCGCACCAAACGGCGTGTCGCTTTCAAAATACGCCGCTACATCGTCTGCGCTTCCGGGTTCATAGATTTCCAGGCCATAGAGTTCCATACTCAGTCCCCTGCTATATCTCTATCCATTTAAGCCGCATCGGAATAGTAGTTCTCCCTGCATGTCGTACTATACCATGGTTGTTTGGGTGGCACAGCTAAACTACCAGGATTCACATGGAATATCTTGGCTGGATCATAGGAGCTATCATATTCGGCATTCCCATGACTTATGCGGTTTTTCGGGTCGCGGGGGAGATGCGAGCCGGGTCCCGGATCAGAAACAGGGTCGCCGCGACCAGGCGGACCGAGATTATCGACGGCAAGGAATATTCGGTCGTAACGAAGTCTCTCCCCATTGTGCGGGAGAAGCGCACCGGTCGAATCGGGATCGCAATGGAACGCGGTGCTGAGAGCGATTCGACCACGGTCAATGGTGGGCTTGCGCTAGAGCCCCGGTGGATCAGAGTTCAATTCGTCCGAAAATCAGACAGTAAGGCCGGACGTGTCGAATGGCGAAGATATGCGAAACTCGAAACCGTAGGCACAGCGGATGTGGATTTCCTGGCTCACCGGGCGGGCATCTGTCGAACGGATTCGTTTATCCGGGTCCCCGTCAACTTCAAGGGGCTCTAAGATGGAGGATTAAATGCCGATTGATAAGGGGGCAGCAGAAAGCTTCATCGCCGCTGTTTGCAACGAGACTATAAGCTTCCTGCGAGCGAACGCCGGACGCCTCACATACTGCGACAAATTGATTGAGCGATCCACGTCTGCGATGGCGACTTGGCGAGCCAGTCCCTCAGACAACATTCGCCCAATCACAGAGTCCGTGAATGAACTATGCATTGCGCGCAAATTCTTGGAAATCGAAGAATGCAGCCGAGCTTTTTACGAGCCGCCGTTAGATGGTACGGATCAGACTATTGACTACCTAGTTGAAACCAATGACGGCAGGAGGATATTTTTCGATGTAAAGACGGTACACCCGGAAGACAAGGACGCATGGGAACGATTCAAGAGCATAACCGACCGTGGCTTGCTGTCGGACAACACCGAGTTGGTGCTTGATGAAAACTGGATGGGTGGTGAGATAGCCCATTCGTTCCTGGCATCTCGCGAGAAATTCTTGGACTACACGATTGAATTGGAGGCCAAGATTGATGCGATGCGAAACAAGGACGGCTTGTTGTTTGCGATGGTGTTCTGCGGGAACGGCTACGATTGGCACCTGGACCAGCTTGAGGATTTTGCCGACTTCTACATGTCGGGAAGACACAGGCCGGATGATCCGTTCGCAAAGATGGAAGCTCATTCCATCGCTGAGAAGGGCATAACCCTGTCCCGCACGATAAATTCGTTCTGCTACCTGGAGCGGAAGATTAGCAAAACGACACCTCGCAAGTTCGGATGCAATGTTCGGGGGCCGAAGTTCCCTTTCTAGTCTCTAATCAGAAGCGGGAGGCACTTATGGCGAAGGAACAGAAGACGGCAGAAGAATTGATAGCGTTACTCAATGAGCGGATCGCTCCCTATCAGCTTGGGAGTGAAGTAAATCCACGATGGGTCAAAATTGTCCCCGCTGATCCAGATAAGGAGGGGGCTAATTGGGAGGTATCCCATAGTTCCCGAACTGTCCCAGGTGGCGACTTGGCCGACGCGATCAACCGGGTGACGCCGGAACTTCAAAAGCTCTACGATATGAAAAAAGAATAGACAACCACAGTCACGTTATTGCCAAAATTGCCGACGCGCTAGACGTGGAACCCGCCAAGCTATTGAGAAAGTGTTAAGGGCTTGCCGCTTACGATTGGAATAGGCGTACCATGAATGAGCAACGCTAAGATTGGAAACGATCAATGCCAAACACTGTAGCAGCTATAAGGGCTTTTCTTACCGGCGATGGAGATGAACTGGAAACGATCATAGAGTCTTTATCATCGACGTGGGAAATTGACGGCCCCACGAAATGTAAGACTGCACCACCTGGAGCCAAGGGGTTCAGCGATGGCTGGACGGTCGATTTTAAGATTGAGCTAAATGGACGCGACCCGGACAAACTTGAGCAAGAACTACTAAATACCTTCGTAGGAAGTTCTCTGACCTATTGCATGTTGCAAAACGTGAAAATCTTGAAGACGGACGCAAATACCTTAACGAGAATAAAGGAGAATCTATTAAAGGGGGCTAGCAGATAGCATCAACGCGGTTTGAAAATGTCATCGGTCCAGACAGGAAATGCTGGCGAGCACTACGTTATGTCCTGCCTCTTGGCGCGCGGCATCCATGCGGGCATGGCAGATCGTGGCAATCCGCATTTCGATATTCTTGTACGGAACCAATCGGGTGAGTTTCGTGCCATCCGCGTGAAAACGACTCGCAGTGCATCGTTTCAATGGACGGCCAAGGAAGAATGGAGCCCTCTACCCGGCTTCGATAAGGACAACCCGGACCCGAGTGACGTATCTATCTTAGTGGCATTCAATGGCCAGTCGCCGGGACCAGATACCGAGATTTATGTGATACCGACCGCACGGCTGGTTCAGGATATAAACCGAGTAAATAGCCACTACCACGCCCACAAGAACCGCGACGGATCAACACGCAAGCGAGCACGTCAGCGCGTCATTCGACTTGACGGTAAAAAGAAACCCGACAACATCGCATATGACTTCCGCGACGATTGGCGAGACTTCCGGGACGGCTGGAGTTTGCTGTCATGAACAGAGATATCGCCCTGCAATTCTGCAAGGAGTGTCGCTGGGCGTACCAAGCCTGGGTGACGCACAAGTATCTCTTCGATCAAAACGACAAACAGGCCGACACTCTCGAAAAATCAATCGAGTTCTTCAACCGGCTGTCACCGATAACACAAGAATATTGCTTGCAGCAAATCGCCAAGTTGCATGATCCGGCTGTGCAAATGAACGACAGAAATATCTCGGTTGATTTCGTCGTCAAGTTCGGCGAATGGGGAGATAAGGAAGCTGAGATCAAGGCAATCGAGGCACGATTGGCCAAACTCTGGGGACATCTGAAGCCCGCACGAAACAAGCTCTTGGCGCATAACGATCTTGAAGCACTACTGGCAGATGAGGCGCTTGGCGGATTCCCCGAAGGTGAAGACGATCTCTATTTCGAGGCACTCCAAGAATTGGCTAACGAAGTGCATGTTAAGTGGGTTGATGGCAATCCATACCCGTTCGATGACCTAGCCATAAACGATGTCTTTGAGTTCTTAAAGGTGCTTGAAAAAAGCCAATAGAAGAGAGGCGACCCGGCCCCACGAAAGGATGACAAGAACCGGGCCGCTCCCCGTTGCGCGCGACAAGCCCGAGAGCGACCTATGCGGCGCGATCTTGCTACGTCACCCGATCCAGGGCAAAGCCGCCGATGGCTAATGCGCGGATGCCATATCCGGCCTGCATCATCTGCGTTCGGAACAGCACTTCGTTATCCAGTCCGCCAGTTGGCCCTTCGTTAAAGTTCCGCCACGCCTGATTCCAAACTTCGTCATGAGTGCGGCCAGCGAACGGCCCTGGCTTGCCCTCGATCCAGTTTTTTAATTCCGTGTTCATGGCGCTCAACGGTTCGGACGATCCGGCAAAGACAGATGCCAAACCTTTGCCCTAATCTGATCCGGGCGGAACCCCTCACGATGGAGGCAATCGGTGAACTCCCCCAAAGACATATTGAGGCCACTGGAGGCACCCCAAGCCTGCTGAAGGCAATCGGTTGGGTTCACGCCGATGAACAGGCCAGCCTTACCGGACATTAGCCAAGCGCGCACCCTCTTGTGATTACTCTGGGTCATTGGTCCCTACCTCTACGAAGGTGTACCCGTCTGGCAACGGGCCACCCGGAAATTTACGGTCGAGTCTTTCCTCGAAAGTCTCACCTTCCGGCTCACCATCGGGGCCAACTACATGGCCGTCCGCGTCTAGCTTCTTTCCAATCTTCGATTCGAGTTCGGCCTGCATCATGCCAATCTTGATCTTTTGGTTGGCGCTCGCACTCTTGCCGGTGATTTCCTGTTCCGCCAACTCGGACTGTACGAACGCAAGATCGGCAAGACCGAACGCTTCCTGTGCTTTCAGAAAATCAGCCCCGGCTACGACTTCGCTGATGTCAGTCTTTGAAAAACGGACACCCTTCCGGCCTTCCTTGCCAATGGAGTCGAGCCGGACGCAGCACGCGGCGGCCAAATCCTTGTTGCCGGTCTGAACGGCCAGCATCATTGCGTTGGTCAATTCAGTTGCCCCGGCGTTGGCCAGATCGCGGGAATAGTTGGAACGCTTCTCGGAACCCAACGAGCCCAACATCAAGATCGCTTCCGGCGAAACCCATGCGGAGCGAACGAGGTTGAGCGTTTCCTTTGCGGCCCGCTGTTCGGCCAGAAGCCGGGTACGCTCGTCCGCCGTCTCCGCATTCAGTTCCTTCCTGAACTTCTTGATCGCAGAGTCGAGCATCTTCTTACGCCGATCCGCCCCGAGAGTGTCGAGCCTACCAACGCCATTCTCGTTTTCGACCATACCCAGCTCACCGTATTCGGCGGTGATCTTCTCAGTGTGCTTCTGGACAGCCGTAACCGACGCCGCACGCAGGACATGCAGACAGTCCCGCGCCTTGGCAGCCTTGGCTGTAACTTCGGAGATTGCGGCAATGGTAGCCGGTGCAGCGGCCAGAGCCGCCAGCTTGGGCTTTCCAGGGTTCAGCTTCGCACGCTCGTGAGAATCGAGGCCGCTACGAATCAGCGCCGTTGGATTGTTCATAGATCATACTCCGTGTTGCGCCAGCCCATAGCGCGGCCAGCGACAGTCAAAATTGTGGCCCGGCCCCGTGATTGGGGTGGCCGTTCACGTTATTCGTCATCGTGGAAATCATCTTCGGACGGCGATTTAGTCCGCCTTTGGTCGTGTCCCGACTCGGCCTCGCACCGATCTGGGGTAGGTATGAGATCGGATCACCCGTGACTCACACCAAAAAGAAGATGACAGCTAGTAATGTACCACGTCCGGGCAGGGCTTGGGAAACCCCCTGGCTGGACCGGCTGTCCGCTCAACGCTCCATCACGACCAGCCTATCAGTGGCGGTGTTTTACTGAACTTGGGAGCGCCAGTATCCAACGTGGCTCGCCATCATACACAACAACGCCAGCGCGATAGCCGAGCCGTGCCAACGCAATCTCAAAGTCGTCCCTCACTTCCGACCGACCCGACCACGTTTCAAACTTGCATCGCGCCCGCTCATAAAGACCAACGGCGTCCCGCGAACTGAAACTACCCGGCTTCTCGGTAGCGAGCCAAGCGGTGACGGCCCGCTCCAACTCCCCAACGCGCGTCGGTGTCATGCGATTGTGCGCGTATTCCCTCACGTCGATTTTGCCAAAGTCTCCCATTAGTCCGCCCGAACCACGCGCGCGGCCAAGGTGTTCTCGGCTGGCTTTACTTCCGGGACGATGATCCACTGGGCGGCGTGCATTTCGAGTGCGCGGGCCTCCCAATCCTCAGCATCTTCGGCGGTCTCAGGAAAAATCGCCACGGCTCCGGTCTCTGAATTCTCGTGGCGATGCCAGCCAGATTCGATGTAACTCAGATCGCGCAAGAGGGTGTCAATATCGTCGCTCATTCTTCTGCCTCCAAGCGGTTGAGGGCGGCCAGGGTGTCCCCGTTGTCAACGTCAGTGAAATCCGCGTCGATCACTTCCCCAGGGTCATAGGTGAGGGCTGGCACGTCGCCATCTTCCCGCCGCGCCGCCTGAATCGTGCCAAGGATTCCGGTCAACGCCGTGCGCTCGGTTTCACTCAACGCGGTCAGATCGGCGGACGTGATCTGCAAGTGGCCCGTGGTGTGCGCGATGCTGCCACTGTGAACCACGTCAACCAGCTTCTTATCGCGGTACTGCGGCAGGACGGCGCGAGCGCGGGCCAGCAACAGGTTGTCACTGAACTTGCGGATTACAGCGGGCTTCCCGTCGTAATCAATAATCCTCTGGCCTTTGCCGAACACAGGCTCCGTCCAGCCGACCACGGCGCGGCGATGCAGTTCACTTTCGATATCCTCGGTCACGAGCACCATCACCCGGTCAACCTCGGCAGCGAACGTCAAATCTGCCGAGTACAGCCGCTTAAAACTGGAATAGCCCGGTGCCGTCCGCGTGGCCTTCGAATGTGGCGTGGCCATACGACTGGCTTCTGCGAAGTTACCGCCACTGGTCCGCAGGACAGACAGGAAGGTTTCGCGCCGGGCGCTGGTCATCTTCAACTGACGGTTCCCCTGCTTTGGTCCGGCCTTACGCGCACCGGTCTCTGCGTCGGGTGGATAGGTGGTCATGTTGGCTCCATTCTATATTTCGATGCTTATCGAAGTGTATCATGCATGACACCCGCTGACGATCCACCCCAGATTTCCACCAAAAAAACTGAAACCAAAATAATAGACAAGTAAAACGCCACGGACGGTGTATTCGTTCCGCCACAGGCAGTGTATAAAAACCTCAGATTTTTACCAAAAAATATTCTGAGACCGCGCTTTTATATGGTGATAAGTGAGGGCACACATGAATCAGGGGGCCACTAGGTGCCGGGGGTAACCTTAACGAAGGTCGAGTCGAAGTGGGGGGTGTTAGCCCTTCTTTACTATCTTTCTACTTCGCTAACACTTCATTAACCATAGAAATACCTGGACTCTCCGCTTTTTCTCTATACACTACTTGAGTTATGAGCCGTAGCACATCTAAGAACGGTCGTTCAAAGAAGCGATACGGTGGCAGAAATCGGGGGCGATTCCAGGAAGGGACCGACCATGAAAGCGATTTGCTACTACCGCGTAAGCACAAAACGCCAAGGTGCCAGCGGCTTAGGCTTGTTAGCGCAACGCGAAACCGTTTCGCGCCACCTAGCAGGTGTAATGCCATTGGCTGAATATCAGGAGGTCGAAAGCGGTAGGAAGTCGAATCGCGTCGAACTCCGCAAAGCTTTGGCTCATTGTCGTCGCACGAACGCAACTTTGGTGATCGCGAAGTTGGATCGTTTGGCCCGTAGCGCGCACTTCCTGCTCACGGTGCTGAACAGCGGAATCGAAGTCATCTTCTGCGATCTACCGCAAGTGAACGGACCACAAGGCAAGTTTCTGCTCACTAGTATGGCCGCCGTCGCGGAATTGGAAGCCGGTTTGATAAGCCAAAGGACGCGGGACGCCTTGGCTGCTTGCAAGGCCCGTGGCCAGCGTTTAGGAGCCCGTCCAGGCGCTTCTCCGCTATCGGCCTATCTCCGCGAGCATGGGAACAAGGCGGGCCTCCAGGGGAAGGCTAGGGCCGCCAAGCGTCGAGCCGAGCCGTGGCGCGATACGCTGTCGGAACTAATGGCAGAAGGTCTGAGTTTCAACGCCGTTGCCCGCACCCTGAACAGCCGGGGTGAAAGAACCCCGCACGGCAATTCCTGGTCCGCCATGGCTGTTTCACGAATGGCAAAGCGGCTAGGTCTGACCCGTGCCAAAGAAGCGGCGTGATTTTTTTTGTATTTAGTTTCCCGCCTGCGCGCGCGAGGGTTGTCTTGTATGTCTGTACCTCCCAAAACGAGATACACGCAAACCCCCACGTTTCAGAGATCAGTCCGACAGCTTGCCTTTTTCGGTCAGCATCCGTTCTAGATGCGAAAGCGCCTGTTCCGGATGCCGGTCCCGCCATCGTCGCCAACGGTCCAGGCGGCACTGGACACAACGACCATCTACCGTGCGCCGTGGGCTGCGGTGTCCATTCCGGCAGAGCAGCCGTACCTCATAAAACTTGAAGCCATAGAGCCCAGCCAGCTTTCGCATATCTGGCGGTGAGGCACCGGGGCGGTGGGGGAAGATTTCGTTTTCTGGAATCTTGTGAGCCATGGACTTTCTTTTCGTGCAGGTTTTTTTTCGGTGGAGAATTCTTAGAGGCTGAGCGACCCTTCGGGGAGCGTTGACCTCCCTATAGGTATGGAACGTGAGCGCGCAACGTCGTGCGCATGTCGTGCGCATCAAAAAAACTCAAGGTTTCCGCGTGTTTCGTGGTCATTTATGCGCACGGTGTGCACGGCGAAAATGCGCCCGGCAGATTCTCGTGCTCATTCAATGATTTCAATAGGTTAGAATTTTCTCGTGCGCACTTGTGCAACGTCGAGCGCATGCCGTGCGCATTCATTTTATTCGCTCCTATCCACTAAAAAATAAGTCGCATATCCGTGGCCATTTTTTCCCCTTTCCCGATATCCCAAGCGCCCGTCCACCTTGCTAGTAAGCCGGTCAAGGTAGCTGCGTACCGCCACGGCTTTCTTCCTGCCAGAGCCGGGCAGCGCCAACTCATGGTCATTTTCCAGAATTGTCACAAGGTCTTTCAACTGCACCGCTGAAGACTTCGCGTTGTTGTGGTTGAGTACGCGCTTACCATCCTCTAGAAATCCCTTCACCGCTTCGAAAACGATTTCCACGGCCTCAGCGTCCTTTTCCCGTTGCGCCCTAACCCTTTCGATTGCCGTTTCCGCGCTTTCTCCGGTGCCACCGATATGATGCGCCACAGCCCCGGTCAACTCTTGGTCAAAGTAATCGCGTACCCCGAGGCCGATGCTATCGAAGCGGAACATTTTATAATTGCCCTCGCCACGGCCTTTCAAGCGGCCAACTGTTAGCTTGCGCACGCCTTCCGCCGTGTCGGGGGCGATCTTTTCTATATGCCAAATTCCGACCGTCGCATTTTCCTGGAAGGCCACGCCCGAAATCGTCTTGGCGTCATTCTTAGGAGGATGAAAACAGCCGATGGCCGCACCGTCGAAGGACTTGGCTAGCTCCTCTAGGTTTCGGAACGCCCCTTTCATGTCATGATCCTCATTCTGGCCACCGTCTGTGGTCGCACGCTGCCACGTATCAACAACCCAGAGAACGGGCGCACCCTCAGGGATATGCGCGCGAGTAGTCTCGACAAGCCCGGACACGTCGTGATTGTCACGGGCCAAGAGGTTCGGCACGTCGGTAAAGAACGTGAAACTCTCGGGCACCTTGCCGCCGTTGTGGCGCTTGCACCATGCCTGGATATGTCCTGCCGTGTTTTGCCAATCTTCGCCGCACAAAAAGATCACATGCCAGCCGGGCATGACTGGTTCGCCACACCACGTCCCATTGTTTGCGATTTGAAGCGCCATATCGGCCACGATTACGGTCTTACCATGGCCACGGGTCGCAAGAGCGGCTGTTACGCCTTTTGAAATCAGATAACCAGGAATGAGCGGGACGGGCGGCTCGATCTTGGCAATGGCATCGCCACGAAACATCAACGCGGGCCAGCGGTTTTCGCCGGGCTCGATATCGTCACGGGGGATGTCATCATTTGCCACACCGGAACCGCTTGCATCCCCCACAACGACGGCGGTCTGATCCTTCGCCATACCCCTCAGCATCTCTATGGCAGGGGTCTTCGGTACCGCGTTCGGGTTCCAGGCGACTGGCCCTGTATAGCCGTTCGCCGTCGCTTCCTGGACCAGGCTCGCAATCGTCTTCCCGTCCGAACGGGCATCGGTTTCGCCCTTGCTAAGCCAATGCTGGAGGCAATCGGCTACGCCCTCATAATTGCCGTGGTCTCCTGTCGCGGACCATTCGTGAAAGCCTTCGAACCGGTCAAAATCTTCGTCTGGTTCCCCGGTCTCTGGATCAATAAGCGGGGTGTACTTCCAAACGCACATCCAGCCGATCCATTCATCCATGTCGCAGTCCCGCCCGGCATACTCAAACATGGCACACAACCACTCGGGAGTAACCGGGGTGAGCCCTTCGCTGGCCTTGCTCGACAGGCACACATTCAACCCGGAGCCGGTCACCTTCACGTCAGTGAAACCCCGCTCGATCAGGGCGGCCACTACCGCCTGAGCGGCCTCCCGAATCATGTCGGGGGTAACCGGTGGGAGGTCTTCAAGACGGCTGTCCAGAAGGTCGTACTCCGGCCACTCGTAATCTGCGCCCTTACCGTGGTGGAACCCGTAGGTTACAAGTTGCTGGCCGGTGCCGAGGAATTCGACCAACTCATGCTTGTCGTTATCCCCTGCGCCGGGCGCGCGGCCCGCGACAGTGATCTTGGCAATAGGGTGGGGATTATAGTAGCAGAGCGCCCCGCCCGGCTTGTTCCCGATGCGGACATACGGGCAGAGCCCGAGGGTGGTCTGCACCACATCCGAAACGGCGGCGGCATGCTCTGCATTGGACAGGTCCACGTCCGCTACGGCCAACTTGCCAGTGCGGCAGCCGGTACTCTCATGGTCCGCGCGCTCAGTCTCCCAGGCGCGGATGACCCTGTGGCCGATGCCCATCGAGGTCCACCCCTTCACATAGCACGCCTTGCTCTCGGCATGAATGGGGATTGGTTCGTAGCCACGGCCCAGTAGCAAAATCCGGCGCTGTGTTTCGGGGCTCGCACCGTCCGGCTTGAGCGGGACCACGCGGCGCTCCATGACCTCATTGCGCGCGCTCACGTTCCAGCACCCGACGAACAGGTGTGATCAGCTTCCCGTTCCTTATAACGCTCGCCCAATGCGGTCAGCGTTGCGGCAAACGTGGCATGTTGCGCGGCCTGAAGGTCACGCAACCTCTTGACGCCGAATGCGCGCATGACCAACTGAAGGTCGGAAGATGTGAGGTGGTGCTTCATCATCACGCGATGAAGGTTAGCCTTCAGCCCCTTCATAGTGGGCTTGTTCTTGGAGCCCAAAGGGCGGCCACGCTTCTTCAGCTTCGGCTGTTCACGTTCGTTGAGCCAAGTCTCAAGTGCAGTGCGGCGGTAGCGAATTGCACCATTGGGAGCATCGGTCAGCTTGTAAGCGGCTGGACCAATGCCCTTAGTGCGCCAATTCCGCAACGTCGCAGCCGTGACGCTCAGGAACTCGGCAGCTTCTCGGGTTCGAAGGATTTCAGGATAGAGCATTGTTGTCTCCGATCTGTGTATGCGCCAGATCGGAGACGGCCATAGTGGGAGGGCACAATCCGAGGCTGACGCTGGGTGCGCTCAGTCATTTCGATCCTCGGATTTCTTGAGAAGTTGCCTCAGTGCGGCGGCACTGGTCCCATACCGGATGAGCAAAAAGTTCCACCGCACGCCCGCCAGCGCCACAGCCCCTCTCATTTCTTTAACGACCACGGGCTGCCTAGGTCGGTATCTCAATTTTGCGTATAGTACACCACTTTGCTATCCATGTCAACCTTTTTCATATATATCAATGGCTTGATGCCGCGCTGGTCAGAAATTTAGGAGTGTTAATTGACAGGTCTCTCTACCCCGCCCATCTTCCAATTCAGCTAGGTTGCTGATTTATCTGAAACTAAAATTGGTGAAGTATCGTGCCAAAGGTAATGACCTTCTATATGGATGACAGTGGGACTCGAAACCCTGACCGGCATCCAGGAAGGACTCCGTCCCATGGGTATGATTGGTTCGCTCTTGGAGGCGTGCTGATAAAAGAGGAAGATGAGGAAACAGCACGGGCAAAGTATGCCGATTTTTGTACTCACTGGAAAATTACTGCTCCGCTACGATCTGCCAACATCCGCAGCAAATCTGATACATTTGCATGGCTCGGAAAGCTAGAAAACGAAGAGCACCTGCAATTTCTTGAAGAACTCTATCTGTTAATGTCGGGAATGCCGGTCATCGGCCATGCTTGCGTGATCGACCGTCCTGGCTACAACGAGCGATATCTCAAGAAATACGGTCGCCAACGCTGGAGTCTATGCAAGACAGCTTTTTCTGTCTCAGTTGAAAGAGCAGCAAAATTCGCTCGCGGCCAAGGCTATAAGCTAAAGGTTTTTGTCGAGCGCGGTGACAAGAAGACCGACAGGCACGTCAAACAGTATTACGATGACCTGCGCAAGGACGGGACGCCCTTCGATCAGAAAACCTCAGATAAGTATACTCCACTCAAGGCTGCCGAGTTGGCCGATACCCTCTATGAATTCCGCACGAAGGCTAAGACATCGCCTATGGTGCAAATGGCAGACCTCTATCTGTGGCCCATATGCATGGGCGGCTATAACTCGAAAAATCGCCCCTACATAAGACTCAAAGCAGACAAAAAACTAATCGACTGCACATTGGAGCCGAAGCAGATTCAAGCGCTAGGGATCAAGTATAGCTGTTGGGAATTGGTGGCCGCATCCACCGCCCAAAATAGCTGAAGCCCGGACGAACCGGGCTCCAGGGCAGCCACCTTACGGTGACCTCGTAGGCTATGCCTGCTATCTATATAGAACAGCCGACGTTACATTTCTACTAATTTCTGCACCGGGTTGGCTGACATGGCTATCAAATTCGGTCCTCCAGATTGTACTAGGTATTGTACTAGAAATGGGATTCCAGTATTTTTTCTTCAACAATATCAATATGTTATAATTTGGCGGAGGGAGAGGGATTCGAACCCTCGATACGGTTTCCCGCATACACGCTTTCCAAGCGTGCGCCTTCAGCCACTCGGCCACCCCTCCAGGTGCGCGCGGGCGGAACTATCTTTAAAGCACCGATCATGCCTGCCGCGCCCGGTTCCTATAGCCAAGCAGGGGGCTGGATGCAACGCCAGTGGTCAAGCGGCTGGGTCCCTGGCGGCGCTTCGGTTTCCAGGCTGGATCCCTTGGCCCCATCGGCGAAGGGCGCTAACTTTGCCGCCGCGCAAGAAAAGAGGCTGGTTTTATGCGATACTTGTTGTGTATTGGGGGCTGGGGCTTGGCACTTGCCGCCGTGGCGGCGGCGGGTTGGGCCGTGGCCTTGGCCGGTCTTGAAGGCATCGTGCAGCGCCCCCTGGGCGAGCTGTGGTTCAAGCTCGACGTGGGTAGCCTGAACCTGCTTCAGGCCGTAGTTGAGCGTTATATTTGGCCGCCGCTCTGGGATCCCGCGATCGCCAGTGTTCTACAAATACCCGCGACTCTGTTCTTCGCCGTACCGGCGGCGATTCTGGCGGCGCTATGCCACTTGCGGCGGCGCGGCTGACGCGCATCTGCATAGGGTGCCCGCGTCAGGAGGCGCTTGGGGGCGCCGTCAGCTGGGCCCAGCCCTCGGCGCCGTGAAAGAAGCCGTTGGAAAACGGCACCCCATCCAGGAGTTCGGCGAGTTTCCCGCTTGCCGCGCCGGGCTCCACGGTTCCGGCCGCCACCGCGCGCACCAGCGCGGCGACCGCCACCATGTCGGCGCTTTGCGGCGACAGGCGAAAGCACCCGATCCCCATGGCCTGGAGCGCGCCCAGCTCCGAAAGTAAATTGCAACAAGTGTGGGACTGGGTCTGGGTGCCATTGACAGCTAGGAACGCATGGCCGTCCAGGTCGGCGAGCATCATGCCGTCGGGATCCTCGGCGCAGACGTACAGGCACGAATCCTTGGTTCGCCCGTGGGCGCGCGCGTGATAGCACCGGGCCGAGACCGCCAGGGGCAGGCGCCCAAATACCTGCACCTCCAACTCTGCCAAGTTCGCCGCGGCGAGTGCCTGTAACGCAGCGGCCGGCAGTTCACCCGTCAGGGAGACCCGCACCGCGCCGCGCGCCGCCAGGGCCGCCAGAGTGCCTTCGTTATAAACGTTCACGAAGGGGCCGATGACGTGGCGCCGGCCGGACAGGAGCCCCACGGCCGAGATATCGTTGGCTTCGACCAAGTAATCGTCCTGCGCGCACAAGGCGTGTACGCCCTGCCGGTCGCGCCGGTCCATGACCAGCGCCAGGGAGGAAAGCACCACCTCCTTGCCCGCCGCCGCCAGGCGTTCCACCACCTCGGCCACATAGGGAACGAACAGCGGCTGGCGCTTGGTGCAGACCACCTCACCGACGCACACGGTGTCCACGTCCGCCTCGTCGGCGATACGGAAATAGAAATCCCGCCAGCGCTCGGGCGCCCAGTTGTAGAGAACCGGACCAAGGGTAAGCGCAACGGTATTATCGCCCACGGGAGCCATCCTAGCGCCACGCCTTTTCATAGGCACCTGCGGTCTGGCGGCCACCCTCGGTAATCGCCGCCAGTTCCGCTTCGGGCATGGGTTCGCCACGCGCCAGCGCATCCACGGCCTGACGCAGGGCCGAGACCACGCGCGTCACATAGGCACGGCCGCGCTGCCGGCCCTCTATCTTGAGCGCGGTCACGCCGGCCGCCTGTAACTCGGGCAACAGCCGCAAGGCGTTGAGCGACGTGGGCTCCTCGAACAGGTATTGCGCCCGGCCGCAGGCGTCGAAGCGCCCCTTGCACAGCGTCGGATACCCGGCCGGTTCATCGGCGCCGATGCGATTGACCGTGATCGCCCCCAGGCGGGAGACCAATTCGTCGCCCTGGTCCTCGTAACGCACGTGACTGGCGGGCGAGCAAACGCCGTCCTTGTTGGGCGAGAGCCCGGTCACGTAGGAGGAAAGTGCGCAACGCCCCTCCGCCATGACGCACAAACCGCCGAAAACGAAGACCTCTGTCTCGACATCGATCTCGGCATTGAGTGCCGCGATCTCGGGCACGGTAAGAACCCGTGGCAGCACCACCCGCTTGACGCCGAACTCGCGGGCATAAAAACCGATCGCCTCTGCGTTGGCGGCGGAGGCCTGCACGGACAGATGGCGGCGCAAGTCCGGGTGCGCGGCGCGGGCATAATCGGCCAGGCCCATGTCGGCCAGGATCACCGCGTCCGCGCCCAGGCGCGCCGCGTCGTCCACGGCCGCGCGCCACGGTCCCGGCTCACCCGCGCGCGGGTAGGTGTTAATGGCCACCAACACCCTGACCGCGCGGTCGTGGGCGAAAGCGACACCTTCGGCCAGCTCGGCGCGGGAAAAATTCAGGCCCGGGAAATTGCGGGCATTGGTCTCGTCGCGAAATCCCAGGTAGACCGCGTCCGCCCCGGCCTCGACCGCCGCGCGCAAGGCCGCCGGCGTGCCGGCGGGGCAGACCAGCTCCATGGCCCCCGGCGCCACGGATTTCTGAACCGCGAGACTCATGGTTGTCCGGTCGCGGGGCTCGCGCTCCGGGTTGTCCGGCGGCGGCCCGTGCCGGTCGCGTGCGCGGTTTCCTCCAGCCGGGCAAGGGTGCGACCCTGGGCATTCACCTGGCGGGCGAGCGGCGCCAGCATCGCGGTCCTAACGGTCTCCAGATCCTCGCGCGCCCGCGCCCACAGCGCGGCGGCCGCGTTCCCGGCGTCCCGGGCCGGCGCGGCCAGGGGCCCAAGCGCCGCCAGAACCTCGGCGGCGAGATCGACCTCGGCGCCGTCGAGCGCCGTGCGTAAGGCCAGAACCGCGCCCGTGTCGCCCTCGACGATCAGCCGGCGCGAAAAAAACAGCGCATCGCCGTCGTCGTCCCCTTGCAGCAGGCTTACCAAGTCCATGAGCGGGCCCCGCACCACGGCGCACGCTTCGGGCGCCGCGGCCGCCACACGCGCCGCCCGCAGGTCCGGCCGCGCGCCCGTGCGCAATACGAACACGAACGGCAAATCCACGGGATCGATAATGAACACCGGCTCGCCGAGTCCGGCCAGGCGGTCGAGAAGGCCGGGATGACGGCCGAGCACCGCGCGCAATGCTAGAGTCAGGGCCGGTTGCAAGGGCGCCAAGGGTAAGACGCGCAGGGCCAAGCCAGCCAGCAACACCGGTGAAAATGGCGGCGGCGCCGTTGCACGCGCGGGTATCGGCGGTGTCATGACACGCCCCCGATCTATCGTTTCACAAGAGCCGCACTATGCGCCGCGGCCCCTGCGCGGGCAACCGCCGAAACCCCATTATGAAGGGGACTGTCCTATATTATTTTAGCCGCCAATGTGAAACGGCGCCCCGCCAGGCGCGGCCGCCGGCGTCGAAGGATCCTAGCGGCCCGGTACCGCCGTCGTGCCGGCGGATTCGCTCATTCCGCGCCCGGCACGCGGGCCCGGTATTCCTCGGGCAAATCCGCGATCGCGGCATCCACGGCCTCCCCCAGTACCTTGGCGATGTGCTCCACATGCTCGTCCTGCACGATAAAGGGCGGCGCCAGAAGAATATGATCGCCCCGCGTGCCATCCAGGGTGCCGCCGCCCGGGTAGCACATAAGGCCGCGCGCCATGGCTTGGGACTTGATCCGGGCGTGCAGGCGCGCCGCCGGCGCGAAAGGCTCCAGCGTCTCGCGATCGGCGACCAGCTCGACCCCTATAAACAGACCGCGCCCGCGAATGTCGGCGACATGGGGATGATGGCCAAATCGTCCGATCAAAAGCTCACGCAGGCGGCCCCCCTGACGGCGCACATTTTCAAGCAATCCTTCCCGCTCCATGACCTGCTGCACCGCCAGGGCGGCGGCGCAAGAGGTGGGATGCCCAATATAGGTGAAGCCATGTTGAAAAAACCCAGTCCCCGCCGACACCGCGTCGTAAATGTTGCCCGACACCAGGCACGCCCCGATGGCCTGGTAGCCCGCGCCCAGCCCCTTGGCGCAGGTTAGGAGGTCCGGTGCTATGCCTTCTTGCTCGCAGGCAAAAAGGCTGCCGGTGCGGCCCATGCCGCACATCACCTCGTCAAGGATCAGAAGCACGCCATACTTGTCGCAAATCTCTCGGATCCGCTTGAAATAACCCGGGACCGGGGTCACGGCGCCGGAGGTCGCGCCCACCACCGTTTCGGCTATAAAGCCGATCACGGTTTCTGGCCCCTGGTTTAGAATTTCCGCCTCCAATTCATCGGCGACGCGCCGGCCGTAGTCTTCCTCGCTTTCCTGCGACGGCTTCTCACGGAACGCGAAACAGGGCGGGATGTGACTGACATCGATCAAAAGCGGCTCGAACATATCGCGCCGCGCCCTGTTGCCGCCCGCCGCGAGCGCGCCCAGGGTGTTACCGTGATAGCTTTGCCAGCGGGCGATGAATCTTCGGCGCTGAGGTTGGCCGATTTCCACGAAATATTGGCGCGCCAGTTTCATCGCCGATTCATTCGCCTCGGAACCGCCGGAGACGAAATAAACCCGCTCTAGCCCCTCCGGCGCACGTTCGATCAGGTGCTCGGCCAGAGATTCTGACGGCGTGTTGGTGAAGAATGAGGTATGCGCGTAGGGCAGTTTATCGAGCTGATCCTTGATCGCCTGAATGACCACGGGATGAGAGTGGCCGAGGCAAGAAACAGCCGCGCCGCCCGAGGCATCGAGATATCGCTTCCCTTCGCTATCCACGACATAGACGCCATCGCCCTTGACCGCGAGAGGATAGGTGTGGCGGGTGTGCCGGTGAAAAACGTGCGGCATGGGAGTGGTCTCCTGGCGTAGCTCCAGCCGCCGGCGGAAATAGCCTAGCGGATGGAACAGCGGCTGTGTTCGATGCGCATCCGGTGGAACCAGCCATATCGGTTGTCGCTGGCCATCTAGGTTACACCGGATCGAGCCCGGACTTGCAAGAGGGCATCGTGGGCGGCGCAAAATCTCTGAAACCGCGAATGCGCGTTGTCGGATAGTGGGCTGCTTTGTAGTATCCGGGCGGTCTAGGGATTACAGAATCTAAGCCGGGCGGGAAACCACGATATCATGGATTTAAGGAATCACATCCGAACGGTGCCCAATTTCCCCAAGCCGGGAATCTTGTTTTACGACATCTCTACTCTGCTGATGCATGGGCCGGCCTGGCAGGAGACGATGGTCCAGCTTGCCGCGGCCGTGGCGCCTTATCGCCCCGACATCCTTGCCGGGATAGAATCCCGCGGGTTCCTGGTCGCGGCCCCCTTGGCGCTACATCTGGGGCTCGGCTTCATCATGGTACGCAAGCAGGGCAAGCTGCCCGGCGCCACCCTGCCCTTTACCTACGATCTGGAATACGGCACCGACACGATCGAAATCCAGGCGGACGCGGTCCAGCCCGGGCAAAGGGTGGTTATCCTCGACGATCTCCTCGCCACCGGCGGCACGATGGACGCGGCAGTCAATTTACTGCGCCAAAGCGGCGCGGAAGTAACCAGCGCCGCCTGTTTGATCGAGCTGGCATTTCTTAAGGGGCGGGAAAAGCTCGATATTCCGGTCACGACCCTGGTCAGTTACAGCGAGTAGCCTAGTATCCCGGGGCTGCGGCGGCTCCGCTCATCAACCGCTGATTTAGCGATAAATTAACCGCGATTCGCAATACTTACCCTTTGCTGGGCAAGTGGATACGAATCCATCCTCCGATGAGTCAGAGGCCGGAGGCCGGTTAGGATATCTATCCTGAGAACCGCCGCTTGCCCGCCCAGCAGCCCGTGGGTTCACGACCGTGCCGCGGCGCCGCTAGGATACAGATGAGGTCGGATCGAGTGTTGCCAGTGGATTTTATCGATCTCGCCCTCTTGGGCGCCTTAGCCTGTTTCGGCCTTGCTCTCATCGTCATGGCAAGCAGGCTTCGGGCCGCCCGCGCCGTGGCGGCGGCCCCCCTGGTTGAAGCAACTAAACATGCTCTCCCAAATGAGCAAGCAAGCCAATCCCTGAAAGACGTAGTTGAAAATTTACCGCACGGCATCGCGATTTTCGATTCGCAAGATAGATTGTCCTTCTGTAACGCCAAGTTCGCGTCGATTTTCCCCGAAGAGCACCACCACATGGTTCCCGGGAGGCCGTTCGAGGAAATAATGACGAAGATCGCCCACCAAGGCACGTTTCGCCTGGAGGACGAGACATTGGAGCGCTTCATCGCACAGCGTCTGGCGCGCCACCGCGACGCGCCGGGCAAACCGTTCATTCAGCCCTTGAACGACGGCCGGTGGATTCAGATCAATGAGATAAAGACAGCCGGCAATGGCACGCTCGCAACCTGGACCGACGTAACGCAGTTGAAGTTGCGCGAGCTGGCCCTGGCTATTCTGACGAAGCGGAGCACGAGAGAACATGGATTCCTAGAAATCGCGGCCGAGGCAATCGCCGTCGGCCTCGGGTGCCGCTGGGCCGCCGTGGCGCAGAGGATCGGCGAAAACCGGGCACGCGTACTCGCCATGTGGGACAATGGCGCACCGGGCGAGCTATTCGAATACGACCTCAAAGGCACACCCTGCGCGAAGCTATCGGATGCCACGGATTTTTGTTATTTCCCCGATAACGTCGCCGATCATTTTCCCGATGACCATGAACTCATCGAAATGAACGCGGTTAGCTATATCGGCCACGTAATTCGAGATTCAGACGGCCGCATGACCGGGCAAATCTTTGCTCTCGACGAGCGTCCGATGGGTTCGCAATCGTGGCGCCGCGAACTTATCGAGTTGGTCGCACGTTGGGTCGACATGGCCTTTGCGCAACAACGCGCCATGAAGAAAATCCGGGACCGCGATCAGCACCTGCGCGATATAGCCGAGGTCGCCGCCGATTGGCTCTGGGAAATGGGGCCGGATCTTCGCTTCACATATTTCTCGGATCGAAATTTGGAAGCCCTAGGACTCGACACGATGCAGTTGCTGGGCAAAACAAGAGAAGAATTACTTAGCGGTAATCCGGAAGACGATATGTGGAAGAGCCATTTGGCCGATCTTCAAGCGCACCTCCCATTTCGCCACTTCGAATACACACTGCGCGCCGCCGACGGAACGCTGCGCCACCTTCGAATCAGCGGCAAACCGGTCCATGACGACAACGGCGACTTTCTCGGCTATCGCGGCACCGGAACCGACTTGACGGCGGAGGTGACGGCGCGCGAGGAGAGCATGCGGAACCTTCAACTTTTGGAGGCGGTGTTCGAAAATCTTCCGGTTGGCATCAGCTTGACCGATGCCGACCTCAATATGGTTGCTTTCAACCGCCGTTTCTTGGAAATGCTCGACTTTCCGCCCGAGGAATTCGAACCTGGCGATCCATTCGACAAGTTCATCCGCTACAACGCCGAGCGAGGCGAGTATGGGCCAGGCGATGCGGAAGAACAGGTCCGCGAAAGGGTTGATCTCGCCAAACTCTTCCAACCCCACCATTTCGAACGCCCCCGCTCCGGTGGCGGCACGCTGGAAATCCGGGGCAGCCCGACCCCCAGTGGCGGATTCGTGACAACCTATGCCGATATCACCGAGCGGGAGCGTGGTGAGCGCGCCTTGCGGGAAAGCCAGGCGAGCTTGGAAAACGCCCAGCGGATCGCGCAAATCGGCAATTGGGACTGGGATATCCGCGCTGGCAGCATCGCATGGTCCGAGCAAACTTATCGGATACTCGGGATTACGGCCGAGGAGTTCGACACAACCTACAAATCCTATATCGATCGCGTTCATCCGGACGACCGACCTAAGATTCGCAGTGCCATCGACAATGCCTTGAAGGGCACAGAATTTTCCTTGGATCATCGCATAGTTTGGCCGGATGGAACCGAACGAATTGCTCATGCGCAGGGAGAGATAACCTTCGGCACCGACGGCAAAGCGGCACTAATGCGCGGCACGCTGCAGGACGTGACCGAGCAGCGTCACGCCATGACGGCTCTTCGCGAGCGCGAGCAACGCATCAGCGCAATCATGGACAATATTGGCGAAGGTTTGATCACCATAGATGAAATGGGGTGCATCGAATCGGCTAACCGCATGACGGCGACGATGCTTGGATATGGCGCCGATGAGTTGATTGGCCAGAACGTATCGCTCATCGTGCCTCAATTCTACGACGATGAGCGCGGCTCATATCTCAAGCAACATCGTGAGGCCGGAGAAGCACTAGCCCTAGGACGTAAGGGTCGCGAACTGAAGGCTTCGCGTAAAGACAGCTCGCAGATTGAAATTGTGCTCACGGTTAGCGCGATACACCACGCTGGCAGACGGCTGTATATTTGCTCGTTACGGGATGTAACGGAACAAAAACAATACGACCGGAATCTGCGGGTTAGCCAAGGACTGTCCGCGCGCCTGGGGCGAATTCTGGATCAGTCCTCGAACGAAATTTATACCTTCGACGCGGATGACTTACATTTTATTCAAGTCAATCGCGGCGCGCGCGAAAACCTGGGTTACACGGCGGACGAACTAAGCCGTATGGGCCCAGTCGACCTGAAGCCCGAGTACGACGATGCGGCATTCGCCGAGGCCCTCGCCCCGCTGCGCGACGGAAGCGAGGACAGATTGGTCTTCGAGACCACTCACCGGCGCAAGGATGGCTCCATCTATCCGATCGAAGCTCGGCTTCAAATTTCGCGGACCGAAACTCCAGCGGTTTTCGTCGCCATCGTAGAAGACATATCCGAACGCAGGCATGCCGAAGAAACCGTTCGGCAGAAAACCGCGTTCGTGGAGTTATCCAAACAGGTTACGGCGGCGGCCAACGAGGCTAAATCCATCAACCAGGCCATGGCGATCAGCATCAAGGAAATCTGCCGCCATACCGATTGGCCGATAGGTCACGTCTTCCTTCTCGATCGGGGCGAGTCGGGGCAGCTGCGCTCCAGCCATATTTGGCACATGGAACGGCCTGATGTACATGGCAAGTTGCGAGCCTTCACGGCAGCCCACCCCTTCGCCGCGGATACTTGGAATGCCGATCACAACGTCGATCGCGGTCATTACCGGGGAATACCGGATTTGGCCAGGGAGTCGTCGCCCCCTCGCGTACGCCTGGCACGGGATCTGGGTCTCAAAGCCATGTTCGGATTCCCGATCGTAATCGGGTCCGAAGTGTGCGGCATGCTCGAATTCTTTTCCGATACCCCCGGCGAACCGAGTCCCGCCACACTCGAAGTTATGATCCACGTCGGCACGCAGCTTGGCCGGGTTGTCGAAAGAACCAGCGCCCAGCACTCGCTACTTACCGCCAAAGAAGCCGCCGAGTACGCGAACCGTTCCAAGAGCGAATTCCTTGCCACGATGAGTCACGAGCTTCGCACCCCCTTGAATGCCATTATCGGTTTCTCGGAATTAATGGGGAACGAAATCTACGGTGCTTTGGGGAACTCGAATTACCGCGACTACGTCGAGGATATTAGAAACAGCGGACTCCACTTGCTAGAAATCATCAACGATATCCTCGATGTCTCCAAGGCGGAGGCGGGCCGCATCGCACTGTCGGAAGATAACCTGAACCTTGCGGAAACCATAGATGCGTCGGTGCGCTTGATACGTCCGCGCATGGAGGGCAAGCCGATCGAGCTCAAGCTCGATCTGCCGTCGGCGCCCATATTCGTGCTCGCGGATGAGCTGAGATTCCGCCAAGTGTTGCTCAACTTGCTATCGAATTCGATCAAGTTCACCGATTCGGGAAGCATCACGATACGAGCGCAAGTGGTTCCGGGCATAGGCCTGGAGGTGCAAATCATCGATACAGGTATCGGCGTTTGCGAAGCCGATTTAGATCGAATCTTCGAACCCTTCGCGCAAGCAGACGCAACACTGGCGCGGGGGCACGAAGGCACGGGTCTCGGTCTTCCGTTGAGCCGGAAGCTGATCGAGCTTCACGGTGGCACCTTGACCCTGGATAGCACCTTCGGCGTGGGATCGGTGGCGACAATCCGAATACCGCTTCAACGAGTATCGCCGGCAAGCGTCGTCGCCTAGCGGATAGCCCAGTAGACGGCACCCACTAGCACCGGGCCGCCGCACCTTCAGGTATCCGCCGTATCGGGCTCTTTCTCTGGCTCTTTCGGCTTCGGGTCCTCGAAGTCGCGTTTGCGCTTAATAATAATGTCGCCGCGGTCGTTCACTTCCGGCAACTCGTATTGCGGGATGGATTCCATGAACAACTCCAGAGCGCGCATAATGCGCTCCATCCCTTCGCGCGCCATTTCCTCGGCCCGCCCACGGTCTTCCCGATCCTGTGCCCAAACCGCCCGAGAGGGAGGCGCCGCCAGAGCGATCGCGAGCAAGACCAAGGAGGTCACGGCTAAAACCCTACGCCTAACTCGTTCAACCACCACTCTCTCCTATTACGGGTTGTCGGCCTGATTCCCGGTAATCATGGATAGATATGGATAGATACGTGGCGAAATTGTGATGCATCCCAGGCCACCGCACCGCCGCCCTCGACAAAGCGCGCCCGGCGTGCCAGGAATTCGTCCAGCCACTTGTCGATAAACGCTTAGCGGAGACCGGGACTCATGAGCAACGATATCGCGCTGTTATCGGCCAGCGATCTGGTCGCGAAATACCGGGATGGCAGCCTATCTCCGGTCGAGGCGACTCGTGCCGCCCTAGCGCGAATTGAAGCGCACAACGATAAGCTGGCCGCCTTCAATTTAGTCGATACGCAAGGGGCATTGGAGCAGGCCCGGGAGTCGGAGGAACGCTGGCGGATCGGGACGCCGCGGGGCCGCGTCGACGGGGTGCCGACCGCGATTAAGGACCTGATACTCACCAAGGGCTGGCCCACCCTGCGCGGCTCGCACTCGATCGACGCCGATCAGCCATGGGAGGAGGACGCGCCCTGTGTCGCGCGCCTGCGCGAGCATGGCGCCATCCTAATCGGCAAGACAACGACCCCGGAATATGGTTGGAAGGGCGTGACCGACAGTCCCTTGACCGGGATAACGCGCAACCCCTGGAACCCGGAACGGACCCCCGGTGGATCGAGCGGCGGCTCGGCGGTCGCGGTCGCATGCGGCATGAGCGCCCTGGCGATCGGCACCGACGGCGGCGGTTCGATCCGTATTCCCGCCGCCTTCACGGGAATTTTCGGATTTAAGCCGAGCTTCGGCCGGGTCCCGGCCTACCCCGCCAGCGCCTTCGGCACCTTGGCCCATGTCGGACCGATGACCCGCACAGTGACCGACGCGGCGATCATGATGAGCGTGATCGCGGAACCCGACGTGCGCGACTGGTATGCCCTGCCGCCCACCGATGGCGGCAAGGCGGCGGACTATACGCAAAACCTGGATCGCGGCGTCAAGGGCAAGCGCATCGCCTTTAGCCCATCCCTGGGCGGGCACAAGGTAGACCCCGAAATCGCGGCCCTGGTCGCCGCCGCGGCCAAACGCTTTACAGAGATGGGCGCCCACGTCGAGGAAGTGGACCCCGAGCTGCCCGACTGCGCGGAGCCCTTCAGATATCACTGGTTCGCGGGCGCGGCCGCGCTTTTGAGTAGTTTCACCAAGGAACAGATTGAGCTCATGGACCCCGGCTTGCGCGATGTCTCGGCCCAGGGCGCCAAGTTTTCGCTGTTCGACTACTTTACCGCGGTCAAGCAGCGCGAGGCCATCGGCCTGGCCATGAACCGCTTCCATGAGACCTACGACCTGCTGCTAACTCCGGCCCTGCCCTTGCCGGCCTTCGAGGCCGGCCTGGAGCGGCCGCGAGACTTCGGCGGGAATCGTTGGGTCGATTGGACACCCTTCTCCTACCCCTTCAACCTGACCCGCCAGCCAGCCGCCAGCGTGCCTTGCGGGCTGACTTCGCAAGGCCTCCCGGCCGGGCTTCAGATCGTCGGGCCGCTGTATCAGGACAACCGGGTTCTCCAGGCCGCCCGCGCCTTCGAAATGCTGCAGCCGTTTGCCATGCCTTCACTATAGATTCCGCATTGGCCCATTATTCCATCCCAGGCGCCCCAAGATTACGCCATGGCATGTATAGAGAAATAAGTTGCCGGGATAATAAATCCTTACCGTAAACACTGAAATCCCGGCTTCGGGCCTTATATAATACATCGTTAGGTAATATTTTTACCTACATATTGACGTGCACGTTCTAGCGCGCGCGGCGCCCGTGGCGTGAGGCCATTCGGCCCGCCAAAGACCGAAAACGGCCGGCCGGAAACCCTGGAGTGAGACATGCAGCGAAACATCGTCATCGCGGGCTACGCCCGCTCACCCTTCCAATTCGCGCACAAGGGGGCCTTGACCAAGGTCCGGCCGGATGAAATGGCGGCCCAGGTCGTGCGCGGTCTGCTGGATAGAACCGGGGTCGACCCGGCCGGTATCGAGGATCTGATCGTCGGCTGCGCCTTCCCCGAGGGTGAGCAGGGCCTGAACGTCGCGCGCCTGATCGGTTTCCTCGCCGACCTGCCGCTCGGTGTCGCGGGCATGACGGTCAATCGCTTCTGCGGTTCCTCCATGCAGGCCATGCACATCGCCGCCGGCGCCATTCAAATGAATGCCGGGGAGGCCTTCATCTGTGCCGGAGTCGAGTCCATGAGCCGCGTGCCCATGGCCGGATTCAATCCCATGCTGCACCCGGACTTGGCCGAACGCTTCCCCGCCGCCTACATTTCCATGGGCGAAACGGCTGAAAACGTCGCCGATAAATACCAGATCGACCGGACGCGCCAGGACGCCTTCGCGGTCGAGAGCCACCGCCGCGCCACCGCCGCTCAGAGCGCCGGCAAGTTGAGCGACGAGATCGTCCCAATTCGTCAGGGCAACCACACGATCGACACCGACGGCTGCGTCCGCGCCGATACCACGGCCGAGGCCCTGGCCGGTTTGAAACCCGCCTTCAAGACCGGCGGTACGGTTACGGCCGGCACCGCCTCGCCGCTGACCGATGGCGCTTCGGCGGTTCTGGTGACAACGGAAGATTTCGCCAAGGCCAACGGCCTGGCCCCACTGGCCCGGATACGCGCTGTCGCGGTCGCGGGCTGCGGGCCGGAGATCATGGGCATCGGCCCGGTCGTGGCCAGCCAAAAAGCCCTGGTGCGCGCGGGCGTGAAGGTTAGCGATATCGACATCGTTGAGTTGAACGAAGCCTTCGCGGCGCAGTCCTTGGCCTGTATCGCGGAGTTGGGGCTCGACCCGGATCGGATCAACTTGGACGGGGGTGCCATAGCGCTCGGCCATCCGCTGGGCGCGACCGGGGCGCGGATCACGGGCAAGGCGGCGGCGCTTCTGAAGCGCGAAGGCAAGTCCCTGGCACTCGCGACCCAATGCATCGGTGGCGGTCAAGGTATCGCCACGGTGCTGGAGGCCGCCTAATGAAGATCGAAAGGGCCGCGGTCATCGGCGCCGGCGTGATGGGCAGCGGCATTGCCGCGCATCTCGCCAATGCCGGCGTGCCGGTAATGCTGCTCGATATTCCCACCGATAACGGCGCCGGCCGAAATGGACGCGCCGAGGGTGCTATTCAACGCATGCTCAAGGCCGACCCCGCCCCCTTCATGAGCAAGCGGGCGGCAAAGCTGGTCACGCCGGGCAACACGGAAGACGACCTGGCCCGCCTGTCCGAGACCGATTGGATCATCGAAGTCGTGGTCGAAGACTTGGCTGTCAAACAGGACCTCTACAACAAGATCGAGGCCGTGCGCCGCGAGGGGAGTATCGTCTCTTCCAATACTTCGACCCTGCCGCTGGCCAAGCTGATCGACGGTATGACTGAGCGCTTCGCGCGCGACTTCCTCATCACCCATTTCTTCAATCCGCCGCGCTACATGCGCCTGCTGGAAATCGTCGCGGGCGGGCACACGCGGCCCGAGGCCGTAAGCGGCATCAGCGATTTTTGCGACCGGCGCCTGGGCAAGGGCATCGTGATGTGCCGCGACACGCCGGGCTTCGTCGCTAACCGAATCGGTAGCTTCTGGCTGCAATGCGCCGCGATTGAGGCCATCGACCACAAACTCAGTGTCGAAGAAGCCGATGCGGTCATGGGCCGCCCCTTGGGCATTCCCAAGACCGGCCTCTTCGGCCTGCTCGATCTGGTCGGTCTCGACCTCATGCCCAAGGTGGACGCCAGCCTGGCAGGCGCCCTGCCGCAAGACGACGCCTACCACGGCATCCGCCGGCCCTGGCCCCTGCTCGACAAGCTGATCGCGGAGGGCTACACCGGCCGCAAGGGCAAGGGCGGCTTCTACCGCCTGAACAAGGACGACGGCGGCCGCGTCAAGGAGGCCATCGACCTGACGACGGGGAACTACGCCCCGGCAGCCAAGCCGGCCCTGGAAAGCCTGCAACTGGGCAAGGCGGCGGGGCTTATGGGCCTGGTCGAACATGGCGACCGAGGCGGCCGATACGCCTGGGCGGTGCTGTCGCAGGTCCTGAGCTATGCCGCGACCCATGTACAGGAAATCGCCGACACGGTGTGGGACGTGGACCGCGCCATGCAGCTGGGTTACGCTTGGAAATACGGTCCCTTCGAGTTGATCGACCGCTTGGGCGCGGCCTATATCGCCGAGCGTCTGAAAGCGGAAGGCAAGGATGTGCCGGCCCTCTTGGCAACGGCGGCCAAGGCCGGTGCCTTCTACCGTGTCCATGAAGGCCGCAAGCAATTCCTGACGGCCACCGGCGACTACGCCGAGATACCACGCGCCGATGGTTGCCTGCTACTAGAAGACATCAAGCGCGCCTCTCAAGCGATCAAGAAAAATGGCTCCGCCAGTCTGTGGGATATCGGCGATGGGGTGATCTGTCTGGAGGTCCACACCAAGCTGAACACCATCGACACGGACGTCTTCGCCATCTTGGATACCGCGATCAAGACGGTCGAAAAGAGCGAAGAGTACAAGGCGCTGGTCATTTACAACGAGGGCACGCACTTCTCCGCCGGGGCCAACTTGGGTCTGGCTCTTTTCGCCGCCAACACTGGCCTGTGGCCGATGATCGAAGGCATGGTCGAGCAAGGCCAGAAGGCCTATCGGCGCATGAAATACGCCGAATTCCCGGTGGTCGCCGCGCCTTCGGGCCTGGCGCTGGGCGGCGGTTGCGAGATCCTGCTCAACTCGGACGCCGTGCAGGCGCACGCGGAATCCTATGTCGGGCTGGTCGAGGCCGGTGTCGGCGTGATTCCGGCCTGGGGCGGTTGCGTTGAACTCCTCCACCGCTTCGCCCAGGACCCCAAGCGCCCCCGAGGCCCCATGCCGCCGGTGGTAAGCGCCTTCGAGACCATTGGCATGGCCAAGGTCGCGAAGTCCGCCTTCGAAGCCCAGGAGACGGGGTTTTTACGCGCGGGCGACGAGATCACCTTCAATCGCGAACGCCTGCTGGCCGACGCCAAGGCCAAGGCGCTGTCCCTCGCCGAAGGATATGCGCCGCCCGAGCCGATCGAACTCACCCTGCCCGGCCCAAGCGGCAAGACAACCCTGGCTTTCGCGGTCCGCGACCTGCTGGCCAAGGGTGTCGCGACCCCTCACGACGAGGCCGTCGCCGACGCCTTGGCCGACGTCCTGTCGGGCGGACCCAAGGCCGATATGACCGCGCCGGTGAGCGAAAAAGAAATCCTCGCGCTGGAACGCGCCGCCTTCATGAAAATGGTCAGGACCGAACCCACACTCGCGCGCATGGAACACACCCTGACCACCGGCAAGCCGTTGAGGAACTAGATAATGGTCACCTATACCGCGCCGCTCGAGGATATCCGCTTCGTGCTGAACGACCTCTGGGGTTACGGCCAAGCGGTCCCCACTCTCCCAGGGTGCGAAGACGCGACCGGCGATGTGGTCGACGCGGTCTTGGAAGAGGCGGCCAAGTTGTGCGTCAACGAGCTTTTACCCATCAACCGTTCGGGCGACGAGGAAGGGTGCGCCTTCGATAACGGCGAGGTGCGCACACCCAAGGGTTTCAAGGAAGCTTACGCGGCGTTTATCGAGGGGGGATGGGCCGGACTCTCGGCCGATCCAGACTACGGTGGAATGGGCCTGCCCAAGACCGTGCAATTCATCGTCGAGGAATTGATCTGCTCGACCAATCTCAGTCTCGGTATCTATCCCGGCCTGAGCCACGGAGCCTACAACGCCCTTGAAATGTATGGTAGCGACGGCCTGAAGTCCCTGTTCCTGCCCAAGCTGAGCGAGGGCACCTGGTCCGGCACCATGTGCCTGACCGAACCCCAGTGCGGCACCGACCTCGGCCTCATCCGCACCAAGGCGGTGCCGAACGGCGCCCTCGGGCCCGACGGCGAGGCGGCCTACAAGATTACCGGCACCAAGATTTTCATCTCCGCCGGTGAGCACGACCTGACCGAAAACATTCTGCATCTGGTGCTGGCGAAGCTGCCTGACGCACCGCCCGGCGCTAAGGGTATCTCGCTGTTCCTGGTGCCCAAGATCATCGCCAAGAGCGACGGCACCCTGGGCCCGCGCAACGGCGTCGCCTGCGGTTCGATTGAGCACAAAATGGGTATCAAGGCCTCGGCCACCTGCGTCATGAACTTCGACGAGGCGGAAGGCTATCTGGTCGGCAAGCCTCACGGCGGCCTGCGCGCCATGTTCGCCATGATGAACACCGCACGGCTAGCGGTCGGCATACAGGGCCTGGGCCTGGCCGAGACGGCCTATCAATCCGCCGCCGCCTATGCCAAGGAACGCACCCAAGGCCGGTCCCTGAAAGGCACCAAGCATCCCGACAAGCCGGCCGACCCGATTATCGTGCACCCCGATGTGCGCAAGATGCTGCTGACCATGCGCGCGCAGATCGAAGGCTGCCGCGCCCTCGCCGCCTGGATCGGCATGGCGGTCGATGCCGCCGAGCGCCATCCGGACGAGGCCAAGCGCCAGGAAGCCGACGACCTGGTCGCGCTCATGACCCCAATCATCAAGGCCTATTTCACCGACATCGGCTTCGAGGTAACCAACTTGGGCATGCAGGTCTTCGGCGGCCACGGCTACATCCGCGAACACGGCATGGAGCAATTGGTACGCGATGCGCGTATCGCCCAGCTTTACGAAGGCACCAACGGGATCCAGGCGCTCGACCTGGTCGGCCGCAAGCTGCCGCAAGGCATGGGCCGCCTGCTGCGCCGTTTTTTCCATCCGGTCCTCGCCTTCATCGAGGAAAATCAGATGAACGCGGAACTAGCTGAGTATGTCCTGCCGCTCGCCAAGGCCTTCGGCCGCCTGCAGCAGGCGACCGCCTGGGTCGCGCAACAGGGTCTAAGAGATCCCGAGGAAGCCGGCGCCGCGGCCAGCGATTACCTGCGCCTCTTCGCCCTCACCGCGCTGGCTTACATCTGGGCACGCACGGCGCAAGTCGTGCTCGCCATGCCCGAGGCCGAGCGCCAAGCCTTCCACAAGGCCAAGCTATCGACCGCGCGCTTCTACATGACGCGGCTATTGCCCCAAACCTCCAGCCTCTTCGCCACCATCAACGCCGGAGCCAAACCGGTCATGGAACCGGAAGAGGCGTGGTTTTAGGGCACGATTCCTTCATACGGCGGGTGAGAACCGGCTGACACGGCGCCGCTCACTGGAATACGTAAATCGGGCTCGACCAGATAAGGTGGCCGTCTTCTTGAGTAATCGCCACATAGAGAGCGTTATCGCCTTTATCTCGCAAGTCGATGCGCCGCCGTAAGGTGATTTTCCGGTGCGGGTTTTCATCCTGCAGGCGGAAAACTCGGATGCGCCGCCCAATGCCGCCGGCCTCAAAGGACCGGTCTTCAAGACCAATCTCGGCAATAGGTATTTCCGTCTGTACCAAAGCGGTATCGATCTTCAGAGTCCCGCCTTGGGCATCACCCAACCAAGCATCGAAGCCACCGAAGCCGCCGGTTGTCAGGGCGCTCCATTCAATGCGGTCCGGCGCGCACTGGTCGAAGCGCCTGTCCAGATTGTAGCGATTAATGGGCCGGATCCTATCGAAGCTGTTCCCGCTCAGGACCGCGTGTCCGTCCCATATGGTTTCCCGGCCCCGGCCCCGGTATTCCGAACCTTCCCAAATGACCCGGATGCGCCGCCCAAGATCCGCTTCATCATAAGGCCGATAGGTCTCCAAGGTCTCCAGCCCATTGCGGATCTCGATTCGTTCGATCGGCGCGGAACCGTGCAGATCGATGCGCAGGTCGAGTGAGGGCTCGGACGAACGAAGGATATCGCCCATCATAGCGGCAGGGGCCGCGCGCGAGGCGCTTGAACCAAGGTTGGGATCCTCGTCGAAAAGTTCGGCCTCGTTGTCGAAGTGGGCGCTGACCTCAAGGTGCATGCGGCACCCGGTGGTGCCGTAGTGATGGCGCTGGTGCAGGGATTCTAGCAACCCTGCCCGATCAAAACCGGGCGCCAGCATACAGGTCAGTCCGCCGTAGGCGCCGAACTTGGTGGCGCCGGGATGACTGGCGCCGGGGCGACCCTTATGGCCGTCGGAATTGGACACGATGCCGACGCGGTAACCCTGCTCCAGAGCGTCATGGAGCAACCATTCGAAAGTGCCCCAGGCGGAGTGCACCTCGACCGAGCGCTCCAAACGAATGTCATGCGACATCTTGATGTCGGCATAGCGCCCACCGATGTGCGCGAAGACCACACACTCCTCGCCCTTCAGGCGCTCGAAGAGTTCGGCGGCGGTGTGAGCATCGCTGTCGACATCCGAGAGATCGTCGACCAGGGCGTGAGAGGAGCGATAGATGTTCCGCCCTTCCTTCAGGTAAAGCACGTTGCGATCGCCGCCCAGGCCGGTATTGCCGGACCACTCATACCCAGGAAAAGCCACGAAACGGCCCGGCTCGTCGAACTCTGCCGTTAGTTCATTCAATTGGGCCCAAAAGGGTGTGGTGATCTGAAAGTCGTTGCCCTGGTGTGACACGGCATCGAGAAAGGCCTTGTCGCGGGCAAAAAGATGAAAATCGCGCGCCGAGTTGGTGCCGATTGTCTCCTCCGACTGACCGTGCAAATCGCCCCAATAGGGTAGTAACGCCGCCTCGGTGACGATCCGAAGCGGGTTCGAGTCGGCACGGACATCGCCTTGCGAGTCGATCAAGTTGACGATCACATCTCCGGGCTCGGCGACGCGCAGATCCTCAAGAATAAGGGTGAACTGGCCCTCGGGAATGCTCACCCGCTCGGGCAAGCCCTCAACCGGGCTAGAGGCTTTCAAGCGGAATTCATGGGTGCCCCTATCGCTTGGATTGCCCCAGGCATCCTCACCCTTCAGACAAAGGCGAAAGGGCTCGCCGACCCGCCGAAGGCTCGGCAGGATGGCCTTCCAGAGAACCGGTTCGCCAGCGACGATGCGGATCGTCGCTTGTTCGGGCAGTTCCACATAATTATAGGTCGCGATCGCGTCCACCAGAACCCGGAACTCGAAGGTATCTTCGCAAAAGGTTTGCAGGCGCATGCCAGGGCTGCCCTGGCGCCGATCGCCGAAACGGACGACGATCCGATCGCCCTCGCGCAGGAAACCGCGCACGACCTTGATGTAGAGCGTCTTATCCCAGGGCCGAATATTGCTCTTCATGTCGTAATCGGCGTGGAGCACGGCCCCATTGGAGGCCTCGACGCTGACATAGTTCGCCGCCTTGGGGTTATCGGACTGGGGCCGGCCCATATCGCTGGCAAAGCGATGCACGACCTTGATTGAGCCGGTGTCGTCGATGCCGAAGGTTCCGGCGGTGTAGGTGAGGGTGAATTCCTGAAACGAACCGGCGATGAATTCGCCTTGGGGCTCCACTCTCGCGGTGCCCATGCGTTCCGGTAGATAGGTCGAATGCGGCATGACGATCCCTGCGAAGCTCCGCTACGTCTTGCTAGCATCCTCTTGCACCGACAAGGACAACGCAAGTCGGCCCGTCCCGTAAACTAGGCGCGGGCCGATCATCGATCTAACCGTCTGACTCGGGGCCGGTTACGCCGCCTTGGTGGCCTTGGCCGTCAAATTTGAGAGCACGTTCTGCGGCGCCGACTCGCCGTAGGGATCGCTTTCGCAGTTGTCTGAGAAGCCGGGCTCCTCGAACCAAGCCTCGACCGTGCCGTCCTTGACGACCGCGGCGTATCGCCAGGACCGCATGCCGAAGCCGAGATTATCCTTGGCCACCAGCATACCCATCTTGCGCGTGAACTCGCCCGAGCCGTCGGCGATCACCTGCACGTTGTTCAGCTTCTGCTGCTTGGCCCAAGCGTTCATGACAAAGGCATCGTTGACCGAGAGGCAGTAGATCGCGTCGATGCCCTTGGTCTTGAACTCGCCGGCCAGCTTCTCGAAATCGGGCAGTTGATAAGTCGAGCAAGTCGGCGTGTAGGCGCCAGGCAGCGAGAACAGCACGACGCGCTTGCCCTTGAAGTAGTCGTCCGTGGACACCTCCTGCCAGCGGAAGGGGTTGTCGCCGCCAACGGCCTCGTCGCGCACGCGTGTCTTAAAGGTGACTTGGGGTAGGTTTTTGCCGATCATGTTGTGTTCTCCTGGTTAGGAATTTCGCTGAAAGTTAAGTTATTGCGAATTAGAATTATTCTAATATACGAATTAGCTCGTGGATTTCAAGATTTATTTTTAGGAAGATCCTAACTTCTTGACCCGGATTCTCGCGGCTTCAGCCCGCGTCGGCCACGGCGCCGGCGCCCTCTATGCCGCGCACGGCCAGCGCCTCGTCCGTTTCACCGGCCTCCCCGGCCACACCCAGCGCACCTAGGGCCTCGCCGGTGGCGGCCCGTATCAGGACCCCGCCCTTGCTGCCGGTCAAGGGGCTGCCCATCTCCGTTTGCGCCACCCGGCTGATGCCGTGGAACCAGATCGGACCGCCCTCGGCCATGTCGGCGATGGTCTTGCAGGGCTTGCCATAGGCGATACAGGTAAAGGCCTTAGCCTGGGTGATATGGGCCAGGAGAGACACGGCTCCATAATCGCGCGCCAGGACCGCCTCAATCATGGCCCGCGCCTGTTTCAAGGTAAGTCCCGCCATGGCCTCGGCCACTTTTTGAACCAGTTTGTATCGCCCAGACAGTGCATAACCTAAAGGCCCTTCGCACTACGTGAAAGCGCGGTCACTTCACATGGGCTTGAGGCAACGACCCCACCAGGTTGGTCGCGGAAGTGGGTAGGAGTTGGCCGCCTGCCACCTTTTGACAAATACGGTGTGCCACTGCCATAGTCATGTTAATGCTAACAAAACTTAGTGGCCTGACCGATTGGGGACGCGTATGCTGAAGCTGAAACCCTACATTTTTGTTTTATTCGTTGCGTTTGGTATTGCCGCTTGTGCGGTGGGCCAGGATTTTGCTCGGCCTGAACGCTCGTCAATTACACTTGGTGTAACGACTCCTGCAGAAGTTATTCAAAGATTTGGGCCACCGTCCCAGCGCGGCACAACGATCGAAAACGGGGAAACGCTGGATACCGTCAGCTATGCCTACGCGTCGAGCCGCGGTAAGCCGTATTATGCAAGTGTCACACCGGCTCGAAGTATCGACTTCTGGTTACATAACGGCGTCGTTGTAGGGCATGCATTCAATAGTTCATTCCATTCAGACCAGACGGATTTCAATGAACGCGCCCTCTCGCAAATTGAAGAGGACGTTTCAACGCTGGACGATGTGATTACCCTTTTCGGAGAAGCGGATGGTATTTTCATCTACCCTCTTATCGAAAGAGTCGGGGATCGCGGACTTGTATATACATACACCCAGTATGCGGGGTCCGCGTTCAGTCCAAGAATCTATTCCAAACAGCTTGTGCTGACACTCGACGCATCGGATATCGTAACAAACGTCAAATTCGTACAGTCGGGTGAGAGGTAGGAACGCCCATCGAAAACGTAAAACGTTAATCTCGACCTTGGCACATGCGGCCGCCCCAAGAGCCCAAGCGAATCTACTCCTCCAACAAGCTCGCGACCTTCATGGCCACGCCCATGGAGCCTTCGATCTTCAACTTGCCGAGAGTGTAGGCCATCATGGGGTTGAGGCCGCCGGTCATGAGCTTTTCCATATTGTCGGCGGAGAGGCGGATAGTGCAGGCCGGCTCACCCGCCTCCTCTTCCAGGGACGGCGGGTTCTGGGCCCCATCGACAGCGACGATGCCTTCGTCGCCCATGTCGAAAGCGACGCGGTAGCCGAAACCGGCGAAATCGTTCAAGCGTTCTTTCATGGCTTGCAGAATATCGTCACGACTCATCGCGCGCGTTCCCTCTTTGGATTCTCTCGCGAAGCGGCCGGGAGGGCCGGTGCCGCGGCCAGCGCTTCCTGGCGTCGGAGATTGTAAGCGACCAAGGCGCGGCGCAGCGGCTTGCCGATCAGGGTCTTTGGGATTTCCTCGACGAATTCGACCTTACGCGGAACCTGGAAAGGCGCCAGGCGATCCTTGAGGAATGTGCGCAGATCCGATGCCGTCAGCGTCACCCCGTCCCTCAAAACGACGAAGGCCTTGACGACCTCGCCCCGGTGCCTGTCCTCCACGCCCGCGACCGCCGCCTCGGCGACCGCGGGATGCAGCATGACCGCTTCCTCGACCATACGCGGATAGACATTGAAGCCGCCTGAAATGATCAGGTCCTTGATCCGGTCGATTAGAAATACATAGCCGTCCTCGTCCATGTAACCGACGTCGCCGGTGCGCAAGCGCCCCCCCGAGAGCACCCGTGCCGTCTCGGCCTCTTGATTCCAGTACCCAGCCATGATCTGAGGGCCGGTCACGCAAATCTCACCTACTTCGCCCACGGGCATGCGCCGGCTCGGTTCCTCGACCGCGACGACCTCGATAAACGTGCCTGGCAGCGGCAAGCCAGCCGAATTCTGCTTGCCCGTTTCCGTGAAGGGATTGATCGTGCACACCGGTCCGGCCTCGCTAAGGCCATAGCCTTCGACCAGCGAGCATCCGGTAACTTCCTCGAACTCGGTCTTGATGGCGTGCGGGAGAGGCGCGCCGCCGGAGATGCAAAACTTCAAGCTGGATAGATCGTATTTGTCGCGCTCGCGAAAGCTGTTGATCGCCGAATACATGGTCGGCACACCCATGAGGATGGTCGGTTTCTCCCGCCCGATGACGCCAAGCGCCTCGCTTACCTTGAAGCGAGGCAGAAGCAATAGCTCCGCCCCGCACGACAGTCCAACATTCATGACGCTGGTCATGCCAAAGACGTGGAATAAGGGCAGAACCGCCAAGATGCGTTCCTCCCCCAACACCAAGTCAGGCACCCACAACAGGGTCTGCTCCGCGTTGGCGCTGAGACTGGCATGAGTCAACATGGCGCCCTTGGGCGTACCGGTGGTGCCGCCGGTATATTGCAAAACCGCCAGGTCGCGCCGGGGATCGATATCGACCGGTTCCGGAACGCCGTCGTTGGCGATCAGCTTCGAGAACTTGATGTGGGCCTCGTCGCTGGGGATCGAGGCAACCTCGCGCCGCTTGAACAGAGTGAAGAGCGCGCGCTTGGGAAGGTTCAGCGCGCTGCCCATGTCGCAGACCACGATCTTCTCCAGGCAGGTGCCGAGCAACTGCCGGGCGATCTTGGGATAGATCATGCCGAGATTCATGGTCACCATGACCCGGGCCCCGGAATCGCCGATCTGGCGGGCGATTTCGGGCTCGGCATACAACGGGTTGAAGTTGACCACCGTGCCGCCGGCCTTGAGCACGGCGTAGTGGCAAATGACGTAGTAGGCCGAATTGGGCAGGAACAGCCCAACCCGGTCGCCCTTCTTGACTCCCAAATCCTGAAAGCCCTTGGCGGCCTTGGTGACCAGGTCGCCGACTTCGGCGTAATTATAGCGCTTGCCCAGAAATTCCAGGCATGGGCGCTTGGGCCAGGTCCGAACCGCCTGATCCAGAATCTCGGGAATAGGGCGAATCGGGATCTCCGCATCCCAGCTCAACCCTTGCGGATAGGAACTCTCCCAGGGGTAGGGCCGGTCCGGAGTGACCTGGACGGGCGCGCCACCGGCCGGCCGAGGCCGAAACCCCGCCAACAAGGCGGTCAAGCTGTCACGTATACCGGCCCAAAACCTCGACATCTCACGACCTTCCGGTTCCCGCGCGCCGTGCTGGTTTGTTGCACCGCACAAAGTAATACGCACGACCCCAGGTAATCATACCAGAGCGTCTTCTAAATATTTGGTAATGAAGCGGTAGAAATACCACACACCTTGGTGCGGTTACTTCAGCTAGTGCCTGGCCTCAGACCGCCAAGCCTAGAGCGCGCTTGTATAGATCGAGCAGTTCCTCCTGCTCTTCCCGGTCGGCACTGTCCAACTTCCGCAGGCGCACGACCTGGCGCATGATCTTGACGTCGAAGCCGTTACCCTTGGCCTCGGCATAGACCTCGCGGATGTCGGCCGTCATGGCCGCCTTTTCCTCCTCCAGGCGCTCGATCCGCTCGATATAGGAGCGTAGTTGCTCCGCCCCGATTCCCCCGACATCGGTCATGAAAATTTCTCTCCGTGGTAGCTGATTAAGACGGTCTATGGGCGCGAGAGATTACCCGCGCGCCCCGCGCGGTTCAACGCCGTCGGTCTGTGGAAAAGATTGGGCCCTAGTGGTGGTCCGGGTGCGATTTCTCGAAGGCCGCCTTCTGCTCGGCCGTCGCCTCGGTTTGATGCTTCGCCTTCCAGTCCGCGTAGGGCATGCCGTAGACCATCTCGCGCGCCTGGTCGTAGGTGACCGGCAGATCGCGCTCCTCGGCCGCCGCCACATACCACTTGGACAGGCAGTTACGGCAGAAGCCGGACAGGTTCATCAGGTCGATGTTTTGCACATCGTTGCGCTCGCGCAGGTGATCGACCAGGCGCCGGAACGCGGCGGCTTCCAATTCGGTCTGGGTTTGCTTGTCCATAGGCATTACATCTCCCTAGTTTGATGGAACGGCGGCTTCGCTTGGTATCTAGGCAAGCGGGCCACCCTTATCCAGATCGCATACGGACGCCTTACAGGCCGGACACGGTTTCGGCGATCAGCATATCGACCACTTGGCGCTGCGCCTCGATTTTTTCCGCTCCGGCCTGCAACGCCTCCCGATACACGGCGATTTGCCGATGCGCGCTGGTCCCGCCGGCGACAATTTCTCGCGTGTGCTCGATCTCCGGAAGGCAGTCGAGCGCCTGGGCGTCGCTGTGCACGAGTTCAATGAGCTCTTCAAGCAGATCGCCGTAAGGAACGATTTCGCCAATGCCGAAGTCGATAAGCCCCTGATCCGTGCCATAACGCTGGGCGCGCCAGCGATTCTCTTTAATCAGCATGCGTGAATAACGGCGCCAGCGCTGATTATTGCGCTTAAGCCGATAGAGCATACGCAGCAGGCAAACGAACAGTGCCGCGATCGACACGCCATCTTGAAGGCGTGTGCAGATATCGGAGATGCGCAACTCAAGGGTTGGAAAGCGCGACGAGGGGCGCACGTCCCACCACAGCTTGGAGGCATCCTCGATCACTCCGGCGCCGGTCATAATATCGATGTGCCTTTGATATTCGCCCCAGCTGTCAAAGGTTTCCGGCAAACCGGAACGCGGCAATTCGTCGAAAACGGAAATCCGGTAAGACTTCAACCCGGTGTCCTCTCCACGCCAAAACGGCGAAGAAGTGGATAAAGCGAGCAAGTGCGGAAGGAAGTAACTGACCTGACCCAAAAGATCGATGCGCAAGTCGTCGTCGTCCAAACCGACATGGACATGCATGCCGCAGATCACCAAGCGGCGCGCGACCGTTTGCATATCGCGCGCGATGGCGTGGTAGCGTTCCTTATCGGTATGCTTTTGACGGTCCCAGACGGCGAAGGGGTGCGTGGAGGCGGCGATCGGCGCCAGACCGTGTTCTCCGGCAACCTCGGCCACGCATTGCCGCATCCGGGCCAGATCCTGCCGGGCTTCTTTCACCGTAGCGCAAACCCGTGTGCCGACTTCGATTTGAGATTGCAGAAACTCCGGACTGACCTGAGATTTCAGCCGGCGCTGGCATTCAATCATCAAGGCCTCGGGCACGTCGACAGCTAGATCGCGGGTCTTGCGATCGACCAGAAGATACTCTTCTTCCATGCCGATTGTGAAAGGCGGTTCTTTTTTCGTCATATCCCTCGCCTTGCTTCGTGGACGCTTGGATCGGATAGGGTGGAACCAAGCGCGCGATGCAGACGCTCGGCCCACTCGGCGGCGCCATGATGGGTGTCGATGAGATCCTGGCGCACCTCGATCAGCACGTTCGCCAAGCCGCGCGGTTCCGCGTGAACGTGTAGAGTATAGCCGTGATTATCGCGGCCGGAATAGGGCTCGTTGTCGCCGACGGTCAAGCCTTGAGAGCGCAGGGCCGCCATTAACGGTACCGGCAGGCGCGCGTCGCGGTTCCATAAGACGCAAACCTGCCAGGGCCGCTCCAGACCCTTCATGACCGGGGTAAAACTGTGCATGGAAATAACAGCGGGCGCGGGGCCGCGGGCGGCCATGGAGTCCAGTTTTCGCGCGATAATCTCGTGATACGCTTTGTGGAAGGTAGAAAACCGCACGCGCCGCGCCGCCTCCGGCAGGTCGCGGTTGCCCGGCACGATGACGCCGTCGCTCAGCTGCGGTATCAATGTCGGGTCATCCAATGCCCGGTTAGGATCGATAACCAGGCGTGAAAAATGACTGAGCACCGCGGGCGCATCCAGGTGCCGGGCCAAATCCCGGGTTACTTCCGCGATCCCGATATCCCAAGCGACATGGCGCGACAGCTCCGCCTCGCTTAACCCCAGGTTATTCAGCGCGCCCGGCACGAAACGCGCGGCATGGTCGCACAGCAAGAGGACCGGCGCGCCGCCGGCCTCGTTGTGGACCTCGAAAGGCGGGGGTTCGCCCGGCGCGAGGATCGTGGCGGCCTCCCCCGGGAGGTTAGGATTTGTCATGTCGCAGGTATCCATGATTGGCCCCGGAATATAGCGGCGGATACCGGCGCGCAACAGGGATGAGCCAGATTCTCCGCTTGCCGCAACGCTAATCCGCTCTATACGCCGTCGCGAAAGCCACCGTGTCTTGACGTGGGCCCGTGCCCGGCCGATAACATCTTTCATGAAGTGGTGTTACCAATATGCCAGTTCCGGCCCGCTATGCCGCCAACCCTGTAAATGGGTGTAATTCCATGCCGAAAACAGCCTTGGACCCCAGATTCCATGAGATTTCGCGCGAGCGGGTCGCTGACCGTGTGGCGCAGGAGCTGTTGCGCCTGATCGCCGCGGGCGAATTGGTGCCCGGCGAGCGCTTGCCCGGTGAACGGCACTTGGCCGAAATGATGAACGTGAGCCGAGTCTCGATTCGAACCGCCCTGCAGCACCTCAAAAGCCGGGGCTTCATTGCCGCCGTTCAAGGTGGCGGCACCCGGGTCTTGGCGGCGGCGGCCAGCGATTGCACCTCGGCCTTGGCGCATTTGGTGCAAGTCGACCGCCAGAACCTGTACGATCTGGCCGAGATTCGTGCCGGGCTGGAGGTATGGGCGGCGCGGCGCGCGGCGGAAAGGGGCACGGAAAAGCAAATCGCCGAAATCGAGGGCGCCTTCGCGACCATGAGCAGCCCCTGCCGCCCCGCGTCCTTTAAGGCCCGGGATGACCTGCGCCTGCATTTGGCGGTCGGCAAGGCATCGGGCAGCGCGGTCTACATGCATTTGATGAGCATACTGAGCGATATCCTAGAAGAGATGTTCGCCTACCATCGCTACACCCTGCAAATCGGTCCAACTTACGATCAACTTCTCATGAACCAGCACCGGGCCATATGCGACACGATACAGGCGCGCGACGCCGAGGCGGCGGCGCAAGCCATGGCCACCCATTTGCAAACCGTGTTATCGAGCTACCAGAGCACCCAAGAGACGGAAACGGTGCCAAAGGCACCGCGCGCCGAAATCAACCCCAATATTCAAAAATTGGCCGGACGCTAAGGACTTCACCCGGGTATCCAGCCTGGTTTGGAGCCAGAGCGCACCTCCGCGTGGATTCGCGACAGCACGATTGGCGCTCACCGCAATCCGCCTAAAATTGTAGAAAATACTCAGGGAAAAGCGCGGATCGAGCGCACGTAAACCTGCCAGCCTAGAGTACTTTCCGACCATAAACGAGCATACGAATCGTTAAGGCAGCTTTGTTAGCATCGCTGAGCCAATCCAAGCGGTATTCCAATGAACCTGCACGAAATACAACCTAAAGCGGTATCCGAAAGCCCTCACCAATCGACGGCGGCGTTATCGCGCGTAATGGCGCGCATGCCGTGGGAGATTAGCTCGGGCTTTACCCCGGAACAGCTCGAAGCCCTGGACAAGGCACTGGATTTTAACAATCCGACCCCGCATACCATTAATCTGCGGGTAACGTTATTTGGCTTGTTTTATCTCGTGGTGCTTGGCGGGCCGGAACGGAGAAAGCCCGAACGACGGGCCGAAGAACGCAAGCGCCATCCTCTAAACTCATGGGGGAACGTCGCGTTTTTAACGGGGGTAGCGATCCTCGGTATTACCTTCGGCCACACGCTACGCTCATTGATCTTGGAAGGATGAGGCCGATGTCTCACCTTAGTATCGCGGAAAAGCATATCCAACGTTTCGCCGAAGACACCACCGGCGCCACGATGATCGAGTACGCCTTGATAATCAGCCTCGTTTCTATCGCCATCGGTTTTGTGATCCCTGAAATCAAAGCGTCGATCGACGTGCTCTTCTTGCGCACCGCTTCCGGGTTGGAGGATGCGGCGGCGGGCGCGGTCGCACCTTAAAATCAACGCCCCTGGGGGCTAGCCGCGACCATCCCTATCAATATCATACTATAGCGCCGCATCTAATTGGCGCTAGCAGTGCTCCGTCCGCAGCGCCTGTCGGGCTGCCGGTGCGGTCACGGCGGTCGTCATCGCTTTCTCCTCGTGCAATTAAGGCGATCCAAAGCTAGGTTCCAGGAATGCCACGCCAACGTAAAGTCAAAATCATCGCGACCATGGGACCGGCTTCGTCCGATCCGGCAATGGTTCGCTCCCTGTTCGATGCCGGGGTCGATGTCTTTCGCCTGAATTTCAGCCACGGCACCCACGAAGACCACCAGCGCAACGTCGAGACCATCCGCGCCTTGGAACGCGAAACCAAGCACCCGATCGGCATCCTAATGGATTTGCAAGGGCCCAAGCTGCGTGTCGGCGCCTTCGTGGGCGATACCGTGGAGCTAACCGCCGGCACGTCTTTTCGCCTCGATCTGGACGATGCTCTCGGCGACGCCCACCGCGCGCCGCTGCCGCATCCGGAAATCTTCGCGGCGCTGACACCGGGCACGGACCTGCTGCTCGACGACGGCAAGCTACGGCTCAGGGTCAAGGAATGCGGCCAGGATTTCGCCGAGACCGAGATCGTCACGGGAGGCCCTTTATCGAACCGCAAGGGCGTCAACGTGCCCGGCGTGATTCTGCCTATCTCGCCCTTGACCGACAAGGATCGCAAGGACCTGCGGTTCGGACTTGAGTTGGGCGCTGACTGGGCCGGACTCTCCTTCGTGCAGCGGCCCGAGGACGTGGCCGAGGCCCGGCGCCTGATCGCCGGGCGCGCGGCGATCATGATCAAAGTCGAGAAGCCGGCCGCGATCACGCACCTCGAACGCCTGATCGAGATGTCGGATGCGGTCATGGTCGCGCGCGGCGATTTGGGTGTGGAGATGCCGCCGGAAGACGTGCCCAGCCTCCAGAAACGCATCGTCCGTGCCTGCCGCATGGCCGGTAAGCCGGTGGTGGTCGCGACTCAGATGCTCGATTCCATGGTCCATGCGCCGGCGCCCACGCGCGCGGAGGCCTCCGACGTCGCGACCGCGGTCTATGACGGCGCCGATGCGGTGATGCTTTCGGCTGAAACCGCCACCGGCGACTACCCGGTCGAGACCGTGACCATGATGAACCGAATCGCGATCCGTACCGAAGCCGACCCCTTGTACCGGCCGGTCGTACACGCCCTGCACCCGGAGCCGGAGCCGACGGCGCCGGACGCTATCTCCGCCGCCGCCGCGCAAGTCGCGGCCACCATCAACGCGGCCGCCATCGTCAGCTATACGACCTCTGGCTCGACCGCGTTGCGCGCGGCGCGCGAGCGGCCCGACGTGCCGATCCTGGTGCTGACCTCCAAGATCGAAACCGCGCGGCGGCTGGCGGTTACCTGGGGCGCGCACTGCGTGCAGACCGCCGATGTGCGTACCTTTCAGGAAATGGTGCAAAAGGCCTGCGGCATCGCCCTAACCGAAGGCATTGCCAAGGTCGGGGATAAAATCATTGTCACCGCCGGCGTGCCCTTCGGCACCCCGGGCGCGACCAATGTCCTGCGCATCGCCTGGGTCGAGGGCTAGAATCGCCTGGGGCGAGGGCTAATCGGGCTCTAAGCCGGCGCGCGGCTTTCCGCCACGGGCCGATCGGAAATGGGCCAGTGCAGCGCCGCCGCCATGAGGCCTAGCACGATCGCCACGATCCACACGGCGTCGTAGGAACCGGTCATATCGTAGCTGATACCGCCCAGCCAAGCGCCGAAGAACGATCCCATCTGGTGGCTCAACATGACAATCCCGAACAAGGTCGCCAGATAGCGCGCGCCGAAGATATCGCCAACCAGACCACTGGTCAGAGGCACGGTGCTGAGCCACAACAGGCCGAAGCTAGCGGAAAACACCCAGACGGCTAGTTCCGTCTTGGGCGCGATCATGAACAGAAAGATTGTGCCCACCCGCGCAAGATAGATACCCGACAGCAAGTATTTCTTGCGGTATCGCCCGCCCAGATACCCCGCCAAGAGACCGCCAATGATATTGAAAAATCCGATCACGCCGAGCGCACTGGCCCCAACGATGGGGTCGAGGCCGAAGGTATTGATGTAGGCGGGCAAGTGAGTCGCGATGAAGGCGACATGAAATCCACACACGAAAAACCCACCGTTCAAAAGTTGGTAGCCGCGGTGACGGCGCGCTTCGCTCACGGCGGCGCCAAGAGTCAGGCCGCCGGATGAATCCGCCGCGGGCTTGCCGGCCAGGGCTGCCGCCAGGGGCACGATCAGAGCGCTCAGCGCGGCGAGAACAAGCAGCGCGCCGACCCAGCCGAACCATCCCATGGTTATCTGCGTAAAAGGCAGCAACAGAAATTGGCCCACGGACCCACCCGCTGAAGTGAGGCCCAGTGCGACGCTACGCCGTTCCGGCGGCACCGCCCGCGCGACGGCCGACAATACCATGGGAAAGCCGCAAGCCGCGACCGCGAAGCCGACCAATACGCCGCCGCCCAGATGCAAGGCGAACACGGAGTCGCCAAGCGCCATGATCAGAAGACCGCAAACGTAAACGACACCGCCGAAAACCAGGCAACGCCCAGTTCCGTAGCGATCGGCGAGAACGCCAAAAAAAGGAGTCAGCAAGCCCCAGATCAGGTTTTGCACGGCAATGGCCAGGGCGAAATTGCCCCGCCCGATGCCGAATTCTTCCGTCATGGGCTCCAGGAACAGGCCAAAGGTCTGCCGGGTTCCCATATTGAGCGCCAGGATAGCAGCGCCGCAAATCAGTGTGACGGCCGGCAACCGCCAGGTTTTCGCACTCATGGCGCCGCGTTTCCTCCGAAGAATCGACCGATAATTCTACGCGGGGCAAATGCTTTCATGCTAGAACCAAAACCCGTATCCAAACGCACGCATAACAGCCATGCAGTGGCGCGCGCGCACCCTATGAGCGTTTGAAATGGAATTACAGGCGGACGGTCAGTAGCTTTAGGCCCAAAGATTCTAAGAGTACGGCCTGCGCCGTTTCCCGTCAGTCTTTGCCACCAAAGAGACTTTTGACGGCATCCTTGGCGCCCTTTGCCGCATCCCCGACCGCCCCGGTCGCACTGCCCGCGCCATCGCCCAGGGCCTTGGCCGCGCCGCCCGTGCCCGCGCCGATCGCCTTGAGCGCGCCCGAAGCGTTTTCACCCAAGGCGTCGGTGATCGAACTGAGGTCGATACCGCCCACCAGCGAGGTTACCTGAGCCAGAACCGCGTCCATGGTCTGACTCGCCACTTCTCCCGGACTCGCGCCGCCCTCTTTCTTGCCTACGTCCTTCAGGTGGATATTGGGAAGGTCGGCGTCCATGGCGTTATCCAGGAACTGACTGACCAAGATGCTGACCTTGCCGTTTTTCAGATAGATGTTTTCGATAATCAGGTTCGGCCCCTCGTCGCTTCCGGAGTCCGAGCCGCCACCGGAGTCCGAGCCGCCACCGCCCAGGGATTTCTGAAAGGCCTCGACGCTTTCCTTGATCTTATCGATATTGCTTCCGCTTTCGCCGATTTCATAGGTGATGTGCGGGGCGTCTATCAGGACTTCTTTGACGATGATCGGATCCTGATCCAGGGTCGCCGTATCCAGGGTCACGCTGACTTCACCGAAGCTGAAGGCGTTATCGGTTTTAAAGCCAGCGGGATTGGCCATGACGAAACCCTTGAGGGTTCCTTTTCCACTGACCAAATCGACATCGGCATCGGCCAGAGTGACTTTCGTGTTTGTCACTTCCGAACCGGTCGTTTCCACCGCGGTTTTGATAAGAGAACCCAGAAAGAAAAAGACAACAACGATAGCCACGATGCCGAGCGCAACGACACTTCCGCCGCCTATCAAAAGTCCGCGTTTCATAGTATTTCCCTTCCTGGTTGATACATGACCTCTAATACCAAGTCTCCGCAAGGTGGCGGAATTTGCTCATTCATAGGTCACGGAATACCTGTCTATCGACCGCATCTTGGCCGAAAGCCATAATAAAACAGTCAAATCGAAAGGCAACCTGCTATGTCGCCTGGAAGTAGCGGAAACCAGGCTTTTCATATGGCGCCACTATAGGTTTCAGATATCCCGGCGCCCCAAGCGGCCGCGCAATATCTTGGCGTTTTGCCTGGCGCCCAAAGCAAGGGGGTAGACCTCCAAGGCGGCCTCGAAGGAATCGAGCGCCAACTCTTCCTCGTCAAGCTGCATATAGACCAGACCCCGCCCCGACAGGGCGCCGAAATGGCGCGGTTCCAGCGCCAAGGTCTTGTCGATATCCAGCAACGATTCTTCGAAATTACCTATGAGATAATGCACCGTCGCGCGCTTGTTCCAGCCTTCGGCGAATCCGGGCGCGATGGCGACAATCTGGTCGAACTTTCCCAGGGCGGCGCGCAAGTCGCCACGGCCCATGGCCGAAGTGCCTTCCCTCAGAAGGATTCCCGTGGCGCGGTCATCGACTTGGCCCCAGATATTCCAGATCGCCGATTCGACAAGACGCGCCATATCGGGATCGGGAGCCGACTTGAGTTGATCGAACAAACCTAACAGCCGGGCATCGCCCTGGTCGGCGCGCGCATTCGCGCCCGCTGGGAACACCAAGCCGATCGCCAAGGCTATTGCCGCCATATACCTCACACTGTTTAGTATGCCCCGGTGCGCCGTAAAACCCAAGCATCTAGCTCACGCGCCACATATCACGATTTGCTGAAGGAGATCCTGGACCGTGAATGTCAGCCCCTATTTTTCCGCCAAATATGCCGATGCGCGCGCCAAATTCCTGGACGCGGCCACGGCGGCGCACGCGCGCCTGAAGTCCTACCGCAATCCAACGCGCGGCCCCGAGGGGGAAGAGCTTTTCACCGACACCGCTTGGGTCGGGCCGGCGGACGCGGAACGTGTGCTCATGTCGATCTCGGCAACCCATGGGGTCGAGGGATTTTGCGGCTCCGGTGTGCAGGTAGGCTGGCACGATTCCGGCCTCGCGAAAGAGCTGCCCGAGGGCACCGCGGTCTTGACGGTACACGCCAGCAACCCGCACGGCTTCGCTTGGCTGCGCCGGGTAACCGAGGAAAACGTCGATCTCAACCGCAATTTCGTCGATCACGCCAAGGACTATCCGGTCCATCCCGCCTACGAAGAACTACATGAGGCGATCTGCCCGCGCGGGTGGGACGATGCGGATATCGCGGCGACCGGAACGGTCCTGGACGCCTACACCGAAAAGCATGGGGCCTTTGCGCTGCAAGAAGCGATCACCGCCGGGCAATACCGGCACGCCGACGGCCTGTTCTATGGCGGAAACGCCCCGACCTGGGCGGCGGCGACCCTGCACGAAATCCTGAAACGTGAATTAGCCGGGGCCCGGCGGGTCGCGGTCATCGATTATCACACCGGCCTGGGGCCGCGCGGATATGGCGAGCGCATTTGCGTTCATGCGCCCGGGTCGCCGGACCTGGCGCGCGCCGAGTCCTGGTACGGCGGCGATATCACCTCGCCGGCACAAGGAAATTCGGCCTCCGCCGAACTGACCGGGGTTAATTTAGTGGGCATCGTCGAGGCCCTGCCCCATGCACAGGTCACGGGCATCGCGCTCGAATACGGCACCATAGCGACGGACGATGTCATTTTCGCCCTGCGCGCCGACAACTGGCTCCATGCCCACGGCGATCCGGCCTCCACCAAGGGCCAGGAGATCAAGGCGCAGATCCGCGACGCCTTCTATCAGGACGCCGACGACTGGAAGCAGATAATTTGGGAGCGCGGAATCAATACCCAGAACCTGGCACTCAAAGGTTTGTGCGAGGGGTGAGAGCGTATCGGTTACGCTTGAGAAATCGGCGGGATCACTCGTCCACGTCGTCGATGTCGGCTTGGCCACTCACCCGGCGGCGGATGTGAGACCAGGAAATTCCCACCGCGAGCACGGTCGCGAGAATTACGAGTACCACCCACACAAATGCCGAAGGCTCGCTAAGGCTGAGCAGGCCGAAGTCGATCAGCACCCAGAGGACCGCCGCGAACAACCCCACTGCCAGGGTCATACCGATGGGTCCGATCGAACGCCAGCTCGCCCGGAGATAGATCACATAAAGAATCAGCAGCGCGACCCCGGCCAAGGCCTTAAGCGGCAAGTTGTCGCCGTTCAGGCCGGCAACCCAATGATAATAAGAATACTTCGTCGGATTGAAGGTCGCGAGGACCAGAACCAGGGCCATGACCCAGCGGACCAGGAAGGAGCCGGAGGAGAACGAAGTCGATGCCATGTCGCAACCTTTGCTTATTGAGCGGCAAGCCGCGCTTTTACCTTGAGCGGATGCCTGTGGCAATCGATTCAGCCGCCGTGGCGAGTGGATCGATCATGCCAGTGCCCGCAGCGCATCCCGGAAGAGTTCCGCGAACTCGGCGCGCTCCTCCGACGTGCCGACGGTGACGCGAACGAAGCGGTCAAGAGGCGCAACCCCCGGCCTGCGCACGAAGACGTCGCGTTCCTCCATCAAGGTCAGCATGCGCGCGGCCCGCTCCCCGGTTTCAAAATCGAAGGCCACGAAGTTGGTGAGCGACGGTAAGGTCGCGATGTTGAGCGAGCGGCCCAAATCTTCGTAGACGAGCCGCCCGGCGGCGACCTCGCGCACGACTTGCGATTCGAACTCCGGATCGTCGATCGCGGTAGCGGCCGCGATCTGCGACAGACGCCCGACCCCAAAGTGCAGGCGGATCTTGTCGAAGGCGGCGATGGTCTCGCGCGCCGCGATGCCATAGCCGACCCGCATGCCCGCCAATCCATGAGTTTTGGAAAAGGTGCGCAAGCGAATCACGCGTGGATCGGCCACATCCATGGGCGGCAAGCCATCTTGCGGCGCGAACTCGGCGTAGGCTTCGTCGAGAATAAAGACACATCCCTCGGGCAGGCGCTCCAGGATGTAAGCAATCGCCGCGGGATCGAGAAACGATCCGGTCGGATTGTCGGGGTTGGAAAGATAGAGCAGCTTGGCCTTGCCGCGGCGCGCGGCCTCGACCAGGGCCTCGGCGTCGTTCGAGGACCGCGCCGTGTAGGGCACGTATTCAAGACGCCCGCCATAACCGATTACATGATAGTTGAAGGTCGGATAGGCACCGGCCGAAGTCACGACGGTATCGCCCGGATCGACGAAGGCGCGCACGATGACGCCGAGCAAGCCGTCGATACCCTCCCCGACCACCAAGTTGCCGGGCTCCAGCCCCAAGCGGCGCGCGAGCTTGGCACGCAGATCGAAATGCTCCGGATCGCAATACAAGGCCACGCTCCCCGTGGCTTCCGCGACCGCCGCCTTAACCTTGGGCGAAAGACCGAAACTGCTTTCGTTGGCGCCCAGGCGCAGGCGGAAGGGGCGCCCGCGCCGGCGCTCGATCGCTTCCGGCCCGACGAAGGGCGTCATGGCGGGCACCTTGGAAAGAACCTTGCTGTAAGGTGGCGTCATGATGCCCTACTCCGCCGCGTGAGCGCCGGTGCGCGGACTCGCCGGTAGCCGCATGTTTTCAAGCGCCTTGGGAACCGGGCCGCCATGTGCCCAGTCGAGCAGCTCGATTGAATGGACCATGGGAATCCCGGTCGCGCCGGCGATCTGTTTTATGCAGCCGACATTGCCGCTGGCGATGATTTCCGGCTTAAGGCTTTCGATATTGGCGACTTTGCGATCCCGCAAGCGGGTCGCGATCTCCGGTTGCAGTAGATTATAAGTGCCGGCCGAGCCGCAACACAGGTGCCCTTCCGGCACCTCGCGCACGGCAAAGCCGGCGGCGGTCAGCAAGTCCTGTGGCGCGCGCGCGATTTTCTGTCCGTGCTGCATGGAACAGGGCGACTGGTAGGCCACACTCAGACCGCCGCGGCGCACCGGCGCGGGCAGATCCAAATCGCTCAAGAATTCCGAAACATCCTTGGTCAGCGCCGCGATCTTCTTCGCCCGTTCGGCCCAGTCCGGTTCTTCGCGCAACATGAAGCCATAGTCCTTGACCGTGGTGCCGCAGCCGGAGGTGTTGATGATCACGGCATCCAAGCCTTCGCCCTCCAATTCGCGGGCCCAGGCCGCGATATTGGCCTTGGCGAAGCCGTGGGCGGGCGCTTCCTTGCCCATGTGATGCACGACCGCGCCGCAGCACCCCGCCCCGTCCGAGATCGCCACCTCGACTCCCAGGCGGGTCAGCAGGCGGATCGTCGCTTCGTTGATCTCAGGGGCCAAAACTTGCTGCGCGCACCCATTCATCAGCGCGACCCGCGCCCGGCGCGGCCCCTGCGCGGAAAAGACCTGAGGCTTATCGGCACTGGCGGTCATGGCGATACGCTTGGGCGCCTGGGACAGTATGGCGCCCAGGCGGCCGGAGAAAATCGATGCGAAGGGCCGCGCCAACCAAGCCCCCATGAGAGCAAGGCGGAAGAAGAAGGGCCTGGGCACCAGCCAGGCGAGATAGGCCCGCAAGGCACGGTCCATGAAGGGGCGCGCGGCGGTCTTCTCGATATGAACCCGCGCGTGATCGACCAGATGCATGTAGTGAACACCGGAAGGACAGGTGGTCATGCACGAAAGGCAAGAAAGGCAGCGGTCAATATGCTTGACGACCTGCATACCGGCCGGGCGGTCGCTCTCCAGCATGTTCTTGATAAGATAAATACGGCCGCGCGGGGAATCCACTTCATCGCCGCCCAATACATAGGTCGGACAGGTCGCGGTACAAAAGCCGCAATGCACGCAGGCCCGCAAAATCTTGTTCGCCTCGGCGATATCCGGATCGGCAAGCTGGGCCAGGGTGAAATTGGTTTGCATAGCGCCCCCTCACACCCCGGCGTAGATGCGGCCGGGATTGAGGATGCGGCGCGGGTCGAAGCTGTTCTTGACCCGCGCGGTCAGGGCCGCGAGCCCTTCTTCTTGCGGCTGGAACACAGGCACTCGCGCCCGCAAGTCTTCCGGTGCGCGGATCAGCGTGGCGTGGCCGCCGCAGTCCTTGAGCGCCGCGCGCACGGCGGCGTGGCGCGCCTCGAACGCCAAGGCATCGGAGGCCGGCAAAGCCAGCCAGATCAATCCGCCGCCCCAATCGAAAAAATGCCGCGTGTCTTCGCCAAGTGCGATTCGCGCGACAACTTCGGCGCCGGCCGCGGGCGGTATGGAAATCCTCCAGATCACGCGGGAGGAGTCCTTGACGAAGGCCGCCACGTCGCGCAATTCGGTCCACAGCTTAGCCGAGTTCACGCTGTGCAGTTCCTCGCTCTCGGCCACGTCGGCCAGATCGCGGCGCAGGGCGGCGGCGCGGTGTTCGACCGAAGGTCCCGGCCCCTCGACCCGGATCGCGGTCACGGCCCCGCCGGCCTTGGCGACATAGGAGACGGCCGAGCCGCCGGTCAGCGCCGCCGGCATATGCGCCGCGCCAGAAACCTCGTGCGAGGATTGCAGGGCGCGCGACATCGCTTTCACGGCGGCCGCGTCGTCCAAGCCATGGAACAGGACGGTTCGCGTTTTTTCCGGTGCCGGCAAAACCTTCACCGTCACATCGGTCATGGCGGCCAAGGTGCCGTAAGACCCGGCCAAAAGCTTACACAGATCGTAACCGGTCACGTTCTTGACCACGCGCCCGCCGATCTTGAAAACCTCCCCCCGGCCCGAAACCGCGTGCGCGCCCAGGAAATGATCGCGCGCCGCGCCCACCTTGATCCGGCGCGGACCGGCCAGATTGCAGGCCAAGACGCCGCCGATGCTGCCCGCCCCCGCCGCGCCGCCGAGCAAGGGTCCGAGGTCGGCCGGTTCGAAAGCGAGCATTTGGTTTTTCGCCGCGAGCGCGGACTCGATCTCGGCCAGCGGTGTCCCGGCGCGGGCCGAGAGCACCAACTCCTCCGGCTCGTAAAGCGTGATCCCGCTTAGAGCCGACAGTTCAATATTATTGCCCGCCTGCACGGGGCGCCCGAGAGCACGCTTGGAGCCGCGCCCAATCACTTCGAGCGGCGTTTCCTCGGCCAGCGCCCAGGCGACCGCTTCAAGGGCTTGCTCGGACGTTTCTGGTTTTAGACTTGCCATAGGTCCTAGCGAACCTCAAAACCGGGGCAAATCGGGGAACGGCACCTTGCCGCCGTGAACATGCACGCGGCCTAGCTCGACACAGCGATGGAGCACCGGGAACATCTTGCCGGGATTAAGCAGCGAGTCCGGGTCGAAGGCGCATTTCACCCGTTGCTGTTGCTTCAAATCGGCATCGGAGAACATGGTCTCCATGAGGTCACGCTTCTCCACCCCGACCCCGTGTTCTCCGGTCAGAACGCCGCCAACTTCGACACACAGCTTTAGGATTTCCGCGCCGAATTCCTCGGCCCGCTCCAACTCTCCCGGTTCGTTGGCGTCGTAAAGTATCAGGGGATGCAGATTTCCGTCGCCGGCATGAAATACGTTGGCGACGCGCAGGCCGTAGGTCTCGCTCATCTCGCGCATGCGGCGCAAGACAAGAGGTAGCTTATGGCGTGGGATCGTGCCGTCCATGCAGTAGTAGTCGGGCGAAATGCGGCCGATCGCCGGGAAGGCCGCCTTGCGCCCGGCCCAGAATACCTGGCGCTCCGCCTCGCTATCGCTGGCGCGGCTGGTGACCGCGCCATTTGCCGCGGCGATCTCGGTCACTTGGGCGACCAGCAAATCGACCTCGACCTGAGGCCCATCCAGCTCGACGATCAAAAGCGCTTCGACATCGAGCGGATAGCCCGCGTTCACAAAGGCCTCGGCGGCGTGGATCGCCGGCTTGTCCATCATCTCCATGCCGCCTGGAACGATACCCGCGCCGATGATCGCGGCGACACAATCCCCGCCTTGCTCGCTGGTTGGAAATCCAAGCAGGATGGCGCGCGCGGTCTCCGGCGCCCTCAAGAGGCGGACCGTCACCTCGGTCACCACCGCGAGAAGACCTTCGGACCCGGTCAAGAGGCCGAGCAAATCGTAAGCTTCGGCATCCAGGTGCTTGCCGCCGAGGCGCAAAACCGTGCCGTCGATCAGCACCGCTTCCACACCTAGTACGTTATTGGCGGTCAGGCCGTATTTCAGGCAGTGCACGCCGCCGGAATTCTCCGCGACATTGCCGCCGATGGTGCAGGCGATCTGGCTGGAAGGATCTGGCGCGTAATAAAATCCGGCGTGCTCCACCGCCTTGGTGACGCCAAGATTGGTGACCCCCGGTTGGACCACGGCGCAGCGATTCTCAAAATCGACGTCCAGGATACGTTTGAACTTGCCCATGCCGAGCAGGACCCCGTCGGCCAAGGGCAGGGCCCCGCCAGACAAAGAAGTTCCGGCTCCGCGAGGCACCAGCTTCACACCGTTTTCGTGGCAATATTTCAGGATCGCACTGACCTGATCCGTTGTCTCGGGCAGAACCGCGATCATGGGAAGCTGACGATAGGCGGTCAGACCGTCCGATTCATAGGCCCTGAGTTCATCTTCCTCGACGATCACGCCTTCGCCGGGGACGATTGCGTTTAAGGCCCGTGCGATTTCCGCTCGGCGGGCGAGGATGGCCCGATCCGGTTCTGGCATGCGCATGGATTCATCCTCCCTGGCGCGGCCCGGACAAAAAACCTAGGGCCCACGACCGAGAATCGAAGTGGTATGACCAATTTTCTGAAATATGGCCTTGGCGTAGCGCATGGTCAATGCCGGACGGCAAGGCACCACGACGGCGGGACCAGGCCGAGCCCAAGGACCGCGATTTCGGGAGGGGATATTCGGGGCGCCCGGGAATAAGCCCAGGCACAGTGGAAATTCAGCCCTGGCGGGCCTTGAACCGCGGGTTTTTCTTGTTGATCACGTAGACGCGCCCGTGACGGCGGACGACGCGGCAATTTTTGTCGCGCAGTTTAGCGGTTTTAAGCGAATTCTTGACTTTCATGACTCAACCCTCGGCTTGGCCGGACCCTTGCCCGGGCGGCCGGAAGGCCGGAAACATAGGCAAGGCGCCAGGGCCTGTCAACCGGCCCTTTAGGCCCATCCAGGACGACTGCTTGGGCTCGATCCTACCAAGACGACATCAAGCGGTCCGTGTCCTTCTTCAAGGCATGAAAGCGGAAAACTTGAAGGTTTCCAGCCTCGATCGCCTGCACACGCCGGGCCCAGAGTTCTACTTCCTGGACCAGGACCGGGGCACCTTCGGGTTCAACCCCGCGATTTTGCAACACCTTGATGTATTGGGCCCACGCGCGCGTCACCATGGCGTGAAACTGGTCCGTGATGTCCTCGGCCACACGGATGTCGAGATGCAAGGTCGCCAGTGCCTCCTTGTAGTCCTGAACTGACCACGCGTGCGGCGTAGCCGGTTCGAACTCCAACCACTTTTCGAAAGCCACGGTTTTTTCAGCCGATGGCGCCAGAACGTAATCCGTGAACAGCAACTGCCCGCGCGGCTTCATAAGGCTCTCGACGGTGTTCAAGAAGGCCGGTTTGTCGGCAATCGTGAAAAAGAACTCTTTTGAAAAAACACAATCGATCGACTTGGGTTTGTGTTCAAACGTCTCCTGGTCGAAGTGGGAAATCGCGGCCTTTTTCCCCATACCGGCCTTGACCGATAGGGCCATGCCGGCCTCGGCCAATTCCTCACTGGCCTCCAAACCAGTTACCCAGACCCCAAATTTTTCCGACATCGTGCGGCTGGAGCCGCCCAGACCAGCGCCAAGGTCAAGTACGCTCATGGAGGGGTCGAGGCCGAAAAACTTGATCATGTTGAGAATGTACTCGGCGCCCCCAGGATCGGCGAAGCCTTCGCCCCAGAGCTCCTGCGCGACCCGCAGACGCTCCGTCTCCCATTCCAGATTCGGCCCTTCATAGCGGACACCGTGGCTTGGCGGAGCCGCGGACTTGCGGGCTCTGGCAGCCAACTCATAGCCATTCCACCACAGCATGAAACGGTCCCAAAAAGGACCCTTGTCCGGCTTACGGCCTGCCGAGTTCGAATTCGCCATGGACAATAATTTCTCTCCTAAGCCATATACCAGGCATTCGGATAGTACCGGGGAACCACAGGCGGGCGTGGTCCCGGTCCGGTTCCCCGGGACGGGCCGACCCTGAGCGATTTCGCCCCATCTCCATGAATATACAATTTTGGTAAAGTGCCCGTTAATCAGCCGGCAGAGGGGCGAAACCGCAATAGCGTAAAGGAATTTTAACCACGAAACGCTCAAGCTGGCGCCGCATAATCGATACGCAAGCGAAGGAAACGGAAGCAAATGGCGAAGAAATGGGCGGTCCGCGAAGGCCAGCGCTACGTACAGCGGCCAAGCACGCGATACCGGCATGTGATCTGGGAAGTGGGCGCCGTCAAAGCGGGGAACGCACCCATAGCCCATGCACACCTGGTCAAGGTGGACGACCCTCTGCGCTGCAAGACAATTTCCTGCAATACCCTGGCCGATCCGTCTTTCTATGAGCTCATTAGCGACGCGGGAAATTCCGCCGATCTGGCCGGCGGCCGCGAAGTCTTATAGGCAACTAATCGGCTGAAGACCGGAGTGGTGGGCGCACCTGGGATTGAACCAGGGACCTCTACGATGTCAACGTAGCGCTCTCCCGCTGAGCTATGCGCCCAAACCGGCCGATACGGAAGGTTCGAGAAAAGCGCCAAGACGCCAGCCAGAACCAGGGAAGGCCGACCCAAGGCAGAGGCCAAGTAACACCATCCCCCGGACATTTCAAGCCCGGCAAACAGGGTTCCGTCATAGGATCGGGAAAGGCGCTATCCGACCTGGAGCATGGCCCCAACCTGATCGACAAGGTCGCGCAGGTGAAACGGTTTCGAAAGGACACGGGCGTCCTTCGGGCTTTGCTCGCGGGCCCTCAAGGCCACAGCCGCGAATCCGGTAATGAACATCACTTTCAAGCTGGGCTGCCTTTTGGTCGCGCGCCGGGCGACTTCGATTCCGTCCAAGCCCGGCATGACGACGTCCGCCAAAAGAAGGTCGAAGCTGGCGTCCGTCACTTGCGCCAAGGCGTCAAGCCCGTCGCCCACTGCGACGACCTCGTGACCGGCGCGCCGGAGCGCCTTGGCCAGAAATTCGCGCATGCTGTCGTCGTCTTCCGCGATCAGTATATTTGCCATCGGGCCTAGCCGCCGGGGGGAATCACAAAATGCAGGCCTCAAAGAGCCATGAGGCCACTATACCTAAGTGTCTTAGTCTAAAATAGTCATTAACGGCCACCTTCCGATTGACCAAATACGGGATACCGGGGACGGCGCGGGCCAGGGGCGGTGGGCTTCGGAGGAAAGTCCGATGACAGTACGGCCGGTTTCTTTTAAACAGGTGGGGAGTAACTGGCCTGGGCGGGATCATGGACGTCGAAACGCCGTTCGACATTGACGACACCTCGCACGACATTCTGACGCCGGAGCGCCAGATACTCCCGCTTGTTTTCGCGTCGCCTCACAGTGGCACGAACTACCGGCCGGAGTTCATTGCCGCATCGCGGCTGGATCGGCTGGCCCTGCGCAAATCGGAAGACAGTTTCGTCGACGAGCTGTTCGATTGGGCGCCAAGGCTTGGCGCGCCATTAATTAGAGCCTTGTTTCCACGCGCCTTCGTCGACGCGAACCGGGAACCCTTCGAGCTCGACCCCACGATGTTCGCGGATGACTTGCCAACCTATGCCAACACGAGTTCCCCCCGCGTCGCGGCGGGCCTGGGGACGATCGCACGGGTAGTCGCCAACGGTACCGACATATACCACGGCAAGCTGTCTTTCGATGAAGCCTTGCGCCGGTTACAGCGCTATTACTGGCCTTACCACCGGGCCCTCGCCAACCTGGTGGAACGGACCCGTATGAACTTCAATAGCTGTATTCTGATCGATTGCCACTCCATGCCGTCTTGCGGCGGCCCAAATGGCCACGGCCGGGTCGATTTCGTGCTGGGCGACTGCCATGGCGCATCGTGCGCGCCGGCCGTCATCGAGGTTGCCGAAACGGCACTGCGCGGTATCGGCTATAAGGTCGCGCGCAATACGCCTTATTCAGGCGGTTTCGTTACCCGGCACTACGGCCGGCCCGGAGAAGGCATCCATAGCCTGCAAATCGAGATCAACCGTGCCCTGTATATGGATGAGACCAGGATCCGCCGGGCACCCGCGATGGCCGGACTCAAGGAAGATCTCCGCTTGGTGATCGCGGCCTTGGGCGCTCTACCCAGCTCGAAATTCGCCGCATGAGCGAGCCCGGCGTGTCCTCCCACAGCCCGATTCTAGTGCGCGACGCAGCTTCGCGCGATCTCGGCGAGATCGCGGCGATCTATGCCCATCATGTAAGTCATGGCCTCGCCTCCTTCGAGGAGGTGCCGCCAGAGCCGGGGGAGATGGAACGCCGGTTCCAGGCCATCGTGACCCGGGGCTTACCCTATCTGGTGGCCGAGCAGGATGACGGCGGGGTTGGAGGATATGCCTATGCCGGCCCGTATAGGGCCCGGCCAGGCTATCGCTATTCGGTCGAGAATTCGGTCTATGTGGCGCCCGGGGCGCTTGGAAAAGGGCTGGGTAAGGCCTTGCTGGAGGAACTGATCCGGCGCTGCACCGACTTGGGTTACCGCCAGATGATCGCGATCATCGGCGACAGCAAGAACTGGTCCTCTATCCGCCTGCACGAATCCTTTGGATTTAGACACGTCGGCACGCTTTCAGCCGTCGGCTTCAAGCTCGGCCGCTGGGTCGATAGCGTGATCCTCCAGCGCCCTCTTGGCGACGGCGAATCGAACATCCCGGAGCAAGGATCAAAGGAATAGAGGTGGAAAAAAGGCCGTGCGCGAGGCACGGCCCAAGTTTAGGGAGGAAACGCCTAACAGGCGTGCGGCAAGTGACGAGCGGGCGCTCATCAAATATGCCGCAATGCACAATATGGTGTGTTTATTGTTATATGACAAGGGATAGAGTACGTTGCTTTGCAACATAAATGGCCAATCTAGAGTGGACTTGGCTGAGTACAATCTGAGCCAACGACGGGTAATTGGCGAAGCGGGGAAGGACGGAAGATGTTCAAGGCTGTTTTACTAGAAGAATCCGATGGGAAGATATCCGCCGGAATCCAGGACCTCGACGAGGCCCGGCTACCGGGTCTTGAGGCGGCGGTCACCGTCGCGGTTGAGTATTCGACCTTGAACTACAAGGACGGCATGATCCTGAATGGAATTGGCCGCCTGGTCCGCACCTACCCCCACGTGCCGGGGGTCGATTTCGCCGGCGTCGTCGAGACCAGCAACCATCCGGACTACAAGCCGGGCGACCGGGTCGTTTCGACCGGCTGGCGCGTCGGCGAAATGACTTGGGGCGGCTTTGCCCAGAAAGCCCGGGTCAAGGGCGATTGGCTGGTGCCGCTGCCGGAGGGCCTGACGAACAAGCGCGCCATGGCCCTGGGAACCGCTGGAATTACCGCCATGATGGCGGTCATGGCCCTGGAAGAGCACGGCGTTTCGCCCGTCCGGAGCGCCCAGGAAGGCGGCGAGGTCCTGGTCACCGGCGCCGCCGGCGGTGTCGGCTCGGTCGCGGTCACCCTGCTGGCCAAGCTCGGCTATAAGGTCGCGGCCTCTACCGGACGCCAGGAAGCCCACGATTATTTGCGCGGCCTTGGCGCCGCCACCATCGTCGAGCGGGCCGAGCTGGCTGAAATCTCGAAACGCCCCCTGGCCCGCGAGCGCTGGGCTGGCTGCGTCGATTCGGTCGGCGGGACGACGCTGGCGCATGTCTTGACCGAAACCGCCCACGGCGGCTCCGTCGCCGCGGTCGGGCTCGCCGGGGGCAATGCCCTGGAGACCACCGTGCTGCCCTTCCTGCTGCGCGGCGTGAACCTCCTGGGGATCGATTCGGTCATGTGTCCGCAGGCCCGCCGCCGGGCGGCCTGGGCCCGGCTGGTCGAGGACCTGCCGATGGAAAAACTGGACGCCATTACCGAAACCGCGGCGCTTGGCGATCTCCTGACCCTGGGTCAGAAGATCCTGAAGGGCCAGATCCGCGGCCGACTCGTGATCGACGTCAACGCTTAACCTAAGACCGTGGATCCAACGCAATACAGGCAGGCGCTCGGCAGCTTCGCGACCGGGATCACGGTCATCAGCGCCCCGGGCCCCGGCGGCACGCCGATCGGCATCACCGCCAATTCCTTCAACTCGGTCTCGATCGACCCGCCCCTGGTCCTGTTCAGCCTGAAGCGGCGTTCCTACAGCCTGCAAGCCTTTCTGGACAGCGAGACCTTCGCCGTCAACATCCTGCGCGAGGACCAGCAGGACCTTTGCGACCGCTTCGCCCAGGCCCGCGAGGACAAGTGGTCAAGCGTGGGCTACGATATCTGGGACACCGGCTGCCCGATCCTGCACGACGCCCTGGCCAAGTTCGAATGCCGGATCCGCCACACCTACGAAGGCGGCGACCACATCATCATCGTCGGCGAAGTCGTGCGCTTCGAATACGACCCAAACGGAAAGCCCTTGGTCTACTGGCGCGGCAAGTTTCAGCCGATGGCGCCGGACGGGTGATGTATTGGGGGCAGTTTTTGTCCCAGGCATCGGAGTGGAGGCCGATGGCACGCTCAGGACACGAACGAACTTAAACCTCAACAGACCGTTCTGTATTGTCCAGGAAAGCAATTTCCTTGACTGTCGAGCCAAAAGGCCTTGATTTTGCTCGATATCTTATGATAGACAGATTAGTCTGGCTAGAATAAGCGAGAGACAAGGGATGCCCCAAAGCCGGCGCGGCCACTTGATCGACACGGCTATCGCCCTCTTCAATCGGGATGGCTATCACGCCACCGGGATCGACCGGATTCTGAGCGAGGCCGTCGTTGCCAAGATGACCCTCTACAAGCACTTCAAGTCGAAGAACGATTTGATCGTGGCCGCGCTTCAACGCCGCGACGAGCTCTGGATGCGGCAGTTCCGTCAAACCGTGGAACGCCGGGCGACCACCCCGGCGGCACGTCTTTTAGCGATCTTCGATGCCTTGGAAGGCTGGTTCCAAGGCCCAGACTTTCACGGCTGCATGTTCATCAAGGCGGCGGCGGAATATTCCGACCCGCGAGATCCGATCCATGACGCCGCGGCCCAACACCACCGCAATATCATGGCGTATCTGCGCACGCTAGCCGAGGCCACCGGCGCCAAGCGGCCAGCCCGCTTGGCGCGGGAGATCTTGCTATTGATGGAAGGCGCGCTCGCGGTGACCCAGGTCAACGGTCCTATCGGCGCGGCGCGGGAAGCCGCCCGGGTCGCGGAAGTGCTGATTACTCAGGCCGTCCGGCCGGACACCTGAGCTGGAATTTCAAACCTCCTCGAACTCCAGAACGACGCCGCAGGCCAAGGCGGGATCGAGGCGCAACAACTCATCGCCATCGCGCAGAAACGGAACGCCCGCTTCTTGCAGATAATCGACAGTGTGCGCCAAATCGCCAACACCGATACGAAGACCCGCCAAATAGGGTAAGGCACGCTCCGCCAAATTCGCGATTCCGGAGAATTGCCGACGCAGGTCATCGGGCCCGGTTAAACGCAGCAGACCGGCGCCGGTTTGGACCTCGACCGCGCCATGACCCGCCGATACCGCTTCCGGTCCAAAGAGCGCGCCGTAAGCGAGAGCCGCCGCCCCCGGATCGGCGACCGCGCCGGTCACCGAGACGATGCCCAGCGCGCCGTTGGGATGGTCCAGCCAGGTGTCCTGCCAAACCAGGCCGGGCGTTAGATGCTGGACAATGAAGGCCGAAAGGCCGGCGGTCGCTTCGGGCGCCATGTGCAGGGTGCGAAAAGAAGGTTCCACATCGCCGCCAGGCAACTCCAGCTTGCGGCTGAGGGCCTTGGGCTCCCCAGCCGCGACATCGCGCCCGCGCAAATCTCGCGCCGCCGCCTCAACATCGGGACTAGCGAAGGCCAATCCGAGCAAACCTTCGCCGTCCTCCAGAAAACGGTCCAGATTATTGGTGAACTGCGCCGGATCGACGATGCCCAGCAATTCGATGTAGCCGCTGCGCAGCATGGCGCAGTAGTTGGCCGTGCCCCAACCGATGTGCCGCCCGCGCGGGCTAAGCGTAAAGCCCAGGTGGGCGAAGGTCAGGCGCGCCGCCTCAAGATCGCGCGCGCCAACGAGGACGTGATCGATACCAGCGACGTCGTTCTGCATGGGCTAAGTGTACCTATGACCGGCACAAATGTAACCCCAATCTCGTGCCCATATAGACGCGCGCCGTTGGCCGCACATGAGCGCACCACGAACCAGCGGTAGCCACTGCAGAGATAAGCGGGCGCGAGAACTTGGGCTGTGTTTGGCCGCCAAATTATGTAATAGATCCTTACATGGCTTGGACGAAAGATAGCGGGAAACGGCGTGGGTACCATCACGGCAATCTGCGCGAAGCCTTGATTGCGGCGGCACTGGATTTGATCGCGGATAAAGGCCCGGCCGGTTTTACCTTCGCCGAAGCGGCCCGCGCCGCCGGGGTTAGTCCAGCCGCGCCCTATCGCCATTTCCGCGACCGCGACGCCCTCATGGCCGATGTCGCGCTGCGCGGATTCGAGCATTTTACGGAGGCCTTGGAGCAGGGCTGGGACAACGGCAAGCCTCATCCCTACCGGGCCCTGGAAAACCTGGGACGCGCCTATCTGGCTTTCGCCCGCAATGAACCAGCCTATTACGCCGCGATGTTCGAAGCCCAGGTGCCGCGCGATTCGAACCAAGAGCTGTCGCGGGCCTCCGACCGCTCTTTTTCGATCCTGCGTCAGGCTTGCGAGGCGCTGTGCGCCCTGATGCCGGCGGAAAAGCGGCCACCGACCTTGATGATGAGCCTGCACATCTGGGCCATGTCACACGGGATAGCCTCGCTGTTCGCACGCGGCGATTCGGCTAGGCGCAAACTGCCCATGACGCCGGAGGATTTGCTCGAAGCCGGACTCCTGCTCTACTTGCGCGGGTTGGGGTTAGAAGGGCTCTAGCCACGCCGGTCACTTTTTGTAGTTAATTGTTCTCTCCACTCTTGACACTCGCCCTAGCCATCGCCAGATTTGTGAATGTAAAATACATTTACATGAGGATCCGATGGAACTCGCGGCGAAATTGGATAGCTACGGCAAGATGGCCTGGATTGGTGTGATGGTCCTGGCCTTCATCGTTTTCTGGCCACTCGGCTTGGCCGTGCTGGCCTATATGATTTGGAGTGGACGCATGGGATGTTGGGGTAAGAGCGGCCCAGGCCGCTGGCACGCGGCGCGCAAGAACTGCCACACTTGGTCGCGAGGAAAAGAATCAGCGGCCTCAAGCGGCAATCATGCCTTCGACGAGTATCGCGAGGAGACCTTAAGGCGTCTCGAAGAGGAGCAAGCGCAGTTCTTCGAGTTTCTCGAGCGTCTGCGCCAAGCCAAGGACAAGGCGGAATTCGACCAATTCATGGCCGAACGCCGGAGCGATCCTTCGGGCCCCAAAGCGACCGGCGGCCCGGCACCAGCCTGACCTTCACGTATCCATCAACGCCAGCGCCGGGTCTTACAAGGCCCGGCGTTGCTTTTAGTCTGCGCTACCCCACCGGGCGGTTGTGCCGTTCCGGGTAAAGCGAGAGCAGGCCGTCCCTGGACGCGGCGCAAATACCGCGCTCGGTAATCAGGCCGCTGACCAGCCGCGCCGGGGTTACGTCGAAGGCGTAGTTCGCGGCCGGGCTGTCCTCGGGCGTCACGCGCACGGTGGCGATGGCGCCCTCGGCGGTGCGTCCGGTTATTTCCGAAACCTCGCGCCCATCGCGTTGTTCTATGGGAATATCGGCGAGTCCGTCTTCGATGCTCCAATCGATGGTAGGGCCCGGCAGGCCCACATAAAACGGGACCCCGTTGTCGTGCGCGGCCAGGGCTTTCAGGTAGGTGCCGATCTTGTTGCACACGTCGCCGCGCGCGGTCGTGCGGTCGGTCCCGGTGATGCAGAGATCGACCATGCCGTGCTGCATCAGGTGGCCGCCGGCATTGTCGACGATGACCGTATGCGCCACCCCGTGCTGGCCCAACTCCCAGGCCGTCAGGCCCGCGCCTTGATTGCGGGGCCGGGTTTCGTCGGCCCAGACGTGGATCGGGATACCGGCATCGTGCGCCAGGTAGATGGGCGCCAGGGCGGTTCCCCAATCCACGGTCGCGAGCCAACCGGCGTTGCAATGAGTCAAGACGTTGACCCGGTCTTGTCTGCCGCCGGCCTCCCAAACCTTGCGTATCAGGCCGAGGCCGTGCTCCCCAATGGCCCGGTTGATCGCGACATCTTCTTCGCAAATCTCCGCCGCGCGGGCGTAGGCAGCTTCGGCGCGGACCTTGGCATCGAGGGGACGCAAACGCGCGCTCACATCCTCAACCGCCCAACGCAAGTTGACCGCTGTCGGCCGCGTCGCCATGAGTGTTTGACCGGCGCGATCCAGGTTCCCGTTCGAAGGGTCGGACCGCATGGCCAGGGCCAAGCCATAGGCCGCCGTCGCGCCGATCAAGGGCGCGCCGCGCACCCACATGGCACTAATCGCCTCGGCCGCTTGCTCCAGGTTTTCCAGCCGCCGCGTCACGAACTCATGCGGCAAGCGGGTCTGATCGATGATGACCGCCGCCCAGCCGTCGGCCGCCAGCACGATGCTGCGGGTCGCTTTGCCGTTAATGTTCATGGCTCGAAGAGCTCGCCAGTCCAGGCTTCGGCTAACGCCGAGTCACCCCCACCCCGGCCCTCCCCCCTCGAGGGGGAGGGAGAAAAAGTCTTCGTCTCTCTTCTATTCCCTCCCCCCTTGAGGGGGAGGGCTAGGGTGGGGGGAGCTTCGGGCATATCCAGAACCGATGCCTCCGGTTAAAGCGTCAGCCGCCGAGCACGCGCCCTGCGACCGCGTCCAGGCGGGCGGCAATAGCGGGATCGCGCGCCTCGGGCGCGGTGATGAGGGCGTTGTCGAGCGCGTGGTGACAGCCCTCGGCGCAGGCTTCGGCCCGCCCCCGCAGCTTGGGCGCCACCTGCTTGATCACCGCGCGCGCCATGTCGGCATTGGCGAGCAGAACCTTGACGACCTGATCGACGGTGACATGATCGTGGTCGTCGTGCCAGCAGTCGTAGTCGGTCACCATGGCGACGGTCGCGTAGCACATCTCGGCCTCGCGGGCGAGCTTGGCTTCCGGCATATTGGTCATGCCGATAACATGACAACCCCAGGAGCGGTAAAGCTCCGACTCGGCCTTGGTGGAGAACTGCGGCCCTTCCATGACCATGTAAGTTCCGCCGCGCCGTATCGGTAGCGCGAGGTCGCCCGCCGCCGTCTCGAGCGCATCGCCTAAACGGGCGCAGACGGGATGGGCCATGGAGACATGAGCCACCAGGCCGCTTTCGAAGAAGCTCTTGTCGCGCGCGAAGGTGCGGTCGATGAACTGATCGACGATGACGAAGGTACCGGGCGCCAAGTCCTCGCGCAGCGATCCGACCGCACTCATGGAAACGATTTCGGTAACGCCGGCCCGCTTCAAGGCATCGATATTGGCACGGAAGTTTAGCTCCGACGGCGGTACCTTGTGGCCCCGGCCGTGGCGCGGCAAAAACACGATGGTTTGCCCATGGAGCTCACCGAACAGCAACTCGTCGGACGGCGTGCCAAAGGGCGAATCCACGCGCCGCCACCGGGTCTTCTCCAGGCCCGGTATATCGTAGATACCGCTGCCGCCAAGAACACCCAGAACAGGAGATGCGCCAAGCGCGGTCATGGCTAATGAAGGTCGGCCCAGACCTTGCGCTTAACCGCATAAAGGATGCCGGAAAGAACGAGCAGAAACAGGACCACTTTGATACCCATCTCCTTACGCTGCTCCAACTTCGGCTCGGCGGTCCACATCAGGAAATGGGAGACATCCGCCGCCATCTGATCGACGCTCGCCTCGGTGCCGTCCTGATATTCCACCACATCATCGTCGAGCGGCGCCGCCATGGCGATCCGATTTCCCGGGAAGTAGGTATTGTAGTTCTGGCCTTCCAGAATCTCAAAATCGCCCGGTGGCTCCTCGTAACCGGCGGCTAACAGGGCGCGGATATAGCTGGGCCCGTGCGGGCGCGCCTTGGCCATGAGGGACAAATCCGGAGGCGTGGCACCGCCGTTGGCCGCCGCCGCCGCCTTGTCATTGGGGAACGGCGAGGGCAGGCGGTCCGAGGGTTTGCCATCGCGCTCGAACATTTCACCTTCGTCGTCCGGCCCGTCAATGACCGTGGTTTCCACGGCGAAGGCCTTGATCTGCTCGGCATCGTAACCCAAATCGGCCAGATTGCGGAAAGTCACCAAGCGCATGGAGTGACACCCCGCGCAGACTTCCCGGTAAACCTGATAGCCGCGCTGCAAAGCGGCCCGGTCGAATTGGCCGAAAATACCATCGAAGGACCAAGAATAATCCGGCAGGGCCTTACTTTCGGAGGCCTGCGCTTGCGCGCCAAGGGAAAGCAGAGCAGCGCCTAGAATACCCGCGATAATGCGCTTCATCACGCTTTCTCCATCGGCTTGGTGGTCGCGCCCATGGCGGTACCGCCCCCTTTAAGCACCGGCTCGCTGATCGAACTCGGCAGGGGCCGAGGCCGTTCCAAGACCGAGAGCAGCGGCAGAACGATAAAGAAGTGCGCGAAGTAATAGACCGTGCCGGCCTGGCCGAAATAGAGGTAGGGCGGCTCCGCCGGGTTGGCCCCGACCCAGCCGAGCAGGATACAGTCGGCCACGAAGACCCAGAATAACTGTTTGTGAAGCGGCCGAAATTTCGAGCTGCGCACCGGCGAGCGATCGAGCCACGGTAGAATGAGAAGCACCAGGATCGAACCGAACATCAGGATCACCCCGATCAGCTTGGCCGACAGGAACCAGATGTCGAAGGTGATCGAACGCAGGATCGCGTAGTACGGCAGGAAGTACCATTCCGGCACGATGTGGGCCGGGGTCACCAGGGAATTGGCCTCGATGTAGTTGTCCGCCTCGCCCATGGCGTTCGGTATGAAGAACACGACCGCCGCGAAGACGGCCAGGAACACACCCATGCCGTAGAGATCTTTCACCGTGTAGTAGGGATGGAAAGGAATGCTGTCTTGCGGTCCCTTGGTTTCGATACCCAGCGGATTGTTCGAGCCGAACTGATGCAACGCCCAGATGTGCACGACGACGATGCCGACCAGAACGAAGGGCAAGAGGTAATGCAAGGAGAAGAAGCGGTTGAGCGTCGGGTTGTCGACCGAGAAGCCGCCCCACAGCCAGATCACGATGTCCTCGCCAATCAGCGGAAAGGCCGAGAACAGGCTGGTGATGACCTTGGCGCCCCAAAAGCTCATCTGGCCCCAAGGCAGAACGTAACCCATGAAGGCGGTGGCCATCATGGCCAGCAGAATAACCACGCCGAGCATCCATAGCAGCTCGCGCGGCGCCTTGTAGGAGCCGTAGTACCGGCCGCGGAAGATGTGGATATAGACGACGATGAAGAAGAAAGAACCCCCGTTCATATGGATGTAGCGGATCAACCAACCATAGTTCACGTCGCGCATGATCCGTTCGACCGAATCGAAGGCGTAATCGACATGCGCGGTGTACTGCATGGCCAGGACGATGCCGGTCGCGATCATGATGACCAGCATGAGGCCTGCCAGAGACCCGAAATTCCACCAGTAGCTTAGGTTCTTAGGCGTCGGATACTTGGTGCCAATGGCGTGGTCGAGGAACGAAAACACCGGCAGCCGGTATTCGATCCACTTGATCACGGGATTGGTCGTTTGAAAATCGCTCATGCGCCCAGTCCCCCTCAACCGATCCGGATCTTGGTGTCATCGAGAAAATTATACGGCGGCACCACAAGGTTCTTTGGCGCGGGACCCTTGCGAATACGTCCGGAGGTATCGTAGTGGGAGCCGTGGCAAGGGCAGAACCAGCCACCGAATTCACCCAGGGGATCGCCTTGCTTCTGACCCTTGGGGATACAGCCAAGATGGGTGCAGACACCGACCATGATCAGCCACTCTGGCCGTTGCACCCGGGCATCGTCGGCTTCCGGGTCCGGCAAGTCTTCGAGCGGCACGGCGCGCGCTTCTTCGATCCGCGCCGGTGGGCGTCGCTCGACAAAGACCGGGTTGCCGCGCCAGGTGATGGTGATTCGCTGACCCATCTCGATCGGATCCAGGTCAACTTCGGTCGAGGACAGCGCCAGGACATCGGCCGCCGGGTTCATGGAGTCGACCAAGGGCCAAACCGCCGCCACCGTGCCCACGGCGCCCATGCCCCCGGCCAAGAGATACAGAAAATCGCGCCGCGTCTCTCCTTCCCCCCCGTGCGAGGGGCTCGCGGTATCCGTCATTTTTCTCAAATCCCCCAAAAAGCGCCTAGGTGCCGGGTCAGTCACTAGACTCCACAGCGACCGGGCGGAGCATAGCCTTGTATCGCAGCGCCGATATAGAGGAAAATTCACCGGAAAGCAAAACCTGAACCAAAGCCCGATCCGATCGAAACTCTCCCCAGAAACACGGTTTCTTATCCTATGCGGCTCGCCCTTTATCAACCCGACATACCGCAGAATACGGGCACTATCCTGCGCCTTGGCGTCTGCCTTGGAATTCCTATCGACATAATCGAGCCCTGCGGATTCCTGCTCGACGACAAGCGCCTAAGACGCGCCGGGCTGGATTATGCCGCGCAAGCGGCGATTACCCGGCATCGGTCCTGGAGCGCCTATGGGGAAGCGCGAAGATCGGGCGATACACCGGGCCGTCTGCTGCTCTTGACCACCACGGGGCCGGTGGATTATCCGGACTTTGCCTTCGCGGCCAGCGACACTCTTTTAGTCGGCCGCGAGAGTGCCGGCGTGCCCGATGAAGTTCATGCGGCGGCCGATGCGCGGCTGGCGGTTCCCATGTGCCCTGGGCTACGATCTCTCAATGTCGCGCTGGCCGCGGCCATGGTATTGGGCGAAGCCCTACGCCAGACCCAACAATTCCCCAACAGCGAGACAACATGAGCCCCCAGGAAGAACGGAAATCCCGCGCCAGCGCCTGGTTCGAGGACCTGCGCGACCGAATTTGCGCCGCCTTCGAGGCTATCGAGGACGAACTGACCCCCGCCATCGCGGCCAAGCTGCCCATCGCCGCCGAGCTTGACGGCCTGGCGCCGGGGCGCTTCGAACGTAAGGCCTGGGCCCGCGAGGACGGCGGCCCGGCGAAAGGCGGCGGCGGCGTGATGTCGATCATGCGGGGCCGGGTGTTCGAGAAGGTCGGGGTCAACGTCTCCACGGTCTGGGGCGAGTTTTCGCCGGATTTCGCCCAGCAGATGCCCGGCGCGGCGAAAGATCCAAGATTTTGGGCCAGCGGGGTATCGCTGGTCGCGCACATGCATTCGCCCCTGGTGCCGGCGGTCCACATGAACACGCGCCATATCGTCACCGCCAAGTCCTGGTTCGGCGGCGGCGCGGACCTGACCCCCATGGTGCCGGTCGAGACCGATACCCAGGCTTTTCACGCCGCCCTGCAAGCGGCCTGCGACAAGCACGACCCCACCTACCATGCGCGCTTCAAGAAGTGGTGCGACGAGTATTTTTACCTAAAACACCGTGGCGAACCGCGCGGCGCGGGCGGCATCTTTTACGATAACCTCGAGGCCGACTGGGACGCCGACTTCGCTTTCACGCAAGATGTCGGCCGCGCCTTCCTGGAGGTTTATCCCAAAATCGTGCGCCGCCACTTGGCGGATGTCTGGACCCCGGCGCAGCGAGAGCGGCAACTGATAAAGCGGGGACGCTACGTCGAGTTCAACCTCCTCTACGACCGGGGCACCCTTTTCGGTCTCAAGACCGGCGGCAATGTCGAGGCTATCCTGATGTCCCTGCCCCCGGCGGTCGCCTGGCCTTAGGGTGTGCCAGCCAGAATCTTCAGGCGATCCAAGCACTGCGCCCGGGTGGCCTTGAACCCTTTCTCCGCCCACCAGATCTCGACCGCTTCCAGCAAGTTACCCAGCGCTGGCCCGGTCGCGATACCAAGCTCGAGCGCATCCGCACCGCGTATGGGAAAAATTCTCCCAGCCAAGGCTTTGGCCTCGGCCATGGCATGGCTTAGCGCCGGACCGGGAGCCGTGTTATCGCCGGCGTGATGACGTGCCCAATCAAGCCGCACTACGGCACCGATCAAATCTGGGCCAAGATCCCGATGCGCCCGCCAACGCCTGTGCGGCGTAAGATCGGGGCCAAGAACCCGTTCCGGCTCGGCCAGGGCGGCGAGAGCCTTCGCTTGCTTGTTGGATAGGCGCAGGCGCTCCGCCGCCTGGCGCGCGGCATGAGCGTCGGCTTCGATTAAGGCGGCCAGGCGGTGCAAGGAATCGGGCGCCTCCCCGGGCGCCTCGGCGCGCATCAGGGCGCGCAAGACCGCCGGATCGAGCGTGCCTGGAAAGATCTCCCGCAAAATGCCTTGAGCGATCATGATCGCGATCGTGGGAAGCGGATCGGGCGCGCTCAGCAATTTCAGAATTTCCTCGCGTACCCGCTCGCCGGACAGGCGGTGCAGGTTCGGGGCCTCATCGGCGATAATCGCGAGGGTTTCGTCATCCGGTGCCTCGCGGCCAAAATACGCTTGAAAGCGAAAGTATCGCAGTAGGCGGAGGGTGTCTTCGCGTATGCGCGCGAGCGCGTCGCCGACAAATCGTATTCGCCCGGCCCGCAGATCCTCGGCCCCGCCAAAAGGGTCATGCAAAGTTCCATCCGCTTCGCAGGACAAGGCGTTGATGGTTAAGTCCCGGCGCGCCGAATCGGCCACCCAGTCGTCGGTAAAGGCGACCTTGGCATGGCGGCCATAAGATTCGACATCGACCCGCAGGGTGGTGATTTCAAAGGGCGTATGCTCGACGATCGCGGTCACGGTGCCATGGGCGATGCCGGTCGGCACGGTCTTGATGCCGGCGGTTTTCAGGCCCGCCATAACCTCCCGCGGGGTCAGGGGGGTCGCGATGTCGATGTCCTTGACCGGCCGCCCGGACAGCGCGTCGCGCACACACCCGCCAACGAAGCGCGGCGCCGCGCCCGCCGCGTCGAGCGCCGCCATCACGCGCTGGGTGGCCTGGTCCCGCATCCAAACCTGTGACGCGATTCGCCCGGGCGCGCTCATTGCGCCTGGTCAAGTCTTTGGCTGGGTATGAGCTTGCCGTTCTCCATGTGGGGAGAAATCAGCTTGGTGCCCGGCGGCACACCGCGCGAATACCCCAAGGTGAGCATCCCGGCGACGAGCAGCGCCGCCGCGCCCAGGACCAGCCATATGGCGAGGGGAGACGGCCTCGCCGCGGCGCCGGACGCGCCTCGGGCCCGCGTGAATTTCACATAGGCGAAATACAAGATCAGCGGCAGGGCGATCGGCAACAAAACAGTGAGGAGGATTCGCAACACTTGAACGCTTCACCCGTATGAAAATATTGTGGCTATGGGCTTGCCGCCCGGTTTGCCGCGACGGTCAGAACTTCCACCAAGTTAACCAGCATACCGGCGGTCGCGCCCCAAATGTAATGGTCGCGATAAGAAAATGCGTAAAACCGACGCCGCTTACCCTGATAAATCCGGGCAGGCCGCTGTAGGCTACCGGCGGCCAAGAAAAAATCCAGCGGTACCTCGAAGACTTCCGCGACCTCAAAACTATCCGGCACGACCGGAAAGGGCGGCTTGATCGCACCGACCATGGGCGCGACCTCGAAGCCGGTGCGGGTTATGTAGGTATCGAGCCGGCCGATCACGCGGACGTGGCGCCGTGGCAAGCCGACCTCCTCCTCGGTCTCGCGCAGAGCGGCGTCTTCCAAGCCCTCATCGCCCTCCACCCGCCCGCCGGGAAAGCTGACCTGACCGGCGTGGACATCGAGATGGTCGGTACGCCGGGTCAGAATCAACGTCAGACCCGCTGGACGCTCCACAATCGGCACCAGAACAGCGGCCGAAATCAAGGATTGCGCGGGATCGTAGAAATCGGGATTAAGATCGTGATCGCCTCTAGGCAGGACATCCGACGGCAGCGCCGCGTCCTGGGCGCCCAGCCGCCCCCGTGGCTTGGCCGCCGCCAGCAGGTGCGAAATCTCGTCTATATTCAATCCGGTCATCTTAGTGGATAGAAAACCTTGTTACTCCAAACGCCAAGGGCGGTGACGCTGTTCGCGTCGTGCTCGACCGCCAGATCGGCGAGATTATAATACACGGGCCGCAGGATAAGAGCTTCCAATCCGGCCCTCACGTAAATATAGGGTCTGGGCTCGCGCGTATCGGGAGCCATGGCCACGCGAATCGGGTTTTCCGGGCCAGCCTCCACCCAATCGTCCACATTGGTGCGAAATCGCAAGATCTGCGCCGCGCCGTGCCCGTTAACGCAAAGCTCAACGGCGGTAAAGGGGGCGTCCTCGACCTCAACCCGGCTCCGTTCGACCGGGGTAACCAGCCAATACGTGCCGTCCGCCTCGCGCCGGAGAACGCTGGAGAACAGCTTTACCAAGGCCTTACGGCCGATCGGCGAATTCTGGTAGAACCAGGTGCCGTCGCGCGCGATGCGTATGGCGAAATCGCCGCACGATTGCAGGTCCGGTTCTTTCCACGTCTGGTAAGACGCGGGCGAAGCGCTTATCTTTCTGGTGTCCCCGGCTGGACCATCCGTCTTTTTCGTCATGTCCCGCCGTGCCTTTCGTTCCAAACAGGGAGCCTCATTGCGTGACAGCCACCAACAGCGCCCCCCTTCACAACCCCACCGCCGCGGAATTGGCCGATCAGATCGAGCGCCTGGGCCAGCGGCTGCAAGATGCCCGCGACAGTGTCGGCCGCGTCATCTTCGGCCAAGACCGGGTGATCGATCAAACCCTGATCACGCTGCTGGCGGGCGGACATGCTCTGCTGATCGGTGTGCCAGGCCTGGCCAAGACCCGGCTGGTCGAAATCCTGGGCACGGTCTTCGGTCTGGAAGACAAGCGGGTGCAATGCACGCCCGACCTTATGCCGGCCGATATCCTGGGCTCCGAGGTTCTGGAAGAAACCGATTCGGGCCGCCGCTCCTTCCGCTTCGTCCGCGGTCCCGTGTTCTGTCAGCTACTGATGGCGGACGAGATCAACCGGGCCAGCCCGCGCACGCAATCGGCCCTGTTGCAAGCCATGCAGGAGCATCGGGTAACCGTCGGCGGCCATCCACACGATCTGCCCCGGCCGTTCCACGTTCTGGCCACGCAAAACCCGCTGGAACAGGAAGGCACCTACCCGTTGCCGGAAGCGCAGCTCGACCGTTTCCTGATGCAGATCGACGTCGGCTATCCCGATGTGCATGCCGAGCGCGATATGCTCCTAGCCACCACGGGCACGGAGGAGGCGCAGGCGATCCAGATTATGAGCGCGGAGGAGCTCATGGCCGCGCAGCGCTTGGTCCGCCGCGTACCGGTCGGCGAGGCCGTGGTCGAAGCGATCCTCGCGCTGGTGCGCGCCGGGAGGCCGGATCACAGCGAAATCGAGGAAGTTCGCGCCCAGGTCGCCTGGGGACCGGGACCGCGCGCCAGCCAGTCGCTGATGCTGGCCATACGGGCGCGGGCCCTGCTCGACGGCCGTCTCGCGCCCTCGATCGACGATGTCATTGCCATGGCCGGACCGGTTCTACGCCATCGCATGGCCCTCAACTTCGCGGCGCGGGCGGAAGGCGCGACGATCGACGATATCATCGATCGCCTGAGCGCCCCGTTTGCCTAACCCCCGATCGGCGACAACTCCCGACGCGGTTATGGATGGCTAATAGCGCACACCCCTTAAGACAACGCGCGGAGCAATTGGCGGCCACGCTGCCGCCATTGCTGGTCGCGGCGGAGCGCGTGGCCTCGACCGTGGCCCAAGGCGTGCACGGGCGGCGCCGCGTCGGACAGGGCGAAACGTTTTGGCAATTTCGCCAGTATGCGCCGGGCGACCGCCCGGAAACCATAGATTGGCGGCAGTCGGCCAAATCGGACCGTGTCTTCGTGCGCGAAACGGAATGGGAAGCGGCACAGTCGGTATGGATCTGGCGCGATCTTTCGCCGTCCATGGACTGGCGCTCGACCGGCCAGGTTCCGACCAAGCGCGAGCGCGCGGACCTGATGACTTTGGCCCTGACGGCGCTGCTCATGCGCGGTGGCGAGCATGTCGCCTTTCTGGGGCTGGGCGCCCGGCCGGCCACCGGCCGCTCGGTGCTGAGCCGGCTCGCCGTCAACATCGAACGCGGCGACGGCCCCGGCGGCGACCTGCCGCCCGCCTTACCGCTGGCGCGCCATGGCTATGTCGTCATGATCGGAGACCTTCTGGCGCCCCTGGAAGATATCGACGCCGCCGTGCGCGGTTATGCCGAGGCCGGCATGCGCGGATACTTGCTACAGATACTCGATCCCGCCGAAGAGGCCCTGCCCTACGATGGGCGGGTGCGCTTTGAAGGGACCGAAGGCGAGGACCCCTGGCTGCTGACCCGGGTCGAATCGGTGCGCGGCGAATATGCGGCACGGCTGGCGGCACAGCGCGCCGGGATTCGCGCCATTGCCAGCGCGGCGGGGTGGGCGTTTTCCAGCCATCGCACCGATCGGCCGCCTCATGCCGCCCTCTTAGCTCTGTTCGTGGCCCTGTCCGCGACCTTGAAGCGATAGAGCGCGCGGCCCGTGCTGACCTTTGGACCCCTGGCCTTCGCGCAACCCTGGCTCTTACTCGCCCTAGCCGGCCTGCCGTTGCTATGGCTTCTCCTCCGGGTGACACCGCCGGCGCCGAGGTCTTTGCGGTTTCCGGCAATCCGGCTGCTGCTTGGACTACGCGTCCCCGAAGAAACGCCCGCGCGCACGCCCTGGTGGCTGATCTTGTTGCGCACCGCCATCGCCGGGTCGATCATCGCGGGCTTGGCGCAGCCCCTGCTCAACCCGGCCGCCCGGGTCATTGGCCTTGGCCCCTTGGTCGTGGCGATCGACGATTCCTGGGCGGCGGCGCGCGATTGGCCGGCGCGCGAAACGCTGCTCAATGGCCTGCTCGACCAAGCGGAGCGGGAAGCGCGCCCGGTCATGGTTCTGACCACCGCGCGCGACGCCTTGGATCAAGCACCGCTTGCCACCGGGCTGTTGTCGGCGAGGGACGCGCGCCGCGTCGTCGACGGTATAAAGCCTAAACCCTGGCCCGGCGATCGCGCGGCGACGATCGCGGCGTTGGAAGACGTCGATATGCCGGTACCGGGGCATGTGGTCTGGCTCTCCGACGGCCTGGACGACGGGCAAGCGCGCGCGCTTGCCGAAGATCTGACGCGGCTGGGCCGGGTCGACTTCCTGCGCGACCGGGATAGCGGCCTGGCCCGCCTCATGCTTCCGCCCGAAAGCGATGGCCTCGCCCTGATCGTCCGCCTGCGGCGAGGCACGGCCGAGGGCGAGGACTTTGCCGCGGTTCTGGCCACCGCCGACGACGGCAGCTTGATTTTCCAGACCCCCATCGCATTCGCGGACGGAAATCTGGAGGCCAATGCGCGAATAGACCTGCCGGCGGAGATGCGCAACCGGATAACCCGCCTAAGTATCGATGGCGAGCCGACGGCAGGCGCGGTCATGCTGTTGGACGAGCGCTGGCGCCGGCGGCCGGTCGGCCTGATCGATACCGGCCCGCTGGAAGACGCGCAACCGCTCTTGAGTGAGCTTTACTATCTGGAACGTGCCCTGGAGCCCTTTACTGAATTGCGCCGAGGCGCGGTCGAAGCGCTGTTACAGCGCGATCTCGCGGTCTTGGTGCTTTCGGATACGGGCCATCTGCCAACCGCCGAGCGCGCGCGTCTGGATACTTGGATCGAGCGCGGCGGAGTGTTGTTGCGCTTTGCCGGACCGCGCCTCGCGGAGGGCGGCTGGACGCCGGCCGCCGACGGCCAGCCGCCCCTGCTGCCGGTTCAACTGCGGGGCGGCAACCGCACGCTGAGCGGCGTCTTGACCTGGGCCGAACCGGCGCGCCTGTCGCCTTTCGGCCCCGCCAGCCCGTTCGCGGGTCTCGCGATTCCGGGCGATGTCCTGATCCAGCGGCAGGTCTTGGCCGAACCCTCGCTGGACCTGGTTGAGCGAACCTGGGCCCGCCTGAGCGACGGGACCCCACTGGTCACGGCGGAACGGCGTGGCGATGGCTGGATCGTACTGGTGCATACCACCGCCAACACGGACTGGTCGAACCTGCCTTTGTCGGGCCTGTTCGTCGAGATGCTGCGCCGCGTGGTCGCGGTCAGCCAGGGTGTTTCGGCCGAGGGGCTGGGGCAACATGCCCTGCCGCCGGTCGCGACTCTGGATGGCTTCGGCAGATTGGGCCCGCCCGCCGCCACGACACTTGCCCTGGGACTCGAGGCGGCGAAGGAAAACCGGATCGGTCCCCGCCACCCGCCGGGCTACTACGGTAACGATACCACAAGGCGGGCCCACACCTTGGGCGCGGCGGCACCGGCTTTGGCGCCTATCCGCGATCTCCCCGCCAAGGTCAAGGCGGCCTTTTACAGCCGCGACACCGAGATCGACCTGAAGCCTTGGTTGCTCGGCGCCGCCCTGATTCTGGCCTTCGCCGACCTGATTGTGGCCTTGGCCCTGCGCGGCTTGTTGGGCCGGACGCTACGCCACGGCGCCGCGGTCCTCTTCCTGGCCGCGCTTTTACCGCTGACCGACGCCCGCGCGCAATCGAACGTCACTTCCTCGCCGGACGAGGACCGCGCCCTGGCGGCCACGCTTCAGACACGCCTTGCCTACGTTATCACGGGCGTGCCTTCGCTCGACGAGACCAGCCGCGCCGGCTTGACCGGCCTGACCTTGGTACTGAGGCGGCGCACATCCATCGAAGCCGGGCCACCGCTGGGAGTCGATTTATCGCGCGACGTCTTGTCGTTCTTTCCCTTGCTGTATTGGCCGATCGCGGCCGAGCAGCGCGACTTGAGCGAAATCGCCGTGCGCAAGGTCAATGCCTACATGAAGAACGGCGGCACGATCTTGTTCGATCTGCGTCAGATCGACACCGGCGCGTCGCTCTTCGGGCGCGGCTCGCGTGCCACCCAGGCCCTGCTGCGGCTGACCAGCCGCTTGGACATCCCCCCTCTCGCGCCGGTCCCGCCGGATCACGTGTTGACCAAGGCGTTTTATCTGATGCAGGACTTTCCGGGCCGGTTTTCCGGCGGCACCTTGTGGACCGACGCCTCCGAGAAACAGCAAAACGACAGCGTGAGCCCGGTGCTGGTCGGTAGCAACGACTGGGCCGGCGCCTGGGCCGTCAACCGACGCGGCCGGCACCAGAACGCGGTCGTCCCGGGCGGCGAGCGCCAGCGTGAGCTGGCCTATCGTTTCGGCGTTAATCTCGCGATGTACGCCATGACCGGGAACTACAAGGCGGATCAAGTGCACATCCCCTTTATCCTGGAGCGGTTGGGTCAATGAAACCGGCCTTTATCGTTGAATGGGCCCCGGCATTCGCTTGGGAAATCATTGCTTTCCTTGCCCTTACCGCCGCCGCCCTGATTTGCCTGGCGATGGTCCGCCGCGCGCGCGGCGCCGGGTGGCGGGCGCTGGCGTTCGCTCTCTTGGTTCTCGCCCTGGCCAATCCTTCCCTAGTCAAGGAGCAGCGCCAACCGCTCGACGACATCGCCCTGGTGGTCATCGACGAAAGCACGAGTCAGGAGATCGAACCGCGCCCCGCCCAAAGCGAAGCCGCGCGCCGTCATGTGTTGGAGGCGCTGAAAGAACTGGATGCGACGGAGGTTCGCGTGGTGCGCGCCGGGGCCGGGATCGGCGAGGACGGCACCCGGCTGTTTTCAACCCTGCGCGACGCCCTGGCCAAGGTACCGCGCCAAAGGGTCGGCGCCGTCGTGGTGATCAGCGACGGACAAATTCACGATGCGCCGGATAACCTGGAGGCCTTTGGCCTGAACGCGCCGCTCCATCTTCTCCTAACTGGCGAGGAGGACGAGCGCGACCGGCGCCTGGTGGTCAAGAACGCGCCCAGCTTCGGCATCGTCGGGCGCCCTCAAACCATGACCGTCACGGTCGAGGACCTGCCGCGGGCTTCGGCGGCGCTGGCGCGGGTCACCATCCGGCGCGACGGTGCCAAGGCCGAGGAGATTTTGGTGCCGGTCGGCGTCGAGCGGGAAATTCTCTTCGCCCTCGACCATCGCGGGCCCAGCGTTTTCGAAATCGAAGTCGAGCCGAGCGCGCGAGAACTGACCCTGGCGAACAACCGCGCCGCCGTCGTCGTCAACGGCGTCCGCGACCGCTTGCGCGTTCTCCTGGTTTCGGGCGAGCCGCACGCAGGCGAACGCGCCTGGCGCAACATCCTGAAATCCGATCCTTCCGTCGATCTGGTGCATTTCACGATTCTGCGCCCGCCGGAGAAACAAGACGGCACGCCGATACGCGAACTGTCGCTGATCGCGTTTCCGACCCGCGAGTTGTTCGAGATTAAGCTGGATGAGTTCGATCTGATCATTTTCGACCGCTATCGCCGGCGCGGGGTTCTGCCAAGCATTTACCTGGATAACATCGCCAGGTTCGTGGACGGAGGCGGCGCCCTGCTTGAAGCGGTCGGGCCTAGCTTCGCCACGCCGCTATCCCTGTACCGCACACCGCTCGGCCGGGTGCTGCCGGGCGAGCCGACCGGCACCGTCTTCGAGCAAGGCTTTCGCCCCAGGGTAACCGGCCTGGGTACACGCCATCCCGTTACCAGCGAGCTAACCGGCGCCGGCGATCCGGACCAAGAAGGCGGCGGCGCGCCAAGCTGGGGCCGCTGGTTCCGCCAACTCGATACCGACGTACGCCGCGGTCAAGTGGTGATGAGCGGCGTGCAAGACCGGCCCCTGCTGATCCTTGACCGAGTCGGCGAAGGCCGGGTCGCACAGTTAACCAGCGATCACATGTGGCTATGGTCGCGCGGCTTCGAGGGTGGCGGCCCGCAGGCGGAATTGTTGCGCCGCATCTCGCACTGGTTGATGCGCGAACCGGACCTGGAAGAAGAAACATTGCGCGCCAGTGTGACCGGCGGGCGGCTCGACATCACGCGGCGCTCCCTGGGCCTCGAACCGAGCTCGGTCGAAGTTACCGCGCCTTCGGGCGAGATCACCGAGGTCTCGCTCGAACCCGGACACGCGGGACGCGCCAGTGCCAGCATCGCGGTTGACGCCATGGGCCTCTACCGGGTCAGCGATGGGGCGCGCACAACCTTGGCCGCGGCCGGCCCGGTCAACCCACGTGAATTCGAGGACGCCCGTTCAAGCGCCGAGATCCTCAAGCCCTTGATCGCGGAAAGCGGCGGCACGGCGGTACGCCTGGCCGGCGGGAATTTACCGCAGATCAGAAAAGTCAGCGCCACGCGCGACCGCTTTGGGCGCGGCTGGATCGGCTTGGTCGCGAACCGGGAATACGTCGTGACCGGCATCGAGCAAGCGCCGCTCCTGCCCGCCTTCGCGGTCCTGATTCTGGTCCTGGGCGCCAGCCTATTCGCCTGGTTCCGCGAAGGGCGGTAAGGGGCGGCCGCCGCGATTCCTAATCTTCAACCCTGTATCGAAGGAGGACTCCATGACAACCGATCTTGAGATGCTGACTTGGGTTTCCGGCATAACAATCCTGATGTGGCTGCCATACATCCTCGCGCATATCGCCAATGTCGGCGTCCTGCCGGCCTTGACCTACCGGGCCGACGCAACGCCGCTGCCCGGCTGGGCGGCGCGCGCGAAAAAGGCCCATGCGAACGCGATCCAAAACCTGGCCCCCTTCGCCGCGCTGGTTATTGCCGCCCATCTAAGCGGCGCCGCGAACGAAGCCACGGCGGCGGCGGCCGTGGCTTATTTCTGGGCCCGGCTCGCCCACTTTTTCCTCTATATCTCGAACGTTCCCTTCGGGCGGACCACGACATTCGTAATCGCCTGGTTGGCTATGGCCTGCATCTTTTGGCAGATTCTGACGGCAAACGCGGTGTAGGCCGCGCGCGTCTTGCGGTTGGGCGGTATAGGCGCGGCGCCCGAGGTTCCGCTTATACCGCCGCGAGCGCTTCGGGGCGGGTCTTGGCGCGCTTGAGGAGCTTGGCCGCGATCGCCATGTTCATCGCATTGAAGGCGATGGCGTTCAAAAACGATACCGTGTAGGAGCCGGTCAAGTCATAGAGGGCGCCGGCCATCCAGCCGCCGAGCGCCATGCCGACGATGGTGAAGAGGAAGACCGTTCCAATGCGCCAACCGGCCTCTCCGGGCGGAAAATAGGTGCGGACGATCATGGCATAGGACGGCACGATCCCCCCTTGCGACAAGCCGAAGGCGGCCGACAGCAGATAAAGTGCGACCAGGGTATCGCCGGTCAAGAAGGCGGCCAAAACGCAAGCCTGCAGGAACGATCCCAGAAGCAGTGTGTTCAACCCGCCGATACGGTCCGAGATCCAGCCCGAGGTCAACCGGCTGACAATCCCGAACCCGAGCATGAGAGACAACATCTCGGCGGCGCGGGCGGGCGCGAAGCCGAGATCCGTGGCATAGGGGACGATGTGGACCTGCGGCATGGCCATGGCGGCGCAACACCCAACCCCCGCCGCGCAGAGAAGGCGCTGCAGCCCAGCCGCGCTAAATCCGAGTGGGCGGCGGGGTTCGAGCGGCCCACTCGCCGGCGCCGGTTCCGGCACCGCCGGGGGTTTGCGGTAGAGAAACAGACTGAGCGGCAACATGACGCACAGGGCGAAAACGCCAAAACCGAAGAAGGTATCCCGCCAGCCATTAGAATCGATGAAATGCTGTAATATCGGCGGCCAGACAGCGCCGGCGATATAAGTGCCGCTAATCACGATGCCAAGGGCCAGGCCCCGGCGCCGGACGAACCAATGCGAGATGTCCGAAACGATGGGGGCGAAAGTCGCCGAGGCGCCAAGGAAGCCGGCGATCAAGCCCATGGCGACGCTGAACTGCCATAAGGTGGCGGCATTCGACGCGGCGGCGAAACCGGCCGGCAGGGCGAAACTCGCGATTAAAGCCGGCACCATAATGCCGAACCGATCCGCGACCCGGCCGAAGACCACACCGCCGGCGCCAAAGCCAAGCATGAAGAGCATATAGGGAAGCGACGAGGCTCCACGGCTGGCACCGAATTCAAGGCCGACAGGCTTCAAGACGACGATGACGCCATACATCGCGGAGCCGCTGACCGTCATCAGCAGGAGCGCCGCGATCAACCGCATAATTGGGTAGGCCCCGGCGCGGGAATCGGGTGCCGAAAGATTTGGACTCGTCACGGTATTCACTTGCCTAAGAATCGCGGCCTAGCGCTCACGCGCGCGAACGATGACCAAGCTTACATGGAAATCCCCGCAAGGGGAATCGCGAGTTCATGGAATTTTGTTTCCATACAATAGGATAGCGCCGTTCTAGGCGGTGATGCACCTATCTTCGCCGGCCGTATCCTGGCCCGCCCGGTGGATCATACCGCTAATGCCCTGGAGCGCATCTGTCACGATTTCGAGAACCTGAAAGCGTTCCGGCTCGACCGGGCCCGGTAAGGCCAAGCCGGCCAGGCCGGCCTCGGTGAAACCGAAGGGCCGGTAATACGACGGCGCGCCGACAACCACGCAGATCCGCTTGCCCAAGCGCTTCGCCTCGCTCAATCCATGGCTCACCAGCGAGCGGCCGATCCCCGCGCCCTGAAGGGCCGGCTCGACCGTGAGCGGCCCAAGCAAAATTGCCGGCGCTTGGCCCGCGATGCCGATCGGCCAAAACCGCAAGCTGCCGAGCAGTCCGCCGTTCGGCGCGATCGCCGAGAAACACAGGCCGGCAACCGGCGGCAGTCCTTCGCGCAAGGCATAGACGGTTTTCTGTTTACGCTCGAGGCCGAAGGTCAGGTCGAGTAGTGGGTCGATATGCGCGCCATCGTCCGGCCGCTCGGCAAGAATCTTGTGGGTCATGGGGATTTGGTCCGGTCTTGGACCCGGATGTGTCGCCGGGCCGAGGTGTGCAACGAAATTCGCGAGCGGGACCGGCTTCCCCTATAGCGCGAACGCGGGACAGCCGCCCGTTACACGCGCCCCGCGTTTCGCGGGCCGCGCGGGCTTCGACGTCGTCGTCGCAGGCCTTCGCGCTTGGGCATTTTCACACCTTCCATGAAGCAGGCTTGATGCCGCCTCAACCGTGAACAATTCGATAACACAAAGTAGATAACCTTTCCAAGTTCTTCATCACTTTAATCGCGAACACCGCGCGGCGTGCAAGTCCGGTGTCGCCTCGGCAAGGCCCGCAAGCAGGATAAGGCCACAACCAGCAGCCTCGCGCCAGCCGAAGGGCTCTTGCGTCAACACGGCTGAAGCAGCAGCAGCGGAGATCAACTCGAGCAGTAGAAGAATCGCGACCCGGCCGGGATCGAGCCGCGTGGCGCCCCAAAACACTAGCAAAGTCGCGGGCAGAATAAACAAACCCGAGGTCGCCAGGACCAGCGGCAAGGCCGCGATCAGTTCAGAACCGAGAGGCGCGGGGCCCGCGTCGACCCAAACGAGAAACAACGCGAACACAGCCGCTGCGACATAGGAGACACAGGTCTTGTCGAATCCTGACACGTTCCTGGAGCGGCGCGCCAGGGTGGCGGACAGAGCGAACAGGACGCCGGATAACAAGCCCAGCCAGTCGGACGCTGACCGCGGCATGGGCCAACCGCCCTCGAAACCCAGGATGACCGCCGCACCGCTCAAACCCAGGCCCATGGCGATAATCCGCCAGGGTCCGATCGGCTCGCGTAGCAATATCGCGGCCAGAAGGGTCGCCCAGACTGGCGAGAGATAGAATAAGAGAACCACCCGCACGACTTCGCCGATTAGAACGGCATGATTCCACAAAACCATCATAACGCCGAACGAGGCGCCACTTAAAAGCAGGGTGAAGCCCCCCGACATCAAGCGGCCCCGGCGCGCCATCATAAACGGCATCATGGCCGCCGCCGTCACGCCAAAGATCGCCATGCTCGCCCAGTCGCCGTGCAAACCTCTCTCATCGAGCCAGCGAATAGGGATCCACCACAGACCCCAGGCCACGGCAGAAAATGCGACAGCCAAGCTGGGAAGACGCGCGCCACCGCTCATGTACTCAAGCCTTGGTCCCAATAGGGGCGCGGACCGAAGCGCGCGGCCAGAAAGTCAATGAAGACCCGGACTTTCGGTGAAAGATTACGGTTGGCCGGATAGACCGCGTTGATATCGATTCCGCTTCGCGCGCTCCACTCGGGCAGCACCTGCACGAGACGGCCGCCGCGGACCTCTTGATGACAGATAAAACTGGGCAAGAGAACGATCCCCAGACCGCCGGCCGCGGCTTGCAGGAGAGCATCGCCGCTATTGGCGCGCAGGCGGCTGGAAAGACGTATTCGCCGCTCGCCGCCCGGGCCTTGAAAGTGCCAGCTATCGCCGGTCGTCTGATAGCTGTAGAGCAGGCATTCATGACCGGCCAGGTCCTCTAGGGAACCAGGCGTGCCATGACGCGCCAGGTAATCGGGGGCGGCACAGAGAATGTTCCAGCTTGGCGCCAGGCGCCGCGCGACCAGGCTTGAATCGCGCAGGCCAACAATCCGCACCGCCATGTCATAGCCTTCCTCGACCAGATCGACCACACGGTCGTTCAAGTCCAGCTCGACCGCGAGCTCGGGATAATCCTTCATGAAGGCCGGCAAGGCGGGGGCCACATGGCGCACGCCGAACGACATCGGCGCGTTCACCCTTAAAACGCCGCGCGGCGCCGAAGACAAGTGCGTGACCGCTTCCTCGGCCGCTTCCGCCTCGGCCAGGACGCGCAACGCGCCTTGGTAGAACGCGAGCCCCGGCTCGGTTAGGGAAAGGCGCCGGGTAGTGCGGTTCAAAAGGCGCGCGCCCATGTCCTCCTCCAAGCGCGCGATCTGTTTGGAGACGGCGGACTTGGAAATCCCCATGTCCCGGGCCGCGGCGGAAAACCCATTTAGATCGACCACCTTGGCGAAGGTAGCCATGGCGGCAAGCCGCTCGGCCGCGGCGGCGCGGCGCGCGGGTGGCGTTCGCCCGCTTTTAGCTATTGTTTCCATACAAAAACAATCAAATTCCATAAGATGCTATTGTCTCTAAAAGAAAAGTACCCAGATTTCAAGTCGAACACGCCGCCTGGGTCGCGGCCAAGCTGGCGACCTGATACCAAGGATCCATCATGATAGAAGTCAGAAATTTTGAAACCCTCGGGCGGTTCGACAACGACTGGCTTTCTGCGCGCTATCATTTCAGCTTCGCCGGCTACGACGATCCGGCGCGGCGGGGAATCGGGCCGCTTTTGGTCTGGAACGACGACACAATCCGTCCCGGCACCGGCTTCGGCGCGCACGGCCACCGCGATATGGAGATCATTACCTACATCCGGCGCGGCGCCATCACCCACGAGGACCACCTGGGCAATCGCGGCCGCACGGCGGCGGGCGACGTTCAAGTCATGTCCGCCGGAACCGGGATCAGGCATGCCGAGTTCAATAAGGAAGACGAGGAGACCGAGCTGTATCAAATCTGGATCGAGCCCAGTGAGAAGAACCTGAAGCCACGCTGGGAGCAGCGCCGTTTTCCAAAAGCCGAACGTGGCGGCGCACTAGTGGCGCTGGCTTCGGGCCGGGCCGGCGACGAGGCCGCGCTGACGATCCATCAGGACGCCGCCATTCTGGGCGCGACCCTCTTGGCGGGCCAGAGTGTCACTCACCATCTGGACCACGGGCGCCGGGCCTATCTGGTCGCGGCGCGGGGCGCGATAGAGGTAAACGGCATAGCCGTTGGCGCCCGCGACGGGCTCGCCATCACAGACGAACCGGAAATCGCCATCGCCGCGCGCGAGGATTCGGAAATACTCCTCGCAGATCTGCCATGACCCAAACCAAGGGAGACGAAGCCATGACCGCTCCGGCCATCGAGACCAAAGCCATCGTTCCAGCATTGGCGCCACTGCATAGAGGTCTGGCCCCCCTCGCCTATCCGTTGATCCGCGTGGTCGCGGGCCTGTTCCTCGTGCCGCACGGCGCCCAGAAGCTGTTCGGCTGGTTCGGCGGCTATGGTCTACAAGGCACCGGCGGTTTCTTCGCCGAAAACCTGGGCCTGGAACCGGGTGTCTTCTGGGCCGCCTTGGCCGGCGGGACCGAGTTTTTCGGCGGAATTTTAATCGCCCTCGGCTTCTTGACCCGGCCCGCCGCCGTGGCGGTTGCCATCCTCATGGCCGTGGCGGCCTTGAAAGTGCATCTGGTCAACGGCTTCTTCATGACCAATGGCGGTTACGAATACGCCGCCATGTGGGGCCTGATCGCCCTCGCCATCGCGTTTCGCGGCGGCGGCGAGATGTCGATCGACCGCACCCTCGGCCGGGAGTTTTGAGGTTGTTACTTCCCGCGTGGCGAATGCGCCATGCGTAGCTAGTGTGGTGGAACGTGCTAAAGTAACGCGACCAATCGACCTTTGCGGGGTTCGCGCTTTGCCACGTCTTCTTGCCGCCGGCCTTGTGGGCCTGCTTATTCTATTCCTCGCCGTTCCCGATGCGGCGGCCCAGGTTTCAAAACCTCAGCGGCCGTTCAGTACCGTGGTCGAGCAGTGGGGCCGTGCTTTCAATGCCATCGCTCAGGAAGTAGGCAGGGGAGGAATCGGCCCGGCAAGAGCCGATGCGCTAAAAAAATCGCTTACCAAAATCGACACGGAAGCAGAGGAAATACGCCAAAACGCGCGCGGCGCGCTCGATCCCTTGGGGGTTCAGCTAGAGGCGCTAGGCCCCGCGCCGGCCGAGGGCGCACCACCCGAAGCACCGGAAATCACAGAGCAGCGTACGAAGATCGCGGAAGACATCGCCGCCTATGAAGCGCGCATCAAACAAGCCGATCTGGCCTCGACCCGGGTCAAGGACCTGACGGTTCAGATCAACGACTTGACCCTGGAACGCTCGATCGAACTGCTTATCAAGGTATTTCCCCTGCCCGTGGCGCCCGGCACCATCGCCAAGGCGGCGCCGGAGTTCTTCCAGTCCTTGACCGCCATGACCAAGGCGCCGGCCGAGTGGTGGCGGTCCCTGGCGGTGGACGAGCAACACAGATATCTCTCCCGCAATGCCTTGTTCCTGTTGCCCGCGCTAGTGCTGGCATGGCTGCTGCGCCGGGCATTGTCGCGATTTTTCGGGCGCGATCCGGAAATTCAGCACCCGACCTACATGCGTCGCCTGACCGGCGCCATCGCCGAGGGCCTGGCCCACGGTATCGTACCGTCCTTCATCTTGGCGGTGATCGTCTTGCGGGCCAGCGCCGAGTCGAGCCTTATGAGCGGGCTCTTCGCCCAGATGGCGATAGCGGCCTGTTCCGTCGCCATCATGGTCATTCTGGCATGGGCACTGCCCCGGGCGGTGCTGGCGCCCGACCTTCCGTCATGGCGCCTTATCCCCTTCACCGCGGCGCACGCCCGCATCATCAGCCGGCGGATCACGTATCTGGCGGCTGTGTTCGCGGTCGATATATTTCTTGTCGTCTCGGCACGTCAGATGGATTTCTCGGATCAGCTGACCTCGATTTACACGCTGATCTTGAGCGCGATGGAGGTGTTCGGGATTCTTCTCCTCACCCAAGGAAGGTTGTGGATCTGGGAGGAAGAGAAGCAGGATCCGAGCGCCGCGAACACGGACGCGGCCGCCGCCGAAACCGGCCCAGCCAGCCGAATGCCGCGCTGGCGCTTCTGGCCAACGCTACGCTGGCTCGTCGGGCTGCTCGCCCTCGCCGCAGTCGTGAGCGCGGCGAGCGGCTACGCCAATCTCAGCCGCTACGTCATCGAAAACTTGGTCATCAGCGGCATGGCGATTGGCATTCTATTCTTGGTCCGCGGCCTGATTCGCGAATTGATCGGCGCCGCGTTGCGCTTGCGGGTCGTGCAAGTCCAACTAGCCATCCCGCACAAGACACGGCAGCGCTACAAGTTTTGGCTGCGTGCGTTGCTGGACATTTCGATCAAACTCGGTGGTGCGGTAATCCTGCTGATCGTCTGGGGCGTGCCGGGCGAAGACATTTATGCCTGGTCGCGCAGCGTCCTGCAGGAATTCACGATCGGCAATGTCACGATCTCACCCACCGATATCGTCGTCGCCATCTTCATCTTTGTCGCCATCATAACCGCGACCCGCGCTGCGCAGCGGGCCCTGACAGACCATGTTTTCCCCCAAACGAATCTGGATGTCGGGGTTCAGAATTCCCTGTCTTCCGGATTCGGATACATCGGCCTGGGGGTCGCCGCGATGCTCGCCATTTCGGCGATAGGCCTCGACCTATCGAACATCGCCTTGATAGCGGGCGCTCTCTCCGTCGGCATAGGTTTTGGACTTCAGGCGATCATAAACAACTTCGTGTCCGGCCTGATCTTATTGATCGAACGGCCGATCAAGGTAGGCGATTGGATCGTGGTTGGCGGCTACGAGGGGATGGTCAAGCAAATCAACGTACGCGCGACGGAGATAGAAACATTCCAGCGCGCCTCGATCATCGTGCCCAACAGCGAATTGATCTCGGGCGCGGTAACGAATTGGACCCACAAAAACCGCTATGGCCGCGTCGAAATTCCAATCGGCATCGCCTATGGCTCGGACATCGAACAAGCCATGGCAATCCTGAAAACGTGCCTGCGGGACCACGATCAGATCCTTCCCTGGCCAGAACCCTATGCCCTGTTTCGCCGGTTCGGAGATAGCTCGCTCGACCTGGAAGCACGCGGCTTTATCGGCAACATCGCCAATCGAACCATCGTCACTAGCGATCTGTGCCTGGCTATAGACGCTGCGTTCCGCGAGGCGAATATAGAGATCCCCTTCCCGCAGCGCGACTTGCATATTCGCGGCGCCGAGGGTTTGGACCAAGCCCAACGCCAGCGCCTGGCCGCCGCCGGCTCAGCGCCCAAAGAACCATGAGTAAAGCTTTCACCAAGGAAAACGACAACGAGGGTGAAGACGAGCCTGAAGCCCCCGATTCCCTGCCCGTGGGGTTGAAGAATTATATCACGCCCCGTGGCCTTGGGCGGCTAAAGGAGGAACTCCAGCACTTGTGGACAGTTGAGCGCCCCAAGGTGGTCGAAGTCGTCTCCTGGGCGGCGGGTAACGGCGACCGTTCGGAGAATGGTGACTATATATATGGCAAGAAGCGCCTGCGCGAGATTGACCGGCGTGTCCGCTTTCTGCGCAAACGCCTGGAGATCGCCCACGTCGTGGATCCAGCCCTGCAAACCAAACACGATCAGGTGTTCTTTGGCGCCACCGTCACCTACGCCGATGAGAAAGACGTGGAACGCACGGTGCGCATCGTGGGAGTCGACGAAACACGCGGTGAAGCCGGCGTGGTGAGTTGGATTTCCCCCATCGCACGGGCGCTTCTCAAGACGCGCGTGGGCGACACGGCCGAGGTCCGTACCCCGAACGGGCCGGAACCCATCGAGATCGTCAAGATTTCCTACAACGAAACTTCCACCGGAGAGCCTTGACAATGCTAGAACCCCGCCGCCGCCGGCGGCGGGGCAGTTCGCATTCGGTTTATTTCGAGAACTTGATCTCGACCCGGCGGTTACGCTGTTCTTGAACACCGTCTTCGGTGCTAACGACCGGCAGTTTCTCGCCAAAGGCATCGGTCAAGACCTTACCCTTCGCTAGACCGCTTTCGAGGAGGAAAAGCCTCACGGCATCGGCCCGGCGCGTCGCCAGACCGGCATTGTAACCCTGATCCCCCGCACGATCGGCATGACCGCTGGCCACCACCTTGGTGACCTTAGCCTGCTCGGCATCGCGAACGACTTTCGCGAGGACCGACTTAGCGTCAGGCGTCAGCTTGTCGTTGTCAAAATCAAAGTAGACAACATACGGCCCTGGCAAGGCAGGGGCTGGCGCCGGAGCCGGAGCCTTCGCGGCGATCTTTGGCGCTTGCACGATCTGCGCAAGAGCCGCCGCAAAGCCGGCACGGCAGGCCGCTATGTCCTTGGGCTGGATGTTTTCCTCTTGCTCCTGCATCCAGCAGTCGAACATGACCTGAGCGCGCGCCGCTTCCGCTGGCTTACGCCCGGCCGCACCGGCGCCAAGCGCCGCGACCAGCTGCTCGCGGGCGCTGGAAAGCTCGCCGACCTTATCCGCCGGCAATTTTCGCGCATTGATCGCTTCCGGCTGAACCGAGTTGTTCGACGCGGCTTCCAGGGCGCGGTTCGCGAACACATCTGAATCGGGGTAGTCTGCCTCCGCGAACTCGGAGCCGGCTAGATCGAGATAGCCTTTGTATAGGCCAGCGTTGAAATCCGAGCCAGATGGCGTCGCATTCTTCGCATTTTCAAGCTGAAATCCGGCACAGGCACTCAACAAAAACGCACTGGACAGCGGTACCAAGACCCTTGCACACTTAAACATACCTTGACCTCCCGTATTCTACATGAATTCACCGGAAAATATCTTCCGGGTGCACCGCAGGGTTGCACAATAATCTGGCAATCTCAAACATATTTGCATACCTACATAGCGGTTTAAGCCCCTAAGATAGATCGAAGCTGGCGGCCAAGGGCGCGTGGTGGGATTGCGGACCGCCCTCGATCAGTTCGTCCTCCAAACCCTCGTTCAAGACCTCGAGTTCCCGGTAGTGGGCGAAGAGCGCGGGCGAGACCAGAACATGATCCAACATGGCGGGGCGGCCGCCGTGGATGACCGAATAGCGCCTGGATTCCGGCAAGGTCGCGTCGAGCGGGATCATGGTGCGTGATTCAAGATCCGGGTTGCCGGTGTCGCCGGGGCCGCCGCGCATGATGCGTAGCGGCATTTGCCGCTCTTCGGCGTTGAAGTCGCCGCAAACGGCGATCAGGGCTTGCGCCTCGGCGTCGAAAAGCCGCTCGATCAGCAGCCGCGCCTCCAGTGCCTGACCGGCACGCTTCAGGGTCGCGAGGTAGAAACCCTCGGCCCAGCCGCCCACACTTTTCCACCGCGCGGCATCCGCCTTTTGACCCGGAACCGGCGCGGCCAACGGCGCGCGCAGGTGCAAGTTGATGACATGAAGCAAGCGGCCATCCGGTAACTCCATGGAAGCGAGAAGGATTGGCCGGTTCCATTCCACGGGATCCGCGGCTTGTCCGGGGGGGCACGCCGTCGCCAAGCGAACGCGCGGCGGGGCGATGAGATCGTGGCGAAACTCCTGGCCACCGCGCAGCGGATAGCGGCTGAGTATTACCAGATTGTGCACGGCATCCGCGCCGCGTGCCGCGCCCGTCTTGGCCGCCGGCCCCGAGACACGCGAGGTCTCGGCCCGGTGGAAGTCCGCATATTGCGTTTCCGCCAGCAGGCGATCGAGCGCCAACAACCCGCGCGGCCCGCCGCCGGGAGGTCGCTGGCCGTTGACTTCCTGCAGGCACAACACATCCGCTTCCAGGCGTTTCAATTGCGGCCGCAGAATTCGGACGCGCGCCTGCAACGGCACCGGCAGGTCCGGCCCGTCGTCCAAGCTCTCCAGGTTGAAAGTCGCGATACGAAGTCCGCCGCGCATTGGACGATTATAACCTTCGCGGCGCCAACCGCCAAGAAGCGGCGTTAAAACGACGATCCAGGTTGGGTCAGGAACTCCGTCTCTTCTGGCGTACCCACGCGGCCAAGTACGGCGTTACGGTGGGGAAACCGCCCAAAGCGGGCGATTATATCGCGGTGCCGCGCCGCGTAGTCCAGCCACTCCGGGTTCTCGTCCAGGCCCGCGAATAACCGCACGGAAAGTTCCTGATCCACAAGATTCTCGCTGTGTTCGAGCGGCAGGTACAAGAATACCCGTTGTTCCTGCGGCACATCGCGGTCGAGTTTTTGCTCCAGCGCGTGCCGCGTGACCGCGCGCGCCACGGCGTCGCTGGCAAAAGATCGTGGATCGCCGCGAAACAAATTTCGCGGCGCCTGATCGAGCAGAACGCACAAGGCGACACAGCCAGCCGCGCTCTCCCGCCAGTCATGGAAATCGCCGGCCACGGCGGCTTCGTGCGAATGGGACAAACGCGCGCGGACCTCGACATCGAAGGCCGGATCCTTGACGAACCACCTGTGCGCCGGCCCCTCCACGAAGCAGAAATCGAGAATCCCGGCGATGGTGCTCCTGGGCTCGAACATGGGAAATATGATTGAACGAAACAGGCCCCATGTCCATCCGGGCAAGGGGCCTATCGCGGGGCGGCACTTGAAAAAGCGCCGCCGCGATGCGGTGCCGGTCACATGGTCCGGCGCGCGCGGAACCGCTTGTAGGCGACAGGCAGGAGAGACAACAATCCCAAGCCGGTCAGCGCCACCAGTATCTCGGGGGTAACCACCGATTTAGCGGTGAAACTTTGGGAGGAGTCGAAAACGCTGCCCAAGCCGACGCCGGAGGAAGCGAAGACGAAGGCGCCGGGAATGACGCCAATCAAGGTTGCCGCGACATAGGTGCGCAGGCTCACACCCAGGAAGGCCGGCACCAGATTGACCAGGAAGAAGGGAAACAGCGGAATCAACCGCAAGGTCAACAAATAGCTGAAGGCATTTTGTTCGAATCCTGCTTCCATGCGCCGCAGGGCCGCGCCGGCGCGGCGGCGCAGGAAGCCGCCCAAGGCCGTGCGCGCGAGCAGGAATATCACGGTCGCCCCGGTACTGGCCGCGATCACGATCCATAGCGTTCCCAGCCACGGCCCGAAGAGAAACCCGCCGGCGATGCTAAGAAGCGCGCCGCCGGGCAAGGACACGGCGGTCGCCAGGGCGTAAACCGCCAAGTAGGTCAAAACCGCCAGACCCATCCGCTGCTCGACGAAGTCGACGAGCATGTGGCGATTTTCCCTCAGGGCCGTGAAGGTGAGATAACGATCCAGATCTAACCAATAAATGAGCCCGGCGGCGATGGCCAAGGCGCCCAGCAGCGCGATTCTAGGGGCCGCGCCGGCCAGCGCGCCGCCGCTTGAGGTGGCTTGGGTCCCGGTCTCGGGAAGCGTGGGGGCCGCATTCGGTATGGTCATCTTCTCCCCTAGCTCACACGAAATCGAGGCGTTGCAGGAACCCGACCAGCTTGCGGGTGCCTTGGCTGAATAGCTTGGGCGTGAAGTAAGATCCGGCCGCGCGCTTAGAGGCTTCGCCCAGGGTTGGATAAGGTGCGATCATCCCAGCCATGGCGCCGATCTTCAGGCCCCGCTCGACCGCCAGGACCCAGGGCAAGATCAACTCCCCCGCGTGGCGGCCGACAATGGTGGCGCCGAGTATCCGCCCCTTGGCATCCATGACCGCCTTGACGAAACCCTCGGTCTCGCGCTCGGCGCGGGCGCGGTCGTTTTCTTCGAAAGGCCAGGCCACGGTCCGTACCGCGCCGTGCTTGCCGCGCGCCGCCGCTTCGTCAAGGCCGACATGGGCCAATTCCGGGTCGCTATAGGTAACCCAGGGCACCGCGTGATATTTGACCTTCGCGGGCAGCTTGAACAGCGCGTTCCGGATCACGATGCCGGCGTGATAGCCGGCCATGTGGGTGAACTGATAACCACCGGCGACATCGCCAATGGCGAAAATACGCTTGTTTGAGGTGCGCAGACGGGCATCCACCGAAATACCCTTCTTGGTATAGACGACCCCGGCGGCCTCCAAGCCTAGGTTTTCGACGTTCGGGCGCCGCCCGGCCGCGACCAGGAGATGCGATCCAATCACGCTCTCAAGCTCGCCGTCAGCGCCTTCTATCTCAATGGCGACGCCGTTGCCGCGCCGCGTGGCGCGCGTGACCCGCACGCCTTCGCGCAAGCTCAAACCCTCGGCGGTCAAGCGCCGGCGCACGACCGCGACCGCGTCGGGATCGTCCTTGGCCAAAATGCCGAAGGCTTCGATCACGGTCACCCGCGCGCCCAGGCGGCGATGCGCCTGGGCCAATTCTATCCCGATCGGGCCGCCGCCCAGGACGATCAGATGCTCCGGCCGCTCGGTCAACTCGAAGATCGTTTCGTTGGTGAGAAAGGACACCTCGGCCAGGCCCTCGATGGACGGCAAGGCGGGCGAGGAGCCGGTCGCGATCACAAAGCGCCGGGCCCGCACAACCTGACCGCCCGCCCTTAGACCACGCGAATCCGTGAAGTGCGCCGCAGCCTGGATCACCTTTACCCCCAAGCCCTCGAAACGCTCTACCGAATCGTTCGGGGCGATCCCGCCGATCACCCCCTTGACGTGATCGTGGACCTTGAGAAAGTCGATTTCCGGCTCGTGACCGTTGACGCCGAAGCGGCCGCTGTCGCGCACCGCCTGGGCGGCATGGCCGGCGGCCAGCAGCGCCTTGGAAGGCACACAGCCGGTATTCAGGCAGTCCCCGCCCATGGCGCCCTTTTCGATCAGCACCACGCGGGCGCCCATTTGAGCGGCCCCGGCGGCGACGCTCAAACCGCCGGAACCGCCCCCAATAATCGCGATATCGGCCGTGACGATACTTTCATTCGACATGTCATTCCCTCTCCGGTTCGGAATCGCGCGGGCTAGCCTTCGACGATGATTTTGTAATCGGGTGTCGGATTTAGCGGGCAGGAATAGACGTACTCCCCTGGCTTCAGATTAATCGCGTAGTCCTTGGTTGTTCCTGTCCTTAGACCGCCGCCGGAAACACTAGGCAGAGTCGCGCGCGCGATCAGGCCATCGCCGCGCATCCAGAATCCGAGCGAATAGGGAACGTTCTTATTGGTGACCCGAAAGATGTACTTCCCGGGCTTCAACCGCAGGACCTTGGCTTCGACCAAACGCCGCGCCCCGGTCTTCGCGTTGATCGCATCGCAGTCGGCCTTGCGGTGCGAGGTGAAGCCACGGTCAATGCCGTTTTCGGATTCGAGGAATTGACACGGCGTCTGCGTAAGCTCGACCACGGTCGGCTCCACGGCCAGCGCCTGGGCTCCGCCCTGGGTCATGACGGCAACCAAGCCCGCCGCCGCGATCAAGCCGCGAATCCCACGAATTTCAGTCATGTATTTCTCCTTAGATGTTCCGCCGCCTGGCCGGTTTGGGCCGCCCGGGCGTTTTCCCAATGACGGCGGGAGCAAGATTACGCCCGCCGCCCAATAGGAAATACCGCTCAGCGCCGAGTTCAATAGCCATAAAGCCACGCAATGATCAGGTATGTGACGGTCGTCACGCCCGATACCCCAGCTCACGGGGATATGATGGCCTGTGAAGGTATTGGGCAAAGGCGCGGCCATGAGGGATGGCGCCAGCCTATGGAAAAATACTTAACGCGGGCCTGCCGCGAGTCCACCTACGTATTCCGCGATCGCCAGGCAGGACGTCAAACCCGGCGATTCAATGCCGAAGAGATTAACCAACCCTTTGACGCCGTGCTGGTCTTCGCCGCAAATCATGAAGTCGGTTCGTAGCTCCCCATCCATCACGATCTTGGGCCGGATACCGGCATAGTCGGGCACCAAGCTTCCCGCTTCCAGCCCCGGCCAGTATTCGCGTATCCGATCGTAGAACCCCTGGGCCCGGCTGGCGTCCACATCGAAGTCGAAGTCCTCGATCCACTGCACATCCGGTCCGAACCGCGCCAGTCCGCCCAGGTCCAGGGTAAGGTGGACGCCCAGGCCGCCGGGTTCCGGGACCGGATAGATTAGCCGTTGAAAGGGCGAGCGGGCCGCCAGCCGGAAGTAGTTTCCCTTGGCCAACCGTTGTTCGGGGATATGCGTTTTCGCCAGACCCACGACCCCGCACGCCAAGTCCACCGCCCCCAGCCCGGCGCAATTGACGACACTTCTCGCGGCGATCTCAATATCTTGGGCGCCGGCGATCTCCAGCAATAGGCCCTGGGGAATGGCCGCCACAGTGTGGATTTTACTGGAGAAAGCGATCATCGCGCCATGCGCCTCGGCGTCGCCCTGCAACGCGGTCATGAGGGCGTGGCTGTCGATAATCCCGGTGGAGGGCGAGTGGAGGGCGCCCAAACACCGGATTTCCGGCTCCAAGGCCTGGACGTCTTGGGGCGGGAGGGGCAGGAGATCCTCGACACCATTGGCCTCGCCGCGCGCCTTGAGTTCCCGCAGGGTGTCGAGCTGTTCCGGAGCCGTGACGACAATCAGCTTTCCGCAGCGGCGATACCCGACATGGTAATCATCGCAAAAGGCGTAAAGCAGATCCCGGCCGCGCCGGCAAAGCCGCGCTTTGAGCGAGCCTGGTTGATAGTAAATCCCGGCGTGGATCACCTCGGAATTGCGCGAGCTGATCTGCGTGCCCATGGCGCTCTCGGCCTCGACGATCAGAACATCGCGGCCGTCGCGCGCCAGCTGGCGGGCAACGGCCAAGCCCACGACACCGGCCCCCACGACAACGCAATCGACCGTCTCCACCATTCAAGAAATACTCAAGCGCGCGCATGCTTCGGGGGGAGCAGGTAAAAAAAACGCCCAGACCAACCCCCGCGAAAATCGGCTTGGACACTCCAAGCTCATTCTACCAGCTTGGCCATGAGAACAGAAGATGTGCCAGAAGCCACAAATGGCGCAAGCATTCTGATCATGTACCAGGCGGGCGGGGAAGGTGGGGGCATGTGGGGACGGAAGGGGGCAAGGGTGGGCAAACCGCCGCGAGAGCCGGCACCGCTTGCTTGCTAGGGGCGTACTAGTTGTGAGGTTTCAACCGATTTCTATCGGCGATTGACCGTATTTTATCCCTCAGCACGGCGTAGGAGCTGTGGGCAACCAGCTTGGCCTGGCGACCGCCGAGGGTCAGAGCTAGGCAAGCCGGTTACCCACAGCGGGCGGTCATCGCGGTTTCCGGAATAGGGCTTGCCCATCACGACGCAACTTGGAGCCAGGGAATGCCTCGATTGTCGATGACATGATGACGCTTCGTGTTTTGCGGGAAAAGAGATCTGACGCCGATCTGCTGCGCGAATTGATCTGCTTCACCGCCCAGCGTTTGATGAAACTGCAGGTGCAAGGCCTGACTAGCGCCGGCTGCGGCAAGCGCTCGCCCGATCGGATCAACCAGCACAACGGCGACCGGGTCTGGGAGACCCGCGCCGGCACCGTCGAGATGAAGATATTCCCAAGCTGAAGAAGGGATCCTACTTCCCCGACTTCCTGGAGCCCCGGCGGATGACCGAGAAGGCGCTCACTGCGGTGATCCAGGTGTCCCATATCCAAGACGTCGATCCGTTCTGTCGACGACCTGGCGCAAGGCAAGTGCCTCGGTCGTAGTGATCGCCGCCGACGGCCTGATAGAAAAACGTGAATTTGCGCTCACGTCACCCGATCAAAGTTCCTGGGATTGGACAGAGTTTATACATACCAATGACCTTTCGGGATCCATTACTCCATGCATGGTTAGCCGTTTTTCCATGCGGAAAACCAAAGATCCCGATAGAACCTTGCCACTCTTTCGATGCCATATTGGTGCTTTATTTTATCCCGAGCTCGTTGACCTCTAAAGGCTCTGCTGTCTCTACTTTCCGAGATAACGACATCGATCGCGCTTGCAAGTGCTACAGGATTGCGGGGCGCAACCACCAACCCCGTGTCCCCTATCAGTTCCGCTGTATCACCGACATCGGTTGCCACGCATGGCAATTCGGTCGCCATGGCTTCACCAAGTGTGTTTGGGAACCCCTCGCCATAAGCTGAACTTAGAACGGCTATGTCGAGGCCGCGCAAGAGGCGCGCCACATCACGCCGCTCTCCAAGAGGCGTCAGTCGGCCCAGTAAAATTGGCGGGATCTTTAATTGGTCGGTGTTACGGCCGATCAACACGAAGCATGCCTGGGGATGCTGCGCCGCCACAAGCTCGGCGGCGGCAAGAAAGGTAGCGTGATCCTTTTGTGGATCTACGCGAGCCACCATGCCAACCGCCAGCGCAGTATCCTCGAGGCCTAGATCGTTCCTCACCATGGCGCGGTCCGTTGCATCGGGACGCCATTCTTCGGTATCGAAGCCATTGGGGAGATAGAACCAACGACGAGGGCGATAGCCCAACGCCTCGTGAACTCGCCGACCGGCCTGAGAGTTTGTTGCCACCGCCCACGGCAAGGGCGATAACCGAGCCAGCAGCGCCACGGTCCACCGGGTAGATCGGACATGGTGCGAGAAGTCAATGTCCGAACATCTCAAGTTCCAAACCACACGGCGCATTCCTAAGCCAGCCAAGGTGGCGCCCAATATGCCGACAAGGTCGGCATGATAGAGCCACGTCATTATCACGTCGGGTTGAACTTTGCGCATAATGGCGATCAGGCGAGGGAGTAGCGCAAGGAACGAAAGCCCGCGTCGCATACCTAGGCAGTGAAGTTCGACACCGTTAGCCCTCAAGCTCGCACCGTGCGCGCCATCGTCCATCAGCGAAACAACGACTTGTCTGGGCGCATCCGGCCCACAGTCAGTGAAGACGATACGAGTGAGCATTCGCTCGGCCCCGCCAGAGCCCAGCCCAGTGATGACGTGCAGAACGGTCGGCGTCATGCGGCCGTCGTGCGCCGCTCGAACCGAACCTGAGGTTCTAGCAATTTCCGCATCGGAGGCTCCCTCTACAACCAGTCGCTCATGTGTCCGCGAAATTCGAGAATTCCTCCCGCGCCCATTTCATCGCCGAAGATACTAGGCACAGAAAATGGCGCATTTCTTTACACTTATTCGCGGAACTTACTCGCTGCGCCTATGGAAACAGTAATAGTTCTTTTGCATGCGGACTGCACACGCAGCATTGCCGACGTTACCGGCCGTCTGGAAGCAAAAAATGTCGTGCCCACCGCGATTCCTGTCCACGCCTACGAACCAGCGGATGCCCCTAAAGCGAGCCGGCGGTAGGCCGTGACAACATCGCCGCGAATTGCTGACCGGCCGGCCAGCTGCTGCAAAAGCGATCGATTGGCAAGTGCGATTCGGTCGGCGAGCGCGTCGTCATCCATAAGGCGGATAACGGCGGCACCGATCTCGTCAGGGAAGAGGTTTCGAGCATAGAGCAGGTGGCGTTCATTCTCAAACAATGGCGTCAATCCGGAAAGTGGGGAGACGACGGGTGCGGCCCCTCCCAGCATTGCCTCGTAAAGCACGTTTGGAATTCCGTCCATCAAGGAAGGGGCCAGCATGACCCGTGCCCGGTGCATAGCCTCCATCACAAAACCCCGGTCCACACGATCATGCCATTGGATTGCCGCCTGTATGTTAGCAGGCAAGCGGCGAATGGCGTACTCGGCTTCGGGATTTACGGCTGTCATCAGAATTGTGATTGGCTGAAGCTGATCCCAGACCGAATGGAGCCCCTCAAGCATCGGCAGCACCTTGCTCTGATACCCCTCATAAGCTTTCGGAATAAACAAAAGCCTGGAGCGGCCTGATGGGGGCGTAGGAGGTATGTCGGGAACGTCAAAACCGCCGGTGCCTGGCACCGAGCGCTCAAACTGGCGGTCCGGCGCGCAACCATGGTCCGTCGCAATTCGGTAGTTCTCTGGATTGTCGCATATGAGCAAATCGCATAGCCGAAACAGCCTGTCGAGCCGATCCCGCGTTCGAGAATGAGTCAAACCGTCCAGCAGATCGGGGCCGCCGCGGACCTGAACTGCCAACCGCGTGGCCCCAACCAGACCCGCCTTCTCTAGAGCAGATAAGGCGAACAACCCACCGTAGCTGGCGCCGAAGCAATGTAGGATGTGCGGCCGGAAGCGGCGTACGAGCCGGCCTAGAAGCCGCCTGCCCAACACGGCGTGCAAATCGCGCCCCGTCTTGATCGACAGGGCTGAAAGTAGATCGACCAATGGTGCCGGCAAGCCGCGCCGGCGCGGCCAGTCGCGTAACCGCGTCTTCCCCGTGTAGGTCACGGAGTGCTCAAAGTCGGGCGCGATGGCGCCGCGGCTGATGGCGAAACAGCGGATATCGAATCCGTGACCGTCGAGCAGCCGAATCCACGACTGTGCATGGGTGCTCTGAATCTCCCCGACGAAGAGGATGCGAATAGGATTGGCCGGTATCACGTAGCTTCGACCACCGAGACGGAAGCCATCGCAGTATCGACAGAGACCGTGGCACGGGCAGCGCAGTCCATTATGGCCTCCTCCCACAAAGGCAAAACTCGCGTTACGTCGTACTCCAGCGCCCTCTCACGTCCCAACCGGATAAGTTCATCCGCCAGCGCGGCGTCCTCGGCTAACCTTCGGATAGCCTCGGCGAGGCTTTCGGCATCGTCCGGGGGAACAAGGATGCCGAAATGTCCATTGTCTAGCACTTCGCTCGGACCAAATGGGCAATCGACCGCGATCGTCGGCACGTCGAGCGCCATGGCTTCGACAAGCACCAACCCGAATGCCTCGAAGTGCGATGTTAAAATCAGGCCATGAGCCCGCTTCAACAACGGAAAGGGGTTCGCCATGGTACCCACAAACCGAATTCTACCATCGAGGGTACGGCGGCGTACGTTAGACTCCAGGTCTCGGCGTAGGCTGCCATCGCCGATGCAGACAACGGCTATGTCTTCTCGCACACCCAGGCGCTCCACGGCGTCGATTAGCAGTGTGTGGTTTTTCTCCGGGTTAAGACGCGCGATCGACACGAAAAATTTGCGGCCCGCAATCCAGCGGTCCAACTCCTGCTGGTCACTCTCAGCGGAGGCGAGAAACCGAATTCGGGCAACGTTCGTCGGATTTGGCAAGACGCCGACGAGTTCTGGCGTGAGGTCGAGATAATTTTCCAGATCCCGCGCGCAACCCGGTCCGGGGAGATAGACTCGCCCACTTTCAGAAACCGCCCGCCGTAGCATCGCTTCAGCGAAAGCGCGTTCCTCTTCCTCTTGAAAAATAATGGGCAAATAATTACTTTCCCGGGTGTGAAGCGAAACAATGTGGCACGTGCCGTCGGGAAGCGTGGTAAGCTGTGTTAGAATCGTCGCGTGTTCCATGAAAGAGATCACGATGGCGCCCTTTGTGCGGTCGAGGAGATCTGCCAACCGGGCGAGCATCGGCCGGTAGCGCATCCGCCATATCGCGGCGTGGTACGCTTCCTGATCGGTGAACTTGTTCAAGACCAATAGATATCGGCGAGCGTTGAAGGCTAGGCGCAAAGCCGCACGTAGACCGATATAGCAGGACCGCCGGGCCAGACGGGCAATCAATCGAATGCCCAAGAGTAGCTGCCGGCCACCCAAGCTCTTGAGCATGGCGCGCAATTCCGGTGACATGGCTAGGATAAAACGATCCAGGCGGCTGACAGGAACTGGCGGCGGCGGTTGGGTTCCAGTCGAATGCTTCAGGGTGGAATAGGTTTCATTACTGCTGTCACTCAGAATGTGAATGATGCTGTCCTGCGGATAATCGCCGCCTGTCTGCGACCGATAGAGGCAGGCTATCTCAACAGAGAAGCGTTCGCGGTCGATGCCCGAACAAAGCTCCGCCATCACTCTTTCGGCACCGCCGCCCCAGGGCGACAGTCCGAGCACGAGCACCCGCACCTTGCCCGCTTCGACTGCTGCCTCGCCACAGGCTGCCCGAGGTAACCGCTCGCGAATGTTTCCGGCCCATTCGTCCGCAGGTCCTTCCAACACCACCCGCTGGGCGCCGCATATCCAGGGCAAATCCGCCGCCTTGCATGACGCGGCAACGTCAAAACAGCCCAGAAGCGGCAGTATCTCGCAGTTTTCCTCTCCGCCCGCGAGGGGCACCGTGTAGCCTAGGCGATCCTGGCCTAGGTATTGGCCCGAGCGCACGATTAGGACACCGCCCTGGACAAGCTCCGCCGCACACCGGTTCAGGTCGGCATGATCTGAGTACGCCAAAAGAAGCACCCGCCCCCCTGGTCGAGACTTGCTGACGGGCGAAACGGTAACTTTCATCAATGAAGTGAGATAGCGCTCCATCTCGAGGGCCTGGTCATGGCCACTTGCGGCATATCTAGCGTAGGTTGACATGGCCAATTCAACCGGGTCCACCATCAGAGGCTCGGCCACCTGGGCAGAGGCAATATATGTGGTGCGTAGGACAGACCACATGAGACCGAAATCATCGTCCTGGTGGCTCAACGCCAAGCGCCCCGCCTCCGCCAGAAAGCACGGGCGCAGTTCCTCCGCCGCCAGAGGCGCATCAGGCGCCCACAGGAATTCCGCCAGCCGCGCGGCCAGTAGAGGAGTGCTGCCCAGCCGGTAGACGAAGGATGTAGGATCGGCGGCCACCGTCATGACGGAGTCCATCAGCGACTTCAGCGCTTCGGGCTCCGAGAGGTCGACAAACGGTGCTAGTGTGTGTAAATCCGACTCGTTGAGCACCTGGAGTGCGGCCCGCGCACTATCGAAATAGCAGGCGGCAGGGAACACTTCTGAACCCTGCGCATCGTGATTGCGGCTGATGACCGTCGACTGTTCAATAAATTTCGGCTTCGCCCGTTTTAACAGCCGGAGCCACATGCCGTAATCCTGGCCGAACCGCAGTTCCTCTTCAAAATAGCCGACCTGTTCCCAAAGTGCCCGCCGGACGCAGATGGTAATGCCACTGATGTAATTGCGGAGAAACAGGCCGATGACCTCGTGGTTGGTTGTCGGACGCGGTCCCCAAAGGCCATGCTCCTCGATCTGACCGGTGTGTTCGCGCAGGAGCTGGAAATAACTATAGAAAAAGTCGGCATCTGGATACTCAGCGATGTACCGCAAGTTACATTCCAACTTGTGCGGCTCGAACAGATCATCGGAACTAAGCCAGTTGAACCACTCTCCCTGTGCCTCGGCGAGCCCGCGGTTCAGCGCCGAAGCAACACCTCCGTTAGCTTTATGAATCACCCTGATCCGGCTATCGCGTGCGGTGTAGGCATCGAGGATCTGCCGGGTGCCATCGGTGGAGCCATCGTTGACAACCACCGCCTCCCAATCGGAGCAGGTCTGGGCCAGGATGCTGTCCAGCGCCGCCGGAAGGTACTCCTCCTGATTGTAGGTGGGAACAATGATGCTGAAAGTCGGTGTCATTGTGCCATCTACCTGATGCAGGATCCGACTAATGCCGATTCGCCACGGCGCGCCCGGTCCGACGCCGCTAGGATATGGTAGAATTCGACAACACGGTTCCTCACCCCTACCCGGTCGGTCAGCTCGCGGGCGCGAGCCAGATTGTTTCGCGCTGCCGTGTCTACTAGTGCATCGTCACTCATGGCCCGCATCAGAGCCTCCGCGATTTCTTCCGGATACAGGTTACGCGCGAACAGTACGTTGCGCTCGTTCTCGACGATCGGCGTAATCGTGGCGAGGGGTGATACGATGGGGAAGGCGCCGGTCGCCATCGCCTCCAACATGGCGTTCGGTATCCCATCAGTCAGCGAAGGTGCCAGCATGATTCGCGCCTCAGCCATCATTCGCAGGACCGGCTCACGATCAAGGCGCTGATGGATGCGGCAGCTTCGCTTTACGTCCTCACGCAGCATCTTGTTGAACCAGATACGGACCTCGTCCTGAACCAACCACAGGCACTCAATGCGGGCCGGCTGGATGCGATCCCAGATTGTATTCAGCGCTTCAAAGACTGGCAGCGCCTTGGACGACATCGTCTCATAGGTTTTCGGCCAGACGATGATCCGCTCGCGGCGTGAAGGTGGAGCGGCCGATAGAGCGGCCAGGGCATCCACGTCTAGCCCTCCGGCCCCCGATACCACGCCGACGCCGGGGTTTTCGATTTTAGAACTGTCGAGGCCATGCTCCAAAGCGAATGCGTAATTGCGTTCGTTGTCGCAGATATAATGATCGCAAGCGCGGAACACCTCCTTGATTAGTGCGAGACGTTCGGGCAGGTGCTGAAAGAGATCGAGGTCCGGCCCGCCGCGTGCCTGAGCGACCCATCGCACCTCACTAAGGAACCCATAGGCACGCGCCGTACGGAGAAAGAGATACGCGGCGGGATCGAAGCCCAATGTGTGCACGATATCGGGCCGCCATGTCCGCAAGACGTTGGCCAGCGCTTCTTCGAGACTTGCCGGCCATTGCCGTCCCAAGCGATCGGCCATCTGAGCGGCCAACCGCCGGGAGGGACCGGGCATCCGCGCGGCAATATTACGAAAGGCACGGCTTGCCTTTGATCCCGGTGTCGGCCGGGGGTCATATGCTTGGATGCGCGGTCCAATGGCATTTCCTGGGCGGGGGTCAATGTCGGTAAGATAGATAGGGCAGGCAAGGGCTACTGGCGGGGCGAGCGATGGCAGGGCAAAAAGCCGAACATCAAAGCCCGCCCCATCCAGCAACTCAATCCACGACGCCGTATGTGACGAATCGGCGTATCCTATGAAAAGTATTTTTGGGTTCACGGAAAATACATCGTCAGAGATCAGTGTGCGGAACGTTTTTCGACGACGTCCCTGAGACTGGCGATATCGCGCTCTATACTGTTCATTTTCTGATCGAGTTCTATCAATCTGTTCATGATCGCCACGTCATTCGCAGACAGATGGAGCCCGTTTTCGTTGAGCCGTTTGTCGATGTGATCCTTTAGAATATAGGTGCCTGTTACATGGCGGATAAACCTGACCAGGGCGCAGCTCATATCATGCAACCAGCCTCTGACGGTGGTACTCATTCCTTTCGCCATTTCTCTTGCCCCGCAGTATTTGCTCCCTGATCACCCGGCGCGACTCTTGCTTCCACGAGAACGGTATGACTATCGACGCCCCAAAGACAGTCGATTCCCCTGGCCTGCCATTGCTTGCGGATCAGCTTCGCCATCTCAGCCGGGTCGCCGGCAGCTTCAACGAAGGGCGCCAGGAAACCCATAAACCAAGGTCGGGCCGCGAGTGCCGCATCGATGTAAGAGTCCCAAAGATATTTCTCCAATGGCTGGCGGGTCACCGATATGACCTCCAGGCCGCAACGTTCCATGAGCGCCCGCAATGCACCTTCGTTCCAGCGGGTGACGTGATGTGGCGGCAATTCCGTCAACGCGTCGGGGAAGTTTCCCACCAAACTGTCGGAGTCCGGAACGCTCACGACCACCGCGCTCAACGGCTTCCCAACTCGCGCCAGCTGCAGCAGGCACGCCTCGGGGTCGATAGCGTGCTCAAGCACCTGCAAGGCCGAGACAAAATCCACGCTGCTGTCGGCAAGGGTCGACAGATCGCGTCCTACAAAGCGGTGGCCATCAGCTTCCAGCGCTGTCGAGATATTCTTGTTGAGGTCTTGGCCGAAAGTATCGATATCGGGAAAGCGAGCCTTGATATGGCCCAGGAAACCACCGGTCCCACATCCGATATCGAGCACCGAGCGGGGCCGGCGCCGGCCGACGACACGCAGAGATTCTTGAAAATCCCATCGGTCGTCCAAGTAGTAGTCAACCGCACTCACGAAACGATAGAAGTCTTCGTCACCGGGAACCACCGGCAGGAACATGCCTAGGCCGCAGCACTCGCATTCATGCAGTTTGCACGGCCCCTGGCTCCGGTAGCGAGTCACCAGCTCCTCGGGGGGCATTGTCCCGACGACCTCACCCCATCGGCGCACCACTTCGCCCAGGTCGACAATCTGATCGCACGGCGCCAAGCGGCCCTCGGCGCAAGCCGGGCAAGGCGCCGACACTGTCGGGTCCGAGTGTGTCATGCCGGCAGTATCATCCATCGAGGACCTGTTCCTTCCACAAGGTTATCACGAGCAAGAGCCACAGGCTCGACGCCGGCGTCCGGCCGGTTTCGAAACCTTCTCGGACGTTGCCGACGAATTTCGGGTCAAGGAGGCCCGCGCGCTCGACCCTCGCCTCGCCCAGCGTCTCCGCCGCCAATTCCCGCAAGGGACCGCGTAGCCAGTCGGCCACCGGCATGTTGAACCCACGCTTCGGCCGGGTGGCGAAATCGGTTGGCAAATAGCGCTGCCCGACATCGAGAAGAACCTTCTTGATCCCCGCGGCGGCATAGCTTCCCGTCGGGGCCGCCCGATCCGCTGCACCGGTCTTGTGACGCTCGGGCAGAGACATGGCGACATCGGCGACGACAGGATCCAGAAAGGGCACCCGCACCTCGATGCCGCAGCTCATCGAAGTGGCGTCGATGTCGCGCAGCAACTGGTTGCTGGTGTAGCCAGCCAGGCAAAGCGCCGAGCAACGGTTCAGCACGCCGTCCTGGCGCACCGTGTTGCGTGAGTCGATGTCGAGATAGCTATCGCGCCACCCCCCCGCATCGGCGCGCAGATACGGTGCCATGCCCCGAGCAGCGCCACCGAGGCCGAAAACCTGATGCTGGCGGCTGAAATAGCCCGCAACGTCGGAAAACGCCCATTTAGTCGCTAGACTGTCATCCTCCGGTGGCCAAGGCAGGAACCGCCGGCCCAGCCAGGCTAGCGCGCTACCCGTGGGCGGCTCATAGGCCGAGGCAGCTTGGAACCAGGGATAGCCGGCGAATAGTTCATCGCCGCCAGTGCCGGACAACGCCACCTTGTAATCCTGCGCCACCGCGCGGGAGACGAAGTAGGAGTTGACGCCGTCGATACTCGGCTGGTCGAGGGTGCCCCCAAGCCGCCCCATCAGCTCGGTTACGTCCCGATCGCGGATCAGCACTTCATGATGGTCCGTCTCCAGGTGCCGGGCGACGACGGCGGCGTCCGCCGTTTCGTCGAGCTGCGAGCGCAGACCGTCAAATCCCACCGAATAGGTGCAAACGCGGGAATTATGGTGCTTGGCCATGATGGCCGTTGTCAGGGCGGAATCGATCCCACCGCTAAGAAAACAGCAAATCGGCACGTCGGCAACGAGCTGCCGTCGCACCGAATCGCTGAGTGCGTCTTCCACCGCGGCCGCCGCCTCGGCGTTGGTGGCATCGGCGAGGTCGGGCACGCGACCGGCGCCGAATTGCCAGTACACGGTCTCCCGCCAGCGCCCACCTTGGTAAACAGCAATCCGCCCGGGCGGCAGAGCGCGCACACCACGCAACAATGTCCTCGGCTGGTAGACCGCGCCGACCGTCAGCAGATCGCGCAGGGCAACCGGATCGATCTCGCGCGCGACCTTGCCACTCGCCAGCATAGCCTTGAGTTCCGAGGCGAACACGATGCCGCCGTCCGCGGTTTCCGCGTACAGAAGCGGTTTGATGCCGAACGGATCGCGCGCCAGGATCAGCGCCTCGCGGCCAGGACCGCCGCGCTTGTCGTAGATGGCGAAAGCGAACATGCCCCGGAGGTGGCGAACAAAACCCTCGCCGTGCTCAACGTAGAGGCGCAACACAACCTCGGTGTCGGAATGGGATCGGAAGCTGTGCCCACAGGCAATCAACCGTTCACGCTGCTCCTGGAAGTTGTAGATTTCGCCGTTGTAAACGATGACCACTTGGCCCGTCTCGTCGGCCATGGGCTGCGTCGCGGCGTCGCTGAGGTCGATGATGCTGAGCCGAGTGTGATACAGGGCGGCGGCGTGGTCGACGTAGCGCCCCGACCCGTCGGGCCCTCGATGGCGCAGCGCCCCATCCAGAGCCGGCGCGGCGCCAGGGTCCCTGATACCGAAATAACCGCCTATGCCGCACATTCGCGGTTTATCCCTCGTACATCTCAATAATAACTCGTGCGAGACGCTGACACAGCGCACCAGCGATAGCGGTGCGGGCCAATTGGACAGTCGGCTCTACATGCCGACTACCTATGTGATGGTAAAACACGCCATGATGGAAGACTGTCTCGATTGTCGGCCTTGCCGCAAACCGCCTCTGAGCGCGACCGCATCCAGGACTGCGACGGCCCACGCGGCGTGCTGCACGCGGTCCACCCGGTTTTTCCTTGGCTGCATAACGTTAACATAGATGGCGGTCTTGCCGGATCGCGATTGCATCGCGCCGGTGAGCGGATCAGAAAATTGACGTTGGAAACCACCGAGCGCTCTGATGCCACAGCTAACTTGCCGACGTTGGTTCGGGACTGGATCATTGAGACGACATTCGACTGAATCAAAAGCAAGCTCGACTGCCAAAAAACTTGGGGGCCGTGATGGACAACGCCGTGGCTGGCGCCATCTCCTAACGTCCAGGTTATCATACACAAATGGGCAAAATTTACGATCTAACAACATCACCTAAATCGAATTCTGAATAGGGCTAGATTATAAAAACCGATGCAAAATCAGCTAATATTATAACCCCACTCTTCAGCAACAAGTCGATTATTTTCAATAATCTTACTGCAATCGTTGTCACTCAAATATTTTTTCCATCTTCCTACGGCGCTTCCAGATATAGAAAAATTTCCCGCCAAATAATCCTCATATGACATAGACACAGTAGACGCATTGGATATTCGCCTAGTGAATGGTTCAAGCATTTCCGAAGAAAACGGAATCGATAAGAACGAGCACAAGTCTCTAACTCTTTCCAATGGGTTTTTTAGCAAATCTTCATATTTCATAATATAACAGCTATTGGGGAACAAACTTGCGGTCACGTCTAGCTCTGAATAAACCATCCCCCAATAAGAATGCGGTGAATTCGATAATTCTAGCAAATCTGGACTATTGACTGCATCTCTATAAAAGTTTTCAGGTAAATAGGAAATCATGTTCGGCGATGCCTGCATCGAGGCAAACGTGTCCCTAGGATCACGAACAAGAATAATAAATTTGAGGCCCGTAAATATTTTTTTCAAATATTTCGACGTACGAGCCATATTTAACCCAGGGGATTTAGCCCCCCAGAACCGATGGCGCGCTTGTCTGTTCTTTCTAAAAGAAACTCCATAAGAATTTTCTACAAACATCCGCACTGCGCCATCCCAGATAGCTTGCTCTTCCGTTTCAACGTCAATTTCTCTATGCCAAACCCCACAAGCATGCCACCTTTCTCGGTAGAAGTATGGTAAAATCCAATTTTCTTCAAACATAAATATTTCACCCGTATTCAGCACCTCTTTCAGTAATGTAGTGCCTGACCTCTGGCATCCAAGAATCACGGCTTCAAAATTGTTAGCCGTTGTGTTTTCAAAATATTTTGTCAGTCGCCTTAAGGCCATCACCTTCATTCCTTAGTGCCCGTTCGCAAGGTTCTTGTGTAGCGAAGGCCGTCGATGTGCGCGAGGTTTTTGAACGCGCTTTGTTGACGCAATCTCGACTGGCTGCCTGTGGCGCACCGAGAACTTCGAATGCCTCTCCTGCGCCGCCATCGCCTTCCTTTGGCTCGCTCCCACCGGCTTCTTGCTACGCAGACTGCACAAGGATCCATCCTTGAGCGTAAATTTTCCCAACGAAATTTCAAAATTATAAATTAATTCGAAGATTGCAGATCTGAAGCTCCCTTTATTCGTCCATGTTTTACATGCATCAAGGCGCAGCAATTTCAAATATTGAGTGTCTTGGCTCTATCGAATGAGCCTTTCAAATTAACAAGGCCTGAGAACCGGCTCGTTGTCTCAGCCTCAACAAATATGGCATCCGCGAGAATGTGCACCATCCAGAAATTTGTCGTGTCACCCTCAGAAATAGCAAAGTTGAATATGTACGTTCCATTATTTAGTTTCGCGGGAAGAATAAAATCAAATTGAACAGTCTCACCTGCATTCAAAGAAATTGGGATGCCACTGTCCTGCGTCGAGAAACTGTATATCCGTACACCTAGTTCTGTTCGAATGTTATAGCCAATTGAAGCTTTTTGAATTGCTTCCAAACACCTCACGATCACGCGAATGGTGTATGTCTTCCCGTCATAAAGCCGTCTCGCAGACTTTCCGTCTCCGTTAAATATTTCGGCAGATGTTATATGCGCTTTTGCTGAAGAATTATCTGCGGTCTCCGCTCCAATAACACGGAGTGGAGGCCGGGCTTTGTTTAATAATGCTACTTCTTCTGCGATATTCTGCTCATAAATGTATCCCACCTCGCGCGGGTTTCCGATGGCTGTTACCCTTCCGCCTTCCAGCAGGACCGCCCGGTCGCACATTTCGTAGATCTGCTGCAGGCTGTGGGTGACCAGCAGGACGGTGGCGCCGCTCTCGGCGATTTCGCGCATCCGGCTGAAGCTCTTGGCCGCGAACATCATGTCGCCGGTCGACAGGGCCTCGTCGACGATCAGGATATCGGGGTCGACGCTGGCGGCGATGCTGAAGGCGAGGCGCGCGAGCATCCCGCTGGAGTACGTCTTGCACGGGGCGTCGATGAACTCCTTGAGGCCGCTGAAGGCGATGATGGCATCGGTCTTACTCTCTATTTCCTCGTGCGTCATGCCCAGACACAGGCCACCTAGCAGGATGTTCTCGCGGCCCGCCAGGTCCATGTTAAAGCCCGTGCCCAGGACCATGATCGCGGAGACGCGGCCCTGGACCTCGACCGTACCGCAAGTCTTGTCCAGCGTATCGGCGATGATCCTGAGAAGAGTGGTCTTGCCGGCGCCATTGCGCCCGATGATACCAACGACTTCACCCCGGTACACGTCGAACGAGACGTCCTTGAGCGCCCAATGCTCCACGTGCCGGGACCGGCGCGTCACCAGCTCGCGCAGGATATCCGACGGCCGGTTATAGACCCGGTACATCTTGCCCAGGTCGCGCACCCGTATTGCTATATCCCTGCCGTCACTCATAGATAACTCCCGAAATGCGGCTTGAGGCGGCTGAAGACGAGCGCGCCCAGGACGACCGAAAGTAGGGAAAGCACTAAGGCGGCACCCCAGACCGGCGGCGACTGGATCGCCCCGTGGTAGGCCAAATCGTGGAAGATCATCACGAAATATGTGACCGGATTGAGGTATAGGACGACTCGGAAATTCTCTGGCACCCAATTGATGAAATAGAAGATGGGCGCCAGATATAGGCCCAGCAGCGTGTAGAGCTGGACGATGTCCTTAAGGTCACGGAAGAATATCGCGATCGCGGAAATCATAAAGGCCACGCCGATCAGGAAGACATAGAGGATGGCGACTGCCGCCGGCAACATCAGGTAACTCGCGGGAAGCGTCCCGAAACGTATCAACACATAGGCAGTAAGCCCGGCGAAGCCGATAATCATGGTCGGCAGGGTAGCCATAACCATCTTCACCGGCAGAATTTCCAGTGGGAAGACCACCTGCTTGACCAAAGCAGCATTGCCAGAGATGGAGGCCGACGAACGCGATATCACCTCCGCCACCACCAGCCAAGGTATCAATCCGCTGACCATATAGACGGCATGGTCAGCCGGGAAATCCACCCCTACACTCGACGCCTTGGCCTGAAAGACGGCGCCGAAGATGAATAGAAACACTCCGACCGTCGCCGCAGGGTGTACGAAGCCCCAAACCTTGCCGAGGATCTGCCCCGAATAGCGGTCGGACAGGTCGCGCTTGGCCATCTCCATGAGGAGGCGCCGGTTCTTCGCGAGAGTTCTCAAGATAAGCCAGAGGGCGTTCAGCACGTCGCAATCATCCGCAGTGGTGTCGGGCCGATATCATTGCACGCTGCGCCGTAGCAACTCGCGATCGCCGGCCGCCGAGCCGGCAGGGGACTCTCCGGTGAGAGACGATAGGCTCGCGGCGTAGCTGTCAAGAACTGTCTCGGCGTCGTAGCGGGCGGCCACGGCCCTAAGGTCCGACGGGTCGCGGGGAGCAGCAAGCGCGCGCCGCACCGCAAACGCCAATTCATTGGAGTCGCCGGGAGCCGCCATTTGGCCCCACCGCCCATCTTCGAGGATTTCTTCGGGCGCGCCACAGCGGGTACTGATGACCTGCGTCCCACAGGCCATTGCCTCGACCAGTACGAGTCCGAAGCCTTCGGCGTGCGACGGCACTACCAAGGCATCGGCGTGGGCCATGTAGGTCCAAGGATTAGCTTGGGTGCCTACAAATTGTAACACTTCACTATTGAGGCCCAGTCTCCCAGCCAGCGCCTCCAGCGCCGGGCGCTGTGGGCCGTCTCCCACTAACAACAGCCGGTGTGAGCCGCCCTCGCGGCGCAGGCTGGCCAATGCGCGCAGTAGGACCTCGAAGCCCTTTTCCGGCGCCAGCCGTCCCACACCGAGTAGGGCCGTTGCCTGCGCCCGCGCAGATTCCGCTAGCCAGGGATGCGGCAACGGCGCGGCGGCACCCCGCCGGACCGCGGCGAGATCGACTGGATTGGGAATCGTCAATGCGGGCGGCGCAGCAATTCCAAGTTGGTCAGCAACCTCCGCCGCGACACTCCGGGAGATGCAGAACACCGTGTCGGCGCGGCGGTACAAGGCGCGCATCAGCGCGCGCGCCAAGCGGCCCCGCACAGGTGGATCGGCCTCACGCCCGCGCGAGAACAAGGCGACTTCCTGTACGCAAACGGGGGCAGGGTGACGCCGGATTAGCCGGGCGGCCAACAGGGTAACGACGTTCATATGGGTCATCGCTGAGAAAACCAGCGCCCGGGGGTGGCGCGTCAGAAACCGTATAAGCGGCACAAGAGAGCGGCCTACACGTCCCACGCCGAGGTCCACCACCTCCACCGCCGGCGACAACTCGTCGCGTAGCGCGCCGATGCCGGACGGGCTGGCAAGAGATACCCGCCAGTCACGTTGCGCCAAACCGTTGGCCAACGTGACGATCACCCGTTCGGCGCCGCCCATGGTCAGTGACGGGATCACAAGCACGATAGATCTCACAGCCGGTCCCGGGCCAGGCCGCGCCCGACCGCGGCGAGATAAAGCCAGCGGCTGAGAGGCTGGCACATCACGTAGAGAATACGCGCCCACGACCGCCGGCGTTCGATGGTGAAATGGCTCGGCCAAATTGGGCTGAGGACGAGGCTGCGTAGCAGATACCGCCGGCCGGGAACTGCCGGGTCATGAATCGCTAACAAGCCGGCGCAATAAAGTGCCGAGGCCAACGCCTGCCGCCGCCAAGCGCACACTGACGCCGGTAGATCATGCCGATTGAAAAATGCCGTGACCATATCGATCTTGTTTGCCGCCATTTGCCTATTACGGCCCGACTGACTGGTACCGCCCCGGTGCAGCCGCCATGTCGCGAGCACCTGCGGAATACGGGCGATGCGTCCTGCCAGGGCCAGACGCAGCCACATCTCGTAGTCGCTGGTAAAAGGGAAACGGGGATTTCGGACCGGATCGTCATTAAGAGCGGAAAGGCGGAAGAAGGCGCCCGGTCCGGGCAGGCATAGGTGCTGCTCAAGATGGACACACAGGTCGAAATCGAGCGTCGTGACCGTGCGAACGGGCACGCCTTTTTCGTCGATCATTTCCCAGTCTGGATAAACGGCGACAAGGCCCGCGTCCGCTTCCAACATCGTGACGGCGGCCCGAAGCAACCCTGGTCGCACCGGATCGTCGGCGTTGACGATCCCGACGATGTCCGATGATGCTTCGGCCACCCCTCGATTAACGGCATCTACCTCGCCCCCATTTTGCTGGCGGATGAGCCGGATACGCTTCCCATAGCGGCTGGCCAGGAAATCGCCCGTGCCGTCGGTCGAGCCATCGTCGACAACGACGTATTCACAGGGGGAAACCGACTCGGGATCGCCCATCTGGGCGAGCACGCTATCGACAGTCTCGGCGATATAGTCCCGCCCGTTGTAGACGGGTGTCACCACAGTGACACGCGCTTTCTCCTGTGCCGACATGCGCCTGATTTAACCGGATAAGCCGTGGATGTGACTAGTGACGATCCGCAGTACGGTATCGCTGACATTAGTCGCCATATATTCTGGCGGCGGGGTCCATTTCGCCGTATCGCCAGTCACCAGGGCAACACCACGCAAGATACTCCGCATGTCGGCACCGCTGATATAGTTAGAGCCGCAATCTAGAGTCTCCGGCCGTTCGGTCACGTCACGTATCGTGACATTGGGGACTCCGAATAGGGCGCATTCTTCCTGAACTGTGCCGCTGTCGGATAGGACGCAAAAAGCATTACGCTCCAGGCTAACGAAATCGAAGAAGCCGAAGGGCTCCGCGAACTCCACACCGTCACCCACTATAAGGTTCGCAGATCGTTTCATTCGGCCACGGGTGCGCGGGTGCGTGCTGACAATCACCGGCATGGCATAATCGGCTGCCAGGCGTGAGAAGGCGTCAACAAAGGCTCGCAGACGTTCCTCCACATCGACGTTTTCGGCGCGATGCATGGTCACGAGAAAATATTTCTTCTCGGCCAACCCCAACCGTCTTAGCACGTCCGACTCCCGGATTTGCGAATGGTGAGCGTCTATCACCTCCCCGATCGGGTTTCCGGTGACGAAGATACGATGGCCGGGAACGCCTTCTCTCAGCAGATTTTCGCGGCTGCGTTGGGTATAAGGCATAAGAATGTCCGAGCAGTGGTCGACGATCCGCCGATTGACCTCCTCGGGCACCCGGTCGTCGTAGCAGCGGTTACCCGCCTCCATGTGAAAGACGGGTATGCCAAGACGTTTGGCCATGATGGCCGACAGGGCCGAGTTGGTGTCACCCAGCAGAAGCAATCTGTCAGGCCGCTCGCGGCGAAACATCTCCTCGGCATGTTCCAAGATCTGACCGATTTGCCGGCCTGCGCGGCTGGTATCGACGCCGAAATGGAAATCTGGCCGGCGCACTTTTAGCTGGCTGAAAAACTCGTCGGACAACTTGGGATCGTGGTTTTGGCCGGTATGGACCAAAACGTGGTCGACGATCTTGTCCAGCTTGCCGATCAGCAGAGACAGTCGAATAATCTCCGGCCGGGTGCCGAGGATGGTCGCGATCTTCATCGCAGGATTTCACCCTCCAGATGAAGTTCGTCGTCGACCATAAGGCGGTGGCGCTCTAGCAGCGCCTTGGTGCCGTCGAAATCCAGCAAATCGTCATTGGACATATAGGGGCGATCGAGCGGTTCGCCCTCGTAGTTCCGGCCGTCCATCAACTCAGGCAGGATGGGGGCTATCACATAGTAGTTGCCGCGGACGTAGGTCCTAACCGATTCCTCGCCCGACACAAGGCATTCATGCAACTTCTCGCCCGGCCTAATGCCGGTAATTTCTGTCGGGATAGGTCGATCACCAATCAGTGCGCGCGCCACGTCGGTGATGCTGGCAGCTGGCACACGAGGAATATAAGTTTCACTTCGCTGGCCGTGCGCGACGGCAGCCAGGACGACGTCCACGGCGTCTTCGAGACTCAGTAGGAAGCGTGTCATCCGCTCGTCAGTGATCGTGATCGGCTGGCCGGCGCGAATCCGCTCGTGGAAATAGGGGATGACCGAACCACGCGAGGCAAGCACATTACCATAACGGACCAAGACGAACCTCGTGTTGGGCGCATCCAGATTGGCGGCCATAAAGATTCGTTCCTGCAACGCCTTGGTCATGCCCATGACATTCACGGGCTGCACGGCCTTGTCAGTCGAAACGCCGACGACAGTCTCGATCGTAAGGTTCTGCTCGCGGATCACCCGAACGATGTTGTTGGCGCCGATAATGTTGGTCATCACCGCCTCGGACGGAAAATACTCGCACGTGGGCACTTGCTTGAGGGCGGCGGCGTTGAACACGATGTCAGCGTTTCGCAATGGTCCGGACAAGCTGGCTGGGTCACGCACATCACCGATGTGAAAGGACAACCGCTCTCGAACATTGTGATAAACGATGTCGTCTGTTGGGTTAGTGCGGTGCAGGTACTCCAGGCGGAGTTGGTGCTGCTTCGCTTCGTCCCGAGACAAGATGGAGACGCGCTCCACATCGCCGGCCTGTCCGCTCAGAAGCCGGCGCAGAAGCACCTTGCCGAGGGAACCGGTTCCGCCGGTGATAAGAACACGCTTGCCCGTGAGATCGGCTATCATTCTTTATCTATCCAGTTATAATTGTTGATGATTTTCGTACATTACTTGAAGCATCTCCCGCCAAGTGGGAGGCACGATCCCTGTCCGGCTGCGGAACATGGTGCTGTCAAGCCGGCGGTCACAGACATACGCTTCGTCCCGGTCTATCGTCAGGTCCAAGCCGTAGATCTCGTTGACTAGGCATATCAGGTCATATTTGCTGATCGGATCGGCCGAAAGGTGCCAAACTCCGTAGAGTTTCGGAAAATCGGTAATTATTTGCGTCAGCGCCTGCGTCATGAAATCGGTGGTAACGCCGGTGTAGAGGGCACGCACGAACCCAGACACCCGGCCACCCCGGTTGCGCAGAATCCATGACACCAATCCGGTACCGCCACCTATCTCATGGCCAATAATCGAGGTGCGCAGGGTCAGGGCATTGGGCGCATTGATCTCGCCAAGCAGTTTGCTGCGGCCATACAGGTCCTGGGGATCCGGCGGGGAGGCCTCCGTATACGGGCCAGCGTTGCCCGAAAAGACACAATCGGTCGAAAAATGAATGATCCGCACGCCGCGCTGCGTGCACGCCCGCGCCAACCGATGCGGGAACAAAGCATTCACCGGAATTGCAACCAGCGGGTCGTTGGCCGAGGCCAGTTGCTTGACCACACCGATGCAGTTCACCACCACGTCTGGACGCTCGCTATCCAACACCCGCTCAACGAGTCCTTCCGGCTCGACCGAGATGCCGCCGATCAGCCGTGGCTCGACCGGCCCCGTTTCACCGGCCGCCTCTTCTGCAGCCCCGCGAACCGTACCGACAACTTCATGGCCATATGTCGGCAATATTTGCAGCACACGATGGCCCAGCATTCCGGTGGCTCCGCAAACAAGAACCTTCATCCTGATTTCATCCAACCCAGACGCATGTCACTGCTTCGCCTGCATCCAGAATGCGGTCGGTTCCGACGACGGATAGACCGCCCTCATATCGTTGATCTCAGGAAACCACTGTAGCATGGGTTCAGGATGCGCCAGCATCATGGCGTTACCGGCCCACACGACGTCGAATCCGCTGTTGAACGCCAGAAAGGCCTGCAACAGGTACTGCTCGTTCCAAAACACCTGGTTGTCGAAATACACCTTCGGGTAGCGCCGCGGCAAAGAGATGTCGTGAACATGAACCAGAACGCCCGGCTTCAGCCTTGGTAGCACTTCCAGGTACTCGTACTGCACGTCGGAGCCTTCGCGCAGCACGTGTGTGCTGTCGATAAACAGAATGTCGCCGGCCTCAAGTTCTTGAAACAGGTCGAGTGGCACATCCTGCACTTTCTTGGCAATCAACTCAATGGAGCGCCCATCTTCGCGCCGGAGAAAGTCGCTCGGGTATGGCTCGATTGCCCGGATCAGACAGTTTCGGCCGGTTTGCGCCGTCATCGACGCGGTGGCGGCAGTGGACACCATCGTCGACGCATGGGCACCGATCTCTATGATCCGCCGCGGCTTGTGATGCTGAACCAAGCACCAGTAAACATGAGCGTCGACCGCCATATAGGTGCCGTTGATCAGGAAAAAGTCCTCTCCCACAGTCTGATGCAGAGGAAACCGGTCCCGGAAACCGGCGATATGCAGGGGCACGACGCCTTCAAGAAAGGCCAATCCCCGATCGAGGCCCAAGTCCACGCCGGGCATGCCCGACACCTCATCCCAATACCCGGAGTCAAGGTCAGCGGCGTCGGGTACGGGCGAGTAGTAGTGGCGCCGGATCAGATGAAATCCGAATTTTTGCTCCAAAACGCGCGCGAGCATAGGAATGGCGCGGATCCCCAGGGATTTGACCGGCTGGAGAATTCGGTTGCGCAATGTCGACAAAGTCACGCCTCGCCCGTCATGGTTTTCATCGTCTCGGCTAGCGCCGCGATCACCATTTGCTGTTCGGCATCGCCTATGGGAATGCTGACGACATAGGACTGAACGCTGCGCGGATAAACCGCTTGCTTCGCTTGCGGTCGCACGCCAGGCGGAGAAGTGAGCTCGCCGCAAGCTTCGGCCTGACCCCGCCGCTGGTTCACAAACGCCTCAAGCCGTGCGAATTGGCAGAGGCCATTGGTCGTGTGGATCTCGCTCTTCCGCCAATTCATGTCCGGCATGATAAACTCCAGGGTGTCAGCAATGGGTCCAGCCCGTGATCTCGCTGCCGACGGCATGTTGTCCGAACACCTCGGAAGTGGAAAAGCACACAACCCGCTTGCAAGCATCCAGCGTTTCTGTCACAGCCAACACGTTCTCGGAGCCGATCATGTTGACGTCAGACAGTTGTCGATGCTGATTACCGTCGATCGGCCAGTTAGGCAGTCCTGACTGGAGGCGTGTTCCCAAACACCACTCTGCTAGCCGGAACGCCGCACGGAAAATCTGTTTTGGTTCCATTTGAAACGTCGAGGAACTAATTATTTTCAGGCCCTTAAGGGTCTAATTAACGCACGTCTCGGACTTATCCACCCGCTGGCGCAGCAAGGCCAGTTCCTGAGCTAGAGACTTGATCTGTCGCTCCTGCCGAGAGATACGGACCAAGCCATCCAAGATTAATACGACCGCTAAAACAAACGCCCCAATGACGAGCGCCATGATCAGCTCTCTGTCCGTCAGCTTCGACGTGTAGCCAAAAAACGGGAGCCACTTCCACGCAGCAAGAAGCGCGAATGCCACGAATTCAAATAAAAGCCACAGCACGGTGATATGGGAGTTTAGTCTCCCAGACCGCGTCAGCCAGAGCGTGTATATAAAAAGACCCGCCAGTAAGCCAAGGCCAGTGTTTTGCACATCAGCGAAAAATGCGGTCATTTCTTTTTCACCGGCTGGGGATTGGAGAACAGACCAAAAAAACCTACGATAACGCGCAAGGGGTAAAAGACTGCTTTCCAAAATGTAAACAAAGATTGTCCGGCGTCTCGAGTCCGCATCTGGATGCCGACTTCCTTAATTTTGAAGCCCGCCTGGTGCAGCATTAACAAGGACTCTGCTTCTGGATGGTCCGTCGGGTAACAATTTGCAAAGAACTCCATTGCAGCTCTGTTCAAAGCACGATACCCGGAAGTGGTATCGTAAATAACTAGCCCTGAAGCCAGCTTCAATATGCCCGTCGAAAAGTGCATCCCCATCCGTCTGAAAAAAGGCGTTTTGTACTCTGTATCCTTCGCAGATGGTAGATATCGGGAACCGATCGCACAGTCTACTTCCCCGTTAATTACGGGCGTCGTCACATTGAACAACAAGGACGGATCGTGCTGTCCATCGCCATCAATCTGAACTGCAATATCGTAATCATTACGAAGGGCGTAAATGAAACCTGCCTGAACCCCCCCACCAATGCCAAGATTAATCGGCAGTGTGAGTACAGGAGCATTTTTTTCTCTGGCGACCTGCTCGGTTCTATCGGACGACGCATCGTTGACAACAACCACGTCCGCGCCTGTTTTAAATATTTCCTCCAGCAGCCCGGGGAGATTGTGTTCTTCATTATATGAAGGAACAATAATTAATATTCTTGATGCTGAATGAGCCATTAAAACCTAGATTCTTCTTTCGTCAACCCAGTTGAAAATTCAATTCCAAAAAATAGATATCCCCTGCACTCTAGTTGGAAGAGAAGATAGCCTGATGGGATGGACAGCGCGACAAATTTTTCGCGATGGCAGAGAACGCCCGTTCGCAGGGGTTGATTATCCACGTACGTTTCAGGAGATGATGAGTGGTTCCGGAGCGGCGCCGGATTTCGGGACTAAATTCATCGGTTGCGTTGGCCAGACGGGTTTGCCTGCGGACGGATTGGAGAGCCGTGAGTGACATCGCGGGGACTGTTGCACCGCCGGATGCCAGGGGCAAGCGTCCTAGACTGCAGGCACCGTGTTCGAGGGGCGCGAAAGCCGCTACGTATGTGGTCCGTCACCAGCCAGAAGAACGGCGTTAGCGCGTTGGGCTTACAACTGGTGCTTGGCCTAGACAGCCATGGGACGGCCTGGGCCTAGCTCCACAAGCTACGGCGGGCGATAGTTCGGCCCGATCGGGATTGCCTCACGGGTGCCGTCGAGACGGACGAAACCTATTTCGGCTGCCCGGAAGATGACAAGTACGGCCGGGGAATCGAGACCAAAGCCATTGTAACAGTGGCTGCCGAAATGAGCGGTTAGAGTATCGGTCGAATCCGCCTTCGGCGCGTCACGAACGTGTCCTCGGACTGCCCTCTTCCCTTCGTCCAGAATGCCGTGACGCCCGGGTCGGTGGCACATGTCTACGGATGGAGCGGTTATCGTGCGCTGACGGCGCACCGGCTACCAGCACCAAGTCACTATCATCAGTGACGGTCCAGAACCGGCCCACGAGGTCATGTCGCGGGTCCACACCGTTGATTCGCTTCTCAAACGGTCGGTCCTGAGACGGTATGTGCTGAGAGGGCATTCGAATTTTATGGGTGAAACTCAAAATTATACAAAACTTCTTATGCCACTTTTCGAAAAACGATACGCATTGCATCTCCCATATTTGCTGGCAGGCCCAGTGTCTTAAACGGGCCAAACAGCTTGGGTTTGAGATCGACGCCCAGCATTATCGCGGCTTGCTGCAAGATTAACTCAAGTGGAACAATCTTCCAGGGATGGCTGCAAGACACAACTTTCAGCCCAAAACGTTTGCCCAATCGGGCAAGGCTTTCAGGCGTAAAATACCAAAGATGCAACGGGGGTGCCATCAATCGCCACCTTGAGCCAGTCAATCTCGCGGCCAATGAGGCCCAATCACCGGTTGTCACAATGAAACTGCCGCCCGGTCGTAAGTTCCCGCCAATCATTTCAACAACTTCAGAAACATTATCTATATGTTCAATGACATCTAGCATGACGACAACGTCCAAGGCACCGATCCGCTCAATGTCTTCCTTATTCAGCTCCCCGTGCTTAACATTTCCAAGGCCAGTATTGCGGCAATGGGCAGCGGCGGCTTCGACAATTTCTACGCCATGAACGTCGAAATATGGCTTTGCTTGTTGTAAAAAGAGCCCGTAGGCGCAGCCAATTTCCAGTAACGTCCCTTGCGACGGCCCCACCGATCGAACGAAATCAACCGTTTTTGCAAACTCCCGCCCGATAGTTTCTTGACTGCCGAGATAGTCAATATAGGAATGCTTATATTTTCCGGTAAAATAACCGTTATCATAATAACGGTAAGGATCAAAACCTTGGACGTCTACACGGCCAACTCCGCAATCTCTGCATTTGCAGATTGGGTAACCTTCAATTGTGTAGATCACCTTGTGACGGTTAACAACATTGCACACTTGGCAATGAAAATTCTTGTATGTGGCTATCATTTCCGTATTTCTAACCAATGCCTCATCTTTAAGATTGAGTGGCCGGTCAGCCCATGAGGGCACCCCACCCGGAGAGTAGGAGCTTTCTCCAACGACTAATTTACACTCATCAAGAGGCAATAGAACACCTGTCCCATCGAACTTCCCGAGATGGCTCCTTGATGGGTGCCGTCATTACAATGCGGTTAATTTTTTCCCCAAATCAAAAGCTTAGTTGCTCCGAATTCTCCATACGGCGGAAGATCCAGCGCAACTTTATTGATTTCTGAATCATATCTGGGGTCTTCATTATTGTCGCGCGCGATTTTTGCATTCACAACACGGCTTAGAAAATAATAAGTACTACTGAAATGAGATAATTCTTGTAATTTCACAGGAAATTCTCGCGCCCAATTAAGAACATCATCAAGCTTAAAATATAAATTATGCCAAGGCGCCTTCATTGGCTCCAAGCCCAGCGGAATGCGTAATTCGTTTAGTTTCTCGTTGCCATCGTCAAAGGCCTCTACCATGAGGTAAATTCCAGTTGGCTTGAGTAAATTGATTATTTTCCCAAATGCGGCCTTTTGCGCCTCTAAATTTTCTAAATTAATCAAACACCTTTTCGTAATCACAACGTCAAAAGGACCTAAGGAACCATCCAGCTGGGCAATATCGTGCCATTCAAATTTCAAAGACTTGCTCGTGTTATTTTCGTTGCATTGCTCTATAAAGGGTTGTGAATAATCTACGCCAATACCGTGACACTGCTTTTGAGCATGAAGTTGGAAAAGTAGATTGCCATCCCCGCATCCAATATCACAGACATGAGCATTTTCCGGAACACGTGCTAATAAAATTTTCTCCTCAATTTCTTGAGCTATTTGATCGTTCGTACCGCCAACCCTTTCCATTTTTCCACGTTCATTCCAAAAACTACGAACTTTGGACATATCTCTTTTATCATCTGTCATCGGCTTCATTTCTCAAAAATTTCTTAGATTTTCACTCGCCGTATCGGCATTTTCAATTACTTCATCGGCGATACGCTTTCCAGACCTTGTTGACGGCCTTGATCGTGTCCGAGATATCTTGCGGCGTCATTGTCGGGTACATGGGCAAACTCAAAAGACGCTCATATTGGCCCTCGGCCACAGGCCACTGTCCAGGTTGATAGCCGAGTTTTTTGTAGTAGCTTAACCAAGGAATGGGAATGTAATGGACGTTCACGCCAATGTTTTCGGCGCGCAACGCCACAAATATTGTTTCCTTTGGGACGCTGACGACTTCAAGGTTCAGTCGCACAACATACAAATGCCAAGCCGATTGGCATTGCTCGCGCTCCGTTGGACAGTCCAATAATGGCAGGTCGGCAAAAGCTTCATTGTACGTCGCGGCGATAGCGCGACGAGCCGCAAGCCACCCCGGTTGCTTTCTCAGCTGACTGGTGCCCAGCGCGCAGTTGATGTCGGGAATGCGATAGTTATAACCAAGGGTGATGACGTCGTACTCCCACGAGTTTCGCTCACCTCGTGAGTGCAGGTCCAGGTCAATCCCGTGATGGCGAAACGATTTGAGCCGCTGGGCAATTTCCGAATCATTGGTGAGAATCGCGCCCCCTTCACCCGTTGTGATGTGCTTCACCGGATGGAAGCTCAGATTGGTGAAGTTATAAAAAGCTCCGACGGGGCGTCCCTTGTACGTCGCGCCAAGCGAGTGCGCCGCATCGTGGACTATTGGGATGTTGTACTGCTTTGATATCTCAAGAAGCCTGCCGTGCTCACAGGGATGCCCGGCAAAATCAACCGCAACAATGGCTTTGGTTTTGTCTGTGATCTTTCGCTCAACGTCAGCGGGATCGATGTTCAGGGTGTCCGGTTCCAAGTCGGCAAAGATAGGACGTGCACCTTGATAGATCGCGCAATTGGCGCTGGCTACAAACGAAATAGCGGGAACGATGACCTCGCTCCCCGCAGACACATGCGCCGCATTGCACGAAGCGTGCAGTGCGGCCGTCCCCGTGTTGACCGCAACAGCGTGCTTCGCCCCGGAAAAACCACACAGGGCATTTTCAAACTCCGCAACTGCGGGACCTGTCGTCAGCCAATCACCGAGAAGTATGTTTTCAACGGCCTTGCGGTCTACGTCATCGATACTTTGGGCGCCATATCGGAGCATCGTGGTGCGCACCGGAGAACCGCCGTCAATAGCGAGCATTGCTGACATCGTACTTCCTTGGTGAACTTATTGCTGAAGGATAAGAATCAACCCAGTTGTGATAAAGGCGCAGCCAATGAAGAATTTTGCTGATAGTGGTGTTCCGAAAAAAAAAACTCCATGATCGCCGCGAAGATAAAAGCCAAAACGACAAAGGGATAGGCCTTTGTCAGCGGGACGACGGTTAATATCCACGCCCAAAGCAGCACCAGAGACCCGCACAATAAGATTGCGGCCCAGAATTGCCATGTCTGGATCAACCGTATGCCAAAGGTCCAAACGTTCGGCGAGATCGCTTGAGCTTGGGCCTGCGCGATAAAAACCCCCATTTTTAGAAGAATTTGCCCCGCCCCCAAGAAAAAAGCGAAGCTCACGAGCAAACTTACGTTCAGCAGTGTCATTGGCCGCGATTTCCAATCGTTAAATATCCCCGCACCAAGCGGTTGGGAGATTTTAGTTTACAAATATCGTTCACATCGTGTCACCCAGGTCACGAGGGTCCATCCGAAATGTGCCACACGTCTCCATCTTCGCTTTGGCATGATGACGTCGGCTCGGGGGCTCCAGACAGCGGCTCAAGAGTGTAAAGGGACAGGTTGCGCCCCTCAAACCCCGTGTGAACAACCTTCAACCATTTGGGTGCTTTTGACACATCGGGCATTGTGGAGAAAAATTGGCTGTGCGTGACTCCGTCAATCACCAGAAAACGCGCCCCCAAATCATGGAGTTGCGTCCAAAGATTTTCCGCCGATACCTTCGCCGCAGCTTGGACCTTTCCGGTCTCCTCGGCGGTCAACACGCATTGCAACAAATCAACACGAAAAAAGGACCGATAATACATGGCCAGCAACATGCGGGATCCCGGCTGTGATTCGCCGGTTATTTCCGCCACCGTCCACATGGGGGCCCCCCATGGGGTTACCGATACACCAGCGTAAATTCGTGCCCGCTCCAGCCCGGGCTGCAACCGCAACCAAGCTAGCCCGAGCACGGCAAGCAAAGTCAAAACGATAATCCAGCGTAAATAGAATAGCGGCTTGCGCTGCCAAATCATCTCGACAGCATAGGCCGCAAGAGGAAGCGAAGTGACAAGCACCGGCAGAATGTAACGCGGCGCCAACATCGACGGGCGCAAGGCAACCCAGATAGCCACGGCAAGGGCCGAACCGACGGACAAAACAAACAACGGGTGAGTCTTGACAAACCAGTCGGGGGGAAACCACGGTCGAGGGGCCAGCAGCATCAGCGGTAAAAATGCCAGCCACAATGGCGTTAGATTACCGTGTTGCGCCCAGTAGGTACCGTATACCAGCGCCAAGGGATAGGTCGAAACGATCCAGCGTGTGCTTTCCTCGCTGAACCACTCCCCGCTCAACGGAAACGGAACCGCATCACCAAAATAGTACAACGGTGCCAAGGGCTCGGCAAAAACATAGGCATTTTTAAGGATTGTTGGCGACATGCCGATCAGCCCCCAAACACCCAGGCCGATACCCACGATTAGTACAGTCCTGAACCAAGGGCCGAACTGTCGAACAATGAGCCCTCGCGCGTTTGGCGCCTCCGCGTCAAGGGGGCGTGCGCCGGCAACGGGGGTCTGAAATATCACCAGGATCGCCATCAGCGGGATCAAGACCGGCGCAAACGAAAGTTTCGCCGTGACCGCAACGCCCGACGTGATCCCGGCAACGGCCAGGATCCGCCAGCTTGGCTCTTTTCTAAAACGCAGCAACATGTACACCGACGCCAACGCCCAAGCCGTAGGGAACAATTCGGTCTTGCCATCCCACAACACGTTGGTGAACCCGGTGCTAGAATACAACAAGCCGAGTAACGTCCACTGCCCACGGCGCCCCAGCCCCACTTCGGAACCAATCGCCCACAGCAAAGCGCCACTACACAACGCCGTCGGCCAGACCAGTATTTTCGCCGCAAACTCTCCGTCCAGCGCGTACAGAATAGCGTATTGCATTTCAGAAGCCAGACCAAGCACACCGAACATCTCATAGCTTGGCAACAACCGCAGCGACTGGGTGGCGGCAAACAATTTTGGTTGCGCCAAGTAGTAGGCCAGCGCGTCTCCATCCGGTCGGTGCCACGTCATCGGAAGGAACGTTGCGATCAAGACCACCGTTAAGGCCGCAACCCCCCACCAGATGCCCCAGAGCTTCCAGGTGTCGCCGACCAGCGCCAATGAACGACGGACGACCAAAGGCGCCGCCCATGGGACGGCTGGCAAGCCAATCAGCACAGCCAGAACCAGTCCCATACCAATCATCGTTGGTGAAAACAGGCTGGCGGCAGCCAAGAGCATCCATATGCTTCCGAGAAGCGCTTGCCCAAAGGCGAAGCCGGTTCCCAAGTACCCCGCAGCGGACAAGCTCCCCGATGCGGTCGGAAACGCGTGCAATTTCCGCAACACGCCAAGGCCAAACACGAGGCACACCAAGGCATAAAAGCCTGTGACCCCCGCCGACAGCAAGATTGGAAGAGAATTCCCCCAAACCATCTGTATTCGAACCTCTTAAGTTTCGTTCATTACTGTTTATATTGTTTGTGAAAGAGCGGTTTGAGAATCTTGCCCGCTTGAGCCACCATCGGATATTGCGCGGCGGCTTCACGATAACCTGCAGCGGGCTGGACAATCCAATGGACCGAAACCACGGCCACCATCCACACAACAAGTACGATCTGCTGCCATGTCTTTGGTTTTTTCAAACCGCACACTCCGCAACTGAGGTGGTCCCACATTGTTGGACTATTTGGCGGCGCGGTCCTTTAGATGTAATCCGATGTCTGATCAAGCTGCCAATACCTTGTTTATCACGTCTTGCCTTGGATGTTGAGCCTGTGGGGCCAGAATGCATTTGTTCCAGAGCAGGCCGTCAGGCTTATCCATCATATCCACGGGCTGGTCGTGACGATAGGCCTTCACCGGCGGCCAGCCGGCCAGGACGGATGAAACCGCTCGGTAATTTAGAAGCCGATCCACTCGTCGATGACCCGGCCGACCTTGAAGCCATCGGTCAGCTCGTGCAGATAGGCCACCTCATATTTTATCAACCGCCATAGACGCTCGATAAAGATATTGTCCATGTATCGCGGGGTGACGTACTCTGCGGCCCCGATAAGGGCAAAGCCGATGAGAGACACGCCCCAGCTTTCTTACTTAATCGGGCTACAAATTTGCGATGGAACCTAGTGATTTCTTGGGATTGAGGGCCCAGCGAGTCGGGGGACGCCAGCGCCAGACCACTATCACGTGCAATGACAACGCTCGCAAACAGAAACTGGATACGCTACCGCCCTTCGGGTGAAAGAGTTTTTCACCCGTCCCGGTGCGCGCCGCGCACCAAAATCATTCCCGCCGCCAGCGCTCAGCCAGCCGGCGCGACTTGGTTCCTGGCAGCAACGGCGAGAACCTCGCCACCAAGCATACTCAACAGCAACTCGACCCGCTCATGGCGTGTCAGGCGCACGACGGTCGCAACGCACCCCCTGAACGCGCCTCGAATCAGGCGCACCTTATCGCCCGGGTTGATCTCCGGTTCTGGAAAACGTAATGCGCCGTCCGCATCGGCATCCGCCCGCAACCCCTCGATGAAGTCTTCGGGAACATACGCTGGCCGATCGCCCAGCTTAACCAAGGCACGAACCCCGTAGGTGTTATCGATCATTCGCCACGGCGATACCGCGACATTCAGGTGCACGAAGAGGTAGCCGGGGAACAACGGCTCCAGAACCTGATCGACCTTCCGCGCGTGCCGGCGGGTCCTCCATAGGCGAGGCAGGAACACGCTGACATCCTGGCGCCGCAAATTCAGCTCCGCGCGCCGCTCCTGGTGGGGCAAAGTGTTGACCGCACACCACGCCATGACGTCACGCCATCGCCTTGTGTTTGGTAATCAGCGTTTCACGATCACGAACGACACGCAGGAAATCAGGCACCAGGACCCGGCTCGCCTCAACTTCGGCCGCCAAGCGCTCGAAGCTCTCCTGGGGCGCGCGCATGTCGGTCAGCATGACCGCGTCAAAATCGCCCACCTCGTCGAGAGAGCGGACCACCACACAGCCGGCCATCCGATCCCTGTTGTCGCCTTCCCCCAAGATCGCGCAAATCGAGACGTCGAGATCATGGGCTGCGAGGACCGCGATTTCCGCAAGCTCGCCGGCTCCGACGAGCACAATCCGTTTCATTCCGAGCCGCTCCGCACGCAGTAAAAGTGCCTCATATTCTTCACGCGCCTGCCGGAACAGGCCCAGGGATATCTCCAAGTATTCAGCAACCAACCGGCTTTTCTCGGCAAAGCCCTTCGGCGTCAAGTAATATGCCCACCTCTTGGCCGGCGCACTCTTGGCCTTGACATAGCCTTTCCGCATCGTCCTCTTGAGAAGAGCGTTGATTAGTCCTACCGCCGCTCCGACACGGGTCGAAAGGACCTGTTGGCTGACCACCTCACCGCGCTCCACGGCGGTCAGAAAGTCCAGTTCTGTTTTCGATTTTGGCATGGCGGCCACAGTGAAAAACCAGATGCTAGGGTGAAGGTCTTGAATATCACATTCACCTTCTGAACGTCAAGCCGTGAAGTTCAGCCTATGAATATTACTACCGGATTAATTTCGTAGGCCCGTTTCTAGCGCCGCATCGCTCGAGGCGGCTTTACAGTGGCGCCGAAATGGAGCCACCCAGCCTTTTGCCGGTGAGTAGCCCATCGGTAGTGGAGAGCACTCTTCAAATCGTACGGTTACGGGCTCGCGCTTATCCTATCCCCACTATGGTCGTTGCATGGAAGGGACCTGCCTGGCTCGGCATGCCCATAACAATCGCAGCCTATTCTTGGAGTTTGGGCTGATGCGCTGTGCAGACAGTATCCGTTGTCACCTAGCCAACATATTCCCTCTGAGCCGCGCATTTGAACTCCAGTCTCCTCATCCGGGCCATTCAGGTCCACCCTGCCCGGCAAGGGTTGGCTCGAATCCACGGCGGGCGGATCCGCTATACCGAACAATACTTGGTGGCGTATCTAGAACGTGAGACCCGGCAATGCTGAGGCGAAAGCACGCGGCGACGCCCTGCTGGAGCTGGAGCTGGAGCTGGAGCTGGAGCTGGAGCTGGAGCTGGAGCTGGAGCTGGAGCTGGAGCTGATGCCCTATGCGATCCAACACACGGTCGCCTGAGAAATGCGCACGCGCGGCGGGCCGGGGTGGGAGGTAACAGGTTTTCTTGGCCACTCCTCCGGTTTCCAGACGACCGAGCATTATACCAAATACAACACTACAAACACTCTTGGGGTCATGCACTCTTGGGGTCAGGTCTTGCGATCATACACTTATGCTGGCGCCACGGCCCTGGATCTCGTGGCGCCGCACCATCTGGCTGACGGTGGCGTAGTACACGCCGAAGTGCTCAGTGTAGAGATCGGGAAATGTCACCCGGCCCGCATCGTCGCGGTGAATCGCCGCACGGGCCTTGCCCCGAGCCGTTACATGATAGAGCGCACCGGGGAACTCGAGTCTAAGAGGGCGGATCATGTCCAAACGGTCTCTAATCTTGTGTCGCATTGCAAGACCTGACCCCGTTTCCTGTGGTGGGGCTTTCCATAATTTCGTGTGAGAAGGTCACGGAATCGACAGGGCCGCCACTGCCTGAGGTCGCAAACATCGTCGTCGGCGGACACGACGTGATCCATGCCGTGCCACCTTGATATTTTCCGCCCACATCTTTGCGAGGCAGATCACCTAATAGATAGTAGATCCAATAGCGTGAGAACTTGGCTGGGGCGCCAGGACTCGAACCTGGGGTCGCGGGATCAAAACCCGCTGCCTTACCACTTGGCTACGCCCCAAAATGCCTGGGTCAAGCGGGCGAAACCTAGCGCCGATGCAACGCCTTCGCAACGCCCGCATCGCCTGGTTCAGTCCTCGCCCGCCTCGCCATCGCGCGGTTCGGCCACCAGCGCCGGGATTTTCGCCGGGGTCAAGGAATACAGCCACCCCAACCCCAGGCCCCAAGCCGCCCAAACGGCCTCGCGGCCGCGCCGGATCAGCGCGACCGCCAAGCCCAGCGCCGGGCGTCCGGACAAGGCATCGAAAATCACAACCATGACCGCCTCGCTGGCACCCAGGCTGCCCGGAATAAAGAAGGTCCCGGCGCGCACCAATTGCGCGGCGGTCTCGATGGCCCAGGCCTCGGCCCAGGTGATCGGCTGACCCAGGAACCATAGAATGGCGTAGAGCTCCACCATATTGACGGCCCAGTTCGCCAGGGCCAGGGCCAGGGCCAGGGCGAAGCGCCCGCGCCGGGCGATATAGAAAGCACCGAAGCGATCGTCGATGTCGTGGATGTGCTCGAGAAACCGTTCCAGGGCGGCGGCGAAGCGCCAGCGGGCGAACAGCCGGGCGAGGCGGCTGGCGGCACGGCCGTGCTGAACCGCATAGAACCCGAACACCCCCAGGGCGAGGCCCCCTAACCCGGCGGCCACGGTCATGCGGAAGGTTTCCGAAAACCGCGGTTCGCGCCATATGAGGGCGAGGCCAAGGGCGCAAAAGGCGATCAGCGCCAGGAGATTGACCGTCTTGGCCATGATCAGGGAGGCCGCGCTTTCCCGGTATCCAATGCCGTGCGAGCGTTTGAGCAGCCATGCCTTGACGGGCTCGCCCCCCAGGGTTCCGGCCGGAACCACAAGGTTCAGCGCCTCCCCGACCAGGCGCACCTTGGTCACCCGCACCAACCAGGCGCCATCGAGCCGGGCGCTGGGCAGCATGAGTTGCCAGGACGCGCTGTCGATGACGAAAGAGGTGGCGAAGATCGCCAGAACAGCGGCAACCCCAGAGAATCCGATCCCGCCCATGGCGGCCCATACCTCCGCCAGGTCGGCCTGGGAGAAGATGAAACCCAGAAGGACGAGACCCAGGATGAGCGCCAGGTAACGCTTCATGGCGGACTTACGGGTTTAGCGCCCCGGCCTTTCTCGGCCCGTGCCAAGAGCGCCGGCAGAACAACCAGCGTCGTCGCCAGAGTCAAGGCAATGGCGACGGTCAGCAAGATCCCCATGCTGGCGGTGCCGCGATGGCTGGACAAGGCGAGCGCGCTGAAGGAGGCGATCGTGGTCAGGGAACTCAGGACCACCGCGCGGGGCGTGCTGGTCGCGGCGAGCCCGCCGGCACCGGCATCGCGGGCGCGCACGACGACATGAATTCCACCGGCCACGCCCAGGCCGAACAAGAGCGGCAGCACAATCACGTTGGCGAAGTTGAAGGGCACGCCGAAGATCACCGTCGCCGCCACCGTCAGGAGCGCGGCCAGCAGAAGCGGCGCCAGGACCAGGGCGCTGTCGCGCGCGCTGCGCAACACGATCAACAGCAGAATGGAGATCGCGAACAGGGCGATCCCCGCCGCTTCCAGGAACGCGTGCACGACCGCGCGCCCGGCCTCGGTAATGGTGATCGGGGCGCCGCTGGCGCTCGGGGCCAGGGCGGTCACCGCATCCACGAAGCGCCGCCGCGCCGCCGCGTCGCGCAGGTCCTCGCGCGGCACGATCTCGATCCTGGCCCGGCCATCGACCGTGAGGCTGCGGTCGCGCAAGCGTTCGGGCAGGTCTTCCAAGCCGACCGGGCCCGCTTCCAAGGCTTCGCCCAGATCGTCGATCCGCGACCGCAGCCCGCCGAGCAGGGCGGTCTCCAGGGTCTTCGCATGCCGGGGTTCCGGCCCAATTCCGTCCAGGGCCGCGATCAAGCGACCGGCCGGGGCGGCAAGCGCCCCTTCGGCCCGCCGCAAGCTGGCGCGGAGCCGATCCAGGGCACCTTGGCGTGGCCCGGCGTCGCGCGGCGCGGCGGCGCCCTGAAACAGCGGCAAGAGGAAGAAACTCATCTCCTCGATAAGCGCCAGTTTATCGTCCTGCTGCTTGGGGATGTAATCGCCGATGGTGATCGCGGCCTCGACTTCCGGCAGCCGCTCCAATTCCGCCGCCAGGGCTTCCGCTCGCGCCAGATCGGGGGCCAGCAGATCGGCGCTGTAGGGTTGCACGCGCGGGTCCCCGATCAGATCGTTCAGGGTCGAGACGGATTCGGTATCCGGGTCGCGCAAATTGAAGGGATCGTCATCGAAAGCGGCGAAAGGAAGCGTCGCCAGCGCGCCCAAGCCCAGGATCGCCGCCACCGCCAGGACCGCCCGGGGCCACTCGACCGGGGCCCGCCGAAGCGCGCCGCCAAGATACCGCGCGTCCGGGGCGCGGCCGCCACCCCGCGCGGAGACCGGTAACAGACTCAGAATCGCGGGCAGCACGGTCAGATTGGCGAACAGGGCGATGAACATGCCAGCGCCAGATATGAGTCCCAGTTCGGACAGGCCCCGGTAGGAGGTCGGCAAGAACGCTAAAAAACCGATCGCGGCGGCCACGGCGGAGAGCGTGAGCGGCCCGCCCACGCCGCGCGCCGCCGCGCGCAAGGTTTCATTCGACGGCACGCCGTGCGCGGCCTCGCGGCACCGCAGCACGAAGTGAATTCCAAAATCGACGCTGAGACCGATGAAAAGCACGGCGAAGGCAACCGAGATCAAGTTCAATTCGCCAACCGCGAGAGCCGCGAACCCCGCGGTCCAGATCAATCCCATGACCAGGGTGGCGAGAACCGCGAAAATCAGACGCGGCGAGCGCAGCCCCATGGCCAGAAGGGCGGACACCAGGACCAGGGACAATGCGCCAACCAGGCCCATGCCGTCGCGCACGCTGCGCAACTCCTCCTGGAACATGACCGGCGAGCCGGTCAGGCGCACCCGCACGCCGGCTCCCTGGTCCAGGCCCAGGGCAGCGGCGCGGCGGCGCACGGTCTCGATCGCCGCCGCCGCCGGCTCCAACGACGTGTAGTCCAATGCCGGCTGGGCCAATATAAGGTGACGCTTGTCGCGCGCCGCCGCTTCTTTCCCGCTCAAGATCGTGGACCACGCCATGGCTTGAACGCTATGCCCGCCGCCCGGCGCGGCGGCGGCGCGCGCGACTGCGGCCATGCGGTCGAGAATCGGCGCCAGGACCGCTTGCTCCCGCGAATCGAGTTCCTCGCCAAAAGCCCGGTCCAGAACCCGCGCCAGGCCGGACAGCGACAGGTCCCGGGCCAGCGAGGCCAAGAGCGGTTGCACCTTGGCCAAGCGGTCGCTCAAACTTAGCAAGTCGGGCATATCCAGATAGAGTAACCCGTTGCGGCGGAAGAAAGGATCCGCCTCGGCATAATAGACGCTTTCGAAGGCTTCTGGGCGCCCGCGCAGGTCCTGGGCCAGGCGCGCCGCCGCCGCGCCGGCCGCGTCAGGCGATTCGGCCTCGACCGCGATCAACAGCACATCGGTGAATTGGGGAAAGGCCGCGCGCATGGCGGCATCGTTGCGCCGGAACGCCAAGTCCTCCGACAGCATGTCGGCCGTGTCGGTGTTGATGCCAATCGTCGTGACCGTCTCGTAACCGGCGCCAAGGGTCAGCGCCAAGGCAAGCACGATCACAGCGGCTGGGCGCCGCGCCGCGCCGCCAACCCAAGAGGTCAACAATCTTTGGCCTAGACTGATCGCGGGCGTGGACAAATCGAGAAACCGGCGGTGAAACTGAATGCAAACAGCATGTCGCGGCTTATAGCCCCAGCCAAGGACGCGAACAACACGGGGCAGAGGTTGAATTTGACAAACGGCGAATCTTGGCTCACACGTATTGCAACAGTTTATTCGCTGCGGGAGACAGCGAGTGACAAAGGAACTGTACGCGCAACGCTTGGCAAGCGTCTTGGCGGTCCAACTCGCCAAAATTGACGCCAGCCCCAATCACGTTACCGCCGTCTCGCTCCTTTTCGGACTAGCAGGCGCCGGATTTTTCGCGCTGGGCGAGCCCTGGGCCGCGAACCTGGGCGCCGGCCTGTTCGTCATAGCGCGTTTCCTGGATTCCGTGGATGGCCGGCTCGCCGTGGTCGCGGACCGGCGAACGAAGTTTGGCTACTATTTCGACTACGTGACCGGCGTACTCTGTTACTCCGCGCTTTTCGCGGGCATGGGGATCGGATTGGCGGGGGGGCCGCTGGGTTCCTGGACCTATGCCGTGGGCGCCGCCGGGGTGACCTCGGCCATCGTCTCCGCGTTCCTGAATCACAGCCTGGACCGCCTAAGCGGGCTCGGTGAAAGCGAGAGCGTGGGCTATCCTGTTTTTGGCGGTTTCAGTCTCGAAGACGGGATATTTCTGATTGCCCCGGTCACCTGGATTGGTTGGCTGACTCCCTTTTTTGTGTTGGCCGGGATCGGCGCCACTATCTATTGCCTGTGGACGCTTGGCCGCTTGCTGGTTACCCGCCGCCAGCGCCGCTCCCGTGTCAGACCTACGGCGAGCCGCCCAGGCGGCGCCAAAACAGGATCAGCATGAAGACCGCGAAGGCCGGGGCGCCCAGGCTGGCGGCCACCAAGAGCCCCTCCGCCTGACCAAGCCAGATCAGTAAGGGCAGCACCAAAAGGGCATCGTCGGGATCGAAGCCGGCAAATCCGCCGATTTCTCCGGCCCGGGCGCCATGACGCTCCTCCATTTTCATGACCAGCCACAGGATAGCGGCAATCGCGAGTCCCGCGGCCAGGCCCATGACCGGCGCCCAATCGCCATGGGAGCCATGCCTGAGTCCGACACCCAGGCCGAAAAAAGCGACCGCGTTGCTAATGGTGTCGCTCACCAGATCGTAGCTATGGCCCCAGGGGCTGGTTTTACCGCTCTGGCGGGCCAGTTCGCCATCGGCCCGGTCCAGCAACATACCTAGCAGGAACAGACCGGCCCCAAGGTGACGCCACCCGTCGCCGCCCTGCGCCAGTGCCAGCCCGGCCGCCACCCCCACGGCCAAGCGCAAGGTGGTTATCTGATTGGGCGTCACCGGGGTCGCGACAAGGGGCCGTACCGCACGGCGCACGGTCCGGTGAATCCAGGTATTGTGGCTCATAACGGCGGAATTTAAGGCCGGAGCGGCCCGGCGGCAAGCGGCGCGCCATGGTTAAGTGATTTGCGAGGGTTAATCTGCATTTAAGACCTGGTCAGGCATCATGCCCCAGCCTTGTCACAGGAGGGTGGAGCCCCTTGACCGTGAAACAAAAATCGACCGTGAAACGTAAACCTAAAGCCCAGCCGGCGCGAAAAACCGCAGCCAAGGCGGCCGCGAAACGTAAATCCGCGCCGCCCAAGGCCCGCGGCGCGAAAACCGTGGCCAAGAAAGCGGCCCCGGTCAAATCGGTGGCGCGCAAAGGCACCGCCGCGCGTGCGGCCCAAGGCGGGCCCGCCGCAAAACGCGCCAAGCCCAAAAACACCCTGGTCAAGGCCAAGAAAACCGTGATCAAGGCCAAGAAAACCCTGGCCAAGCCCAAGAAAACCGCCAAAACCAAGGCCAGGAGAAAGCCTGCCGCGGCTAAACCCGATCGAAATTCGATCGCCCAGAATGTGCCGCTCATCGAGGCCCTGGATCAGGCCCTCGCGGGACATAAGGCGGAGACTGCCGGGCAGCCCGGCAATAGCGCGCCCAGCCTCGCAGGCGAGTCGGCCGGCGATCAAGGACGGCCACCGGTGTGGCGCCCAGTTTTGGGCGAATTGGGTAAGGACCCGGCCGAAACTCCGGCACGGACCAATAAGCTGGTGCCGACAAACGCGGTGCATACAACCAAGCGCCGGATGAAGCGCAACTCCATGCTGGGCCCGGTCTTGGGCTTGGGCGCCGTTGCCGCGGTCCTGGCTGTCCTGGTACTGGGAAACAACAATCATCCGCCCGATGTGTCGCCCCTGGAACGCCGTGCGGAAGCCCAACCCAGCGTGCCCTTGCGGCAAACGGCCAAGACACCGCGCGCGCAAGATCCCGCCAGCTTGGCTCAGCCCGCCCCGCCGCGCGATCGTGGCCAAGAAACCTCGCGAGAGCCGGATTCACCGCGCGACTTGAAAGTGCTGGAACTGGTTGAGATGGAACGTATGCTCGCGCGTCTGGAAATGGACCCCAGCCAAGCCGATGGGGTCGTCGACGGTCAGACCGTAACCGCCATCCGCACCTACCAGCAAATAGCCGGTCTTCCGGTCGATGGCGAAGCCACGCCGGAATTGCTGGACGACATGCGCGAAGTGGTCAAGATGATGGACGGGGTCAACTAGCCTAAACAACCGGTGCCGGGCTGATCCACCAGTCCGGCCAAGCCTCGCGAAGACGCGCCGCTGCCGCCGTGGCGGCCTCTTCATCCTCGAATAATCCAAAGCACGTGGCGCCGCTGCCCGACATGCGCGCCAAATGACACGCCGGCGTGGCGCGCAGCGCCGACAGGATGCCGCCGATTTCAGGCACCATGAGGGCCGCCGGCGCTTCCAAGTCGTTCCCTCCCTCGCGCAGGCGCGCGGCGAGGGCCGGCACATCGCGCGGCGGATCGCGCCAACGCAGGGGTTTGGAAAACGGGCCCGCCCGGGACTTGAATACCGCCGGCGTCGAAAGCGGGATGCCGGGATTGACCAGGACAAACCAGAACCGGGGCAGATCCGGCGCTGGCGCGATCCGCTCCCCCATGCCGCCCACGAAGCTGGACCGCGCGGCCAGGCAAACCGGCACATCGGCGCCAAGCGCCGCGCCCAGGTCGATCAGGTCGGCCGTGGCCGCGCCCAGCCGCCAGTATTCGTTCAGGCCGCGCAGGGTGGCGGCGGCATCGCAGGATCCACCGCCTATGCCGGCCGCCACCGGAAGCCGCTTGGTCAAGTGTAAATGCGCCCCCGCGCGATGCGAAAAGCTCGCGCGCAGGGATTCGGCCGCCCGCATAACCAAGTTGGCCGAGGTGTCATCGCCCAGGGCGGCGGCGAAAGGCCCATCGACCGTTAGACTCAAGTCCGCGCCGGGCGTTATCTCCAGAGTGTCGCCGACCGCCGCGAAAACCACGAGGCTGTCCAGTTCATGGTATCCATCGGCCCGGCGGCCCGTGACGTGCAGAGTCAAGTTGACCTTGGCCCAGGCGTCGATACGCAGGGCGCCGCTAGAGCATGAGCCGTTCATATTGGATCAGATGTCTTTGGGCCGGTCGGAAAGGCCTTTGTCGATCTTCGATTCTATCTTGGGGACCTCTTCCGCCTCGGGCTCGAGGCTTAAGGCGCGGCGCCATTGGAACCGCGCTTCCTGTTTGCGGCCAACGCGCCAGTAGGCGTCCCCGAGATGATCGTTGATCACCGGGTCCTGGGGGCGAAGTTCGACCGCGCGCTCCAGGTACTTCACCCCGAGAACGTATTCACCCAAGCGGAAATAGACCCAGCCCAGACTATCGACGATGAAGCCGTCGTCGGGCCGAAGCTCCACCGCCCGCACCAGCATTCCCTTGGCCTTGTCGAAATGGAGCTTCTTCTCGATCCAGGAATAGGCCAGGTAATTCATGACGAAGGGTTGTTCCGGCTCCAGTTCAAGCGCGGTCAGGAAATCGCGTTCGGCGCGCGTCCATTCGGAAAGCCGCTCAAGGGCGATGCCGCGAAAATAAAACAAGGTCCAGTGGCGCCGCTCCGGCTTGCCGATGCGTGCCACCGCCCGGTCATAGGCTGAAACAGCCTCGGCGAAACGCTCGCTATTGCGCTGCAGGTTACCTAATTTAATCAGGGATTCGGCGCGTTTCGGCTCCAACTCGGCAAGCGTCTCCAACTCGGCCGCCGCTTCGTCGATCTTTTCCAGCCGTTCCAACTCCTCGGCGATACGCAGACCCACCATCCACGAGAACGCCGAACTGGAAGGAATGTCACGGTAGGCGGCGATAGCCTCGGCGCTGCGATTTTGGCTCTGCAGGATCTCGCCCAAAAGAACCTTGGCGATCGCGAACTCGGGATTCAACCGCAACGCCAAGTGCACATGCACGAGCCCGACGTCTTCAGCCCCTTCCTGCGATAGCAAACTGGCAAGATTGAACAGGGCTTCCGCGATGCCCTGAGTGGAATTGCTCAAAACCGGCGGCGCCTGGCCCATGGTTCGCGCGCGCGCCAAGGCGGCTGCGATTATGCTCGAATCCGGGTTGGTTTTGAGAAACGCCTCGTAGAGTTCGACCGCGCGCGCGCGGTCGTCTTGCCGTTCGAAAAAATTGCCGGCCAGCCAGACCAGGCGCAGGCTCGGTTTACCGGCCTCTTTCAGGGCATGTTCGAACTCGGCGCGGGCTTGGCTGGCGTCGCCCAAGGCGTCGTTCATAAGGGCGGCATGAAGGCCATAAAAAACACCGAACCCGCTCTTGTTCCGCAGCGGGGAAATCTCGGTCATGGCGCCGGCGCCATCGCCCTCGATAACTCGGATCCACCCCTTCAGCACGGGTCCGGCAATGCCGCTCAAGCCCTTCTCGGGCATGGCCGCGAGGCGGGTCCGCGCTTGCGCTATGTCGCCGCGCTTAACCGCCTCGACAGCCAGAACAAGAATGGCCAGTCCGTTGCTTGGGCTATGGACCTCGATCCGCCGGGCGATTTCGGCCGCCTTTTCGTGGCGTCCATCGCCCGCCAGCAGAAGTAGCGAGCGGTTGAGCAGTTGAAGGTTATCGGGGTCGTAGGAAAGAGCGTGCAGCATGAAATCCGCGGCCGCCGATAAATCGCGCGCACGCCCGGCGTGCAACCCGGCCAGATAGGAGCCATAGGGAGATCCGGCCGAGGGATCGGCATCGCTGCGCGCCGAACTCTGAGCCGCCGCCAAGAGAATAAGTCCGCCGCGAGAGCGCCCCTCGGCCACTTCCGGCTCGCTCGCGCAGGCCGCCGTTAAAATCAGCAGAAGAGGCGCCAGAAGGCGCGGAAAACCGGCCGCCGATGGGCCAATACGGTTGGGAAGCGCTCTTAAGTTCATAGATAGACCCTGTTTGCGCGGAAAGGGTGACTGGCGATCCGCCGCATCCACACGATCACTGGGCTAGTCGAGGGCCGACCGGCGCGGATACTCTCTCAAATTGGCACCGCGCGGCCCCCGGCACAAGAGCGGCCGCAGGCCAAAGCCTAGCCCAGAACGGTAACCAACCCTTGAATACAGGCACCGGCGCTACATGTTGGGGTAGTTCGGGCCGCCGCCTCCTTCGGGCGTAACCCAGTTGATATTCTGTGTCGGATCCTTGATATCGCAGGTTTTACAGTGGACGCAGTTCTGGGCGTTGATCTGAAGGCGCGGGTTTGAATCGTCAACGCCGCGCACGATCTCATAGACGCCGGCTGGGCAAAAGCGCTGCTCAGGGGCGTCGTAGAGCGCCAAATTATGGGCGATCGGCACACTTTCATCCTTGAGGGTCAGGTGGGCCGGCTGATCTTCCTCATGGTTGGTGCCTGACAGGAAGACAGACGACAGGCGGTCGAAAGACACCTTCCCGTCCGGCCTCGGGTAATCGATCATCGGCGCCTCGGCCGCCGGTTTCAATGTTTCGTGGTCGCTATGGCTATGGTGCAGGGTCCAGGGGGCGCGGCCACCGAGCAGCTTCAAATCGAGGCCCCCGTGGATCATGCCGCCGAAAAGCCCCCAGCGGGCGAAACCGGGCCGGAAATTGCGCGCCTTGCGCAACTCCTCGTGGACCCACGATTGGCGAAGCAGCTCTGGATAAGCGTCCAGGACACCGCCGCCCGCGTCACCGCCCGCCAGCGCGTCGAACACCGCCTCGGCGGCGACCATGCCACTTTTAAGGGCGTTATGACTGCCCTTGATCTTCGGCACGTTCAAAAGCCCGGCCGCGCAGCCGAGCAGTAGACCGCCGGGAAAAATGAGTTTTGGAACCGATTGCAGGCCGCCTTCATTTAGGGCCCGGGCGCCGTAGGCGATTCGCTTGCCGCCTTCGAACATGGGGCGAATCTTGGGGTGGGTCTTGAAGCGCTGGAATTCCTCGAACGGCGAAAGATGCGGGTTCGCGTAATCGAGGCCGACGACATATCCGACCGAGGCCTGATTACCCTCCATGTGGTAAATGAAGGAGCCGCCCCAGGTCTTGCGGTCCACCGGCCAACCGGCGGTGTGGACAATCCGGCCTTGCCGGTGTTGGGACGGATCCAATTCCCAAAGCTCTTTCATGCCAAGGCCGTAGGTCGGTGGATCGGAATCTTCGCACAAGCCGTAGCGTGTCATCAAAGACTTGCTCAGCGAGCCCCGGCAACCTTCGGCGAACAAGGTGTACTTGGCGTGCAGTTCCATGCCCGGCTGGTAGCTGTCCTTACGCGCGCCATCTTTGCCGATGCCCATATCCCCGGTGGCGACGCCGCGCACATGGCCTTGCTCGTCATAGAGGACTTCCGCCGCGGCGAAGCCCGGATAAACCTCGGTGCCCAGGGATTCCGCCTGCTCGCCCAGCCAGCGGCACAAATTACCCAAGGAAATAATATAGTTACCGTGGTTTTGCATCTGCGCCGGCAAGAGGCCGGTCGGGATACCGAACCCTCTCTTTTCGGTCAGAAAAAGAAACTTCTCCTCGCCGGCCAGCGTGTTTAGCGGCGCGCCTTTGTCCTGCCAGTCGGGGATAAGCTCGTTAAGGGCCTGGGGCTCGAAAACCGCGCCTGAGAGAATATGCGCGCCCACTTCGGAACCCTTCTCCAAGACGCAGACACTGATATCCTGACCGCGTTCAGCGCTAAGTTGCCGCAGACGAATCGCGGCGCCCAGCCCGGCCGGACCGGCGCCCACGATCACCACGTCGAATTCCATCGACTCCCGTTCCATGGTGTCGTTCCCTTATCCCAAGGATTACTCTCGCGCCGCCCCGGGGCGCGGCCATAACCGCATCGTGGCTAGAGATAATACACAATGGCCCGCGCCGGCCATCATGAAACAACTCTATGACACTTGCTGGAGTTCAATGGAAGCGGGCCGGCGGGCGACCGTCTTTTGATACAGGCCGCCGAAATAGGTCTGCTTGGACCAGCCGAATCGCGCCGCTTCACGGGCATAATCGGAAATCTCGTGGTCCCAGAGCCCCTTGGCGAAGGGCTCCAGGGTATCGAAGACGCGGCTCATAACCGGCTTGAGCGGGTGGGCCCAGTGCGGGCGGTGATAGTCGACGAATATCACCTTGCCACCCGGCGGAACGCAATCGAGCAAGGCGTTGACCACCCTGCGTTTGTAGTCCTCCGGCACTTCGTGGAGCAGGAAGAAGCAACACACTGCGTCGTAGCCGCCGCCGCGCAAGTCGGCGGCACAGCTGACGCGCGTGCTGGCGTTCGCGAAACGGCTTAGCTTGCGCTTGCAGTTCTCAATTTGCAAAGGCGCTATATCGGTCACGTCAAGGTGCCCATCCGGCCCCAGATGCTCAGCGACGCTGGGCGAGAAATCGCCATAGACGCAAGCCGGCTGCAAGACCCGCTGTCCGGGGCGCACTTCGGCAAGCGTCGCATTCAATAGCCTGCGGTAATTGCCCCAAAGAATAGCCGAGACAATCAGCGGCCGATCCAACCACTTCAAGTTACGCGAATCCAGGTAGGCCCAGTCGTAAGTCTCCTTGAGGTAAGGGGGAAGGGGCGACGCCTCGGGCCGCCGCCCCATGCATGGCGCGCTTTCGATCGCCGATTGTTCAAGACTCACAATACACTGCCTCCGCCGTTGCTTGAGCGTTCTAGAAAGTCATCGCGCGCATGACCTTATCGTGGGCCAGGCCGTGGTGGCACGAAATATTCGAACGGGTTGAAGCGAACGTTGCTCATTGCAAGACCGATACCCCAATTCGGCGAGAAATATGTTGATTTAAGTCATGGTTTTTCGCACCAGGAGACGAACCGGGAATCCACGAGCTTGGACAGCGCGTTTTCCGCGCGCGGCGGGCCTGCTATGCTGGCGTCATGGAATCGAAGGAAACATCCCTGGCCGCCTTGCGCTGGCTGGTCGAGGCCGGTGCCGACGAGGCCGTCGATGAGGTGGCGCATGACCGCATGGCCCGCCACGCGGCCGCGCCGCCCGGACCCGGGGCGCGCTCACCCAAACCGGCCGCTCCCAAACTAACCTCGAACGACGCTGTCTTGGCCTCGGCGCGCGATCTGGCTCGTGGCGCGCAAGACCTGGCGCAGCTTCGCGCGGCCCTGGATTCCTTCGATGGCTGCCCCCTGCGCCACGACGCGACCAACCTGGTTTTCGCCGACGGCGATCCGCGGGCGCGGGTCATGATTCTGGGCGAAGGGCCGGGTGCCGAGGAAGACCGGCAAGGCCTGCCCTTCGTCGGCGCTTCGGGCCGGTTGCTCGATCGCATGCTGGCTTGCATCGGCCTGGACCGGACCAGCGTGTACATCAGCAACGTTCTGTTCTGGCGCCCGCCGGGCAATCGCACCCCGACCGGGCACGAACTTGCCGCGTGCCTGCCCTTCGTCGAGCGGCACATAGAACTGGTCGACCCAGCATTTCTGTTCTTGATCGGCGGCACCCCGGCCAAGACGCTTCTGGGCCGTAGCGAGGGTATCCTGCGTCTGCGCGGCAAATGGGCCCATTATCAGCACCCAGGCATGCCCCGCCCCATCCCCGCCTTGCCGAGCCTGCACCCGGCCTATCTGCTGCGCCAGCCGGGCCAAAAACGCTTGGCCTGGCAAGACCTTATGGCCCTGCAAGCGGCGATCCGATCGGGCAGGGATCCCTTGTTGGCAGGCTAATCGTTAAGGCGATCTTCACGCCAAAAAGCGATTCTACGAGGCTATCGGAGAGGCATGAGTTGCCTCGCTTTGGGCGAATAGTTAACGTATCCCGCAAACAAGGGGGCTAAAGTGCGTTTGGTTCGCGATTCCCGGCAAGTTCGGGCGGTTCGCCGCTGTGTTTTGGGGTTTGGAGTGGCATGGCTTGCCCTGGGCGCCATGACCGCCGCCGCCGAAGCCGCGCCGGCGGACGGATCGCTGGTTGTGATCCCGGCGGCGGGCGGCGCGATGGCGCACGCCTCCTCGCACGAAAGGCTGCGCTTGCCCCAGGTCCTGTCGGACCAGGACGCCGGGCTTTACCGCGAGATCTTCAGCCTCCAGAAAAGCGGCAAGTGGAAAGCGGCGGACGTGCGCATCGCGCGGCTGACGGACCGGCGCCTGATGGGCCATGTCCTGGGGCAGCGCTATATGCACCCGACGGCCTATCGCTCCAAGTATAAGGAATTGCGCGCTTGGATGGCCGCCTATGCCGACCATCCCGAGGCGCGCCGAATCTATAAACTGGCGGTCAAGCGGCGGCCCAAGAATTACCTGCGGCCAGCGCCGCCGGCGGTGCGCAAGGCCAGCCTGGGAAGCCCGGCATACAGGCCGGCGAGCACCTACCGCTCGACCAAGCGCCTGGGCTCGAAAAAACGGCGCCAAGCCCGGCGCCTGAAACGCCAAATTCGGCGCAATGTGCTGCGTACCCGGCTGTCGGTTACCGAGGAGCTGCTGAATAGCCGCCGGACCGAAGCCTTGCTGGACGCGGTGGAAATCGACATGGGCCGCAGCGATGTCGCGGCCGCCTGGTACTACTTCGGGCGCGATGAAAAAGCCTATGGCCTGGCCAGCGCGGCGGCGGCGCGATCGGGCGATCATGTCGCCATCGCCAATTGGACCGCCGGCTTGGCCGCTTGGCGCCTCGGCAATTTAGAGCACGCGCGAAAACACTTCGAGGCCTTGGCCCTGTCCAAGCAGGTGTCGAGCTGGAACGCGGCCTCCGGCGCGTATTGGGCGGCGCGCGCGAATCTCAAACTGCGGCGGCCAAGCGAGATGAGCAAATGGCTATCGCGGGCGGCGCAGTATCCGCGCACCTTTTACGGCCTGCTCGCGCTTCGTGCCCTGGGCCTGCAACCGAGCTTCGAGTTCACGCGGCACAAGCTGGAACCCGAGATGCTTGCCCGGCTCGAGGCCGAACCGACCAGCGCCCGCGCCCTCGCCCTCATACAAATAGGCCAGAATCGGCGCGCGGAGATGGAACTGCGCGCCATGAACGCTTGGGCCGGCGCGGAAATGACACGCGCCCTTCTAGCCTTGGCCGAACGCGCGCAGATGGCGTCGTTGTCGTTCCGCCTAGGCAACCGCCTGGCGCTCGCCGAGCATCCCAACGCGGCGCTGGGCCCGCTGGATGTCGCGCTTTATCCAATTCCCCCGTGGCGCCCGGATAGCGGTTTCAAGATCGACCGGGCCCTGGTCTACGCTCTTATCCGGCAGGAATCCGGATTCAACCCCAAGGCCAAGAGCCCCGACGGCGCCCGCGGCCTCATGCAACTCATGCCGCGCACCGCCGGCTATATGGCCCGCGACCGCGGATATCGGCGTTCCAAGCGGAGCAAGCTATTCGATCCGGGCATCAACTTGGAGCTTGGCCAGCGCTATATCACGCATTTGTTGGGCCATGCCTACGTGCAAGGCAATTTGTTTCGACTGACCGCGGCCTACAACGGCGGGCCGGGGAATCTCAATAAGTGGCAACGTAAGATGGACTATGGGGACGATCCCCTGCTATTTATCGAGAGTCTGCCGTCCAAGGAGACCCGCCTTTTCATCGAACGAGTGCTGACCAACCTATGGATTTACCGCATGCGCCTGGGCCAGGAGGCCCCCTCCCTCGACGGCTTAGCCGCCGGACGCTGGCCGCTCTACGTGCCGCTCGATACCGCGACACCGGAGCTTGCCAGCCGTGAGTCCATCAGCAACTAGCCGTATCGACGAAAGCAAGCCCTTCCAGCCGGTCCGCATCGCGGTTCTGACCGTTTCCGATACCCGCACCCTGGACGACGACAAGTCCGGCCGCACCCTCACCGAGATGATCGCCGCCGACGGCCATGTCATCGCCCGGCGCGAGATCGTGAAGGACGACATGGCGGCCATCGTCGCGTGTCTGCGTAGCTATATCGAAGACCCCGAGATCGATGTCGTGATTTCGACCGGCGGCACCGGCGTGACCGGGCGCGACATCACGCCGGAAGCTTTCAAGCAGGTCATGGAGAAAGAGATCGAGGGTTTCGGCGAATTGTTCCGCTGGCTCAGCTTCGAAAAGATCGGCACCTCGACCATGCAAAGCCGCGCCCTGGGCGGCGTCGCCATGGGAACCTATCTTTTCGCCCTGCCCGGCTCGCCCTCCGCGTGCCGCGACGGCTGGCAGGGTATCTTGCGGCAGCAATTGGATATCCGGACCGGGCCGTGCAACCTGGCCGAACTCATGCCGCGCCTGAAAGAGCATCTCGAGACCTAAATTCCATCAGGTCGGCGCCGGTATCTATGTCCGCGAGCTGCTCCAAATAAGCGACACGAAACCGGCGCAGGTTCGCGAGCGTATCGGCGCGGGTATGGGCACTGGACCAGCGCACTTGAGCGAAGGGATCGCGCGGGCCGGGCCGGCGCCGCGCCGCGCCGATCAGCCAATAACCGCCGTCGGCCGCCGGGCCGAAAACCCAGTCATTCGACCCAAGGGCACACAGGGCCCCGGCGATATGGCCACGCCGCAAGTCCGGAATGTCGGTGCCGACAATGACCACGGGGCCGGGCGGCAGGCCGTGCAGGAACCGCCCCATGCGCGCGCCCAGATCGCCCCGCCCTTGGGGGACAATCCGGTACCGCCCGCGCCCCACGGGATTGCGCGCCGCGCGATCCGGCGTCATGGCCAGCCACAGCGTCCAACGCCGATCGCGGCCCAGCTCGCGTAGTAGCTTCGCCAAATTCCGCCGGTAAAAATTCAAGGCCGCGAGCGCCCCGATATCGCGCGCCAGGCGGCGCTTGACCGCCCCCAGACGCGGCGCCCGCGCCATGACCACCAGATGCGCGCGCCGGGTCATGCGGGCACCGGGCTTTCGCAAGGAAAGTCACCCCCACCCCGGCCCTCCCCCCTCAAGGGGGAGGGGGAAGAAAGCGGAGTCATATGGACAGACGCCCCCAGCATTGGCTCGGGCGCAAGGGGCCGCACCGGCCTTACACTCCCTCCCCCCTTGAGGGGGAGGGTTAGGGTGGGGGGGTGCGGCGGCGAATTCATCTCGGAATCATCCGTAAAGCCGCTTCAAGGTTTCCGGCGATAGCCCCAAGAAATAGAGTAAGAGGATCGCCAGGTTGCGCAAGGGCCGCAACCACCAGCCCCCAGCCCGGTAACGCGCGGCGGAGGTAAGCGCGGCCACGTCCAGCTCAACCAGTCCGCGCCGTCCTACGCGGCGCACGAAATCGACATCCTCCATGAGCGGCAGGGGCCGAAAACCGCCGAGCGCATCATAGAGCCCACGCGATATCAACAACCCCTGGTCGCCATAGGGCAAAGCCAGAGCACGGCCGCGCCAGCGCGCGAGCCGTTCGATCCGCCGGGCGCGAGGATCGGCATCGTCCAAGGTAAATCGAAACACCGCCGCGCGGTCTTCGCTGCCCGGCGCGGCCATAAATTCACGCACCGCTACTGCCCAGCCTGCCTCCAACACCGTGTCGGCGTGCAAAAACAAAATCCAAGGCGAGGTTGCCGCCGCCGCGCCCGCCACCAGTTGCAAGCCCCGGCCAGGGGGGCTTTCCAGAACCCGCGCGCCGCCTTCTTGCGCCACGGCCCTGGTCCCGTCTCGCGACCCGCCATCGACCGCCAGCACCTCGCCTACCAGGCCGCACCGCCGCCCCTCGTCCAAAGCCCGCAGGGCCGCCGCAAGAGTCGGCGCCGCGTTGAGAGCGGGAACGACGACATCGAGAGTGACGGAAAGAGTCTGACTCATGACCGGGTCTTAGCACAGGGGCGCCCACTGAGGGAGCGTGGACCTAGCCCTCGCTCCCATGCTAGGGCTTCGCGCCGATATGCCGCAGGATCCAAACACCTTGACCCAACGACTTGACCTCGACGCCCTGGCGTCCGCCGTGGCCGAATTGCCGAACTTTCGCGATGCCGCGCGAACCGATCTGGAACCGCTCCGGGTCAAGGGCCTGGCGCACGATCATGTGGCCTTGCGCGGGCGCGGCGTGCTGCTGCGCGTGCCCAAGCAGAGCCAATTCGCCCTTTCGGCGGCCGAGAACCTGGCCTATCAGGCGGCCTGTTTCGAGCGGGTGAGCGCGTCTGGCCATGGACCCTGTCTGCACGGTGTGATCGCGCCCCAACCCCGCATTCCCATGGGCGCCCTGCTGGTCGATCACATCGACGGGCGCCCGCCGCGCTTACCGCAAGACCTGGCCGCCCTGGCCGCGTGCATGGCGCGGGTCCATGCCCTGCCGCCGCCGCGCGAGCGCCCGCCGCTCGCCGATCATACGGACCCCGTGGGCGGCGCCATGGCGGAGATCGAGGCGCAGGCGGGTTTTCTCGATGACGCCGGGTTAAGTATCGAGGCACGGGCGGAGATCGAGGAGGAACTGACCTGGGCGCGTGCTTATCGGGGTGAGATCGCGGGCGCGGAACAGCCGGTGACCCTGGTTCTGACCGACACCCACCCCGGCAATTTTTTGATCGACAAGCAAGGCCGCGCCATCATCGTCGATTTGGAAAAGGCACTCTACGGCTCGCCCGGCACCGATCTGGCCCACGCGACCATCTATTCCTCGACCACCTGGGATACCGATACCTGGGCCGATCTTGGCCTCGAAGAGGTGGCGGAATTTTACCGGCACTACCTCGCCCTGCTCAGCCCGGAATTCGCCCAGCGCCTGCGCCCCTGGCTGGTGCCCCTGCGCCGCATCACCATGTTGCGGGCCATCACCTGGTGCGTGAAGTGGCAGGTCCTGCACCAAGCCGGCCGCCAGGAAGCCAAGCACACCGCCACCAGCACCGAGGATTGGTCGGCTGAGAACACCGACCCGGCCCTGATCGCCCATGTGGCGGGCCGCGTCGCCGAGTACCTGAGCGCCCCCATCCTGCATCGAATGCGCGCCGAATGGTTGGGGACACCGGGCTTGGAGGAGATGATTTAGCGTCGCATCCATTTCGATCAAGCAAACCCCTCACCCAGATCCGGCTAGGGCTCAGCCTTCGGCTTCCCCCAAGCCTGCACAACCTCTCCCGCCGGAGACTTCCGCGAAACGGACTTTTCCCCGTCCTTCGACAGGCTCAGGATGAGGAAAAGTCAGCTACAGCGGCCTCATCCTGAACCTGTCGAAGACACATCCCAGACCTGTCGAAGCCTCATCCTGAACCTGTCGAAGACACATCCCAGACCTGTCGAAGCCTCATCCTGAGCCTGTCGAAGACACATCCCAGACCTGTCGAAGCCTCATCCTGAGCCTGTCGAAGGACGAGGCCGCGCTCGGTTCAAGCCTGCAAACCCTCTCCCAGCGGGAGAGGGAGGGGCCCGCGCAGCGGGAGTGTGAGGGGCTTTGGGCGGGGCCAGATGAGACCCTTATTGGTCACCGAATCATAAAGAGAAGACCGTCATCCCGGACTTGATCCGGGATCTTCAGGTCAGATCGAGCCCGGTCCACAACAAAGATCCCGGATCAAGTCCGGGATGACGACGTTTATGTGTAGCTGGTGCGGAGTTTTATGTTCTTGCTTCGTTCTCGTCCTCCTCTACACTCATCCCATGGTCGATACCCTACCCAGCCGGGCGCGCAAGGGGCGCGGCGCGGTCAGTAACGCGGTCGGGCGCTATGAGCCCCTGACCCGGGTGGCGGTCGACGATGGCTGGATGGATGAAGACGACGGCCTGCCGCCCCTGCGCACCAGCGTTTCCGTCGATGCCAGCCGCACCATCATCGCCCGCAACCAATCGCCGGACGTGCCTTTCGACCGTTCGATCAATCCCTACCGGGGCTGCGAACATGGCTGCGTTTATTGCTTCGCGCGCCCGACCCACGCCTGGCTCGGCCTGTCGCCGGGGCAGGATTTCGAGACGAAGCTGTTCGCCAAGCCCGAGGCGGCGCGGCTTCTGGAAGCGGAACTCGCCAAGCCCTCCTACAAGCCCAAGGTCATCGCCCTGGGCACCAATACCGACCCCTATCAACCGGTGGAGCGGCGCATGGGCATCATGCGCGAGATTCTCGAGGTCCTATGGCGCGCCCGCCACCCGGTCGCCATCGTCACCAAGTCGAACCTGATCCTGCGCGATCTGGATATCCTGGCGCCCATGGCAGAGGCGGGGCTGGCGCGGGTCATGATCTCCCTCACCACCCTGAAACCCGATCTCGCCCGCAAGATGGAACCGCGTGCCGCGCGCCCGGCCTTGCGGGTCGCGGCCGTGCGACAGCTCGCGGCGGCCGGGGTGCCGGTTGGCGTCTTGACGGCGCCGCTCATCCCCGCCTTGAACGACGAGGAACTCGAAGCCCTGCTGGAAGCGGCGGCGGAGGCGGGCGCCACCAGTGCCGTCTATGTCCTGCTGCGTCTGCCGCTGGAGATCAAGGACCTGTTCGAGGAATGGCTGGAGGCGCACTACCCGGACCGCAAAAGCCGGATCCTGAGCCTGGTGCGCCAAAGCCGGGGCGGCAAGCTCTACGAGTCCGGCTGGCACACCCGGCAGCGGGGGCGCGGCCCCTACGCCGACCTGCTGGAGCGGCGCTTCGCCCTCGCCTGCTCGCGCCTGAAGCTGAACCGCGGCGCCTGGGCTCTCGACACCACGCGGTTCCGACGGCCGTCAAGACCCAGCGCCCAGCTTAACCTGCTCTAAATCCCGCCAGAGGCACTGTATTGATCGAATTCGGGCGACAAGTGTATGCCTGAGTCTTCTCTTCGACGCCTGAGCCTGGGAAATGCACGAAACCGCGAGCGCCCTGACCGGATTGGCGATTGTCGCTCTCGCGGCCCTGGCCTGCGGCATGGTCATGCGGCGCTTCAAGCAGCCGGCGGTCATGGGCTATATCCTGGCCGGGGCGATCCTGGGGCCGGGCGCCCTGGGCCTGGTCGAAAGCCGCGAGTTCATTTCCCTGCTGGCGGAACTTGGCGTGCTCTTGCTGCTGTTCCTGATCGGCATGGAGATCTCCCTGCGCGCGATCCGCGAGGTCTGGAAGATCGCGGTCACCGTGACCCTGCTTCAAATCGCCATCGGCTTGATCGCCATGTCGGCGATTGGCGCCTTGCTCGACTGGCCCCTGCCGCTCACGGTTCTGCTCGGCTTCGTGGTCGCCTTGTCGAGCACCGCGGTCGCCATCAAGATGCTGGAGGACCTGGGCGAACTGCGAAGCCGCACCGGACAGATCACGGTCGCGATACTAGTCGCCCAGGATTTGGCCGTGGTGCCCATGATGCTGATCGTCGGATCGTTTAGGGGCGGCCAGGGCATCGGCTGGAACTCCCTGCTCACTATCGCCTTGTCCATCGCCTTCCTGGCGATCCTGATTCTGTACCTCTTGCGCCGGCAGCGCCTGCGCCTGCCCTTCGCCAAGGCCGTGGGCAACAGCCCCGACCTGACGCCCTTGGCGGGCCTGGCGTTTTGTTTCGGCGCCGCCGCGCTCTCGGGCTTGCTCGGACTCTCGGCCGCCTACGGGGCGTTTCTGGCCGGCATGGTGATCGGCAACTCGACCAGCCGCCGGGCCATGATCCATCACATGCTGCCGATCCAATCGGTGCTTCTGATGGTGTTCTTTCTGTCCATCGGCCTGCTGCTCGACTTCGGCTATATCTGGGACAATATCTGGACCGTGCTCTTGATCGTCGCCTTTGTCGCGGTGTTCAAGACCGCCCTGAACATCGTCTTGATCCGGGGCCTGGGCGAGACTTGGCCACGCGCCTTTCTGGCCGGCTCCCTGCTCGCGCAGCTCGGCGAATTCTCCTTTGTCCTGGCCGCCCTGGGTCTGAGCGCGGGGGCGATTGGCGATCCCGGATACCGCCTGATCGTCGCGGTCACGGTCCTGTCCTTGCTGGGCAGCGCGTTCTGGCTGGAAACCGCCCGGCGCCTGAACCGGGTCGTCCTGCTGGGTATCACCTCCGGGCGCGAGACCATTCGGGTCGCCTTCGGCAGCGAGGCCGACGCCGTGATGCGTTCGACCCGGCGCGCCGAAAGCGTCATGGCGGACATGGCGGACAGCGCCAATCGCTGGGTCGGCGATATCAAACGCAAGCGGCGTTCAGGCACGCCGCCGGACAAGCCCGAGTAGCCATCGCCCATGCCCGATTTCTCGCTCGAGTTGGAACACCCGGAAGGATGCATGGTGATCGGCCTGGACGAAGCGGGGCGCGGCCCCTGGGCCGGACCGGTGGTCGCCGCCGCGGTCTGGCTCGATCCGGCGCGCACGGCGCAAGCGCTGCTTGAGGGTTTGGACGACAGCAAGGCGCTCAAACCAGCCGCGCGAGAGGAGCTTTATGACGCGATTCTAGCGGGCGCGCGCGAAGGCGCGGCGGCCTTCGGCATCGCCGAGGCCACGCCAAAGGAAATCGACAAGATCAACATTCTCCAGGCCAGCCTCCTGGCCATGAGCCGGGCGGCGGATAAACTGTCCACGACTATCGAAGGTGCGCCTGAAGCGGCCCTGATCGACGGCCTCCATGTCCCCAAGCTCTCCTGTCCGGCGCGGCCCGTGGTCAAGGGCGACAGCCGCAGCCTGACCATCGCCGCAGCCTCGATCTTGGCCAAGGTGACCCGCGACCGGATCATGGCGGACTTGGCGGGGCGCCATCCCGGCTACGGCTGGGAGCGCAACAAGGGCTACGGCACCGCCGAACACCGCCGCGCGCTTGATCGCCTAGGCGTCACGAAAGAACACCGCCGCAGCTTCCGCCCGGTGCGTGAGAGGTTGGCGGGGTGATTGGGACAGTTTCCGTCCATTTCATTTATCTGTTAGTCTCTGTTTAACATGGAAATAACAGGGCTCGGATTCCAGGCCGCCACCCAAACCTCCCGCCTATAAAACAATCACCTGGCGCGGCGCGTGCAACGGGAAAATTGGGGAAACTAGGTACCGCATGGACAGAGTTCAGATTAGGGCAGCAACTTTACTCTATAGTCCTCAACCTGTTGCACATAATGGCAATACTGTGTCGGCCCCAACTACTTCACTCTATCAGTACCGAAGTGGGTCGCCAAAAAACCTAAGGGGCACGGTACGAACAGGCAGTTGTTCATTGGCACAATGTGCGCCATTCATATCGAGCGGTATACGGGTTCCATACCTGCTGCTTTTCGCATCGTGTGGTGCCTAAAGGGGGCAGTGTAGGCATTTGAAGTGGTCTAACGGCTGGGGGCGTGAGCGGACATATCCTAGGCGGGCAGAGTGGTCTCAGGTCAAGACTGTTACTACAAATGGGTATATTCTGGCCGTTGACGCAACGACAAACACAACCGGCTCTGGCGGGTGCGTTCGCAGTGACAATCAGGATCAAGGCCAAGGCCAGCATCACGGCGAAGCTGTTTAAGGCTTGGTTCATGATACCTCCTGCAAGACCAGCTACACTCACGGGGATACAAAGTTACCCTGAGGTTTGTTGATTGGCTCGCTGTTGGTCGCGCTGGTCTAGCTCAGATTGCACCTGCGCCATCAATTTTCTAGCGTCATCTAAATCTAGTTCGTAGGTGAGCTTGACGATTTTTTGACGCGATATTTTTATCTTGTCTTCGTAATCCTCAATCAAATTCCATAGGGTATTACGAAGCTGTTTAATCTTCCAATCACTGTCTGATCGAAGTTTTCCTTCCGCAAATTCGCAACCGAGTGGCAAATGTGGAGGCTTTTTAAGCATCTTATAAATGTAGCATAAAACTGATATAATCTCAAACTGAGAAACTAATCGTGGACACTGGTCCTCGCTCGTAGGAGTAATTTGGGGACAGTATGTGTTTTCTTTCCCTAAGCGTGTTGGAAACGCTTGACCGATATTTCTCTCTCGCGCTGGCGCATATGAAACGCATCGTAATGCGCCTGCATCCTGAGCAGCGTGTCCATCTTGACGCCGAAAGCCTTCTCCATGCGTAGCGCCATTTCCGGCGAAAGCGATGCCTTTTCGTTCAGCAAGTTGGACAGCGCCGGGCGTCCAATGCCTAGAACTTGCGCGGCGGCCGTGACGGACAAATCGTCCGGCAAAACGGAGCGCTTGATAAACCCGCCTGGATGAGGCGGTTCCATACCGATTTTGATCGCCATTGTTCATATTCCTTACGTGTCAGTGGTAATCCTCAAAATCCACATCACACAATTCGTTTTCCGGCACATCGTGCCTGAAGGTAATCCGCCAATTGGCCGTGACGTGAAAGCTGTATGTCCCGGCGCGGCGTCCGGTCAGGAGATGCGGTTTATATTTTTGGAGATCGAACACTTCGTCAATGCTTTCTATGTGAATAAGAAACGCCATGATGTCGGCGATCTTCGCCACGTAGTCCTGCTGCAATCCCTTGGAGTTGTTCTTTACTACGAAGTTCCGCAGGCCCTTATGGCGGATATTTCGAATCTCCATAATTCAGCATAGCGTATTGTATTGTGTAACGCAACAAAATACATTTTATGGTTAATATGTTCCAGGGACGGTTCCCCAATTCGCAAGTAATGTCTGTGGCGACGGTATGGATACCGGATAGCCGCTGGCACGGCTTCCGGTATGACGGGATGGGTGGGCTTGCGCATCCCCGCCCACCTTCCACCACCGCCTTTTGATCTTTCCTTAACCCTTTGAGTCCAAAAGATTCTTGACGCCGAGTCACGGGTGACTCAGGATGCCCGCTTTGTTTTTGCCCGGGAGGGGAAACCGCCTTGCAGAGCGACGTTGTGAAAGTCGGCGATTGCATTGAGTTGATGGAGGCCATGCCCGAGGGCTGCGTCGACATGATCTTCGCCGACCCGCCTTATAACCTGCAACTCGCCGGCGATCTGGTGCGCCCGAACCATAGCAAGGTCGATGCGGTCGACGATGCCTGGGATCAATTCGACAGCTACGCGGCCTACGACGACTTCACGCGCCGCTGGCTGCGCGCGGCGCGGCGGATCTTGCGCGACGACGGCACTCTTTGGGTGATCGGCAGCTATCACAACATTTTTCGCGTCGGCACCGCCTTGCAGGACCTGGAATACTGGATCCTGAACGACGTTATCTGGCGCAAGTCCAATCCCATGCCCAATTTTCGCGGGCGGCGCTTCACCAACGCCCACGAAACCCTAATCTGGGCGTCCAAGGACAAGGACGCGCGCTATACCTTCAACTACGCCTCCATGAAATCCCTGAACGACGATCTTCAGATGCGCAGCGATTGGCTGATCCCCATCTGCAATGGGGGCGAGCGCCTGCGCGACGAGGAGGGGAACAAGGCGCACTCGACCCAAAAGCCCGAGGCCTTGCTGCACCGCGCGATCATGGCCGCGACCAAGCCGGGCGATCTGGTGCTCGATCCATTCCTGGGCAGCGGCACCACAGCGGCGGTGGCCAAGAAACTCGGCCGCCGCTACATCGGGCTGGAGCGCGAGGAACGCTACGCCGAACTCGCGCGCAAGCGTATCGCGCAAGTTAGTCCGGTCGCCGATCTGGAAGCGATAACCATTGTCGCCAAGCGCGACGAGCCGCGCGTCCCCTTCGGCACCTTGATCGAGCGCGGCTTGCTGGAGCCGGGCACGGTCCTGGTCAGCCAGAACAAGCGCTGGCAAGCCAAGGTGCGCGCCGACGGCAGCCTGATCACGGCCGATTTCAAGGGTTCGATCCACCAGGTCGGAGCCCAGGTTCAAGGGGCGCCCGCGTGCAATGGCTGGCAGTTCTGGTGCTATAAGGTCGAGGGTAAGCTGGAGCCTATCGACAGGTTACGGCAAGTAATCCGCGATGAGATGAGCCAGCCGAACTAGGCCGCGCACCCAGTCACGCCGCCATCCCGGCCTCCCCTCAAGGGGCTGGGGTGAGGCGTTGTAATGGGAAGGGGATTCACCACGAAGGCACGAAGACACCAAGAAGCCGCGAAGTGGAATTTTTCTATCTTCGCGTCCCTCGGGTCCGCGCCACGCGCGGCCCAAGGACATGCTTCGCGTCTTGGTGCCTTCGTGGCGATTCTTCCTTCTGAAGGCCCTCGATGAACATCGCGCCGTCAACGCTATAGGTTGCGCGGCGAACTCAAGGGATTACCGGATCAAGTCCGGGATACCTATATTTTTGTAGGTGAGCGCAAGAGGGAAGTGGCGCCCCAAACGGCCGGGCTAAACCGCGCGGCGGCGCGCCGGGCTGTGCGACTCGCCATCGCCGTGCAGGGCGAAGCCGCCCTTACCGCCTTGCTTCACGCTCTGAAGGGCACGGTCCACGCAGGATACGATTTCTTCCAGGGTATCGCCGTCGCCCGGGTATATGGCGGCGCCGATGCTGCCCCTCAAGCTGATTTCATCCCCGGCGATGACGAAAGTCCGGCGCAAGGCCGCCAGCAAGCGCAAGCCAACCTCGCGGACACCATTGGCGCCATCCACCGAAGGCTGAACGACCATGAATTCATCGCCGCCCCAGCGCGCGAGGGTATCGCTTTCACGCAAGCAGGCGCGCAAACGCTCACTTGTCGTTTTGAGAATCAGATCGCCGCATTCATGGCCGAAGCTATCGTTGATGGCCTTGAATCCGTCCAGGTCGATTATGTGAACCGCCATATGCCCGGCCCGGCGCCTGGCCAAGGAAATCGAGCGCTCCAGGCGATCCTCGCACAGGGCACGACTGGGAAGGCCGGTGACAACATCGCGAAGCGACAGGCGCGTGAGGTGCGTTTCGCGCCGCTTTTGGTCCTCGATATTCGAAAATACCGCGACGTAGTGCGTGGTTTTCCCATCGCCGCCGGGTATCGCATCGATAGTCAGGTGTTCGGGATAGACCTCGCCGCCCTTGCGGCGGTTCCACAGCTCGCCCTGCCAGTGGCCCTCGCCTTGCAGCGCCGCCCACATGGACTCGTAAAAACCGGCATCCTGGCGGCCCGAGGACAAGATATTCGGCGATTGGCCAATGGCCTCCGCCGCGCTCCAATCCGTTAAACCGGTGAAGGCCTCGTTGACCGCGACGATCCGGCCCTGGCTGTCGGTGATCATCGCCGCCCGGCTGGTGGCCTGGAAGGCCTGAATAATCGGGTCGTTTTGAGTCGGTCTGGACATCGCTGATTCGCTGTTTCTGTGCGCGAAGGCGCGGCACGACGCCGTCCTGGCCAATAACTATCGCGACGGACAATGAAGAAGCGCTTAACCGTGATCGATACCGCGCCCGGAGGCGCCGGCCCGAAGCCCTGGCGGCGGGGGCTATTCGCTCAGGTGTTTTAGCGCGTGGCGCGCGACCTTATCCATGAGGCTGGGCAGGCCAACCTCGCCAAGGTCTTCGAATCGCACCCATTTTTCGTGGGTTAACCCACAATCGCTGGATCTTGGGCGAAGCTCCGCCGCCCACACCACCAGTTCCAGATGAAAATGGGTAAAGGTGTGGCGCACCACCCCCGGCAAGGCGGACCAGGCCGCCGGGACCGGGGCCGGGGCCAGATCCAGGGCCGGATCGCCCTTCCCAGGACCCGCCAGCGCGGCCTGCCAGCCAGAGGACGGCACCTCCATCATGCCGCCTAAAAGCCCCTTGGCGGCGCGCCGACGCAAAAGCACGGTGCCGTCGCGCCGGGTAAGCCAGAACGCCGCCCCGCGCCGGGTCGGGCGGGCCTTCTTGGTCGCCTGGCGCGGCAGCCCGGCGGCCAAGCCGGCGGCCCGCCCGGCACAACTATCTTGGAGGGGGCAAAGTTCACAGCGGGGCCTGCGCGGCAGGCAAACCGTCGCGCCCAGGTCCATCATGCCTTGCGCGAAATCGCCATAGCGGAAACCGGGCGCCGGATCCGGCGGCAGGAGGCTCCCGGCCAGGGCCCGCAGCCTGGGTTTCGCCGTGGGCAGGGGTGTCTCAAACGCGAAAAGGCGCGCCGTGACCCGTTCGACATTACCGTCCACCACGCTCGCCCGCTCGCCAAAGGCGATGGCGGCGATGGCGGCGGAGCTATAGGGGCCAATGCCCGGCAGGCGCCGTAACGCCGCCTCTTGGCTGGGAAAACGGCCGGCATGATCGCGCGCCACCGCCTCGGCGCAGGCGTGCAGATTACGCGCGCGGGCGTAATAACCCAGCCCGGCCCAAGCCGCGAGAACGTCCTCCAAGGGCGCGGCAGCTAGGGCCTGGACATGAGGCCAGCGCCGGGTGAAGTCCTCGAAATACGGAATCACGCTGGCCACGGCGGTCTGCTGCAACATGATCTCGGACAGCCAAACCCGGTAAGGATCGGCCTGGGTTCCGGGCGGGGCGCCGGGGCTGATTCGCCAAGGAAGGTCCCGGGCATGGCGGCCGTACCAAGCCAACAGCCGTTCCGTGATTTCCGGGTGCCCGTTCGGGCTTGCCTGAGGGGACATAAGGCCACTTATACTAGCTAGAGATCACATGAGCGATACTCCGAAAAAAAGCGGCAAAGACCAGACGGGCTCTAAAGGACGGCCCCGGCGCGGCTTTGGCCTGCGCGCCATCGCCAAGACCCTGCCCAAGATCACCGGCAATGCCCTCGGCAAGCGGGGCTTCGCCAAGGCGGACCTTCTGGGCGATTGGGCCAGCATCGTCGGGCGGGATATCGCGGCGCGCTGCGTCCCGCGCAAGCTCAATCGCCCCCGGCCCAGTCAGCGGCGCGGCGCGCATGCGGCCGAAGGCACCCTGACCTTGCGCGTCGAGGCCGGCTATGCGCTTGAGATCCAGCATCTGGAGCCCCAACTGCTGGAGCGGATAAACAGTTACTTCGGGTTCCGGGCGGTCACCCGCCTGCGGCTTTTGCAAGGGCCAGCCCCCACCCCAAAACGCGAGGAACCCCCCGCCGCCCCGGTGCGCCCGGAGGCCATGAGCGCGCTGCACGCGCGCCTCGAAGATATAGAGGACGCGGAATTACGCGGCGCGCTCGACCGCTTTGGCCAGGCCATCCTGCGGCGTGACGCCTGACCGCCGCGGCGCCATTATTTAGCCGCATGTTGGCACTTCAATTACCGCGCCCATATAATTACCGCGCCCATGGGCGGTAAAAATCTCCCGCCTGTGGACAAGGAATCTTGTACTTCGCCGTCCCCCTCGATACGATAACAACATATGGTAGGTATGAAATGAAACGTAGGCAGATACTGATTGGCGCGGCCGGGGCCGCCCTGGTCTCCATGGCACCGCTTGGGCGCCTCTCCGGGTTGGCCAGGGCCGAAGCCATGCCGATTCATGCCGATGACCGTATCCTCGGCGCCGCCGAGGCCCCGATCACCATGATCGAGTATTCATCCCTGACTTGCCCTCATTGCGCCGCCTTCCATCGCGAGACCTTGCCGCAAATCAAGGAAAAGTGGATCGCCGAAGGCAAGGTGCGCTTGGTTTACCGCCATTACCCGCTGGACGGCCTGGCGCTGCGCGCGGCCGCGCTGGGTAACTGTATTCAAGGCAAGCGGTTTTTCGCTTTCATCGACCTCTTGTTCAAAAATCAGCAGAAGTGGTCGCGGGCGCAGGACCCGCTCAAGATTCTGAGCCAATATGCCAGGCTGGCCGGACTCAACCAGGAACAGGTCGATGCCTGCACCACGGATCAGGCGGCCATGGACAAGATTCTTTTGGGCACCCAGGAAGGCCGCACGGTCTATGGCGTGAAATCGACTCCCACCTTTATTGTCAATGGTGAAAAGCTTGGCGGAGCCTTTCCGATCGAAGAATTCGAATCGGTTTTTCGCAAGATCCTGCCCGACGCATGAGCGCATTCTCACAGTAGATACCAACGGAAAATTGGCCTAGGAAACGAAAAGACGTGGTGCAATTCACGAAGCTGCAATTAAGCGGGTTCAAATCCTTCGTCGATCCAATCGAAGTGTCCATCGATCGGGGCATAACCGGCATCGTCGGGCCGAACGGCTGCGGCAAGTCGAATTTGGTCGAGGCACTGCGCTGGGTCATGGGCGAGAATTCGGCCAAGCGTATGCGCGGTTCGGAAATGGACGACGTCATCTTCGCCGGCAGCGCGACACGTCCGGGACGCAACCTAGCCGAGGTTAATCTGGTCCTGGATAATTCCGCCCGCAAGGCGCCGGCGATGTTCAACGGGCACGACACGCTGGAAGTAACGCGCCGGATAGAACGTGGCGGCGGCTCGACCTTCCGGGTCAACGGCAAGGAGGTCCGCGCCCGCGACGTGCAACTGCTGTTCGCCGACGCGGCGAGCGGAGCGCACAGCACGGCCCTGGTCAGCCAAGGCCGGATCGGCGCGATCATCAACGCCAAGCCGACTTCCAGGCGCGCGCTTCTCGAGGAAGCCGCAGGCATCACCGGCCTGCATTCAAGGCGCCACGAGGCCGAACTGCGCCTGCGCGCGGCCGAAACCAATCTTGAGCGCCTGGACGATGTTGTCTCGATGCTGGAAACCCAGCTACAGGGCCTGAAGAAACAAGCCCGCCAAGCGGCCCGCTACCGCCGCCTCGCGGACCACATCCGGCGCCATGAAGCCATCGCCCTGCATCTGGAAGCCGAGTCGATCAAATCGCAACTGATAGAAGCGCGGGACCGATTGGGAGAGGCCGAGCGTCAGGTCGCCACCTTGACCGAGGCGGCGGCGGCGCGCGCGACCGAACAGGCCGAGGCGGCGGCCGTCCTGCCGCAGCTGCGCGAACACGAAGCGCGGGCGGCGGCGGCCTTGCAGCGCCTTCTGGTCGACCGCGACAACCTGGACCGCGAGGAGGAACAAGTCGCCGCGGCCATGGAGCAGGCCGTTAACCGCCGGACTCATCTTGAAGCCGACAGAGCGCGCGCCATGGCGCAGGCCGAAGATGCCGGCGCCGCCCAAGCGCGGCTGGACGAGGAGCGGGGCACGCTCGATGCCGCGTCCGCCGGCGAGAGCGAGGCTATCGCCCGCGCCGAGGAAGTTCACGCGGCCGCCCGCGCGGCCACCCAGGCGCTGGAAAGCGAGGTCGGCGAAACCGCGGAACGTGTCGCCGCCGATGAAGCCAAGGCGGGCGCCCTGCGCCGCCGGGTCGAGGAAGTCTCGGCGCGCCTGGAGCGGCTTCGCGATCAGGCCGGGGAGATCGCCGGCCATCGCGAGAAGCTGTTGGCCATGCGAATCGGCGACGCGCGCCTGGAAGCCGGGGCCCAGGCGGTATCCGCCGCCGAGGCCGCCCTGAACACGGTCAGGCAGGAAGCCGAGACCGCCGACACCGCCTTGGCCGGATCGCGGGAAGAGGAAAACAAAGCCCGGGAGGCCATGCAGCAGGCCGAGGCCGCGCGCGCCAAACTGGAGGCCGAGGCGGCGGCGCTGGGCGCGATTCTGGAGCCCGGCGAGACAACGGATTGGACGCCGCTGGTCGACGAGGTTTCCGTCGAGGCGGGGTACGAAGCCGCTCTCGGCGCCGCCTTGGGCGACGATATCGCGGCCCCCAACGATTCAGCGGCGCCGGTTCATTGGCGAAACCTGCCGCCCTATGACACCGCCGCCGCCCTGCCGGACGGGGCGGAGCCCTTGAGCCAGCGCGTGCGCGGCTCGCGGGCCTTGACGCGGCGCCTGTCCCAGATCGGCGTGGTCCCGGACAACGAGGCCGGCGCACGAATGCAGGCGGATTTGGCCCCCGGGCAGCGCTTGGTGACCCGTGAAGGCGCGGTGTGGCGTTGGGATGGCTTCACGGTGGCCTCGGATGCCAGCACGACGGCGGGGAAGCGCCTGGCACAACGCAATCGCCTCACGGAATTACGCCGCCTGCTGCTTGGCGCCAATGAAGCGGCGGCACGCGCCCGGACCGGCCACGATGACGCCCGCGCCGCCTTCGAGCTAGCGTCCTCCGGGGAGCGGGCGGCCCGCTCGGCGGTGAGCGAAGCCTACGCGAAACTGCACCAGACCCGGCAAGAACATGGGGACCTGACACAGGAAGCGGCGGCAATCGCCTCGCGCCTGTCCGGCATGGACGAATCCGGCGCGCGCATCGCGGGCGATCTGAGCGAAACGCAGATGTCCCTATCCGCGGCGCGTCAGGAAGCCGAGCAGATTCCCGATCTGGCATCGGCGCGCGCGCGGCTTGGCGATTTGCGCGGCCGCTTGAACGAACAGCGCGGCGAACAGGCCGAACATCGAAGCGCCCTGGATCGCCTTACCGGCGAATCCGAGACCCGCCGCGGCCGGCTGGCCGCGATCGCCGAAGAAAAGCAATCCTGGGCGGCGCGCGGCCGCGATGCCGAGTTTCATACCGCCGAACTGGACCGGCGCTTAGCCGCGCTCGCCGGGGAGATCGACACCCTGGCCGCGCGCCCAAGCGAACTGCACGCCCTGCGCGAGGGCCTGGCCGAACACGTCGCGGCCGCTGAACACGGGCGTAAAGAGGCCGCCGATTCCCTGGCCCTGGGCGAAACCCAGCTCAGCACCCAGGACAAGGCCTTGAAGGCGGCCGAACAGACCCTCGCCAGCGCGCGCGAAGACCGGGTGCGCGCGGAATCCACCGTTGCCCAGGCCCAGCAATCCCTGGCCAACGTCACCGAAAAGGTCCGCGACCGGCTGGAATGCGCCCTGGAAGACACCTTCGAGATCGCGGAACTGGACCCCGGCCAGGAATTGCCTCGGCGCGAGGACATAGAATCGAAACTCGCCCGCCTGGTGCGCGAACGCGAGAACCTGGGTGTCGTCAATCTGCGCGCCGAGACGGAAGCCCAGGAGCTGGACAAGCAAATCATTAGCATGCAGTCGGAGCGAGCCGATCTGATCGCGGCGATCGCCCGCCTGCGCCATGGCATCTCGAGCCTCAATCGCGAAGGGCGGGAGCGGCTGCTGGCCGCCTTCGAGAAAGTCGACGCGCACTTTTCGGAACTGTTCGTGCGCCTATTCGGGGGCGGCAAGGCGCATTTGAAATTGACCGAGGCGGACGACCCCCTCGAAGCGGGCCTGGAAATCATGGCCAGCCCGCCCGGCAAACGGCTTCAGGTCATGTCCCTGCTCTCGGGCGGCGAGCAGGCCTTGACCGCCTTGTCCTTGTTGTTCGCGGTGTTCCTGACCAACCCGGCGCCGATCTGCGTGCTGGACGAGGTCGATGCCCCCCTGGACGACGCCAACGTCGACCGTTTCTGCACACTTCTCGATGAACTGTGCCAGACGGGAACCACGCGCTTTCTGATTATCACCCACCATCGCATGACCATGGCCCGTGTCGACCGCCTCTATGGAGTCACCATGGCGGAGCGCGGAATCAGCCGTTTGGTGTCGGTCGATCTGGGCGCCGCGGAGGACTTGCGCGAAAGCGCCTGACGGGGCGCCGCGGCACGGGGGTTGTCGCGCCGAGGCACGGGGGTTTCCCTGGGTTTTCCCCGGAAAACCGCCGCCGCCGCGCCTTGACACACCTAGGTCCGCTATCTAAGGTGCGCGCGATTTTCGGGTCCCTTGGACCCGGTAATTGGGGAATGAAATCCGGGGGAAGGATCCGGGGGGCACAGGCGCATGAGCGACGAATCGCCCCCACCGTCACGCGAAGATCTAGATGCGCGGCTGCGTGAGGCCAAGTCCAAGCGCGGCGGTCATGCCGGCGCGGATCGCGAAGCTCAAGGCGGCGGTCTCGCCTTCGCGGTACGGATCGGCGTCGATCTGGTGGCGGCCCTGGCCGTCGGTGTCGGGATCGGTATCTTGCTCGACCGCTGGCTCGGAACATCCCCTTGGTTCCTGTTGCTGTTCTTTCTGCTTGGAGCGGCGGCTGGTATGATGAACGTGTACCGCGTGATGGCAGGATACGGCCATACCGCGGGGTACCGGAAGGTGGGACGGGACCAAGACAAGGCCCCCGGTCCCAAGCCGAACGGCAACCACGAGCCGAACGGCCGTTAAGAGACGCGGGTCCGGTAAGAGACAGGACCCAGTAAGGGGATAGGATGGCCGAAAACGGGGGCAGCGGCGGGGGGCACAGCCCACTCGCGCAGTTCGAGATCAAGGAAATCGTTCCGATTGAGATCGGCGGTCTCGACCTTTCCTTCACGAATTCGTCCTTGTTCATGGTCGCCGCTGTCATGCTGGCGGCCAGCTTTTTCCTGCTCGGCATGCGCCGTGGCGCGCTGGTCCCGGGCCGCTGGCAGAGCGCGGTCGAGATCAGTTACGAATTCGTCGCCGGACTGTTCCGCGACACCGTGGGGCAAGAGGGCCGGCAGTACTTTCCTGTCGTGTTCACGCTCTTCATGTTCATCTTGATCGGCAACTTGCTGGGGATGCTGCCCTACAGCTTTACCTTCACGAGCCATATCATCGTGACCTTCGCCATGGCCGCCGTCGTGTTCATAGGCGTGACGATCCTGGGCTTCGCCAAGCATGGGATGCGTTTCTTTGCCTTTTTCGTGCCGCCCGGCGCCCCGGTCGCCATGTGGCCGCTGCTGATCCCGATCGAAGTCATTTCGTATCTATCGCGCCCCATAAGCCTTTCGGTGCGGCTCTTCGCCAACATGCTGGCGGGGCACACTCTGCTGAAGGTGATCGCCGGTTTCATTCCCGTGTTGGGCATCGTGTTCGGCGTTATACCTCTGGCGCTGGTGGTCGCGCTGGTCGGCCTGGAAATTCTGATCGCGTTCCTGCAGGCTTATGTCTTCGCGATCCTTACGTGCCTCTACATCAACGATGCGCTGCACATGCACTAAGGCTTCGCACGCGGTTTTCACCCTGGGGGCGCACCTGGATAAGCCCTGTCTTGAAGAAGGATACTCAGATCATGGAACTTGAAGCGGCAAAAGTTATCGGCTCGGGCCTCGCGGTTATCGGTGTCATTGGCTCCGGAATCGGCATCGGCAACATCTTCTCCTCGTTCATCACCGCGGTGGGGCGCAACCCTTCGGCGCGTGACGAGGTGTTCACCATGACCATGCTGGGCTTTGCCCTGGTCGAGGCCATCGCGCTGTTCGCCTTGGTCATCGCGCTCATTATCCTGTTCGGTTAGGCCGGGATAGCCGGACCCAAATCCGGCGCCGATCCGCGAATACCGGGATATGAGGGAGCGACCATGCCCCAACTAGATCCATCGTTCTTTTCAACGCAGCTTGTCTGGCTGTTCCTGACCCTTGTGCCGCTGTACCTGATTCTCCGGCGCGCGGTGCTGCCCCGGATTGGCGAGGTCCTGGAGGCCCGCCAACGCCATATCGATACCGATTTGGAAAAGGCGACGAAGCTGCGTCAGGAGGCCGAAGCGGTCTTGGCCGACTATGAAAAGGCTTTGACCGAGGCGCGCTCGCGGGCGGTGGAGGCGGTCAAAGAGGCGGGCCTTGAGATGACGGCGGCAAGCGCCCGGCGTCACGAGGCCTTCGGCCAGGAGCTGGCCGCGACCGCCCAGGAAGCGGAAGGTAGAATTACCAGGGCTAAAGAAGAAGCCTTGGCGCATGTTTCCACGGTCGCCAACGAGGTCGCGGCGGCGGTGGCGGCCAAGCTGATCGGCGCCGAGCCGGCGGCCGACCAGGTTGAGAACACGGTCAAGGAAGTCATGGAGGGACGCGGCTGATGCTGGAAGATCCGACGTTCTGGGTTGCCGTGGCCTTTTTGATCTTCGTCGCGGCGGTCGGCAAGAAAGGCGTGGACGCCGTGAACGGTGCCTTGGACGCGCGCGGCAAGGCCATCGGCGCCGAGATCAAGGAGGCGGAAAAACTGCGCGAGGAAGCGCAGCACCTCTTGGCGGAATACAAACGCAAACAACGCGACGCCCTGAGCGAGGCCGAGGAAATCCTCGATCACGCCAAGCTGGAGGCCCAACGCCTGACCGCCCAGGGCGAAAAGGATATCGAAGCCGCCTTGCGCCGGCGCGAGCAAGCGGCGCTGGACAAGATCGCGCAGGCGGAAGCCAAGGCGCTGCAGGAAGTACGCAATCAGGCCATCGATGTCGCCATGGCGGCGACCGCGAAGCTACTGAAATCCAACTTGGATAACGAAGGGTTAAACGCTCTGGTCGACGATTCAATCGGCAATCTGTCCCAGAAACTTAATTAACCGTTACCGGCCCCCCGTTGGCGCCCATAGCGCGGCCCGCAGCCCGCGACTCAGGGTATATTCACAGGTGCTGGTTTATCTCAATTTTACCTTTTTAGAAGATCATCGCCATTGGTCTGGCTTCCTCCTATAGGGCAAATTGGGCTCTTTGGGCGCCGGGGAACAGTATCGGTGGTCATGCATGCCGCAAACTCTATCCAGCGACACGGAACGCAGTTTCTCCCAGGTATCCCTGGAAGAACTGAAGACGATTCTTCGCGATCATAAGAAATTTCTGGGAAGTGGGGCCGGCGGAAATCGCGCCATTATCCAATTTTCCGATCTGTCGGGTGTCGTTCTGACCGCGTGCGACCTCTCCAAGGCCGATCTCACCGGTTCTAAGTTAATCAAAGCGAAGCTAGACAGCGCGAGTTTTTGCCAAGCGAACCTGTTCTGCGCCGATATGCGCTTGGCGACACTGCGCAACGCGGATCTCACCGGCGCCGACTTGCGCGGCATATCCTTGCGGGGCGCGGATTTGACCGACGCCAAGCTCCTCAAGGCCGACGTAAGGCCGGCCATGCTGGCGAGATTCGATTCGCGCGGCAATTTCCAGGCCCATGAAATCGAAGAGGTGTCGTCGCAGGCAGACGATTTGATCGCCCGGCGGGCCGACTTTTCCGACGCCAAACTAGACCGCTCGTTGTTGCGGCAAGCCGATTTCACCGATGCTAATTTGAGCAACGCGGCCCTCTCGGGGGCCGATCTACGGAAAACCAGCTTGATCGGAACGAACCTGAGCGGCGCGACCTTAAACGGTGCGAAACTTGCCGGCGCGACCTTGACGGGCGCTCAACTCAGCGGCGCCACCCTGAAGGGCGCCGATTTTCTCGGAGCCGATCTGCGTGGCGCGATCCTGGACCCCGAAGCGTATGAACTCGACGAACTGAAGATGGCCGTTATGCCGTCTCTGATCCTAAAGAGCGATGAAGAGATTAAGGCGCTCTTAAACGACCACAAGGTGTGGCTGGACAGTTCAGGCAAGGAAGGAACCCGCGCCGACTTTGCCGATTTCGATCTTTCCGGGCGAACCTTGGGAAAATCGAACTTGGCGATCGCCGACCTGCAGCGTTGCCGTTTGAACGATGCTAATTTAAGTGGGTCGGAATTAGCCATGGCCAACTTCGAGTTTTCCGACCTGAGGGGATGCGATCTCGCGGAATCGGACATGCGTGGGACGAACCTTCAGCGCGCCACCTTGAACGAGGCAAAGCTGGACCGCTGCAACCTGGGTCCCTTGGAAGAGATCGGCACAGCGGGACAAAACAATCCCGCCAACCTGCAAAGCGCCAAGCTGATCCAGGCAAGCTTGTGCGGCGCTTTGCTAAAGTACGCTCGCTTGGCCCACGCCGACTTATCGGGAGCCAATCTTAGCGGCGCCAACTTGACCGGCGCCGATTTGTCAGGCGCGAACCTAACGGACGCCGTGCTAAAGGATACCGTTTTGACCGGCGCCAAGCTGGACGAAGCCAAGGGCCTCGCCTCGGCTTAGAGCCCCCCCGGGCATCGTCAATGGCGGCTAGTTTTCGTTGCCAAGGTGCCGCGGCTTGACAGATAGGCCTGCCCCATAACGCCGCAGAAGATAACCAGACCTCCGACTAGCGCCAGTTTCGAGGGCCTCTCGTTAATGAAAAGCCAGACCCAAAACGGCCCGAGAAAATAGTCTATCGTCAATAAGATCGTCAGCACGCCGCCCTTGAGGTGCCGCGAGGCCGCCGTGAAAAGCACCAGGACCGCGGACGAAAGAACCCCGCCCCAGAACACGCAAAGCAAGATGTCGCTCACCGCTATGGCGATACGGCCCTCGACCGCCACAAAGGAGATTAGGCTGGCGAGAAGGCCACCGACAATGAGCGATGGCAACATATCGACGTGGCGCCTTGCGCGAAGTATCACGACAAAACCCACGGAACACAACACCGCGCCAACGGCAGCCAGGTCGCCAAAAACGCTGCCGGTTGAAACGCCCTCCGCAACCATCAAGACCGTGCCCGACACCGCGACCGCCAAGACGGCCCACGTGCCCCGGCCGACGATTTCACCCAGAATAAGGCGGGCGGCGAAAGCGGTCAAAATGGGTGCGGAGCCCAGGATAAATGCCGTGTTGGCAACGGTCGTGTTGCCCAGGGAAAATACGAACAAGGTTTGCATGCCGCAAAAAAATCCCCCACACACCCAACCCCAGATTCCAATCCGCCGAATCTTAGCCCACATGCCCCATGAGTTCCGAGCCAAGAGAACCGCGGATAGGCCGAGAGCTAGCGATCCCGTACGGAAGAAAACTATCTGCCAATCGCTTGCGTCCCCAACCGACCGAAGGATGAGTCCGCCAAAACTATTCAGGAATCCGCTGAAAAGCACCATTACGATCGCGCTACGATTTCGCGGCCCAAGCGGAGCAAGATTCAGGTCAGCGTTTAAGGTTGATCTCGGCACTGGTTTTCTATGTTTTTGGGGAAAGCAGGGTCTGTCCGGGGCCTAGAAACTAGCGCCATTCGATGGCGGTTTTAAGAAGTTTGAACTCTGGAAGTCGAGCCCAAACGCCGCCTCGTTTTGCGTTGCCGAAATATATCGCCATGACGTGGGCGACCCATGCGAAACAGCCATGCGGCGCCTTGGCTAATCCAAGGCCTGGCCGAAAAAGGCCGCAAGTCAATTGTATGCGAATTACTATTTTGCCCATAATGTTAAGAGAAAAAGCACGCAAACTAATCATGCGCTTTATTTTGAGCCGCATAATTGTTGTTAACGACCCCTTAATTGAAACCCAGAATACTATCGATCTGTCTAGCATGGACTGGAAACCCATGTTCCATGGTGCGCTGAATTTACTTGCGAGATCATGAATACCAAGCCTCAAAGCATCCCGGAAGATACTTCGGCTTCGCCGCTGGCCAGTGAAGTATTCACCGATGGGCGGAGCAAGATCTTGTCTATCGAGCTATCGCTCGAAAGTTTTCTAACGAACGAAGATTCGCGGATGAAAGCCTTTATCGAACTGTACAGGGAACACTGTTCGAACGGGCGTGCCCCGATATCAAACGCGATCCCGCCCGAAGAAATCGCCCGGACCGGTATGATGCACCGCACGCATTGCTTGCGAATCGATCTTGCCACTAAGACTTTTCGCTTCGCAGTTTGGGCCCAGGACGCCAATTTCGACGGCCATCGCAGTCTCCAGAACATGGCCATCGTGGACGGATCGCCTTTCCCCATTTTGACAAAAATCGTGCGGAAGCAACTCTCGATCATCCTGGACCACGGCAGACCCGCGTTCTTCGAGGTACGCGGTATCATCGATGACCGATACTATTATTTCACCAAGGCGATCCTGCCCCTACGCAACGAGCAAGGCGAGATCATCAAGTGTTTTGTTCCCTTCACCGACAAGATTCCCGAGGTCCCGCCGGACTTGCGCGAGGAATTCTGCGCGCAAGCTATCGAGTAGGAAGATCAATCGATCTTCGTGGCGATCGGGTATGCGCATATAAGGCATGCAGATAGTGCAGCGCGCGAAGTGATACGGGTGTCGGGGCGGGGGAAGGTTCGGCTGATTCTGGAAGATGTTGCCGACGTGATGATCCACCGTGTAAGCCTGCTCGCCGATCAGGCGCACGAGCCGGGTTACCAGCAAGCCGAGCCTTCTGCCGCGGTGGCGGGTCGAGATCAAGGTGCCGCCGCTATAGCCGACCTTGCCGCTCAGATCGCGAAAATCCGGTGGGAGTATGACGGGCAGGCCCTTGAGCAGGCGCATGGACGGGCCGTAAAAGAGCCCGCCCGAAGACAAGACAAGCTTGAAACTGTCGGTTAAAAAAAGGCGGAACCCATTGCACGCCACGAAATCTCCAGCCTGGTCGCGAATGACCACGCTGGCGCTGTTAGTCTCGTCGACCTGAGACTTGTCCGGGTCGAAGGTTGGATTAACCCACCCGCCCTCGGCGGCGATCGTCTCCTTCCAATACGCCGTGCCTTCGGAAATGACGCAGGACCAACCCTCGTTCCAGCACATCTCCATAAGGCGGGTGCCGAGTTGCTGAATGTCGTGGTTGCGGCTTTCCGAATCCGGCGGATCGGAGAAAATGAGCTTATCCAAGGCACGTCGCACGTATCGCCCTCCCCGCGTTTATAAATCGCGTTTATCTTTCAGAGACCGCGCAGCGTGCTATTTGTAATAACTACTGCGAGTCTGCCCGTTCTGGGAAATCGGATTTCCCAGGCAACACTCCTCATAAGTCGAATCACAACTAGACTTAATCTTGGTCGAACAATGGCTCGTTTGTCATACCCCGGACGGGGTATGCCGGCGGCCATTCTTTAAAAATTTCTGGGGATCTTATCGGAGCGCCGTGCGGCTCGATCGCCTATAGCATGCGGATCGCTGCTGGGCTTGAAAGGATCAGTCGTACTAGATCGGCCTGCCTATGAGTTCCGGTTTTACCGAAGACCGCCTTGAGTTGTGTGCGTGCCGTCTGCGGTGAGATTCCGAACCGCTCGGCCACAATCTTGAGGCGCACGCCGCGCGCGAGCGCCGCGGCCAAGCGCACCTCGGCCGGCGTCAAACTAAAAAGCCCCCGCAACATCTCGCTCGAAACTTCAGGACTTGTCTCTGGATCGTGGACAAAAAGAAGGGCCCCGGCCTCACGAGGTCCAGATGAGCCCGCGTTCGGCCCGGAGTTAATTGGAAGCGGCGAGACCGAAACGGACAGCGGCAGCCGCCGCATGGACGATCGCGGGATCGAAAGAACATCTCCCGGGTCCAAGCCCTCTCCGCCGGCTGTTTTAGCGACCCGGCCGATTAGCGAATGGAGGCGATGGGTGTCCGCCTGCGTCGCGGCACACAGCGCGCCGTCCTTTACCCGCAATCCGTCCTGCGTCGACAGGATTCGATCGGCGGCGCGATTCGCGCGAGTGATCCGTCCCGATGCCGTCATCAAAACCACCCCGTGCGTGATCCGGTCCAAGGCATTCTCGGCATCGTCGCGTTCATGGTGGATCGCGCGCAATCGCCACTCCATCTCCATGGCGCGTCTCACGTGCGGTAATAATTGCTCCAGCAAACGAATTTGTTCGTCCTCGACGTGACCCTCGCGCCGGGTTCGCTGAATGCCGAAATGGCCCAGCAGATCCGGGCCGATGAGGAAGGTGCCCCCGGCGCAATACCGGAACCCCCACTTGGCCAAGAAGTCTGTATAATATTCATTCTTGTCCATCTCCGATTCGGAAATGAAATCGTAATCGGAAAATATTTGACCGAGCGGTATTTTGTTCCCGAATTCGAGCCGAGGAGAGTTTGGGAGGTAATATTTCCCGAACTCGTCGATTTCCTCCGCTTCGATGTTTACTTGTTCCAGTTGAACCAGGTCGCGCTTCGCCAAGCCCGACACTTGCACGACGGCCGCGCGGCTATGAGTAATGCGCGCGATTTCGCTTAGGCAGTGCAACCAGGGCTCTACCCCAGCGCCCGCGTCGTAAATGCGGCCCACGATATCGAGCAGTGTGTTTTCGCCTCGGATAGGGTACCCCCTCCATCTCCCCGGCCAGTTGGTCAAGTATAGTCCGGATCCGTCTCTACGAATAAATCATATTTATTTAACCATTCTATCGGCTCTAACTATTCCGAATAAACTAGCAATTAATCTGTCATGCCCCAAGAGGGATATACAGGCAGCAGCACCAACAACTTAACGACGTCGGTTGTCCGCGGAACGTTTGAGCGCTTACCTTGGAAAAGGCCCTAGTCGCCTTCGCTCAGGCCAAGGGCATCGTCGAGCGCCCGGCAAGCGAGAGGCCCAGCGTCCGAAATAGTCTTGGAATCATGGGGTTCGCGCTTGAGGCGACAGCCGGAATCGGCCCGCGAGCGGGGTATCCCCGATTCGCCCACCGGGCGGCGCGGGGCTCGCCCGTTGTCATGATGGCGGTTTCGCTTGGTTTTTTATAGAAGGACCGGCCGCGAAAGTCCGCAGTGTTCGACAAAAAGGCGTGCCAGGACACCTGGGATCAAGTCACGGGATTGTGACCCGTGGGGTTACTCCGCCGCCTCGCTGTAAGCCGACATGGGCGGGCACGCGCAGATAAGGTGACGATCGCCATAAACATTGTCCACGCGCCCGACCGGCGGCCAATACTTGTCTTCGCGCAAAGCATGAAGCGGAAAGAACGCTTCCTCCCTCGAATAAGGTTTGGTCCAATCGCCTTCGAGCAGGAGGTGATGGGTATGGGGGGCGTTGCGCAACAAGTTGTTCGTGGCATCGGCGGCGCCCGATTCGATTTGCGCTACTTCCTCGCGGATCTGGATCATCGCGTCGCAGAAGCGATCAAGCTCGCGCTTCGCCTCACTTTCGGTCGGCTCTATCATCAGTGTGTCGGGGACGGGAAACGACATAGTCGGGGCATGGAAGCCGTAATCGACCAGGCGTTTGGCGACGTCTTCGTTGGTGATACCGCAAGATGCCTTGATCGGCCGCAAATCGACGATGCACTCGTGCGCGACCATGCCATTCTTGCCCGTGTAGAGGACGGGATAATACGGCGCCAAGCGCGCAGCGATATAATTGGCGTTCAGGATTGCCATCGCGGTCGCGCGGCGCTGACCGGCACCGCCCATCATCACGATGTAGGCCCAGGAAATTGGCAAGATGCTGGCGGACCCCCAGGGTGCCGCGGACACCGCGCCGATGGTTCCATGCGGGTCGGCGGCCGGATTGACGCCGGCGACTACCGGATGATCGGATAGGAAGGGCGCCAAGTGGGCGCGCACCCCAATCGGCCCCATCCCGGGGCCGCCGCCGCCGTGGGGGATGCAGAAGGTCTTGTGCAAATTCATGTGCATCACGTCGGCGCCGATCTTGCCCGGCTGCGCGATACCCACCATGGCGTTCAGGTTCGCGCCGTCCATGTAAACCTGGCCACCGCTTTCGTGGACCGCGTCGCAAATTTCCCGGATCGCCTCCTCGAAAACACCGTGAGTCGAAGGATAGGTGATCATCAAGGCGGCAAGTTTGGCACTATGTTCCGCCGCCTTGGCCTTGAGATCCGCGACATCGACGTTGCCGTCATTGTCGCATCCCACGACCACGACCTTCATGCCCGCCATGGAGGCGCTGGCCGGATTGGTGCCGTGCGACGATGCCGGAATCAGGCACACGTCGCGATGTGCTTCTCCGCGACTCTCGTGATAACGGCGGATGGTCAAGAGGCCCGAGAATTCACCCTGGGAGCCGGCATTGGGCTGTAGCGACACCGCGTCGAAGCCGGTGACCGCGCACAGCATCTCCTCCAGTTCCTCGAACAACTGCTGATACCCTTGCGCCTGCTCAAGCGGCGCGAAGGGATGCATCTGCGCGAACTGGCGCCAAGTGATCGGGATCATCTGAGTCGTCGCATTCAACTTCATGGTGCAGGATCCGAGTGGGATCATGCAGCGATCCAAGGCCAGGTCCTTGGCCGCCAGCCAGCGCAGATAGCGCAGCATCTCGGTCTCGGCATGGTAGAGCTCGAACACGGGATGGGTCAGGTAAGCGCTGGTGCGACGCAGAGTCTCGGCTATGCACTCCGGAATATCGTTGTCGAGATCTTCGATGTTGATCTTCCGCTCGGCCTTGGTCGCGAACACACGCCACAAGGTCAGCAGATCGTCGCGCTTGGTTGTCTCGTCGCAGGAAATACCCAGGTGGTCAGCGTCGATCACGCGCAAGTTGATGCCGGACTCGCGGGCCCGCGCCGAGATACGACCGGCCTGGCCCGGCACCCGCACGCAAAGGGTATCGAAGTAGGCTTCGTGAACGATCTTGAAGCCCAGGCGGCGCAGCCCCTCGGCGAGGATCGTGGTCATGCGATGCGCCCGCTCCGCGATCCGGCGCAAACCGTCCGGTCCATGGTAGACGGCATAAAGCGCGGCGATGACCGCCAGCAAAACCTGGGCGGTACAGATGTTGCTGGTCGCCTTTTCGCGCCGGATATGCTGCTCGCGTGTCTGCAGGGCCATGCGCAGGGCGGGTTTGCCGCTGTCATCGACGGAAACTCCAATGATCCGTCCCGGCATGGTTCGCTTGTAGGCGTCGCGGGTCGCGAAGAACGCTGCGTGCGGCCCGCCATATCCCATGGGCACACCGAAGCGCTGAGCGCTGCCGATAGCGATATCGGCCCCCATCTCACCGGGCGGGGTCAAAAGAGCCAATCCAAGCAGATCGCATGCCACCGTCACCAGCGCGGCTTGCTTATGTGCCTGCTCGACCACCGGGCGGGGATCGCGGATCGCACCGCTCGATCCCGGATACTGGATCAGCACGCCAAAAACCTGGTGCTCATCCAGCTCGGTGAAGGGGTCGCCGACCACGATTTCCAATCCAAGCGGGCGCGCCCGGGTCTGTATCACGGCGATGGTCTGAGGATGGCAATCCCGGTCGACGAAATAGACCGACGATTTGTTTTTCGAAACACGGTGCGACATGGCCATGGCCTCCGCCGCCGCGGTCGCTTCGTCCAGAAGCGAGGCGTTCGCGATATCCATCGCGGTCAAATCCATGACCATCTGCTGGAAGTTGAGTAGAACTTCCAGCCGGCCCTGGCTGATTTCGGCCTGGTAGGGTGTGTAGGCCGTGTACCAGCCCGGATTTTCCAACACGTTCCGCAAGATCACCTTGGGTGTGATGGTCCCGTGGTAGCCCATGCCGATCATAGAGGTGAAAACCTGGTTCCGATCGGCCATCTTGCGCAGATAAGACAGGGTATCGCGCTCGCTCATCGCCTCCGGCAGGTCGATGGGTTCTTCGGCCACGATGGAAGACGGCACGGTTTTCTCGATCAGATCATCCAGTGACTTCAGACCGAGAGTCCCCAGCATCTCGTCGATCTGGACCGGGCCCGGTCCAATATGGCGGCGCACGAAATCGTCGCGCATCTCCAAATCCGCGAGCGAACTGCGAGCGTTTGACATGACCGTCTTCTCCATCTAATCGCGCGGCGCGCTGGATCGGCGCCGATCGCTCATTTCAGCGTAAAATCAATCCAGGCCGTCGAGGTACGTCTTGTAGGCTTCCTCATCCATCAGCTCGTCCAGTTCCGCCGTGTTGGCGAGCTTGATCTTGTAGAACCACCCATCCCCATGCGGGTCGCTATTGACCGTACCGGGCTCGTCGGCGAGGGCGGCGTTGCCCTCGACCACCTCGCCCGAGACCGGGGAGTAAATTTCACTGGCGGCCTTGACCGATTCGATGGTCGCCACCTGTCCCCCTTTTTCAATTGCCGCGCCAGCCTCGGGCACCTCGACATAGACCACATCGCCTAGTTGTTCCTGCGCGTGATCGCTGATCCCGACCGTGCCGACATCGCCTTCGACGGTTACCCACTCATGGTCTTTGCTGTACTTCCGATTGCTCATTTACCTATGTCCCTAAAATTTGCCTAAGGTATTGGTATAACTAGCCGCGATAGTAGCGCTGTTCGACAAAGGGCATCTTCGTGACCGTGACCGCGAGTGGCTTACCGCGCACCATCGCTTGCACCGCCGTGCCCGGCTTGGCGTGTTCTTTCTCGACATAACCCATGGCCACCGGGCCGCCCACGCTAGGGCCGAAGCCGCCGCTGGTCACCTGTCCAATGCGCCGTCCCTGCGAATCCACCAGCTCCGCCCCTTCGCGCACCGGTGCCCGGCCCTCCGGCCGAAGTCCCACCCGGCGGCGGGTCACTCCGTTCGCGAATTGCCCGAAAAGCACTTCGGCGCCGGGGTAGCCGCCCGGCCGGGCGCCATCCGCGCGGCGGGTTTTGGACAGAGCCCAGGCAAGGGCGCCCTCAAGCGGCGTGGTCGTGGTATCGATATCGTGGCCGTAGAGGCACAAGCCGGCCTCCAGGCGCAGGGAATCGCGGGCACCCAGGCCGATGGGCGCGACTTCGGGCTCCGCCAGCAAGCGCTTCGCCAGCGCCTCGGCCCGCGCCGCGGGCACTGAAATCTCGAAGCCGTCTTCTCCGGTGTAGCCGGAGCGGGTGACGAAACACACGGCGCCGTCGATCTCGACATCCGAACCTGTCATGAACAGGAGATTTGCCACTTCCGGCGCCAGGCGCGCCAGTACCGCCGCCGCCCGCGGCCCCTGAAGGGCGAGCAGGGCGCGATCTTCCAGAACCTCAAGCGTGACCTCGGCCCCCAGGTGAGCCCGCATGTGCGCGATGTCCTGGTCCTTGCAAGCGGCATTGACGACGACGAAAAGGTGATCGCCGGCATTGGTGATCATCAGGTCATCCAGAATGCCGCCGGACTCGTTCGTGAACAGGGCATAGCGCTGCTTCCCCGGCTCCAATTCGACCACATCGACAGGGACCAGGCGCTCCATCGCCTCAGCCGCCGCCGCGCCGCGCAATCGCACCTGACCCATGTGGGATACATCGAATAGGCCGGCCGCCTCGCGGGTATGGAGGTGTTCTTTCATGATTCCGGCGGGGAACTGGACCGGCATATCGTAACCGGCAAAGGGCACCATGCGGCCGCCAAGCTCACGGTGCAGCGCATTCAGGGGGGTGGTTTTGGTGCCGGTTTCTTGCTCTGTCACGGATCGGGTCCTCACAAGTAAACATCGGTGGCGCGGCCGCGCTTAGCGCTGCCACCGCCCCCTCTGTCTCGAGAACCTGAGAGATTCACCGGCACGGGGATTAGACCGTGTCGGCTTACTCCTTCGGTGGACCGCAACGCGCTTTCGCGCGATCGCGCCCGCTTTCCAGAGGTGCCTGTCCCGCGCGGTCCATTGTGCCTGAGAGTTTCCGGGGCGGTTGCTCCTTCGGCGCCGGGCCCGCCGTAACCGGCAAGTCCGATCTCTCCCGCGAGGGATTTTCAGCATCCCCGGCACGGCGTCTCGAAGAGGCCGGACCGGATAGTTGGGCCAAGCTAGCTACTTGGCGTGGAATGTCAATATCTACCCCGCTCAAGCCCGCGTGAACGCGGTGCTCTTAACGGTTTTCCAAGTTGTATCGCAGCTCTTTCGACGTCAAAGCCAAGCCCACATAGACAATGAAGTCGGTGCCATCCTGGCCTGCCCTTAGGGGTATTCGATGGCTGATTTCCTCAATCAAGGCGACCCGGGTCCGGTTGCCCGGGAACGGAATCTCCAAACGGAACTCCTCGCGCGCCAAAATCTTCCGGTCGCGGGTCGCGATGGCCACGAAGTAGTTGAAGCTCGCCTGACGCTCTAAATCGGCCGGGCCGCGAACAGCCTCGATCGAAACCCGCATATCGGCCTCGAGCATATTGTCGTCATATTCACAACGCAGGGCCATTTCCTTGACCTCGGCCTCGAAGAGCACATCGGTGAGGTCTTGCCCGCTTTGGTCGAAGCGAACCAGATATTGGGCTCCGGTGACGCCGGAGACGGCCGGGCACGGCCGCGGCGCTTCTTTGCTCCCGGCGCAGGCGGCCAGGACAAGCGGACCAAGAACACCCAGCACCATGCTCCAGCGCCGAAACGATCGAGGCCTTCGATCGACGCGCGCGTGGCTGCCGAATAGGTTACGCGAGAGCACCGGCAATACCACCTTCACAGATTTTTGTGACTTCCATCGCAGAGCGGCTGATTTTCAGTCGCCTTGCAACCGCAGAACCAAACTTCCGCGGCATCCCTGGACTCGTAGATGACCGGGGTAATGCCGGTACCTGAGTGCGATCCATCGCAAAGCGGTTGTTTCTTGCTTCGCCCGCAGGCGCACCAGAAATAATTCCGGCCCGCTTCCACCTGGTATCGGTAGGGCGCCTTTTGCGCCGGAACCGGGTCGGCCATGCCCCTTCCTTCCGCGTTGAAGGTGTACTAGGTTCGACGCGGCGGCACCGCGCGAATCCGGAGCGACTTTAGGCAAGCCCCAGGATCAGTACAAGGGCCGCCGGGCATTCGAAACCGCGATAAAATGGCCGCGGCCATGGCAAGCAGCCGAGCCGAAGAAATTGGAGCCGTCCCGAAAGCCATGACGAAACCGCCTTTGACAATCTTGCTCGCCGGCCCGCGGGGATTTTGCGCCGGGGTCGAGCGTGCCATCGAAATCGTCGAGGAAGCGATCGCGAAATTCGGGCCGCCGGTTTATGTCCGCCACGAGATCGTCCATAACCGCTATGTGGTTGAAGGGCTGGAAAAAAAGGGCGCGGTCTTCGTCGAAGACCTGGATGAAGTGCCGGCGGACGTGCCGGTGATTTTTTCAGCCCACGGCGTCCCGAAAACCGTGCCGGCCGAGGCGGAGCAGCGCAAATTATTCTATTTGGACGCGACCTGCCCGCTGGTCAGCAAGGTTCACCGGGAAGCGGAGCGCCACGCGCGTCACGACCGCCAAATCATCTTGATCGGACATGCTGGCCACCCCGAGGTCATCGGCACCATGGGACAAGTGCCCGAGGGCCGGATACTGCTGGTCGAAAGCGTCGAAGACGCGCGGACGATCGAGATCGAGGACCCCGAGCGCCTCTCCTTCATTACCCAGACCACGCTATCGGTCGATGACACGGCGGAAACCATCGACGTCCTGCGGCGTAGGTTTCCCGGCATCCATGGGCCGAAAAAAGAAGACATCTGTTACGCCACGACCAACCGGCAGCAGGCGGTCAAAGCCATCGCCCCGCGCTGCGATGCCCTGCTGGTCGTGGGGGCGCCCAATTCCTCCAATTCGCAGCGGCTGGTCGAGGTCGCGCGCAAGCTTGGCTGCGAGCGCTCCATGCTGGTGCAACGCGCGAGCAATATCGATTGGCCGGAATTGGACAATATCGCCTGCCTGGGCATCACCGCCGGCGCCTCGGCTCCGGACATCCTGGTCGAGGAGGTTATCGCCGCCTGCGGTGAGCGCTTCGAGATCAGCATCGAGGAAATAACGGTGACCAGCGAGAACGTGCAATTCAAGCTGCCCCGGATTTTGACCGAGAGCCAAGCAACGGCCTGATCGTCACATGGCCGTTTACACCGAAGTCTCCGACGTTGAGCTGACCGGCTTCCTCTCCCAGTACGGCCTTGGCGAGGTAACTTCCTTCAAGGGCATCGCGGAAGGGGTCGAGAATTCCAACTTCCTGCTGCGCACGACGCTGGGCACCTACATACTGACTCTCTACGAAAAGCGTGTGCGGCCGGAAGACCTGCCGTTTTTCCTGGGCCTGATGAACCACCTCTCCGATAAGGGATTCGATTGTCCCTTGCCGGTCGCCGGCAAGGACGGGGCAAGCCTGCGGAGCCTGTGCGGCCGCCCGGCGGCGATCGTCACTTTTCTCGACGGGCTGTCGCCGCGCCGTGTGGAGCCGGAACACTGCCGCCTCCTGGGCAGCGCCCTGGCTCGCATGCATCTAGCCGGCGCCGATTTCGCCACCCACCGGGACAACGCTTTGTCCCTGGCCGGGTGGCGTCCCTTGTTCGAGCGCGGCCGCGCGCGCGCCCATGAGGTGCGCCCAGGCTTGGCCGAGGATTTGAGCCGGGAAATCGATGAGCTGGAGCGCGACTGGCCAAGCGCTTTGCCGCGCGGTGTCATCCACGCGGACTTGTTTCCCGACAATGTTTTCTTTCTGGGCGACCGTCTGTCGGGCTTCATAGATTTTTATTTCGCCTGCAACGATTTCTACGCTTACGACCTCGCGGTGTGCCTGAATGCCTGGTGTTTCGAGCCGGACAACGCCTTCAACATCACCAAGGCGCGCCTGCTCCTCAACAGCTACCGCGCTGTACGACCCTTGGAGACGGGGGAATTGGAAGCGCTTCCCATACTCGCGCGCGGCGCCTCGGTCCGCTTTCTTCTCACCCGCCTCTACGATTGGCTGCATCACCCGGAGGGTGCCCTGGTCAAGCCGAAAGACCCGCTCGAATACTGTGACAAGCTGCGCTTTCATCAAGGCGTTCGCGACCACCGCGCCTATGGGTTGGATTGATGGAAGCCAAGACGGTCGAAATATTCACCGACGGCGCCTGCTCGGGCAATCCCGGCCCGGGCGGCTGGGGCGCGATCCTGCGCTACAACGGTGCCGAAAGGGAGATCTCTGGCGGCGAGGCGCAAACCACCAACAACCGCATGGAGATGATGGCCGCGATCGTGGCCCTGGAGACCCTGAAACGCACATCCAAGGCGCGCCTTCACACCGATAGCACCTATGTGAAGGACGGCATCACAAAATGGATTCACGGCTGGAAACAACGCGGCTGGAAAACCGCCGCCAAGAAGCCGGTCAAGAATAAGGACCTTTGGCAGCGCCTGGAAGCGGCCCTGGCTTCCCATGACGTCGAATGGGTTTGGGTCAAGGGCCACGACGGCCACCCCGAAAACGAACGCGCCGACGAACTGGCCCGCGGCGCGATCCCAAGCCGGCGCTGAGCACCCCATCGCCGCGAAGATTTCGGGGCGCTTGGAGCCTCAAGCGGCCTTGCCACCGCGAAGGCTAAGCGCGGCCGGAAACCCCACCTATCGGCGATATCGTTTTAGTGTATCGTCGTTGACCACGGAATATGAATAGCGGCGAGGATCAATCCGCCATGGCAACTCCACCTTCCATCGGTATCGTCGGCGGCAGCGGCGCGCTTGGCGGCGCCATCGCCCACGCCCTGCTTCGCGGCCGGTTTATCGCGCCGGGGCGGCTTTGGATTTCCAATCGATCCGGCAAGGCCGCCGGGTTCGAAGAATGGCCCGGCATCCGGTTCACGGCCCGCAACCAGGAACTCGTGGATGCCTGCGAGATCGTGCTCCTCTCGGTGCCGCCTCATCTGGCGTCGTCCGTGGGCATCAACGCTGAAAACCGTCTGATCGTATCGGTGATGGCGGGGGTATCCATCGCGCGAATAGGACAACAAACAGGGGCCCAAAGGATTGTGCGCGCCATGTCCAGCCCGGCGGCCAAAACCGGGCTCGCCTATTCTCCTTGGTGTGCCAACGCCGGTGTGCGCGACGAAGATCGAGAATGGATCCAGGGTCTGTTCAACGCCTGCGGCCTGAGCGACGAGGTGCCCAACGAGGAACAGATCGACCTTTTCACGGCACTGACCGGCCCGGTGCCGGGCTTCGTCGCCTATTTCGCGGACTGCATGGTCGAATACGCGATCAAGCGCGGCATCGACCCAGCGGTCGCCGATCGCGCCCTGCGTCAGCTATTCCACGCGAGCGGCGTCGCCCTGGCGCAAACGGAGGCTTCGCCCGGCGAACACGTCCGCGAGATGATCGCCTACGCGGGAACGACGGCCGCTGGGCTTGAGGCCATGAAGGCCTCGCCCCTCGCCGCATCGATCGAACAGGGTCTGGACGCGGCATTTCAAAAGGCGCGATGCATCGGGGAATAAGGCTAAGCGTTATCGCCCCCCCGCCGCTATAGCGCCCCGAGGACCGCCTCGGCGCTGGAGACTTCGAAGGCGCCGGGTTCTTCCCGGTTCAACATCGATACCACGCCGTCGTCCACGATCATGGCGTAACGGTCCGAGCGCAGTCCGAAGCCGCGCTGTGTCAGGTCGAGTTCCAATCCCATGGCCTTGGTCAAGACGGCGCTGCCGTCGGCGAGCATCAAGACCTTGCCGCCGACGTTCTGATCCTTGCCCCAGGCCCCCATCACGAAGGCATCGTTGACGGAAAGGCACGCAATCGTATCCACGCCCTTGGCCTTGATCTGGTCCGCCTTCTCGACGAAGCCGGGCACGTGCTTGGCTGAGCAGGTCGGCGTGAAGGCGCCCGGCAGGGCGAAGAGCACGACCTTCTTACCCTTGAAGATATCGTTGGTCGAGATCGGCGCCGGGCCGCCCTCGGTCATGTGCGCGAGCATGACTTCCGGAACCTTATCGCCTACTTGGATCGCCATTCTTCGCTTCCTTCCCCAGATCGAGTTATCGGGCCCACTTCCAGAACCCACGATACCTCTTAAGCGCGGGCGATCAACCGTCCCCGGCCCGCTCAAGCGCGGTCATCACCGCTTCACTGGTCAAGAGTTCGGGCAGCGCGATACCCTCCGGCGCCCCCGGCCCAAAGACCACGTTGAAGGGAATGCCATAGCGCCCATGCCCGGCTAGGTAGGAGGATATTTCGTCGCTCGGCAGGGTCCAGTCGCGGCGCATGGCGGTGACCCCTTCCCCGCCTAGGCGCGCGCTGACCGGATCCCGGTCCAGGACCAGCTTCTTATTGATCTGGCAGGTCAGGCACCAATCCGCGGTCACATCGACGATAACGACCTGGCCTAGGGCCACTAGGCGCGACAACTCGGCCTGATTGAAGGAATGCCAGATCCCATCGTCCTCGCGCGAAGCCGCGACGGTGGCTTCCTCCCGCCAAGTGAAACCGCTGGGCAGGGCGACGGCGGCGAGCGCCAAGACCACGGCCAGCGCCGGTGTGGCGATGGCGGTGGAACGCGTGCGGCTATCGCGCGCCCGGCCCATCCAGACCACGAGAATAAGAGCGCCGAGCAAGGCGCCGGTGGCGGCGGCCCCGATAAAACCGACCTGGGCACTTAGGACGCTCAAGAGCCATGCGGCGGTCGCGACCAGGGCCAGCCCGAGCACCCGCCTGAGCGTGACCATCCAGGGGCCGGGGCGCGGCAGGCGGGTCGCCAGGGAAGGCACGGCGGCGACCGTCAGATAGGGCAGCGCCAGCCCGAGCCCCAGCGCGGTGAAAACCGAAAATATTTCAAGCGGGCCGCGGGCCAAGGCGAAACCGACGGCGGTACCCAGAAAAGGCGCCGAACAGGGCGTCGCCAGCAGGGTCGCGAAAGCCCCGGTCATGAAATTTCCGGCCAAGGTCGGTTCGCCATGGGCGCCGTCCCGCGCCTGGCCAAGTGTCGCGGCCCCCTGGGCCCAACGCGGCAAGTTGAACTCGTAGAACCCGAAAAGATTGCAGGCGAAGAGAACCACGACGACCGCCATGGCGGCCAGAAAAAGGGGTTGCTGGAACTGAATGCCCCAACCGACCGCCAAGCCCAGGGATTTCACCAGGACCGCCGCCGATGCCAGAACCAGAAAGGAAGCGACGATACCGGCGGACGACGCCAGGAAGCTGACCCGCACGGCGGCGGGCGCCCGCCCCCCATGCTTGACCGCCGACAACAGCTTGATCGAAAGGACCGGCAGGACGCAGGGCATGAGATTGAGGATCAACCCGCCCAGTATCGCCAGGCCCAGGATGAGCGCAAAGCTCCCGGCCCCAACCGGGCCGCCGGACCGCGCGGCCGCCGAGGGCGAATAGCGCGCGACGACGGGATTTTCGCTGCCGCGCCGGCCATCGGTCAAGGTTAGGGTCATGTGCTTGCCTTCCAAGACCCCGCCGCCCGTGGGAGTCGCCGCGACACGCAGCACGGCCCGGGTCCGTTCTTGCGCGAAACTTACCTCCGGCGCGGCGAAGCTGAATCCCGGCGGCGCCTCGATCAGGACGTCGGGCGAATCGAAGGGGCTGTCGGACCGCGCCGTGACTTCGACCACAGGTGCTTTCAGGGTCCCGGTCAGAACCGCTTTTTCGATTTCCAAGCCCTGAGACGGCCCCTTGCCGGGCACGCGCATGCGATAGGTATCGATCAGAAAGGCATCGGCCGTGGGTTCGCCGGATCCGGCCGGCAGATTGAGCGCCAGGTCGGCCTCACGCGGTATGCAGATCTCGTTGCATGTCAGGTATTCGACCCTGGCCCGCAGGTCGATCGCCTGGCCGGGTTGAAGCGGCCGCGCCACGATGGGAAATACCACCTCGCCGCCGTAACCGAAGGTTTGCAGCCCGAAAAGGGAGAAGCGGTGCGGCACCGGCCATTCCATCTCGGCGGCGGCCAAATTCCGCGACCCTTCCCAATCGATCCGCGGCGGATAGCCGGCATCGCCGGGAGAGCGCCAATAAACCTTCCAACCCGGCTCGAGCGCGAACTGCAAGCCGATCGAAATCGTTTCATTGCCGCCGGCCGTATCGGCGGCGGCCAGCAAGCGAAGACGCGTTTGCTCCTGATCGATCCAGGGGCCGGCGGCGGCATGGGCCGGAACCGCCGCCGCCAAGTGGACGCCGGCAAAAACGGCGGCCACGCCCGCGCGAAACGCCAGGGCGCGAACGCGCGTTAACCACGATATCTCGATTTCACCGGTCATACGCTGGATCGCCTTCATATGGAGCTAACCCATCATATATAGTATGTTGGCACGGTCACACTCGCGTCACATTAACGTGGCGCAATGATTTCGATATATTTCCACGGGCGGCGTTGCGTTGCTCCGCCCGCCGGATAGCGGGGACGAAAACGATGAAGCAGAATGGCAATCGGGATTCGCGGGATGGCTATCTGTCCGGCCAACTCCTAATCGCCATGCCAAGCATGCAGGATACTCGCTTCGCCCGCACGGTGATTTATATGTGCGCACACAATGTTGAAGGGGCCATGGGCCTGGTCATCAACCGCCTGGCGGGCGCGGTGACTTTGCCCGATCTTTTGCAGCAACTCGGTATCGATTCGCCCAAGGAGGGCACGGACACCCGCATCCATTTCGGCGGCCCCGTGGAAACCGGCCGCGGCTTTGTCTTGCACTCGGGCGAATACCAACATGAAAGCACACTTGAAGTCGACGATGAAGTCGCGCTGACGGCGACCGTCGATATCCTCCAGGACATCGCGAAAGGGTGCGGACCAAGGCGCAGCCTGCTCGCGCTTGGCTACGCCGGATGGGGGCCAGGACAGTTGGATACCGAGATTCAAGCCAATGGCTGGCTTCACGTATCACCCGACGAGGACCTCGTCTTCGACGCCGATCTGGATGGCAAATGGGACCGCGCCATCGCCAAGCTGGGCTTCGACCCGACCCTGTTGTCCGGAGACGCCGGCCACGCCTAGAGCACTTTCCGACCCTATTGACCCATTTGATCGGAAAGTGCGCTAGCTACAAGTCATTGAGGTCCGCGCGCAAGATAGCGAACAGCACATGGTCTTGCCAGCGGCCGTCTATACGCAAGTACTCCCGCGCGTGACCTTCCTCACGGAATCCGGATCTGACGAGCAAGCCCTTGCTCGCCGTGTTGCTGAGCAGGCATGCGGCCTCGACCCGGTGCAAGCCTAAATCATTGAACGCGAATTTCAGCACCGCGGCCAGGGATTCGGTCATGTAGCCCTGGCGGCTATAACGGGCGCCGGACCAGTAGCCGAGGCTCGCGGATTGGGCGACGCCACGGCGGACATTGGATAACGTGACCCCCCCCAGAAGCGCGCCATCCTCGTCGCGAAAGACGTGGAAGCTGTAACTGCCGCGTTGGCGCAGTTCCGCCTTATAGGCCCGTAGCCGGCGCCGGTACGCCCGGCGTGTCAGGGCGTCGTGGGCCCAGGTCGGCTCCCAAGGGGTCAGGTAGTCGCGGCTTTCACCGCGCAGTTCGGCCCAGGCCCGCCAATCCTTGTGGGCCGGCGGGCGCAGGTAAACACGGCGGCCCTCCAGCCGTGGTCGTTGTGCCGAAGAACCGCGCCATTGCCGGAACAGCATGTCTATTATCCGAAGCGCGCCGCAACCCGATCGAAGGGCTCTACCTTATCGACCGGGCCTAGACTGGCCAGGGTTGGCCGGCCGGTGGCGAGCCGTCGCGCGAAGCCGCGCACGGCCTGGGCATCGACCGCTTCGATCTTGGCGACGATCTCCGCCACACCGAGAGGGCGGCCATAGGTCAAGACCTGCTGCGCCAGTTGCTCGCAGCGCGAGCCCGTACTTTCCATACCCATGAGGATCGAGGCTTTAAGCTGCGCCCTGGCCCGGACGATCTCCTCTTCGCTCACGTCGGCGGCGGCCTTGGCCAGCTCACCGCAGATCACGGGCACGAGCTCGGCCGCCTCGTTCTCTCCGGTTCCGGCGTAGATACCGAAAGTGCCGCCGTCGCGATAGGCCGCCACGAAGGAATAAACCGAATACACAAGACCACGCTTCTCACGCACCTCTTGAAACAACCGCGACGACATGCCCCCGCCAAAAAGCGTCGAGAACACCGAGGCCGTGTAGTATTCCGGGTCGAGATAGCTGACCGAATCGAACCCCAAGAGGATATGGACCTGCTCCAGATCGCGCGTCTCGCGGTATTCGCCGCCCCGGTAGACGGCCGGTTCCGCTTCGCTCCCGAGTTCGCGGGGTAAGGCCTCGTAGGCCGCACCGGCCAGTTCGACAAAATCCTGGTGCGCGATTTTTCCAGCGGCGGCCATGACCATGGACCCGGTGCCGTAGTGGCGCGACATGTAATCGCGTAGCGGCGCCTGGCCCAGACCGCTGACAATCTCGGCGGTCCCCAGCACCGGGCGGCCAACCGCCTGGTCGGGATAGGCGATCTCCTGAAAGCGGTCGAAGACGACATCGTCCGGAGTGTCGTTCGCCTGGCCTATCTCCTGTAACACGACGGCGCGCTCGCGCTTCAACTCCGCCTCGTCGAAGGCCGGGTTGAGCAGGATGTCGGACAGAATATCGACCGCGAGCGGCGCATCCTCGGCCAGAACCTTGGCATAGAAGGCGGTATTCTCGCGGCTGGTATAGGCGTTCAGGTGCCCGCCGACGGCCTCGATCTCCTGCGCGATGTCATAGGCGCTGCGCCGCGCGGTGCCCTTGAAGGCCATGTGCTCCAAGAGGTGGGCGATGCCGTTGATCTCGGCCGGTTCGTGGCGTGTGCCAACCCCGACCCAGGCGCCGAGCGAGACGGTCTCGACGGTTTCCATGGTATCGGTCAAAACCGTGAGCCCATTGGCCAGCTTTGAAACTTGGGCGCTCATGCGTTCTCCGTTACCGGGGTGTCGAGGGCGACGTGGCGGCGCACGAGATCCTGAACCTGCGCGAGATCCTTGGGCAAGACGGTGACCCGTTCTTCGCGCGAGAAAAGATCGCCCAGGCGCGCGGGCAGGCTTGGGCGCACACCGCTTGCCTTCTCGACCGCGTCCGGGAACTTGGCCGGGTGCGCCGTCGCCAGGGCGACAATGGGAACCGCGTCATCGCGAAGGCCCCCGGCATCGCGTCTTAAGCGCGCCGCCGCGATGCCGATGGCGCTGTGCGGATCGATCAATTCGCCGGTCTCGCGATACAGGCGCGCGATTTCAGCCAGGGTTTGCGAATCGTCCAGGCGCGCCGCCTCGAACAATTCGCGGGCCTTGCGCCAGGGCGCCGCGCCCGGGTCCAGCTTTCCGGTCTCGCGGAATGCGGTCATGGCCTCGGCGACGGCGGTGCCGTCGCGATCGAAAATCTCGAACAACAAGCGCTCGAAATTGCTCGACACCTGGATATCCATGCTGGGGGAATAGGTGGGGTGAACCTCGGCCGTGGACATGACCCCGGTGTCGAAGAAACGGGTCAGAATATCGTTGCGGTTCGATCCGACGATAAGCTTGGCCAGGGGCAGGCCCATCTTGGCGGCGCCATAACCGGCGAAGACATTGCCGAAGTTCCCGCTCGGCACGGCGAAGGCGACGCGCCGGTCAGGCGCCCCGAGCGCCGCCGCGGCGACGAAGTAATAGGCGATCTGGGCCATGATCCGGGCCCAGTTGATCGAGTTGACGGCCGAGAGATCCATCTCGTCGCGAAAACCGGTGTCGTTGAACATGGCCTTCACCATGTCCTGGCAGTCGTCGAAGGTGCCCTCGATGGCGATGTTGTGGACGTTCTTGTCCATGACGGTCGTCATCTGGCGGCGCTGGACCTCGGACACCCGCCCATGAGGGTGCAAAATGAACACATCGATCCGCTCCCGGCCCCGGCACGCCTCGATCGCGGCCGAGCCGGTATCGCCCGAGGTCGCGCCGACGATGGTCACCCGGCGATCCCGTTTCGTCAGCACATGATCGAACAGGCGCCCGACGACCTGAAGCGCGAAGTCCTTGAACGCCAGCGTGGGCCCATGGAACAGCTCCATGAGCCAGGTCCGCTCATCGAGCTGTTTCAAGGGCGCGACCGCCGCGTGATCGAAGGCGGCATAGGCGTCGCGAACCAGCGTTAGGAGCGTTCCTTCGTCCAGGGCATCGCCGATGAAGGGCTCCATGACCCGCGCCGCCGCCTCGCCATAAGGCAGACCCGCCAAGGCACGGATCTCGGCGACCGAAAACACCGGCCAAGTCTCGGGCACGTAGAGGCCGCCGTCGCGGGCCAGCCCGGTCAGCAAAACGTCCTCGAACCCCAGCGTGGGCGCCGCCCCGCGTGTACTCACATAGCGCATTTCGCCGCCACTATTGGTAAAGGCCCGCTAATCTAGACACAGGGTCGAGGCCGGACAAGGCATCGGCGTCGAGTTGGGGAAGCGCCCGGCAGGGTGTTTAGGCGCCACAGCATTTCTTGAATTTCTTGCCGGACCCGCAGGGGCAAGACTGGTTGCGGCCGACCTTGGTGACCTGGCATGGCGGGCCCTTGGGATTGATCTCGCCGCCATCGTACATCCACTGGCCGCCTTCGCGGCGAAAGCTCGCTAACTCATGATGAACGCGCCGCTCGCCACGAAAGCGAAAGCGGGCCGTGAACTCGACCGTTCCGGTCTCGTCGTTGGCACCGCCGGCGGCCACGGCCTGCACCGCCAGGCCGTCCCAGATCGTGTTCTTGGCCGTTTCCTCGGTTTCGCCGGCATCGAAATCGCCGCGAATCTCGGGCGCCAGAGTCGCTTTCAGATAACTGGCATTGGCCAGCGTGAAGGCGCTATAGCGCGAGCGCATCAAGGCCTCCGCCGTGGGCGCGGGGGCACCGGCGATGATAGGACCGCAGCAATCGTCCAGGCCGCGGCCCGACCCGCAAGGGCAAGCTGTCATCAAGAAAACTCCTTCACCGCGCGCCAGCAGGTGCGGCTAAACGCTCTAGCATGGGATTTATGTGCTCTCGCCGTGCCCACGTACTATCTTGGGCCTTTCGTAGAGCTAAGAAAGGGATTCGTCCATGGCGTTCGCGGGCATGAATTACCTGGCGGTTGCGATCGCCGCCGCCGCCAGCTTCGCGCTTGGCGCCGCTTGGTACGGCGTCTTCGCCAAGCAATGGATGGCGGCGGCCGGAGTTACCCAAGAAACCCGGAACACCGGCAAATCGATCTACCTGGTCGCCGCCGGGTGCCAGCTCGTCATGGCCTTCCTGCTGGCCGGCGCCATCGGCCACCTGGACCGCGCCGACATTCCCGGCGCGCCCATCACGGCCGCCTTCCTGTGGCTGGGCTTTGTCATGACCACCATGACCGTCAACCACCGCTTCCAGGGCAAGAGTTGGAACCTAACCCTCATCGACGGCGGCTACTGGCTCCTCACCCTGCTGATCCAGGGCACGATCCTTGGGGCCATGGGGGTTTAGGACTCCGATAAAGGACCCGCCATTATATCCGCGCAGGACATGACCCGGGCGGGACCGCTGGGCGTTATCAGGTCGGCCCAGACGTAGTTGTGGTGCGCGATGATCTGCGGAGCGGTTAGGTGCGGCCGGTCGGCGGTGGTATGACCGTCGGCGGGCGCCCAGGTCTCGAAGCCCTTGACCGTGGCCCTGCGAAGGGTGGTATCGACGCAAAAGTCGGTGGCGCAGCCGGTGATGAAAAGCCGCGTTGCTCGATGGGCGCGAAGCAGGTCTTCAAGGCCGGTATTATAGAAGCAATCGCAGGCCGTCTTTCTAACCGAAATATCGTCTTCATGGCGCTGGAGGCCGGGCAGGATTTGCCAGCCCGGCGTGCCTGGCGCATGGACGCCCCCCGGCGGATCGTCGTGCTGGACGAAAATGACCAGACCGTTTCGCGCGCGGACTTTCCGCGCCAGGGAATTCAGGCGCGCGACCAGCCCTTCGGCATCGAAACGGGGCGTGTCTTCGCCGAAGGATCCGGCCTGCATGTCGATGATAATGAGCGCGTCGGTCATCGTTCTCTAACCTAAATACCGCGCCGTCAAATGCGCCTTGTAAATCTCCGGGTCTAGCACCTTGCCGGTGGCGTGTTTCAGCAAATCGTCGGTGATGCGCAAGGCGCCTTGACTGTGCACATGTTCGCGCAGCCAGGCCATGAGGGGGGCGAAGTCGCCGCGCCCTAGGGCCTTGGGAATTTCCGGCACCGCCTTTTTCGCGGCGGCGAAGAGTTGCGCGGCGGCCATGGCGCCCAGGGTGTAGGTCGGGAAATAGCCCCAGGCGCCATCGTACCAATGAATGTCCTGCAAACAGCCGAGGCGGTCTTCGGGCGGGCGAATGCCGAGCAGGTTTTCCATGCCGTCGTTCCAGGCGCCGGGCAGGTCCTTGGGGTCGAGATCGCCCGCGATCATGGCCTGTTCCAAACGGCTGCGCAGGATGATGTGGGCCGGATAGGTCACCTCGTCGGCATCGACGCGAATGAAGCCCGGCGCGACCCGGGTGGTGAGCGCCAGGAGGTTTTCGGCTTCCCAGGCCGGTCCCTCGCCGCCGAAGGCCGCGCGCGCCAAGGGCGCCATGTGGGACACGAAGGCCACATCCCGGCAGGCCTGCATCTCGACCAGCAAGGATTGGCTTTCGTGGGCTGCCATGCCGGCGGCGGCGCCCACCGGTTGCAGGCGCCACTCGGCGGGCAGGCCGCGCTCGTACATGGCGTGGCCGGATTCGTGCAGCACGCCCATGAGCGCGCTAGCAAAGTCCGCCTCGTCGTAGCGGGTGGTGATGCGCACATCGTCGGGCACGCCGCCGCAGAAGGGGTGCAGGCTGGTATCCAGGCGGCCGTGGGTGAAGTCGAAACCCACCCCCGCCATAAGGCGCCGGGCCAGGGCCTCCTGCTTGGCCGCCGGGAAGGGGCCGGGCGGCGCCATGGGCGCGGCCCTGGTAGCCTGACGCTCCAGCACTTTACCCAGGAACTCGGGCAGAAAGGCCGCCAGGCCGGCGAAAATTTCGTCGATCCGCGTGGCCGAACCGCCCGGTTCGTACTCATCGAGCAAGGCGTCGTAGGGCGCCCGATCCAAGGCCGCGGCCTTGGCGGCGGCAGCCTCGCGCACAAGCTTCAAGAGTTCGGAGAAACGCGGCAGGACGGCGGCGAAGTCGTTGGCGGGACGGGCCTCGCGCCAGGTCATCTCGCAAGCGTGCTGGGTCTTGGCCAAGGCCTCGACCAGCCCCGCATCCAGGGCGGTCTCGTGGCGCCAGATCCGGCGCATCTCTCGCAAATTGGCCCGCCGCCAGGGATCGAGCGCCGTCGCGCCCCGCGCCTTCGTGCCCCGCGCCGCCGCGTCCTGCTCCGCCTCGCTCAGGAGATCGGCAACGGCCGGATCGCTCAACCATTCATGGCAAGTCAGATCGAGGGCCGTGAGCTGCTCGCTGCGCGCCGGGGCACCGCCGGACGGCATCATGGCCGACATGTCCCAATGCAGGACCCCCGCCGCAACGCGCAGGGCGTTCAGGCGCTGGAAGCGCCGCTCCAGGGTTTCATAGGCTGTCATGGTCGAGGGCTGTCATGATCGGGTCCTTTTTCGGGCGGGCGGCTTTGATGCAGGAGGTAGATCGCCAGCAAGATCGCCGCCAGCGCGTACCAGGTGATCGCGTATTGCAGATGGTTATTGGCGAAATTCAAGCGAGTCTGCCCGCCGATGGGGTAGCCGCCGGGAATGGGCACCGGACCGGCGGCCACATAGACCTGTATCTCCGCGCGCTCCAATCCGGCCCGCGCGGCCATGGCCGGCAGGTCCATCCACAGCCAAAGATTGTCGTCCGGCTGGTTCGCGGGCCGGAACATGGGCGAGCCGCCCCAGCCGCCCCGGCGAATCAATCCCTCCACCGCGACACGGCCTTGGACCTGGCCCGCCGGGCGCGCCGCCGGGTCCTTCTTCGTGGCCGGAACCCAGCCGCGATTCACCAGAACGGCGCGCCCGTCGTCCAAGCGCAAGGGGGTGACGATATGCAAACCCGCCTTGCCCTTGTGTATGCGCGCCGAGGTGTAGAGCTCCTGGTCATGCAGAAACCGCCCTTGCAGGCGGACCGGGGTGTATTCCAGCGCCGGATCGGAAAGATCGGAAGGCAGATCAAGCGGTGCGGCGCCGCTACGTGCCTGGATTTGCGCGATCAGCGCGGTCTTCCACTCGAGGCGCGCGACCTGCCAGGACCCCATGCCGATCAGAACCAGCAGCGCGACGAGGGTTATGGCCGTGGGCCAAAACCGCAGCCGAAAATGGCGCCGTTTGAACGCGCTCATGTCCTTGCCTTGTCTTATCTAGTCGTAGTCGACGGTGCCGGAATCGCTCGCCTTGTTGTGGAATTGCAAGGCGATCATGACCCCCTTCATGGGCCGCAAGAGCCCGAGCGCGCCGCCGATAATGACCGGCGGCCAGATCGCGAGGTGCAGCCACATGGGCGGCTCGAACTGAGTCTCGAACAGGAGGGCGAGCGGGACAACCAGAAACCCAAGAATGAAGATGATGAAGACGGCGGGGCCGTCGCCGCTATTGGCTTTCCCAAGATCCAGGCCGCAGGTGGCGCAGCACTCGGCGAGATTCAAAAAGCCCTTGAAAAGACGCCCCTTGCCGCAGCGCGGACAGCGGCAGGACACGCCGGTGCCGAAAGGCGAAAGCCTCGGGTAGAAAACTGGCTCTGTCATCCCTTACGCCGGTGGGGGCCGGGCGAGCTCACGGCGCCCCCGTCACCTTACGAGCCCCAGAGGTAAACGCAGCTGAACAGGAACAGCCAAACCACATCGACGAAGTGCCAATACCAGGCCGCCGCCTCGAAACCGAAATGATGGTCCGGGGTGAAATGCCCGCGCATGGATCGAACCAGGCAAACGATCAGGAAGATGGTCCCGATAATGACGTGAAAGCCATGGAACCCGGTCGCCATGTAAAAGGTCGAGGAGTAAATGCCGTCGGTGAAGTTGAAAGCCGCGTGGCCGTACTCATAGGCCTGAAAGCCGGTGAACATGATACCCAAGGCGACCGTGACCGCGAGCCCGCGCACCAAGTTGCGCCGGTCGCCCGCGCGCAGGGCGTGATGAGCCCAGGTCACGGTTACGCCCGAGAGCAAAAGTATCGCGGTATTGAGCAAGGGAATGGCAAAGGGATCGAAGGTTTCGATTCCTTTAGGTGGCCACTGGAATCCGGTCGCTTCTTTGGGAAACAGCGAGGCATCGAAATAGGCCCAGAAAAAGGCCGAGAAAAACATCACCTCCGAGGCAATGAACAGCGCCATGCCATAGCGCAGGCCGATTTGCACGATCGGCGTGTGATGACCCTCGACCTGCGCTTCGCGAACCACATCGCACCACCACAGGTACACGGTTAACAGCAGCAGCAAGGCCCCGGCGACAGCCACCCAGCCGGTCATCTCGTGCATGTAGAGCACGGCGCCAATCGCGAGCGTGCCTGCGCCCAGCGCGCCGACCAATGGCCAGGGGCTGGGGTCGACCAGGTGATATGGATGGTTTTGGGTGTGGCCGTGAGCTTCGGTCATGGGTTCCCTCTTATCGCGTGTCTTTGTGTACGTCTGGCTAATTCAGTGGCTTGGCCGGCGCTAGGCGCTGGGTCAGCTGGATACCGTTCTTAACGCCGTCCCGCTCCTCGTCCGGATTGTGGAAAAAAGTATACGACAGCGTGATCGCCTTTACCTCATCCACGTTACGGTCTTCGAGAATCTCTGGATCGATATAGAAGCTGACCGCCATATCGACCTCCTGCCCCGGCTCCAGCCGTTGCTCGTCGAAACAAAAGCACTGGACCTTGGTGAAATATTCCCCGGTCTTTAGCGGCGTCACGTTAAAGGTAGCGCTGCCGACGACCGGCCGGTCACTCAAGTTCCGGGCCCGGTAGATGGCCAGGCCCGGCTCACCGACCCGCACGAAGACCGATCGTTGCACCGGTTGGAACGTCCAAGGCAGGCTTGGATCGACGTCGGCGTTGAAGCGCACTTCCATAATCCGGTCCGAGGCCGCGGCGCCGGGCAAGGTTTCGGCGACTTGCGTGGTGCCGCCATATCCCGTCACCTGGCAAAAAATGCGATACAGCGGAACCGAGGCAAAGGACAGGCCGACCATGACCACGGCCACCGCCGACAGCACGAAAGCGGTGCGCGTGTTCTTGGACGTTGTTCCGCCGGCTCGCGCCATGGTCAGGCTCCGCCTATGCGCACGATGGTGATGAGATAGATGAGCACGATCAAACCCAGCAAGGCGGCGAAAACCGCGTAATTCTTCATCCGTTGCTTGCGGTGTACTTCACTGCGCGGTTCGCGTTTCGCCATCGCACTCATCCCCAAAGCCCGAGCCCGGTTCCGGGCAAGCCCGCGAACCGCGGGGCCAAGGCCTGCTCCGCGATCAAGGCCGAGAAAAGCACGAACAGATAAAGAATTGAGAAACCGAATAGGCGGCGCGCGGCACGCTCTCCAGTTTCGCGCCAAACCTGGACCGCCAGGGCGATGAAGGCCAGTCCCAAGAGACCCGCGATGACGGCATAAAGCCAACCGGCGAAGCCCAGCACAACCGGCGTCATCGCCAAGGGCGCGAGGATCGCACTGTAGAACACGATTTGCCTGCGTGTGACCTCCGGCCCGGCGACCACCGGCAGCATGGGCACGCCGGCGGCGGCGTAGTCGCCGGCCCGGTACAACGCCAAGGCCCAGAAATGCGGCGGTGTCCACATGAAGATGATCAGGAACAGGGCAATCGATTCAAGCTCGACCGTGCCGCTTACCGCAGCCCAACCGATCATGGGCGGAAAGGCCCCGGCGGCGCCGCCGATCACGATGTTCTGCGGCGTGCGGCGCTTTAGCCAGATGGTGTAGACGAAAACATAAAATCCGTTGGCGAGAGCCAAGAGGCCGGCCGCGGTCCAATTGACCGCCAGACCCATCAGCATGACGTAAAAAAGCGACAAGGTGACGCCGAAGGCCAAGGCCTCGGCCGGTTCTATGAGGCCGCTTGGAATCGGACGCCGGCGGGTGCGCTCCATGATCGCGTCGATATCGCGGTCATACCACATATTAATGGCGCCCGCCGCCCCGGCGCCGATAGCGATGCACAGGACCGCGACCGCCGCCAGTAAGGGATGCAGCGTTCCGGGCGCGACGAACAGGCCCGCGAACCCGGTGAACACCACCAGCGACATCACGCGCGGCTTCAAGAGCGCCAAATAATCGCCAACGCGGGCGTTGGCGCCTACTTGGATCGTGTTCAGGCTCAAGGCGGTATCAGTCACGGGCCCTCGGTCTCATAATCTCGCCGGGTGGTGCGCCGCCCCTTCGCCGCGAAGGGACGGCGCGTCACTTTAGCGAATCTGCGGTAAATCGTTGAAGGTATGGAACGGCGGCGGCGACGGCACGCTCCATTCCAGGGTGGTCGCGCCCTCGCCCCAGTAGTTGGCCGTGGTCCGCTTACCCGCCCACAGCGTGTAAATCACCATGGCGATGAAAAAGACCGTCGAAGCCAAAGTGAGGTAGGAGCCCCAGGAAGATACCAGGTTCCACCCGGCATAGGCATCGGGATAGTCGATAATGCGCCGGGGCATGCCGGCGAGCCCCAGGAAATGTTGCGGGAAAAAGGTGATGTTGACGCCGATGAAGGTGGTCCAGAAGTGAAGCTTGCCCGCCCATTCCGGATACTGGCGCCCGGACATCTTGCCGATCCAGTAATAGAACCCGGCGAAAATCGCGAACACCGCCCCCAGGCTCAACACGTAGTGGAAATGCGCGACCACGTAGTAGGTATCGTGCATCGACAGATCCATGCCCGCATTGGCCAGCACCACGCCGGTCACGCCGCCAAGGGTGAACAGAAAAATAAACCCGATCGCCCACAGCATGGGTGTGGTGAAGCGCAGGCTGCCACCCCACATGGTCGCGACCCAGGAGAATATCTTGACCCCCGTCGGCACCGCGATAACCAAGGTCGCGGCGGTAAAGTAAGCCCGCGTATCGACGTCCAGCCCGACCGTGTACATGTGGTGGGCCCACACGATGAATCCGACGACGCCAATCGACACCATGGCATAGGCCATGCCGAGATAGCCGAACACCGGCTTACGGCTGAAGGTCGATACGATCATGCTGATGATGCCGAAGGCCGGCAAGATCATGATGTAGACCTCCGGGTGGCCGAAGAACCAGAATAGATGCTGGAACAGAAGCGGATCGCCGCCCCCGGCCGGGTCGAAGAAGGAGGTGCCGAAGTTGCGGTCGGTCAGCAGCATGGTGATGGCGCCGCCCAGAACCGGGATCGCCAGCAACAGCAGGAAAGCCGTGATCAGGACAGACCAGACGAACAGCGGCATCTTGTGCATCGTCATGCCCGGCGCGCGCATGTTGAAGATCGTGGTAATGAAATTAATCGCGCCCAGCACCGAGGACGCGCCCGCCAAATGCAGGGCGAAGATCGCCATGTCCACCGAGGGGCCGGGATGGCCCAGTTTCGAAGACAGTGGCGGATAGACGACCCACGAGGTCCCGGCGCCGGGCCCTACCAGGGCCGAACCGAACAGCAGCAGGAACGCGGGCACGAGCAGCCAGAAGGAAATGTTGTTCATGCGCGGAAACGCCATGTCCGGCGCGCCGATCATCAAGGGCACGAACCAGTTGCCGAAGCCGCCGATCAAGGCCGGCATGACCACGAAAAAGACCATGATCAGGCCGTGCGCGGTGATGACGACATTCCACATCTGGCCGGGATCGTCGGACAGCATGTTGAAGAACTGAAGACCGGGTTCCTGAAGCTCCAGGCGCATGAGCAGAGAGAAGTAACCGCCTATCAGGCCCGCCAAGATGGCGAAGCCAAGATAGAGCGTGCCGATGTCCTTGTGATTGGTCGAGCAGAACCAGCGGACGAAAAAGCCCGGCTTATGGTCGTGATCGTCGTGCGCCGCGGCGCTACCCTGAGAGTTAGCCATGTTCTAAAAAATCCTCTTCGAGCTACTGGGCCAGCGGCGCTTGCGCCCCGGGCTTTTGTGCCTGGAGTGCCTGCGCCAGGCGTTCTTGCCTGGCCGGCGGCTCGGTCCGCGCGAATTCCTCTTTGGCTCCTTCGACCCATTCGGCGAAGGCTTCCTTGGACACGGCCTTGACCGTGATCGGCATGTAGGAATGGCCGGTGCCGCAGATTTCCGAGCACTGGCCGTAGAAGGTGCCCTCGCGCGTGATTTCGACCCAGGTCTCGTTAAGGCGCCCTGGCACGGCGTCGAGCTTCACGCCCATGGCCGGCAAGGCGAAACTGTGAAGAACGTCGCTCGCGGTGATCAAAAGCCGAATTTTGGTATTAACGGGCAGAACGACGGCATAGTCGGTATCGAGCAAGCGTTTCTGACCCTCTTCCAGGTCCTCTTCATCGACCAGCGTCGCGTCGAAGGTGAAATTGCCGTGGTCCGGGTATTCGTAGCTCCAATACCACTGCCGGCCGATCGCCTTGATCGTCATGTCGGCCTCTTCGACCCGGTCGGCGAAATAGAGCAATTTGAAAGACGGGATCGCGATCACAACCAGGATGATGACCGGGATTGTCGTCCACAGCACTTCCAGCAGGGTATTGTGCGTGGTCTTGGAAGGTGTCGGGTTCCGTTTTTCCGAGAATCGGAACATGACAATCAGCAGCAGCGCTAAAACGAAGACCGAGATCAGAGAAATGGTGACCAAAAGCAGGTTATGAAACTCGCTGATCCGCTCCATGGTCAGGGAGGCCGCATCGCGGAACCCCATCTGCCAATCGCGTGGCCCAGCGGCGTGCGCAGGCGTGCTGGCGAAGGTTATAAACGCCACGCCCGCGCCGGTGAAAATGGCGAAAAGGAAAGCACCCGTTCGCTGCAGTATATTCATGTCGTTCGTTCCCCGTCTTACGATCGCCCGGCGCTACGCGCCTAATTCGTGCCCAGCACGCGCCACATCGCGTCAAGCCCCCGAATCGGGGGCCCTGGGACGAAAGCTATAGCAACAGTCACCCACGCTCACAAGAGCGTGACTTCATTACCGCCGCGCTAGGGCCTGTGGACATTAAACGTCATCCCGGACACGACTTTCCTCCAAGCCTTTGGCTTGGCAAGGAAAGTCAGTGATCCGGGATCCATCGTGCCCCATGCTGGGCTTTGGGCACGCGGATAAATGGATCCCGGATCGTAAGGCTCGCATACCGGAAATCAGCCGATTTCCGGGCTCCCCTAACGTCCGGGATGACGATGTTCGGTTTATGAGCCGGTGACCTAGGGCCAAGGGCCGCCGGTTACTTGTTCTGGGCCGAAATATCGTCCTCGCGCTTCAATCCGCGCCGCAATCGCCAAACGCCAAGCGCCAATACTCCGACCACCAGGGGGATGGAGATACCGGTCAGAAGATCCGGATTGAGCGGCAAGCCGGCCGACTTGCCGGCCTTCAGGACGTAGGATATGAGGCCGACCAGGTAGTAGCTGATCGCAGCGACCGAAAGTCCCTCCACGGTTTGCTGCAAGCGCAATTGCTGGCGCGCGCGCTTGTCCATGGAGTGCAAAAGGTCACTATTCTGCGATTCCAGCTTAACATCGACACGGGTACGCAAGAGGCCGCCGGCGCGCGACAAGCGGCCCGACAGGGTGTCGAGGCGCTCGGCCGTGGCCTCGCAGGTCCGCATCGCGGGTGCTAGGCGGCGCTCCAGAAATTCATGAATTGTCTGCAAACCCTCGACCCGGACGCCGCGCAATTCCTCGACCCGGCGGCGGACCAGGGCGTAGTAGGCCCGCGCGGCGCCGAAACGATAGCTCGCGGCGGCGGCGATTCGCTCGACCTCCGCCGACAGGCCGGTCAGCGCGGCGAGCAGGCGGCGCTCATCTTCCAGGCCGCCCATGGCCGCCATGCGCCCGGTCATATCGCTCAGCCGCTCGCCGGCATCGGTCAGCTCGCGGCCGTATTGCCGCGCCACCGGCAAGGCCAGAAGGGCCAGGGCGCGGTAAGTCTCGATCTCGAAGAGACGCTGGACCATGCGCCCGGCCTGGCGCGGCTGCAGATGCCGGTCATGAACCAGGATGCGGCCAAAGCCATCGTCGTGAATGCGAAAGTCCACGAAGACCGCCGCTGCTTCGCCGGACGCCAAGTTGCCCGCCAAGTTGCCGGTGCCGAAGGCCCGCGCGATCTCGTCGGCGCCCGGAATCGGCACGTCTTTAGGAATAAGGCTCAGGTGGACCCCTACCAGCAACTCCCCCGGAAGCGTTTCAAGCCACTCGTGCGGCACCCCGGCAAGGCCCTTGGTCTCGAAAACATCCGTGGCTTGGGGCCTCTGGTCGCCGGGCGGGGTCACGAAGAAAGTGAAAGACGAAAACTCGGTATGGCGTTCCCACTTAAGCCGAAACGCGCCCAAATCCGCCATGAAATGAGTGTCCCCGTCCCCGGGCGGCGGGGCGCCGAATTGCTCGCACAGGGCGGCGACACAGCTCCGGTCGGCCTCGGCCGCGTCTTCGCCGGAAAGCAGGGCCAGGTGTGTCGCGCGCAACGGCGCCCGCAGCTTGGCGAAGGGCCGCGCGTGCAACTCCTCGCTCAGCGCATGGCGCAGGGGATGATCGTCGAGACCGCTAGGCATGACTTCGGTTTCCCATATCGCCTCGTGGGGCGTGGGTCTTTACGCTTTATTGTCTCGCCAAGACCCCATATGAGCTATGACAGACGCGACGACGCCTTTTCAAGCCCGCACTTTCAAACCCAGGGGGAGCCCGGATGTCCCACATCGCCGCGACGGACGATCTGTTTTTCAATAAGGCCGGGCTCGACCTGAGTCGAACCCAGCGCCTGGTCGACGACACCTTGAACGGCGCCGACGACGGCGAGCTGTACCTGGAATATTGCCAATCCGAGGGCCTGGGTTACGACGACGGGCGCTTGAAAAGCGCCAGTTTCGATACCGCCCAGGGCTTCGGCCTGCGCGGCATCGCGGGCGAGGCCGCCGGTTACGCCCACGCCAGCGATTTGTCCGAAGAAGCCATCGCGCGCGCGGCCCAGACCGTGCGAACGGTAAACGCGGGCCACGGCGGCACCATGGCCGCGGACCCGGCGGGCACCAATCGCACCCTATACACGGACCTCAACCCCCTGGGCGCGGTGCCCTTCGACACCAAGGTCAAGGTTCTGGCCGATATCGACGCCTACGGCCGCGGCCTCGACCCGCGCGTGCGCCAGGTCTCGGCCTCCCTGGCCGGGGAATGGCAAGCCGTGCAAATCCTGCGCGCCGGCGGAGAACGCGGCGCCGATATCCGCCCCCTGGTGCGCCTGAGCGTCTCTATCGTCGTCGAACAGGACGGGCGCCAGGAAAGCGGCAGTTTCGGCGGTGGCGGGCGGATCGCCTACGACACCCTGATCGACGCGGCCTATTGGCGCGGCGCGGCCGACGAGGCCCTGCGCCAGGCCCTGGTCAATCTGGACTCGGTGCCCGCCCCGGCCGGGGAAATGGCGGTATTGCTGGGACCGGGTTGGCCCGGAATCCTGCTGCACGAAGCCATAGGCCACGGCCTGGAGGGCGATTTCAACCGCAAGAAGACCTCGGCCTTCGCCGGCCTGATGGGCCAGAAAGTCGCCGCCTCGGGCGTCACGGTGGTTGACGACGGCACCATGATGGACCGGCGCGGGTCGCTGAGCATCGACGACGAGGGCACGCCGAGCCAGTGCACGACCCTGATCGAGGACGGCATCTTGACCGGCTACATGCAGGACCGCCAGAACGCCCGCCTCATGGGCATGAAACCGACCGGCAACGGCCGGCGGGAATCCTACGCCCACATTCCCATGCCGCGCATGACCAACACCTGCATGCTGGCCGGCGACAAGGACCCGGCGGAAATTCTCAGCTCCGTCAAGAAAGGCCTCTACGCGGTCAATTTCGGCGGCGGTCAGGTCGATATCACCTCCGGCAAGTTCGTGTTCTCCTGCACCGAGGCTTATCTGATCGAGGACGGTAAAATCGGTCCCGCCGTCAAGGGCGCGACCCTGATCGGCAGCGGCCCCGACGTCCTGACCAAGGTGTCCATGATCGGCAACGACATGAAACTCGATGACGGTGTCGGCACCTGCGGCAAGGAAGGTCAGGGCGTGCCCGTGGGGGTCGGCCAGCCAAGCCTGCTGGTCGACAACCTGACCGTCGGCGGCACCGCGGCTTGAGGCTTGTCCGCTAGGCCGCGATGAGAAATCTTCTAGCCAAGGAGGCGTTATAAGATGCCGCCGCGAGGCTTCATACCGAGGTTCGTTCTTCCCGCTATTGGCCTGACATTGAGCATGGCCTATTCCAGCGCCGCCATGGGCCAGGACGCCCAGACACCCACGCCCTACGATGTCGTCAATCCACCGTCTTGCGCCAATAATAAGGGGGAAGCGGTCCGCTTCATTGAGAGAAACGGAGGAAGCTCCGCCATGGCGGCCGGCATGGCCATCCGGGATTCCAACGGCAAACCGGTTGTTTACAGATCCAACTACGCCGCCACGCCACCGGAATTCCAGAGATTTATCGACCGCCATGAATGCGCCCATCACCAAACCGGCGATGTCGACCGCCCGCATCCGCCGCGCAACAGCCCCGAACATCTGATGAATGAAAGCATTAGCGATTGCGTTGCGATTTTGCGCCTGCGCGATGAAGACGGCTATAACCGCGCGGCCTTTGACAGGGTTGCCGCCGCCATGCGTCACGATATGACGAAAATAGGATTTCCGGAGATCAGCATCGGCAGCAGAATCGGCAATATCGACAATTGCTATAGCAAGTACGGTTCGCCCCAGGATTTCATCGATGGAATCCTGAAACACAGAGGCCTGCTCCAGCCGTAAAAGAACCGGACGTGCGGACCAAGGTGTCCTATCCGCAAGGACGGCCGGGGCGAGCCCGTCGTCGTCGTCCAGCCAAGCCTGCTGGTCGACAACCTGACTATCGGCGGCACGGCGGCTTAGATCGCGGTGGATCAGTATCAAGAAGGTCTGTTTGAGACCTCTTGCAGACGTTTGTTGCCGGATACACAATTAGTTCGTAAGAACCAGTCGTCCGGTTCACTTGACACATATCGTCAAGCAAATTATGCCAGCGATGCCGCTGGCACCGGCGCATAAAAGGGCCTCACCGCGCTTATTGATAGCCCGCGAAGGAGGCCTTCATGCATTTTATCGAATCCACAATCTACCCAGAAGAAATCGTTGAGCCAGACCTGCGGAAAAGCACTCTGGGTCGCACCGCGGCTTGGTTGCTCTTGTTGTTTGCGGGGCTAATCTGGGGTGCAACATTTTCCCTCGCCAAGATCGCGGCAGGAGGCGGTGGCCATCCAATAGGGATAAACTATTGGCAGTCGTTGATCGGTGCGTTGTTCTTGATCATGTTAAGCCTCGCGGCCCGCCAAAAACTACCCGTCAAACGTAATAACGTTCTGTTCTATGTCGCGTGCGGTCTGCTGGGATCGGTTATCCCGGGCATCTTGTTTTACTATGCCGCATCGCGGGTTTCGCCGGGCGTTCTGTCCATCACGATAGCCACCGTGCCACTTTTGACTTTTGCCGCCGCTGCTGTTTTCGGAATTGAGAAGTTCCAAGTCGGTCGTGTCGTGGGAGTGGTATTTGGGGTACTTTCCATCATCTTGCTGGTAGGTCCTGAAGAAAGTCTACCCAATCCGTCTGTCGTGCCGTGGGTGTTCGCAGCACTGGTGGCTGCCGTTTGCTATTCGGCTGAGAATTTGTTGGTGGCACTCCGGATGCCGACCGGTGTAAGCCCCTTCACAGTGGCGGGCGGCATGTACATTGCCGCGACCGTCATAACGACGCCGGTGGTGATCTCGACCGGCACATTCGTCCCCTTGGCCTGGCCCTGGGGATCTGTGGAGTGGGCCATTGTCGGAATGGCATTGCTCAGCGTTACCGCATACAGTTTGTTCATATTTCTGATCGCCCATGCTGGCCCTGTATTCGCCAGTCAAACCGCCTATGTCGTCACGTTCTCGGGCGTTTTTTGGGGCGTAGTGATTTTTAATGAACAGCATTCCTTGTGGATTTGGGTATCCCTGCTGATCATGTTGGCAGCCTTGGCCTTGGTAACGCCGCGCGGTAATGAGAAGGCTGGTGCCGGCCTCGTTTCAATCGAGAAACGGTAAATGTAAGATGTGAGTGTTGTGGGTGGGATGCGTGGATGTCTGGGTTTGGCACTTAACGGACCTTAGCCAAACGGACCCACTACCAGGCTTAAAGCCCTATCCGCCGCTCAAATCCTTAGCGGTGTTTGCGCTCTGCCCGAACAGAAATTTGCGCTCCGCTTCGCTTGGCGGCGCGGCGCGGCGATGTTCCTTGCCTAGATCGACGCCCCTTTGCACGGCCGGGCGCGCCTTGACGGCCTGACGCCAGGCGGAAACCTTCGGAAAGTCGTCGAGCGACTGACCCAGGGGCTTGGCGATCAGAACCCAGGGCCAGCAGATCATATCGGCCACGCTGTATTCCTCTCCGAGAATGAAGGGCCGGTCTTGCAGGCGCCGTTCCAGGACCCCCAGGCAACGGTCGTATTCCTGACCGTAGCGTTTTTTGGAATAGGCCTCGTCCCCCGGCGCGTAATTGACGAAATGGCTGAGCTGCCCGGCCATGGGCCCTTGATTGCCGGTCTGCCAGAACAACCATTCGAGCGCTTCCTTTCGCCCCAACGGGTCCGGGGGCATGAACTTCCCGGTCTTTTCCGCCAGGTAAAAAAGGATCGCCCCGGATTCGAATACCGGCACCGGGTCGCCCTCGACATCGCGGTCGACGATCGCCGGCATGCGGTTATTGGGGCTGATGGCCAGAAATTCCGGTTTGAATTGATCCCCCGCGCCGATGTTGACCGGGACCGTTCTGTAGGAAAGGCCGCACTCCTCCAACATGATGGAGACCTTCCAGCCGTTTGGAGTCGGCCAGTAATAAAAATCGATCATGCGGCGCCCTCGCCCAAACCAATCACGGCCTCGTCCGCGAGGGTATCCAATTCGCTATCCGCCACCCCGGCCTCGCTCAGCAGGGCGCGGGTGTGTTCCCCCAGAAGGGGCGCGCCATGGCGGTGTTCCGCCGGGGTGCCCGAGAAACGCGGCGCGTGGCGGGCTTGGCGCAGCTTTCCGGCGTGGGGGTGGTCGGTGATCGCCATTGTTTCATTGGCCAGAATTTGCGGATGATCGATCACCTCGCCCCGGCGCAAGACCGGCGCGCAAGGCACGTCCGCCGCCTCCAGGCGCGCCAGCCACGCGGCCGAGCTTCGCGTGCGCAGAACCTCCTGGGTCAGACTCAGCCGCGCGTCGATATTGCGGTGCCTTAGAGCGGAGGACTTGAAGCGCTCGTCCTCCAGCCACTCGGGCCGTTCCAAGGCTTGGGTCAGGCCCAGCCATTCCTTGTCGGACTGAACCGCGACACTGATGTAGCCGTCGGCGGTTTCGTAGATAAGGTCGATAAAGCTCTGTGCTTCTTCTTGCGGAAACTCGTGACCGACAAAGGTCTGGCCGCCCATGTCGGAGCTCCAAAGAAACGAGACCACCGCGTCGAGCATGGAAAGGCGAAGGTGCTGCCCCTCGCCGGTGCGGGCGCGGGCCAGCAGAGCCGCCGTGATCGCCTGGGCGGCGGAAAAACCGGTCAGCTTGTCGGGCAGGATCGTGCGCACCAGGCGCGGGCGCTGCTGGTCGGACCCGCCTTGAATGGTGGTCAGGCCGGATAGCGCCTGAACCAGGGGATCGTAGACCGGCTTGCCGGCATAGGGGCCGCTATCGCCAAATCCGCTGATCGACACATAGACGATGTTGGGCACGATCTTTCTGATCGCCTCCTCGCCGATGCCCATGCGGTCGACGACACCGGGGCGGAAATTCTGGACGAAAACATCGGCCCCGGCGGCGAGGCGCATGAGCAAATCGCGGCCGCGCGGGTCCTTCAGATTGAGGGCCACCGAACGCTTATTCCGGTTGTTGTTCAGGAAAGAGGCGGATAGACCGCCGCGCCGGTTCGAAACCACGCGGGTATAATCGCCGCCGCGCGGGTTCTCGATCTTGATCACGTCCGCGCCCTGGTCGGCCAGGATCATGGTCGCGAGCGGGCCCGACACCATGGCGGTGAGGTCGATAATCCTAAATCCTTCGAGAGGTCCCGGCATATCCGATATGTTTCCAGATGGAGTTGAAGACGAAAAAGCAGCCTGCCAAAGAGGCTTCCCGGCCCCTTCCGGTCAGGCGCGATCATAGGTCACGGGCGGACTCTTAACAAAATCGGCCGCCGCGTTAACTATTTGTTAATACCCTGGGGTCTTAATAAATGAACCTAACCCTTCCCTAGATAAGTACCCTATGTACCCCAAAAAAGAGCCGCGGTCCCCCAGCCGCGGCTCTTCTCGTTGTGGTACCGCTCTCTCATAATCCAGCCTTGGGCCGGCGGCGGGATGCCGGTGTCCTCTTTAGAACCCACCCCCCCCCAAGAGCCCTTCACGGTTTCTTGACCCAGGTTGTCTAGGTATCATCCGGCCCGTTGTTAGGGATCAAACGGGGAAACCGGACAAAATGGGCATCGAGCATGGATCTTAAACTGCCACCGGGCGTGGTTTATGGAGAGGCCTACGAGGCACTCGTCGGTCACTGCAAGGAAGAGGGTTATGCCCTGCCGGCGGTAAATGTCGTCGGCACCAATTCGATCAATGCCGTGCTTGAAGCGGCGGCGCGAAACCGTTCGGATGTGATCATCCAGCTCTCCAACGGCGGCGCGGCCTTTTTCGCGGGTCAGGGTTTGGCCGACAAGCAGGACGCCATGGTCCTAGGGGCCGTTTCCGCGGCCCGCCATGTTGCTCTCCTGGCCGCCCACTACGGCATCTGTGTCGTGCTTCACACGGACCATGCCAACCGGAAACTGCTCGGCTGGATCGATGCCTTGATTTCGCACAGCGCCGAGGAGCGCCGTCAGGGGCGGCCGCCACTCTTTTCTTCGCACATGCTCGACCTTTCCGAGGAAGACCTTGAGGATAACCTCAAGGAATGCGAGCGGGTTCTGGAACGCCTGGTGCCCTTGGAGATGAGTCTCGAAATCGAGCTCGGCGTCACCGGCGGGGAAGAAGACGGTATCGGGTCCGAGTACGACATGGCGGACAACGCCAAGCTCTACACTCAGCCCGAAGACGTGCTGGCGGCCTACGAGCGCCTCAATCCCCTTGGCCATTTCTCCCTTGCCGCCTCCTTCGGCAATGTTCACGGGGTCTATAAGCCCGGAAACGTTCAACTGCGGCCGGAGATTTTGAAGGCCTCTCAAAACCTGGTGCGGCGCACGCACGGCCTCCCTAGCGAAACCCCGTTGGATTTAGTTTTCCATGGCGGTTCCGGCTCGGACGGCGAAGCGATCTCCGAGGCGATTCGATACGGCGTCTTCAAGATGAACATCGACACCGACACCCAGTTTGCTTTCGCCGAATCGGTCGGTGCCTATGTGCGGGAAAACGAGGCGGCCTTTAAAGACCAGATCCATCCCGAAACGGGCCAGCCCCTGAAAAAGTTTTACGATCCGCGAAAATGGCTCCGCCAGGGTGAGACCGGGATCGTGGAAAGGATCACCCAAGCCTTCGGCGATCTCGGCTCAAAGGGTAAGTCGGTCGCCTCCAGCTAAAGCAGCTTGCCGGGCCGTTTCACCTTAGGTCCGGCGAATGATCTAATACGGGATATCGCTGAACAGCTCGTCGATATCCTCGCCCCAGGCGCCATGGTAGGCCTCGAGCAGGCCTTCGGCCGGGGTCGGCCCGCCATTCGCGATCTCATGCAAATCGTCGAGGAAATGGGTTTCGTCCAGGCCGCCGCCGTCGAGCCGGGCGCGCGCCTTCAGGCCCGAATCGGCGATCTCCAGCGCCCGGCGCGCGACATCGCGCAGGGTGCCGCCGCGAAATGGCGTCGCAAGCCCTTGGCGCGGCACCCCGTCGCGCAGGGCCTCATGCTCGTCTTGCGTCCAATCCTTGACCAAATCCCAGGCCGCATCCAGCGCCGCCCCATGGTAGAGGAGTCCGACCCAGAGCGCGGGCAGGCCGCAAATGCTCTCCCAAGGCCCGCCGTCGGCGCCGCGCATCTCCAGGAAGCGCTTCAAACGCACTTCGGGAAACAGGGTCGACATGTGATCGACCCAATCGCTGACGGTGGCGACTTCGCCCGGCAGCGCGGGCAGCTTGCCGGCCATGAAGTCGCGGAAAGATTGCCCGCGCGCGTCCAGGTAGCGGCCGTCGCGGTAGACAAAGTACATGGGCACGTCGAGGACGTGATCGACATAGCGTTCGAAACCCATGCCGTCCTCGAACACGAAGGGCAGGATGCCGCAGCGGTCCGGGTCGGTATCGGTCCAGATATGACTGCGGTAGCTCAGGAAACCGTTGGGTTTCCCCTCGGTGAAGGGGGAATTGGCGAACAACGCCGTGGAAACCGGTTGCAGGGCCAGGCCGACGCGGAATTTTTTTACCATGTCGGCTTCGGATTGATAGTCCAGATTGACCTGGACCGTGCAGGTCCGCAGCATCATGTCGAGACCGAGCTTGCCCTTGGCCTCCATCTGCGCGCGCATGATCTTGTAGCGCCCCTTGGGCATCCAGGGGATATCGCCGCGCCGCCACTTGGGTTCGAATCCCACGCCAATCGCGCCGGCGCCCAGCGGTTCGATCACTTCCTTGACCTGGTCCAGATGCGCGTGCACCTCGTTACAGGTCTCGTGGATGGTCTTGAGCGGCGCGCCCGATAGCTCGAACTGCCCGCCCGGCTCCAGCGTGATATTGCAGCCATCCATCGTCAGGGCAATCGGCTGGCCGTCTTCCTCGATCGCCTGCCAGCCGAATTTCTCGATCAGGCCATCGAGAATCTCCCGGATGCCGCCGGGTCCGTCATAGGGCGCGCGGCGCAGACCATCGCGCAAGTAGATCAGCTTTTCGTGCTCGGTCCCGATACGCCAGTCTTCGGGCGGCTTGTTGCCCTCTTCGATATAGGCGACCAGATCTGCCTTGCTGGAGATCGGCTCTCCCTTGCCTTGCGGGGGTGCTGACATGATGCGGGGTCCGGAAATTGATCTGGGAAGGTGAGTTGGGCTCGAATATCGTGCCGTTGTCGCGTCGCTTGCCGTTAGCGTTTCCTAGTCCGACGAGCGCCAGATGGGCCGTCCCCGCCCATCGCCGAGTTGTGCCTGCCACGACGCCAGCGCAGACAAGGCCGCGGTATCGGCACGGAGCACACGCGGCCCCAAGCCGACCGGAATAACAAAGGGCAGTTGGCGCAAGGCGTCAAGCTCGCTTTCGGCATAGCCGCCCTCCGGTCCCGTCATGACGGCCCAGGGACCGGCGGCGGACTCCCGGGCGGCCTCGCCCAGGACCGCGCCGATCGGCCGCGCCGGGCCCGCCTCGGCGCAAACCAGCAGGCGGCGCTCGCGGGGCCAGGCGGCCATGAGGGCCATCAGATCGGCCGGCGGGCGCACCTCGGGCACGCTCAAGCGGCCGCATTGTTCGGCCGCCTCGCGCGCATTGGCCGCCAGGCGCTCGGTGTTGACCCGGCTTACGGCGGTAAAGCGGGTCATGACCGGTTGCAGCACGGCGGCCCCCAATTCGGTCGCTTTTTCGGCCAGGAAATCGATGCGCGCCCGCTTGATGGGTGCGAATACCAGCCAGATATCGGGCTCCGGAACAGGCTCGCGTAGCCGCTCGAGCACTTCAAGCGAGCACCAGCCCTTGCCAAGACCGTCGATACGCGCGCGCCATTCGCCGTCGCGGGCATTGAACACGGCCAGATCCGCGCCCGGAGACAGGCGCAAGACGCTGCGCAAATAGTGGGCACGCGCACGATCGAGACCGATTTCCAGACCTTGGTCCAGATCGTCGTCCACATAGAGCCGGGTTTCCGTCCGCATGAAGCCAATCCATTATGCACGCCTGCGCGCTGGGCCATTTCGCGCGCCCGCGCGCCGGGCCATTTCGCGCGCCAACGCTCCTTGATATAAATGGGATTATGGCAGATGCCAGCGATATTCGCGCCGATCATTGGACCCTGCGCCGCGCACCGGCGGCGGCAAGGCCCTATTTACGCCTGATCCGCATCGATCGGCCGATCGGGACCTGGTTGCTACTGTTCCCCTGCTGGTGGAGCCTGGCCTTGGCGGCCAGCGCGCAAGGGAACCGGCCGGACGCCCGGCTGATCGTGCTGTTCGCGCTCGGCGCCCTGATCATGCGCGGCGCGGGCTGTGTGTTGAACGACTTGGCCGACCGCGAAATCGACGCCCAGGTCGCGCGCACCGCCGCCCGTCCCATCGCCAGCGGCCAGGTCAGCGTATTCCAAGCCCTGGCGTTCCTGGCCGCCCTGCTGCTCGCCGGCCTGGCGATCCTGCTCCAACTCAATCCCTTCGCGATTGCCCTGGGCGCCGCCTCCTTGCTCCTCGTCGCGGTCTATCCCTTGATGAAACGGGTGACTTATTGGCCGCAAGCCTGGCTCGGCCTAACCTTTAACTGGGGCGCGCTTCTGGGGTGGGCGGCCGCGCGCGGCGAAGTCTCCGCGCCCGCTTTTTGGCTGTACGCGGCCGGTATCGCCTGGACCCTCGGCTACGACACCATCTACGCGCATCAGGACAAGGAAGACGACGTTCTGGTCGGGGTTAAGTCCACGGCCCTCAAGTTCGGCGCCGCGACCAAGCCGTGGTTGGCCGGTTTCTATGGCCTGACCCTGGTTCTCATGACCGCCGCCATGCTGACCGCCGGATTGGACTGGCCCGCCCTCCTGGGCGTCGCGCTCGCCGCCGCGCATTTCTCCTGGCAAATCGCGACCCTGGACACCGGCAGCGCGACCAATTGCCTGATCCGATTCAAATCCAATCGTTTCGTCGGCTGGCTGATCCTGGGCGGTATAGTGGCGGCGGGCGCCTTGCCGGGCGGACTATGAAGTCCCTTTGCCAGACTCGGCAATCTTGGGATACCGTTAGGAACAATTCTCAACCTAGGCTTGAGTTCCTCACGTGGAAGTTGCTGCGATAAAAAGAGCTCTAACGGCCGCGCGTGGAAACCTTCGGCCAAGCCTCATGCGCCTGCTTGGCGCGGCCTTGCTCGCCGCCACCTATTCCACGGCTAACGCGGGGCCGGTCGACGATGTGGTCGAAAAGCTCAAAATTCGCGACTATTTGCGCGCCACGGAAAATGAATGCCGGGCCGCCGCGCGGAACCATGCGCGGAATCAGGTCAACGCCGCCCTGGGTTCCGCCGTCGCGGGCCGGGTCTCAAGTGAAGATTTGGCCCCGCGCCTTGAAAAGCTGGCCCGAACTTATGCCGGCGAGGCCTGCCGGCTGGGCGTGGAGGACGGGATCATTCAGCGTTACCGCGCCACCTACGCCAAGACCCTTTCCGGCGAGGATTTGGAGGCCGCCCTCGAATTTCTCTCAAGCGCGCCGGGGCGGAACTTCGTGCGCGCGGGCCTGGCCGCCAATCGCGAGGTCTTGCCCATGATACGCCGCCGTCAGGAAGGGCAGGTGTCGCGCGCGTCCGCCTTGTTTCAAACCAGATTGACCTCGCTGCTCGCCGAGATGTCCCGCAAGGGGACGGAAGCGCGGCAAGGAGGCGCGAAAGCCCAATAATGGTCAGCGTCTTCCAGGAACCGCCCCTTGGCACCGGCGTGCGCTCGACGCACCTGGCCTTGGCGCTCGCCGCCGTCATGATCGCGCTGGGCGCCGCCGGCGGCGATCTCGCGCCGTTGCTGGAATTCGAGCGGAGCCGAATTCTCGCCGGTGAGTGGTGGCGGCTGATTACATCGCATTTCGTTCACTTGGGCCCCTTGCATCTGGCCGCCAACGTGGCCGCGATCCTCGCCTGGGGCTACCTGTTCGATGAGCGGGAAAGCCTGCGATCCATCCTTCTTAGACTTCTGGCCGCCGCCACGGCGGTCAGTGCCGGCGTTCTGATCTTCAACGCCCAAGTCGCGTGGATGCTTGGATCGTCGGGATTGATACACGCCCTGGTCGCCGGCAGCGCCTTGCGCCTGGCGGCCGGGAACCGGCGGCTTTTGGGAACCGGCGTGCTGGCGCTTGTCTTGCTCAAGGTATTCGCCGAGCAAGCCTTGGGCCTGGCTTCATGGATGGAGAGCTTCGCCGATTACCCCATCGCATCCGCGGCGCACGTCCAGGGTGTCGCCGTGGGGCTGATTTTCGAGATGGCGCGAGGTCACGGGTTTATGCGCGGAGCAACGGCCGCGACTTGGCGAAGATGGAGGATTCACTGAATGGCGCGCAGGGCTGCCACGAGCTTACTAGCGGCGTTTTTCCTTTGGCTGCATTTAGCTCCCGCCGGGGCCTTCACGGAAGGCCGCATGCCCTTGTCGAAATTGGCCCAGCGGGCGAATACGATCGTCCTTGGCACCGTCGACGATTTGGAAAGCATGGAGCGGTTCTTCGGCGACTACGTTCGTATCGTTACCCAGGCAACGCTTGGCGATCTGCAGGTCATCAAGGGAGACACGACGCACGCGGCGATTTCCGTGACCCAGTTCGGCGGCCAGGTCGGCGATGTGGTGGAGTGGTATCCGGGCCTTCCAAAGCTAAACCTCGGCCAGCGTTACCTCGTGTTTCTGGTCGAAGCCGACAATGGTCTTTCGGTTCCACTTGGCGCGCAGGGGCTGTTTGTCGTCGCCGAGGTGCCGGAAAGCGGCGTCGAAGTCGTTCTCTCCACCACCGGCCAAGCCGTCGCCGAGGTTCGAGACGACGTGGTAATTTATGGAACCATGCCGGATGACGGCCCAGATGGCGACGATGACACGGCGAGCAATTTGGATGGCGCCATGACGCTGGATTTATTCCTGGACCATGTCAGGGCCGCATTGAACTAGTATCAAGGAGCGCTCGATGAAGCGGACGACCCTCTTTCGCGGCTTGTTGGCTATCTTCGCGATATTCCTTTCCGCCGAGGCAAAGGCCTTCGCGGTGTTCGCCGTTCCCAGCGGTACGATCGTCACGAACGGGCAAATCATTGACCTCACGGTCTCCAACGTGGCCGTTCCCTTGGCCTTCGGTCAGGGCGTTCCCCTAACCTGGAAACAAACCTCGGTCAACGTCACCTCGGCTTTCGCGCCGGACCCGGCAGGCCCGCTGGCCAATGGCACCACGACGTGGAACCAGAACGCGATTTCGTCCATGAGCGACTGGAACGCGGTTGGCGCGAATTTCAGCTTCAACGGGACCACGGGCACCGGCAATCCCTGCGTGACCGACGGCAACGTGGTCGCCGCCTTCGATGCCTCGGTGTGCCTGGGGATACTTCCAGCCCTTGCCTTGGGCATAACACGGCTGGTCGCGATCGTGGATTCGCCGATCTCCATCCGGATCACCGACGCGGACATCGCCATAATCCCGCCAAATACAGCGAGCGCGAGCGGCGCCTTTATCGGCGACGCCTTCGATACATCGGAGTTTTTCCCTTTATTCGATTTCCGCAGAATCGTTCTGCACGAATTAGGCCATACCTTGGGGCTTGCCCACCCAGATGACGTGTTCGGCGTGAACCCGGCGACCCAGGCGACGATCATGTTTAGCCAGGTTATCGTGGCGCGGATTTCCGCCGACGACAGGAACGGTGCCCTGGCGCTTTATCCCGTACCCGCGAATGTTGGAAGCGGCGGCGGCGGCGGCGGAAGCAGCGCCTTGCTCATGGCGATAATCCTGGGTGTCCTGGCGGCGATGAAGTGGCTATACGGGCGCGGGCCATCTTTCCGCGCGCCGGTGAAATAGGATAACCGCTCGATGCGGCAGCCCAAGCCTTGGTTTGCCGCCGTGCTGGCGGCGGCTTTTATTGCCAGCCAAGGACCAGGCTGGGCGGAGCCGCTTGAAGCAGTGCGGGTTCTCGATCTCGGCAGCCTGGAGCGATGGCGCGCTGTCGGCACCCTATCCTCCTCCGTGACCGGCGCGCGGATCGTGATACTGGAACAAGAATCCACCGGGCGTTCCAAGACAGCGCGAATCGGGGGCACGCCCATGAACGGTGTCAAGGTGCTGTCTATCTCGCCCGGCGATGTCATCCTCGAAGTTCAGGGGCGCCCGGTGCGCCTGGAGGTAACGCGGGGCGGCGGCGCCACGGCGCTAGCCCCCGCCGCCGCGCTTGAAACCGCCGCGCGCGAGAGCGAACCGGCTTTGCCGCCCAGCACCGGGCCGCGCCGCCTCCGGCTGACGCTGGAAGAATTTCATGAAGCGGCCAATGTCCTGCGCCGGGCCTTTGTTTCCGGCGATATCGGTCTTGGCGAAAACGACGACGGCGTGTTCGGGGTTTTGATCGAGAACGCCCCGCCCGGCGGTATCGTCGAGCGCCTGGGGCTGCGGCCGGGCGATGTCGTCGTCGCCATCAACGGCGCGCCAGCGGCCAATGAGAACGCCGCGTTCGGCCTGCTCGATGCGGCGGCGCCGGGCCAAAGCCTGCCGTTCGCTTTCCGGCGCGGCCGTCAAGTTGGACAGGGGGCCGTGGAGATCGCGCCCTAAGACCTCAGCGCCGCGGCATCAGGACCGTGTAGTCTAGATCGAGCACTACCGCCGGGTCGCTCTTGCCGTCCGTGCCCGCGAGCGGGAACCCGGCGCCGGGCTGGTTCTTGAGCGCGACGCTGCGCAGGCGCAGCGCGCCGAGATCCTCGCGCCCCGGCAGGACGATCTTTTCTAGAACCTGCGACCAGGCGGCGATGGTGTCGCCGGCGAAACTGGGCGCCGCATGGCGGCCGCCGTTAATGGCGGCGATACGAAAAGCGTTGGCCAGGCCGTTGAAGCTGAGCGCGCGGGCCAGGGATATGATGTGCCCGCCATAGACGATCCGCTTGCCGAAACGTCCGGCCTTGGCGGCGAGCAAATCGAAATGCACCCGCGCCGTATTCTGGTACAGGCGGGTCGCCATCTGATGTTCGGCTTCTTCGATAGTCATGGCGTCCATATGATCGATGCGCTCGCCGGCCTCGAAGTCGTCCCAAAGATGTTCGGACCCGGCCAGACCGCTGTCATAGGCCGAGACGTCCAAACCTTTTGGAACCGCGATGTTTTCAACCGCCACGGAGTCCGGCAGATCGGGCATTACGGGCGTGGGCGCCGGGGCGCCGGGATCGCGCTTCTTGACCATGACCCAGCGAATGTAATCGAGCACGGTTTCGCCGTTCTGGTTCACCCCGGTCGAACGCACGGTCACCACCCCGGTCTCGCGGCTCGAATTTTCCTTGAGCCCGATCACGGTGCTGGCCGCGCTCAGCGTATCGCCGGGATAGACCGGCACCCCGAAGACGCAAGACGCATAACCCAGATTGGCGACCGCGTTGAGCGAGATGTCGGGAACCGTCTTGCCGAAGACAATGTGGAAGACCAGAAAATCGTCGAGCGGCGCCTGGGGCAGACCGAGCGCGCGGGCGAAGACGTCCGAGGAATGCAGCGCGAAGCGCGATCCGGTCAAGGCCGTATAAAGTGCCTGATCGCCCGTGGTCAGGGTGCGCGGCGTGGCGTGGCGCAAGACCTGGCCGGGACTGAAATCCTCGAAAAAATTTCTCTGGGCGGTCTTGCCAGTCACGTTATTTCGCGCCCGCATCCAGCGCCTTGATCGCGGCATCGAGCGTCACCAAACGCTTGGCGTTCTCGACATGCAGGTTTTCGATCAGCTTGCCGTCGAGCAGGATCACGCCCTTGCCCTCTTTTTCCGCCGCCGCGTGCGCCGCGATGATCTGGTTGGAAAAGGCAACCTCCTCCGCCGAAGGTCCGAAAACCTGGTTCGCCTTGGCGACGGTCTTGGGATGAATCAGGGTCTTGCCGTCGAAGCCAAGCTCCTTGCCCTGATCGCAGGCCTCGGCGAAGCCTTGATCGTCGCCCAGGTCAAGATGCACCCCGTCGACGATGCTCAAACCGAAGGCGCGCGCGGCAAGCAGGCACAGGCCGAGCGAGGTGAGCACCGGCAGGCGCGCGTCGGTGTGGCTGGCCTGGAGATCCTTGACCAGATCCGAGGTTCCCATGACCAGGCAGGACAGCCGCTTGCTGGCCCCCGCGACCTGCTCGGCGTGCAACATGCCGAGCGGCGTTTCCATCATGCACATGATATCCATGCCGTCGGGCGCGCCGGCGCCGACCATCTGCATTTCCAGATCGTGGACCATGGCCGCGCTCTCGACCTTGGGCAGCAGGATCGCGTCGGCGCCGCAGGTCGCGACCGCGGTGAGGTCGTCGTGCCCCCAGGGCGAATCCAGGCCGTTGATCCGCACGATCAATTCCCGCCCACCATAACCGCCGGCCTTGACCGCCTCGACGATTTGCTGGCGCGCCATGGCCTTGGCATCGGGCGCCACGGCGTCTTCCAGATCCAGGATCAAGGCATCGGCCGGCAGGCCGCGTCCCTTCTCCAAGGCGCGGGCGTTGGACCCGGGCATGTACAGCACGCTGCGGCGTGGGCGGGAGAGTGTGGCCATGAGTACGCGTCCTTCTTCGCGGGGCTTGAATCGGGCGCGACTATAACCCAGAGCGCGCCTGTGGCAAGCTATGGCCATGCTCGTTGCGGGGCAATCGCACACTGTTGCGTCACTGCCAAAGAAGGACTTGGATCGACGTTGTGCGTGCTTCGACAAGCTCAGCATGAGGATTTTTCTTTGTGCCAGACACGATCCTTCCTCATCCTGAGCTTGTCGAAGGACGCACCAGCAGCGTTGCAACGCTAATTACGTTTGCTTCGGTTCCCACTGAAACAGAAGCTGGACCCGGCCCGTGAACATTCTCTCCATACAGTCTCACGTCGCCTATGGCCATGTCGGCAACTCTGCCGCGGTCTTTGTCCTGCAGCGCCTGGGCGCCGAGGTTTGGCCCCTGCACACGGTGCAGTATTCCAATCACAAGGGCTATGGCGCCTGGAGCGGGCGGGATTTCAGTGCCGCCCACATCGCGGAACTGGTCCAGGGCCTGGCGGCGCGCGGCGTTCTGGCCCGGTGCGACGCGGTTCTGTCGGGCTATGTCGGCCAGGCAAGCATGGGCGCCGCGATCGTGGGCGCGCTCAAGGAGGTGCGCCGCGCCAGACCGGACGCGCTTTATCTCTGCGATCCGGTCATGGGGGATGAGGACAGCGGGCTCTACGTCGCCGGGGATATACCGGCCTTCTTCCGCGAGCGCGCCTTGCCCCTGGCCGATATCGTCGCCCCCAACCGATTTGAGCTGGAACTGCTGTCGGGGTGGCCCATCGCGACCCTGGACGACGCCTTGGGCGCGGCGCGGGTCCTCCTCGCCCAGGGACCGAAGATCGTGCTGCTAACCAGCCTTCGGGGCGAGGCCACGAGCGCCGACGATATCGAGATGCTGGCGGTGAGCGAGGCGGCCGCCTGGCGCGTGCGCACGCCCGCCCTTAGCCTCGACCCCATGCCCAGCGGCATGGGCGATACGGTGGCGGCAATTTTCCTGGCTAAGTATCTGGAACAACGCGATATCCCAGCCGCCCTCGGCCACGCCGCCGCCGCCATCTTCGCCGTGCTAAGCGCGACCCAGGCGGCGGGCACCCGCGAAATGCAACTGATCGCGGCGCAGGACGCGCTGATAAAGCCGGCCCGCATCTTCGAGGTGGAGACGCTGGATTAGGTCACATACCCATAAAGGGGATTCCATTTCGGCGCGCGATGTGATTCAAGCTTCCTTGAAGGGAGATTATCATGGCGCGTTTCGATTTGACGGATTTCGAGTGGTCTGTGATCCAGCCATTATTGCCGAACAAGCCG
>JAJFGJ010000011.1 GCA_021776175.1 Kiloniellaceae bacterium
TCGAGAGGTTCTTCAATAAACTCAAACATTTCCGCGCCGTCGCCACACGCTACGACAAACGAGACGACAACTATCTCGCTTCCGTTAAACTTGCTTCACTGCGAATATGGATTCGATTTAATGAGTCGGTGACCTAGGGCGACTGGCCGGATTGCGTGGCGTCTTGGCCGAGGGCTTGGGCCGGTTCTTCGATCATCTCGATGAAGAGGGCGTGGATGCGCCGCGCCGTCGATTCCAGGGCCGCGCGCAGGGTCGCGAAATCCGCCATGGCGGCGGCGCGCGCGAGGGACGATTGCAAGGCCGGGGTTCCGGTGTCGGCGTCGAAGGCGGGCGTGGCGACCAGGCGCAACATGCCTTGAACCTGCCGCATGAGCCGGGTCGCCTCGATCAAGGTTCGGGCCCTTTCCGGGTCGAGTAAACCGGCTTCGGCCAGCTTGGCGAAGGCGCTCTGGGTCGAGGCGTCTATGATGTCGGCACCGTCCTGGGCGTGACGCAGAATCAGATACTCCGCCAGGAATTCCAGGTCCATCAGGCCGCCGCGCAGGTACTTCACGCTCCAAAGGCTATCGGCGGGATGTTCCTTCGCGACCCGCGCGCGCATTCGCGCGACATCGCGCAGCAGGTCATCGCGGTCGCGGGGCGCGCGAAGTATGTCGTCTATGGCGGCCTCGATGCGGGCGCTTAGATCCGGGTCGCCGGTCACCACGCGCGCGCGGGTCAGGGCCATGTGCTCCCAGGTCCAGGCGTCCCGGTCGTAGTAGCGCCGCCAGGCGGTCAGCGTCGAAGCCACGGGTCCCTTGCTTCCCGAAGGACGCAGGCGCATGTCGATCTCGTAAAGCCGGCCTTCCGGGGTCAAGGAACTCAGCGCCCCGATGATGCGTTGCGACAGGCGGCCGAAATACTGCGCGGGGTCGAGCGGCTTGGGGCCGTCCGAGAGCGCCGCATCTTTCCCCGCGTCATAGATAAAAACCAGATCGAGGTCCGAGGCCACGGTCATCTCGCGCGCGCCCAGCTTGCCCATGGCGACAACGGCCAGTCCCTGACCTTCGATTTGACCGTGCGGGCGGGCGAACTCCTGCCGCACGGGCGCGGCCAGGCCGTGCAGCAAGGTGTCGGCGATATCGCTCAACGCGCGGCCCGATTCATCGATATCGCCGATATGGCGCAGGATATGAACGCCGGCTTGAAAGCGCCGGTCATTGGCCCAGCGGCGCGCCAGATCGAGGACATCCTGGAAGTCCCGCGCTTGGCCGAGAGCGACCGAGAGTTCGTGCGCGAGCGCCTCTGGCCGTGGGATCGGATCGAAGAAATCTGGCGAGAGAACGGCTTCGAGCAAGGCCGGGTTGCGGCTGAGGCGCTCGGCCAGGCCCGGCGCCCCGCCCATGATCTCGGCCAGCATATCGAGCAGTCCGGGGTTGGCGTGGAGCAGGGAAAACAGTTGCACCCCGGCGGGCAGTCCGGCCAGGAACTCGTCGAATTTGATCAGGGCGATGTCGGGCTGGGTGGTATTGCCCAGCGCTTGCAGCAGGGCCGGCATCAACTCGGTCAGCAGTTGCCGGGCGCGGGTCGAGCGCGTCGCCCGGTACCGCCCGTGATGCCAAGCGCGCACCAGGTTGAAGACCTTGACGCCATCGCCAAAGCCCAGGACCGCGAGGGTGTCCAAGGTTCCCGGCTCGGGCTCGCCGCCGGTGAAAACCAGATTGCCGGTGGTCGAGAGGCCGGGGGACTCCTCGAACAATCCGGCGTAGTGATCCTCGACCGTGCCCAAGACGGCCAGGAGGTCATCGCGAAAAGCTTGAGCGCTTTCCTTGCCCATGAAGGCGGCCAGGCGCGCCAGCCCCGGTTCGTCCTTGGGTAAATTCTGGGTCTGTTGATCTTCGACCATCTGCAAGCGGTGTTCCAGCTTGCGCAGATAGCGGTAGGCGGTCTTCAATTCCGACGCGGTTCGCGGGGGGAAGTGGCCGGCGGCGGCCAGGGCGTCCAGCGCTTCCTCGGTGCGCGGCCCGCGCAAGGATGGGTCGCGCCCGCCCCAGATCAGTTGCTGGGTTTGGGCGTAGAGCTCGATTTCCCGGATTCCGCCCCGGCCCAGCTTGATGTTATGGCCCAGGACCGCGATCTTGGCGCCGCCCCGGTGAGCGTGGATCTGGCGTTTGATCGAGTGGATGTCCTGGATCGCCCAGAAATCCAGGTTCTTGCGCCACACGAAGGGGCGCAGTTCGGCCAGGAACTCCAGGCCCAAGTCCAGATCGCCGGCGACCGGGCGGGCCTTGATCATGGCCGCGCGCTCCCAGTTCTGGCCCAGGCTTTCGTAGTAGGTCATGGCGGTGTTGTAGGTCATGGCGATCGGCATGGCACCGGGATCGGGCCGCAAACGCAGATCGGTGCGGAAGACGTAGCCCTCGGCCGTTCGATCCTCCAGTATACGGACCAAGTCCCGGGTCAGGCGGACGAAGCCTTCGGGCGCGCCCCGTGGCCCTCGATAACGCGCCTTGCCGGGATCGTAGAGAACGATGAGATCGATATCGGAGGAATAGTTGAGCTCCTTGGCGCCAAGCTTGCCCATGCCCAGGATAACAAAGCCGCAATCGCGTTCCGGGTCGCCGTCGTGGGCCAGTTCCAGCTCGCCGCGCGCGGCGGCCTGGCGCAACAAATGGGCCAGAGCGGCGGAAACCGCCCGCTCGGCGAAGTCCGACAAGGCGGCAAGCTGTTGGGACAAGGACCAATGTCCCGTAAGGTCCGCGACCGCGATGGCCAGGGCGGCTCTTTGGCGCGCACGGCGCAATCCGGCCATCACTTGTCCGCGATCGTCTTCTTTCGCCAGTTCCTCCTTGAGGTGTTTGGCGACTTCGCCTAGGACCTCGCTCGGGCCCAGCGTGAGGAGGCGCACGCTATAGCTAAGATCGAGCAGGATGCAGTGAGTCAGAAAGGGGCTATGGCCGAAAATCGCCGCGAGCAGACACCGGCCATCCGGATCGCGGGCCAGGGATTTGGCGGCGGCGGCCAGTTCGGGCGACGTGCACCGGCTCGCCTTTTCGTCCCACTCGCTCAGGGCGCGCTCAGCGTGCCGCGCGTCGCCGGCCGCCGGCAGGTCTTCCTTTGACGCGCGAAAATACAGATCGGTCATTCCGGCTCGCTCAATTTTCGGCACACTGCGAGAGGGCCGCGCCGGGGTCAAGGGCGCCGCGGCCAGGCCTCGGCCTTAGCTTGGGCCGCCCGTCATGATCCATAGAAGCGCCGTCATCGCCACGGAGGTCGCCGCCGGCATGTTGGCCGTCATGGCCCTGCTGGTGGGATTGGCATTCTGGCGCCTGACCGCGGGGCCCGTCGACTTGGATTTTCTGACCCCGGAGATCGAAGCCGCGTTGTCAATTCCAGGAAAGGGTTTCGAGGTTCGAATCGGCAGGACCCAACTCACATGGGGAGGATTGAACCGTACCGTCGATCTGCATACGCGCCAGGTGCGAGTGCTGGGCGGCGATGGCGAGGTCATGGCCGCCCTGCCCGATGTCGTGCTCCGGCTCAGCTTGCGGGCGCTGGTTCAAGGGACCATAGCGCCGACCCTGGTGGAAATCATCGGCGCGCGGGTGGCCCTCTCACGGCTTCAGGATGGTAGTTTTCAATTCGGACCCTGGGAAGAAACCAAGGCGGTAAGCGATAGCGAGAGCTCGCTTGAAGGCGATTTCTCACGCTTGGTGCCCAGGATGTTGGCGCGGCTTCTGGGCCAGCCGACACCCGGCGACCCGTGGAGTTTTCTGCGCGCGGTGCGTATCGCCGGCGGCAGCGCCGCCATTAACGACCGCAAGCTTGGCTCCGTGTGGTCCGCGCCCTATGCCGATATCGAACTGCGCCGGGACGAGGACGGCTTGTCTGGCGATCTTTCCCTAAAAGTCGATCTTGGCGAACGGCAAGCGGACATCTTCGTTCTACTCGACTATTCCAAGGTGGCGGAGCAAATCGACCTGACGGCCAGGTTTTCGGATGTGATTCCAAAGGCGGCCGTTTCCTTGGTGCCCGGACTGACCGCGGTCGGTGGATTGACCATGCCCCTGGCCGGGTCGGTTTCGGCGTCGATGGGCGAGGACGGCTCCTTGATAGAATTCGATTTCGATATTCAAGGCGGCGCCGGTCAATTCGACCATGAAGACTTCCTTGCCGCGCCGGTGCCGGTCAGGTCGCTTCGCGTGGCGGGGTCGCTGGCGGCGTCGGACCGGCGTATAACCTTGGAAAACGCCGTCATCGAGATCGGCGGCGATCGCGAACCTGGACCGCGCGTGACCTTATTGGGTGCCATAACCAGCGCCGCCCACGGGTTTCGCGGTGACCTGGAAGTTAGCGCCCAGGCCATGGTCGAGGACATCGCCATGGCGGACCTGAAACTGTATTGGCCGCTCGATGTCGCCACGGGCCCGCGCGACTGGGTTCTTGAAAACGTCGACCGGGGAACAGCGCGTAAGGCGACACTTAAGACCTCCTTCACCGCTCCCGACGGCGACTTCTCGGCCGCCGACTTGCATGAACTTGGCGGCACCCTCGATTACGACGATATCGCCGTTCATTTTCTGCGCCCCATGCCGCCGGTGACCGGCATCTCGGGCCATGCCGATTTCGATGAGGACCGCATTACCTTTCACCCCAAGGGAGGGCGCTTGGGCGCGCTTGAAATTCAAGAAGCGTCGATCGAAATCACCGGCCTGAAACGCGCGGATGAGATCATGGCCATCGAAATCGCGGTGGTCGGCCCGTTGCGGGACACCTTGGACTTGCTCGATCACGATCGCCTGAAACTGATCCGCAAGCTGGATATGGAGGCCGACTCCATACAGGGTTTGCTGGCGACGCGGGTGGGGTTCAATTTTCCACTGCTTAAGAATTTAGGCTTCGACAACATTGAAGTCGCGGCGGCGGCGAACCTGGCCCAGGTTGCCGCCAAGGGTTTGCTGTTCGGCCAGGACGTGACCGACGGCACCTTGAAGCTGACGCTGGATAAAACCGGTATGATTCTAAGCGGCCCCGTTACTTTTGCCGGTATCGGCATGGACATGACTTGGTCCGAGGACTTCCGCGAAAACGTGGCGGTGTCGACGCGGGTCGAAGCAACGGCGCGACAAATCGGCGCGAAAGAGCGCGCCGCCTTGGGAATCGATCTCGGCTCCTATTTGACGGGGCCCTTGTCGGCCCACGTCATCGCCAGCCGTAGCAGCGGGGAAGACACCGTTATCGAGGCGGAGCTCGACCTGCGCGACGCGCGAATAGAAGTGATTCCCGTGCCATGGGAAAAACCGGCCGGAGTTGAAGGGTCGGCCAAACTGACACTGGAGCTAGTGGACGACCGGCTCCGGCGCATCGCTAAGTTCGACATCGAATCCAGTGTCGTGCGTGCCCGGGGGGCGGCGGAATTCGACGAAGCCGGCAAGACCCTCGACAAGATATCTTTTAGCGATCTGGCGTTCGGCGCGACCTCGTTAAGCGGCGTCGATCTTGACCTGACGCGCAAGGAGATTGGGGTTCGTATTCAAGGCGGCGTGCTGGATGCCACGCCGTGGCTCGCGGACGAGCCGGAGCCGGGGGACCGGGATGTTTCCGGCCCACCCGCGCCAGGTGAGGCGCGGTTCACGCCCTTGCGTTTTTCGGCGCAGAATCTCGACGCCGTGATCTTCGGTCCCGACCGCTATCTGGAGCAAGTGACCATCGATGTCGCGCGCGGCGCGCTGGGCTGGGAAAAAGCTTCGATGAGAGGATCCGTGCCCAGGGAGTTATGGCACGCGGAAAAAAGCAAAAGCGGAACCGATCTGTCGGGCAAGGTTCCAAAGGCAATCGCGCTCGACTACGGTCCCGGCGATGACGGCGGAAAGCGTCTGTCGATCACCTCCGAGGACATGGGCGCGGTGCTTCGCGCGCTCGATATCGCCGATACCATCAACGGCGGGCGCCTGGAGATTACCGGATCGAGCGACGGTCCCTTGCCCGGAGCCAAGTTGAACGGGCGCATAGAAGGCCATGACTATGTTTTGGCCGGCGCACCGAACATGGCGCGCCTGCTCAGCCTCGCGTCGCTGACCGGCGCCAACGACCTGCTGGGCGGCGAAGGAATCGCTTTCCGGCGTTTGGTCGGTGATTTCACTTTGGAAAATGGGATCGTGAGCACGGACCTGATGCGTGCATACGGCCCGTCCCTCGGTTTGACCGCGAAGGGGTCGCTCGATTTCGAGCGCGATGAAACGTCGATTCAAGGCACCATCGTGCCGGCCTACACGGTCAACCGAATCCTTGGCGAGATACCCTTGCTCGGGCCCTTGCTGACGGGTGGCGAAGGCGAAGGCGTTTTCGCCGCCACCTACAAGGCGACCGGACCGATCGGCGAACCCGAGGTCAGCGTCAACTCCCTGGCTGCCCTGGCCCCGGGTTTTCTGCGCAACCTATTCAGCGGCAGCAATATCCCCGACGGCGAGAAGAGGGCCTTGCCCGAGCGTGTGGAACCGTAGCGATCTTAGGACCGCACCCTGACCAAGGCGTGGCGCTTCTTGCCGGCGGAAAGTTTGATCGCGCCTTGGTCGGAAAGGTCTTCTAGCCCGACCGTTTGGGAATCGCCTTGGATCGCGGCATCGTTGACGCGTGCGCCGCCGCCCTTGATCAGCCGCCGGGCCTCGCCGTTACTGGCGGTCAGGCCGGCCATGCGAAACAGTTCGTAAGCGGGGATACCCTCGGCGAGACGCGCCCGGGGAACTTCGATGCTCGGCAGCTCGGCGCCGAGGCGCCCTTCCTCGAAGGTTTCGCGCGCGGTTTCCGCCGCCGCCTTGGCCGCTTCCTCGCCGTGGCACATCTTGGTCGCCTCGTCGGCCAGGATCTTCTTGGCATCGTTGATGCCGGCGTCCTTCAGGTTCTCCAATCGCTTGATCTCGTCTAGCGGCAGGTCCGTGAACAGGCGCAGGAAGCGCCCGACATCGGCATCGTCCGTGTTACGCCAGTATTGCCAGTAGTCGTAGGGCGCTACGCGGTCCTCGTTCAGCCACACCGCGCCGGCTGCCGTCTTGCCCATCTTGGCGCCGCTGGCGGTGGTGATGAGCGGCGTGGTCAGCCCGAAAAGCGCCGTCTGATCGGTCCGGCGCGCCAGCTCCACCCCATTGACGATGTTGCCCCACTGGTCCGATCCGCCCATCTGAAGGATGCAACCGTGGCGCCGGTTCAGCTCCAGGAAGTCGTAGGCCTGCAGCACCATATAATTGAATTCGATGAAGGTCAGCGACTGCTCGCGGTCGAGGCGCAGCTTGACCGAATCGAAGGTCAACATGCGGTTGACCGAAAAATGGCGGCCATAGTCGCGCAGGAAACCGACGTAGTTGAGCTTGTCCAGCCAGTCGGCGTTGTTGACCATGACGGCATCGCCCGGCCCCTCGCCGAAGCTCAGGAATTGCGCAAAGACACGCTTGATCCCGGCCATGTTACTGGCGATCTTTTCGTCGTCCAGAAAGCCGCGGGTTTCGTCGCGGCCGGAGGGGTCCCCGACCTTGGTGGTCCCGCCGCCCATGAGGACGATCGGCTTGTGGCCGCACTTTTGCAGCCAGCGCAGCATCATGATCGGCACCAGGCTGCCGACATGCAGCGAGTCCGCCGTGCAGTCGAAACCGATGTAGGCGACGATGGGTTGCGCCGACATCGCGCCGTCCAAAGCCTCCTGGTCGGTGCCCTGGTGGATAAAGCCGCGCCACGTCATCTCGCGCAAGAAGTCGGAGCGAGGCTCCATGGTCATGGGCTCCCATTGTTCGCGGTTGGGGCCGATACGGCAGGGCGCAAGTCCGGCTTGCCGCAGGCAGGCGGATTTATCACAATCGGCGGCGCTTCACAAACCAACCGCCCCGGTACAGGACATCATGGCTAGAGCCCGCCTTCGCCTCGCCCTCGGCCTCATGAGCGGGACTTCGCTCGATGGCATGGATGCCGCCCTCATGGTTAGCGATGGGCGCGCCGCCGTGGAACCTGGGCCGTCGCTTACTTTACCCTACGACAATGATTTCCGGGCCCGGTTGCGCGCCGTCCTGGGCGGCAAGGGCGAGGTGGCGGCGGTCGAGCGTGAGTTGACCCTGCGCCACGCACGTCTGGTGAAGGACCTCCTGGCTCAGGCGGGCCGGCGCGCGGAGGAGGTCGCGGTCATCGGTTTCCACGGCCACACCATCCTGCACGAACCGGACCGGCATCGAACCTGGCAGATCGGGGACGGGGCCTTGCTCGCGGCCGAGACTGGGATCGACGTCGTGAACGACCTGCGTGGGCGCGATATGGCCGGGGGCGGGCAGGGCGCGCCCCTGGCGCCGCTTTATCACGCCGCCTTGGCCGCCAAGCTGGATAAGCCCCTGGCCGTGCTCAATCTGGGCGGGGTTGGCAATCTGACTTGGATCGGCGCGGGCGAGGACGAGATCCTGGCTTTCGATACCGGGCCGGGCAATGCCCTGATCGACGATTGGGTCTCGCGCCGCACCGGCCAAACCCGCGATGAGGGCGGGGCTTTGGCCCAAGCCGGCACGGCCGATGAAACGGCCTTGGCGCGCCTGCTCGATAACAGCTATTTCGCCCAAAAACCGCCCAAGTCTCTCGACCGCGACGCTTTCGATGTGGGGCCGCTGGCGGAACTCGATCTGGCCGGCGGCGCCGCCACCCTGACCGCCTTTACCGCCGCGTCCGTGGCGGCGGCGGTGCCCCACTTGCCGCAAGCGCCGCGGCGCTGGCTGGTGTGCGGCGGCGGCCGCCACAACCCGGCGATCATGGCCGCCCTGGCCGCGCGCCTGGGCGTGCCGGTGGACCCGGTGGAGGCCGTCTCCTGGGATGGCGATGCCATCGAGGCCCAAGCCTTCGCCTACCTCGCCTTGCGTTCGCTGGAGGGATTGCCGCTATCCTTGCCCGGCACCACCGGGGTCGCCAAGCCCATGACGGGCGGCGTGTTGCACCGGGTCAAGGCCACGCCAAGTGGCTGAGGCCGGGGCCGGGGTCGGGGCCGGGAAACCGGCTGGCGATAGGCCCTGGATGGCGGCGGGCGCCGCCGCCCTTGCCGCGTTTCTGGTCGGCGCGGGCATTGTCGCCACCCGCTTCGTCATCGACGAGACGCAGCCGGCATCGCTCGCCCTCATGCGCTATGTCATCGGATTTTCGTGTCTCCTGGTCCCGGCCGCCTTGGCGGGGCGTCCGCGTTTCGCCGGCCGGGATATCGGGCCGATCGCCGCCCTCGGCATCGTGCAGTTCGGGGTTTTGATCGCGCTTCTGAACTACGGCCTGCAAACGGTGCCTTCCGGGCGCGGATCGCTGATTTTCGCGACCTTCCCGTTCTTGACCATGATCCTCGCGGCCATGCTTGGGATTGAGAGCATGACACGGACGAAATCCCTGGGTGTCGCTCTAAGCGTGCTTGGGGTTGGGCTGGCGCTCAGTTCCAATCTGGGGCCGGCGGCGGGCGGGCGCGAGCCTTGGATCGGCCAGTTGGCCATTTTCGCCAGCGCTTTATGCGGCGCCGTGTGCAGCGTCTTCTACCGGCCCTATTTGAAGAAATACGCGGTTCTGCAGGTTAGCGCATTCGCCATGTTCGCCTCGGTGGCGTTTCTGGCGATCCCCGCCGCTCTGGAAGGTTTTTTCGATGCGGTGCCGCGCTTTAGCCCGGGCGGCTGGGCGGCCATCGCATTCATTGGGATTAGCAGCGGTGCCGGTTATTACCTGTGGCTGTGGGCGCTGGGGCACACGACACCGACGCGGGTGTCGATTTTTCTCGCCCTCAGCCCGATCGCCGCGACGGCGCTCGGCGTGATATTGCTGTCCGAGGATATTTCGGCGTCTTTTATCGCGGGCTTGGTCTGCGTCGTATTGGGGTTGCTGGCCGCACACCGCGCACCGCGCATAGCGCGGCAGTAAAATACAAGGCTCCGCGCGGCGGTAAAGCCTAAGGCGCGACCGCCGCCTCGTCCAAGACCACGGACTTGGCTAGATAGCCGTGCACTTCCCGGTCCAATTCCACCAAGTGATCGCGAAAGAAATGGTCGGCCCCTGGAATCATGGTGTGCTGAATCTTCAGGTTGCGCTGGCTGTGCAGCTTATCGACCAGCTTGGCGACCGAGGCCGGGGGCACGATCTCGTCCCGGTCGCCCTGAACGATCAGGCCCGAGGACGGGCAGGGGGCCAGGAAAGAGAAATCGAACATATTGGCGGGCGGTGCGACGGACACAAATCCACTGATTTCGGGCCGGCGCATGAGCAACTGCATACCGATCCAGGCCCCGAACGAGAACCCGGCGATCCAGCACGCGCCCGCGTTCGGATTGAAGGATTGCAGCCAATCGAGGGACGAAGCGGCGTCCGATAGCTCGCCTTCACCCCGGTCGAAAACCCCTTGGGAGCGTCCCACGCCGCGGAAATTAAACCGCAGGACCGAGAATCCTTGGCGCGCGAACGATTGATACAAGGTGTAGACCACCTTGTTATTCATCGTGCCGCCGTGCTGAGGGTGCGGGTGAAGAATCAGCGCGATAGGGGCATTGCGGTCACGGCTATGCTGATACCGGCCTTCAAGCCGGCCGTCCGGGCCGCTAATGATTATCTCAGGCATTGAATTAGAAAATCCCTGTAACTGGTAATTATTATTACCTTATTGCTCGAAATTATGGTTTAAACAAGGCCCCGTCGGGGCTTCTTGCGACGAGTTCGATCATATACTTGACCATTTTTGTCGGAAAACCTATATCCTAGACTAAGATTACCCGGATGTGCGCGATTCCGGCGACGTCGAAATCAGGACTAAGGCGACTTCCCAATGCTAGCACGAGGGACGAAGCGATGCTCAAGATAATCCGGGATGAAATCGACGCCATGATGGCGCGCGATCCCGCCGCCCGCTCACGCTTAGAAGTGGTGCTTTGTTATCCCGGTTTCCAGGCCCTTATGTTGTTCCGGTTATCGAGCGCCCTTTGGCGCCGCGATTGGCGCTTGCTCGGGCGCTGGGTATCGCAGGTCAGCCGGACCCTGACCGGCATCGAAATCCATCCCGGCGCGATCATCGGCCAGGGGTTGTTCATCGATCACGGCATGGGCGTGGTGATCGGCGAAACCAGCCGCATCGGCGCCGGCGTGACCCTCTATCACGGCGTTACCCTGGGCGGAGTCGCGCCCAGCGTCGACAGCGAAAACCAACGCGCCACCAAGCGGCATCCGACGCTGGAGGATGGTGTCATTGTCGGCTCCGGCGCTCAAATACTCGGACCGATCACGATCGGAGACTGCGCCCGGATTGGCGCCAATGCGGTGGTGACGAAAGATGTCCCCAGATGCGCCACCGTGGTCGGCATTCCCGGACGTGTGGTGAACGGGCGCGGCGCCCCGCGCAGTGAGGAAAAGCCGCGTTTCGTGGCCTACGGCACCCCAACCGGCGATGTGCCGGATCCGGTGGCGCGCGCGATCGAAGGCTTGCTTGACGAGGTGCAGACCCTGCGCGCCAGGGTCAATCATTTGGAATCGGCGCGCACTGGCGCTGGCGACGAAAGCGGCATCGAGACCGAGACGCCACCCGCCGCTTCTCCATCCGGGAACGAGGATCCCGCGAGCAAATGCTGCTAGTCGATATCTATCCATTAAGCGAAGGCCAGGCGCGGCCCGGAACGCGCAAGAAACAAGGAGAGCCAAAGTGAAGCTCAGCACCAAAGGACGTTACGCGGTCATGGCGATGGTCGATATCGCGCAATACAGCGACGGCAGACCCGTGCCCCTGGCCGAAATCGCCGAGCGTCAGGAAATATCGCTGTCGTACCTGGAGCAACTGTTCGCCAAGTTGCGCCGCGGCGGCATAGTCGATAGCGTCCGCGGCCCCGGTGGCGGCTATATGCTGGCGCGCGAAGCAAGCGACACGCGCATTTCCGATATCGTCACGGCGGTCGACGAACCGATGCGCGCGACACGCTGCACGCCGGGCCAGCCTTTCGGATGCCGCGCCAATCGCAGCCGTTGCCAGACCCACGAACTTTGGGAAGAGTTGGGCAACCAGATATACCTTTATCTGAGTTCGGTCAGCATTGACGATGTGGTGGCGCAGCGTGTTCTGGGCACCAGCGGTCTCATTCAATCCCAAGGCGGCGGCCCCGTTCAAGCGGCGCGATGACTGCCTAAGTGTCCACAGGTCCTAGTACACGACCCGATGCGCGCCAGCTATCTCGATTATAACGCCACGGCGCCCTTGCGGCCCGAAGCCCGCCATGCCGTGATCGCGGCCCTGGCGCAACCGGGCAACGCTTCCTCGGTGCATGGTTTTGGCCGCGCGGCGCGCCAAGCGGTCGAGGCCGCGCGCGAATCCGTCGCCGCCTTGGCCGGCGCGCGGCCCGAACAAGTGGTTTTCACCGGCGGCGGGACCGAGGCGAACAACATGGCCCTGCGCGCGGCCCGGCGCGGGGTCGTCGCCTCGGCCGGGGAACATGATTCAGTTCTAGGCGCCTGCGCGTCGGGGTCTGCTATAGGCGCCTGCGCGCCCGTGATAGCACCTGTGGATTCCAGCGGCGTTGTCGACTTGGAACAGCTCGCGCGTCTTCTGGACGGCGAAGCGCCGCCGGACGTGGTGGCGGTCATGTTGGCGAACAACGAAACCGGCGTCATACAGCCGGTGGCGGAGGCGGCGCGCATCGCCCATGGCCGAGGCGCGGTCCTGCATTGCGACGCGGTTCAGGCGGCCGGTAAAATTCCACTGGATCTGACCGCCCTGGGAGCCGATTCGATGAGTCTCTCGGCCCATAAGCTGGGCGGTCCCCAAGGCACCGGCGCCTTGATCCTCCGCGCCGGGCACGAGATCGAGCCCCTGTTGCGCGGCGGCGGGCAGGAGCGCAACCGCCGCGCCGGGACCGAGAACGTGGCCGCTATCGCCGGCTTCGGCGCCGCCGCGCGCGCCGCATCGCGCGATCTGGATACCTTCATGGAACTCGCGGCCCAGCGCGACGATCTGGAGCGCCAGGTGCTTGCCCTGGCGCCGGAGGCCCGCGTTCACGGCGCCGCCGCGCCGCGCCTGCCCAACACCTCCTGCTTTGGCGTCCCCGGCTTGGCGGCCGAGACCCTGGTCATGGCGCTCGATCTAAGCGGTGTCGCGGTCGGCGCCGGTTCGGCCTGCTCGTCCGGCAAGGCCGCGTCCTCCCATGTGCTGCGCGCCATGGGCATCGGCGAGGCACGGGTGGCCGAGGCGATCCGGATCTCCCTCGGGTGGGCCAGCGGCGAGGAGGACATCGCGTATTTCATGGCCGCCTGGCAGACCTGCTTGAACCGGAACCCAAGCGTGAAACGCGCCGCTGTTTGAGAGGTCTGGTAGAGGCGACGCATTTCCATTAAACAACGCGGCCTCGACATCCAATAGATAAGCAGGAACACGACAACATGCCCAAATTGGTCTTCATCGAAGGAAACGGAACTCGCAAGGAAGTGGAAGCGCCTCTTGGCTTGTCCGTTCTTGAGATCGCGCATCGCAACGATATCGATATCGAAGGCGCGTGCGACGGTTCCCTGGCATGTTCGACTTGTCATGTGATCGTGGACGACGCTTGGTTCGACCGCTTGAAGACCGCCTCCGAGGATGAGGAGGACATGCTCGATCTGGCCTTCGGCCTGACCGCCATGTCCCGCCTAGGATGCCAGATCGTCATGACCGACGAATTGGATGGCCTGACCGTCAAGCTGCCTTGTGAAGTCCGAAACATGCTGCTCGGTTGAGGCGGCGAAAAAGAAATCCCGCGCTCACGACATGAAACCCGAATCAGACAGCGTTCTCACCAAGCTGAAGGCGGAAAGCGCACCGGAGTGGGCGGCCTACCTGGACCATGACTTCGTTCGCCGCTTGGCCGACGGCAGCTTGCCCGAGGCTTGCTTCCGGCATTATCTGACCCAGGATTATCTGTTCCTCATCCACTTCAGCCGCGCCCATGCCCTCGCGGTTTATAAGGCCGGCGACCTGGACGACATGCGCCAGGCGGCGGCCACGCTGGACGCTTTGCTCAACACTGAGATGGACTTGCACGTGCGCTTTTGCGCCCGCTGGGGCCTGAGCGAAGAAGATATGGCCGCGATCCCGGAGGCGGATGCCAACCTGGCCTATACCCGCTTCGTCCTCGATACCGGGATGGCCGGGGATCTGTTGGACTTGCTGGTGGCGCTGGCGCCTTGCGTCTTGGGATATGGCGAGATCGGCGCGCGTTTACTGTCCAAGCCCTCGATCCCGCTGGAGGCGAACCCCTACCGCGAATGGATCGAGAGCTACGGCGGGCCCGAATATCAGGGCGTGGCCGAGGCCGCCGCCGCGCAGATCGAGCGCGCCGCCCGCCGCCGTCTGGGCGTCATGCCCATCCAGTCGCCCCGTTGGCCGGGGCTCAGCCGCACCTTCCGGATCGCGACCCGGCTAGAGATCGGCTTTTGGGATATGGGGTTGGCGCCCGCGGACACCTGAGCTTATCAGGCCGCCGCGTGCTTTCTTTGGGGCTGGGGAGCGCGGCCTTCGGCGGCGTCGATATCTTCCATGAAGCGGCGCTCGGCGGCTTCGCTCAGATCGCCGTTCGCTTCGTTGATCTCCAACAAATGGCGCAGGCGGGCCGCCTTGACCGCATCCACCAACTGCCTACCCATGTTTTGCCGCATATTCAGCTCCTTTTCCTGGACGCGGTTATCGCCTTCATGGCCGATACCTGAGAATCGGGCCGGAACGGGCCGGATTTTCAGACGCCCCAGCAGACCAGAAAAAGGTTCAAATTAGATTTATGCGAACAATTGTAGATATTTAAGGCCGATCAGGGGGCCGAGGCCTCGGCCGCGATTTTCTCGAATATTGCGTCCAGCTCCCCGGCCATGGTCCGCAGGGCCGCGCCGCCATCGGTATAGGGCGCGAAGACCGCCGTGGGGGTCTTGTAGCTAAGGGTCGCGGTGCCGTCGGCGTTTTCGGTGACATAGAGCCGGATGGGCGCCTCGATGCCGGCGGCGATGCTGGCCTCCAACATGCGGACCGCGAAATCCGGCCGGTACACGCCGATCACCATATTGCCGGGGATGGTCTTCTTGAGCATGGCCTTGGCGCCCAGGGTGGCGCTGGCGCGCGTGACCAGGCCCATCTTATTGGCCTTAACCGCCGCGTCGACCCTGCCGATAAGCGCCTTATAAGTGTGCGGGGTTTTGGTCACCGACCAGCCTGTCATGGCCGATAGCTCGCCGCCGGCGGCCGGGGCGCTGAAGGTAAGGGCGGCGAACACGGCCAACGCAAGAAAGCGTAAGCCGGGGTATGAAATTAAAGAGCCACGATCCATAAGGTTTTCCCTCCCGAAAATTAGAATAATTGTGAACCTCGGCACCAGATTACCCATAATCGCCGCCTATCCCATCTAAAATGACCGCGATCGAATAATAAGACAGGTGCTTGTGCGGGTGAACGCGGTGCCTATATTCGCCCCATGATCGAGAACAGCCAGTATACCACGGTTCAACCGGGCCGCGTGGTCGTCGCCATGTCGGGCGGTGTCGACAGTTCGGTGACCGCGGCTCTGCTGAAGGAGCAGGGGCACGACGTGGTCGGCATCACGCTGCAACTCTACGACCACGGCGCGGCGGTTCAGCGCAAGGGCGCCTGCTGCGCGGGCCAGGACATTCACGACGCCCGCCGGGTCGCCGAACGTCTCGGCATCCCGCACTACGTGCTCGATTACGAGACCCGCTTTCGGGCCGAGGTCATGGAAGATTTCGCCGACAGCTATATGCGCGGCGAGACGCCGATTCCCTGCGTGCGCTGCAATCAGCGGGTCAAGTTCCGCGACCTCTTGCAGACCGCGCGCGACCTGGGCGCCGAGTCCCTGGCCACCGGCCATTATGTTCAGCGGGTCGAGACGCCGGACGGCCTTGAGATGCACCGCGCGCGCGATCATGGCAAAGACCAAAGCTATTTCCTGTTCGCGACCACGCCCGATCAGCTCGATTTTCTGCGCTTTCCCCTGGGCGGCATGACCAAGAGCGAAACCCGGGCCCTGGCGGCGCGTTTCGATCTGCCGGTGGCGGCCAAGCCGGACAGTCAGGATATCTGCTTCGTGCCCCACGGCTCCTACGCCAAGGTCGTGGCCGCCCTGCGCCCCGGCGCTCTGGACCCGGGCGAGATCGTCCATCTGGACGGGCGCGTGCTTGGGCGCCACGAGGGGATCGTGCACTACACCATCGGTCAGCGCCGGGGCCTGGGTATCGGCGGCAGCGCCGACCCCTTGTTCGTGGTGCGCCTGGAACCGGCGGCGCGCCGCGTCGTTGTCGGCCCCCACGCGGCCCTGGCGCGCGATCGGGTTGGGGTCGGTGAAATCTCGTGGCTGGCGGCGGAACCCCTGACCGCCCAGGGACGCAAGGCCGCGGTCAAGCTGCGCTCGTCGCAGCCGGCGGCGGCGGCCATGCTTTACCCGGACGGGAAGGGGTGTGTCCTGGTGGTTTTCGAGGCCCCGCTGTTCGGTGTTTCTCCCGGCCAGGCGGCGGTATTCTACGATGGCGCGCGGGTTCTGGGCGGCGGTTGGATCACCGCGGCCGAGATGCGCGCCGCCGCGTAAGGCGAAGCCGCGGCCCAAATCGGGGTGCGCATGAAACAGGGTCTTGGGCGCAAACGCGGTCCGGCGCTTGACAGGCGCAGGGGGTGCCCCCTATATCGCTCAATTCGCGCCCCATGGCCTGTGTGCCAAAGCGGGCGAAGGAAATCGTGGCGGGGTAGCTCAGCTGGTTAGAGCAGCGGAATCATAATCCGCGTGTCGGGGGTTCGAGTCCCTCTCCCGCTACCAATCCTTCAAAGCGCAAACACCAACTTTTTTCCCCATCGCTTTTTAGGCGATAGCTCCGGCGTGTCACGCCGTCTCATGAATCCCCAGCGGCGGTGGGTGGGTTCATCGCGGAACCGGCGTGAGAGATGTCGATGAAGCGCTTCGAATGATCGAGGCGCGCTGCGTTCGTTAGATAACAGCGGTGCGATCGTTAGATAAGGTCAGCATGGGGTTTAGGCGAATTCATAATTTTTTGATTCGTGTTCGAATGCGTTGCCGCGAAAGGGAAGGCCGCCGGACCGGTGCCCCATCGCGATGAGTTCCAGGGTCTGCGCGTGGCGGCGAAACGAATTGTTGGAACGAAGGGCATGTGGCGATTCGCGCCGTGTATTCGCAACTCATGAATCAACATTTTGTGTTTGCGGGAATCGGCAATGGATGTATAAGCGAACTGCTAGGCACGAGATATAGTAGCTCATGTTCAAGCTGTTACTAAGTCCGGTGGGTTTTCACATTAATTCCGATCCGCTTTGGACGAGGATAACGCACACAACCACACCAGATCTGGATCCTGACGAGAGGTTGGCAATGTCCGATGAACAAGATACGGCTCCGACAGTCGAGCCCGAGCCGGTAACGAAGCCGGCGCGCAAGAGCGCTGCTAAAAAGGCAGCGAAGAAGGCCGTGAAGAAAAAGCGAAAGGTCGCGAAGAAAGCTAAGAAGAAGGTCGCCAAGAAGGCCAAGAAGGTCGCCAAGAAGGCTAAGAAGAAAGTTGCTAAAAAGAAGGTCGCTAAGAAGAAGGTAGCGAAGAAGGCCAAGAAGGCCGTGAAGAAAAAGCGCAAGGTCGCTAAGAAGGCCAAGAAGGCCGCCAAGCGCAAGGTCGCGAAAAAGAAGAAGCCCGCCAAGCGCAAGGCCGCTAAGAAGCCGGCTAAGCGCAAGGTCGCGAAAAAGAAGAAGCCTGCCAAGCGCAAGGCCGCGAAGAAGCCGGCCAAACGCAAGGCCGCTAAGAAACCGGCCAAGCGCAAGGTCGCGAAGAAGCGCAAAGCCAAGAAGTAGGCGCTGGACCGGGCTGGCGCGGTTCACGGCACGAAATCTTTTCGATGCTGGAGCCGGTCCCGGCCCATGCGAAAGCCAAAAGCTAGAAAACGGGGGCAGGTATGTCCCCGTTCTCTATTTTAAGATCTAAATTTCGCGTTCTAAATTCCACGGTCTAGAATTCTAAATCCATGGGGTCTTGGGCATTGGCCCGCGCGGGCTCGCGGCGCTACCTTGAACCCGTCCACGCGGTACGCGGAAAGGGAAAGCAATGCTCGACGCCCGGATAAACCAGGATCGGCTGTGGCGCAGCCACATGGCCATGGCAAAGATCGGCGCGACGCCGGGCGGCGGGGTCGGCCGCTTGGCCTTGACCGATCTCGACAAACAAGCGCGCGATCTCTTCGTGTCCTGGTGCCGGGAGGCGGGCTGCGAGGTGCGCGTCGATCGCCTGGGCAACATCTTCGCCCGGCGCGCGGGAACCGATAGCGGCGCGGCCCCGGTCATGACCGGCAGTCACCTCGATACCCAGCCCCTAGGCGGGCGCTTCGACGGCATCTTCGGCGTGCTGGCAGGCTTGGAAGTGGTGCGCGCCCTGAACGATGCGGGGGCGGCGACCCGGCGGCCCTTGGACATCGTGGTCTGGACCGATGAGGAAGGCGTGCGTTTTCGCACCGGCATCATGGGTTCCGGAGTCTTCTGCGGCCTTGAGAAACTTGAGGACGCGCTGGCGAAAACGGATGAATCCGGGTGCGGGGTCGCCCATGAACTGGCGCGCATCGGCTACGACGGGGCGGAGCCGGTCGGCGGCTATCCACTCCATGCCTATTTCGAGGCCCACATCGAGCAAGGCCCGGTTCTGGAGCGAGAGGGCATAGCCGTCGGCGTGGTCGAGGGCGCCCAGGGCAGCCGCCGTTTCCGCGTGACCGTCGAGGGCGAGGAGGGCCATGCCGGCACCTTGCCCATGACCGGGCGCCGCGACGCCCTCCTGGGCGCGGCGCGCATGATCCATGCCATCAACAAGGTCGCTTTCGCGCACGATCCGCTTCCGGTTATCACCGCCGGGGCGATCTTCGTGCGCCCCAACTCGCCCAACACCGTTCCCGGACAGGCGGTCTTCACCATCGACAGCCGCCATCCCGACGCCGCGACCCTGGCGGCCATCGGCGAGGACATGCACGCCGCCTGCGCCGCCATCGCCAAGGCCGATAATCTCGCGCTGCACTTCACCCAGACCAGCGACAGCGCACCGGTTGCCTTCGATGCGGCTTGCGTCGATTCAGTGCGCGCCGCCGCCCTGGCCCTGGGTATTGCTCACCGCGACATCTATTCGGGCGCTGGTCATGACGCCTGCAATCTTAATCATATCGCGCCCACGGGCATGATCTTCGTGCCCTGCGAAGGCGGCATCAGCCATAACGAAAAGGAAAACGCCAAGCCGGAGGACCTGGCCGCGGGCTGCGCCGTGCTCTTGCGAGTCATGGCCGAATGGGCGGAATCCTGATCCGAAGGACCGTTTCCCTGGGCCGGGAACGGGGAAATTGAGGGCGGGGGCGCCATCGGCACCATGGAGTAACCAACCTCTCCGCTCGGATTAACCACAATAAAAACATGGACTTAATCGCCCATCGATGAAAAAATACATGGCATCGCAACAGGAAGGGCGAGCCATTGAGAACCATCCTGATTGTAGAAGACGATGAATTGAACATGAGAATGTTCAACGAGCTGCTTCGCTCGCACGGTTTCAACACGATTCAATCTCCGGACGGAATGGACACCATGCGGTTGGCGCGGAAGCATCGCCCCGACCTTGTCGTCATGGACATTCAACTGCCGAAGGTTTCCGGCCTGGAGCATGTAAGGATGTTGAAGGCGGACGAAGATCTGAGGCACATCCCGGTGCTGGCGGTGACGGCGCTTGCGATGGTGGGGGATAAGGATAGGGCGCTGGAGGTTGGTTGCGACGGCTATCTTACCAAGCCCATCGACATTCTTGAATTCTTGGACGAGGTAAGGCGGTTCCTAAAAGTGGGGCGCTTCCGTCTGACGGATGCCTTGCACATAGGACATCCCCAAATCGACGCCGAGCACGAGCAACTTGTGGCGTTGGTAAATGAGGCATTGGATTTCATCGATGCGGGCGACGACAAGGGCTGCGCTGAAAAAATCGATCAATTATCCAAGGCTTTCAAGATCCATCTAAGAAATGAAGAAAGGATCATGGAGGAACTCGGGTACGGATACGTGGAAGAACACAAACTCGAGCATCTAATGGCGATCGGTAAATTCAGCTTGATGCTGGAAGATGCTGAACGCACTGGTTATGGAAGCGGTTTCGCCAATGATCTGGTTTCTCTTTTCGCGGACTTCATCGTCAGGGTGGACTTGGGACTCAAGAAGTACCTGGAGGATATGAACGGCCGGCCATCGGATCCCTGAGCATCGCCCGGCGACCGCCCCCGATCCAAGGAAGCGGTGTATCGGGGATGGGTTCGCAGTTTCTTAAACGGCGGACGGGCGGCAGCGTATCGTGCCGCATGAGTTACGAGCGCGAAGGAAATTGCTCCTCCCTAGATGTCATCCCCGGCCCCCTCGTCACCCTCGGGCTCGACCCGAGGGTCCATCGAAAAGCCAGCCTCGAACCCCGATGGATTGCCGGATCAAGTCCGGCAATGACCAAGATAGGGAGGGCGGAGAAAAACGATGGAGGTAGGATTGTGATTCACGCGTAGGGCGCGATAGCGTCAGCGTATCGCGCCGTATGGATTCACTGGGGATACCGGCTTTCATTCGGCGGGTTACGCTTCGCTAACCCGCACAACGAGCTACGAACTCTATAAATCGGTTGGTCCGAAGTAATCCAATCGTTTTATTTTAACTAACTTCCCGGCGTTGAATTCAAGCACAAACCAAGCATTTTTACCTGCGATCCCGATGTGCCATCGATCGGATGGATTCAGTCGATCAAAGTCCGAGATTGATAACGGATATCCGACAAAGCGTTCAGCAGACGTCGTTGGCGCGAGGCCGAGCGGTATAACCGCGAGAATCTTGTGTCCCTGCTGAATCTCGATCGCATGGATCATCGTCTCGAGTTTGCTGGCGCCGGATGCGAAACCGAAGGCCTCCTCACCGAAGACCGTTTGCGATCGCGTCCATGGCCAATTTGAAAAGTTCATAACCAGCGAATAGAAAAGAAAGATAGCGCCGATGAGGACACTGGCCAAGAGACCGAAAAGTAAGTTTCTTATAAACTTCCACACCGGCATAACATCATCCACGAGTTCCAGGAACTCAGCGCTTAATTCCTTGAGGTGTTGGTTCTGACACCAAACTCCACTTCTCGTTCCCACCCCTACCCAAACAAAATCGACACCACGACCACGGCGGCGACGATGCCGGCTAGGTCGGCGGTTAGGCCGGCGGCTAGGGCGTGGCGGATGCGGCGGACTTGGACGGCGCCGAAGTAGACGGCGATGACGTAGAAGGTGGTCTCGGTCGAGCCTTGCAGGGTGCTGACCAGATAGCCGATGTAGCTGTCGGGTCCGATCGCCGGGTCTTCGATGATCGAGGCGACGATGCCGTAGGCGCCCGAGCCCGAGAGCGGGCGCAGCAGGGCCATGGACAAGGCCTCGGGCGGCAGGCCGAACAGGCCGGTCACGCTGCCCAGGGGGGTTAGCAAAAGTTCCATGGCGCCGCTGGCGCGGAACATGCCGACCGCGACCAGGATCGCGACCAGATAGGGAATGATGCGCAGGGCGACCTGGAAGCCGTCCTTGGCGCCCTCGACGAAAACCTCGTAGGTCGCGACCCCGCGCGCGAGTCCGAAGGTCAGCAAGCCGACCATGAGGCCTGGAATGATCCAGGGCGAAACCTGGCGGCCGTAGAGGAGCATCAAGGGTATCAGGCCGAGGATCCCCGCCAGCACCGCCAGGGAAACCCAGGCCGGATATCCCTCAGACGTGTCGGCGTGTAAGGCGGCGCCGGTCTCGTCCTCTGCCTCGGCGGCGCGCTCTGACGGCCCCTCAATGGAGGGCGCTGCGGCGGTGAAACGCTGATAGAGCTTGCACGCCACGATGGCCACGGCGGTCGAACAGATGGTCGCGAACAGGGTGGTCGGCAAGATGGCGGCGGGATCGTTCGATCCGGCGGCGGCGCGCAGGGCGATGATCCCGGTCGGCAGGATGGTGACGCTGGAAGTATTGATGGCCAGGAACAAGGCCATGGCGTTGGTCGCCGTGCCCTTGTGCGGATTGAGCGAATCGAGCTCCTGCATGGCGCGGATGCCGAAGGGCGTGGCCGCGTTGCCCAGGCCCAGCACGTTGGCGGAGATGTTCAGGATGATGGCGCCCATGGCCGGGTGATCGGGCGGCACTTCGGGAAACAGGCGCACCATCAAGGGCCGCACCGTGCGCGCGATGATGACCAGAAGCCCGCCGGCCTCGGCCACCTTCATCAATCCCAGGAACAGGGCCATGACCCCGACCAGGCCGATGGCCAAGGTGACCGAGGCGCTCGCCGAATCGATCATGGCCAAGGACAGGATTTCCATCGGGGATTTTTCGCCCGCCGCGCCGGCTGGCCAGGTAATCTCACGGTAGCCCGCGACCGCGAAAGCGAGGGCGACCAGGGCGAAAAAGACAGCGTTCAAGGCACGACTCCAGCCAGTCCGGCATATTGGGCCGGAAGACATCGCCATGCTGAGGGGATTCGCGCCCTAGGGGAAGCGGAAAGCCGGGCCGACCCGTGGGAGAAAAGGCGGCAAATAAACGATTAAGCAACTCGTAGCTACGATGCTAAACCTCAACGCGCTTCATCGCCGGCACCGGCCGTCATCATTCTCGGCTGCGGCCGATGGGCGCAGGTCACGCGCCCGGAGGATGCCATGACCAGCCAGACGGAGTTGTGCATACGCCAGGTAGAAGACTTGTTCGGCGATATTTACGCCGCCGATGAGGTCGAGGTCTGGCTCGACACGCCCCAGCCCCTCCTGGACGACATGCGGCCTATCGACCTAATCAAGTCGGGGCAGGGGGAAACCGTCGTCAAGGCCGTCAACGAAATTTTAGACGGCATGGCATTTTGAATTCTTACTCCGACCACATGCGCAGCAGGTTGGAGTAGGTTTTGAACGCGAGATCGGTTTCCGCCTCGTCCGGCGCCAAGGCCGCCATCTTTTTTTGTACCGCCATCATGTCGGCCAGCATTTCGCGTTGCGCCGCGTCACGCACATAGCTGCGCGCCCAGGTGACTGCGGCCAGGCGCTCACCTTCGGTGACCGGCGCGACTTGGTGCAAGGTGGCGGAAGGGTAAACCACCGCCGAGCCCGCCGGCAGCTTGACCTCCTGTTCGCCAAAGGGGCTTGAGATTATCAACTCGCCTCCTTCGTAATCGCCGGGACCGTTCAGGAAGACGGTGATCGAAATATCGCTGCGCACTTTGGGTTTACCGGTCATCAAGGCGTCGTCGACATGCCAGCCGTAACTCATGCCCTTCCGGTAACGGCTGATGAGGGGCGGGCGAATCGTGCGCGGCAGGGCCGCGTCCTGAAATTCCCGATTTCGCTTTAGGCCGGCCATGACGATGGATTTTACCTCATCCGCCTCCGGCGCGTTCTTATCCAGTTGCAGGTTGTTCTTCACCAGCTTGGCGCGATAGCCGGCGGTCAGCTTGCCGTCTTTGAAATTATCCTCGCCGATGGCCCGGCGGATGGTTTTCAATTCGGCGTACTTGAGCACGTCTGGAATACAAAGAAGCATGGTCTCACTTTCCGATTGTCATCCACACACCGTCCAGGTCGCGGCAGGCCGTGAGATCCCGCGACGCCATTTCGTTACCGGCAATGGCGGATTCGCGGTAGCCGCGGCAGAAATGCCCGGTCTTGATCTTGAAAGTTCGAAGCGGCATGAAGGTGCCCGAGTTGCCGCTAAGATCGTTGCGCCAATGGCCAAGATCGCCGCTGCGTCGGCTTTCAAGCGTTTCCTGCTTGGTGTTTTCCGCAAGCTGGCGGTCGGCCGTATTCAAACCCTCGAACACGTCATGGCGCGCGGCCAGGAGTCGCGTCGCTTGAAGGCTCGAACCAATAAGGCCCAGGGCGATAAGAGAGCCGGCCACGTTGGCGCGGAACGCCCGCCGCGCGGGGGTCATTCCCAGCCCTTCGAAATCGCCGCCGCCTCTTCATCCGGGCTCAGGTCCGGCCCGGCCTGATCGACGCCGCCGAAGGCATCGCTACCGGAACCGCCGCCGCCGGAACTGCCGGACTCTCCGCTGTCGCCGTCGCCGTCGCTGTCCGAGCCCTCTCCCTCGCTGCCGCCTTCGCCGCCCTCGCCCTCGCCCTCGCCGCCCTCGCCGCCAGAACCCTCACCTTCGCCGCCTTCGCCACCGCTGCCATCGCCACTGCCGCCGTCGCCGCTGCCATCGCCGCTTCCGTCGCCGTCGCCGCTTCCGTCGCCATCGCCGTCACCGCTTCCGTCGCCGTCGCCGCCGCCGCCGCCACCCTTGTTATGGACCAGATAACCGTTCGCGAAATAGCTGTGACCGCCATCAAGCAAAAGGTTGTAAAGCTGCGTCTCCCGCGCCGCCGCCCGCGGCCACAGAGACAGCAGGGCACGCGGCTCCAGAAATTCTTCCGCCGCGAGAGCCAGATTGCCGGCCGCCTGGAAGACAGGCGCCGGGCGTAAAACCATGAGGCTATCGCCAAGGCACAAGCGCTCTACCGCCAGTCGCGGATTTTCGTGCGCCGTCGCGGCCGGGTCGATGGAACGCCAACCCCGCGCGGTCATGAATGGATGCTCGGCGGTCACAAAGGGCTGGCCGCCGTTAAGGGCATAAAGCAGCCGCTGACCAAGTTTCGGGCGTTCGATGCCGACGACCCGGTTGATCTCTCCATGACCGCCCAGCACATGATCGCCTGGCCGCAGGGCCTCGATCGGACGCTCGCTTCCATCGGCCATGAGCACCCGCGTGCCGGCGATGAAGCAGCACGTCGCTTGCGCCATTTTGACGAAAGGCGTGTCCGGAGAGAAATCCGGCGACAGAGGCGCGATTGAAAGACTCAACCCAAGCAGGCTCGTGGTGGCCAGCAGGCGCAATGTCCGATTGTTCATCTTGAGCATGGCGCTCGGGTTCCGCTGCTCTGATACTTCTGCCCGGTCGGCACGGATAGTCTCTCCAATACCCAGGATATACAACACCGGGGCGGGCGGCGACCCGGAATCCGGGGACGCCTTAACCCAAGGTCTAACTTTGGATCTTTACCCGCCCCGGCCTAGCGGTTCACCGGGACCAGAAGTGCGAATCGAAATGACCGGGGTTGTCATAAGCCGCTCCCTCCCGATTTGCCGGATCCTCTTTTATCCTCTGGTTCCGCTTTCAGCCGAATCGCCATCGCCGCTTTCGCCGCCTTCGCCAGCCTCGGCACCTTCGCCAGCCTCAGCACCTTCGCCAGCCTCGGCACCTTCGCCCTCGCCGCCTTCGCCGCCTTCGCCGCCATCGCCATCTCCGTCGCCGCCTTCGCCACCTTCGCCGCCGTCGCCGCCGTCGCCGTCGCCGCCTTCGCCACCGCCGCCTTCGCCGCCGTCGCCATCACCACCGTCGCCGCCGTCGCCATCGCCACCGTCGCCACCATCGCCATCGCCGCCATCGCCGTCGCCGCCTTCACCGGCTTGAGCGGTCTTCAGGACAGGCTTGTACAGGTCGAAGTCGACCGCGACCGGTGCTATGGCCAAGCCAAGCGCCAGGATGCTTGTCGTCGTCAACAGGGTCAGGGATCGAGTCGCTGAATTGCCACGCATTTTGCACAAATCCTTTTGTTGTTGGAGGCCATGTTGTTGGGGCCGTGTAGTCCGGTTTCCTTGTCATGATCGCACCGACTGTTATGAAAACACCTAAGTTCGGAAATTCTTCCTTAGCGCGCGCAAAAAATTGATCTTCGTGGAGATTTTTCAGTATCCGGGAAGAAACCCGGCGCTGAAGTGTTATCTTTTTAAGATCGCCCTCGCGCACCCGGGCAGGGGCCTTGGCATCTGGCGGATGGTTAAAAACTTGTGAACGATTCAATCCGCCGAGAGATGCTCGCTTTACTGCCGCGCTTACGGCGCTTCGCCTATGGATTGACCGGCTCTATCGACGAGGGAGACGATCTGGTGCAAATCACCTGCGAGCGGGCCATACGCAATATCGATACCTGGCAGGTGGGGACTCGTCTGGATAGCTGGATGTACAGGATTGCCCGCAATCAGTTCTTGAATCAGGTTCGCGCCGGAAAGACACGCGGTCTCCGGCTGGAGGTCGCGGATATCGACCGTCATAACTATGTGGATGGCGCCCGCGCCATGGAAGCCCAACTGACCTTGGATGCGGTGCGTGACCTGACCGCGCGCTTGCCGGAGGAACAGCGCAGCATCCTGCTTCTGGTGTGCGTCGAAGGGCTTTCCTACAAGGAGGTGTCGGCGGTCCTGGATATACCCATGGGCACGGTGACCAGCCGCCTGGCGCGCGCCCGCGCGGCCTTGAAGGAAGGCCTCGACGGGCCTGCCGAGGGGAGTTCCAACGAATGACCCGGGAAATCGATGACGAAACCTTGATGGCCTATGTCGACGGTGAGCTCGACGAGGCGACGGCGCGCGATGTCGAGGCCGCGATGGCCGCCAGCCCGGATTTGGCCGGCACGGTGCGTTCGTTGCGCGAAGGTGCCATGTCGCTGCACGCGGCCTTCGCCGAACCCATGCGCGGCCAAGTTCCTGGCTGCCTGATCGAGACTATCGATGCCGGTTTCGCGGCGAGGAAGCGGAGCGCTTCCAGGAATCCCTGGTATGGACGCCCGGCCTACGCCGCCATGGCTGCTTCGGTCGCGGTTTTGATCCTTGGCCTGGGCGGGACCTACGTCTTCGTGGATCGTCAAGTCGAGCAGCGCCTCGCCAACCTGGAGGCGGCGCGCGCCGCCGACCGGGATATCATCCAGGCGACAATCGCCACGGCGCTGGAAAAACATCTCAGCGGTGTGCCGGTGGCATGGCGAAATCCGAATAGCGGCAGCAGCGGCCGGGTCGAGGCGATACGGACCTTTCGCAGTTCAGCGGGCCAATGGTGCCGTGAATATATCCTCGAAACCGCCTTGCGTACGCAAGGCGATCCGAGCGAAACGCGGCGCGCTATCGCGTGCAGGGACGCCGAGGGCCGCTGGCGGACCCGCCTGGTATTGACCAGCGAAAGTTAGCTAAACGCCATGGTTGAAAAACTAGCCCTAACACTCCCTTAACCGGCTTTGTGGTATCCCGGTTCCTGCACACTAGCCTTGGGGCGAGAGTCCGCGTGTTCGTTGCAACGCGCTGGCCGGCGACCGGGTCCGGGGAATATAGAGAAAAGGGAATTCCATGGTACAATCGGCAGGATCCAGAGGCCGCGCCGGCGTGGCGGAAGAGATGACGGGTAACGCCCCGGGCGAGGTCCTGGACCAGCTCCGCCAGGAAATAGACAGCGTCGCGGAGGTCGCCCAAACCATTCAAGCGATTGCCAGGCAGACCAACCTTCTAGCCCTGAACGCGACGATCGAGGCGGCGCGCGCGGGCGAACTTGGCAAGGGCTTCGCCGTGGTCGCCGGGGAGGTCAAGCAACTGTCGGGCCGGACCAGTCAGGCGACCAAGGAAATCGCCGAGCTTGTCGAGCGGTTGCGGACCCAGACCGAAGCCCTCGCGGCAGGCGGCGCCGGCTCGGTGGACAAAGCACCCGCCGCGATCCCGGCCGCCGCGCCAGCGGCGATCGCGGTGCACGCCAACCCGACCTTCCAGGTTACACCTCCGGCCCCGAAACCCTCGGCAAGCGAGGGGCCCGTGTCCGCCAGCGAGCGGCGCCTCGTGCAAAGCACCTTTGCCCAGATTGAACCGATCGCGTCGGTGGTCGCGCGGACCTTCTATGAGCGATTGTTCGAACTCGACCCCGCCTTGAAAAAGCTGTTCAAGGGAAACATGGAGGAACAGGGTCAAAAGCTCATGACGGTCTTGAAGATCGCCGTGAAAGGCTTGGATAATTTAGAAAAGCTGGTTCCGGTAGTCGAAGACCTGGGCCGGCGGCACGTTGGCTACGGGGTCAAGGAGCGCGACTACGACACGGTCGCGGCGGCGCTAATTTGGACCTTGGATCAGGGCTTGCAAGCCGATTTCACACCGGAAGTCGAGGCCGCGTGGACCACGGTCTACACCGTCCTCGCCGACACCATGAAGGCGGCGGCCGCCACGGCGCCGAAGCCATCGGCGGCGGCCAAAGCACCGCCCTCCGCCAAGGCGCCATCGCCTCTCAGCGCCGACGAAGTGGCGCTGGTGCAATCGACATTCGCCAAGGTCGAACCCATCGCGGAGACCGCCGCCGAGCTGTTCTACGGCCGCTTGTTCGAGCTCGACCCGTCCGTGCGCGGCCTCTTCAAGGGCGATATGAAAGACCAGGGCCGTAAGCTGATGGCCATGATAAGGACGGCGGTGAAGGGGTTGAACGACCTGGAAAAACTGGTGCCCGCGGTTCAGGCTCTAGGGCGCGGTCATAAGAGCTACGGAGTCCAGGACAAGCACTACGACACGGTGGGCGCGGCGCTGATATGGACCTTGGAGCAAGGGTTGAAAGACGACTTCACCGTGGAAGCCGAGACCGCCTGGACCAAGGTCTATGGCGTCCTCGCCGAGACCATGAAGGCGGCGGCGGTTTAAAACCTCACTCAAGCTCCAGCCGGTCCAGGCGCAGGCGGTGGCGCGCGTCGCTTAGGCGCGCGGCGGCGGCGTGCACGGCGATGACCACCCCGATCCCGGTTCCGCCGGCGATTAGGAACATCACCAGTATCTGATACTTTATGGCCTCCAGCGGCTCGACCCCGGACAGGATTTGCCCGGTCATCATGCCGGGCAGCGAGACCACCCCGGCCGCCGACATGGCGTTGATAATCGGAATCAGGCCATTGCGTACCGCGCTTTGAACCAGGGGCCGCAAGGCCACGCCGCGGGTTTCGCCCAGCGCCAACATGGTCTCGATCGCGTTCCGGTCGCGCGCGACGCGCTCGCTCAGGGTATTCATGCCGACCGCGATGCCGGTCATGGTGTTGCCCAGGATCATGCCCAGCAGCGGAATCGCATAGCGGGGATGATACCAGGGGTCGGCCTGTATCTGCGTCGCCAGGGCGAACAGCATGACCAGCGTGCCGGCGAAAAGGACGGCGCCGGTGCCCAAGCCATAGGCCCAAAAGCCTCGAAACCTGCGCTCCTGGCGGGCCATGATCTCGCGCCCCGCGAACAGCACCATGATCAGCACCGCCAGGCCGGTCAGGACCGGCGAGACCAGGGCGAACAAGGTCTTGAGAACCAAACCCATGAGTCCGAGCTGCACACACATGCGCACGGCGGCGATAAGGAACTGGCGCTCCATGCGCAAGTGCAGCCAGATCGACAAGACGCCGTTCAAAACCACCAGCGACGCGGCCAGGATCAAGTCCGTCCAATCGAGCGTGATGTAGGTCGCGGTCATGGCCCCGCGCTTCCGGCTTCCAGCGATGCCCGGCCGCCCGTCATGCGTATCCACCGGCCGGCGAGGCGTTTGGCCAAGGCTTCGTCGTGGGTCGAGAACATCATGGACGCGCCGGACTCCAGGCGCTCACGCAGCACCGCTTCGACCGCGCGCGTCGTCTCCTGGTCTAGGACCGAGGTCGGTTCGTCCAGGAGCAGGACCCGGGGCGATTGGATCAAGACCCGAGCCAGGGCGATGCGTTGGCGCTCACCGGTCGAGAGTTCCACGATCGGGCGGTCCAGCATCCCGGGCGCGAGATTCAGGGATGGCAGTAGGCCGCGCGCCGCCGCCGGGTCCGCGAAATGATCGGCGGGGCGCGCCGACCACCAGCCCGGCTCCGCCGCCAGGTAGGTGACCTGACGGCGCCATCGCGGCGCGGTCATGGCGTTGCGGCCACGCTCGTCCAGACTGACCGCGCCTTCGTTCGGGTCCAAGTCGGCGATGGCGCGCAGCAGGAGAGTCTTGCCCGAGCCGGAGGGGCCGAGCAGGGCCACCGCCTCGCCCGCCGCGAGGTCGAGATCGACGGGGCTAAGGCCGGGGCGGGTAAGGGCACGTATCTTCAGCATAAGCCCGCACACCATAACCGGGCCCGCGAGTCGCCGATATGGTGGATTTACCTCAGGCGGCGGCGAGGGCGAATTTAGGCTTATTCGATATCGTGAAAACGAGTATGCCGGCACACATGGACAGCCAAAGCGACGTCATCCAAACCAGGCTATAGGATGCGGACAGATCGAAGAAATAGCCGCCAAAGAAAGCGCCCATGGCCCCGCCAATGGCATGTCCGGCCGCGATCAATCCCATGCTCAGACCCATGATACGCAGGCCCAGGTGGCTGGCCACCAAGCTGGCGGTGACCGGTATCGTGGCATAGTCGACCATGCCGAATAGGGCGGAGAAGAGGTAGAGGACTTCGATATCCGTCCCGACCCGCATGAGCACTACAAAGGTCAGTGCCCTTAAAAGATAGATAATGCCTAGGAGCAGGGGCCGGTTCATCCGATCGGCCAGCCAGCCCGCGCCGATCATGCCCAGCATATTGACCGCCGATAACAGGCCATAGGCGCCGGCGCTGGGAATCGGCGTGAATCCGCAGAACGCGGCATAGGGCAGGAAATGAGTTTCGATCACGCCGGACGTTGTGATTCCGCAAATCAAGAAACTCCAAAACAGCACATGGAATGTCGGGCTGCGTGACAAGAACCCTAAATCGGCACGCAGTGTGGATTTGGAGGGCTCGCTTATACCGGCGCGCGCGATTTTCTTTGGGGCCGGCGCCATGAAAACCAGCACGCAGGGCACCAGCAGGGCGCAAGCCACGGCCAGACCGGCAAAGCTCCAACGCCAGCTTGCGAAGGTGAGCAGGCCCGCGATTAAGGGTACGATTAAAAACTGTCCGCCGGTCGCGCCCGAGGTGGCGACCCCCATGGCCAGGCCGCGATGACGCTCGAAGGCTTGGGCGATGGCAGTCGAAACTACGTGTGTCGCCACGATACCAAAGCCGATGGCGGCGATCCCGCTAAACCCGATCAGGAACACGATGCGATCGCTGGTTGTCGCGACGATGGCGCACCCCACGGTCAGGGCGCTGAGCCCTACGGCCAGAGCCCGGCGCGACCCTAAGCTGTCCGTGAGGCGTCCCGCGAAGGGCGCCACCATGGCCATGACGATGAGCGCGGCGGCCCCCGCGCCTGAAATGAAGCTGCGCGACCAACCCAACTCGGCTTCCCAAACCGGCATCATCAGGCCGAGGGAGGCCCGTGCCGAAAAGGCGAACGCCAAGGCTAGAAAGCCGAAAAAGACGATCAAAACCTTCTGGGTTTTATGTTCGTGTGCCTGCGCCATGGACCATTTCCCGCAATGAATTTCGTAAGAATTTGGGGCCTGGGCTTGGCAGGCACAAACGATACCTGGCGGGCTGGAGTTTAGTTGAGCTAAAGTGAGGCCATGACCTTACGGCTCCAAGATCTCTACACTTTCGTTGTCGTTGCCCGCGCGGGCAGCATGAAGCAAGCCGCCGCGATCCTTGGCGTTACCGCGGGCGCGGTCAGCCAACGCATTCGGGGGTTGGAGGAACGCCAGGGCGGGCGCCTGTTCGAACGGACCCGCGAGGGGGTTAGCTTGACCGGGCGCGGTAAGCGGCTTCACGAACCCCTCCACAAAGCCTTTGGGATCATCGAAGAGGTGGCGCAATCCTCAAACCTCACACACCGCCTTAGGATCAACGCGGCGGCCGGTTTCGCGGCGTCCTGGCTGGTGCCGCGTTTAGGTGATTTCACCCAGGCTCATCCAGAGGTTTCGATTTCCATAGAGACCGATGCGCGGCTGATCGATTTCCGTCACGAGCCGGTCGACCTCGGCATCCGCCACGGACTGGGCGATTACCCCGGTTTGGAGACTCATCGGATCGCGGCGCCGGGCATGGTGGTGATTGCCAGCCCGGATTTGCTCGAAAACGGCCCGGTCCTGCGCGAACCCGCCGATTGTCTGAACTTCACCCTGCTCCAAGACATCCATCAGCGGGACTGGGCCCTATGGTTCAAGGCCCTGGGTGTCGATGCGTCCAAAGCGCGATACGGGCCGTCTTTTTCCGACGATGGCCTCCTGGTGCGCGCGGCGATGGAGGGGCAGGGCTTGGCCCTGGTCCGCGAATTCTTCGCCACCGACGGGCTGGTGGAGGGCAAGATAAAACGCGCCCTCGATATCTCTTGCCCGGTGGAGTTTGCTTATTACCTGGTCGGCCTGCCGGAAACTTTCGAACGGCCGGCGGTAAAACGTTTTCTGGCCTGGCTGATACCGGATGCAACGTCAGAGGTCTGAACCTGGAAAAGACGTTTTTGAGAGGACCGTTTCGATGTTCAAGAAGGTGCCCAACATCCTGCTGATCCAGGCCGATCAAATGGCGGCTCCGGCCTTGCCGTTTCACGGCCATCCGGTGGTCAAGGCGCCGCACATGAGCGCGCTGGCCCAGGGCGGGGTTGTCTTCGATAGCGCCTACTGCAATGCGCCCCTATGCGCGCCCTCGAGGTTTTCCATGATGAGCGGCCTCATGCCGAGCGAGATCGGGGCTTACGATAACGCGGCGGAGTTTCCAGCCGCCATACCCACCTATGCGCATCACTTGCGAAAGCTTGGCTATCGCACGGTTCTTTCGGGAAAGATGCACTTCGTGGGGCCAGATCAATTGCACGGTTTCGAACGCCGGTTGACGACCGACATCTACCCGGCCGATTTCGGATGGACGGCGGATTGGGAGCAGCCGGACAAGCACCTGGATTTTTATCACACCATGCTCAGCGTCGCCGAGGCGGGACCGTGCGAGCGCAGTCTGCAATTGGATTTCGATGAAGAGGTAGCGCACCAGGGCGTGCGGGCCATCTACGATCTGGCGCGCGAGGGCGGGGAAGCGGGGGCGCAGCCGTTCTTCCTCCACGTTTCCTTCACCCATCCCCACGATCCCTACACCATCGCGAAAGAATATTGGGACCGCTACGAGGATGCGGAGATCGACCTGCCGCGTGTGCCGGCCATGGCGAGGGATGCGCTGGACCCGCACAGCCGGCGTGTGTTCGATGCTTGCGCCATGGCCGATTACGACTTGAACGAAGCCCGCGTGCGTGCGGCGCGCCGGGCGTATTACGGGGCCATATCCTATATCGACGATCAGGTGGGGAAACTTCTCGCGGCCTTGAAGTCGGCGGGCGTGGAACAAGACACGATCGTGATCCTGACCGGCGATCACGGCGACATGCTGGGTGAGCGCGGGCTTTGGTACAAGATGAGCTTCTACGAGTGGTCGGCCCGCGTACCCTTGGTTGTCTATGCTCCTGGCCGTTTTGGTCCGCGCCGGGTTGGAGAAAACGTTTCTCTGGTCGATATCTATCCAACTCTTGCCGAACTTGGCGGTGCGCGGGGCGACGTCGATGACCATGGCCCCTTGCCGGGGCGCAGTTTGATTCCCCTGATGACGGGGCGGGGCGAGGATTGGTCCGATACGGTTTATGGCGAGTATCTGGGCGAGGCGGCGGCCGGGCCGCTAGTCATGATTCGGCGCGGCCCGCACAAGTACATCCTGGGCGAAGACAGCCCGGCGCAGCTCTTCCATACCGCCGCCGATCCCGATGAACTGAACGACCTTGCCCGCGATCCTGACCATGATGGCATCGCGGCCGGCTTCGAGGCCGAGGCTACGGCGCGCTGGGACTTCGCCGCGCTAAAGCACCGGGTTATCCTCAATCAACGCCGCCGCCGCTTTGTCTTCGAGGCGCAAGGCCGGGGCGAGACGGTGTCTTGGGATTTCCAACCTGTCTTCGATGCCTCGCGCCTCTACGCGCGCAACCGGGCCGATATCCTGGGCGATTTGGAACGTGACGCCCGTCTACCCTATGCGTCCGCGCCGCCGGTGGATGGAGAAGGCGGCTAACCCTCCCGCCATGAGCCAAGCCATGCTAAAACGAGCGGCCCTGAAATCTTGAGCGCGGAAGGAATCGACGATGAGGTTTAGCGGATCGGCTTACGGCCTTGTAATCTCTGCGATGTCGGCGCTGATTCTGGCCGGGTGCGGTTCGGTCCCCTATGCGGTCGGGACCCCGAAACCCGTGCAACGCCAGCTTGTTCTTGAACGAAAAGCGGAAGTGCCGACGTACAGGAGAGCTATCTCTCTATGCTACAACAGTAGCCTCAACACGCCGGAGGAACTCGTGTCCGAGGCCGAACTCATATGCGGGGGCGGCCAAGTGAAGTTCCTCGAGTCCGATATCTTCTGGACCCCATGCAGTCTGCAACAGCCGGTGCGGGCGACCTTCATCTGCACACCGGCGCCAATTGCCGGTAAGGCATCGGCGCAGTAGAGCCCTAAGCTCCGGTCCAGGTTTTCCTATCGAGCTAAGCTGGAACAGCGCAATCCTTGCGGCGCCGCCAGTTGAGCAACCCCAGACTTCCAATGGCACTCAGTAATAGCCATGCGGCGGCTGGGAGCGGGATGGCAGGGACTTGGCCAGGCTTGGCCGTAACGCTCACACCGTTGAGATCTCCGAAAAACACCGGCACCGAATAGCCGTCGAGGCCCCAGGACCAGAAATCGGCCGACAAGGTGTAACCGGTATCCGCGCCGTCGGTGATGTCGCTTTCAGTCACAACGCCGCTGGCTTGCACGATGACGGTCTGGGCATTGAAGGATCCGGAAAAGGAGGACAGGACGTTGTTCTGTTCATCCAGCAGTTCGAACATGATGTTCACGGGCAGGTTTCCCGTGCTCCCATCCATCACCGGATCGGTCAGGTCGAACATGGCTCTAAACGAGCATCCGCCTTCCACATTAATCGAATTGAAGGCGCAGTCGTCGTCCAGCCCCCCCAAGACGTTATAGCCGACGGTGGCGGCATTCGCCTTTTCCGCCGGCGCGAGAATCGCGCAAGAAGCGACGATGCAACACCATGCTAAGATCCTACCCCCGACCCTAACGATCCCCATGACGTTCACCTTATGCCGTTTAGCTGAGTCCCGTAACGTAGGGTGAAGTGTAGTACACCGGGTTGAAAATGTCATGTAAGACGTGAGTGCCGTTGTTCGGTTCCGGCGTAGCCGCGATCACGGCGGTTTAAAGTGCAAGCGAATCATGATGTTTCGGCGCGCTCCTTAGAAAACGCTTCACACTTAAGCCGTGCCGGAACGACGGTCCTGGGGGTTGCGAGTCCATTCCGCGCGCACGGCGGAGTCGGTCTCGGCCGCGAGCCGGCGCGCCCGCGCGGCCTCGATCTCGGCGGGACCGGCCAGGCGCGAAAACGCCCAGACCGCCATGGCGCGCACCAGGGGCTGCTCGTCGTCGAGCAAGTCTTGCGCGATTCCCGCCTGCGCCGGATCGCCGGCGTTGCCCAGGGCGATGAGCACGTTGCGCACGAAACGCGCGCGCCCGGTCCGCTTGATGGGGGAGCCGGAAAACAGGGTGCGGAAATCGGTATCTCTTAGCTGCGCTAAATCCGCCAGGCGCGGCGCGGTCAATTCCGCGCGCGGCAGGAACGCGGGCTCCATCGTGCGGGCGGCGAACTTGTTCCAGGGACAAACCGCCAGGCAATCGTCGCAGCCGTAAATCCTGTTGCCCATGGGTGCGCGGAACTCAGGCGCGATGTGGCCCTTATGTTCGATGGTGAGATAGGAAATGCAGCGCCGCGCATCGATCCGGTAGGGGCCGGTAAAGGCGTGGGTCGGGCAAACGTCGAGACAGTCGCGGCAGGATCCGCAGCGGTCGGCTTCCGCCGTATCGGGCGCCAGTTCCAAGTCGGTATAAACCTCGCCCAGGAACAGCCACGACCCGTAATCGCGCGAGACCAAGTTGGTGTGCTTGCCCTGCCAGCCCAGCCCGGCGGCCTGGGCCAGGGGCTTTTCCATGACCGGCGCGGTATCGACGAAGACCTTGACCTGGCACGCGAGGTTTTCGTGCATCCAGCGCGCCAGGGCTTTCAGGCGCTTCTTGAGAAGGTCGTGATAGTCCTTGTTGCGGGCATAGACCGAAATCGCGCCGCGTTCGCGCCGGGTCAGCAGCCTCATGGGATCTTCGCCCGGGGCGTAGTTGAGGGCCAGCACGACCACGCCGCGCGCTTCCGGCCAAAGAACTTGAGGATCGCCGCGCCGCGCCGCCGTATCGGCCATCCAGCCCATGTCGCCGTGATGCCCGCGCGCGATGTAATCCGCCAGGTTCGCCTTCGCCTCGCCGCCCAGCTTGGCGGGCGCGAATCCAACCGTATCGAAACCAAGCGCCAGCGCCCGGTCCCGGATCGCATCCTTGGGGTTGGGTGTTTCGCGCGGCGGCACGATCACCCCCCTCCCAACCTCCCCCCCTCAAGGGGGGAGGAGAAGTAGGGACTCCGGCTAACTATCCGTACCTTCTGCGCGGGCGGGGTGGAACAGGCGGACGCCGCCGCTCTATTCCCTCCCCCCTTGAGGGGGAGGGCGAGGGTGGGGGGTGTGTTCGACAAGGGCGGGGAGCAACCAGCGCCCGGCGCGGCGGGAGCCGGCGATGCGCTAAGTTGGGCAAAACCTATGAACCCGGTCCAAAGGCCCCCCCACCCCAACCCTCCCCCTCGTGGGGGGAGGGAGATGTAGGAACGCCGGGTAAATGCGGTGCCGCTTATGGCGCTATCCCCGGCCACGGTAAGGCGGCACGCCTTGATCGGGCAGCCACAGCCCTTCGGGCGGTGTATCCGATTGATAGAAAACGTCGATGGGAATGCCGCCGCGCGGGTACCAATAGCCGCCGATGCGCAGCCATATGGGCTCCGCCGCGTCGAGTATACGTTGCGCGATCTCGACCGTGCAGCCCTCGTGAAAGGCGCCGTGATTGCGGAATGAGGTCAGGAACAGCTTCAGCGACTTGCTCTCGATCAAGGCCTCGTCGGGCGCGTAGTCGATCACCAGATGGGCGAAATCCGGCTGTCCGGTCACCGGGCACAGGGAAGTGAACTCCGGGCACGCGAAACGCACCAGATAAAGCGTATCGGGGTGCGGGTTGGGTACGGTCTCCAGGATCGCTTCCTCCGGCGATTCCGGTACCTGCGCATCGCCGCCCAAAAGCGTCAGGGACTCGTAAGTCGTGTCGGACATGGGGTATCTCCGCTGTTCCTGGCGCCACCTATAGCACGGCCGGGGGAAATACTTTAAGGCCTTGGCAAGGCCGGTCTAAATTTTCCGGATTGGGAGAACCGGCCAAGGGCGGCTTTGACGCCCCCCTTCAAGCACCGGCCCGCCACCCTTCATCCACTCGTCACCCTTGGGCTTGACTCGAGGGTCCATGGGAAAGCCGGTCTCGAACCGCGATGGATTGCCGGGCCGCAACGAAGAGAAGAAGAATTACCACGAAGGCGCGAAGGCGCGAAGGCACGAAGACGCGAAGAGGTTCGAAAAATCTTCCTTCGCGGCTCCTTAGAGTCCCTCGGGTCCGCGCCACGCGCGACCCAAGGACATGCTTTGTGTCTTCGTGGTGAAATAATTTCTAAGCGCCCTAGGTCACCGACTCATTAAATCGAATCCATATTCGCAGTGAAGCAAGTTTAACGGAAGCGAGATAGTTGTCGTCTCGTTTGTCGTAGCGTGTGGCGACGGCGCGGAAATGTTTGAGTTTATTGAAGAACCTCTCGA
>JAJFGJ010000012.1 GCA_021776175.1 Kiloniellaceae bacterium
CACGTGGATTCCACCGTGCACAAGTTCGAGGAATGGGGCCTTCCGATCATGAAGGACCCGGAAACCGGACGCTATCTGCGCGAAGGCAAGTGGCAGATCATGATTCACGGCGAAAGCTACAAGCCGATCGTCGCGGAAGCTGCCCGCAAGGCCGCCACCGAAGTCTACAACCGGATTATGGTAACCCACCTGCTGATGGACAAGACGAAGCCCAACCGAGTTGCCGGGGCCGTCGGGTTCAACGTTCGTACTGGTGATTTCTACGTCTTCCGCTCGAAAGCCGTCATTGTAGGCGCCGGTGGCGCGTCGCATATCTTCAAACCCCGCGCGGCCGGTGAAGGCATGGGACGAACGTGGTACGCCCCATGGAGCAGCGCCTCTGCCTATGCCTTGCCGATCCTCGCCGGCGCCAAGATGACGCAAATGGAGAATCGGATCGTCCTTACCCGATTCAAGGATGGCTACGGTCCGGTCGGCGCCTATTTTCTGCATCTCAAGACGTACACCGAAAATGCCTATGGCGATGAGTACGAGTCCAATTGGTATGAGAACACCAAGGAACTGGTCGGAGATTACATTGATCGGCACCCGGTACCGACCTGCCTGCGAAACCACGCTATTCTCGAGGAAGTCAAAGCTGGTAGAGGCCCTATCCGCATGGTGACGAAGGAGGCCTTCCAGGACCCCCACTTGGAGACCGTTGGCTGGGAGAACTTCCTCGGCATGACGATCGGGCAAGCAGTCGTCTGGGCGTCGCAGAACATCGATCCCAAGCATACCAATCCCGAGCTGACCACGTCCGAGCCTTATGTCATGGGTTCCCACGCCACCTGTTCAGGAGCCTGGGCGAGTGGGCCGGAGGACTACGCCCCCTCGGAATATCAGTGGGGATACAACCGGATGATGACCGTCGAGGGACTCTTCGGCGCGGGCGACACCATCGGCGGCACCGCCCACAAGTTCTCGTCGGGATCCTTCACGGAAGGCCGGATCGCAGGCAAGGCGGCGGTCAATTTCGTAAACGACTTGGGTAACGAGCAGCCTCAGGTCAGTGAGGCGGAGTACGAAGATCTCAAGAAGGTCGTCTTCCAGCCCATGGAGAACTACGAAGTCGGTCGCAACGAGATCGTCGCGGGAACCGTTTCGCCGAGCTATCTTTTGCCAATGCACGGTCTTCAGCGTCTCGAGAAGATTATGGACGAATATGTCGGCGGTATCAGCTCCCACTATACAACCAACGAACCCTTGCTCACCCGCGGGCTGGAATTGTTGGGCATGCTGAAGGAAGACCTTCCCCATCTCGGGGCCGAAGACCTTCATCAGCTTATGAGGGCGTGGGAGCTTCAGCACCGGGTCTTAGCTTCGGAGTGTGTGACACAGCACACGATGTTCAGGCAGGAAACGCGGTGGCCGGGGTATTACTACCGGGCCGATCATCCCAAGCTGGATGACACCGATTGGCATTGCTTCACCTTGTCCCGCTACGACCGGGAATCCGGCGAATGGGCCATGGAGAAGGCCCCTGTATACCACATTATCGACTAAACAGCGCTCATCGAGGACCCCTTCAATGGGAGCGAATGCGATGTCCAAGCTGGTTCCGCCCCACGGTGGGGGTGCTCTCCGGCCTTTGCTGATCGAGCCCTCGCTTCGCGCGGCGGAGTTGATGAGTGCAGAGGGACTGAAAGCCGTACCCATGACCAGCCGGGAAAGCTCCGATCTCTTAATGCTGGGGATGGGCGCCTATACACCGCTCGGCGGCTTCATGGGGCATGATGACTGGCGGGGTGCCTGCACCGAGATGAGACTGGCGAGCGGCCTGTTCTGGCCTGTTCCGATCACGCTTTCCTGCAGTCAAGACTTGGCGAACAGCATCGGCGCCGGCGAAGAGGTGGCTCTGATCGACGAGGTTTCGGGTCAGATCATGGCTGTAATGACGGTCGAAGAAAGGTACATCATCGACCGGCAACTGGAATGTTCCGAGGTCTTTCGTACTACGGATGCACATCACCCCGGCGTCGCCAAGGTGATGTCACAAGGCGAGGTCAACTTGGCTGGGCCGGTGCGGGTATTGAGCGAAGGCGATTATCCACAGTCGTACTCAGACCTCTACCTCAGGCCAGCCGAGACACGCGCCCGGTTCGAAGCGCAGGGGTGGTCGAAAGTGGCTGCTTTCCAGACCCGCAATCCCATGCATCGCAGCCATGAATACCTGGCTAAGATCGCCGTTGAGGTCTGCGACGGGCTGCTCATCCATCAAGTTCTCGGCAAGCTCAAACCCGGCGACATACCCGCCGACGTCCGTGTCCAGGCCATCAATGCCCTGGTCGAGAACTATTTCGTGGCTGGCACCGCCATCCAGGCCGGTTATCCGATCGAGATGCGCTACGCGGGCCCGCGCGAGGCGCTGCTACACGCACTCTTTCGGCAGAACTTCGGCTGTTCCCACCTGGTCGTTGGCCGCGACCACGCCGGGGTTGGCGACTACTACGGCCCCTTCGATGCGCACCATATTTTCGACGAGCTGGCGCCAGGGAGTCTCGAAACCGTGCCGTTGAAAATCGACATCACTTTCTACTGCGACATTTGCCGCGGCACCGCGACCAACCGCACCTGCCCGCACGAGGAAAGCCATCGGTTATCGATCTCGGGAACACGCCTCAGGACCATGTTTACCAACCACGAGCCGATACCGCCGGAGTTCAGTCGGCCCGAGGTGCTTGAAATCCTGCAAGCGCATTACGATAGCCTGAGCTGATGCCTCCGGGACCCCAAGATTTTTTCTCACCTAAGTGGTGTGCCCGAATTCGCTCGTTCCAATGATCATCGCCCAGATTAGCGATACCCACATCCTGGCCCGATCTTCGGAGCAAGCCGAAGGCCAACGCAGGGCTGAGAACTTGCGGCAATGTGTCGCGGACATCAATCGCCAACAGCCGGACGCAGTGGTCCACACTGGAGATTTGGTGCAAAACGGCTTACCCCAGGAATATGAATACCTGCGCGAGATTCTTGCGCCCTTGGAGGCGCCGCTCTACGTGATTCCCGGCAATCGCGATAAGCGCGATGCCTTGCGCACCGCCTTCGGCGACTATGCTTATCTGCCCAAGAACGGTGACTTCCTCCATTACACGGTCGAAGATCATCCTCTTCGCCTGGTCGCGCTCGACTCGACGGCCACAGGGGAACGAAAGGGTGTCTACTGCGCGCGCCGGCAGGCATGGCTGCATGATGTACTCAGCTGTGCGCCGGAAAGGCCGACGGCTCTTCTCATCCACCACCCGCCCTTCGACATCGATGACCACTATATCGGTGGCTACCGCCGGCCCGGGGAGGCCGAAAACCTTGCTGCCGTTGTCACCCAGCACACACAGGTCCTGCGGCTGCTCTGTGGGCACGTTCACTGTCCAACCCAGAGGTCATGGGCCGGTACGCAGGCGATTACCATGGCAAGTGTCGCCGTCGACGTACGCAAGGGAATCGACGAAACGCAGGTCAAGGACCGGCCAATCTATCAGCTTCACTCCATGTCGGAAAAAGCCGGCCTAGTCAGTCAAGCGCGAATCGTCGCCGGCTATCAATAATTGTAGGACGGAGGAATCGCTTGCTCCTCCAAGTACGGCGCCGGCTTAGGCCGGACAGCCCGCGGATGGAACGGCAGCTCGTGTTCGCGCATGAAGGCCCGAATATCGTTCTTGGTCCAGCGGATCAGCGGGTTGATCCGGATCAGCCGGCTCTCCACGTCGACTCTGTTTTTGAACTGAGGTGGGCTCGGTATGTGGTAGACGGCCGATATCCAGCAGCTGTAGGGCGCCAGGGTTTGGTTGAGGTGGAGGATTTCGTAGCTCCGACCCAGGCCGTTCCGACTCTCAATCCACATGCGTTCGCAATGATCGTAGCCGCCGGGCAGGACCTCAACCTCGCCGCCCTTGGTCTGGCTCACGTTCTCAAGACCCAGTAGCTCGACGATGCGCTTACGGTACACGTCGCTCTCGGGAAACTGAAACCCGCGGCCGCAAAAAACAACCGGTGTGGCGGGATTGATGTCAGCCACCAATTTCAAAACCACCACGCTCGATGCCTTGAGCGAGGCGGTCACCAGCGTTTTTCCGGCAAAGCGATTCTCAATCAGCAACCGCAGTAAATCCGGTGTCGATAGATCGGGGCTTACAGATCTGATGTCTTGATAAACAGACATAAGGCAAGACCTCATCCCATAATAGCGCGAGGTTGAAATCAAGGCTGATTAGAAAATATATTGGTTAAGCCGACACGATGCCAACTTATTCGACACTCATGCTCGATGGCAATCGACACCTATGAACGCCCCCTGTTTGCCAAGGGATTTCTGATCTGTGGCGAGGTGGGGTTTGCAGTCATCTATCCGGCCGGCATTGACACGTTAACTGCCGCAGTCGCCAGAATTCGATCTGTGATCCGCATCAGGCGGCAAGCCAACCTCGATTCCAGACAGCAAACGTCTCGGCTCGATTGTTCGCTCGTAATCCTTGATCATGAACGGCGGTAGGTCGCTCTTTGCGGATGGCGACAGCGTAGGATTTCAGCTTGTCCGTGGTAATGCGCTTTGGCGCGAAGCCCTGCTTCTTCAGAAGCTTTCGCAGCAATCGCCTCGCCGGCTTAGCGCACCGTCGTGGCTGGACCAGGAAGTCGAGTACCGCCCGCCACAGCCGGTGATTACGGCTACGGATCTTGATAACCATTTCGTCGAGGTGCCAACGCGTACTGGCGCGCGGACGGCCGCGACGAAGGTTGCCCGCAATCAGTCGGCCGAACTTCAGGAACCAGCGTCGAACCGTTTCGTTCGAAACATCGATGCCACGCTCGGCCAGAAGATCCTCGACATCACGAAACGAAAGCGTGAACCGGAAGTAGAGCCATACCGCATGTTGGATGATCTCGGGCGAAAAACGATGTCGTTTGAAAGATATCGGGGTCATACCGAGACCGTACCGGTCCCTCCGCGCGCCGACTATCGACTTAACGTGTCAATGCCCCATTAATCGTTAATTCAATCCTAATCAATCAAGTCCTTAATATTAGGCGCAAATTGCGGATTTCGTTAACGAATTCTTGAAGCGCTCGGCCACCGGAAAGTGGCGGAGCGGAGCGTGGCGGGTTGGTGCTGGGAACCTTGGCTGGACAGAAATCAAATCGAGTCGCACGGCAACTGGTCGTGTTGATCGCGCTGTCGTTCTTCGTCGGCTGCAGCATGCCGGCCTATCAAAGCCCACCCGATATGCCTATGATCGAGACCCCGGCCGATACGACAGGGATGATACCCGTGCCAGTGACGGAGGCAGCTGCCGATGAATCCGGGCTGCCGCCGCCCCAGTCGATCACGCGCACGCCGGAGGTGGGCGCTGAGTTGTATCCGGGGTCCGGCCGGTTCATCCGCTCGACCCCACCCAACAAAAAGGCCGTGGATACAGCCGACGGTATCACCCTCAACTTCATCGAGACGCCTATCGATCAGGTCGTGGCGTCGGTCTTGGGCCAGATCCTGAAGCTCAATTACGTGATCGAACCCGGTGTACAGGGCCAGGTGACGATCCAGACGACGCAACCGATCCCGCGCGACTCCCTGATCTCCACCCTTGAGACAGTGCTCGGCCTGAATGGGGCGGCGTTGGTCGAGGCAGACGGGATCTATAAAATTGTTCGGTTATCGCCGGCCAGCCGGGTGGGAGCGCCAATTCGATCGTTACGGGCAGCCGGGCCGCACCCGCGCGGCTATGCGGTACAGGTCGTCCCGCTGAATTACATTGCCGCGCCCGAGATGGAGAAGATACTTGAATCGCTGGCACTGAAAGAAAACCTCCTGCGCGCCGACGCGACGCGCAACCTTCTAATCCTGGCCGGCACAGAGCCGGAGCTCGCCTCTTTGAATGACGCTATCGAGATATTCGACGTCGACTGGCTTGCCGGTATGTCGTTCGGTTTGTTCCCTATCCAGTTCGCGAACGCGAAGACGCTGGGCGAAGAGCTGGAGAAGATCTTCCAGAAGGGAACTGTTGATTCCCAACTTGTCCAATTCGTACCGATCGAGCGGCTGAATACGATCTTGGTCGTCACCCAGCAGTCTGCCTATCTGGAGCGGGCCAAGACCTGGATCGACCGTCTGGACCAGCAGGGCGACGGCAGCGCCCGGCGCATCTACGTCTACTATGTCCAGAACGCACGCGCGGAACGCCTAGCAGCGTCATTGACCGAGATCTTCGCGCCGGAAGAGGAACCGCAGCCGACCGGCTTGGCGCCCGGTCAGAAACCGACGAAGATCAATGCGGCGCCCCAGATAGATGCCGACGCCTTGGCGCAGGTTGGCGCGGCAGCCGAAACACGACCCGAAGCGCGCGTCACGGCAACGCCATCAACGGCGGCCAGCGCGGGCGATGGAATCGTATTACCGGCCGGCGGCAGGATTCGCGTCATTGCCGATACGGACCACAACGCGTTGATCGTTCTGGCAACGCCGCAAGAATACAAGATGGTTGAGGCAACGATGCGTAAGCTCGACATCGTACCTCTGCAAGTGCTGATCCAGGCAACGGTCTTCGAGGTCCGCCTGACCGATAACCTTCGCTACGGCGTGCGCTGGTTTTTCGAGAGTGGCGAGAGCAGTTTGCTACTCAACAACTTGCCAGCCGTGGTCGGCGGGTTTTCATATGCCTTCAACAGCACGAACTTCGACCTCGCGATCGACGCCCTAGCTAGCATAACCGATCTAAAGGTCATATCGTCGCCGGAACTCCTGGTGCTCGACAACCAGACCGCCAGCTTGCAGGTCGGCGACCAGGTGCCCGTGGCCACACGCCAGTCGACGAGCGTGACCGATCCCGAGGCCCCTGTCGTCAACAGCATTCAGTTTCGCAACACCGGCGTTATCCTGCGCGTCACCCCCAGAGTGAATGCCGGTGGCCTCGTAACCATGGAGATCGAGCAGGAGGTCAGCAACGTCACGCCCACGGAAACGCCGACAGTCACGCCAACCATCTTTCAACGGACCATATCCAGCACCGTCGCGGTTACAAGTGGCGAGAGCGTCGCGCTCGGCGGCCTGATTTCGGAGAATAAGCGCGCCGGGCAAAGCGGTGTGCCCATTCTGAAAGACATCCCGATCGTGGGCGCCCTGTTCCGCTCGACCAGCGAGGAGATTGACCGCACGGAACTCTTGGTCTTGATCACGCCGCGCGTCGTGCGCAACCAGGCGGAGGCACGCACGGTCACCAGCCAGCTCAAGCGCCGAATGGGCAGGGTTGAGCGCCTTATCCGCGAGGCCGAAGACCTTAAGGCCTCGCCGACCCGGGGCACAGGACCTCAGAGTAAATCCCCGGCACCGGCCGATTCCACAGTGAGCGCACGCGGCGCCGAGCGTTCAGATGCAACCGCGATGACCCTACTGCCGCAAAGCGGCGCGACCGACGAGTCATCGAGCCAGCCCAGATCACAGATGGCCGCTATCGGGACGATGAGCGATCAGGCGGTTAGCCCGGATTCCAGGACCGGGTCCGCCTATTTCGTGCATCTCGCGTCCTATCGCACGCACGTCCGCGCGGCCGATTCATGGCTCATCCTATCGGAACGATTCCCATCGGTTTTAGGTCACCTGCAACCGCTCATCCAAGATGTCGATCTGGGTCAGCGCGGCATCTTCTATCGGCTTAATGCCGGGCCCATCGCGGACCGGGCGCAGGTGCGGGCCGTCTGCCGTAGGCTTGAGAAAGAAAAACAGTACTGCCAAATTGCAGGCGGCTAGAGCACGGAGATAGCCCGAAGCCAGACTTCAGGTTGCGCCGCCGTGAAAGACACCGTGAAAATGGAAAACGCTTGCCCGCGCCGAACGCCCAGCACAGACAAGCGCTTTCCGATAGCTGTAAAACCGCTTAGAGAGCGCCGACGCATATGAGCGCGTCGCTGACCGCGATATTTATACCGCTCGCATCATCCAGCTTCGCCTTCCTCGCACCGGCCATATCGGTCGCCTTGTTCGATATCGCCAGCAGCTTATCGATCGCGTCGGAGAATTTCTCCCGATCGAGCTTGGCGTCAGCCGCGTCCAGCTTGGCCAACAAGTTGGTCTTGTCCATCTCCGCGCGCTTACTAAGGAATACGGCCCCGTCGATGGCGCTTTCGATGCCGTTGAGCTCGGCCGCACAGCTTCCGGTAATGTGGGATGCGTTCGCGGTTCCGGCGCCCAGCAATGTCATTGAGGCCAGAGCGCCCACAAATAGGATCTTTTTCGCGTTCATTTTTAGATTCCTTACCTTGAAAGAGTTCGCGTTACGCTCAACGCCTTTTTGCTTAGATAATCTATTAATAAATTTATCACACACTCTATTATGGGTCAATATTACATGATCATTACAATGATAATTTTTTTAGCGTAATATAGTTCACAACAATAGTTAATTCCATACTTGCGACGATTCATTTGGCAACCAATCGATTTCGCTTGGCCTCACTCACGTGCGGAGCCCCTCGACAATGACCGGTGAGCGGATCATGCTCTAGTCAAGCGCAACCCATGTCGCGGAAGGCGCGAAGGCGCGCCGCCCGAGGTCGAGCCCGATCACATGGGCGCCGCTGACACCGACATGGAGCGACGTGCCGAAGCTGATCGGAGGGACCAGGCCGGTGTCGAACCTGGATATCCTTTCCAAAGAGCGGACGAACTCCTCTTGAACTAACGTCTTGCCGGTCCGGCGCAGACCCTCGACCAGGACCTTGGCCGCGGCCAGCACCGATATCCTGGTCGCGAGGTGACCCCGGCCAAACCCGCGATCATCCCGCAAGCGGCGCAGATTCTCGATACCGGTGGCGGTCTGGTCGGATGGCAGGTTGGGATAAGCAAGGAATACCTTGCCATCGAATACAGGTGGCAGATCGATCGCCGCACGCCCGTTGAGCGGCCCGGATAGAAGAATTAACGGGCGCCAAGACGTCTGTGCCGCGCGTCGTGCGAACGCCTGCAAGCCATCATCGGGGCCGATGTAAAATACGGCGCCGGCCTCGGCGCGCGCAAGCTCGCCGACCAACTGTTCGATAACCGCCGGGCCGTCGGCGATCGACACAACCCACGGCGCCGCCCAGTCATATTTGGCTCCTTCGCGGCGGATCGTGTCGGCGACCGGTTCAATATCGGCCAGGTTGGCGTGGATGAGAGTCACGGAACTCGGTTTGAAATCCACCTTCTTGGCGGCGTAAGCGACGAGAGCCCGCATCTGCTCCGCGATACCGCCGACCATGAGGAAGGCGCCGCCGTCCGCATAATCCGGCGGCACCGGCAGAAGCGTGATCGGCCCGATGTTCGGCACACCCCGGCGATCCAGAAGCTCGAAGATGCCACGCTCCATACCTGCCTCGAACCCGGCAACGAACGCGAATACCGGTTCTTCGTCCAGCAAACGTTCCACGTTCGAAAGTGTCTCGTCCAGGCCGGCGGCGCGCTCGGCCACCGCGATCTCGATTTTACGTCCATAGATGCCCCCGGCGACATTGATCTCGGCGAAATGCGCTTCGAGAGTCGCCGTGATGGCATCGCCGAAGGCTTTCATATTCCCCGTTCCCGGTGCCAGCGTGCCAATCCGGATGGTTGCTTCGTTTACGCCCGGGCCGAGGTTGCCTTCCAAGCGCTTGATGTAGGCGATCAACGCGGCCATGTCGTCGTCCGGGATATCGTACTGCGGCATGGCCGGATTGAGCCCGTTGAACGCCGGATCAACTCGTGCCCGTATCGCCGAAGCGACGGCGTTCTCGTCGAAGGGCGGGTGGGAGCGTCCGTCGGAATGGCGGTGCCCATAGGGCTTGGTCAAGTTGCCCCAGGTAATATCGGGGGGCTCGACACCGCCCTCCGGGCGGCCAAGGCCGTCGGGTCCGTGGCAATTGCCACAGGGCACGGCGCTGGCCGGAACCCGTATCAGATCACGTCCGATCCTGGCATAGAAGGGCTGTCCGCCGGGGCTCTCCCCTTCAAGAAAGATCCGTTTTCCGATCTCCTCCTGAGGGGTCAGCGGGGCGGCGGCCAGTCCAGGCAAGAGCGCCGACAGCAGAAGCAACGCCATCGCATGCGCGGCCACCCTGTACGGCCGCAAGGGCGCCATGATCGCTCGCCGCTTGCCTATCATGCCTATTGTGACGGCAAGGTGCCGGCCAAGAGCCGAAGCCGCGCCACGATCGCCTCCGCCGGCATGTTCGGGCGCATACGCGTCCAGTGGGCGCGCGGCACGTTGCCCAGCATGAAGAAGGGATTATGCGCCGCGAAGTTCGCGTCCGCCTGACCGAGCCGGCGCGTAATCTGCTTGAGGTCCGCCTCCTCGCCGGTCAGGAACAGCCAGCCATCCTTGGCGCCGAATTTCTCGGCATAGGTCTTCAGAACGTCCGGCCTGTCCGTCTTGGAGTCCACGCTGACCGAGACGAAGAAGTAATCGCGCCCCATCGCGTCGCCCAAGAGTTCCTGCACCTCGGCGAGCTTCTGAGTGGTCAGCGGGCACGAGCCGGTGCACTCGGTATAGAACAGGGAGACCACGACGATGCGGCCCTTGAGAACGTCGGTGTAGAAGCGAAGCACGTCGCCGTTCTGCGTCACGACCGGGCGGTCGGTGAAGTACTTGCGAGCCTTCGCCTCGCTCGCGGGGGCGGGCTTTCCGACAATGGCCTCTAACGCCTTCTTCGTCTGGTCGGTTTGATGGGTCGTTCCATCGTGCGCGGCCGCGTGCGGCAGGCCGGCGGCGAGAAACATCGTCAGAACCACGGCTAGTATTCGCATGACGAATCAATCTCCCGTTTTCTTAGAGGTCTGCTTCTTGCCGCGGGCGGCCAAGAAATCGTCGATTCGCGCCGTGACCTCGTCCGGTGAGACGAAGCCATAGAGCCGGATCCATTTGTCGCTTGCGGCGTCGCCGATCAAGATCATCGGCGGATGGCTCGCGATGTCGGGTGTGTATGCACCCAGTCCGACGAGAACTTGGTCCACCTCCGCTTTCGCGCCGGTCAACCACAACCAACCCGGACCGGCGCCGAACTTGCGGGCCATATCAGCTATCCGCCCCGGCGTGTCGCGCGTCGGATCGATGCTGACCGACAACAGCCACGCGTCGCGACCCAGGCGATCTTGAAGCGTGCCATGAACCTGCGCGAAAATCGATGAGATGACCGGGCAGACCGTTGTGCAGCTCGTATAGACGAAATCGATGGCAACGATCCGGTCCGCCAAGGCCTCCGTCTTGAAGCGGATCGCGCGCCCGTCTCGATCGACCAGCCCGACGTCGGCGATCGTCACCTTCACATCGGCGGCCACCGGCGCCGAGGTCGTGGCGGGCTGAGCTTGCGATCCATGGTTCGTGCCATCGTGGCCGAGCGCCTGGCCGGCCAAGACGGTAGCCAGCATGCCCCCAAGAGCCAAAGACCGCAGGGCCGCACATGGATGACCATAGAGACCGCGCAACATGACCCCTACTCCTGCGCCACCGATTGGGCTTTATTGTGGAGAGAGCTGCCCCCGGCCGCGACCGCGCGCAAGGTCAGATACCGCAGTTCCCCCACCGGCATTCGCGACGATGCGGACGAGACGTAGATGAAGTAGGCCCCCCGCATGCCGATACCTAGTTCGGCCTCGTATATTCCCTCCGCCACCTCCTTTGCCGGCACATCCCGGCGGCCCACGCCCGGCGAGCGGTAGTAGAGAACGCGAACATCGCTCAAACCGCTCTTAGGCTGTTCGCTGGCCGGATCGACGAGGCGGAAGCGAAGCTGCATTGGCTTCCCTGCCGGTATGGTACGCTCCTCCACCAGATACTCGATCTCGAGCGGCTTCAGGTTATGCTTGAGTGCGGGGTTCGGCACCGCCGCGAACTTGAAGCAATGCAGTACCGGCGGCGAGTCGAGTACAAAGGCGGCCTCGTAGGTGCCGGCTTTGGGAAGCTGAATCCGGGCGGAGTAGACGCCGGGGTCGTTCTCGGCAAGGGCGCGGTCGGTAATCAGCAGCGCGCGTGGATTGTGGCCATAGCTGCGGAAAGTGCCCATGGGGGCGTTCATGCCCTCCATGTAATAGTAGAGCGTGTTGGCTACCGGATCGACAGCGACGACACCGGCCTCGCCGGCCGCCTCGACGATCCCGTCCGCGATGGCGAGGCTGCTAGCTTCGCTGGGTGGCTCGGCGCCGAGCGGGAAGGCCACGACGGGAGGCAGTCCCGCTTTGCCGATCTCCGCGAGGTTGATCATGCTCACGCGGTCCGAGTCCAGCGCACGGACATAGGCGAATGCCCGGGTGAGCGAGATCTGAAACGGCCGCCCCCGAATCGGAACGTCGTGAGCAATGGCGTTGGCGGACGCGTCGATGATATGCACGAGGTCATTCGCCGTATTCGTAACCAGCACCCAGCGGCCGTCCCCGGTGATACGCATGGGGCCGAGCCCGGCCTTGGCTTGGATCCGGGCGGCCGTGACGAGGGTTGCGCCATCAATGACATGGACCGTGCCCGCCGCGCCGTCGGCGACATAAAACGACTTACTCAGGCCCGAATACGCGACCGAGAGCGGCGTCTTCCCGACCTCGATATCCTTGATCTTCTTTAGGGTGCGAATATCGATCGCGGTTGCCGTTCCATCGCTCCGATTGGTGACCAGCGCGATCCTGTCGTCGTCACTGAAGGCGATCTCATGATGGCCCTTGCCGGTGGACAACTCGGCCACGACATCCAGGCTCTCGGTGTCGATCACCGTGACGCCGCCGTCCTTGCCCTTGGCGTTGTTGCCAACCCAGAGGTAGCGCTCATCGGGCTGCAGCGCGACGCGCACCGGTTCGATTCCGGTCTTAATCTGGCTGATGAGTTTGAAGGTTTCCGTCTCGATGACACCTAGCGTATTGGCTCGCGGCATGGTCACGAAGATACGTTTCTGATCGGCGGTCTGGGTCCAATCGGCGCCCGGACGGGGCAGGATAATCTGGGTGAAGAACATATCTCCGACCCCGGCGATCAAGACATTCGGATCGATGACCGAAATGGTCGCGTCCTCGTTCATGGCCAGGATGAAGTAGCTGTTGACGTCGATCATCGGCTGGGTGCCGGTGGAGCCGCGCAGATAGAGACCGACCCTGTCCTTACAAGTTAGCGCGTCGGTCGTCGCCCCCTCGGCGGTTTCGATCAGATCGACCCACGCACCCGGGATCAGACCCTCGACAGGCTCGCCGCTCGCCGCACCGGTGATCGTGAAGGAGATATTGGCGTAGTCGAGCTCGAAAAGGTCCCTTTGTTCCTCGAAGCTGCCTAGAATCGGCCGGGCGGCGAAATCGACGGTCAAACCTTGCCGTGTGAGCCGGTTCTCGTGCTCTTTTGCCACGGCGGCATCCGGCGCCGCGTTTGTTGCCGCGGGTGCCGCTATTTGTTCGACCGTGGCCTTGGCCTCGGCCGCGAGCGCCAAACACCCCAGCATAACAAAGATTCGAAAACGCCTAAAAAACCGTCGAGTCATGTCCGTCCTGGTCATGGTCCCTCCTAGTCGATCTCCGCCGCTCGATTCGAGCCTCGTCCTGAGTGCTCATCGCGGCATGACCGATAGTCCATACAGCAATCCTTAGCCGGCCCGGAAAACCGGAAGGAAGGGGAGCGCCCCTTTCGGGTGCGCGCCCTTCCAGTTTGGGTCATCGACCGTAACTGACCCTGGCCGATGGGTTAACGCCGAGCACCTCCACTAAGGGCTTACTCAACCCTCATGATGTTCCACAACCCGCTCAGGTTGCCGAACGAAGACTGATCGCGGATCAGGTAGTCGCCCTCGACCGCGTTGGTTCCGCCCGCGCTCGGCAGGCGCACCTCGAAGTGCGTGGTGCCGTTCAGGCTTTCCTGGTGGCCCAGGCTCATAGCCATGGGATTGTCGCCGATAGCCTGCGAACCCACCTCGCCGGGCAAGCACTTGCCTGGAAGGCCAAGGTCTGCCGAGTCCGGGCAAACGTAGGGGTCACGCTGCCAGACATGGCCGTGCACGTTGTAGGTCGAGCCGCGCCCTATGCCGTGCGGCATCAGCACCCTCATGCGCACCTCCTGGCCCGCCTCAGCCGTGAACACTGGGGTTTCGGGATCCCCGCCCACCAAGCTGTTGCTATAGGCCTCGTGAGCATTCGCGATGCCGCCGAATCCCGACAGTCCGAAGGGCGCGTTCGGGCCAATCCCGAAGCGGAACCACAGCGGCTCCGTCGCGAAATTGATCGCCATTTGCCCCATGTCCTGGCTGTCTTCGGCAATACCGGCAACCCCACCTTCGATGTTCTCGACCGGGCTGCCATCGGCGTAGCGGTGGCTTTGACCTTTCTGCATCACCACCGCGAAGTCGCGGAAAGTGGTGCCGTCGGCCTTGGTCACCGTCGCCGAAGCGCGGGTGCCCGGATCCTCGACCCAGGTGGAGCCCGCGGGCTCGATGACGAGGGCGCCCATCAGACCCTTCTGACCCTGCTTCATCTTATCCGCCGGCATCAAGTTGGTGCCTCCGTACTCGATCGGGGTCGCGGTCCGCAGAACGTCGTTGCCGGAACCCGTTGGCGTGGATGCAAGGTCGCCCGCGTACCAGCGGTAAGTGATCGACTTCGACAGCTTCAACTTGCCTTTTTCCATTACCGGCGGCGCCACGGTCTGAACCGTCCCGTTCATCCCGACATTGGTGCCGTCGTGTTGGGTTATGTCGAACTCTACCAGTTGCGCGTGCAGGCCGACATGGCTAGACGGTTTGACCAGGTTGTTATGGAACGTGGTCATGCCTTGCGGATCGTTACGGTCCCTCGGCACAACACCCAAGAAGGTGTTGAGGCTGGCCAGGTCGGGCGCGACATCGGGTACCCGGTTAACCAGGGTGGTCTCGATGCAGTCGCCCGCCGCCGCCCTCAGGATTAAGGGCTCAAGGCTGACTCCGGGCTTCAACTTGACCGGGCAATTCGGGTTCTCGACATTGTTGCCGGGAGCCGGATTCTTACCCTTGCCGCCGCCACAGGTCGACAGGAACGGGTCCACGGGCATAAGGTCATCCTTGTTTACATAGACCAGCCCGGTCGGATCGTGCAGCGGGCCCGCTTTTTGCGCGACCACGTTGCCCAGATCATCGACGATTTGCACGTTGGTCGAACGGCTGTTGTACAGCAACGTACCCTTGTTCGGGGCCGGTGTCTGGCCGACATGCATTTGCGCGAAGTCAGCGTTATCGTCGAAATTCACCTCGGTCACGTCGTCCAACAGGTCCTGCACCGTCATCGCGATGACCGTGTATTCCCGCAGGTTAGCCGGAACGCGGTCCCTATTTCTTGCCCCTGGGTTGGCGGCCGGGCACACGCCCACGAAGTCGTCCTTGTTCACGATCCGGCCCGGCTTCGGGTTGGAATTATTCGGCAAGGTCGCTAAGTCGGATTGCGGCTCCCCGTAGCCCCGCATGAGGCCCCATACGCCGCTCCAATACCCGTCCATGCCCGTATGGGTGGTATAAAGGTGATCGGAGTTTCGCGCGCCACCCGATGAGTTTTTCTTCGCACCGGCATCGCGCTCCATCGGCACGGTGAAGGTGAATTGCTCGGAGATACCGGCGGCCTGGGAGTTACGCCAACCGGAGTTGAGCGCATCCCCGAAACCGGAACCGGCCTGCAGCCACTTCACCCCGTGAATGGAGGCGTTATGTTCCTCCTCGTGGGCGCCGGCCTGCATCTTCACCTCGATCTTATCGCCCTGGTAGGCACGCATCATCGGGGTGAAAGGATCGCCTGGGTTCAACCCGCCGGTCAGCGGCGGATAGGGGGTGTTGCCCAGCGCCGTGTTCAGCTCCGGGATCACCCGCGCGATATCGGACTTGAAGGCAAAGGAGAGATCGCCCGCCAGGCCGCCCGCCTGGCTCCCCGGCTTGCCGTCGGGCCCGAGTCTGGCCGGGTCGTAGACGCGCAGGCCAACAGGTTCCGCGCGATAGTTGACCACGAGCAAACCTGGATCATCGGCCGAGATGGCCTCCGGACACGGCCGTGGCACACCGCCTGGACACACCGCATCGTAGCGGAAGACATCCGGGAACAGTTGCGCTTGCTCCACCTTCACGGATGGATTGATCGAATCGCGGAACGAATTAGCGGTTGGCGGTATGGCCGTGTGGCCGTCCGGCCCGACACCAACGAAGACACCGGGCTGATAGGCGTGCTGGAAATCCGCGAACTCAAAGTAGAACTCGCGATAAGGCTCTGGATCGTTCAAGTTGCCGGCCGGCGTGATAGCGGCCTGCCAACTTGTCGGACCACCGTCTTGCCGGGTGCCCATTGGCTCGCCCGATTCGTTGAGGGCCCAGGTCGAGCCTGCCGGCTCGGTCAACACGGTCGCATAGAGACCGACCTGCTGATGAGTCGAAGGGCCGTAGTGGTCATGAGTGAAGATGATTCCAAGGCCGCGATCCACACCCCTGGTGTTGACCACCGGGTCCGCGAACCAACGCTGGATCGTGGTCCGGGCGCCAATCCATGTGCCGGCGGGGCCCGCCCCAAAGTACGGATGAGCCTCGGGCTCTAGATGCGGAGTGCCCGGAGGAGCATTGAGATCGTTCCAAGCGTTGATCGCATGGATACGCTCGCGCACTGCGCCGGGCGAGAGCGTGCCGTCCTCGTAGTTCCAGCCGATGGCCGAGCCGTCGGCCGCGGTCAGGTCCCACTTGGGCAGGTGAATGTGCTGACCGATGATATCGGTTGGCGTACGCACCTGATAGTCGTCAAGCTCGTAAACCTCAGGCACCAGGTTCGTGTGCAGGAACTTGGTGCAGTCGAAGGTGTTCATCCGAATCACGAACGGCTCCGGCGGGCGCACCTTGGCTAGGGTCGGCGCCACGTCCTCGTCCAGGACAATGATGCGCTGCTGCGGGAAGTGATAGCCGGTCTTGTTTAAGACCACGTCGGTCTGGATCACGGCCGCCTTGTAGATACGCGGATCATCGGCGCCGTACTCCGGCACGCCCTTGGTCGAGAGGCCGATAGCCCCGAAGAAGTCGCCCTGCTGACCGGTCCGGAACAGGTCGCCCTCGTCGTCGATGCAGGGCTCGTTAAAGGGCGCGCCCGCAACCGCCGGCTGCCCGTTGGTGATAAACCCGCCACGCGACATCTTGCCATCGTCGTTAGGCGTGTCGCAGTTGGCCACCATGCCGTCCGGCAAGAACGTGTCGTGGCACCGCTGCTCGTGGAACGCCATCGCGACCTTCTCCAGGTCGGTGCCGTCCTCGGGGTAGTAGATAGGCTTGGCCTTGGTAATGACTTTGCTGAAGTCGAGGCGGTTCTGCGTGTCTAACGACGTACCGCCCGCCTTGTACCCCGCGAGCACATGCCTTGGCAGACCGCCGTCGACACCGCCGGCCGCCGGATCCATGTCGAGCGGCGGCGTTGTGGAGCGCTGCCCAACCTGCCCCTGCTCGCAGTTCACTGTGTCGCCGCCGCATTCGTAACCGGCGATCCAGAACGGGTACCCGGGATTAATGTCGCGTTCGATGACATTGGCCTGACTCGATTCGGCAATTCCGTCGCCGTCGATATCTTTGCCGACAATTTCAACGAGACCCGGTATCGGCGCCATCGCCTTGCCGGGGAGCGGAACCAACGCCGGGATCGGGACTCCGGCCACGATCTCGCCATCGGCCAGCGCGCGCGCGCCCGCCGCCGGCGTGCCATCGGCCAACGCGAAGGGGGTCGTGTGGATGCCGCCGACGCCGTCACTGACCGCGAGCTTGGTACCCGCTTCGAAGACATCGTGGTTGCGCCAAAGTTCCCACATGCCCTGAGCGAAGTGCGGATAGAAATGGCAGTGGAAGATTGCGTCTCCAACCGTCTTGTTGCGGTTGCCGCTGCCACCGAAGCTAATCTCGTAGGTGTAGCCCGAGCCCGGGCCGAGGCCCTGGGCATCAATGTAGTTAGAGTCTTCGTCATTCGCGTTGAACAGCCACTGGTGATTGTGCAGATGGAAAATGTGCTGTTCCTTCGGCCCCGCGTGGAGGTTGCGGAACTTCACGAAATCGCCGGTGTAACTGTGATGCACGTTGGCAGAATCGTCCGGATAGAACGCCATCGTCGCCTTCGGACCCACCGCCAGACAGTTGTTTAGGTTCGGATCGCAGGCCTCGAGCCCCGTGTTCGCCGGCACGTCGACCAGCATGGCCGGATCGCCGACCGCTGAGGAGGTCAAAAAGAACTCCTCATAGGCGCAGTCGAGACAGTCGTGCATCGGTCCCACGCCCAAGCGGTTCGAGATAATCTCCGAGCCGATACCGCCGGAGCCGTAGTTGATCATGAAGCTGTCGCGCACGCTGTGCAGGGTGTGCCCCAACACCGGATCGCTGTACCACTTCGGGAAGGCCTGGGCAGTCACGGCCTCGTCATGGAAAATGACCGTGAACTCGCGGAACGATTCAAGGCGGTTCGGCACCGTCGGATTACGCAGGCCCATGCTTTCGAGCGGATAAGTGTCCGGCGTGAAGCTGCCGTCGGACTCGGTCCCGGCGATGATCGCGTTGATATCGGAATGAATCAACTCGTTGGTGGCGCTCAGCATATTGATGATCGGCAAACCGGCCTTGCCCTCGGTGAGCCAGGGTTCGGCAAGAGGGAATGTCGCTTCATAGTCGACGATCGGATGCCCGGTCGCCGTCGTGCCGGAAGTCGCGAGGCGCAATTCCTCCTCGGTGACCTGACTGCGATAGAAATTGGCCAGCTTCGGCTGCACGTTCACGGCGCCGAACAGGCCGCCGCCAATATTGCCGCCGGTGCCCTCGCTGCCTAGCACCGCGCCGTCGCTAACCACCAAGAAGGTGCCCTCGGCGGGGGCGAAGAAGCGGTAAGTCGCGGACCCGCCGGGCGCGACCATGCTGTTCGCGTTCTGGCCGACGAAGGAGGAGTCGGAGCCGATATCCCCGACCAACTCCAGCCCCTGTGGGTGGAAACCTGCGACGCGGTCCGCGACCTGATCGTCGATCTGCAGGTTCGGGTTTGGCGCGTTGAAGGGATTGGCGGTCGGCGCCAGAAGGTTCTCGAACTCGACCGTCAGGCAGTCGCCGGCGGCTACGCGCAACACGATGGGGCGCGCCCGCTTGTCCAGTCTAAGCTCGACATTACCCGCGGCCAGCGTGCCTCCGCCCTGTTCGGTGAGGCCAGTCGCCTTATCGATGACGTCGTGACGCAAAGCATATATCATGCCATTAATGTTTTGCGCCCCCAGGCGGTTATACATTATCGGCTGATCGAACGCGACGACATTCGCCGTCACGGTCCGCGCGCAAGTCTGCGCGGCGGCTTCACTCGATTGAAAGAAGGCGGTCCCCAATAGACTAAGAACCAAACCTGCCATGTATGCTAGACGCACTTCGCCGGACGATTGTGACTTGACCATAATGCCCTCCCCAGAGCCACGTTGCATTCTCGAAGCAGCTTGACCGCCGAGCCGATAGCTCGGACTGAAACCGCTTTCTTAGGCATTTGGAGAGTCAAGTTCACGTCGGACGAACGCGCCGCATCCGTTCCTAACCGTCACTCCCCAAAGCGCCGAAGCGCTTTTTAAACACCCATTGAGGTACCGGATCCTCCGACCGGGTTGTCCCGAACCGGGGTCCGCCTTTTTCTGGCACGCACCTCTTATTCACGGTCTACATACTGTTAAGCATGAAGACTTGAAACTAACGTATATCAGAATTTGAATCATTTCCAGAAAAATAACATGGTTAATCATTACATCTTATAAATCGCCCCTTAATGAGTCGGAATTATCTCGCCAAAACGGGCTATACTTTTTGCTACACTTGCTTTACTCGCAGGCCATGGCTAACGGATCATCCGGGGACTTCAACCACCCACTGAACAGGCTGGCGTCAACCGGCGGCACCATCGCACATAGCATTCGGCGATGCTTTTCATGGTGGCTGAAGGAACTTGCCGACAGCCTCCCGCTCGGCGTGCGCCGTGCTCTCGGTTCCTCGCGCCTGGACAGCGAACTTATTCTCTCCGACTCACGCGTGACGGTGCGGCAACGCCAGGGGCAAGCCTGGCGAATTGTGGTCGAGGAAGCGATCCCCGAATTCTCGACGCGTTTCTCGGATGCCGTTACCGCGCGAATTGGGCAAGCGCGGCTGCGCTCGGCGCAGGTTGCTGTGCGGCTGGATCGCAAGCAGTTCCTGCAACGGGTCATCGAATTGCCGGCAGCCGCGGCGGAGAACCTGAGCGAAGTTATCGAATTCGAGATGGATCGCTATACCCCGTTCAAAACCGCCGACGTGTATTTCGACTTTAGGGTGGCCGCTACCGACCCACGGACAAAGCGCATGTCGCTCGACGTCGTGGTGGTGCGCCGCGAGGTCGCGGACCGAGCGCTAGCGTTCACACGAGCCCTCGGCTTGGAACCGACTCAACTCGGCATCGCGGGTAACAGGGTGGAGGGGAATCTAGGCTTCGATGTCATGCCCGCACGCCCCGAGAGGCCCGGACGACGGATTCGCAGGGCCCTGGTAACGGTCCTCGCGATTCTTTTCATCGGTTTTGCGGCGGCCGCCCTTTACCTACCGATACGCCAGAAGCAAGAGGCCCTGGCCGAGCGCGAGGCGCGCCTCGTCGAGGTGCGGGCCAAGGCGCAGCAAGCTAAGGATATCAGCGCGCAGGTCGACGAGATGCTGAGGTATATCAAGCTTATCCACGATCAAAAGCAGGGGCGCCCAACCGCGACCGAGTTATTAAACGAGATCACCGAGATCCTGCCCGACGATACCTGGATTCAGAGGTTTCGGCTCAACGGCGATGTGCTGACACTTTCGGGCTACTCCGCCAATCCGTCGTCCCTCATCGGCCTCCTCGAGAGCTCGGCCATGCTGGCCGGCGTCCAGTTCACGGGCGCGGTCAGGCCCGACCCAAGGGTCGGGCTCGACACTTTCAATTTAAAGGCAGCCGTGGCACGGCGCGAAGAATGACCATGCTTGGCACACATCCATTACCACGCCGAATCATCGCCTGGAGCTTGGTCGTTGTCTTGGCCGCCGCTATTTATAGCGCGATCGTGGCACCGGCATTGCGAACGCATCAAAAGATTGATGAGAAACGTGAGCGAATTGAGGAACTCCTTGCCGGGTTCGCGCGTATCGCCGATGCCGGTACAGGCATCGAGGACCGCCTAGGTTCCTTGAAGGCAAGCCAGGCGGGCAGCGGTCTTTATCTCGACGGCAAGACGCAGGCACAGGCGGGCGCGGATTTGCAAGAACGCCTTACCGCGATGATCAGAAGAAATGGCGGAACGGTCAAAAGCAGCGAAACCATCTCGTCGAACATGAAAGACCAACCCAGGCGACTCACCGTGCGCATTCAATTCACCGCCTATCTAAGGGATGTTCAGAAGGTTCTTCATGGGCTAGAGAGCGGACGGCCGGCGCTTCTTATTGAAACTCTGGAGATCGCGATTCGAACGGCCCGAAAGTTGTCGCAAGGCGTGACGAAGAAGAGTATGCTATCTGTAAGTATGAATATAGTCGGACACCCAAGACCCGAGTTGCCATGAGCATGTTGCGTGCCGATAGCTTTGTTCTGCCGGGGATGCTGGCCGCCGGATGTGCGGCCTTGGCATGGTTTGTGACCCCTTATCTGTCTGGAAGTGCACTTGAGTTAGTGCCCACAGAACGGGTGATCATTGAGACCGCGCCCACGGAGATGGCACCCGATGTGCAAGACTTGCCCCAGGCGCCAATTCGCCTGGCATCGATTCAGAGTTTCTCCGCTACGATCAATCGACCTATCTTCTCACCGAACCGGCGCTCGCCGAAACCCCCGGTGGCGGTCAAGAAACCGGTTCTGGCGCCACCGTTCGACATAGCGCTGAAGGGAATCATATTCTCTCCCGAATCAAAATTCGCCGTCGTGTCTCCAGGGATCGGCGACAAGACAATTTGGCTGACGGAAGGCGATGAATACCGTGGCTGGAAGCTCGCCAAGATCAAGGCCAAGGAGGCCGCGTTTCTACAGAACAGAGCCGTGAAACGCCTGTTTCTCGACTATGACGGCGCGGCCTTGCTAGGCAACGGCGGCACGCCGAAGATAGCGGCGCCGATCATAGACCCACGGACCCAGGACCACCTGAGGCCATTGCGGGCACGTCTCAAATCAGCCGCCGCTAAGTCGAACTAGAAGGCATTAACACGTTAACTGCCGCAGTCTCCAGAATTCGATCGTGATCCGCATCAGGCGGCAAGCCAACCTTGATTCCAGACAGCAAACGTCTCGGCTCGATTGTTCACTCGTAATCCTTGATCATGAACAGCGGTAGGTCGCTCTTTGCGGATGGTGACAGGATAGGATTTCAGCTTGTCCGTGGTAATGCGCTTTGGCGCGAAGCCCTGCTTCTTCAGCAGCTTTCGCAGCAATCGCCTTGTCGACTTAGCGCATCGTCGTGGCAGGACCAGGAAGTCGAGCACCTCGCCTTCGTCATCTACCGCCCGCCACAGCCGGTGATTACGGCCACGGATCTTGATAACCATATCATCGAGGTGCCAACGCGCACTGGCGCGCGGACGGCCGCGGCAAAGATTGCCCGCAATCAGTCGGCCGAACTTCAGGAACCAGCGTCGAACCGTTTCGTTCGAAACATCGATGCCACGCTCGGCCAGCAGATCCTCGACATCACGAAACGAAAGCGTGAACCGGGCGTAGAGCCATACCGTATGTTGGATGATCTCGGGCGAAAAACAATGTCGTTTGAAAGATATCGGGATCATACCGAGACCGTACCGGTCCCTCCGCGCGCCGACTATCGACTTAACGTGTCAATGCCCGCGGAACCGCGGGCTTTCTCGTCTAAGTCCCTGACACTTTGGGAAAACGCAGACTCAGTGGTGGGCCCGGCAGGATTCGAACCTGCGACAACACCGTTATGAGCGGTGGGTTCTGACCGCTGAACTACGGGCCCGGACTTGTTTTGCCCTTAGAGTCCCTGCCGATCAAGGGTTCATCGGCCGGGCAGCTGGTACCGCCTAGCTAAAGAGAAAGGGCCGCTTTCGCGGCCCCATGTCTCCCGCCCGGAAATTCAACTCTCAGGTATCGAGAAAGCTCCTGAGTTTGCGGCTGCGGCTGGGGTGTTTGAGCTTGCGCAGGGCCTTGGCCTCGATCTGGCGGATACGTTCGCGGGTGACCGAGAATTGCTGGCCGACTTCTTCCAGGGTGTGATCGGTGTTCATGCCGATGCCGAAGCGCATGCGCAGCACCCGTTCCTCGCGCGGGGTGAGGCTGGCCAGGACCCGGGTCGTGGTCTCGCGCAGGTTGGACTGAATCGCGGCGTCGATGGGGATGACCGCGTTCTTGTCCTCGATGAAATCGCCGAGATGGCTGTCCTCTTCGTCGCCAATCGGCGTCTCCAGGCTGATCGGCTCCTTGGCGATCTTGAGAACCTTGCGGACTTTTTCCAGCGGCATCACCAGGCGCACGGCCAGTTCTTCCGGTGTCGGCTCGCGGCCGATTTCATGCAGCATTTGGCGGCTGGTGCGCACCAGCTTATTGATCGTCTCGATCATGTGCACGGGGATGCGGATCGTGCGCGCCTGGTCGGCGATCGAGCGGGTGATCGCCTGGCGAATCCACCAGGTCGCGTAGGTCGAGAATTTATATCCGCGCCGGTATTCGAATTTGTCGACCGCTTTCATCAGGCCGATGTTGCCCTCCTGGATCAGGTCCAGGAACTGAAGGCCGCGGTTGGTGTATTTCTTGGCGATCGAGATGACCAGGCGCAGGTTCGCCTCGACCATCTCGGTCTTGGCCTTGCTCGCTTCTTTCTCGCCGGTTTGGACCGTCTTCACGATGCGGCGAAACTCGCTGATCGGCAGCGCCGCCTCATCGGAAACCTCACCGATCTGGCCTCGAATTTCCTTCACCGCGTCGGCACGCTGTTCGCCGAATTTAGCCCAGCCCTTGCCTTTCAGGCGCTTGACCCGCGACAACCAGCGTGGATCGAGCTCGCGTCCAAAGTAGTGGTCCAGGAATTCCCTGCGGTTGACGCCTTGCTTCTCGGCCAAGCGCAGCAGTTTTCCTTCGAGGCCGATGAGGCGCTTATTCAGTTCGTAGAGCTGTTCGACGAGCTGTTCGATCCGGGCGTTGTTAAAGTGCACGCCATCCATCAACTCGATCAGCCGCAGCTTGGTCTTTTCATAATGCCGCTCGCCCTGCGGCGTCACCTTTTCGCCGCGTTGCAGAATGGCCAGCCGCTTATCCTGGGATCGCGAAAGTTTCTTGTAGGTCGCCGCGATCTCGTCGAAGGTCGCCAGGACCACCGGCAACAGGGCCTCTTCCATGGCCGCCAGCGATATACTCGCCTCCTCCTCCTCGTCGTCATCGTCGGTGGATTCGGCCCCGTTAGCGCTTCCATCGGCCGCCTTGCCTTCGCCGGCGGCGGTCGCGGCGGTGCTGGCCGCGGGTTTTTCGCCGCCGCCACTTTCGTCAGTGGCTTCTCTCTGCGCCTTCGCGCGGGCTTGTTCGGCCTCGGCCTTCTCGTCCGCCTTGCCCGACTCCTCGTCGTCGATATCGCTTGCGGTCGGCCCGGCGCCATAGGTCGCGTCGAGGTCGATGATGTCACGCAGAAGGATTCGCCCTTCGATCAAGGATTCGCGCCAGAACAGCAGGGCCTTGATGGTCAAGGGGCTTTCGCAAATGCCGCCAATCATTTTTTCGCGGCCGGCCTCGATCCGCTTGGCAATCGCGATCTCGCCTTCACGCGACAGCAGCTCCACCGAGCCCATCTCGCGCAAGTACATGCGTACCGGATCGTCGGTGCGGCCGATATCGTCATCGTTCAAATTTCCGGCGGCCGAGGCTTTTCCGTCCTCGGCGTTTTCTTCCTGCTCTTCGCTCTCGACGACCGTGATTCCGATTTCGGAGAGCATCGACATGGTGTCCTCGATCTGCTCGGAGGACATCTGGTCGGGAGGAAGAACCGCGTTTAGTTCGTCATAAGTGACGAAACCGCGTTCCTTGGCCTTCGCCAGCATCTTTTTGACGGCGGCACTCATGCTGTCCATGAGCGGACTATCCGGTGCTTCCTCGCGCGCTTCCGTGGATTCGGCCGTCGCTTCGCTCGCCTTACTCGCCATTTGGCTCTTCATCCCCAAAATTCCAATGCATGACCGCGACCTTGCGTTCCCGCGCAGGTCACCGTCCCCGCCCAAACGTTACGTATCGCCACCGTCAGGGCGGTCAATCTCGCCCCAAAGTTCGTTGCTTTCCTTGAGAAGCCTTTTCTTGGCCTCCAAGTTGGCCAAGGCCTTTTCCGGTCTCTCACCGTCCGCCAAAGCTGCCGCCAGATCGTGACCCGCCACATCGATCTCCGAAGCGTCTTGTCGCCGTCGATAATCCTCCAGGATATGCAGGATAGCCGCCCGCGAATCTTCCAATGCGGCATCAGGCCGGGCAAAGCGACCATGAACGTATACGTTCGCGTTCAGTATCTCGCCCAAATTCGTTGCAAAGCCCTGTTCTGTGAGGTGGCATTTCATGGCGTCACTGTCAAGATCCGGTTCACGGGCCCCTACTTCCAAGGCGGCCTGAAACAGCCGATCCAAGGCTCCGGACTCAAAATTTAGTTCCGCCAGGCATTCAGCATACTCGACAATTAGTTCCGGATGGTTAACGAGAGTGGCCAAAAGCACCTGTTCCTGACGCCGGGCCAATAAATTCGGCGCTTGGTGCGCCGCCGCTCCGGTCCCGCCGGGCCACCGCTCGCCTCCCGAGCCTTGGCGCCTAAACCCTTGTTTTTCTTGTCTTCCGCGACGGCCCTTAAGACCAAGGGGGCGCCGGGCCGGGTTATATCGCGGGCCGCCATGGCCACGCGCCGGGCGGCCCCAAGCACCGAAACCGAATATATCGAAGAATCGCTGGTTCAAGGCCTCCCGATAGGCTTTCTGGACATCCTCGTCGCCGATCGCGCGCAGGCGTTCGTCCAAAGCCCGTTTCAGGCCCGCCTGGCGCTCCGGGGTATCGAATCGGCCCGACACCGTTTCCAGGGACCAAACCAGCTCGACCAAGGGACGGGCGGCTTGCAGCACCCGGCGCATCGCCGGCGGCCCGGCGCCGCGGACCAGGCTGTCCGGGTCCTCGCCCTTTGGCAGGGTGGCGAAGCGCAGGCTGCGGCCGGGCCGCAGCAGGGGCAGGGCCCGCTCCGCCACCTTCATACCCGCCCGCTGTCCCGCCTCATCGCCATCCAGGCACATCACCGGCTCGTCGTTGAGACGCCAAAGCTCACCGATCTGTTCAGCCGTCACGGCGGTACCCAAGGGCGCCACCACCGCCGGAAACCCGGCCGCGGTCAGCGCGATCGCGTCCATATAGCCTTCAACGACAATGATCTCGCCGGCATCGCGCGCCGCCTGCCGGGCGCGGGCCAGGTTGTAGAGAACCCGGCCCTTGTGAAACAGGGGCGTATCGGGGGAGTTCAGATACTTGGCCGGGGAGTCGCCCAAGGCCCGCCCGCCAAAGGCGATGACCCGCCCGCGCCGGTCGGTAATGGGAAAGATAATCCGGTTGAAGAAATAGTCGCGCGGGTCCCCGCCGTCCTCCGGTATCTTGATGAGGCCCGCCTCGGCCAAGCGCCCGTCGTCGATGCCGCGCGCGTTCAGGGCGCTACGCAGAAGCCCGCGGCGGTCGGGGGCGAAACCCAGGCGGAAGGCGGAAATAGAATCCGGGTCCAGCCCCCGGCTCTCCAGATAGGCCCGCGCCCGCGCGCCCGCGGCGCCGCTCAGTTGCTCCTCGAACCATGATGCCGCCGCCTCCAGGGCCTCCAGGAGAGTGGCTTGGCGAGCGGCCGCCGCGCGCGCCTCCGGCGTGGGACGCGGCACCTCCAGGCCAGCCTCGCCGGCCAGGCGCTCTACCGCCTCGGGGAAGGAAAGGCCTTCGGTCTGCATGATGAAACCGATGACGTCCCCATGGGCGCCACAGCCAAAGCAATGATAGAAGCCCTTATCCTCGTTGAGCGTGAAGGACGGTGTCTTTTCGTTATGGAACGGGCACAGGCCGGTATGTTCACGCCCGCGCCGGGCCAGCTTGACCCTGCGGCCGACAATCCCCGCCAAGGGAACACGGGCGCGAATCTCATCTAGAAATCCGGGCGGAAAGCTCATGGCGGCGTAAGGTTCATGATTTCACTGGGCCAAGAATTAGTGACGATAGACGCGCCGGTCTCCTAGCCTAGAGCATCTTTGGCAGGTCAGACAGAAAACCCAAAAACGAAATTGTGGAGCCTTAGGTGAGAACGGGGATAACTTTTATGGGACCGCTCCCGTGGAATCAGGTTAGCTGACCTTTTACCAGGGCGCTGGCCCGGCCGAAATCCATGCGCCCGGCGTAACGCTGTTTCAATGCCCCCATGACCCGGCCCATATCCTTGATGGACCCTGCTTCCAACTCACCGATGACCTCGCCGACGGCGGCACCGATCTCGTTTTCGTCAAGCTGCTTGGGCAGAAATTGCTCAATGATCCCGATCTCGGCGGTTTCCTTGTCGACCAGGTCGGAGCGGCCACCCTTGGTGTACAACGCGATCGAGTCTTGACGCTGCTTGACCATTTTCTGAAGCATTTCAAGGATCTCGTCTTCACCGATGCCATCGGAATTACCCTTCGCGCGGGCGGCGATGTCACGGTCCTTGAGGGCCGCGAGTATCAGCCGCAGGGTCGATACCCTGCTCGAATCCTTGGCTTTCATCGCCTCTTTCAGCGAATCTTTCAGACGAGATCGAAACATAGTGCGACTCCGCGTGGCCTCGAAGGGCGCAGAGGGTAATTGATATCGAGCCAAATGGCAAAGTTTCGCGTATGCGGTAACTCTTTGAAAAACATCCATTATTTATCCCCCATGGGGCTTGACCACTTAACCGTATTCCCGTAATAGAGTGGCCGCCGCCGCACCGGAGGGGTGCCGCAGGACCCGCGATATCTCCCGCCGCTCCGTTGCCCGACCGCCGTGGCCGCCGCCGATGTCCGCGGCCTTCCGCTGAGGGACCGTCCGATCATGACCCTTGCGCGCCATGCCGCAATCTCTTCAGGTGCCATAGGGTCGTCTTCAGGAGCCATGGCCGCCAGCCGGCCGGGCGGATTCACGGGCGCCCTGGTACTGGCCGATGGGACGGTTCTACGGGGCCTGGGCCTGGGCGCGGCCGGCACGGCCACGGGCGAGGTTTGCTTTAACACCTCCATGACCGGATATCAGGAAATCCTCACCGACCCTTCCTACGCCGGCCAGATCATTACCTTCACCTTTCCCCACATCGGCAATGTCGGCGCCAACCCGGAGGACATGGAGACAACGACCCCGGCGGCGCGGGGCGTGGTTCTGCGCTGCGATATCACGCAGCCTTCCAACTGGCGTGCCGCGCGGGGCTTGGATGCCTGGCTGAAGGCGCGCGGCCTGATCGCCATCGCCGGCATCGATACGCGCGCGCTCACCCGGCGAATCCGCGACCTGGGCGCGCCCAAGGCCTGCCTGGCGCATGAACCGGACGGCGGGTTCGATTTGCCGGATCTTCAAAGCCAGGCGTCGGCTTGGCCGGGCCTGGAGGGCATGGACCTGGCAAAAGAGGTCACCTGCCGCGAGAGTTATAGCTGGGACGAAACGCGCTGGGTCTTGGGTCAGGGTTACGGCACCCTCAAAGCGCCGAAATATCACGTCGTGGCTATCGACTATGGCGCCAAGCACAATATCCTTCGCTGCCTCGCCTCTTTGGGCTGCCGGCTGACGGTGGTGCCGGCGGACACGACGGCCGCCGACATCCTGGGTCACAAGCCGGACGGCATTTTCCTTGCTAACGGGCCGGGCGATCCGGCGGCGACCGGGGACTACGCGATCCCCATCGTGCGGACCCTGATCGACAGCGGCCTGCCTATTTTCGGCATTTGCCTGGGGCACCAGATTCTGGCCCTGGCCCTGGGCGCCACGACGCAAAAGATGCACCTGGGCCACCGGGGCGCCAATCACCCGGTTAAGGACCTGGCGAGCGGGAAAGTCGAGATCACCTCACAAAATCACGGCTTCGAGGTGGTGCCGGAAAGCCTGCCGGAGACCGTCGAGGTCAGCCACCTATCCCTGTTCGATGGCTCCAACGAGGGCCTAAAGGTAAAAGACCGGCCCATATTCTCGGTCCAGTATCACCCCGAAGCCTCCCCCGGCCCACGCGACAGCCATTACCTCTTCGAGCGGTTCGTGGCCATGATGGACGCGCACAAGGGGGCTTCATAAATACATGCCTAAACGCACGGACATAAAATCGATCCTCATCATCGGGGCCGGGCCGATCGTGATCGGGCAGGCCTGCGAGTTCGACTATTCGGGCACCCAGGCGTGTAAAGCCCTGCGCGAGGAGGGCTATCGCGTCATCCTGGTCAACTCGAATCCGGCCACGATCATGACCGATCCGGGACTGGCGGATGCGACTTACGTGGAGCCGATCACGCCCGAGGTCGTGGCCAAGGTGATCGAGCGCGAGCGCCCCGACGCCCTGCTGCCGACCATGGGCGGGCAAACCGCGCTCAACACCGGCCTGGCGCTGGACCGCATGGGAGTCTTGGCCAAGTACGGGGTCGAAATGATCGGCGCCAAGGCGGATTCGATTCAAAAGGCCGAGGCGCGCGACCTATTTCGCCAAGCCATGGGCCGGATCGGCCTGACGACGCCGCGCGCGCGCATGGTCACGAGCTTCGCCGAGGCGCTTGAAGCCGAAGACGAGATCGGCCTGCCGGCGATCATCCGCCCCTCTTACACCCTGGGCGGCACCGGCGGCGGTATCGCCTACAACCGCGAAGAGTACGAAGAGATCGTGCGCGGCGGCCTGCGCGCCTCACCGACGACCGAGGTGCTGATCGAGCAGTCGGTTCTCGGCTGGAAAGAGTATTAGATGGAGGTCGTGCGCGACCGCGCCGACAACTGCATCATCATATGCTCGATCGAGAATATCGATCCCATGGGTATCCATACCGGAGATTCGGTCACGGTCGCCCCGGCGCTGACCCTGACCGACAAGGAATACCAGGTTATGCGCGACGCCTCGATCGCGGTGCTGCGCGAGATCGGCGTCGATACCGGTGGCTCCAACGTGCAGTTCGCGGTCAATCCGGCCGATGGCGAGATGGTTGTGATCGAGATGAACCCGCGGGTCTCGCGTTCCTCGGCCCTGGCCTCGAAGGCGACCGGATTTCCGATCGCGAAAATCGCCGCCAAGCTGGCAGTCGGCTACACCCTGGACGAGTTGGACAACGATATCACCAAGGTCACGCCGGCGTCCTTCGAACCGACAATCGACTACGTCGTGACCAAGATACCGCGTTTCACCTTCGAGAAGTTTCCCGGTACGCAAGCCCTGCTAACGACCTCGATGAAATCGGTCGGCGAAGCCATGGCCATGGGGCGCTGCTTCGCCGAATCCCTGCAAAAGGCCTTGCGATCCATGGAAACCGGCATCAGCGGCCTCGACGAGGTCGAGATACCCGGTGCCCTGGACGGCGAAGGTAAGCTCGACCTGGACGCGGTCCGCGACGAACTGGCCAAACCCAGGCCCGATCGCATACTCATGATCGCCCAGGCGCTGCGCCATGGCCTCGACCTGGATTCGATCCAGGCGGCTACCCACTACGACCCCTGGTATCTGCGCCAGATCGCCGACTTGGTGGAAATCGAGGAAGGCCTGCGCGAACAAGGCTTGCCCCAGGACCGGCGCGCCATGTTGGACCTCAAAAAACAGGGTTTCTCGGACACCCGTTTGGCGGCCCTGACCGGCCACGGCGAGGCCGAGGTCTTAAGTCTGCGCCGAAAGCTTGAAGTCGCCCCGGTGTTCAAGCGCGTCGATACCTGCGCCGGCGAGTTCCCCTCCCGCACGCCCTATATGTATTCGACCTACGAGGGCAATGAGATCCAACCCGCTGAGTGCGAGGCGGAGCCAAGCGCGCGCGACAAGATCATGATCCTGGGTGGCGGCCCGAACCGGATCGGCCAGGGCATAGAATTCGACTACTGCTGCGTTCACGCGGCCTATGCGCTGAAGGACGCCGGGTTCGAGACCATCATGGTCAACTGCAACCCGGAAACGGTCTCGACCGACTACGACACCTCCGACCGGCTCTATTTCGAACCCTTGACCGCCGAGGACGTGGTCGAGATCGCCCGCGTCGAACAGGCCGCCGGGCGCCTGCTGGGCGTGATTGTTCAGTTCGGCGGGCAAACGCCACTAAAGCTCGCGCTGGCCCTGGAGCAGGCACGGATCCCCATCCTGGGGACCTCACCCGACGCGATCGACCTGGCGGAGGATCGCGGCCGGTTCCAGAAGCTCCTGACCAAGCTGGGCCTCAAGCAGCCCGAAAGCGGGACCGCGACGTCGATCGAGGAGGCCCGGACCGTCGCCAAGCGAATTGGCCTGCCGGTCCTGATCCGTCCGTCCTATGTGCTGGGCGGTCGAGCCATGGAGATCGTCCACGAAATCGCCGATCTGGACCGCTATATGCGTAACGCCGTACGCGCCTCGGGCTCCAACCCGGTGTTGATCGATCGCTACCTCAGCCAGGCGATCGAGGTCGACGCCGACGCGGTCTGCGACGGCAAGAGCGTGTACGTGGCCGGCATCATGGAGCACATCGAGGAAGCAGGTATTCACTCCGGGGATTCGGCTTGTTCCCTGCCTCCCCACTCCCTTTCCGAGGATATTATCGCCGAAATCGGACGCCAGACCGAGCGCTTGGCCATGGGACTCAATGTCGTTGGCCTGATGAACGTTCAGTTCGCGGTGCGCGACGACGACATTTACGTTCTGGAGGTCAATCCAAGGGCCAGCCGGACCGTGCCCTTCGTCGCCAAGGCAACCGGTGTAGCGATCGCCAAGGTCGCCGCCTGCATCATGGCCGGTCGGAAGCTGAGGGATTTCAATCTGGTGGCAGCGCGAAACGGCCACATCGCCGTTAAGGAGACCGTTTTCCCCTTTGCCCGTTTTCCCGGCGTGGATGTCATGCTGGGCCCGGAAATGCGCTCAACCGGCGAAGTCATGGGTCTGGATACAAGTTTCCCCCGCGCGTTTCTTAAATCGCAGATCGGGGCCGGCGTCGTCTTGCCGCTGGAAGGAAATGTTTTCGTCTCTGTCCGCGAAGCCGACAAGAAGCTCATCCTCCCCCTGTGCCGGACTCTCGTCGATTTAGGCTTTTCCCTGGTCGCCACGCGCGGAACCGCTAAATTCCTTGAAGGCCATGGCCTGGCGGTCGAGGGCGTTAACAAGGTGCGGGAAGGCCGGCCACACATCGTCGACGCGATGAAATCGGACCAGATCAAACTGGTGATCAACACAACCGGCGGTGGCAAGGCGGTGGCGGACAGCTACACACTCCGCCGAACCGCGCTGATTGGATCGATTCCCTACTATACGACGACCGCGGGAGCGGACGCGGCGGTCCAGGCAATCGCCGCCCTAAAGGCAGGACAACTTGAAGTCGCCCCACTTCAGTCCTATTTTAAAGGGTCGTTTTAGGCTTCGTACCGCTCAACGTACGGACCCGGTATTTCCCAAGACGTGAACAAGAACAGATGTGACGGATAAGTACGCATGAGCGAAAAGGTACCCATGACAGCCGTAGGGCTGGAACGGCTCGAAGAAGAGCTACGCCATTTGAAGGGCACGGCCCGGCACGAGGTTATTCGCGCCATCGCGGAGGCGCGCGAACATGGCGATCTGTCGGAAAACGCGGAATATCACGCCGCGCGCGACCGCCAGAGCTTCATCGAAGGTAGAGTCGGCGAGTTGGAGGACAAGATCTCCCGGGCCGAGGTAATCGATGTCTCGAAATTGTCCGGTAAGACCGTGATGTTCGGCGCGACCGTCACCCTGATCGACGAAGATTCGGAAGAAAAGCTGACCTATCAGATCGTCGGCGAGGACGAAGCGGATGTGAAACAAGGCCGCTTGGCGATCACAGCGCCCCTGTCCCGCGCGATTATCGGTAAAAAAGTCGGCGATTCGGTCGAGGTCAATACGCCGAAGGGCGGAAAGGCCTTCGAAATCGCGCGGGTAAAGTTCGCTTGAGCGCCACTGGCCGCCAGATTTCAGGCTTCGGCATCGCTTTCATCGTGGTCGCCGGCGCCGTGCGGCCGGTTCGGTTCGATCGGAACCCCGGGTAGAGCCTTCGAGGTTTGGATCACCTGAATCGTTTGCACCGTCACCACGTGCGGCACGGCGGTCAACTTGGTCGTCAATTGGTTTTCGTGCGCGGTGTTGCGGGCCACGATTTTCAGGACAAAGTCGTGAGGACCGCGCGCCATGTGGCACTGGCGGACTTCCGGCCATTCGGCCATCGCGCGCTCGAAGGCGCTCAGCACACTTTCCGATTGGCTATCCAGGCCGACCAAGGCGAAGAAAGTCACATCGAAGCTCAGCAACTCACTGCTTAACTCCGCGTGGTAGCCCTTGATGAATCCAGCTTCCTCGAGCGCCCGCACACGACGCAAGCAGGGTGGCGCGGAAATGCCGGCGCGGCGCGCGAGGTCGACATTGGTGATGCGCCCGTCTTCCTGCAGATCCTTCAAGATATGCAGGTCGATCCGGTCTAGTTTGACCCGGCGCATATGGTGCCTCTTTGAAACAGTGCCGTCATTCGAACCCGTCTTCGCGCAATGATATTACCGGCAGCCACGGGATTAGCCAAGCCTGCGCGGGCAGTCGGGTGCGAGGGGAGTTGCGGGGGCGGGTGCGAGGGGGCGGCATTGGCTCTATACCTTGCCAGCATCGCGTGCGGACGCGATAGTTCCGCCGCATGAGTAAGCTTCCCCCCCTTTCGGCGCAAGTCTGCTGGGCTGTCAGCGATGGCAAGATCGGCATGGAATCGCAATGTATCGGGCTCGCCAAGGCCCTGGGGGCAGATCCGGTCGTGAAGCGGATTCATGTCCGCAAGCCCTGGCGCTGGCTGCTCCCTCTATGGGTGCCGAATCCACTCGCCAGCCTGGGCCCGGAGAAAGACCAATTGACGCCGCCATGGCCGGATATCCTCATTGCCAGCGGCCGGCAGTCGGTGGCCGTTTCGATCGCGGTGCGCCGGAAATCCGCAGGGGCCACGGTGACCATCCAAATAGGGAAACCCTCGGTCGATCCAAGCCTTTTCGATGCGATCGTGGCGCCACGACACGATCGGCTGCGCGGCTCCAACGTCATAGAAACGATTGGCGGCATGAACCGCGTCACCGCGGCGCGGCTCGCCCAGGCGGCGGATCGATTCGGGCCGTGCTGGTCCGATCTGCCACGCCCCTTGGTGGCGGTGATGCTGGGCGGCGATAACAGGGTCTACCGCATGTCAGCGCGGAGCGGCCAAAAGTTGGGCCGTCAGCTCGCGGATATGGCCCGGCGCGAAGGCGCGGGGTTGCTGGTCACGCCATCGAGGCGCACCGCCCCGGAAGTGCTCGAGGCGATCCGCCGGGAGATCGAGGGCCTGCCGGCACGAATCTGGGACGGCACCGGCGAAAACCCCTACATGGGCTATCTGGCGCTGGCAGACGCCGCGATCGTCACGGCGGATTCCGTCAACATGGTTTCCGAGGCGGCGACCGCCGGAAAACCGGTCTACGTCGTGGAGCTTGAGGGCGGCTCGCGGAAGTTCCGCGTCTTTCACGAGGATCTGCGCCGCAGGAGGATCACGCGGCCCTTCGAGGGCCATCTGGAGACTTGGCATTATGAGCCGCTGCGCGAGACTGAACGCGCGGCCAAGGAGCTCCAGCGGCGGCTTGGAGCCCGCCTAGGCCTCGAGGCGGCCTCCCTCGATTGAAATACCGGCGGCCAGGCGATAGCGGCACGGGGACGCCCATGGAGACCCTCGAGCCCGGCTTGCGCCGGTCCCGGCGCCGCATTATGTCTTTTTGGAGCCTCCTCATTTGCGTTGGAACCCAACATGCACGAAGTCCATCACAGTAAAATTCTGATCCTGGGGTCCGGCCCGGCCGGTTATACCGCCGCCATCTATGCCGCGCGCGCGAACCTGAAACCGACCCTGATACAAGGCCTGCAACCGGGCGGGCAGTTGTCGATCACGACGGATGTCGAGAACTACCCCGGCTTCGCCGATCCTATACAGGGCCCGTGGCTGATGGAACAGATGCAGGCCCAGACCGAGAACATGGGCGCCAATATAGTGACCGACATGATCACGAACGTCGATCTATCGCAGCGGCCATTTCGATGTTCCGGCGATTCCGGCGCGGTTTACACCGGCGACACCCTGATTATCGCGACCGGTGCCAGCGCGCGCTGGCTGGGCCTGGACAGCGAAACCAAATTCCGCGGCTTCGGGGTCTCCGCCTGCGCGACCTGCGACGGATTTTTTTACCGCGACAAACATGTGGCCGTAATCGGCGGCGGCAACACGGCGGTCGAGGAAGCGATCTTCCTGACCAACTTCGCGCGCAAGGTAACGCTGATTCACCGGCGCGACAGCTTGCGCGCCGAAAAGATCATGCAGGACCGCTTGTTCAAGAATCCGAAGATCGAGGTCGTTTGGAACCACGTCGTCGCGGAAATCCAGGGCGATGAGTCGCCTCCCGGCGTAACCGGCCTGCGCATTCGCGATGTCCGCGACGGCGGCGAGAAAGATCTGCCCGCCGACGGCGTGTTCGTCGCCATCGGTCACGACCCGGCCACCGCCCTGTTCGCGGGACAGCTCGATATGGACAGCGAGGGCTATATCGTGACCAGACCCGATTCGACGGCAACCGGCAGTCCCGGCGTATTCGCGGCTGGCGACGTGCGCGACAAGGTATTCCGCCAAGCCGTGACGGCCGCGGGCATGGGCTGCATGGCGGCGTTGGAGGCGGAACGGTTCGTGGCGGCGTCGGAAGACGCGGCGGGACTGGCGGCCCCCGATGATTCGAGCGGAGCGCGGACGGTTCAATTTGAGAAGGGCTTGCTCTAGTGCCGCCACCGCGAACCAACATGGTCACCAATATCATGGACTGGGACAAGCTGCGGGTTTTTCACGCCGTGGCGGAGGCTGGCAGCTTCACCCATGCCGGCGAGATGTTGAATCTCAGCCAATCCGCGGTTAGCCGCCAGATAAGCACACTCGAGTCGAGCCTTAAGGTGCCCTTGTTCCACCGCCACGCCCGGGGCCTTATCCTAACCGAGCAGGGCGAGTTACTTTACCGGACCGCGCACGAGGTCTTCGGCAAACTGGCGATGACCGCGGCGCGCCTGACCGAAAGCAAGGACCGGCCCAAGGGACTGCTGAAAATCACGGCAACGGTGGCGCTTGGATCGACTTGGCTGGCTCCGCGCATGCGTGAGTTTATCGAAGTTTACCCGGAAATAGAGGTTCAGCTTCTGCTCACCGACGCCGAGCTCGATCTTTCGATGCGCGAAGCCGACATCGCCTTGCGATTGGCGCCGCCCCGGCAGGGCGACCTCATCCAGCGCCACCTGCTGACCGTACACATGAACGCTTACGCCGCCCCCAGCTACGTCAAGAAACACGGCATGCCGAAAACGGCGGCGGATCTGGATAACCATCGCGTCGTTGTTTACGGCGAGACGATCCGCCCCCCGGTCCCCGATGTGAACTGGCTGCTCAAGGTCGGCGCCGGCACGGACCACTTGCGCCGCCCCGCCATGACCGTCAACAACGTCTATGGAATCATGTTGGCGCTACAATCCGGCGCCGGAGTCGGCAGCCTGCCCGAGTTCATGGGCGAGGGTCTAAGCGACCTGGTGCAAGTCCTGCCGGACTTGCAAGGACCGCATTTCGACGCCTATTTCGTCTATCCCGAGGAACTACGGTCCTCCAAGCGCCTCCAGGTATTTAGGGATTTTCTGCTGCGGAAGGTCGCGGAATCCCAATTTTAACCCCTGATGCCCCTTGGCCGGGCCAGGAAAGTTTGAGACAACCTATTGTTATAGATTATAGATTTCCTGCGGTGTGGCCTTACTGCCGCACATCGCGCAAAGAGGCATGCGCTTAGTGCATGGCTTCCCTGCCGAATTCGCACCTGGAGAATTAGCGAAGTAGTATTATGTTTTACTTGTGCTGCATCGCAGCATACTCGGTCCCGCCTGGGGTTTTTCCCTGGGCCCGGACCGCACGTCTCCCAGACGTGAAGCCTCCCTGTTAAACTTGCCGGGAAATCTACGATTTCCCGGCTTTTTCTTTGCCCGCCATCCGTAATCCGCACCGGTGCGGTTTTGAAACGCCCAGGCCCCCGCGCAAGACTTTTCAGGTCGAGCAAGCGCCGTTAATATCTTGGCCGTCCGCCACAGTACCCAAAAAAAATTATTGCCATGATAGATGCCGCGTTCGCCCCAAAGTTTCTGTTTCTCTACGGCTTTATCGCTACGGCTCTTATTGTCCATTATCGCGGCAACGCGCGCCTTAGCTTCACGCGCCAGCTAACAGATCATTCAACTTTCCTGGCACCTTTCAATTGTCTTTTATATCTGTTTTCAGCGGTCCCCAATCGGCCGGTCTTGGAAGTAGACGACTTCCCCGAGCTAAAGATCTTGTCCGACAATTGGGAGACCATCCGCGATGAGGCCGTTGCCTTGCGCCAAGAAGGCGCCATCCGAGCGTCGGACTCCTACGACGATTTGGGCTTCAACTCCTTCTTCAAGACAGGTTGGACCCGGTTTTACCTGAAATGGTACGAGGGCGAGTTGCCTTCGGCACGCACGGGCTGCCCCAAAACAGTGGCCCTGCTCCAGCAAATACCGGGCATACACGGCGCCATGTTCGCGTCTCTGCCGCCTAGCGGTTCCCTGGTCGCGCACCGCGACCCCTACGCCGGTTCCCTGCGCTACCACCTTGGGTTGGTGACGCCGAACGACGACAGGTGCCGGATTTACATCGATGGCGAGCCCTACAGCTGGCGCGATGGCGAAGGTATCGTGTTCGACGAGACTTACATCCACAAGGCTATCAACGATGCGGATACCGACCGCATTATTCTGTTTTGCGATATCGAACGGCCGATGCGCAATCGAGCCGCGCGTGCCTACAACCGATTTTTCTCAAAGTATCTTATCGGCCTGTCGGCGACGAAAAACGTGCCCGGCGAACACGTCGGCGCGCTTAATCGCGGGTTCAAGTACGTTTATGCGGTCCGGCGCAAGGCCAAGGCGCTGAAGGCTTATAACCGGCGTCTTTACTACGCCCTCAAGTACGCGCTCTTCGGCGGCGTCTTGTACTGGATTTTCCTGACCTGACCGCCCCTCGGCACCGCTACATGTATAGCTTCTCGTTTTCCATGCCCGTATAGAGGCCGGCGACGAATTCGCCGTAGCCATTGAAAGGCAGCGTGGGCACTCGTTCGTTACCTCCGAGCACGCGCTCGCTCGCCTGACTCCAGCGCGGATGAGGAACCTTGGGGTTCACATTGGCCCAGAACCCGTATTCCGCCGCCTGAATTTCCTGCCAAAACGAAACCGGACGCCGATCCGTAAACTCGAAGCGGACGATTCCCTTGATCGACTTGAAGCCGTATTTCCACGGCACGGCCAGGCGCAGCGGCGCCCCGTTTTGCTTCGGCATGGCCTTGCTGTAAATGCCGGTAGCCATGAAGGCGAGATCGTTCGTCGCCTCCGCGATGGTCAAACCCTCGACATAGGGCCAGGGATACCAGGACGCCTTTTGCCCGCCCGCGACCTCCGGGTTCTCGAAGCTCTCCATCTTGAGGTACTTCGCCGCGCCGAGCGGGCGGGCGAAATCGACCAGAGCCTTGAGGGCGAAGCCGCTCCAGGGCACCGCCATGGACCAAGCCTCGACGCAACGATGCCGGTAGAGGCGTTCTTCCAAGGGCATCTTGGCCAAGAGATCGTCGATGCCGATCTCCATGGGTTTTTCGACCATGCCGGCGATGCTGACGACCCAGGGGCGGATCGGCAGGGCTTGCGCCTTTTGCCATATGTTCTTCGACGACCCGAATTCGTAATAGTTGTTATAGCTCGTCGCGTCCTTCTCGGCGGTCAGATCGCGATCGAGCCGATAACGCATGTTACGTTGTACCGGATAAAGCTTGGCACTGGGATCGGGCATGGCCGCCGCCTCGCCCGCCGCGAGTTGCGTTGCTTGCGCCGGCGCATCGTCACAGGCCGTCAACAACCCGCCGCCGGCGAGAAGAACCGGTCCGGCCACCGCCATTTTCAGCAAGCGCCGCCGGTCCAGATAAACATTTTCGGGCGTCGCCTGCGATTCTTTGAGTTCCCAGCCGCGCTTGATCTTAAGCAACATGCGTCAACGTCCTTTGCCAATAAACCTCATAGCGAAATGGGCCGCCTGCCGCCCGGATGTCGAGTGTCGCGTTAGGCTACAATCCAGCTGTGTCACAGAGCATAGCATGGCCCTATAAGGACTAGGTTAGGTGGTAAATATCACGTGGTCATCACGGAGATACGCCGCTTCCGCCGCGATATCCAAAACCGGCTAAGCCGTGATGTCGAGCCGGATGCCACCCAGGGTTCCAAAATCCGCGGTCAGGGAGTCGCCGGTCTCGGCATAAATGAAGGGGGTGACGACCCCGGTGGTGACGATATCGCCGGCCTTGAGGCCGCGGCCACCGGCCGGTGCTTGCCCGGCCAGCCAGGCCAGGGCATCGAGAGGATGGCCAAGGGCATTGGCGCCCTGGCCACGGCCTTCCTCGCGGCCGTTGCGGCGGAACACCACGCCGTGCCCGGCAAGGTCGAGCGATCGCCAATCCTCCATGCTTGGCCCCAAAACCAGACACCCATGCACCCCGTTATCCGCTATCAGGCCGGGGGCCCCCGCCTCACGCCAGGCCTCGCCATAGGCGCTGGTCACGACTTCAAAGGCCGGATGAAGGCTCGCCACCGCACCGGCGGCATCGGCGCGTGAGTAGCCTTCGCCGCGCGGTGCCAAATCGTGACCGAGCCGCACCGCGAACTCGGGCTCTATGAGGCAAAAATTGAAATCAGCGAGGGACAATCTGGCCGGACTATCCAAAATCCGGTCCGCCGGGATGCAGCCATAAAAGGGGCCGTCCAGGGCCAGGAACTCTTGCGCCGCGCGACTGGTCGCGCCGATCTTGAATCCAGCGATGCCGGTGCGCGCGCGCCCCTGGCACAGGATGTCCACTACCGCCGCTTGGATTTCGTAGGCAGCCGAAATAGTTTCGGGCGCCCATCCCTGGGCAAGCCCGGCGATGGGTTGCCGATCGCGCCGCGCCGCGATCAGTGCGGCGGCGGCGCGATTTGCAACGGTACCGGTCATGGGCCGTCCAAAGTCTTACATCACTAACTATCTAATGCGCGTCGTCGGATTGCTGCGATTGGATCACCTTGTCCGCCAAGCGGCCGGTTAGTTCCTGAAGGTGATCGAAACTATGCTCAAAGCTGCCGACCCCGAAGGTCAGGGACCGCAATTCGATGATCAGATCCTGAAGCTCCGCCTGTGGCAGGTGACACTTCAGGTTATCCCAGCCGTCCCAGCCAGGCTTCGCCTCGAAACCTAGGATCTGTCCACGCCGGCCGCTGACTAGGCCATGGATCTTGGACGTGAACTCGTTGGGAACCGAGATCGTCACATCGTAGATGGGTTCCAGCAGCACCGGCTGACAATTGGGCATGCCCTCGCTCATGGCCAAACGCCCGGCGGTCTTGAACGCCATGTCCGAGCTGTCGACCGAGTGGAATTGCCCATCGAACAACGTGACTGCAACATCGACGACCGGGAAGCCCAGGGGCCCACGCTGCAAATATTCCCGCGCCCCGGTTTCGACCGATGGAATGTACTGCCTGGGCACCGAGCCACCGACGATTTTGTCCACAAACTCGAAACCCTTGCCGCGTGGCTGGGGCGATATTTCGATCTGAACGTCGCCGAACTGTCCGTGCCCACCGCTCTGCCGCTTGAAGCGTGAGTGCTGCTTGGTGCCGCGCTTGATGGTTTCCTTGTACGCGGTTTGCTGCCGGGCGGTTTCGACCTCGACGTGAAATTTGCTGCTCAGGTGCTCAACCGCGAGTTGCAGGTGAATTTCGCCCTGCCCCCAAATCAGCATCTGATGGGTGTCGGCGTTGTGTTCCAACTCCAGCGAGGGGTCTTCCTCGATCAGCTTGGCGATACTGCCCGTCAGCTTGACTTCGTCCTGCCGATTCTTGGGCGTGATGGCCAGGCCGAAGACCGGCTTGAGCGTCTCGGGCGAAGCCATATCCGGATTTTCAATTCGCTCGCCATCCCGCAAGAGGTTGCCGGTCTGCGGGTTTTCCATGCGCCCGAAGGCGATCAACTCGCCGAGTCCCGCTTCGGCAATCTTCAAGTTATCGGAGCCCATCATGCGGTAAAGCCCGGAAACCCTCTCGCCGCCGATCGTCATGCCGTCCTTGGCGCCGCCGTTCCACACCCGCGCTAGAGTCATCTTTCCAGTGTGCGCCTGATGGAAGACACGGATGACGGACGCCGAAAACTCATCTCCCAGGGGGATACTCAAGCGCTCGGCGGTCGTTTCGGGCGGTGGGGTTTCGTGGCGCAAGGCCTTCCACAGCCGGGTGATACCATTACTGGCCTCGGCCGAGCCGAACAGCACCGGCACGATCAGATCCTCCCGCAGATCCTTGGTCAGCTGTCCGTAAACTTCGCCGGTCGCCGGTATCTGGTCCTCGAGCAACTGCTCAAGCAAGGTGTCGTCAAAGTCAGCCAGGGATTCCAGCATGACCTGGCGGGCTTCGCCCTCGCGTTCCTTGATCCCTTCCGGCATCTGGATGGGATCGGACGTGGCGCTGTCCTTGTAGCGGTAGGCCCGCTCGCTCACCAGATCCACGAAGCCGCTAATCTGTTCGCCATCGCGAATCGGCACTTGGCGCAAAACCAGAGGTTTCGAGGAAACCGCCTGCAGCGCCTCTAGGAGATCGCGGACCCGGGCTTCGGACTTATCCATCTTATTGACGAACAGAATGTGCGGGATTTTAAAATCGTCGAGAACCTTGAATATGGGGGCCAGGGTCAGGGCCCGGCTGGGTTCCGGCTCGGCCACGACGACCGCTATATCGGCGGCCATGAGGGAGGAATTGCGATCCTGGCTTAGCTCGACGGATCCGGGGCAGTCGATGAATGACCAACGGTCGCCCAAGTATTCGCAGTGTGAAACATTCGGCTCGACCGTCATTTGCCTGCGCCGGGCCTCGGGCGAGAAATCGCCCAGGGTGCTGCCCTGCGGAACGGAACCCTTGCGCGGGATCGCCTCGGCCGCGAACAAAAGGGCCTCCATCAGAGTCGTCTTGCCGCTGGTATACGGCCCTACGAGTACGGCGCAACGCGCCGCAGTGGTCTCCTGCCCGGACATGCCAACCTCCCTGTGATTATACTCCCATCTATGGCCCGGCACCCGGTTCGCCGGATACGGCCTCAGCCATGTTTTCAAACTGTGGCGTAAGCGGCAACAGAAAACGCCCATTGGGGCAACTTAGCTGCCCTCATGGCTCACATTGCACCAATATTAATGTTAACATGGGCCAGAAATAGGAGCCTGGAACAGCCAAAGGCAGTCCCGTCGATGACCGGAAACGGGTTCCTCACTGGGAGGATACACCATGTGCGAGATATTCGCCGGGCAGGACCCGGCCAGCTATGCCTACGTCGCCCGCTCGGTCCGCCTGGCGGGCCACGCCACGAGCATACGCCTGGAAGCGGCTTTCTGGGATATTCTGGACGAGATCGCGCAGCACCAGGGGCTAACGACGCCGCGATTCCTTTCGACCCTTTACGACGAGGTGATGGAGCTGCGGGGCGGTATCGCCAATTTTTCCTCGCTGCTACGCGTCGCCTGCGTGCTTCACTTGCGCCGTCCGGAACTTATGGCGGACCTGGCACAGGCCGCGCTCGACCAAGCGGCGTTGGAAGCCGCCGAGTAGCCGCCGGGGTGTGGGCAGGTTTACAGCACCGACGCTTCCGGCGGGAAACCCGGCCCGCGGGCTTCCCACCGGGTTCTGTCGTCAGTGACTGACTTTTAGAAGAGGCTGAATGCCATCGAAGACCGGCTCGAGGGCAACGCCAAGCGCATCGCCGAATTTGCTAACCCCGATATAAGTCGTGATCGTGAAAACCGCCTCGACGATCTGAGGTTCGGTAAAATGTTGATGGAGGCGATCCCAGAGTTCCTTGGAAACCCGGTTGGCATCGACGCCAATCTGTACCGTCAGGTCCATCAGGGCTTTTTCGGCGTCGGTGAAATTCGGGCTTGTCTTGTAGCGGTCGTCGCCGATGTCGGCGATTTTTTCTTCGGAAATCCCAAGCCGCTTGGAAAGGGTCTCGTGCTGCACGACACAGTATTGGCAGTCGTTGCGGTGCGTCGCCTTCAAGATCAGCAATTCCTTGGTAACCCAATCGAGCTCGCCATCCTTCAGAATCGCCATGACGATGTCGGTAAAGAGTCCCCCCAACTCCGGCGTGTGGCCAAACACCTTGAAGATATTCAGCAGCATTTCGAATCTGTCCTCGGCCTTGTCGTAAAAGGCCAGGGTCTCGCCTGATGCTTGTTCGCGTTCGACATAAGAGACAGCCATAGAATCCTCCTTTATTTGACTATTTGTTCCAAGCAACGATTGTTATTCACCCCAACATGGCGCGCGCCTGATTGGCGACGGAACGCAGTAAGGATTCCTCTGGCCGGCTGCGCGAAAAAACACGCATGGCGATAAACAAGCCCAAAAGTGCGCGGGCGGTATCCACCGGGGCGATATGGGCCGGGATTTCGCCCACGGCCTGCCCCCGCTCAATTCCGTCGCGAAAAAAGGTTTCCATTTCGATCAGGCTATTTCTCACGAACGCGGACACCTCTTGGTCATGGGGCGAAAGCTCCAGTGCCGTATTGACCAGCAGACAGCCACTGCACGAACCGCCCTCGACAGCGGCGGCGATAGCTTGCTCGAAGGCCGCGACGATTCCATCGCGAGGCCCGTGCGCTCGAGTCAGGGACGCAACCCAGTCATGTAGATGAACCGCGCGGTATTGACGCAGCGCCCCTAGAAAGAGGCTGTGCTTGTCGCCAAAAGTCGCGTAGAGGCTGCCGCGGTTGATGCCCATGCAGTCGACGAGATCGTTAATCGACGTCGCCTCATAGCCCCGCGCCCAAAATGCGTGCATGGCTTTGGTCAGCGCCTCATCGGCATCGAAATTTTTTTCCCATGGCATGGCGAACGGCCTCCGGTCCGAACGAAATCAATTCTCATTTGTCTGGAACGATCGGTCAAGACCAAGCCTCGCGGGCGCGAACCAAAAAATAACGATATTGTGGGTCTCAGTGAAAACCGTGCCTTAAAGCGGTCCGATTATTGGCGGTCTAACGGATTTCCGGCCGAAGAATTCCGCGGACGGCAATGTAGTAACCGGCTACCACCACCCGCCCGCGCCGAGGGGCTAGGCTTATCCTCCGGGCACCACGCTATTGGGAGGCCGCGCACAGCCATGGCCAAGGCAATCCATACCATGATCCGGGTCTTCGACCTGGATCGTTCAATCGCCTTCTATGATCAGGCCTTTGGCCTGAAAGTCGCCGATCACTTCGATTTCGACGGTTTCGCGCTGGTCTACCTGCGCAACGAGGAAAACGATTTCGAGATCGAGCTTACGCTCAACAAGGAGCAGAGCGAGCCCTACAGCCACGGCGACGGCTACGGCCACGTCGCGGTCTGCGTCGACGACGTGAAAGCCGAGCACAAGCGCTTCCAGGACCTGGGCCTCGACCCGAACGACGTCAAGGAATTCCACCGCGAAGGGGCGCTGATGGCGCGCTTCTTTTTCGTCCAGGACCCGGATGGCTACAAGATCGAGGTTCTGGAGCGGCACGGCCGCTATCGGTGAGCCAAACAACGAACAGCACAAGTAAGACAGAGGAGGAACACGCATGAAAAAGAAGACCGGCATGAACCGCCGCCAATTCCTGCACACCGGCGGCGTGGCCGCGGCAGGTGTGGCCGCCGTCGCGTCTGGCGCGGTCCTGGTCGCGCCCGACGGCGCCTGGGCCCTGCAACTCAAAACCCTGGACGAGCATACGGCCCAGACCCTTCTAGGCATGGCGCGCCAGATTTACCCGCACGATACCCTGGCCGATATGTACTACGCCGGCGTGGTCGAGAACCTCGACGGCGCGGCGGCGGGCGACAAGGACCTGGCCAAGCTGCTGAGCGGCGGGGTCGCGGATCTGGACAAGGCCAAGGGCGTGAAGTGGCTGGATCTATCCGATGGCTATCAGCTAGAAGTCCTGACCGCGATCCAGGACGGCGCCTTCTTCCAGAAGGTGCGCGGCACCATCGTGGTCACGCTCTACAACAACCCCTTGGTCTGGCGCCACTTCGGCTACGAAGGCGCCTCCTATGAATTCGGCGGCTATATCAACCGCGGCTTCGACGACCTCGCATGGCTTGAGCAGCCGTCCGAGGACGCCAGCCCCAAGGCCGGTTGAGGCAGGGAGAAAACATCATGGCAAAAATAAGCATGAGCGATTCATCGGCCGTTGTCGTCATCGGCTCCGGCGCCGGCGGGGGCACCCTGGCGAACGAGTTATGCCAAAAGGGAATCAAGGTGATCCTGCTGGAAGCCGGCGGGCGCGAGTCGCCGGAAAGTTTCCAGAACGACGAATGGGGCTCCTTCGGCCAGATCTCCTGGCTCGACAAGCGCACCACCTCCGGCTCCTGGCGTGTGGCCAAGGACTTCGGCGGCCTGCCGGCCTGGATCTGCAAGACCGTCGGCGGCTCGACCACCCACTGGGCCGGCGCTTCGCTGCGTCTGCAAGATCACGAGTTCAAGGCCCAGTCGACCTATGGCGATGTCGCCGGCGCCAACCTGCTCGATTGGCCGGTGACTCTGAAGGACCTCGAGCCTTACTACGCCAAGGCCGAGGATAAAATGGGCACCACCCGGACCAACGGTATCCCCGGCCTGCCCGGCAACAACAACTTCAAGGTCATGTACGCCGGGGCCAAGCGGCTCGGCTACAAGAACGTCCATACCGGAAACATGTCGATCAACAGCCGCCCGCGTCATGGCCGCGATGCCTGCTGGCAGATCGGTTTCTGCTTCCAGGGCTGCAAGTCGGGCGCCAAGTGGTCGACTCTCTATACCGAGATTCCGGCGGCGGAAGCGACCGGGAACTTGGACCTGCGCACCCAGGCCCAGGTGTTGCAAATCCAGACCGGCGCCGACGGTAAGGCCTCGGGCGTGCTCTATGCCGACAAGGACGGCAATCAACACGTCCAAAAGGCGCGCGCCGTGTGCGTGGCCGGTAATTCGATCGAAACGCCGCGCCTGCTGCTCAACTCGGCCAACGCGTCGTCTCCCGACGGTCTCGCCAATTCCTCGGTCCAGGTAGGCCGCAACTACATGCGGCACATGACCGGATCGGTCTACGCAACTTTCGACCGGCCGGTGAACTTCTACCGCGGCACCACCATGGCCGGCATCATCACCGATGAATCCAGGCACGATACCAGCCGCGGTTTCGTCGGCGGTTACGAGATGGAAACCCTCGCCCTCGGCCTGCCCTTCATGGCCGCGTTCCTGAACCCGGGCGCCTGGGGCCGCGATTTCACCGCCGCCATGGACATGTACGACCACATGGCCGGCATGTGGCTGGTCGGCGAGGACATGCCGCGCGAGACCAACGCGATCTCCCTCCACGCCAACGAGAAGGACCAATTCGGCCTACCGGTGCCGAACGTGCACTTCGACGACCATGCGAACGACGTCGCCATGCGCAGCCACGCCTTCAAGCAGGGCTCGGCGGTGTACGAGGCGGCGGGGGCGCTCAGGACCATCGAAACCCCGCCCTATCCCTCGACCCATAATCTGGGCACCTGCCGCATGAGCGCCAAGGCCAGCGACGGCGTGTGCAACGGCTTCGGCCAGACCCACGATGTCGGCAATCTCTTCATCTCCGACGGCAGCCAGTTCACCACCGGCGGCGCGGAGAACCCGACCCTGACCATCGTGACCCTGGCGATCCGCCAGGCCGACTACATGGCCGAACAGATGACCAAGGGCGCTCTCTGAGCGGCGACTGGAACTTCGGTTCCGTCTATCTCTGTGAACTAGCGACTCCCAGGTCCCGGTGCTCGCGCCGGGGCCATTTCTTTGGCCGCCCCTTGCCGAGGGACCGCTGAGGAACGATCTTATGGTTCTGTCTCACTGAAGAGTCTCAAGCTACCGCCCATGACCGAACCGAAACCATCCCTGAGCCGGCGGGATCTCCTCGCCCTTGGCGCCGCCGGGGCGGCGGCTGCGGCTTTGCCTCGTCTCGCGCGGGGCGGCGAAGCGGCGCGGGAAGTGCGCCTGACCGCCGCGCGGGGCCGGGCGCGCCTAGTCGGGCCGGACTACGGCGAGACCGATATCTGGTGCTATGGCGGCACCGTGCCGGGACCGCTTCTGCGGCTGCGCCAGGGCGAGCGCCTGCGCGCCCGGGTCACGAACCGCCTGAAGCAGCCGACGACCGTCCATTGGCACGGCATACGCCTGCCCAACGCCATGGACGGGGTACCGCAGCTGACCCAGCCGCCGATCGCGCCGGGCGGGGACTTCACCTATGAGTTCGATCTGCCGGACGCCGGCACCTATTGGTATCACCCCCACGAACGGGGCAACGAGCAGGTCGCGCGCGGCCTGGCCGGCGCCCTGATCGTCGAGGAAAGCGAACCCATCCGGGTCGACCGGGAGGCGGTCTGGGTGCTCGACGACTGGCGCTTGGACCGCGATGCGCGGATCGTCGAGGATTTCGATAATTTCAGAGACATCGGCCACGCCGGGCGGATCGGCAACACGGTGACCCTCAACGGCGAACTGCCGGAGAACTTCGCGCTTCGCGCCGGGGAGCGTATCCGCCTGCGCCTGATCAACGTCGCCAACGCCCGGGTCTTCGGATTACGTTTCGAAGGCCACCGGCCGCGCATCATCGCCCTGGACGGCCAGCCGGTAACGCCGCATGACGTGCCCGAGGACGGCCTGGTGCTGGGACCGGCGATGCGCGCCGACTTGATCCTCGACGCCGAGGGTGCGCCGGGCCAGGTGTCGCGTGTGATCGACGGCTTTTACCGGGACCGCGACTACCGCCTGATCGACCTGGCCTACACGAGCGAACCGCCGCTGCGCGATCACCCGCTGGACGCGCCCCTCGCGCTCGCGCCCAACACCATGCCGGAGCCGGACCTGAAGACCGCGGGCCGCCACGATATCGTCTTGGAGGGCGGCATGATGAGCCGGCTGCGCGGCGCCCTGATGGACGGCGAACGGGTCGGCGTCCGCGACATGATGCGCCTCGGCAAGGCCTGGAGCGTGAACGGCGTGGCCGCCACCGGCCACGCCATGACCCCCATACTGACGCTTGAGCGCGGCCGGTCTTATGTTTTGACGCTGCACAACCACACCCCGTGGCAGCACCCCATGCACCTGCACGGTCATAGCTTCCGGGTAATCTCGCGCAACGGCCGGCCGACGGCGCACCGCGAATGGCTCGACACGGTATTCCTGGACCGCGACGAGAGCGCCGAGATCGCCTTCGTCGCCGACAATCCCGGCGATTGGCTGTTCCACTGCCACGTCCTGGAACACATGCAGGGCGGCATGATGAGCGTTATTAGGGTGACGTGAGGCGGCGCTGGCTCAAGCGGCGCGAAGAACCCGACCCTGACCATCGTCACCCTGGCCATCCGCCAGGCCGACTACATGGCCGAGCAGATGTCCAAGGGCAATATCTGAGCGAAGACCGGAGCTGCGGCTCCAACGATCCCTGTGAACTAGCGACTCCCAGGCCCCGGCACCCCCGCCGGGGCCTTTTTTTGGCACGCAAGTAACAGACGGCGCTTCAGTCGCAGCGGATTTTTTGGCCATAGAGCCGACTGAGAACCCAGGCGGAAATCCGGCGTGCCCAGCGCGTCATAGTTTTCATAATACCCGGCTTAAGCGTGTCTAGGCCGATGCGCAAGAATTGCTCGGCCTCCCCAGGGGTCAAAGAATAACGGATGAGAATGAATGTCGGAATGCTACCCACCCAGTATCCAAGGATCAGCGCAAGTAACATCAGGGGTATGAACAAGACCAAGGCCAGCGCAAGAACCGTAGCGAAAGCAATGCCCGTGGTCCAAGCATTTGAGTGAAGAGCCTGCAACGATACATAGACAAACAGAGTAACGCCGCCTAAGCCGCAAGCGATGACCATCGCATTGATCACGCTATAAAGATCTCTGAATTTAGAATTGACTTGTGTACGCGCGGACCTGCCGGTCAACGCCGACAATACCTGCACGAGCGCAATCGGGCGCGGTACGTTGCCAATCGTTGTTAAATGGCCCGCTTGCACATGTACCGCCACATATTCACCAAAACCAAAGATGCCCGGTATGTGATCAATTTCTTTGATGTTGCCCAGCGGAATCTCTTCCACGCGAAACTGCCGGTTCCCCGATTGGACAAGCAACCTCCGATCCGTGACCATTATCGCCGAGAGGAGCAGGTAGCGCATAATCACAAACGTCAAGATGAAACTAACGACGAACTCCGCGAAAACACTATCGTCATCGCCGAGCGCCCAGCTCATTAAAATCATCAAGACTAGGAATACGAGGCCAAAACCAAACCCGCGGACAATAACCTCGAGCCAGGATAAGCGCGCTTCGAAGACGACGCTTTCACCCGGCGCGCACATGGATTTAAGGTCTTTGGCCATCGACCCGGCATGAATGGGGATGAGGGCCGGAATCTTACGCCTGGAAGGGTTAATCTAGGGCAAACGTATGTGCAGCGCGGTATAGGGGGCTTAGCCCGCTTCTGTCCCCATGACGAAGGGCTTAAGCGCCTCATAAACCTCGGTATTCACGGGCGTGGGGACGCCTAGTTCCTTGCCCAGGCGCGCGCCTCGGAAAGTAGTCGTTACCTGACAAAACTAAGCCCCGGGCGTCGCCGCCCGGGGCTTTTTTCATGGGACAACCCCATAGCTATAGACCGCCCTAGGGCTGTCCAATTCGGCCGCCTAATCCCGCGCCAAGAAATGGCACGGAACTAAGCTATTTCACCGATCAGTCGTCGTCCTCGTGTCCACGCCGGTGACGGCGATGGGAGCGATCGCGGACAATCCTCATGACGACGCCCTCGTCGCCGGCCGGAAGGCCCGTCACGTTAGCGAGAACATAGACCTCGCCGTCCGCATCCTGACCGAATCCGAGCAGGCAAATGCCGGCGCCCACATCGCCTGGGAACTCACGCAGCTTGCCGTCCACTTGGTTTCCGACCAAGCGCCCGGTGAGGTTCCCGTCGTCGTCGTCGTGATCGTTATCGTCCTTGCCGCCGATTTTCCTGTCCAGGAAGAACAAGCGCCCATTGCAACCAGGGGCGAAGGGATTGAACGGCGGCTCCGCGAACTCGCCAAAGACATAGTGCCCTCGTAACGCGCTCACTTCGCGGCCGCGATACACGAACCCGCCGATCACCGCGACGCCTTCGCCGTGATCGTACTGCGCGATCGGATCGATCATGCCCGGCGGAACGTTGGGCGAGTTCTTCGATGCGAACGCCGCGCCATTGGCGCCGTCGTCACCGTTGTGGTCGAAAAGAAACGTTCCTTCCTTCAGTTTCCAACCGTAATTGCCGCCGGCGACGACAACATCGATTTCCTCGATATCGTTCTGACCGACATCGCCCAGGAACAACTGCCCGGTTTTCATATCGAACGAAGACCGGAACGCATTGCGAAATCCATAGGCGTAGATTTCGTCGCACCAACCGTCCTCGCAACCGGCTTGCCCGCCGACGGAACCCATGGCCGGGACAAAGGGATTGTCCTCGGGAATGCCATATTGGCCGTTCGGCGCGTTATCGCCATCCGGATCGATGCGAATGACCGAGCCCAGGATAATGCCAGGATTCTGGCCGTTACCGGTCAGCCCGTGGCCCAGAATCGGCACGCCGAGAAAATCCTGCATGTCCGCCTCGGGCTGATCGTCGGCACCGCCGCCATCGCCGATGGTCGCGTAAAGCATCCCATCGGGCCCGAAATTGATGGAACCCGAGTTGTGATTGAACTGCGGCTGATCGATCCGCATCAGCACGCGCCGTGCCGGGCTTACGCCGCTCGAGGGATCGGATGGGCTGTTGGCCTGCCACTCGGAGATAACGCTCTGGTGGTTTGGAAAGGTTAGGCCAAGGTCCGCGAACTGCTGCTCGAGTTCGGGGGAGATTGCTGGGAAACCACCGAAATCGCCTGGTCCGTCAAGCGGTTCGGAAGTGAAGGTATAGAACTTTCCGTTCGATTGGAAATGCGGATGAAAAGCGATTCCAATCAGGCCCCGCTCGTCGAACGGCAGCGGCGGCAATCCGGCTGCAGGAACGCCCAAAAGCCTCGCGCCGAGTTGAACGATCAGGCCGCTGACATCGAGAAACGCGGACTTCGACTCAGTCACCAAGTTGATGGCCCAAAGAACGCCGTCTTGGTCGGTGACGAAAAGATAATCGGACAATCCAGGCGCATGAGTCCCGTAGTTCGGGGCGGTGAGCCCCGTGGCCACGGTTTCGAGCGCGATGCGGGTTTTGCCTTCGGTGATCGGGCCGAGAAGAGGGTCTTGGCCATGCGCGAAGCTGGACGATAGTAGAATCCCCAGCCCGGCGACAGCGGACGTAAGTCCGGGTCGATTTATCATGTTATCCTCCCATCGGCGACTTGCGCCGCCGTTGTATTTATTTTCCCTCTCCCGGTTATGAGTTTGCGGTCGACGCGGCCCCTCAACAAGCCCACTCCAGGGTGTTTGCCGCGCTAACTCATTGTGTTGCATATGATTTTAGTTCACGAATCCGTTACTTGGTTCGTCTTGGGAGCGTGGGGCAGGTGAGAATTCAGGCGTCGCCACGGGTGGCCGAGGGGTGCCTTAAGCCGGCGGGGACCCCATAGCGTAGGGCTTCAAGGTCTCGTAGACCTCGGCATTGACCGGCGTCTCGACGCCGTGTTTCGCGCCCAGGCGCACGATCTCGCCGTTGAGCCATTCCAGTTCCAGGCGCCGACCGTTTTCCAGATCGACCAGCATGGATGGCTTGACGCGCGGCCCCAGGGCGAGCGCCGCTTCCAGAGTGCGCGCCGCCACATCGTCGTCGAGCGCGATCCCCTTGGCCCGGCCGATCGCGGCCGCCTCGGCCATCATGGCCGCCAGGCGTGCGCGTCGTTCGGGCGTGCCGGCAACCTCGCCTATGGGGACACGGTGGAAGCAGCAAGCGCCGGCAAGCGGCGCCAGGAAGATAAACTTCTTCCACATATCGAGGGCGATATCGTCCGAGACTCTGGCCTCGATCCCAGCGCCCATGCAGGCCGAGAGCATGCACTCCTGACGCCAGGACTTCGATCCGTCGCGCTCCGCGAAGGACAGGCGCGCGAAGGGCGAATCGTGACGGATGGCGCCCGGCGCCTCGATCACCGCGCTGATGTGCGCGACGCCGCCAAGGACGTGCTGGCGTCCCAGGATGGTCTCCAGATGCTCCGCGACCGTCACCCCGTTCTGAAACGGAACAACCGCGGTGTCGCGGCCGAGCAGCGGCTTGATCTGTTCGGCCGCCGCGTCCACGTCCCACAGCTTGACACAGAACAGCACGATGTCGGCCAAGCCGATATCGGCCAGGTCTTCCGGCACCTCGGGATCGGCGATGTGCAGATCGCCGAGCGGCGAGGTAAGCGTCAAGCCATCGCGGCGCAGGGCCTCGGCGTGGCGCCCGCGCGCGATGAAGGCGACCTCGTTGCCGTCGGCCGCCAGGCGCGCGCCGAAGTATCCGCCGATGCCGCCGGCGCCGACGATGGCGAACTTCATATTTATCTCCCGCCGCGGCCCGCGAAGCACACGCGAGCGTGATTCGAGCCGGCCTAATGTTTCGACGATACTAAAGCATGATCCAGGAACCGGCACGCCCGATCACGCGCGAGGAGATCGAAACCTTTCTCGAAGACGGGATCGTCCGCCTGCGCGGCCTGTTCGCGCCCACCTGGATCGAGCGGCTGCGCGAAGCCGCTGAAATCTGCATGGCCGCGCCCACGGGCATGAGCGCCGAATTGGCAGCCGCTCATAAAGAAAAGGGCCGTTTCTTTCACGACACCTTTGTCTGGCGCCACAACGCCGATTGCCGCGCGTTCGTGTTCAAGTCGCCGGCGGCCAGCATCGCGGCGAGCGTCATGGGCAGCAGCCGGATCAATATTTTCTTCGATCAATGGCTGATCAAGGAACCCGGCACCCCGACGGCCACGCCCTGGCACCAAGATCTGCCTTATTGGCCAGTCGGCGGCACACAGATCTGCACGCTTTGGCTGGCGCTCGATCCCGTGGACGCGGCCAGCGGCAGTGTCGAATACATCAAGGGATCGCACGCGTGGGGCCGGCGTTTTCTGCCCGCGAGCTTCAGCGGCGGCAACCAATACACCGAGGACCTGGAGCCGGTGCCGGACATCGAGGCCATGCGCGATAAGTTGGACATCGTCCGCTTCGAGTTGGAACCCGGCGACTGCACCCTGCACCACGGCTTGACCGTGCACGGCGCGCCGGGAAATAGCCGTCTGGACCGGCGCCGGCGCGCGCACGTCACCCGTTGGGCCGGCGACGACGCGGTCTACGCCCCGCGTCCCGGTATCCAGGAAATGCCCGCGGTCCCGGACATAGCCGCCGGCGGCCCCATCGACTCCGTTCTCTGGCCGCGGGTTTGGCCGCCAGCTACGCCAGCGCCTCGCAGGCGCGCTTGATGCGGGTGCAGGCCTCCGTCAGCGCCTCGGTCGAGGTGGCGTAGGAAATTCGGAAATAGGGCGATAGGCCGAAGGCCTCGCCGTGCACGACCGCGACGCCCTCGGCCTCCAGCAGATAGGTCGCGAAATCGCCGTCGGAGGAGATCGTCTTGCCGTCCGGCGTTTTCTTGCCGATCGCCCCGGCGCAGGAGGGATAGACGTAGAATGCACCCTCGGGCCGGTGACAGGCCAAGCCCGGGCAGGTGTTCAACATCTCGACCACCAGATCGCGGCGCTGCTTGAAGACCTCGTTATGCTCGGCGATGAAATCCTGCGGGCCGTTCAGGGCTTCGACCGCCGCCGCCTGGCTGACCGAGGAAGGGTTGGAGGTGCTTTGCGACTGGATCTTGGTCATGGCCTTGATCAAGTCCTTGGGCCCGCCGGCGAAACCGATGCGCCAGCCGGTCATGCAATAGGCCTTGGATACGCCGTTCATGGTCAAGGTGCGATCGAACAGCGCCGGCTCGATCTGAGCCGGCGTGACGAATTTGAAATCGTCGTAGACCAGATGCTCGTACATGTCGTCGGTCAGGACCCAGACATGCTCGTGCTTTTTCAGTACCTCCGTGATCGCCTTCATATCTTCGCGGCTATAGGCGGCGCCGGTCGGGTTCGAGGGGCTGTTCAGGATGATCCACTTGGTCTTGGGCGTGATCGCCGCCTCCAGATCCTCGGCGCGCAGCTTGAAGTTATTGTTTTGCGAACATGGGACGATGACCGGCTCGCCCTCCGCCAGCAGAACCATATCGGGATAGGAGACCCAGTACGGCGCCGGGATGATGACCTCGTCGCCGGGATTGAGGGTCGCCATAAGGGCATTGTAAATGACCTGCTTGCCGCCGGTTCCGACGACGACCTGATCGGGCGTGTAGGCCAAGTCATTGTCGCGCTTGAACTTCCCGCAGATCGCCTTTTTCAGGGCCGGGGTGCCGTCGACGGCGGTGTAGCGGGTCTCGCCGCGTCCAATCGCGGCAATCGCGGCTTTCTTGATGTTGTCCGGGGTCTCGAAATCGGGCTCGCCGGCGCCCAGGCCGATCACGTCCCGGCCGGCGGCTTTAAGCTCCCGCGCTTTTTGGGTTACGGCGATAGTAGCCGATGGCTTGATCCTCGAAAGGCGGTCGGCGAGTTGAGACATGATTCAGGACTCCTCAAGGGCGAGGCCGGCAAAGGGCGACAACGGGCGCACGGTAATCAAGCGCCGCCAGCCTGGCAACAACGGCTTAGCGGCAATATGAACGCCGGCCGGCGGGGAACTCCCTTCCTAATTTCAATAGCCGATCGCGCAGCCATCTTTACGCGGATCGGAGCCGCCGCTCAGAACCCCCTCGTCGTGGTCGATCCAGATCGCCTGCCCCCCGCCGATGGGCTTGGACGACGCAACGGTCTCGTGGCCCATGGCGCGCAGGGTTGAAGCCACGGTTTCCGGCACCCCGCTTTCCACATCCACGGGCCCGTCGGCCCCGGCGAAGATGCGCGGCAGATCGATGGCTTCCTGCACATCCAAACCGAAATCGAGCATGTTGGCCAGGAACCAGGCGTGTCCCATGGCCTGATAATGGCCGCCCATGACCCCGAACGGCATGACCGCGCGTCCATCCCTGACCGCCATGCCCGGGATGATCGTGTGCATGGGCCGCTTGCCGGGCGCGATGCAGTTGGGATGATCCGTATCCAGAACAAAGCTCTCGCCGCGATTTTGCAACGTGACCCCGGACTTGGGGCCGACCAAGCCGGACCCGAAGGAATTGAACAAGGAATTGATGAAACTGACCGCGTTGCGGTCCTTGTCGACCACGCTGATATAGACGGTATCGGCATGGGCCGGCAGGACATTGGGCGGCAGCTCCGTCATGGCCCGCGCCGGATCGATACGCGCGCGTTGTTCGCCGGCATAGGCGGCCGAGAGAAGCCTGGCCACCGGCACGTCGCTATGGGCCGGATCGGCCAAGAGATTGTCGCGGTCGCTGTAAGCCAGGCGTGCCGCTTCGATGGCGAAGTGCAGGCGTTCGGGCGAAAGCGGACCGGGAACGTCCGGCAACAGCCCAGCCAGGATGTTGAGCATTTCCAGGGCCAAGAGACCTTGGCCGTTGGGCGGGCATTCATAGATGTCAAAGCCACGGTAAGCGGTCTTGATCGGTGTCGTGTATTCGCCCGCCGCCGCCGCGAAATCCTCCAGGCTATGCAGGCCGCCAAGGCCATTCAGATAGGTCACGATGTCTTGCGCGACCGGACCGGTGTAGAAGCCGTCGCGGCCCTCGCTGGCGATACGCTCCAGGGTCGCGGCCAATTCCGGCTGGCGATGCAGGGCGCCCACCGGCGGTGCTTTTCCGCCGGGCAGGAAGATACGGCTGGCGGTGGGGTCTTGGGCCAAGATCTCCGTCGAATCCCGCCAATCCACGTGGACCCTGGAGTGGACCGGATAGCCGTCCCTCGCATGGCCAATCGCGGCGCCGAGGACACCGCCCAAATCCCGGGTTCCGTGATCGCGAAGCAACTGTGACCAGGCATCGACCGCACCGGGGACCGTGACCGCGTGGGGCGATTGGCGCTCGATCTTCCCGACTCCCAACTCGCGCAGCCGCGCCGCCGTCGCGGCCGCCGGCGCCCGGCCGGAACCGTTGAAAGCCAGGACCTCGCCGCCGCCCTTGGGCGCGTAAAGAGCGAAACAATCGCCACCGATTCCGGTCGATCCCGGCTCGACCACGCACTGCACGGCACAGGCCGCGACGGCGGCATCCATGGCGTTGCCGCCGTCCTGAAGCATCTTGACCGCCGCCAGCGTCGCCAGGGGGTGCGAGGTCGCGGCCATTCCGTTGACGGCATGGACCGGCGAGCGGCCGGCCAATTCCAAATTACGCATGATTTCTCCTAGTTTGGATTTCGCCTATCAGGCCAAATGAAGAAGGGCAGCACAAACAAAATCGGCACCGCCGCCGCCTCCTTGGGGATACATGGCGGGCTTCTCCCCGTAGAACATATGCTTACGAATTCTTAAACGGCTGAGGCGCACTCTTGACCATGCCCGATTCCTTGGAAACGCCCGCTCAACCGAAGATCGGCCTGGCGCTAGGCAGCGGGGTGGCGCGCGGCTGGGCGCACCTGGGCGTGATCCGCGCCTTGGAACGTTACGGCTTCATACCCCAGGTCGTGGCCGGCACCTCGATCGGCGCCCTGGTCGGCGGGTCTTACCTGGCCGGGCATCTCGACTCGCTCGAGGATTGGGCCCGCGGGCTCAACAAGGTCAGATTGATTTCCTACCTCGATTTTCGTGTGCGCGGCGGCATGATTCGCGGTCAGGCCCTGGTCGATGCCATGGAACGGCACATGGGCGGCCTCAAGATCGAGGGCCTGGGCCGGCCCTATGCGGCCATGGCGACCGATCTTCTGACCGGCCACGAGGTCTGGCTGCGCAAGGGCAATTTGGTTCAGGCGATCCGCACCTCTTTCTCCCTGCCCGGTATTTTCGAGCCCATGCGCCTGGACGGCCGCTGGCTGGTCGATGGGGCCTTGGTCAATCCGGTACCGGTTTCCGCCTGCCGGGCCATGGGCGCGCAAATGACCATCGGCGTCAATCTCAACGCCGACCTGATCGGCAAGGCGCGCAAACCGGGCACGGATTTTCAAAGCGTCGCGGGCTTCGATCTGCTGGAGGAGCTGAAGGATAGCAGTTCGGCCGCGCCGGGGTCCAAGCTCGGCAGCCTTGGCCGCCGCCTGTTCAAACGCCAGGAGAGCAGCCCGAGCCTCTTCGGCGTCATGGTTTCGGCCCTCAATATCGTGCAAGACCGCATTACCCGCTCGCGCCTGGCGGGCGAACCGCCGGACGTTCACATCACCCCGCGCCTGGGTCACATCGGCCTACTAGAATTCGACCGCGCCGACGAAATCATCGCCGAAGGGGAGGCCGCTGTCGAACGTGTCCTGCCCGACTTGCGCGCCGCCTACAGCCTGTTCGGCCACGACATCGCGGCTAACGGCGGCAACGGGAAATAGGCGCGGAAAGTTAGCCCCAATCCAGGATGACTTTACCCGACTGGCCGGAGCGCATGATATCGAAGCCGTCCTGGAAGGCGTCAATCGGCATGCGGTGAGTAAGAATCGGCGCGATATCGAGGCCGCTTTGCAGCATGCTCGTCATCTTGTACCAGGTATCGAACATCTCGCGCCCATAGACGCCCTTGAGCGTCAGCCCCTTGAAGATCACTTGAGTCCAGTCGATGGCCGCGGACTCGGGCGGGATGCCGAGAATCGCGACCCGGCCGCCGTTGTTCATGGTCGCCAGCATATCGCGAAAGGCCTGGGGATTTCCTGACATCTCCAGACCGACGTCGAAGCCCTCGCGCATGCCCAGGTCCTTCATGGTCTCTTCAAGGCCGGTTCCGGTCACGTTGATGGCGCGCGTCGCCCCCATCTTGGCGGCAAGGCCCAGGCGGTAATCGTTCACGTCGGTAATGACGATGTGGCGGGCGCCGACATGGCGGGCGATGGCGCTGGCCATGATCCCAATGGGCCCGGCGCCGGTAATCAGGACATCCTCGCCCACCAGATCGAAGGACAAGGCCGTGTGGGTCGCGTTACCCAGGGGATCGAGGATCGAGGCGGTTTCGTCGCTTATGTCAGTTGGCAAGGGAAAGGCGTTGACCGCCGGAAGGCTCATGTACTCGGCGAAACATCCCGGCCGGTTGACGCCGACCCCGACCGTGTTGCGGCACAGGTGGCGCCGCCCGGCCCGGCAGTTGCGGCAATGGCCGCAGGTGACATGGCCTTCGCCCGAGACTCTTTCGCCGATCTCGAAACCCTTGACCTCACTGCCGATCTCGACCACTTCGCCGGCGAATTCGTGGCCGACGGTCATGGGCACGGGAATGGTCGCGCGCGACCAGGCGTCCCAGTTGTAGATATGAATATCGGTACCGCATATGGCGGTCTTATGAATCTTGATCAGGACATCGTTGTGACCGATCCGCGGAACCGGAACATCCTCCATCCAGATCCCGGTTTCCGCTTTCGCCTTAACCAGCGCCTTCATGGCAATACGCTCCAACTTTCCGAGACCAAGCCATACACCGCGTCACCCCCACCCCAACCCTCCCCCTTCAAGGGGGAGGGAGTAAAGGGGCGCTTCATGGTTCCCTCCCCCCTTGAGGGGGAGGGCTAGGGTGGGGGGAATCCTTCCCGCGCACCCAATCTAACCGATCACACCGAGCTCGCGCCCGACCTTGGCGAAAGCCGCCAGGGCGCGGTCTATCTGCTCGGGCGTATGCGCGGCCGACATCTGAGTGCGAATGCGGGCCTGCCCCTTGGGCACGACCGGAAACGAAAATCCGGTCACATAGATGCCTTCGCCCAGAAGCCGATCCGCCATAGCGGCCGCCAGCTTCGCCTCGCCCAGCATGACCGGGATGATGGGGTGACCGCCGCCGGCAAGATTGAAACCTCGCGCCGTCATGCCGTCGCGGAACCGCGCGCTGTTTTCGGCCAGGCGGTGGCGCAATTCCCCACCGCCTTCCAAAAGGTCGAGGACCTTGAGCGTGGTCGCCGCGATCACCGGGGCGATACTGTTGGAAAATAGATAGGGCCGGGAGCGCTGGCGCAGCCACTCGACCATAGTCCCGGACGCGGCGGTGTAACCGCCCGATGCCCCGCCCAGTGCCTTCCCCAGCGTGCCCGTGAGGATGTCGATACGGCCCTCGACGCCGCAATATTCCGGCGTCCCGCGCCCGGCCGCGCCCAGGAAACCGACGGCGTGGGAATCGTCGACCATCACCATGGCGCCATAGTGCTCCGCCAAGTCGCAGATCGCCGGCAGATTGGCAATGATCCCATCCATGGAAAAAACGCCGTCGGTCGCGATCAGCTTGAAGCGGCAATCGCGCGCCGCCTCAAGTTGGCGCTTCAACTCCGCCATGTCGTTGTTGGCGTAGCGCAACCGCTTGGCCTTACACAGGCGAACGCCGTCGATGATGCTGGCGTGGTTGAGAGCATCGCTGACGATCGCGTCGTTCTCGTCGAGCAGGGTTTCGAACAAGCCGGTGTTGGCATCGAAGCAAGAGCCATAGAGGATCGTATCCTCCATGCCCAGGAAGGTGGAGATACGGCCCTCGAGTTCCCGGTGGATATCCTGGGTTCCGCAGATAAAGCGAACCGAGGACATGCCGTAACCGCGGCTATCCAGGGCCGCCTTGGCGGCGGCGATCAGGGCCGGATGATTGGAAAGGCCCAGGTAGTTGTTGGCGCAGAAATTCAACATCTCACGCCCGTCGGCCAGGCGGATCGCCGCGTCCTGGGGCGATGCGATGACGCGTTCGGCTTTGTAGAGCCCGGCCTCGCGCAAGGCGGCGATTTCGGCCTTCAGGTGTTCGAGCATTCCGCACTCCATTCGCTTCGTCCCTTGCTTAAGCCGCGAAATGTTATCGCGCCGCGGAAGTCCGCGAGCAAGCGCGGGTCACACCAGCGGTGGCGGGGGCCAGAACAGAAAAACTCCGCCAAGAACGGCCTCGATCCCCAGATAAGTTACGCTGGCCGTGCCCGGAGGTCCGTCGACCAAGATCGAATACAGCCGCGAAATCACGACCACCAGCATCACCAGCCCAAGGCCCAATACCAGCATCCGGGAGCGTTCGAGGTCCCAACAAGCCCACAAGGCCAACATGCCGATCGCCGCCATCATGGCGTTCAGTCCGCGCAAGTGGCTTCGGGCGTCGGCCTCATCCGCGATCAACCAGGTCCGGCCGATATTGACCCGCAGCATGCCGGACAGTCCCGGCGCCAGCAGACTGACCCCGAGCAGCACGAGAAGACTATACAAAACGCCCATATGGCCCAGGCTCATCCGTCTGCTCCCAGGTCCAATTTCTTGCTGGGCGTGCTTTCCTGAGGCTCGAGCGGGCCAACCTCCGGAATGGTTTCGCCAATCGCATCGATCAAGGATCCGGCGAGAGCGAATCCGGTTTCGACAAGCTCGGGGACCACAATATGCGCACCCATTTTTCGCAGCTCGTTCGCGTGCGCGCTGTCTCGCGCCCGGGCGTAGACCTTCAGGTCCGGAAAGATGTAACTGACCATAGCAACCAATTGCGCCGTCGTCGCCGGTTGGTCGACCGTGAGAACCAGGGAGCGCGCGGTCTCTACATTCAGGGCGGCTAGAATCTCGGGCCGGGATATATCTCCGTAGTAAACAGGATGGCCGCTCGCGCGGGCCTCGGTAATTCTATGGGGATTCAAGTCGACGGCAACGAAAGGAATTCCGGCGGCCTGAAGCCGGGCGGCGACCGCGCCGCCAACGCGGCCGAACCCGGCGATAACGACATGACCGGATCTAACTTCGGTTTCGATCGCCGCCTCGCCGGCCTCCGCCGCTTCGGACGCTTCCATGCGGTCCGCCAGGGCCACGCCCGCTTTTGCCAGAATTGGCGTGAGGATCAGCGATAACCCCACGACGACAAGAAGAACTTGTCCAATCTCCGGCCCGACAACACCGCCGGCCATGGCCGCACCCAGCAGAACAAAGGCGAACTCTCCGCCTTGGGCCAAAGTAAGCCCAAGTCGCAGGGATTGAGCGCGCGTCAAGCCGGATAGCAAGCTAAGGATAACGAGAAGAAACGCCTTTCCCACCAGCAGGGCCGCCAAGAGCGCGGCAATCAGCCAAGCATGTTGCCGGGTCAGGGCGAAGTCCAGGCTCATGCCGACGGTGATGAAAAACAGGCCCAGCAGGAGTCCGCGAAATGGCTGAATAACAGCGCCGACCTGATGCCGATAGGTTGTCTCCGCGAGCATCATTCCGGCCAGGAACGCGCCAAATGCCATGGACATGCCGGCCAGCTGCGTCACCCAACCAGTGCCCAGCACGACAAGAATCGTCAGCGCGGCGAAAATTTCCGGGTTGCGTATCTCGGCGACCGGCCAGAACACGTGCCGTAACGCAATCCGTCCGACACCGAGTAACGCGATCACCGCGACAATCATCTTCAGGCCAGCCAACCACAGCACGGAGGGAACAAACTCGCCGCTTCCCCCGAGGGCGACCACAACCACCAGGAATGGGGCGACGGCCAAGTCCTGCACCAGAAGCACAGCAAAGGCCGCGCGCCCAAACCGCGAGGTTAGCTCACCGCGCTCCGACATAAGCTGCAGGACGATGGCGGTCGAGGACAAGGCCAGCCCCCCACCGATAACGGCCGCGGGTACCGGCGCCAGCCCGAAGGCATGGGCGACCGCGGCGATCGCCGCCGCAGTCACGAACACCTGCGCGATGCCGAGCCCGAAAACCTTGGCGGACATCACCTTGATACGCTCCAGCGGCAGTTCGAGCCCAACCGTGAACAACAAGAACACGACACCGAATTCCGCCAGAGCGCGCGTGGTCTCCAGATCGCGGATCAAACCGAATCCGGTAGGGCCGATGACCGCGCCGGCGACGAGGTATCCGAGCACGGAGCCAAGACCCAACCTGAGCGAAGCCATGACACCGGCGACCGCGGCCATGAGAATGACGATGACTTGTAATAAGTAGCCGGCATCGTGCATAAGCAGGCAGCGTCCTTCGAAGGAATATAGCCGCTGGTGCCCGTGGGTAGAATCCAGCGAAGTAACTTTACCGGCCGTGCCGCATCGTGCACAGCCCACCCAGCCAAAAGAGTCGAATTAACGCAAGGGCGGCGATCTGTCGGGCGCGCGCACACCCAGGCGCCGCAAGCCCAAGTCGCGGGCCCGGCGAAAATCGCCGACCGCCTTTTGTCGTTCGCCTTTGGCCTGGTACGAGAAACCCCTATTGTAATAGGCGCCGGCGAAGTTCGGCTTGGCGCCGATCGTCACGCCGTAGTCCGCTATGGATTTGTCGTAGCGGCCCAGAGAATGAAACACGTTGGCCCGGTTGAAGTGCGCGTCGCCCAAGTGTTCCAACGTCAGTTTCTTCGACTTAATCGCATCGGTATAGAGCTGTACCGCGTACTCGAAGTCGCCAGCTTGTGCCGCCTCATAGGCATCTTGAAACGCGGCATATCCATCTGTCGGTTTGGTGTGCGCGCGCGCTGGAGTTGGAGCTGGCGCCGGAACCCGCGCCAATTGCCCGCTATCCGCCAGGCCGGGTGGCGGCACCGCGTCCGGCCCAGCGGATGAATCCGATTCCGCAAGCTTGTTCGCGATTTTACCTGTCTTGGCGAGTCGCGAAATCACACTGCCGATATTGAAGCCCGCCGCTGGCGCCGCCTTTTTTTCTATTGGACTGGGGTCTTCCGGCGCGAGCTCGGGTGGCGGCAGCGATGGCTTGGCAATCGAGGGTTCGGCTTCAGGCTCTTCAGACGCGGCGGCCTGGGCAGGCGCCGCCGTCGCGGCGCTTGGACGGGGGTCTTCCGGCACGGACTCAGTCGATGGCAGCGATGGCTCGGCAATCGAGGGCTCGGGTTCAGGCATTCCAGGTGCGGCGGCGTTCTCGACGGGCGCCGCCGTCCCGGCTCTTGGACTGGGGTCTTCCGGCGCGGGCGTGGGCGGCGGCGGCGATGGCTCGGCGATCGAGGCCTCGACTTCAGGCTCTTCAGGCGCGGCGGCCTCGGTGGGCGCCGCCGGCGCGGCGCGCGGAGCCTGATCCGCTTGTGGCGACGCGGCTTGTTGGGAATCGACCTCGGGCGTGGCCCGCGCCTTGCCCAGGGTTTCGCTTAGCGGTACCGCCCTGGACTTAGTGGCCCCTGACTCGGTGGCCCCTGACTTGGTGCCCTCCGTCTCGGCGGGAACCGCGCCGGGTTCAACGGCCGGTGGCATGGCCTGTTCCGGCGCTGGGGCCGGGATGCCGTCCGGCACCTTGCCGGGAGCTTCTGCGGCGGCCACCTTGGGCGGATCCGGTTCGCGCCGTGGCACTTGAGGTTCTGCAGGCGTTTCCTGTGTGTCGCTAGTGGAAACATCGGTCGCCGATTCGAGCGCGCGCGTAGCTCGCATCTCGGCGAAGGACCGGGCGACGGAGAGCACCTCCGCTAACAACTCGGGGGTCGCATTGGCATCGGTGGGCAGGGCGGCGAAATCTTGATACAGGCGAATCGCGGCGCGGGTGCGGTCGTCGATCACGCCGTCGATCGGGCCGGGGTCGAAATTGAGTTGCGCCAACGCGGTTTCAAGCTGCATCGCCTGCTCGCTGGTGAGCTTAACCGCCTCTCCACCAAGTATTTGCGCCGCCGTGGCAAAGGGCATGGCGCACAAGCCCGCGAAGGCAAGCGCGCCGCAGCATCTTCGCGATCGCGATCTCGATCTCATGGTCCGATTCTAAGCGATGTATCCGCGCCGCGCCAATACCGGAGGCGCGGCGCTCACGCCTGGGTTTAACTCGCCTTTAGGAACCGCAGGTACTCTTCAGCGACTTCCCCCACCGCCGTGTCGAAAAGGCGCTTGCCGGCTTCAGGCGAGGCCAGGGCCGGGTTCGATCCGATCCGGCCATCCGGGAACCGGTCCCGATAATCCTGGGCATCGTAAATCGGACCCTTGGGCGCGATCTCGGGCGACATCGCCACATGCTTCGCTGTTTCAGGGAAAGCATACTGGGTAAGGGAGACCTCCGATGGGGTTGCGTGACTGCCCTCAGCCTCGCCGTACAGCTCTTCCGACAAGCTTTTGATCGCCGGCCCGTCGAACCAGTTCTTCAGCCGGCACCGAACGGCGGTTGGATTGAACCCCTGGCCATGGAGGCTACGCCCGGCGTAGATCTCGGAGAACGCGGCGCTAAAGGTGGCGATATTTCCGCCGTGCCCATTGACGAAGAAGATTCTATCGAAACCGTGGCGCGCCAGGGAATGCACGGTGTCGCACACAACAGCGATCAGTGTCGATGGCCGCAAGGTGATACTGCCCGCGAAACCCAGGTGGTGTTGCGCCATGCCGACGGCGATGGTCGGCGCGACCAGGGCATCCACGGCCTCGCCAACGCCATGCGACACGACCTCCGCGCACAGGGCGTCGGTCCCAAGCAAGCCATTGGGGCCGTGCTGTTCGGTCGACCCGATCGGTACAATGATTCCCGTGCTGCGCTCAAGGCGCGCCTCGACCTCCTGCCAGGTGCAATGGTGCAGCAGCATAATTTTCTCCCCATGGTGGTGGATCGCGCCCGCTACGGGCATCGCGCCACGATAAAGCAAACTTGGCCCCGGACACGCCCTTTCCCTCCGGGAACACCTCGTCCGGTCCATTTACAGGTCAGGCGGCGACCCGCACGGTTCGGCCAATTTTGCCGTATTTGTACAATTCGGTGCTAATCTGCTAAGAGAATCTTACCGGTTCGGGCGGTAGGTTAACAACCGGATCGAATAATCGCGGCTTGGGGGGTCTCTTCCTAGTGTTCTCCAGTGGCTTGCCAAGGGTCCGCCCCAGGCACCTTTTGAGAATCGCGCTCTTCAGCGCGGTCGTGGCCGTGCCGCTTGCCGTCACGGCCGGGGTGACGATATGGCCCGGCCAGGAACCGCAAGACGCCCCCGCCGGCGCGAACCTCGATCCAAAGCAACCAAAGGGTGCGAGCGCGCCTGCCCTCGTGGCGGCGCGGGTCTCGGCCGATCCGGCCAGAACAATGGGGACCGATCCGGCCGGAACCATGGCGGCCGATCCGGCCGGAACCATGGCGACCACCGGCGAGAGCGAGGCCCAGCCGGAGGTTGTAAATAGAACTCTGACGGTCGCGCCCGGCGACACGCTTATGGGCCTGCTTGTCAACGCCGGGATTGACCGGCGCGAAGCCCATAACGCCATTACCGCGCTACGCGACGTTTTTCGGCCCCGCGACCTTCGCATTGGACAGAATATTGAGCTGAGTCTCGCCCCCGCGAGCGGCGCCACCCAAGACGCCGGCCCGGAGCCGCGCCTGATCTCCTTCGGGCTTCAGCCAAGCGTGGAGCGGGATGTCCGCGTATCGCGCGATGGCGAGTCCGGATTCCTGGCGCTGTCCATTGACCGTCCCCTGGAGCCGCGCCGCGTTGGCGCGCGCGGCACGATCGAATCCAGCCTCTCCGTGGCGGGCAAGAAGGCGGGGCTTCCCATGAAGGTGTTGGCGGAGTTGATCCGCATGTACAGCTTCGACGTCGATTTCCAGCGCGATCTTCGCCGCGGCGATAGCTTCGAGGTTCTGTACAGCGCCATGTTCGAGCAGGACGGCACCCTCGCCCGCCCCGACGATATCCTTTACGCGGTCTTGACTCTTTCAGGAAAACGCATCGAATTGTATCGTTTCAAGCCCAAGGGACTCCACACGGACTATTTCGATTCGAAGGGCGATTCGGTTCGCAAGACCCTGATGCGCACACCGATTGACGGGGCGCGGCTGTCGTCGCGCTTCGGCATGCGCAGGCACCCGGTGCTGGGTTATTCCAAGATGCACCGGGGGGTCGATTTCGCCGCCCCCAGGGGTACACCTATCTATGCCGCCGGCGATGGAGTTGTCGAGTTGGCGGGACGGAACGGCGCCTATGGCAGGTACGTACGCATCCGCCACAACAGCACTTACAAGACCGCCTACGCGCACATGAAGCGGATCAAGAAGGGCATACGCAAGGGCAAGCGGGTGAGCCAAGGGCAGGTGATCGGCTACGTCGGCTCGTCAGGCCGCGCGACCGGCCCGCATCTGCATTATGAGGTTCTGGTGAATGGCCGTCAGATCAGCCCGCGCAAGGTCAAGCTGCCCTCGGGTGAAAACCTGAAAGGTAAGAGGCTGAAAGCCTTTAACATACGCCGGGCCGAGATCGACAGCCTGCGAGCGGAGGCTTTCGCCGGTCAGGCCCTCATGGTTAGCGCCGAATGCGGCGAAACCGTGAACGCGGAACTGGCCCCGGCTAGCGGCTGCCCGGACGACAAGGCGGAATAGGGCGCGGGCGGCACACGATAGGCTCGTATATCATCGCTACGCCGCCGCGACCATCTCCCCATTGACCGAAAGACCCTCTGCTCCGGCGCTCACCTGCACCGTGTCGCCGTCTGCGATCTTGCCTTCCAAAATCAGGCCGGCAAGCGGGTTCTGCAATTCGCGCTGGATGACCCGCTTCAAGGGCCGCGCGCCGTAAACCGGGTCGTATCCCTGGTCGGCGAGCCAGGTCTTGGCGGCCTCATCGAGCGCGAGCGCGATCTTGCGCTCATCGAGCAAGCCTTGCAGGCGCGCAAGCTGGATATCCACGATTGCCGTCATCTGCGCCCTGGTCAGGCGATGGAACAGCAGCAACTCATCCAATCGATTCAAAAACTCGGGCCGGAAGGCGGCGCGCACCGCCTCCATGACCTGGCCACGCACCGCGTCGCTGTCCTGGTCCTGGGGCTGCCCGGCCAAGATATCGCCGCCTAGATTCGAAGTCATGATGATGAGTGTGTTGCGAAAATCGACCGTGCGTCCCTGTCCGTCGGTCAGGCGGCCGTCGTCGAGGACTTGAAGCAGCACGTTGAAGACATCCGGGTGCGCCTTCTCGATCTCGTCGAAGAGAATGACCTGGTAAGGCCGGCGGCGCACCGCCTCGGTCAGCGCCCCTCCCTCCTCGTAACCGACATAGCCGGGCGGCGCGCCGATCATGCGCGCGACCGTGTGCTTCTCCATGTATTCCGACATGTCGAGGCGAACCATGGCGGTCTCGTCATCGAAGAGGAAACGCGCCAGCGCCTTGGTCAATTCCGTCTTACCGACGCCGGTGGGGCCCAGGAACACGAAGGAACCGATCGGCCGGTTGGGGTCTTGCAGACCGGCGCGCGCCCGGCGCACGGCGTTCGAGATGGCGGCGATCGCCTCTTCCTGGCCGATCACGGAAGCGCTCAACGAAGCTTCCATGCGCAGCAGCTTGTCGCGCTCGCCCCGCAACATGCGGTCGACGGGAATACCGGTCCAACGCGATACGACGGAGGCGATCTCGTCCTCGGTCACATCCTCGTTTAACATGTTGGTTTTCTCGCTGTCCTCGGCCTGGGCGAGCGTGCGTTCAATCTCTGGAATGACGCCGTACATGAGTTCGCCCGCGCGTTCCAATTTGCCTTCGCGCTGGGCGATCTCAAGTTCCCCGCGCGCCTGATCCAGGCGCTCCTTCAGTTTCTGGGCGCCGGCCAGCACATCCTTTTCCAGATTCCACTGGGCGGTCAGCTTGCCGGACTTCGCTTCCAGAACGGAAATTTCGTCCTTGAGCTTCGCCAAGCGCTCCTGGGAGGCCTTATCGCTCTCTTTCTGCAGGGCCGATTGCTCGATCTTGAGTTGAATCAGCTTGCGGTCGAGCTCGTCGATCTCCTCCGGTTTGGAATCGACTTCCATGCGCATGCGGCTGGCCGCCTCGTCGACCAGATCGATGGCCTTGTCCGGCAGGAAGCGGTCGGTGATGTAGCGGTTGCTCAGGGTCGCGGCGGACACGATCGCCGAATCCGTGATCCGCACGCCGTGGTGAAGTTCGTACTTTTCCTTCAGGCCGCGCAGAATCGAGACGGTTTCCTCGACGCTGGGTTCGGCCACGAAGACCGATTGGAAACGCCGCGCCAGGGCCGCGTCCTTTTCGATATTCTTGCGGTACTCGTCCAAGGTCGTGGCCCCGACGCAATGCAACTCGCCACGCGCCAGGGCCGGCTTGAGCATGTTGGAGGCATCCATGGAGCCTTCGGCCTTGCCGGCGCCGACCAGATTGTGAAGCTCGTCGATGAACAGGATGATCTCTCCCCCGGCGGCGGAGACCTCCTCCAGAACCGATTTCATCCGTTCCTCGAATTCGCCGCGGAATTTCGAGCCCGCGACCATGGCACCGAGATCCAAGGACAGGAGGCGCCGGTTCTTAAGCGATTCCGGCACGTCGCCATTGACGATTCGCAGGGCCAGGCCCTCGATGATCGCGGTCTTGCCGACGCCGGGCTCGCCGATCAGGACCGGGTTGTTCTTGGTCCGGCGGGACAAGACCTGAATCGTGCGGCGGATTTCCTCGTCGCGGCCGATCACCGGGTCGAGCTTGCCTTCGCGCGCGGCCTCGGTCAGGTCTTGAGTGTATTTCTTGAGCGCGTCGTAAGCCTGTTCGGCAGTCGCGCTGTCCGCGGTGCGGCCCTTGCGCAGATCGTTGATCGCGCCGTTCAAGCCCTGCGGCGTGACCCCGGACCCGGCCAGGACCTTGCCCGCGCCGGTCCCACTGGCCATGGCCAGGGCGATGAGTATGCGCTCGACAGGGACAAAGCTGTCCCCGGCCTTCTTGGCCATGGTCTCGGCCTGGTCCAAGACCTTGGCCAGATCGGCGCCCATGTAGGCTTGGCCCGCCCCGCTCCCCTCGACCTTCGGTAGTTTTCCGAGGGCCGCCTCGACACCCTCCAGCGCCCGCGCCGCGTCGCCGCCGGCCGCGCCGATCAAATTGGCGGCCAGACCCTCGCTGTCATCCAGCAGAACCTTGAGCAGATGCTCGGCGGTGATTTGTTGGTGGTTGGAGCGTAACGCCAGCCCCTGAGCGGCCTGAATGAAGCCACGGGAGCGTTCCGTGAATTTCTCTAGATTCATGCTTGTGCGCCCTCCTCGCCCGCACCCGCGCCCGGCGGCCTACAGTCGACGATGCAAAAGTTAATATTTCCGCCACACCCGAGATTTACCGGCCTGCGGCGCCCCTGGCGTTGATACAAATCACCCGCTCAAGCTGGATATGGGGTGTGTCCGAAATGACACAAGGGCGCTTCGGGCCTAAGTCCCGCGACCGCTTGACACCCGGAAGGTTGGCCGGGCTAATACCGGGGGGAGAAAACTTCTGACCATCGAAATCGCCGATATTTGCCGCTATCCGCTTAAAGGGCTGAACGCGGAGAAACTTGAACATGCCGTCCTGACACCCGGCAAAGGGTTGGCGCACGACCGGCGCTTCGCCCTGGCTCATGGCTCCACTCTCTTCGATCCCAGCGCGCCGGAGTGGATGCCCAAAACCAACTTCCTGTGCCTCATGCGCGACGAGAAGCTGGCGCAACTACGCGCCGATTTCGATCCGGAAAGCGGCATGATGGCCATTCACCGGGCCGGTAAGCAGGTTGTGCGCGCCAAAGCTACCGAGCCCATGGGCAGCACGCTGATCGGGCAGTTCTTCGCCGCCTTCATGGGCGAGGCCACGCGCGGCACGCCGAAGGTGGTGGAGGCCGGCGGGCATATGTTCTCCGACGTTCCGGAGAAGGTCCTCTCCATCGTCAACCTGGCCAGCGTCAAGGATCTGGAACGGGTGGTCCGCCAACCGGTCAATCCCCTGCGGTTCCGGGCCAACATCTATATTCTGGGCGCCCCGCCATGGGGCGAGTTCGATTGGGTGGGACGGGAGATCGGCCTTGGCCCGGCGCGCCTGCAAGTGGTCGACAGAATCCAGCGATGCGCCGCGACCAACGTCGATCCCGAGACCGCCGCGCGCGATCTGAACCTTCCGCGCGCCTTGCAGCGAGGCTTTGGCCATGCCGACATGGGTATCTACGCGCGCGTGATTCAGGGCGGTGAAATCGCCCGTGGGAACGTGCTTAGTCTGAGGAGCTAGGGCGATTCAAGCTTGAAGGGAACGCCTTATCTTATCGTCACCCTTGGACTTGATCCGAGGGTCCATCGACGAGCGAGACTCGGACCACGATGGATTGCCGGATCAAGTCCGGCAATGACCGGTTTTGGGGGCGGATGACCCCAACCAACTAAACTTAAAACGCCCCAAAAAGCGCGCGGGTTAAGCGCCGGCCGGTTCGCTGCCTTGATCTTTTTCGCGTGGCGTAGCGACGTCCGTGGCCTCTTGCCGCTCCGATGCGGCTTCGCCCGCGCTGTCCTGGGTAGCCGCGCCACCGCTCGCATCGCCGTTACCGGAGCGAGCCGCCGGGGGTTCCCGCCGCTCCCCGCCCTCGCTGGCCGCTTCACTTTCCTGGCGCCGGGCCGGGCGTTGGCGGGGTCGCCGCCGCGCGGGGGCTTGCCCGGGTTCGCGATCGGGCGGACCGTTCGGCCCAGCTTGAGGCGCCTCCGCGCCTTCCTTGCCTAGCACACGGTCCAGACCCTCTCGGTCTTCCACGGACCGCCGCGGCGCCGCTGGCACGGGTTGCGCGGTGCCGGAGGGTGCGCCGCGCGCCGGCTGCTCCCGTTCGCCCTGATTTCGCGCCGCGTCGCCGCGCCGCGCATCCTGTCCACGCGGCTCCTGGCCATGCCGGCCCGTGCCGGAATCGCGGTTCGCGGGCCCATTATCGCGGGGGTCCGCCTGATTGCGCCCCTGAGTTTCCGCGTCGCGCCCGTTACCCTCGCCTTGCGGCGGCTTGGCGGATGCCGGATCGGTGCTGGAATTCACAATTCGAAAGTAGTGCTCGGCATGTTGAAAATATGCCTCGGCCACGACACGGTCGCCCGCCGACAGTGCGTCGCGCGCCAAGCCTATGTATTTTTCATAGACTTGATGGGCATTTCCCCGAATACGTCCTTCGGGGCCGCCACTATCATAGCTGTTGGGCCGCGAGGGGCCACCATGCTGCTTCCGATTCGGCCGCCCTCGCGGCCGTCGCCCAGTTGGTCCTTGTCTCATCAGTCGCTTACTTCTGGTGATTACTCAAAATAGGCCCGCATTATAACAACGCCGCCATCCGGCGATTTCGCGAGCTCGGTGCCACAGACACAATATCGGGGGTCGTGGGGCGTCTCTTCGGACGCGAGAGCCATCTGCTCTTCGATTCCAACTTAGTGGGGAAGCCACGGCATTCCAACTACTTTCTTTACGTCATCTCAGCTTTGTGAGGCTGGTCCTCAGCCAAGGCGCGCCACCAGGCAGCGCTCCGTTCCGCTCAGGTCCCTCAAGCGCTCCATGACGGCGAGTCCCGATTGACCCATGAGCCGGCCCACGGCATCGCCCTGACCGGCGCCAATTTCCAAGACCAGGACTCCGTCGGGAGCCAATAAATCCACAGCCTGTGGAATAATCTCGCGATAGCTGTTCAAGCCATCGGGCCCGGCGTCAAGCGCCATTCGCGGGTCGAACTTAGCGACTTCCGGGCTCAGCTCTTCAATCTCGTGGCCGATTATATAGGGCGGATTACTAACGATTACTTGCCAAATCCCGGACACCCCCACGGCCCAATCGCCCAGCGCGAAACGCGCCCGGTCCGCCAGCCCCAGGCGGGCCGCGTTTTCGCGCGCGACCGCCAAGGCCGCCGGGTCCAGATCGACACCCAAGCCCTCGGCCGCGCGCAGCTCCGACAGCAGGGCCAGCAGAAGGCAACCGCTCCCGGTGCCCAAATCCAAGATCCGCGGGAGTGCATCGCGCCCGGAGAATCGCGCCAGCACCGCCGCGACCAAGGTTTCGCTATCGGGGCGCGGGTCCAGGGTATCGGGGGTGATTTGAAACTCCAGACCCCAGAATTCCCGCCGCCCGAGGATGCGCGATACCGGCTCGTGCCGGGCCCGGCAGGCTATCGCCTCCTCGATATCGGCCGCTTGGGCATGGCTCATCGCGCGTTCCGGATAGGCCATGACTTGGGCCGCGTCGACCCCCAGCGCCGCGGCCAGAAGCAGCCGGGCATCGCGTCGAGCGCCTTCGATGCCGGCCGCACGTAAACGCGCCGCGGCCCGATCCAGGACCTGGCCCCAGGTTTGCGCGCGCGGCGCTTCAGCCGCGGCGTTCTCTCGATGAGCTTGGGAATGCATCAAGTCAGGTCCGCCAGGCGCGCCGCCTGGTCTTCGGCGCTCAAGGCATCGACAAGCTCGTCGAGGGCCTCGCCCATGAGCACTTTATCGAGTTTGTACAGCGTCAGTTGAATACGATGATCGGTTACCCGGCCCTGGGGAAAATTATAGGTTCGAATGCGTTCCGAGCGGTCGCCGCTACCGACCTGGCTGCGCCGGCTCGCGGCCAGGGCGTCGTCTTGTTCCTGGCGTTTGTGATCGTAGAGGCGCGCGCGCAAGACCTTCATCGCCTTGGCCCGGTTCTTATGTTGCGATTTTTCATCCTGGCACTGCACGACCACGCCCGAGGGCATGTGGGTGATGCGCACCGCGCTGTCGGTGGTGTTGACGTGCTGGCCGCCGGCGCCTTGCGAGCGGTAGGTATCGATCCGCAGATCCTTTTCCTCGATCTGGACATCGACTTCCTCGGCCTCGGGCAGAACGGCGACGGTCGCCGCCGAGGTATGAATGCGGCCGCCGGATTCAGTGGCCGGGACCCGTTGCACCCGGTGAACTCCGGATTCGTACTTCAGGCGCGCGAAAACGCCTTTACCGGAGATGAGGGCGCTGGCGTCCTTGCAGCCGCCGATATCGGTCTCTCCGAAATCGATAACCTCGAAACGCCAGCCGTGAATATCGGCATAACGCCGATACATCCGAAACAATTCGGCCGCGAAGAGCGCCGCCTCCTCGCCCCCGGTCCCGGCGCGCACTTCCAGTATGGCATTGCGTTCATCGGCCTCGTCGCGCGGCAAGAGCAAGACCTGAACCTGGTGCTCCAATTCCGGTATACGTGCCTTCAAGGCCCGGAATTCCTCTTCCGCCATGACCTTCATCTCGGCGTCCGATTCCGGATCGGCGATCATGCCGGCCAGATCCGCCATTTCACCTTGCACTTCGCGCAACGACGTAACCCCTTCCACGACCGGGGTCAGATCGGCGTATTCCTTGAGCAGATGGGTATAGTCATCCGACCCCGGGGCCGCATGGGTCGCGACCAGGTTGCTGAGCTCTTGATGACGCACCAGCACGCTATCCAGTTTTTCTTGCAGACTCACTTGTCCTTTTCCTTCGCCGGGCCCCGCCCCCTCGCCGGCCCCGGTGACGTTCGGCTCTTGCCTCCATCGAGGTGGAACAGACGTTTAAGCGTGGCTTCCAGGTTGAAGGGTGAGACGGTCCCTTGTTCGGCGTCTTCGGCGGCGGCCGTCCTTAAAACCACCGTCGGATCGTGCAGCAGGCGGTTGATCAGGCGCCGCGTCGCCTCGTCCGCGTCGAGGCCGCCGGCGGCCAGAACCTCGGCCCGCACCGCCTCGAAATGCTGGCGCAAGGCGACGACCGCGGGCGCCGCCCCGCGCGCCGCGTGCTGACGCGAGAAGACCGCGAGCTCTTGCGCGACGATATCCCGGGCCGCTTGAATCGCGCCTTCGCGCGACGCCCGGCCTCGCATCGCGATGCGTTCTAGATCTTCCAGATCGTAAACGAAGGCGCCGTCGAGATCGTTGACCGCCGGTTCGATATCGCGCGGCACGGCGGCGTCGATAAAGTACATGGGCGCGCGGCGGCGCGCCTGCAACGCCTGCTCGCCCTGGCGCCGGGTCACACTGAATTGCCCGGTCCCCAGCGCCCCAACCACGATATCGGCGGCAGCCAGCGCCTGATCCAGTTCCTCCCATGGGCGGAAATGGCCATTCAGGCGATGCGCCACCGCACGCGCGCGCGCAAGCGTCGGGTGCAGGACCACGATATCGCCGACCCCCGCCGCCTTGATTTCACCGGCGATGAATTCAGCCATTTCGCCCAGGCCGATCACCAAGGCACTACAGCGCCCAAGATCGCCGTGCACGTCACGGGCCACCATCAAGGCCGAGGCCGCGATGGAAACCGTGTAGTGTCCTATGTCGGTTTCGTTCCGGACCCGCTTCGCCGTTTGGTAGGCGGCTTGAAGCATGGGTTCGAGACCCGGCCCGACCAAGCCCAAGGCGGTGGCCTGGCGGTGGCTTTCCTTAACCTGCCCGAGTATTTGAGGCTCGCCGACGACTTGGCTTTCCAGCCCGGCGGCCACGGCGAATAAGTGGTCCAAGGCCAGGTTGCCATGGCGGCGGCACATCTGTCCCTGCAGCGCGGTCACGTCCGCGCCGGTCTCCCCGGCCAGGATTTCGAGCATGACCCCATCCGCCTCGGGCGAGCGGGAAACCGCGAAAATCTCGATCCGCTCGCAGGTCGATAACGCCACAACGTCATCGAGGGACGAAACCCGCAGGCGATCGAGCAAGCGCGCCAGATCCGGCTCGTCGCCGAAGACCAGATCGCGCAACTCGGGGTTGACCGAATCCAGCGTTAAACCGGTCGAGATGAGGTCCGCGATGGGGTCCGGAACCGCGCCGGTCATGGCCGCTATCGAAACTGCGCGAGACGCTCGCTCAAGGCATCCAGGGGAATTAGTTCCTGTTTACCCGATTCGAGGTCTCGAACCGTAGCGGCGTTTTGCGCCAGCTCGTCCTCGCCCATCAGAACGGCGGCGCGCGCGCCCAGCTTGTCGGCCCGCTTCATCCGCTTCTTGACGTTGCCGCTGAAACCAAGTTCGACCCTCAGTCCGGCCTGGCGTAACGCGTGGGTGACGGCAAGAGCCTTGGCCTCGGCTTGGGCGCCGATGGGCACCACGACGAAGGGCCGGGACGCGGGGGGCGTCGATGCCATCAGCATGGACAGGCGCTCGATACCGGCGGCCCAGCCCACGCCGGGCGTGGCGGGGCCGCCCAGAAGCTCGATCAAACCGTCGTAGCGTCCACCGCCCATGACCGTCGCCTGGGCCCCCAAGTCCTCGGTCGTGAACTCGAAGATCGTGTGGCTGTAATAATCCAGTCCACGCACAAGTTTGGGATTGAGGGCATAGCCGATTCCCAAGGTATCGAGTCCCGCCCGCACGGCGGCGAAGAAATCGACGCTGGCTTGATTGAGATATTCGGACAGGGGCGGCGCCCCGGCCGCGACTCGTTTGTCGCCCTCGTTCTTCGAATCCAGAATACGCAAGGGATTGCGCGTCAGACGCTCCTGGCTTTCCTCGGACAACTTGTCGCGATGATCGCTGAAGTAGGCGATCAACACATCGCGGTAGGCGCGCCTGCTTTCCGCGTCGCCCAGGCTATTCAGCTCCAAGGCCGTGCGCGGGCGCACACCCAGCGCCTCCAGAATATGCCCGCCCAAGGCGATGATCTCGACGTCGCCCAGGGGTTGCGCCGCGCCCAAGAGTTCCACATTGATCTGATGGAACTGCCGCCAGCGCCCCTTTTGCGGGCGGTCGTAACGAAACATCGGCCCGTGGCAAAAAAACTTGAGCGGCAACTCATGCATCAAGCCTTCCGAAAGGAAAGCGCGGGCCACCGCCGCCGTCGCTTCCGGGCGCAGGGTCAGGCTTTCGCCGCCGCGATCCGTGAAGCTGTACATCTCCTTGGACACCACGTCCGAGGTTTCTCCCAGCGGCCGGGCGAAAACCTCGGTGAACTCGAAAATCGGCGTCGCCATCTCTAGGTAGCCATAGCGTTCGCACAACTCGCGCGCCGTCTCCACGACCTGGCGGAAGCGGCGCATATTTTCCGGCAAAATGTCTCGTGTGCCGCGAACCGGCTGCAAGCCTTGCAAACTCGCTCTCCGAATGTCTCTAGGAAGCAGCGCGCTGCTGTGGCGCTTGGGTCTCGGCCGCTTGGATCTCGGCGGCCTTTCGTTCGACCAGGCCGACCAGATGATCGACGATATCCTTATCCTTCAGGCGGTGGTCGGGCAGCCCGGCGATATAGACTTGGTGAGTCCCGTTACCGCCGCCGGTAAAGCCGATATCGGTCTCGCGCGCCTCGCCGGGGCCGTTGACGACACAACCGATGACGGAAACGGTCATGGGCGTGGTGATATGGGCCAGACGTTGTTCCAGAACCTCTACCGTCTTGATGACGTCGTATTGCTGGCGCGCGCAGGACGGGCAGGAGATCACGTTGACGCCCCGATGGCGTAAGTTGAGCGCCTTGAGCATGTCGAAACCGACCTTGACCTCTTCGACCGGATCGGCGGAAAGCGAGACCCGCAGCGAGTCGCCGATCCCGGCCCAGAGAAGCGCACCCAGCCCGATCGAGGATTTGATCGTGCCGCTGCGCAGGCCGCCGGCCTCGGTCACGCCGATGTGCAGGGGATAGTCGCAGGCGTCGGCAAGGCCGTGATAGGCGGCGACGGCGAGGAACACATCCGAGGCCTTGCAGGATATCTTGAATTCGAAAAAATCCTGGTCCTCCAGAATGCGGGCATGGTTGAGGGCGCTTTCCACCATGGCTTCGGGGCACGGCTCGCCGTATTTCTCCAGAAGGTCTTTTTCCAGTGAGCCGGCGTTGACACCGATGCGCATGGAGCAACCGTGATCCTTGGCCGCCTGAACCACGGCGCGGACTCGCTCGGTTGAACCGATGTTGCCGGGATTGATCCGCAGGCACGCGGCCCCGGCCTCCGCCGCCTCTATGGCGCGCTTATAGTGAAAGTGGATGTCGGCCACGATCGGCACTTCGACTTCGCGGACAATCTCTCTCAGCGCCTTGGTCGAGGCTTCGTCGGGACAGGAAATACGGACGATATCGGCGCCGGCCGCCTCCAATTCCAAAACCTGCGCGACTGTCGCTTCTATGTCCGTGGTCAAGGTATTGGTCATGGATTGAACGCTGACCGGCGCATCGCCGCCCACGGCAATTGGGCCGACGTGGATTTGACGGCATTTGCGGCGTTGAATTTCCCGGTACGGCCGGACGCTCATTTAGCGGTCTTTCGAGTCACATAGCGAATGGGGCGCGCACTCCAGCCGCGCACCCTGGCACGGACGCGAACATGCGCCCTAGACCCGGAAAGTTCAAGACCGGGGTCCGCTGACCACGCCTTGGGATACTACTGGGTGGCGCCGGTCAGCAAAAGCGAGGGATCGAGCGCGATCTGCCGGCGCACGGCCCCGATCGGGCCCAGGGGGGCGAGCCGGACACCGTCCACCTCCAACTGGATACCGCCGGCATTGCCGGTCAGAAGCATGAGGCCCGTCCGGTCGGGAACATGATAGACATCGCCGCTGCGCAGCACCCGCGTCAGTAACAAGGCGTCCCGATTGTCCCGGACCTGAACCCAGCTGTCCTGCAGCGCGTGCAGGACGATGCGGGCGCCGTGATTGCCCTCGCCGTAAACTTGCGGCGTTCTTTCGCCATTCCGTGAGAAAACTTGCGGCGCGGAGGGCGGCGCCGGGATGACGACCGTCTGCCCGACGATAGTCCTCGCTGAATCTTGGGGTTCGGCTTGCCGCGGCCGGGCCGGCGCCTCGACCGGCACGACGGGCGTGGGCGTGGGCGTGGGCGTTGACAGCCGCGCCTCATCCCGGTTCAAAGCCGCCAGTTCCGGGGCCGGGCTTGGAGTAATGGTAGGGCGGGAAACAACGTCCGGCGTCGTATCGGACACGATTTCGGCCCGTGGTTGAACCGCGGCCTGGGTTGTTTCGCTGGTCTCTATCGTTTCAGCGAGCACCGTTGTTTCAGTAGGCTCAGCTATTTCAGTGGGCTCAGCGATCTCAGTTGGTTTTGTTAATTCGACGGGCTCGGCGCCCAGATCCCGTGTCTGGGGCGCAGGCGCAGGCTCAGCCTCCGCCGGTGTCGCCGCGGTCGAAATTTTAGCGGGCGCGGGCGCTGGGGACGGCGCCACCTGGGGCTCTTCAAGGCGAGGTTGAGCCTCGATTTGAGCCGGAGCCGGATCGAGGACCGGATCGGGAACCGCCGCGATTTCTTTAGGCGAAGCCGCCGCCGCTTGCTCGATTCGAGCCGGGGGGGCCTCGGCCTTCACCGCCGGCGCTTGCGGGGTTGCCGGCGCCGGATCGGTCCCATCGCTGGCGATCATGGCCTGTATTTGCTCGGGCAGCGCCGGCACCAGGTCGGCGATGGTACGGCCTTGGTTGGTCAGGTAGAACCAACCGCCATAGGCCACCGTGAGCAGGGCGACTGAAACGAGAATGATCGCACCGCCTGGGATACGGCCCTCGACCACGGGTTCGGGAAATATCAGCTCCGTCGGCCGGTCGGTCGCCTGAACCTCTTCCTTGAAGCGATCTATGATGTTATCGGCGTTGAGGCCCAGGTATTCGGCGTAGGTGCGTAAGAAACCAAGGGCGTAAGCCGTGCCCGGCAGCCTAGCGAATTGGCCGGATTCAAGGGCTTCAAGGTAAGCTTGGCGGATTCGCAGGACTTGGGAAACGGAGCGGATGTCCTGACCGTGGCGCTCGCGCGCCCGGCTCAAGACGTCGGCGACGCTCTCGCGGTGGGCCACAACCGGTTCCTGGCCGAACCGCCCCACGTGAATGTTGTCTTCTTTCCTAGGCACGAAAGTCACGGGCAATCACCGCCATCGGTCAATATCGATCCAAAAATACCCAATTTAGCCTGCTTTTTCACCGATACCACCGCCGTCACCCCTCAGGACATGGGTCCTGGGACTTGGGCCATCATGGCATGAAAACGACATCGCAAGACCAGGTTACCAGAGTTTTTACCATTCCCGATATTACCAGTCTTTTAACAGGGCCTTGCCGAGCCGAACAATCCCGCCTAAGCGCAGCCAGCGCCCTAGATTGGGCCGTTAGTCCGCGTCCAGGCCATAGGCCGTATGCAGGCTGCGGACCGCCAATTCCGTGTATTCCTCGGCCACCAGGACGCTGACCTTGATTTCCGAGGTCGAGATGACCTGAATATTGATGCCTTTCTCGGCCAAGGTCTTGAACATGCTTTGCGCGACCCCGGCGTGGGATCGCATGCCGACCCCGATGACCGAGACCTTGACGACATTGGAATCGGCGCTCAGTTCGCCGTAGCCCAGGTCCGGCTGCTGCCGCTTTAGCACCTCGACCGCGCGCTCGAGATCGGTTTTGCGCACCGTGAAGGTCATGCCGGTGGTTTTCTCGTCCACGGCCGCGTTTTGTACGATCATGTCGACGTTGATCCCGGCATCGGCGAGCGGCCCGAAAATGCGTGCCGCCGTGCCAGGCCGGTCGGGAACATTGATGAGCGTCACCTTCGCCTCGTCCCGGCTGTAGGCGATGCCGCTTACGATTGCTTTTTCCACGATTTCGTCCTCATCCACGACTAGGGTGCCCGGCGATTCATCGAAGCTGGAGCGAACCCGCAACCTGACCCGGTGTTTCATCGCCAATTCGACCGACCGGGTCTGCAGCACCTTGGCGCCCAGGGACGCCATTTCGAGCATTTCCTCGTAGGTGACCTTGTCGAGCTTGCGCGCCTTGGCGACGATCCGGGGATCGGAGGTATAAACGCCGTCAACGTCGGTATAGATATCGCACCTGCGCGCGCCCAGCGCGGCGGCCAAGGCGACCGCCGAGGTGTCTGTGCCGCCGCGGCCCAGAGTGGTGATGCGGCCGTGGGGGTCGATACCCTGGAAACCCGCGACCACCGCCACTTGCCCGTCGGCGAAGCGGCGCACGATATCGGTCGTATCGACGTTCTCGATGCGCGCGTTTCCGTGTGCCTCGTCGGTCAGCAAAGGAATCTGCCAGCCAAGCCAGGAACGCGCCGGCACCCCCATGTCCTGTAAAATCACCGCCATGAGACCGCTGGTCACTTGCTCGCCCGACGACACGACGACATCGTACTCGCGCAAGTCGAACAGCTTGGCCGCCCGGTCGACATAGTCGACCAGTTGATTGGTGACCCCCGCCATGGCGGAAACCACGACCGCGACCTCGTGGCCGGACTCGGCCTCGGCCTTGACCCTGCGCGCGGCCATGCGGATCAATTCCAGGTCGGCGACCGAAGTGCCGCCGAATTTCATCACTATTCGGGCCATGAAAAGGCTATCCTGTCCGTGCGCCAAGTTGGCTCAAGGCCGGGTCGTCCGCTTGCCCCCCACTAGGCGGGCGGCTATGGATACTCGCAACCGGGTACCGCAGGCAAGGGCGGCCCCAAAGCCGAACGGAGGATCCCATGACCCCGGCGCGGGCGCCGCGAAGCCATCAATCCCAGCAAAGCAGCGTCGATCCGGACGAGGTGGCGAAGTTCGCCGCCATGGCCGACGCCTGGTGGGATCCGGGCGGCAAATTCCGCCCCCTGCACCAACTTAATCCGGTGCGCCTGCGCTTCATCCGCGATCGCGTGTGCGCGCATCTGGGCCGCGACCCCCTGGAGCCAAGACCGCTGGAGGGACTTCGGCTATTGGATGTCGGGTGCGGCGGCGGCCTCTTGTGCGAGCCCTTGACCCGGCTGGGCGCGCGGGTCACGGGAATCGACGCCGCCGGGGAGAACATCGGCATCGCCGGGCACCACGCCGCCGGCGCCGGCCTGGAGATCGATTACCGTCACGCCACCGCCGAGGACTTGGCGCGGGCGGGGGAAAGCTTCGACGTGGTCGTCAACATGGAAGTGGTCGAGCATGTCGCGGCGCCGGGCGCGTTCCTGGAGACCTGCGCCAGCCTGGTCGCGCCGGGCGGCTCCAGCGTCATCGCGACCCTGAACCGGACGCCTAAATCGTTCCTTCTGGCGATCGTGGGGGCGGAATACGTTCTGCGCTGGCTGCCGCGCGGCACCCATGACTGGCGTAAGTTCCTGCGCCCCTCGGAACTGGCCGCCCATTTGCGCGGCACCGGCCTGGAGATCGAAGTCATGACCGGAGTCGACTACAACCCGCTGGACACGAGCTGGCGCCTGAGCCGGGGCCTGGAGGTCAATTACATGGTCTTTGCGGTGAAATCCAAGGGCTGAAAAATTAGGAATCGCGGTCTGGGACCCAGGGAACCCGGCCGAAACTGACCCCTTCTTCCTTAAGTGCCTCGGCATCTTCGCTCGAGGTTTCGCCATAGATACTGCGGGGATCGGTTTCGCCGTAGTGGATCTTGCGCGCCTCCTCGGCGAAGCTGGGCCCCACATAATCGCAATTCCGCTCGATCTTTTCGCGCAGCTCGCGCAGGGCGTTCATGGCCTCTCCGGCCTGCTGGGTTTCCATGACCGCCTTTTGGCCTGGCTCTTCATCCACCGGATGCCCGCTTTTCCCGGATGGGCCCAGGCGCGGCGCCATGAGCGCCTTTTCGATCTTGCGGCTACCGCAAGTTGGGCAGGCCAGTTCGCCGGCCTCGGCCTGTTCGTCGTAGGCCGAGCTGTCGCGAAACCATGCCTCGAAGACATGATTCTTCCGGCATTGGAGATTGAAGACGATCATCGCGCGTTCGGGTCCAGTAGGTTAGTTTCCCAGAATGGCCGGGATTCCTTTAATAAAAATGGTCGGTTCGGCGCCTCCCGGCAAGAGATAAAGCGCCGGCGGTCAAGTCAACTATCTGGGATTAATTCCCTAAAATTGGTACGGCGAAAGGGTTGGAATAAAACATGGGCCGGCATGCCATATCGGAACCGTCCGCCTGGGTCTCGCGCTTTGCCGGCCTGGTTCCCGCCGATGGAACGGTGCTGGACCTGGCCTGCGGCGCCGGGCGGCATAGCCGCTTGTTCCTGGCACGTGGAAACAAGGTGGTGGCGCTCGATATCGACGTCTCGGATGTTACCGATCTGGCGCCCAATCCCAAGATCGAGATTATCGAAGCGGACCTTGAGAACGGCCGCCCCTTTCCCCTTCAAGGGCGGCACTTCGCCGGGATCGTGGTCTCAAGATATCTCTACAGGCCGATATTCCCGGCCCTGATCGAGGCCCTAGCCCCTGGCGGAACCCTGATCTACGAGACCTTCGCCAAGGGCAACGAAGCCTTCGGGCGCCCGCGCAACCCGGACCACCTGCTCGATCCCGGCGAACTTCTGGAAGCCGTTTGTGGACACCTGCGGGTGCTGGCCTACGAGGACTTAACCGAGGGCGAGCCGCGCCCGGCGGCGATCCAGCGCCTTTGCGCCCGGCGCAAGGACAAAGCCTAGCAGGGCACCCCAATCGGCCGGTCGTGAGTCAGGGCCGGGACCATGGCTCGGGCCTTGTCGATCGCCGCCGGGTCGATCTTGGCCAGGATCACGCCCGGTTCCTCGCCGCCATCGGCCAGGACTTCGCCCCAGGGCGCGACAATCAGCGAATGGCCGTAGGTTTCGCGCCCCTGCGCGTGGGTGCCGCATTGCGCCGGCGCGAAGACGAAACAGCCGGTCTCGATCGCCCGCGCCCGGAGCAGGACGTGCCAATGCGCCTGGCCGGTGAAGCGGGTGAAGGCGGAAGGTACGCTGAGGAAACGGGCTCCAACATGGGCCAGGGCACGATACAGGTACGCAAAGCGCAAATCGTAGCACACCGTCATACCGAGGCGGCCCCAGGGCAAATCGGCATGCACGGCCTTCTCGCCCGGCCGGAAAGCCTTGGATTCGCGGTAGCTCTGCCCATCGGGGATTTCGACATCGAACATGTGGATCTTGTCGTAGCGGGCCGCGATCCGGCCGTCGGGGCCGAAAAGGATCGAGCGGTTCGCCGCCTTATCGGGCGCGACGCGCACCACCAGCGACCCAATCAACAGCCAGACGCCAAGTTCCGCCGCCAAGCGGGCGAACCCGGCCACCGAGGCGTCCGCCTCCTCGGCGACCGCTTTTTCGAACATGAGGGCGCGGCGCGGCTCCATCATGTTCGTGGTCTCCGGGGTCATGATCAGCTCGGCGCCCTGGGCCTTGGCCTGGCGAATAAGCTTCGAGGCCGCGGCCAGGTTTTCCGCCGCCTCGCGCCCGGAAGTCATCTGCACGCAAGCAGCGGTGAATACCTCAGCCAGTGGAAGTTCCTTCCAGAATTCCGGTCAGCCGACCCATGGACTCCAGTTCATAGATCTCGTCGCAGTTCCCGACGTGGGTCCCATCGACGAAGATCTGCGGCACGCTGGTTCGCCCGCCGCTTCGCGTTACCATTTCCTGGCGTTTTCCCGGGCTTAGCATAACGTCGATCTCTTGAAATTCGACGCCCTTGCTATTCAGCAAAGACTTAGCCCGATAGCAAAAAGGGCACAGCATCGAGGAATAAACCTCAACCCGCCCTGTCAATTTCGGTCTCCAAAAGCAGCGGCCATTCGTCTAAATCCCATCCCAATTGTATGCGGTGCGTATGACATAAACATAATTCTTACATGTAAAAATAACAGATGCGTGATCGAAGGGCATGAATTCGTCTTAAGCGCGCAGAACCCGCGCCAGAACCAGGACTTCGACGGAGGCCACCCCGCCCCGGCGCAAGGTCCGGGCACAGGCCGAGACCGTGGCCCCGGTGGTCAGAACGTCGTCGATCAGCAGAACCCGGCGGCCATCCAAATAACCCGCGCGCGCCGGTTTGACCGCGAAGGCGCCGGCCACGTTGCGTTCCCGGGCGGCAAGGCTCAAGCGTCCCTGGGGGGGCGTGAAACGCCGCCGGACCAGCAAATCCGAAACCACGGGCAGGCCCGTCTCCCGCCCCAGGGCATGGGCCAGCAAGGCCGCCTGATTGTAGCGGCGGGTGAGCAGGCGCCAGCGATGCAAGGGCACCGGCACGATCAGATCGGCCTCGGCGATGAGGGCCGCCCCGGCGCGGGCCAGCCAGGCGCCGAAGGCAGGCGCGCCCTCGGTCCTATCGCCATGTTTGAAACCCAGGATCAGGCGCTTGCTGGCGTCGTTGTAGCGCATGACCGCGCGGGCCCGCTCGTAAGCGGGGCGGGCGCGCGTGCAAGCGCCGCACAAGGCGTCCGGCCCCATATCGAATTCGAAGGGCAGGCCGCAACACGCGCAGTGCGGCGGGGCCAGAAAGACAACGTCCGACCAGCACGGCCCGCAAAGCGCGCCGCTACGCTCCACCAGCTCGCCGCAAGACAAGCAACGCGGCGGCAGTACGGCATTGAGGGCGAGCGCCGGCAACTTGCGCAGAAAATCCACGGCCTGAGGCATGGGCGCAGTCTTCGCGCTTGCCCGGCACCTGTCAATCGCGGCGCGGTCAGTGGTGCGGCCGCCGTTTCAACTCTATTGCGTTAAGAGTACAAAGCGGATGCGAATGTCGGCTCAGCGCATGAAAGCGGTCGCCGACTCTGTGTGCCGAGAGAGCCCGGGTTTAGCCAGTAGCGGTCGTATTTAGACCGCAAATGGTTCTTACCGACCTATCCGGGTTCTTCTGACCATTCCTATCTTTATCTTAATCGGAAATTTCATTCATCTGGGATGATGCGGTCGGCGGGCACCTTCCCACATCATCCCGCGCAGGAAATGTGCCCTAAACCGGCCGCTAGCTCGACAGAGCCGTGGCCGCTCCCGCGATCTTCGCGAGGCCGGCATTGGTTACGTCGCCGACGGTTTCGACGAAGCGCGGGTGCTCGAGGCCCGAGACGATGAAGGTCCAGCGATACGAGCGCTGCTGATGCTCGCGGATCTCGGCCTTCTCGCCATCGCTGAAGGTCCGCCCGGTCGACGCTTCGAGCGCCGCGATGTCCATGTCGACCTGCTGGGCGAGTAACCCGTCGATCGCCATGCCAAGCTCAAGCAGCTCGCCGATCGCGGCCTGTTTCTCTTCCTCGCTCATGGCCGCCGTGATTTCCTCGATCAGCAGGGAATCGGCCTTGGCGTGCTGCGCCTCGTCGATCCAGTGATAGCGCAGCAGATCGTGGAACAGCGGATCGAGATTGTCCTCGTCCCGGACGTGCTCGACATAGTGTAGCTGGGTGAACCATTCGATCATGCTCGTGAGCAGAAGCGCCGTCAGCGGCGATTTGCCAAGCACGATCTCGGCGACGTCCTCTCGGCCGGGGATCACGCCGCAGCTCTGACCGAAGCCCGTTTCGAACTGGGTCATGGCGCGTTTCAGCATGGCCTGATGTTTGGTCTCATCCTCCGCGAAGCGCAGCAGGAAGCGCAGCCGAGTCTCGTCGCCATAGACGTCGCGCCGCGCATGGTCAAGGACCATCGGCACGATGTATTCCTCGACGAAGGCGAAGATGTGGCAGTAGCTGTTGCCGCGGATCTGGTTGAGCTTCAGCTTCTCGTCCGCTTCGAGGCAGCTAATGCCCTCGACGCCGGCGATGCGGTCCGGCAGGAAGCGTTTGGTGAAGTCGAAGTCCCGGCCCTTGAAGCAATCGTCGATGGTCCAGGCATTCTTCACCGAATGGTTCAGGCAATCTTGGTAACTGTAGTTGTTGGCAAGCATGGTTGAATTTCCTCTCCTAGGGATTCTTTTGGTTCGATTTGACCGTTTTGTCAGGCGACCAGGGGGATCGGTTCCGTGCGATAGCGCTGCAGGTGCGCGGAGATCGCCCGGTTGACCTCTTTGGGGTGCGTGATCGGCGACATGTGGTTGGCGCCGGCGATGCGCTCGATACGGGCGTTCGGCATGGCCGCGCCGAGCATCTCGACGATGTGCTTGCTGGGCGCGGGCGAGTTCTCGCCACAAAGGATCAACGTCGGATGCGACAGCCGAGTGAACGCCGGCAGACCGACCGGTTCCTCGATCAGCGCCTGAAAGTCGAAGGCGACCTTCTCGAGCCCTTTCGCCGCCTTGTCCCGCGCCCGCACGGACATCGCCGCCCAGGTGCCCGCACCGTTCCAGTAATTTAGGAACCGCGCCATCCCGGCGTGATGCTCACTTTGGGCAATCGCCTCGCGGACGGCGTCCGCGATGCGGGAGATCTCGCCGAACAGCGTGCGGTCGCCAGCGTCGCCGCGCCGCAGCAGATGAAACGACGACGGTTCGATCAGCGTCAGGCTGCGCACTATCTGCGGACGCACCCGGGCGATGTGGAGCGCCAGGCCGCCACCGTAGGAATGACCGACCAGATGGATCGGCGCATCGAGATGATCGATGATGTCGATCATCGGCGCCGCTTCCTCGGCGAGCGAGAAGGCACCCGTGCCGGGCCACTTGTCACTCCCACCGCAAGCCCATTGATCGGGGGCAATCGCGCAGAACTTGCCGCCGAAGCCCTTGGACAGGCCGCGCCATTGGCTGCCGGAAGACGCGGAGCAGTGGAACAGGAAGGTCGGGTCGCCCCATCCGGTCGTGTTGACGTTGAGTCGGGCGCCGTCTTTAAAATCTTCATCGCTGCACCTTTCGGTTTCACAGAGCGGCCGGCGAAGCAACCCACCGACAACCCTTTGTTGCGTCTGCCTCAGAGCCTAGGCAGACTGGGAATCGAGCGCTTGAAGATCCGCTTTAGAATTCCTTGTGATTTGCTCTATTTTCGGCGTAGGAGGAGAAAAACGCTTTGATTTACGCCTTCGGGGCTTGTCGTCTGGACACGGATCGCCGGGAGCTTTGGCGCGGCGAGGAACCTGCCGCTGTGGAACCGCAGGTTTTCGACGTCTTGCAATGCCTCGTTGAAAATCGAGACCGCGTCGTCGGCAAGGAAGAGCTGATCGATCGCGTTTGGGAAGGGCGCTTCATCGCGGACGCAACCCTGAGCACCCGTATCAACGCCGCCCGCCGAGCGGTCGGCGACAATGGCAAGGATCAGGCGGTGATCCGGACCATCGCAAAACGAGGATTTAGGTTTGTCGCTGAGGTAATCCGTGAGTCCCCGACGGGCGCCATCACGACTGTCAGCAAACCAAGGCCGGACATCAAGGACGTCTCTGACATTGGCCCAACCGAACGGCTGTCGCTGCCCGATAAGCCTTCGCTGGCGGTTATGCCATTCGCAAACGTATCGCCGGACCAGGAGAACGAGTATTTCGCCGACGGATTGACTGAGGACATCATCACGGCGCTAACCTTTGTCCCGTGGCTCTTCGTCATCGCCCGGAACTCCACCTTCATATACAAAAGTCGCTCTTTGGACGCCCGACAAGTCGGCCACGAGCTAGGCGTCCAATACATCCTGGAAGGCAGCGTGCGCCAACAACACGACCGCCTCCGATTTACCGGACAACTTGTTGACGCGGAAAGCGGGGTTCAAATCTGGGCAGAAAAGTTCGACGGGACGTTGGCGGATGTCTTCGCTCTCCAGGATCAAATGACCGAGGCAGTGGTCGCTGCCATCGCGCCAAGTATCCGGGACGCGGAAATGGAGCGGGCTTCGCGAACGCAGACTCGCAATCTTGACGCCTATCACAACTATCTGCGTGCGCTTTCGGCATTGAGCCGGGCGCGAACGGATTTGGCCGCCGAGCATCTGGAGCAGGCTATTGAGGCGGAACCGGGCTATGCCAAGGCCATAGCCATCCGCGCCTGGTGTTATACCACGCGTCTCTCATGGTCGACGGGAATATCGGATGACGAAGAACGGCAGTCTGGGATCGACTTGGCTTTTCAGGCCTTGGATTACGACCACGCCGATCTCGAGGTCGCGGCGTTCGCCGGTTATACGTTGAGTTTTTTCGCCGCGGATATTGATCGAGGGTTGTCGCTCCTTCGGAATGCCACTGAAAAATGCCCGAGTTTTGCGTGGGCATGGACATCCAGGTCCATGCTCGAAGCAATTCATGGAGACCCCAGCCAAGCTGTCGAATTCGGCCGTATAGCGCAAAGACTAAGCCCGATGGACCCGATGATGTTCCGCACGCATATCGCCATATCTGCCGCGTTCGACACGATGCGAAATCATACGGCGGCATTGGAACACGCACGATTGGGGCTGCGACTCAATCAAAATCCCGTTATCCTTGAAACCATTAAGATAGGTAACCTCATGGCGCTTGGCCGCCTTGAGGAAGCGCGGAAGGAGGCCCAGGATTTCGCAACAAGAAATCAAGCCTTTCGAGTTATGCGCTTCATTGAACATTTGAAGCGATTCCGCAGCATGAAAGTTATCGTTGAAGAGCGAAGGGAAGCGCTTCTCCAGGCGGGCCTACCGGAATGATGTTCTCGGACTGGGATAGGAAGTAGGGCTGGAAACCAGCCCCATAGGTGGGTCTGCCCGTTTAGGGTCAGGCCCAGAAGTGTTGACGACACCGCGCCATTGCCCACCGTGGGGCGTAAAGCCGGCATGACCTGCAAAGGAGTGGGTGTCCCAGACGTTGGTTTTGCAGGATTTCAAACGGAGACACGACTCGTTCAGACGCGGTAGCGTTCGACCGCTTCTTGGTTCCAGTCCATGCCCAGGCCGGGTCCGCGCGCGGTGACGCAGCCATGTTCCACGGCCAGGGGTTCGCTCAATATGGCATCCGCCAGGTTGAGGTACTCAAGCCAATGGGCGCCCGGCGTCACCGGCAGGACATGGGCGCTGACCTCGATAAACAGGTGACTCGAAACCGGCACGCTCGCGGCCTCGGCCACGCCCATGGCGCGCAGCCACCCGGTGATACCGCCGATCTTCATCGCGTCGGGCATGGCATAGTCGCAGGCGCCGGCCTCGATCGCCTTGGCCATGTCGATCGGGAACCACCAGTTTTCGCCGGTCTGGATCGGAATCGCGGAGGAAGCCCGCACCTTGGCGTGGCCGTGAAAGTCCTCGGCCGGGACCGGCTCCTCGACCCAGGTCAGGTCGTATTCCGCCAAGTGCTCGATCCGCCGTATGGCTTCCGGCACGCTGAGGGACTGGTTGTAATCGACCATGAGGGCGATCTCGGGCCCCAGAATGTCGCGCACGGCGGCGACGGTTTCCACGTCGTGACGCAGGCTGCCGCCGCCGATCTTGATCTTGATGCCGCGAAAACCGCGCGCCAGGGATTGTTCGAGCGCCTGCCGGTCCGCGACCGGATCGAGAATTCCAAAACTGTCATAGGCTTTAACCGGGGCCGCCTCCCCGCCCAGAAGCGTCACCACGGGGACGCCACGCGCCCGGCCGAGGGCATCCCAAAGCGCCATGTCCACCCCGGACAGGGCCATGCCCACCAAGCCTTGGCGGCCGAGCAAGCGGAACCGTAAATCGAGATCCCGCATCCGCTCCACGGGGCTGATCGTCTGGCCCTCGATCGCCTCGCCCAGGCTGTTCAGAAAATGTTCGAGCGGTTTGAGGGTCGCCGGCGTGTAGCCGAAAATATAGGCCCGGCCGGTGACGCCCTCCTCGGTCAGAATATCGATGAGGATAAGCGGCGCCTTGGGTATGGAGCCCACGGCGGTGCGCAGCGGCCGCGCCAAGGGCACCAAGACGCTTTGGGCTTCAAGGGACCGTATTTTCGGCAGATTTTCGAGCATGGCCGTCTCCTGTAGCGCGCGTTGGAACTTTGCGCCAAGATTAGACCGGCGCTGGATTTATGTACACTTTGCCTTGGCCCTGCCCCGGATCATAGTGTGCGTCATGTCCGATTCCATGAAGGTCTTCGACCGCCGCGCCGTGCGCCGGCACCGGGCCCGCGCCACGCCGAATCTAGGCGGTCACGATTTTCTATTCCGCGAGATCGCCGGGCGCCTGGCGGAACGCCTGGACGAGGTGGCCCGGAAATTCCCGCGCGCCCTGGACCTGGGGTGCCACGGGGGCGAGATGTCCGCCGCCCTGGCCGGGCGCGGCGGGATCGAGACGCTGGTTCAATGCGACCTGGCCCCGGAAATGGCGCTTGCGGCCGCGTGCAACGGACGCCCAAGCCTGGCTGCGGACGAGGAAGCCCTGCCTTTCGCCCCGGCCAGCTTCGATGTGGTTGTGAGCGCGCTCAGCCTGCACTGGGTCAACGATCTGCCCGGCACGCTTCTGCAGCTTCGCCAGATCTTGAAGCCCGACGGCCTGCTGCTGGTGGCCATGCTGGGCGGCGAAACCTTGCGCGAATTGCGCGGCGCCCTGATGGAAGCGGAGATTACCGAGGAGGACGGCGCCAGCCCGCGCGTCTCGCCCTTCGCCGAGGTCCGCGACGCGGGCGGCCTGCTGCAACGCGCCGGTTTCGCCTTGCCCTTGGCCGACAAGGACACCGTCCCCGTGACCTATCCCAATGCGCTGGCCCTCATGCGCGATCTGCGCGGCATGGGCGAGGCCAACGCCGTGCGCACCCGGCGCAAAAGCGCCTCGCGCCGGGCCACCCTACTGCGCGCGGCGGCGAACTATGAAGAAAAGTTCGCCAAGGCCGGGGGCCGCCTAACCGCGACCTTCGAGGTCATCTACCTGACCGCCTGGGCCCCCGCGCCCGACCAACCCAAGGCCCTCAGGCCCGGCAGCGCGCGAACCAGCCTCGCCGAGGCCCTGGGCACCGGCGAAGGGCCGGGCGGCGAAAAGGCGAAGCGGGATCGTTCATGAATTCGGATATTTTCAAGAAGCTGGAGCTAAGGCTCGGGCGTCTCCATGCCAGGCAGCGCCTTGGCATGGAGATGGACGACGAGGCGCGGGTCTTCGGCGGGGGGTTGAATTTCTTTCACATCGAGAACTGGTATTCCGTTCATTCCGTCATTCGAAACACGCTGAAGCTGACCGGCTTGTATTGGCGCGGGCGCCGGAACGCGGAACGGATAGAAGTCAGGCGAAATCCAATTCTCTTACCCCGCCTGCCCGCGCCTTTCGACGGCTACACCATTCTGCACATCAGCGACATGCACGTGGACATGAACCAGGGTGCCATGGCGCGCCTGATGGAGCTTGTCGCGGACCTCGACTACGACGCCTGCGTCCTGACCGGCGACTTCCGGGCCAAGACCTTCGGCCCTTTCGATGCGACTCTCGAAGGACTGGCGCGGGTGCGAACCCGCCTCAAGGATCCAGTCTACGGCGTTCTGGGCAACCACGATACGATCCTCATGGTTCCCGGAATGGAAGAGATCGGAATCCGCATGCTGCTCAACGAGTCCGAGACCATCGAACGGAGCGGAGAGTGCATTCACATGGCCGGTATCGACGACGCCCACTATTTCCGCGCCGATAACATGGAGAAGGCCGCGGCCCGGATTCCACCCCGCGAGGTTTCCATCCTGCTGTCCCACACGCCGGAGATTTACCGGCAAGCGGCCCATGCCGAGTTCGATGTGCTCCTGAGCGGTCATACCCATGGCGGCCAGATCTGCCTTCCCGGCTCCATCCCGATCACCCTTGACGCCGCCTTGCCCCGGCGCTTGGGATCGGGCCCCTGGCGTTATGGCGACATGCGCGGATACACTTCGGCCGGCGCCGGATCCTGCATTGTGCCCGTGCGGCTCAACTGCCCCCCCGAGATTACCTTGCATCGCCTCGAACGTCCGTGACCACAGGCCCTAGTATGGGCGGTCGCGGATGCGGAGCTTGTAGAGCAGGCGGGACAACAAGAGTTCGCCGACGAAAAAGACGGCGGCGGCGGCCGCGATATCTACCGCGGTCAGTGAAAGCGCGTTTCGGCAGGCGAGAAGCGGGAACAGCGACTCCGGTACTTGATCGAGGCCGAGCGCTTGGCTGCTGGGTGGAAGTTTCATGCGGCGCTTCAAGAAGCTGGAAAAGAGATCGCCGGTCATGGCCGCCGCGCCGGCCAGCGCCCCGGTTTTCAGGTCCAGGCCGATCAGGGGCGCCACCCCGGCGGTGGCGATAATCGCGAAGGCGAAACCGCGCAGGGTCTTGGAGGATCCGAACAGCGGCCGGCCATCGACGAAGCGGATGCCGCAATCGAGGGGATAAGCCAAGCGGTCTCCCAGAACCTTCTTGGCGATCACGGGGGCGCCGTTCGCCAGGGCGATAAGGATCAGGACCTGAAAAATAACCGCGACCTGCATGGCCCAAGTCTATGCCATGACGCCTTACCGACAAAGTCCGCGTCCTTAGAGCAAATCACGCAACAACGGAACCAACGGCGCGTCGGCGGGCGGCATTTCGTAGTCGCCGAGCCGCATGGGACGGACCCACTTTAGCTCCTGCCCCTCGCGCCCGGCCGGCGTGCCGCGCCAGGTGCGGCAAACGTAAAGCGGCATGAGCAGATGAAACGTCTCATAGGCGTGGGAGGCGAAGCCGATGGGCGCCAGGCAGCTTTGCCGCGTGTCGATGCCAAGCTCTTCCCGGACCTCGCGCACCACGGCCTGTTCGGGCGTTTCGCCGTCCTGGACCTTGCCGCCGGGAAACTCCCATAGGCCGGCCATGGACTTGCCCTCGGGCCGTCTGGCCAGCAGGACGCGGCCATCGGCATCGACCAATGCCACCGCGCTGACCAGCAGAATAGGTTTGGCCTGGGTGACCGCGCGCTCACCGGCGTTCCAGCACCCCTCGCCCAGCTCGCGGTCCGCGTCAGCTTCGGTAGTCGGCATTGATGTCGATATAGCCGTGAGTCAGGTCGCAGGTCCAGACGGTGGCGGCACCCCGGCCGACACCGACATCGACCTCGAAAGTGATTTCGGGTTCCTTCATATGACGCGCGACCGGTGTTTCGTCGTATCCGGGAACCACGAGGCCATGGCGCGCGACCTCGATTCCGCCGATGCGGATCGCCAGACGGTCGCGGTCGGCCTTCTCGCCCGCCTTGCCCACGGCCATGACGATGCGGCCCCAGTTGGGGTCCTCGCCCGCGATCGCGGTCTTGACCAGGGGCGAATTGGCGATCGACAGGCCTATTCGCCGCGCGGCGCGCTTCGACACGGCGCCGGATACGGATATGGTAACGAATTTGCTGGCCCCCTCGCCATCGCGCACGAGTTGATGGGCCAGATCGCGCAAGAGGTCGAAGAGCGCCGCCCGGAAACCCTTGAGCAAGGGATCGCCAAGGCCGGACACGCGCTTGTGCTTGGTTTGCCCGGTCGCGCACAGCAGCAGCGTGTCGCTGGTCGAGGTATCGCTATCCACCGTGATGGAGTTGAAGCTGTCCGCCGCGCCGCGCGCCAGCAGCGCTTGCAGGGTTTTGGCGGGAATCTTGGCATCGGTGGTCACAAAGGACAGCATGGTCGCCATGTCGGGCGCGATCATGCCGGAGCCCTTGGCGATGCCGTTGATGGTCACCGGCACGCCGCCGATTTCCGCCCCGCGAGTGGCGCCCTTGGGGAAGGTATCCGTGGTCATGATGGCCTTGGCCGCGCCCTGCCAGGCGTTTTCATGGAGGCTGGATTTTAGCCCGCGCAGGGCCGCCGTGATCTTTTCGTCCGCCAGGCGTTCGCCGATGACACCGGTGGAGGCGACAAAAATTTCCGTCTTCTTGGCCGCCAGCAGGCCGGCGGTGGTCTCCACCACCCTTTGGACCGAGGCGAGCCCGACCGAGCCGGTGAAGGCGTTGGCGTTACCGGAATTGACCACGATGGCCCGACCGCGCCCACCTTTAAGCGCACGCCGGCACCACAGGACCGGCGCCGAGGCGGTGTGCGACTGGGTCAGCACCCCGGCCACCGCGGTCCCCGGCGCCAATTCGATCAAGCAAACGTCGTCGCGCCCGGCATAGCGCACCCCGCAGGCGGCGGTGGCCAAGCGCACGCCGGCGACCCGCGGCAGATCGGGAAAAGCGGCCGGAGCCAATGGCGAGACTCGCGGCGCCATCTCACCCTGCCCCGAGCATAACTCTTACTGCGCGGCGGCCGCGCCCGGCATCATGCTTGCGCCGGCGGGCGTGATTTCGATATCGGCCGATTCCCGCAAGCCGCTGAGCACGGTTTCCACGCTCTGACGGGCCATATCCTGGCGAAGCTGCGGCTCCATTTCCTCGAAACCGGGGGCCGTGACATCGCGCCGGTCCTCGACCTTGATGACGTGCCAACCGAACTGAGTCTTGACCGGTTCCTTGGTGAACTGACCCGGCTCCAGCGCACTGGCGGCGGTGGAAAATTCGGGGACCATCTGATCGTCGGTGAAATATCCCAGATCGCCGCCCTGAGGGCCGGAGGGGCCCGTCGAATGTTCCTTGGCCAGTTCCGCGAAATCGCCGCCGCCATCGAGCTTGGCGACAATATCGCGCGCCTCTTCCTCGGTTTCCAGGAGGATGTGCCGGGCTTTCTGTTCGCTCTTCGGCGGGTTGGCCGCGAGAAAAGCTTGATAGCTGGCCTGGAGCGCCTCCTCGGTGATCAAGGCCGTGATGGCGCGCTCGATCCAGGTTTCGCGGATCACACGCTCCTCCTGCTCCGCCACGCGCTCCTTCACTTCCGGATCGCCAGCCAGGCCCTCGGCTTGACCGGCGGCATAGGCCAGCTTGAAATCCACCAGGCGCTGGACCAGAAGCGGGTAAACTTGGGCGATCTGCGACTGATACTGGGGGGGCAAGGTTTGCGCCATGACCATGACCGCCGAGTGCCTGATCTCCTCGCCGTTGACGCGGGCCACGACCGGATCGTCACCGGCATTAGGGGTTTCGCTCTGGGCGGACACGGCGATGGGCTGCGCCAGCAAAGCGATGGCAAAGGTCATCGCGGCCAGTATCGGGCGAATCGATGGCATGGGTATCTCCTTAAATCGGGTCGCGGCCCGGCCGGGAATTCATGCGGCTAAGCCATTGCTTGGCCGCATCATGCACGGCAGAACCAGCGGCACAAGCCTGCCCGCGCGGGCGCCCGGGCCATGGCCGCGGCCCCGGCCGCCGCCGGGATGCCGCCGTCCGCCGCGGCCCTGGGCTCAGCGTTGACAGATAGCCTCCGGGCGCCTATGTGTGATCGAGAAAACTAGCGTTTTTCCGCCCCTTACCCCATCTTGAGGTCACCCATGCTCGGCGCGCTGGCGAAGCGGCTGTTCGGATCCGCGAACGAACGATTCCTCAAGGGCTTACGCCCCACGGTTACGGCGATCAACGCCCTGGAGCCCGAACTGGAGGCCCTGAGCGACGACCAGTTGCGGGCGCGCACCTCGGATTTCCGCCAACGCGCGGCCAAGGGCGAAGACCTGGACGAGATGCTGGCCGAGGCCTTCGCCACTGTGCGCGAGGCGGCCAAAAGGACCCTGGGCCAGCGCCATTTCGATGTGCAGCTCATGGGCGGCATGGTCCTGCACAAAGGCATGATCTCCGAAATGAAGACCGGCGAGGGCAAGACCCTGGTGGCCACCCTGGCGGTCTATCTGAATGCCCTGGCCGGGCGCGGCGTCCATGTCGTTACCGTCAACGATTACCTGGCCAAGCGCGATTCCGTGTGGATGGGCCAAATCTACAACTTCCTGGGCCTTTCGGCCGGGTGCATCGTCCATGGCCTGAACGACGCCGAGCGGCGGGCCGCCTACGCCTGCGACGTGACCTATGGCACCAATAACGAGTTCGGCTTCGACTACCTGCGCGACAACATGAAATTCCAGCTCGAGGAAATGGTCCAGCGGGATTTCAATTTCGCCATCGTCGACGAGGTGGACTCGATCCTGATCGACGAGGCGCGCACGCCGCTGATCATTTCCGGGCCGGTCGAAGACTCTTCGGAAATGTACATCAAGATTAATTTGGTCATCCCGCGCCTGGAACCCGCCCACTACGAAAAAGACGAAAAGGCGCGCACGGTCGCGCTGACGGACGAGGGAACCGAGCGCGTCGAGGAGCTGCTGCGCGCCGACGGCTTGATGGAAAAAGGCACGCTTTACGATATCGAGAACGTCAGCCTGGTCCATCACGTCAACAAGGCCCTGCAGGCGCACAAACTGTTTCAGCGCGACACCGACTACATCGTCAAGGACAACAAGGTCGTCATCATCGACGAGTTCACCGGCCGCATGATGGAAGGCCGCCGCTATTCCGAAGGCTTGCACCAGGCGCTCGAGGCCAAGGAAGGCGCGTCGATTCAGCAAGAGAACCAGACCCTCGCCTCGATTACGTTCCAGAACTATTTCCGGCTCTATCCCAAGCTCGCGGGCATGACCGGTACCGCCATGACCGAGGCCTCCGAATTCTCCGACATCTACAAGTTGGAAGTTATCGAAGTTCCCACCAACTTGCCGACCATCCGCATCGATAGCGACGACGAGGTCTATCGCACGGCCAAGGAAAAGTTAGACGCCATTGTCGCGGTTGTCCAAGATTGCCAGGATAAAAAACAGCCGGTGCTGGTGGGGACGGTCTCGATCGAAAAGTCCGAGGCGCTGTCCGCCGAATTGAAAAAGCGCAAGATCAAACACCAGGTCCTCAACGCCCGCTACCACGAGCAGGAAGCGCACATCATCGCCCAGACCGGAACGCCCGGCGCCGTGACCATCGCGACCAACATGGCGGGGCGCGGCACCGATATTCAGCTTGGCGGTAATCTGGACATGCGGACCGCGCAGGAAGCCGACATCATCGAGGACGAAGCCGCGCGCGAGAAAAAGGTCGACCGGATCAAGGCGGAAATCGCCGCCGCGCGCGAGGTCGTGCTGACCGCCGGCGGCTTGATGATCGTCGGCACCGAACGCCACGAAAGCCGGCGCATCGACAATCAGTTGCGGGGCCGGGGCGGGCGCCAGGGCGATCCCGGCGCCTCCTATTTCTTCCTCAGCCTGGAAGACGACCTGATGCGCATCTTCGGGTCGGAGCGCATGGACACCATGCTGCGCCGCCTGGGCCTGCAAGAGGGCGAGGCGATCGTTCATCCTTGGGTCAACAAAGCCTTGGAAAAAGCGCAGCAGAAGGTCGAGGCGCGCAACTTCGACATCCGCAAAAACCTGCTCAAGTACGACGATGTGATGAACGACCAGCGCAAGGTGATCTACGAGCAGCGCAAGGACCTTATGCGCGCCAAGGAGGTCCACGAATCGGTCGTGGACATGCGCGAGCAGTTGATCGAGGATTCGGTCGGCCGCCACATCCCGGCCGGCGCCTACGCCGAGCAGTGGGACGGGACCGGCCTGCATGCCGAAATTCTGCGGATCTTCGGCCTCGACCTTCCCATAGAAGATTGGATCGCCGAGGAAGGCATCGCCGACCAGGAAATCCGCGAACGCATCACGGGCGAGGTCAACCGCCGCATGGCCGCCAAGACGGCCAATTACGGCGAAGAAGTCATGCGCTCCTTGGAAAAGCAGATCCTATTGATGGTCCTCGACAAGCAATGGAAGGATCACCTTCTGTCGCTGGACCACCTGCGCCACGGCATCGTTTTGCGCGCCTATGCCCAGCGCGACCCCTTGAACGAATACAAGCGCGAGGCCTTCGAGCTGTTCGAGCGCATGCTCGCCGAGGTGCGCGACGAAGTGACCATGTTGTTGGCGCGCGTCGAGTTGCGCGCGGCGGACCCCGAAGCCCCCGATCTGCGGCGTGAACAGCAACCCATGCATGAGACTCGCCAAGACCCGGCCCTGGCGGGCGGCGACGGCGGCGTGACCACGGCCGCGCGCCCAACCACCACCCGGCAGGCGGCGGCGACAATCGATCCGGAGGATCCCACCACCTGGGGCAAGGTGCCGCGCAACGCCCCCTGCCCCTGCGGCACCGGCAAGAAGTACAAGCACTGCCACGGCAAGTTGGCGTGACCGCCTAAGCCCAAACCGTCCGATTTCCCGCGCCGCGCCCTTCCCTGTTAATTCCCTGCCGAGCAGGGAATTAACAGAAGCCGGAGTCCCGGCCCCCGCCCAGACCTCGCGCCCCAAGACTAACACCCGGCCCGGCCCAGGCAATTCAAAGCCTGGGGAAAACGGAGAGATTGCACTCAAAGTCGTGCAACCCGGCGATGATGAATGCACTGTCACCGTAATTCCCGTAATTCCATTTAGTGCACTGTCACCGTACTCCCGCCACCGGAATTCCAAAAGCTTCAGTGCTGATGCTTCTGTCGCCAGAGCTTCGCACTAGCTTCAATGGTCTCATCGCTAAGAAAAAGTCCCGCAGCCTTGCTTAAGCAAACAATTTGTCCATTTGGCATGGTAAGTGTCATGAGATCTTCCGTCATGTCCTCTTCCGAAACTTTTTGTGAGATTAATATCTCTAAATCTCCCGAAAAGAGAACTGAGAGATTGTCACTTGACTTATCAGAACGGAACGACAGCAATTCCTGACCTGAAAATTTGTAGTCAAGAGTCGTTTCGGCAAAATCTCGTGTGATGATACTCGAATTTGTCAATTCAACACCGCAATCGTGAACACTCCAAACATCACCATCAAGAGACAAAGTTGAGCTGCCGACCCAGCGGTCAGAACCATCACTAGCCGTTTCTAAAATTCTGTCTTTCATGTGGAAGTAGGCCATAGACCCGTAATAGAGTCCTACTTTCCAGCATTTCAGCGGTGCAATTTCAGCGATCATTCTTGTTAACTCAATTTCCGAAAGTCGCTTGGTCATGCTAACCACAACGTAGCCATCGTTATACATTCCCCGCTTTAACTTCTTTAGCAATTTCTAGATTACGGGCGCGAGCCCGCGTCTGTGAAAAGTCTCTAGAACCGGCCGTCGTAGGCCTTGGGGCCGATATGGGCGGCGATCAGCGTGAAGGTTTTGGCGCTAAGGCCGTCGACGACCGCCTGGCTCAGCGCCGCGCGGTCCTTGACCGCGACGCCTATGCCGCCCAGCGCTTGGGCGGCGGCGGGGAAATCGGTTGCGCCGAAATCCACGCCGAGATTCTCGCGCCCCGCCTGGCGCTGCTTTAGTTCGATGAGCGCGAGCGAGGCGTCGATGAAGACGACGATAACGACGGGCAGTTTGAAATCGCGCAGGGTCGCAAGCTCACCCAGCACCATCTCCAGGCCGGCATCGCCGGTGAAGGCGACCACGGCGCGTTCGGGCGCCGCGACCTTCGCACCGATGGCCAGGGGCAAGGCGCAGCCCATGGTGCACAAGCCCGTCGACTGAAGCAGGGTGCGCGGCAAGGTGCATTGCCACACCTGACTCAAAAGTATGCGGTGGGCGCCGCTGTCCACGGTCGCGACCGCGTCGTGAGGAACCGCCTTGCGCACCTCATCGACAATCGCCGCCGGGCCCCAGGGTTCATCCGCCCGGAAAGCCTTCGCCATCTTGGCGCGGGCCTGGGCCGGAGCACCGTTGGACCAGGTGTCCCGCGGCTCGACCGCCTCGCGAAGTTTACGCAGGCCGGCGCCGATATCGCCGGCGAAGTTTATGCTTGCGCTATGCATTCCGTGCGCCTGCAGGGCCGCCGTGAATTCGATCACCGGCTTGGTTTCTGGATCCCAGGCATCACGCCAGCCATGGCGCATCTCGATTGGGTCGTAGCCCACCAAGAGAATGAGATCGCTGGCCTCGATGACCGGCATGAGGTGGGTATCCGCCAGGGGCGACAATCCGGCCCCGCCCAGGGCCAAGGATTCGGCCTCCGATAAAATGCCCTTGGCTTTGTAGGTAGTGATGACAGGCACCCCGCGGTCCTTGGCGAAGGCCGCGACTTCGGCCTCGACGCCCTGGGCCAGAACCTCCAGGCCGGCGATCATGACCGGCCGGCGCGATGCCGCCAGGTATTGGCGGGCGGCTTCCAGCGCCTGCCCCGCCGCCGGGGCGGCCGGCGCGGCGCGGGGGGCGCGCGGGGCGCGGCGCGGTTCTTGCTCCTTGGTGGCGAGCGATATGGGCACGTCGATATGGACCGGCCCCGGGCGCCCGTCCATGGCGATGAACAGCGCCTTCTCGACCACCTTTTCCACCGAACCGTCGTGCAGGGTCAGGCTGGCCTTGGTGATGGGGCCAAGCACGGCGCGGTGATCGAAAACCTGATGGGTGTAGCTGTCCGCCTCCGCCGCATCGACGCAGCCGGTGAGAAAGATCAAGGGCACACGGTCCTGCTCGGCATTCGCGATGACGTTGACCGCGTTGGCGACCCCCGGCCCCAAGGTGGCGACCAGAATGCCCGGCGCGCCGGTCATGTGATAGGCCCCCTCGGCCATGAAGCCGCCGGAATTTTCGTGCTTGCAGAGTCTGAAATCGATGCCGGCATCGGACAGGGCGTGCATCACACTCAAAACCTCGCCGCCCGGTATGCCAAAGGCGTGGCGGCAGCCGGCATCGTGGAGGGCGCGGGCCAGGATATCGGCGGCGGTCGGCATGGGCTTAGCGGTTCCTTGTTCTCTTTAGGTCCAGGGGACAGGTGAGTCAGGGCAATCGCATTTAGCGCGGCCCATGGAAGGCTTGGATCGACGCAGTGGGTGCTTCGACAAGCTCAGCATGAGGATCTTTCTTTATGCCACACACGATCTTCCTCATCCTGAGCTTGTCGAAGGACGCGCTGGAGGAAGTGCCGCGCAAAATGCGATTGCCCCGATTGCTAAGACTAGAGGAAGATTCATATCCGAAAGAGTCATATGGTTTTTCTCAACGGGAAAGATTGAGATAGCCGTCGCGGGTCTGGGGCAGCTTGCGGCCGAGCAAGCGCCCCGCGATCAAGGTGCGCAGGACCTGCGCCGTGCCGCCGCCGATGGTGAACATGCGCGCGTCGCGGACCATGCGCTCCAAGGGATTGTCGCGCGAATAGCCGGCGGCGCCGAACAATTGCAGGGCGTCGTTGGTGACCTTGATCGCCATCTCCGAGGCGAAGACCTTGGCCTGTGCCGCTTCCAGGGAATCCGGAAACCCCTCGCAATCGGCCGCCTTGTGGATCAAGGCGCGGGCGGCTTCGATTTGGGTCGCCATGTCCGCCAGCATCCATTGCAGACCCTGAAACTCGCAGATCGGGCGGCCGAATTGCTCACGCTCCTGAATATAGGCGAGGGCCTGTTCGTAGGCGCCGACGGCAATGCCAAAAGCCACGGTCGCGGCGCCGACCCGCTGTCCGTTGTAGGCGTTCATGAGCTGCGCGAAGCCCCGGCGCAAACCCTCCGGCGGCATGATCAGGCTATCCGCCAGGACCTCCAGGTCCTCGAAAACAACCACCGTTTCGGGGATACCGCGCAGGCCCATGGTCGGCTCGCGCGCACCTATGGTCAGGCCGCGCGGCGCGCTGCCATCGGGTTCGCGGACCACGATGAAGCCGCCAATCCCCTGTTCCACCGTGCCGTCGAAGACGCGCGCGAAAATAACGTGCAGGCGCGAGACCCCGCCCCCGGTGATCCAATGCTTGCGGCCGTTGAGTACATAGCGGCCACCCTTTTTATCGGCCCGGGTCGTCATCTCCGTCGCGGCGGACCCGGCTTGCGGCTCGGTAATGCATATGGCCGGCTTGTCGCCCGCCAGGACAAGCTCCGCCGCCAGGCGTTTCTGCGCCTCGGTGCCATAGGCCATGATGGTGCCGATGGCGCCCATGTTGGCCTCGACCACGATCCGCGCGGTGACGCCGCAGACCTTGGCCATCTCTTCGATCACCAGCACGGCATCGAGGTAATCGAGGCCCTGACCGCCGTGGCTTTCAGGAATCGTCATGCCGAAGAAGCCGGCTTCGCGCAGATCGCGGACATTGTCCCAGGGGTAGTGCTCGCTTCGATCGATCTCGGCCGCGCGGGGCGCGATCCTGGTTTGAGCCAGACCGCGGGCACGCGCTTGCAGATCGCGCCGGGCATCGTTTAAGCGAACCATGTGACCTCCCTGCGAAAGGGCGGGCCGGATCAGGCCACGCCGGCCCGGCCCATCGCCAAGAATTTCTCGCGCCGCGTTGTGTATAGCGCGTCACCGTCCTGGTCCCGCAGCTCAATAAGATGCCGCTCGACCGCGTTGCCAACCGCCTCGATCGCCTCGCGCTTGCCGCGTTGCGCGCCGCCCAGGGGTTCTCGGATTATCTCGTCGATCACATGCAATTTCCGCAGGTCGCCGGCGGTCAGTTTCAACGCCTCCGCCGCGTCGCGCGCGCTCTCGCCGCTGCGCCACAGGATCGATGCACAGCCCTCGGGCGAAATAACCGAGTAGATCGAATGTTCGAGCATGAGAACCCGGTTCGCGGTCGCGACCGCGATGGCCCCGCCCGAGCCGCCCTCGCCCACGATGACCGAGACAAAGGGCACGCGCAGCTCAAGGCTGATCTGAATGCAGCGCGCGATGGCCTCGGCCTGACCGCGCTCCTCGGCACCGATGCCGGGATAGGCCCCGGCCGTGTCCACCAAGGTCACGAGAGGCAGCTCGAATCGATTGGCCAGGTGCATCAGGCGCTGCGCCTTGCGGTAGCCTTCGGGGCGCGCCATGCCGAAATTGTGGCGCACGCGGCTAGCCGTGTCGCGGCCCTTTTCCTGGCCCAGAATGACCACGGAGTGGCCTCGAAAGCGGCCCAGCCCGCCCAGGATCGCTTCATCCTCTCCAAAGACGCGGTCTCCGGCCAAGGGCGTGAAATCCTCGACCAGATTGGCGATGTAGTCGGAGACGTGGGGGCGCTCGGGATGGCGCGCGACCTGGGTTTTCTGCCACGGCGTCAACTTGGCATAGCTTTGCCGCAGCATGCGGTCGGCCTTGGTCTGCAGCTTCGCGACCTCCTCGGCGATATTGATCTCGCCGTCGTCGGAGATGTGGCGCAACTCCTCGATCTTGCCCTCTAGTTCGGCGATCGGTTTTTCGAAGTCCAGAAAGGTGTGCATGGGCACGTTCTCTAGCACAGCGAACCGGGCGAGGCGATGCTAAAGCTTTGCTTGCGTGGGGCTATACAACGTTCGTTTCCTTGACCGCACGCCCCGCCGCGAGGCGCTCGAAGGAGAGGGCGGACAAGTCCAGCGCGCGGTATTTCCCGTGCACGATCAATTCGGCGAGGGCGCGGCCGGCGGCCGGGCTCTGCTGAATGCCGTGGCCGCTGAAACCATTGCAGAACAGAAAATTACCGAGTGCCGGATGCGGCCCCAGAACCGCGTTCTGGTCGAAGGTATTGTAGTCGTAATGCCCGGCCCAGGCGCCCGTGACCTTGACCGCCCCGAAGGCGGGCACCCGTTCCGCCAGGGCGGGCCAAATAATCTCCTCGAACAGGTTATGATCCGGCTCCAGGTCGGGGCTGTCGGAATCCTGGTCCTCGGGTGGCGAGACGATGGCGATATACTGGCCGCCTTCGGGCCGCACCGCGACTCCGGTGGGGTCGATGGTCAGCGGCAGGGGCGGAAGCGGTTCGCGGCAATCGAAGACGAAGGTGGTGCGCTTGCGCGGGCGGACCGGCAGGTCGACACCGGCCAGGGCGGCCAAGGCCCCGGCTTGCGGCCCCGCCGCGTTGACCAGAATACCGCAGCCAAGTTCGCCGCCCGTGCGCAGGCTGACCCCGGCGACATGGCCCTTCGCCGTGTCGATGCCGGTGACTTCGTCGCGCAGAAAGGTGGCGCCCAAGGCCCGCGCCTTACGCCGGAAGGCGTGCAGGAGGGCGCTTGGATCGATCCAGCCCTCCCCGTGCGCGCCGAAGGCGCCGGCGGCGATGCCAGCGAGGTTGAGCCAGGGGAAGCGGGCCGCGAGGGCGCCGGGATCGAGGAGGTGAATCTCCGCGCCAAAGGATTGCTGCAAGGCCGCGTTGGCTTCCAAGACCGCCTGCCCGCCGGCGCTGGCCAGGAAAAGATAGCCCTGCTCCCGAAACATCAGATCGGGCGCCTCGCCCTCGACCGCCAGAACCTCCGCCGCCGAGCGAATGAAATCCACCGCGTAGAGCGACATGGAGACGTTCTCCGGGGTCGAGAACTGTTGCCGTATGCCGCCCCAGGAGCGCGTGGTGGCGCAGTCCGCGTAACTGGGATCGCGCTCGATCACCAGGATGGAGCCGTCGAAATCCGGGTCCGCGCCCAGGAAATAGGCGATGGCGCACCCCATGACCCCGCCCCCGGCGATCACAACGTCGGCGTGGCGGGTCATGGTATGTTTCGCCTGCTTGATTGAGACCCTTCGCATGGCAAGGGGTCACCCCCACCCCGGCCCTCCCCCCTCAAGGGGGAGGGAGACGTGAGTTGAGCTTGCCCTCTATCCCCTCCCCCCTGGTGAAGGAAGACAGGGTGAACTCCTTCTTTGTTCCCTCCCCCCTTAAGGGGGAGGGTTAGGGGGGGGGGTGGGGTGCGAGAAACAAAATGGGCCAACTAGGCGGCCCCCTCCGGGCCGAGCAGCGCGGCGCGGAAACGGGTTTTCAGATAGGCGCCGTCCTTGGGCGGCAGGACCAGAGGCAGGTCCTCGGCCCTGACCTTGATGTTGAAGAACAACGGGCCCGGCTCGCCGCGAATACGGGGCAGGGCCTCGGCCAAGCCGTCCTCGTCATAAATATCGGCGGCGGCGGGAAACCCGGCGCCGATGGCCATGGCCGCCAGATCCGCCGGGCCGGCGGTGTGGGTCGTCTGCATGCCGGTCTCGCCATAGCGCTCGTTATCGAGGACCGCGACGGCCAAATTCTTGGGCGCCCGCACCGCGATGGTGGGCAGCGCCCCCAGGCCCATGAGCATCTCGCCGTCGCCGGTGATGACCAGGGTGCGCCGCTTGGGCTGGGCCAGGGCCAAACCCAGGCCTATCATGGCCGCCCCGCCCATGGCTCCCCACAGCGGGAAGGTCAGGGGGTGATCGCCGGCATCGGCCGCGTCCCAGGTCGCCGCCCCAAGCCCGGTCACGACCAGAAGATCGCCCCGGTCCGCCAGCAAGCGCCGCACGACCTCCCGCCGGCGCAGGGGGTATAGCTCACTTCGGGTCAGGGTTGTATCCATGGCTCCTACCTCCCGAAGGTCTTGGCGCCGAGCACGCGCTGCGAGATCAGCACCGCCGCGCAGGCCGGCCCGTTGAAAACCATGCGCGCGGCGGCCTCGACGGTCTCGCCAATCTCCTCCGCCCGGTCCGCCTCGAAAACCATCGCGCCGGATAGGCGCAAGACCTCCGGCGTGGCCTGACCCATGGGAACCTGCCAGGGATTGAATTCACCCCACTGGCCGCGCATGGTCACCAGCATCAGCAAGGGAAAACCGCAGGTCCGCGCCAGCGAGAGCATGTTGACGCAGTTGCCGACACCGCTGCTTTGCATCAAGAGGACGCCGCGCTGCCCGCCCAGCCAGGCCCCGCCCAAAAGCGCGATGCCTTCTTCTTCCGTGGTCAGGGTCACGGCGGTCATGGCGGCGTCGCGCGCGCACATCTCGATCAGCTCGCGGTGCCCGGCATCGGGGACATAGGCGACCTGGCGCACCTCATGTTCGCGCAACACCCTATGAATCTGCCCCGGCCAGACTGCCGTTTCAGTATGTTCCATGCCCTAAGTTTGCTCCCGCATTTTGCTGTCCCACATTTATTGCGCCGCCGGGACCGGTGTTACAAGCCCGCCGGAACCGGCGTCACCAGCACTGTGCTTGCGCAGGCCATATACGGTCTCCTAGGCTGGTGAAAACCAAACCGGAAACACTAATTCATGAGCAGTCCAACGGGCCGGGCCCGACTGGCCGTCGATATCGGCGGCACCTTCACCGATGTCGCCCTGGAACTGGGCGCGCGCCTGATTACCGCCAAGGTCCTGACCACGCCCCGGCAGCCCCAGGACGGCGTGCTGGAGGGCATCGCCAAGGTCATGGCCGAAGCCGGGACCGCGCCGGGCGATATCGGCCTGATCATTCACGGAACCACGCTGGCGACCAACGCCTTGATCGAACGCAAGGGGGCCAAGACCGCGCTGATCGTGACCCAGGGCCTGCGCGATTCCCTGGAAATGGCCTATGAGAACCGCTTTGCCCAATACGATATCGCCATCGACCGGCCCGATCCCCTGGTCCCGCGCCACCTGCGCTGGCCGGTGACCGAGCGGCTGAACGCCGACGGAGAGGTCCTGTTGCCCCTGGACGAAGCCTCGGTGGAAGTCTTGATCCCCCTGGTCAAGGAACACGGCATTGAAAGCATCGCCATCGGGCTCATCCATTCCTACGCCAATCCGGCGCACGAACAGCGGGTCGCGCGGATCCTGGGCGAGGCCCTGCCGGAGATCAGCCTGACCCTTTCCAGCGAGGTCTGCCCGGAAATACGCGAATACGAGCGCCAATCGACGACCTGCGCCAACGCCTATGTCCGCCCCCTCATGGCCCAATATCTCACTGGACTGGAGTCGGCCCTGCGGAAGGGCGGGTTTGCCTGCCCTTTCCTGCTCATGACCTCGGGCGGCGGTTTGACCAGTTTCGAAACCGCGGTCCGCTTCCCCATACGCCTAGTTGAATCCGGCCCGGCCGGCGGCGCCATTCTGGCCAGCCGCATTGCCGAGGAATGCGGCCTGGACAAGGTCTTGTCCTTCGATATGGGGGGCACGACCGCCAAGATTTGCCTGATCGACGATGCCCAGCCCTTGGCCTCGCGCAGTTTCGAGGTCGCGCGGGTTTACCGCTTTCTGAAAGGCAGCGGCCTGCCGATCCGCATCCCGGCCATCGAAATGGTCGAAATCGGCGCCGGCGGCGGCTCCATCGCCTGGGTCGATGCCTTGAAGCGAATCTCCGTCGGCCCGGAAAGCGCGGGCTCGGAACCAGGCCCCGCGTGTTACGACCGGGGCGGACAAGACCCCGCCGTGACCGACGCGGATCTGGCGCTCGGCCGCCTCGACCCCGAAAGCTTCGCCGGCGGAACGCTCGCCCTTGCCCCGGCGCGGGCGCACGAGGCTATCGACCGGGTCCTGGGGCCGGTCAAGCTGCAAGGAAGCGAAGCCGCCTTCGCCATCGCCGAAGTGGTCGGCGAAAACATGGCCAATGCCGCGCGCGTGCACGCCATCGAATGGGGCAAGGAAATCACCGGCCGCACCCTGGTCGCCTTCGGCGGCGCGGCGCCCCTGCACGCGGCGCGCCTGGCGGAGAAACTCGGCCTAGATAAGGTTCTTGTCCCGACCGGCGCGGGGGTGGGATCGGCCATCGGTTTTCTGCGCGCCCCCATCGCCTATGAAGTCGTGCGCAGCCGCTATCAACGCCTCTCGACCTTCGATCCCGCGGCGGCCAACGAAACACTGGAGGAAATGCGCGGCGAGGCCTTCACCGTTGTACGGCCCGCCGCGCCCGGGCAAGACCTGATGGAGGTTCGCACCGCCTACATGCGCTACCTGGGCCAAGGCCACGAGATCAGCGTCCGGGTCCCGGTCAGAAACCTAACGGGTGAGGACGCGGCGACCTTAAAGGCGGCCTTCGACGAGGTGTACACCGCGCTCTACAGCCGCACGATTCCCGATCAGGATATCGAAATCCTGAGTTGGACCCTGACCGTGCAGACCCAGGTCCCGGCGCCGGACGCTCTTCAGGAAGTGGCCGGAGATTCGAGAGCAGCCACCCCCATCGAACGCCGGGCGGTCTTCGACCCCGGACAGGCCAAGGACCTGGATACGCCGATTTACCGGCGCGCCGATCTAGCCCCCGGCACGCGGGTGCCCGGCCCGGCGCTGATCGTCGAGGATCAAACCACGACCGTGGTTTCGCCCAGCTTCGCGGCCAGCGTCAACGCCCTCGGCTACCTTGTACTCGAACGCTTGGATACGTCCGCTAAGGAGGACGCCGCATGACCCAAGTTAACGCCCTGGAACAGGTTCAGCGCCAGATCATGTGGAACCGTCTGCTGTCCATGGTCGAGGAACAGGCGCAGGTTCTGATCCGCACGGCGTTCAGCACCTCGGTGCGCGAGGCGGGCGACTTGTCGGCGGGCGTGTTCGATTTGAAGGGCCGCATGTTGGCCCAGGCGGTCACCGGCACACCCGGACACGTCAACGCCATGGCCGCCTCGGTCGGATTTTTCCTGGACCGCTTTCCGCCCGCGTCCATGGCGAAGGGCGACGTCTACATCACCAACGACCCCTGGCTTGGCACCGGACATATGCACGACTTCACGGTGGTCACGCCGACTTTCCTGAACGGGCGCGTCGTGGCGCTGTTCGCCTCGACCAGTCATGTGGTCGATGTGGGCGGGCGCGGGTTCGGCGCCGACGCCCGGCAAGTCTATGAAGAAGGCCTGCGCATTCCGATCATGGAACTGGCCAAGCGCGGGGTGATGAACGAAGCCCTGCTGGCCATTGTGCGCGCCAACGTGCGCGAACCGGTGCAGGTCGAGGGCGATCTCTATTCGCTCGCCGTGTGCAACGAAACCGGCTGCCGGCGCCTGATCGAGATGATGGGCGAATTCGGGCTAGATTCGCTCGAGACCTTGGCCGAGACGGTGATCGAAAATTCGCGCCAGGCCATGTTGGCGGAAATCCGCGCCCTGCCCTTTGGGGTTTACGAGAACGCCATGCGCATCGACGGGTTCGAGAAGGAAATCGACCTGGTGGCACGCATGACCATCGGCGAAACCGGAATCGACGTCGATTTCACCGGCACCTCGCCGGTTTCCAGCTACGGCATCAACGTCCCCATCACCTACACCCAGGCTTACGCCTCTTTCGGGGTGCGCTGCGTCATCGGCGGCGCGGTGCCGAACAACGCCGGTTCCCTAGCGCCCGTGCGCGTCACCGCGCCCGAAGGCTCGATCCTCAATGCGCCGGACCCCTGCGCCGTCACCGCGCGCCATGTCATCGGCCAGATGCTGCCCGACGTCATGCTCGGCTGCCTCTACCAAGCCAAGCCCGAGGCGGTGCCGGCCGAAGGCACCTCCTGCCTCTGGATCACCGCCTTGCTCGGCGGCCATGGCATTGCCGGGGATAACGAAGGCGGCGGTGGCGCCGGCGAGCCTTTCACCATCAGTATGTTTCACGCCGGGGGAACCGGCGGGCGGCCCGGCAAGGACGGCCTGAACGCGACCGCCTTTCCCTCGGGTGTGCGCAACACGCCGGTCGAGATCAACGAGACCATCGCCCCCATCGTGATCTGGCACAAAGAGTACCGCGAGGATTCGGGCGGCGCCGGCGAACACCGGGGCGGCACCGGTCAGGTCATGGAAATCGCCCACGCCCAGGGCGCGCCCTTCGCCATCTCCGGCATGTTCGACCGCATCGAGCACCCACCGCGCGGCCGTGGCGGCGGGGCCGACGGGACCCGTGGGCGGGTGCGGCTAGGTTCCGGCGTTGAATTGGCGGGCAAGGGCCGCCAAACCGTCCCGGCCGGCGAGCGTCTGGTCCTGGAAATGCCCGGCGGCGGCGGCCTGGGAGAGGCCAAGAACCGGCCAAGAGAGCGGATCGACCGCGATGTCCAAAACGGCTTCGTCTCGCGCGAGGCGGCGGCACGCGATTACAACTGGTCCGGGCCCGAGGAGTAACCCCGGACAATCGCAGATCGTTGCATTGCGACTGCTGGAAGGCTTGGATCGACGTGGTGGGTGCGTAGACAAACACAGGGGGTGGGTTTTTTTTTATTGCACACCAGAAAATGATAATACAGATCGTTTGGGAAGAAGC
>JAJFGJ010000013.1 GCA_021776175.1 Kiloniellaceae bacterium
GGACTTCACCGAGAACTACGTGAACGTCCTGGAGACAGGTGCCGGCAAGCTGACCCTGGCCGACATCACCGAAGAGGGCGCCAACTTGGTGGCCCTGCAGACCCGGCAGCAGCTCGGTATCAACGGCTTGTCCTTCGCCGGTCAGTCCGAGCAGAACATCCTGGCCCTGTTCCGTTAAACGAGGCCGGCAACAGCTAAGCGTTACTTAATGCGGGTCAAAATGTCATGGGGACTAGAACGGTCCCTTTGACGACCTCATAATGGAGTGTCCGAAATGGCATCCGAAATCACACTTTCCGCATCCGCGCGTTCGTCGCTGCTATCGCTCGGTGAAACTTCAAACCTGATCGGGCGGACCAACAACCGCCTTTCCAGCGGCCTGAAGGTCGCCAGCCCGGTCGATGACGCCAAGGTCTTCTTTGAGGCCAAGTCCCTGAACGACAGGGCCAGTACCTTGAACGAGAAGAAGGACGGCATCGATCAGGGTATCAGCTCGCTCAGCACGGCGCTCGAAGCCGTGGAAGCGATCGACTCCCTGGTCCGTCAGGCCAAGGGTATCGCGCTGGCCGCCAAGACGGCGACCGGCACCGAGTTGACCTCCCTGGTGACCCAGTACAACGGCCTTCGTACCCAGATCGACAACCTGGCGACGGACTCCACCTATCAGGGCCTGAACCTGGTCAACAGCAGTGGCACAACCACGTCCCTGTCCGTGTCCTTCAGCAATCTGACTACCAGCTTGCTGACCGTTAACACGGTCAACCTGCAAGTGGGTACCGCGGCGGGCCTAGGCCTGGGTATTACCGCGGTCGTCTCCACCTCTTTGGCGGGTTTCAGCATATCCGCCGACATCGATGCCTCGATCGCCCAACTAGACGCGGCAATCACCACCCTTCGGGGTAACGGTCAAACGTTGGGTTCCAACGTCGCCTTGCTGCAGGCCCGTTTGGACTTCACCGAAAACTACGTGAACGTCCTGGAGACAGGTGCCGGCAAGTTGACCCTGGCCGACATCACCGAAGAGGGCGCCAACTTGGTGGCCCTACAGACCCGGCAGCAGCTTGGTATCAACGGCTTGTCCTTCGCCGGTCAGTCCGAGCAGAACATCCTGGCCCTGTTCCGTTAAACCGCACGGAACAAAGGCAAAATTCTTCCTTCGGGGGCGCTTCGGCGCCCCCGTTTCTTTTTGCCTTTCCGCCCGGCAATAATTGCCATGTGCCCGGGCAAAGCCTTCCTTGGGGTCGCGCAGACGGCTTGCCAAAACACCGGTTAAAAGCGTAACTATCTGTTTTTATTGAAATTCCTAAATGGCACGGCCTTTGCTTTAAGGTGTGTAGTTACCATAGGCACGTCTAGCCAAGCCATAATGGGAGTTCAATGATGGCGACCGATCTAAATCTTTCCGCAGCGGTCCGCGAGAATCTGCTGGCCCTGAAGAGTACCGAAATGCTGATCGCCCGGACCCAGAACCGGCTGTCCACGGGCCTCAAGGTCGCCAGTCCGATCGACGACCCGCGCGTCTTCTTCGAAGCCAAGGCACTCGGCGACAACGCGCGCGATGTCGGCGAAAAGAAGGAGGGCGTCGACCAGGGCATCAGTTCGGTCAAGACCGCCCTGGAAGGCATCGAGAGCATCGATTCGATGGTCCAGCAGATGAAGGGCCTGCTCATCAGCGCGAGAACGGCCACCGGCAACGAATTGACGTCGCTGGTGACGCAGTACAACACCCTGCGAACGCAGGTCGACAACCTCGCCAGGGATGCCAACTATCAGGGCCTCAATCTGGTCAATGGAACCGGCCAGACACTTTCGGTCCAATTCAGCACCGACACCACCAGCTTCCTGAATATCGCCTCGGTCGACCTGCGCGTCGCAACCACCGGCCTGAACGTCTCTTCGGCGGCAACCTTCAGCCTGACCTCCGTGCTAGACGCGGCCACGACCGAAATTCAGAACGCCATCGGCACCCTGCGCGGCCAGGCTCAGACCCTCGCCTCCAATATCGCGATCCTGCAGACCCGGCTCGACTTCAATACGGCCTATGTGAACCTGCACGAAGAAGGCGCGGGCAAGCTCAACCTGGCCGATCTCACAGAAGAGGGCGCGAGTTTGGTCGCCCTGCAAACCCGGCAGTCGCTTGGCATCAACTCCCTCGCCTTCGCCGGACAGGCGGAGCAATCGATCCTACAGCTCTTCAGGTAAGATCTATTTAACCACGACGGGGCGATAGTAAGAGTCCAGCACTTCCCATCGTCCTTCGACAAACCGGGGCGTGCCAAGGACATCTAACTTCGCGGAACGATCCTGTGCTGACCAGTTCGCCCCAAAACGCAGACCCGCTTCCCGTTCTCGCGCCGAGCGAGATCGACGTGGCGATCCGCGAGGCCGCCGAGGCGCTGGACGCCGAGTGGCACGACGAAACCATCCTTGCCTGCGAGCGGGCGTTGAAGGCGGATGCCGGATGCGCCGAAGCCGTTTTGTTGCTTGGCCTCGTGCATTTCGATTTGGACGAGCCGGCCAAGGCGATCGAGATCCTCGAACGCGCGCACGAGCTCAACCCGCTGATGCAGGAATGCGTCGACGCCCTGGCGGCGATCCAGGTTCTAGTCGGCAAGGTCGGCGAGGCCTTGTTCCACGCCAAGCTGGCGACCACCCTGGCACCGCACCCGACAATCAAGAACCTTCTTCCCGAACGCTTCGGCACATTCTTCAAGAACTTCAAGACCGGCGATCCCCGGACTTATTTTCACCGCGCTGAGCGCAGCTTCGAGGCCGGCTCCTTCGCCGAGGCGGCCACGCTCTGCCAGCACCAGCTCGAACTGACGCGGGGCGATCCCGAGACCCTTCGCCTCCTGGGCCGGGTCACTTTGAAGATGGGTCAATTCGAATCGTCGATTTCCGCCTTCCATGCCGCTATGCACACCAGTCCACCCGAGGCCGGCGATCTCTTGAGCCTGGGGTCCGCGCTTCGCGCCACCGGCCATGGCGAGGACGCCGAAGCCTGCCATGCCGAGGCCTTGTCACTATCCCCCGACGACCCGGTTCTTCATTCCGCCACGGTCGCGGACCTGGTGCGCCGGCCGGGCACGGACGCGGGAAATATCGAGGCCGCGCATGCCGAATGGCGGGCACGGCATGCGTCCACGATTGAACCGCGCGCCCTGCCGCCGACCGGCCCGAGGGATCTCGAGCGCCCGCTACGTGTCGCCTATCTGAGCGGGGCCTTTCGCCAAAACGATTTCATCGAACTGTTCGAGCCGATCTTGCGCCTGCATCGGCCCGCGCGGATCGCCGCCTTTTGCTACAGCGACACGGCCCACATGGACACGTCCACGGAAAGCCTGATGAGTGTCGCGGCCAAGTGGACCGATATCGCCGGAATCGACGACGAAACCGTTTGCGAAATCCTGCGCGGCGACGAGATCGACATTGCCGTCGATCTCAGCGGGCATTTCGAAGGGGGACGGCCGCTGGTTTTCGCCCAGCGCCCGGCTCCGGTAACTCTCTCCTGGCTCGGTTACCCCCACCCGCATGGCATGCCCGGGTTGGACTATTTTCTGACCGACTCGACCGCCTGGCCATCGGCTACCGGGGCGCCGGCGTCCGGTCCGGAAATGTGGCCCCTGCCCCGCGCGCCCCTAGCCTATATCGCCCCCACCGCCATCCCCGACGCCGGCCCGCTGCCCGCGGCCCAAAGCGGCGTGGTCACCTTTGGCGTGAAATGCGATCTGACCTTGATCACGCCAGACCTGGCCCGCGCCTGGGCAGGGATACTGCGGTCCCAGGACACGGCCACGCTGCTGATCTGCAACCGCTTCGACCAGGACGAGGCCAGCATTCAGCGTGTCGCCGACCTCTTTTCCCACTTCGGTCTGCGCGCCCGGATAAACGTCGTGAACATGTCCGATAACTTCGCCTCGAATTTCGCTTTTTACGATCACGTGGACATCGCGCTCGATACCGGGTCGTGCGAATCTCTGGTGGAGAATTGCCGCGCCCTTTGGATGGGCGTCCCGGTGATCGGGCAGGCTGGAAACCATCACGCGGCGCGGTTGGGAGCGAGCCTCCTGTCCGGCGCCGGGCGCGCCGAATGGAGCGTTGGTTTAGGGTCCGAATTGGTGACCTTGGCCTGGCAATTGAGCAAAGACCTGGATCAGCTTGCCGGCCTGCGCGCGACCCTGCGCGATCAGGTTGGCGCATCGCCGCTCGGCGATCCTGTCGGCCTGTACACCGCCTTGGAGGATACCTACCGGGAGATGTGGCGGCGGTGCGCGGCGGGCGCATAGTCATAGCAGGGATCGGCTCGGCATGACTAATCAAGATGCGGAATGGCCCGGCGCATTCGATATCGGCGGTATGCGTATCGGCGAAGGACACTGCTTCGTGATCGCTGAGGCCGGCGTCAATCATAATGGCGACGCCAATATGGCCGCCCGCTTGATCGAGGCCGCGGCCGCGGCCGGTGCGGACGCGGTCAAGTTCCAAACCTTCAAGGCGGATCAAGTGGTCTCGGCAACAGCGCCCAAGGCATCCTATCAGCAAGCCACCACGGCGCCCGGCGAAAGTCAGCTGGAAATGGTGCGCGCCCTGGAACTGAACGGCACGCAGTTCGCTGAACTCAAGACTCTTTGCGACCGCCACGGCATCGTCTTTCTATCCACACCGTTCGATCACCCCAGCGTCGAGCTGCTGCACGGCCTTGGCATGGCCGCCTTCAAGATTCCTTCGGGCGAGATCACCAACCCGCGCTTGATCCGCCATATCGGGGGCCTGGGCTTGCCGGCGATCCTGTCGACCGGCATGGCTTATTTAGAAGAGGTTGAAGCGGCGGTGGCGGTCTTGGCCGAGGCCCGCTGTCCCGCGCTCACGATCCTGCACTGCGTCTCGAACTATCCGGCGGCACCGGAAGATACCAACCTGCGCGCCATGGATACCCTGCGCGAGACTTTCGCCGTGCCGGTCGGTCTTTCCGATCACTCGGCCGGAATAGAGATCGCGCTGGGCGCCGTGGCCCGGGGAGCGGCGGTGATCGAGAAGCACTTTACCTTGGACAAGACGCTGCCGGGTCCCGACCACAAGGCCTCGCTCGATCCTGTCGAGCTACGCGCCATGGTCACCGGCATACGCAAGATCGAGGCCGCCCTGGGAGACGGCATCAAGGCCCCGCGTCCTTCCGAAAACAATACCCGCGAGGTCGCCCGGCGCAGCCTGTTCCTGCGCGCGGCCCTGCGCGGTGGCCAGAAATTCGCCTCGGACGATCTGGTCGCGTTGCGGCCCGGGGGTGGCATTCCGCCCAACGAGATCGAGACAGTGGTCGGGCGCCGCGCCGCACGCGACCTGGCGGCCGGCACCATGTTACGGGGCGGCGACCTGGTCTGACGCTACGGGCCTTCCGGCCTTGGGGTAGACTCAGGCGACCGCGTGACGCAGTTGCCAGCCATTTCCCGACTTGCGCCATAGATGCTGCGAACGGAACCGGTCGGCGATCTCGAAGAACTCCTCGCGATCCATGTTCATGTAATCCAGAACCTCGGAGAAGAACCGTTCCGGCAGCTCGCCGTCGTACTTGCGTACCAGCGCAATGCCCTCGTCGCGCGTGATGTGGCCATGGCGGATCTCCTGGCCAGCCTCATGGGTGCAGCGGCCAATGCCGAACTTGACGTGGGCGCACCAGTAGTGGAACCCATCGAGCTTGTCGTCGATGGAATTGTATTTGGAATAGGTTCCCTCGGTGCGCTCGGCATTCGCTTCAAAGCCAACATTCTCGACCGCATAGTAGTACACCTGCTGAGGCACCCATTTGAGGAAATACCCGAGGTAGTGCACCTCGATGCCCGCGTCCCGGCAATCGGCCTCGGTCATCGGCAGATACTCGCCCAGCTTGGCACGCGTGATGCCGTAGCGCTCCAACTCCTCGATCGGCAGGCCGCTAATGAAGACTTCGCCGTCGGGATCGCCCGTATAGTAACGCGAATGCATCTCGGAGGTCAGCTCGTCGCCCTCCCGGCCACCGTATTCGACATGGCTTTCGCCGTAAAAAACGAGCTTCTGCCCATATCGCTTGGCCATGCGGGCCGGAAAGTGCCGTTGACCGAAGATAAAAGGCTGAAACGGATGGAGAAGGTTGCGGTAGGCGAGCTCGGTCAACTTACGATGGGCCTGGCCGTCGGGTGTCATCAGCAAATTATCGAAACCGCCGCGCTGAATCCAACTGGTGAAATTGCGCCAGCCAACATCCGTGTAAAGGTGCGGAGACCAAGTCACCGTCAAGGGGTTCATGCCGTATTTATGCTTGAGCACATGCGCCTGGTAGACGGAATCCTTGCCGCCCGAACCGGGTACCAGGCAATCGTACGAGCCATTGCGGGATCGGTGCTTGTCAAGCAGCTCGATCAGCTTGCGCTCGCGCTCTTCCCAATCGGTACTGTCCTTTTGCCCGACAACGGCGCAGGCCTGACAGACGCCGTCCTTAAAGGGAATCGTTGTTTTGCTGCCCTTGGCTTGGTCCTGGGTGATGATCGAGGGTGTCGCCCGCTGATTGGAAACCACGCATGACTTGCAGAACATCACCTCCGGCGGCAGCCCGTACTTGACCTCGAGCCAGCCATCGTCCGCGTCCTCGACATAGGTCCTGCCGTCCTTGACCTGGGTTCTGACACTCATGGGTATTGTCCTCTAGCCACCACTGGCGCCGCAGCGCGATACTTCCGGTATAGGGCCTAAGCGTTAACCACTAATGAAGCGCAAGTGGCTGACTTAAATCACTTTTATGATTCCGTGCCGACTGAAGAAATTTACGCGGTGCGGCGAGCCGGTTGCCGGGCTTTGACCTCGCGCGCGAAAGCGCCGAGAAGGCGCAGGCCAACAGGTCCGCTTTTTTCCGGATGGAACTGACATCCCACGACATTGCCTTGCCCCACCATCACCGCCGCCTCCATGCCATTGACGGGCAGAACCGCCAGGATGTGCCGGGGGTCTTCGGGATAGGGCACGTAGGAATGGACAAAATACAGCATGTCTTCCGGCGCCAGATCGGCGGTCATGGGATGCGATTTCCGAAGCGCGACATGGCGCCAGCCGACATTGGGAATACGAACCCGCGGCGCGCCGGCTTCGCCCTTGGGAAGGCGGTCCACGGTGCCGGAGATCAGGCCCAGGCCCGGGCTATCGCCAAACTCGGTGCTGCGGTCGAACAGGATCTGCATGCCCAAGCAGATACCCAGGAGCGGCACGCCCCGGCTCGCCGCCAGCTTGATCGCATCGCCCAGCGAACGCTCGCGAAGCCGGTCCATGGCATCGCGAAAAGCCCCCACGCCAGGGAGGACGATGCCGCTCGCCGTTGAAATCCTCTCCGGATCCTCGGTGACGAAATGGTCCGCGCCAACATGTTCCAAGGCGCGCGCCAAGCTGAAAATATTGCCCCGTCCATAGTTGACGATCGCGATCACAGCCGCACCTCCAGTCCGCTGGCCCGCATCTCTTGTTTTAGTCCAGCGACGCTGTGTTTCTCAAAATGCAAGATATGGCCGCAGGCAACCGCATCGATTTCGGTATCGCGCAATACCGTGACCACATGCGCCGCCTCGCCGGCGCCGCCCGAGGCGATGACCGGAATCTCCACCCGCGCGCGAACCTCGCGCAGCAAGTCGATGTCAAAACCGCGGCAGGTTCCGTCTTGATCCACGGAGCTGATCAACAGCTCGCCCGCTCCCAGCGCTTCCGCCTTGGCAACCCATTCAAGCACATCGACCCCGGACGCTTCCCGGCCATTGTCCGTGAAAGCCTCCCATTGCCCCGGCCCCCGCCGCTTGGCCTCCACCGAGACAACGACACACTGGCTGCCAAAGGCCTCGGCGGCCTCCCTAATCAATTCCGGGCGCGCGACCGCGGCGGTGTTGATCGCCACCTTGTCCGCGCCGTGGTTCAGGGCGGCGACAATATCCTCGACCGAACGCAGACCGCCCCCGACCGTCATGGGCACGAAGGTACTCTCCGCCGCCTTTTCCACCATGGACAGGATATTGTTGCGGCCATAGAGCGAGGCGACGGTATCGATATAGAGGATCTCGTCGATGCCTTGCTCGTAATAACGCTTGGTCAAGACGCCGGGGTCTCCGACCACGCGCAGGCCCTCGAACTGGATGCCCTTGACGACATTCCGGCCCTTGATATCCAAGCGCGAGATAAGGCGGGGCGGCGGTGTCTTACTCAAAGGATCCTCGATAATACCATCGCCTCCTGTCGTACAGGGTGCCAATTAATAAATTGGAAACCATGGCCGGCGGCAGGCCGGCGTAAACCCTCAAGACTTTTCGAACGGCCGGGCCGGATTGCCGATAACGGTGGTGAAGGGCGGCACATCTTTAGTCACGACGGCGCCCATCCCCACTACCGCGCCCTCGCCAATAGTCAGCGGCTTGCCTTCGCGGCCCTGTTTAATGATCGCGCTTGTGCCGATATAGGCATGATCGCCTATGCGCACATTGCCATTGCAGTGGACCCGGGGCGCGAAGGTGACGTAGTCGCCGATCACACAATCATGCGCGACATAGGAGTATATGTTCGCGTGGAAGTATTTCCCGATCTTGGCGTTCGATGTGACGATTGTATTGGCACAGAGAATAGCGCCCTCGGCGATTTCGTTATGGTCGTAAACGATCGATTCCGCGGCTCTGAGGCCCAACGGCTCCGCCCCCGCCTTCACACAGCGCCCGGCATGACCTTCCCTGGCTTTCGAATCGGCGACGGCGATATTAAAGAATTTCCTGCCGCACTCCATGGTCAGGAATTCGTCCTCGCCGATCGTGGCCACACCGTTGATGGACGATGTCTTCGGCGTCTTATCGACAAAGTAGACCTCCACGGACGGCCATTTTTCACCGCGCGCCAAGTTCGACAAGAACGCCCTCGCGAATGGCATGACCTCACGCGCGAACCCGCCGGTGCCCAATAGGCCGAATACGACTCCCGAAGGGGGTTTAACCGCCATTCATAGGCTTTCCATCTATGCGGGCTATGTCGTTCCGCGAGGACACAAGAGTATTTCGGACATGATTAACGGAGTATTTATCGTTTCGGCCAAATCCTGTCGCCAGCGTTAATGCAGGCGAAGAAAGTAGGAAACAAGGTGAAGCGGGTCTGTGTCGTTTCGGTCGCGCGCTCCGACTATGGGCTCTATCGGCCCTTGCTGCGCTTGCTGGAGGACAGCAAGGACTTCGATTTGCAGTTGATCGCCGCGGCGATGCACCTCGCCTCCGACTTTGGCGACACGCTCGATGAGATCCTCGAGGACGGTTTCGAGATCGCGGCGCGGGTGGAGATGACGCCGGAAACCGACACGCCCCAGGCAATAGCAAGATCCATGGGCCGGGGCACAGCCGGTTTCGCGGACGCCTTCGCCCGCCTGGAACCCGACTTTCTCGTCGTGCTCGGCGACCGCTATGAGATGCATGCAGCGGCCGTGGCGGCGGTCCCGTTTCTCATCCCCACGATTCATATCGCCGGCGGCGCGGTGACCACGGGGGTGATCGACGACGCCTTCCGTCATGCCATGACCAAGCTCGCCAGCATTCACTTCGTGGAAACCGAGAACCACGCTTCCCGGGTTATCCAGATGGGAGAAGAACCCTGGCGGGTGACCGTCGTTGGGGCCCTGGGATTGGATAGCCTGGCAACGGCGCGACTGCTGACGCCGGACCGTTTTCAGGACCGTTTCGGAATACCTCTGACACCCGACCAGCCGCCCCTGCTCGCGACCTTTCATCCGGTCACGCGCGAATTCATGCAAACCCGCGATCACATGCAGGCCTTCTTGGGCGCGATTGAGGAAAGCGGCTTGCCGGTCGTCTTCACCTATCCCAACGCCGATACCGGCAGCCAGATCATCATCGAGATGATCGAGGCCTATGTGGCATCGCGGCCGGGCGCTTGGGTGGTGCCGCACCTGGGCACTCAGGGGTACTTCAGCCTCATGGCCATGGCCGCGGCCATGGTCGGCAATTCTTCCAGCGGACTGGTCGAGGCGACATCCTTCAAACTTCCGGTGGTCAACGTCGGCCGCCGTCAGGACGGCCGCCTTGCCCCACCCAATGTCATCACCACGGGGTCCGCGAAAGAGGACATTCTCCAGGGTATCCGTGAGGCGGTTTCGACCGGGTTCCGCGCCGGGTTGGCCTCTCTCGTCAATCCCTACGGCGACGGCCGCGCGATGGAACGCATGGTCTCGATTCTGCGGCAAACCGACCCGAAAGACCCCCGGCTTATCGCGAAGTCCTTCCACGACCTGCCACCTTGCGAACCCTAGGGCTTGGCGCGTCCGCGCCGAGATCTTCGCCGCCCCGCTCAAGCCATGACGCGACCGCTTCGGCCATAACCAAGTCGAACTCACTGTCGATGTCGAGCGAGCGCTCCTCGGCCATGATGTAGGCGGCCGTCTCGGGTGAGACAAAGCCGGGTTGCTTGACGATCCAGTCGCAGCGGGCAGCGAAAACCGCGCCGTTGGGCGCGACGGCCGGCGGCAACTCCTGGCGGCGCGGGACCAGATAGTGTTCGGGCATGAGAGGCTTCATCCGCCCCTCGCCATCCAGCTCGAAACTCCAGTGCGGCGGCTTGGCGGGACGGCAAACGGACACGCAGGCCGGGGCCCCGGACGCGGCGCAAAGCCGCACCGCGCCGTCGATGTCGGCGCCGGTTCGAAATGGCGAGGTCGGCTGCAAAAGCACGATGAAATCGTACCGCTCCGGCAGGGTTTCCAGCGCGTGGCGCACCACGTCCATGGAACCCGCTTCGGCGGTCGCCAGTTCGGCCGGGCGCACGAAGGGCACCTCGCAGCCGAGCAGGATGGCGGCCTGAATGATTTCCGGATCGTCGGACGACAGCACCACGCGGTCCAGGCAGGATGCCGCGCGCGCCGCTTCCACGCTCCGGGCGATCAGGGATTTCCCGCCGACCTCGCGCAGGTTCTTGCGGTGTACCCCTTGCGAGCCGCCGCGCGCGGTAATCAGACCAAGGACCGAGAGATCGCCGATCATGACTCTAGACTGTCCCGCAAGGCCGCGATCACGCGCGACTGCGCGGCCTCGCTCAGACCGGTCGAACAGGGTAGCGACAGAACCTCGCCATGAAGCCGCTCGGCAACTTCGCCGCCCAGGATCTCGGCCCCGGCGTGGGCCGGGCTGAGATGCAGGGGCTGCCAGAAAAACCGGGTGTCGATACCGGCGGCGCGCAGGCGGCGGCGCAATTCCCGTGAATCGCAGGTCGCGCGCGCCGGGTCGATGCGGATGCTGTAAAGCCAGAACGCGCTTTTAGCCCAGGGTTCTTCCGGCATGAGCGAGAGACCCGGCAAGCCGTCCAGGGCCTCGGCGTAGCGGGCCGCGATCCGGCGCTTGGCGAACAGAAATTCTTCGAGTTGTTCGAGCTGCGCACAGCCCATGGCGGCCTGAATGTTGGTCAGGCGGTAGTTGAAGCCGACATGTTCATGAATACCTTCGTCCGCGTCGTCCTTGGCGGTGGTGGTCAGGTAGCGGACCCGCTCGGCCAAGGCCGCGTCCTCGGTCGTCACCATGCCGCCGCCGCCGGTGGTCATGACCTTGTTGCCGTTAAAGCTGAAGCAGGCCAGGCGCCCGAAGCGGCCCACATGGCGGCCGCGATAGGTGGCGCCCAAGGATTCCGCCGCGTCCTCGATCACCGGAAGATCGAACTTCGCGGCGGCCGCCAGAAGCGGGTCCAGATCGACCGGATGGCCGAGCACGTGGACCGCCAGGATCGCGCCTATCCGCCGGCCGCTGCGCGGGTTGCGCAGCACGCCGCCGGACCAGTGGCATTGACGCTCCAAAAATTCGACTGCCCGCGCGGTATCCATTTGCCAGGCGCGCGGTTCGGCGTCCACGAAAACCGGCCAGGCTCCGGCATAACGCACGGCGTTGGCCGGCGCGATGAAGGTGAAGCTGGGCATCAGAACCTCGTCGTCCGGCAAAACCCCGGCGGCGAGCAAGGCGACATGCAGCGCCGCCGTGCCGCTCGCGGTCGCGACCGCATGCCCGGCGCCCAGGTAGCGCGCGAAGTCCCCCTCGAAACGATCCACGAAGGACCCGACCGAGGACACCCAGCCGCTATCCAGGCACTCCTTGACATAGGTCCACTCGTTACCGCCGATTGCCGGCTCCGCCAGGGGAATCGGCGGCCGGGACGATGGCTCGGCGGGCGCGTTAATCGCGGGCGGGCGTTTCAAGGGCTGGTTCATGTTCGCGATACCCCCGGAGCCCCCAGGGCACCTCGTCCAAGAGGAGTCGGCGCATCACACATTGTAAATACCGGCCTTATATTTCCCGAGATTCCTAGGGTCGGCGAACCATTCCACGGTTCGCGCCAAACCGTCGCGCAGCGTCACGCGCGGTTCAAATCCGGTCAGTTCGCGGATCAGGCTATTGTCGCACCGAAGCCGGAACACTTCGGAGGTCTCCGGGCGGAGCCGTTCGGATTGTTCCAGGATTTCAATATCGCTGCCCATGATCTCCTTGATCGCCGCAGCGGTTTCGCCGATGGAAATTTCCCGATTGGAGCCGATATTGACGGCCTTGCCCAAGGCGGCGTCGCAGGCGGCCAGGGCCACAAGCCCGGCACAGGTATCCTCGACATAGGTGAAATCCCGGGTTGGCCGGGTATCGCCCAGTTTCAACCGCCGCGCGCCGGCGGCGATCTGCGCAATGATGGTGGGAATCACCGCGCGTGCGGATTGGCGCGGCCCAAAGGTGTTGAACGGCCGGGCGATGGTCAAGGGAAGGGCGAAGGCGTGGCGATAGCTCATGGCCATGGCGTCGGCGCCGATCTTGCTGGCGCTATAGGGCGATTGCGGTTGCAGCGGGTGCTCCTCGCTAATCGGCACCTCGCGCGCGGTGCCATAGACCTCGCTGGTCGAGGTATGAACGACTCTCGCGACCCCGGCTTCCAAGGCCGCCTGGCAGATATTGAGCGTCCCGGTGATGTTGGTCTCGACGTAAGTCTGAGGCGCGACGTAGGAATAAGGAATGGCGATCAGCGATGCCAAGTGGAAAACAATATCGATGTCCTTGACCAGGGCTTGGCAGAAAAAGGGATCGCGCACATCGCCGGTCCGAACTTCCATGGCCTCGCCGCGATCTATGTCCTCGAGCCAGCCCCAGTTGTTGAAGGAATTGTATTGCGCCAAGGCGCGAACGCGGCAGCCGTGCGTCATCAAGGTTTCGCAAAGATGCGACCCGATGAAACCGTCGGCGCCGGTCACCAGGATATTCTTGCCGAACAGCGGGTTCGAGGGCTCGTTCATGCGCTGAGCTTTCCCGAGGCAACATCGTGCTGCGCCCGCTCATAGTCGTCGTGCTGTCCGATATCGAGCCAATACTCATGAATCGGAAAGCTTACGACCCTGTGGCCCTCGTCGATGAGAACGCCGATCAGATCGGTCATGTCGAAGCGGCGGCCTTCGGGTATGTGCCGGCAAACCCCGTTCTCCATGAGATAGATGCCGGCATTGACGAAAAGTCCGACGCTTGGCTTTTCCCGGATCTCGCGGACCAGCGGACCCTCGCAATCGACGACCCCATAGGGCACGGTCATGGTGTAGTGGCGCACGCCGACCGTCAGGTCGGCTTTATGCTCGCGGTGATATTCCAACATGGCCGCGTAGTTGACGGTGGTCAGGATATCCCCGTTGATGACCAGAGACGGCGCGTCGTCGTCGATCCGCATTTGGCGAAGCGCGCCGGCGGTGCCCAGGGGCTCGTCCTCGTGACTGTAGTGGACGTCCGCGTCGAAGGGGCTGCCGTCGCCGATAAATTCCTCGATCTTTTCAGCCTGAAAGTGGGTCGTGATGTTGATATGGCGGATCCCGGCGCCGCGCAGGCTTTCGATCGTGCGCTGAAGCAAGGGCCGGTCGCCGACCTGCAACATGGGTTTCGGGGTTTCCCGCGTCAGCGGCCTGAGCCGCATGCCGAGGCCTCCGGCCATGATCACGGCGCGCAAGGGCAGCCCCCGATCCTGAACGAAACGACTGAGCAGAGAAAGCGCGACCAAGCGGCCATTCTCGTCGGTCATCGGTATATGACGAACGACAGCTTCGCCCATCAGGCGGAGAAGCTGCACCGCGGGAGTATCGTGAGGCGCAGTGATCGGCTTTTCATGGGCGCGCGGTATCCCATCGCCGAACAAGGTCTCGATGCGGTCGTTCAAGTCGATGCCGCGCAGGATCGCACGCCTGATATCGCCGTCGGTGACCGTGCCGATAAGCCTGCGCTTCGAATCCACAACCAGGACCAGCCCCTCGCCGTTGCGGTCGATCCGGGCGATGGCATTTTTGATGGTGATGTCGGGACTGGTACAGAAAGGTTCGATCTCCCGAATCGCCACGTCGGGGTTCATCGAAGAACCGGCGGCGGGCATTAGAGACTCGAGCCCGTCGAAGGCGTCCGCGCGCGCGGCGCTTGTGTCCGCGCCCGCTTGAGCGGCCTTGCCGCCCGGATCCTGCACCTTGGTCTTCGCCATGTGTTCGGCTCGTAGCCACTTTCCCTACCGCTCGTCGGCCTGGCGCGCAGGCCCCGGCAAAGCGGTATCCGGCTTGCCAGGCGGCAACCGCCGCGAACCGGGGCTACCGCCCCGGACAGTATCGGGACATTTATTAAGAAAGTTATTAATGTATTGAGAGAACTGGTTTTTTATGGCCCGGTCCGAGACCGGCGGCGAAGATCACGCAGGGGTCCCGTTGTCCCGAGCGTCATCCCGTTCCAAGGCCGTCTCCATCTCGTCCAGAAGCGCCCCCAGGCCCTCTCGAAGACGCGCGACCAGGGCCCTCAAACCTTCCGCGGCCATGCGGCGATAGGGGCCGTTCAAGCTGGGATCGCAAATACGGCGGTCGTACCAGGAGGCACAGCCGACGGCTAATTGCAGGGTCCCGAACAGAAGCGAGGCGTTGGCCGGACTCCGGTACTCCATCGCCTGTATCGCATCGCAAAAATCTTGGAGCCAATCGACACCCGAGCCCGGATCCGCCGCCAAGGCCGCGAGTATCTCCTCCATACCGTCGAGGATCGTCTCGCTGTGCGCGCGGGTGTCCGATTCGTGCCATTGCTTGGTCCATAGCTCACGCCCGCAGCGGGCCAGGTTTTGGGTAACCTCACGTCCCAACGCGGCCCGGTCGATCGCGTTCTCCTGCAACTCGATAGCGCGTGCGACCTTCGGTATGGCCCCATCGATGCGGACGCCGTTGCTGCAATTATAGACCTTAACCGAGGGAAAGCTGCGCAAGGTGCTCTCGAGAACTTTACGCGACCAATCCAAAATGTGATCCCCGGTGGCGGTGCCGCCGAAGTTTCCGGGATAGATCTGCGAGGGGACCTCAAGCTCTTCGAGCATACCGGCGCCGTAGACCGACTCGCGGGCGTGGAAACGGCCTTCCGACTTGCTGCCCATGTCGACGCCGAAGAAGTAGGTCTCGCGAAAACCAAGGCGGATGGACGACACCAACGCCGTGTTCGCCACCGTCGGCCCGGCGGGCCGTACCGCCGGAAAAGGTCCGCCGAAGACGTGCGTCGAGCTTACGCACTCTCTAAAGAAAAGTATCGTCCGGTCGAAAGCCCGGGCCAGATCCGGCTGAACCGTCGCCGAGGCAATGAGAGTCACGCCGCCGATGTCGAACTCCTCGGCGGTCATCCTTATGATCGCGACGTTCTCGACGCCGTTCTCCAGTTCGATGTGGAAGTCGGGCCGGATACCATGGGCCAAAAGCGTTCGCAGGCCGGTTCCTATCGACATCAGCACAGCCCGCCCGGCATGGGCGAGAATGAAGTCCAGGTCTTCCTCGACCGAGGGGCCGCTGCCGATAATGAACAAGGGCTCGTCGCGCTGCGGCAGGTACTCGCCCAGGACCTCGACCGGGCCAGAGGTCAGGTTGCCGGCCGCGTTCCGGCACATAACGCATTCGTCTTCGAAATAGCCCAGCCCCGAGACAGATAAGAAAAGGTCTTGCCGGATCTGATCTATAGCCCGGTCGAGAATGACTGAGCCGTAGTTCGTGAACATGCCGACCCCGTCGAGCAGGGAGGGATTGTTGCCGCGCAGCACTTGGCCGGCCATGGCCGCGATCTCGGCCGGTTTCTGGCGGACGATCAAGCTGAAGCGCACGCCCCGCCGGTCGCCGATTTCGAACAACGTGGCCCAGTCCGTCACGAAAAGAGAATGGTACAGGTACTCTAGGTTCGGTTCGATCAGGATCGCGACCTTGGCTTCGGTTCGCTCGATCAAGGTCTGCAAGTGAAGGCCCAGGCCGATTCCAAAGACCAGCAGGAAATGACTGTTCGGCAAGGTCTGGGCGGGGTCGTAGGCGATTCCGGCATTCTTCATGCGCGCGCGCAGCGCCTCGCAAAAGTCGCCGGTCATGCCCATCATTTTCACCGGATCGGGTTCGTTGATGAATTCGCGGACCGGCGCCTTGGCGAACTGCTCGATCTGGGCGCCGGCGTGCGCGACCGCATCCTGGCCATAGAGTCGCTGGCCTCTAAAACCGATGTCGATTCCACCATCCGGATCGACGATCAAATCGGTGTTGGGCACATCTATGGCGGCCAGCCGGTTATAGAGATAGGGCGCCCACTGCTTGATAGCGGCGAGGTTTTTCTGAAAGAAATCGTTGGTCTCTGGGGTCGCCTGCGATTCGGGGTTTTCCGAGACTTCCGATATTTCAGCGGTTGCTACCGATTCCGTCACGCCGGCCTTCCTATCGCGATCCCTGGGCCGCCCCAGATGAGTTTTGTCCGGGTGGAGCACAAGTAACGGGTGCCACACCCCGACGTTCGGCCCTATTTCCGCTCTAAGATTTCACGCCCGCAAAAGCGAAAGCCGGTACCGTTTATATGCGGTTTCCTTAGCACCTCCGTGTTTAACCGTTCCTTAAGAGCGTTTCTTTACCGTTGCCAAACTTATTTGACCGATCGGAACTTAGACATGCCTTTAAAGCTGTCAGTCAGCAAGGGGGAGCGGTTCATCGTAAACGGCGTGGCGATTCGCAACGCTGGCGATTCCGCTGAACTCGTTTTCGAGAACCAGGCACAGATCCTTCGCCAGAAGGACATACTGACCAATGAAACCGCGACCACCCCGGCGGCGCGTGCCTATCTCGCCCTTCAGTGCGCCTATCTGTTTCCAGATAAATCGGAGCACTATCTCAGCCATTTTCAAGAATTCCTCGACGATTTTCTCGAGGCCGCGCCGAGCGCGCGGGCCATCGTCGACGAGATCATGGAGAAAGTAAGCGAGGATAAGCTCTATCAAGGTTTGAAGGCATGTGGGCGTCTGATCAGTCATGAGAATGAGGCTCTAGCGCATGTCGTATGAGACGGCGGCACGGACTTACGAGCACCGCCGCGCTAAAGGAGGCAACCCCCGCGAAACCGAGGGGCGGGCCTTGCTTGAGTCCGCGCGGCGCATGTCCGAGGCGCAAAGCAAGCCCGAGGATAAGGCCGGCCTAAGCACGGTCGCGCGTCTGAACTGGCGGCTCTGGACCATATTGCAGGCCGAGATTTGCGCGCCGGAGTGCGCCCTGCCGACGGAAATCCGCCAGAACATGCTCAACCTCAGCAATTTCATAGATAAAAGAATGGTCGGCATTCTGGCCAACCCGCAGCCGGAAAAACTCGATATCCTGATCACCATCAACCGGCAGATCGCTTCCGGGCTCTTGACCGCGGTCGGTCAGCCGGAAGGCGATCCAGCCCCCTCCACGGGCGGTTCCAGCCAGTCCGTTTAGCCGCGTTATGGAAGCTCAATAGGTTCCGCACGCGAAGGGGCCAAGGGCCCCTTCCCGTCTCTCCCTGGACAACTTCAGAATAATACCAAAGGACCTTTGGTATAAGGTGCGGCTACCTGCCGCATTATGGACGACTGCCTGCCGCCCAGCGCCGGTCGGGAGTACCGAGCCGGCTCTAGTACTAAAGCAAATGGCGTGCCAGACCGGCACGGCCGGGGAAACCGGCCGCGAGCCGCCCCTGGCCCGCGCACACGGCCCGTGAGGCGGCGGGCAAGATCGGCACCCAAGCGGCACGATTTACCCGGCCGCTCAGCAAGATTTGCCGCCATCTCCCCGCGTCTCCCCAGCCGCGAGCGGCGAAAGCCTGGCGGGGCGGCGCATTCCCAGGCCCCTCCCAGGACCGCCCCGGTTGGCACGGCGGTTGCTTTATAGCTAAGGCCGGGGTGTCCCGGCTTGGCCTTGCTTGCGCCGGCGCTGACCGCGCGGCGGGCTGGAACCGGAATAGAGGGTCTTTGGCCACCATGGCTTTGGCGGACATTCATACAAGCGGATACCCAGGCGGCCTGGAAAAAGAGCCGGGCGATCGAGTACCGGACTCGCCACCCTGTTACTGCGGTATCGCGATCGACGCCCTGGAAAAGGCATCGAATGCGATCGCATGCGCCGATATCGAGGCGCGCTGCGAGGCGGTCGCCACGGCAACCGAGGCCATGACCTCCCTGTTTCTGGAGTTCGACGGCATCAACCAGGATTTCTTGGCCCAAGGCGCGGGCCGGCGATACGAGTCGATCCTGGAACGACTACTGGACATCAACCTGCACAACAACTCCGAGATAGCACATGAGGCAATCGCCATGATCGAGCGGCTGCGCGATGACTGCGCGCACCGGAGTGGCGCCGGCGCGCCGTCAACCAAGACGGCCATGCACCGGGCCGACCCGTAGTATTTTCAAAAGGACGGCAACCAGGATGGAAGCCCAAGCTATTTTACCCGTCAGGACCGGCGGCGCCCTCAAGCAAGAGAGCACCTCACGAGGCATGAACGACATATTCGAGGCCATATTGCGCGAAAATGAAACGCGCGATTCGGCCACGCGCGGCGAGGCCGCGCGGACAGACGTATCGCGGGAGCGCGTGGATCGTGACGCCGAGCGTCTGGCCAGTGCGCGGCGCCAATCCGACGCGGCGCGGGAGACACGCGACGACGGCCGATATAACACCGCGCGCGACGAGCGGCATAACATTGTGCGCGACGAGCCGCATAACATTGTGCGCGATGAGCGTCCGGAGGCCGACGACATCCAGGCGCGGGGCCGGAGCGGCCACGCGGACGAAACGCGGCCCCGCGCCGAACATCCCGAGAATCCCGAGCGTCCCGAGCGTCCGGGTCAGGGCGCGGAAACAGCTTCGGACAATGCCGGCACTCAAGAACGCGATAGCGTACAGGCCGCCGCCGACACGCCGGTCGAAACCGGATTGGGCGAGGAGATTACGCCCATGGCGCCAAACCCGGCCATGGCGGCCGGCCCGGCCTTGGCAGGAAACCCGGCCATTGCCGCCGCACCCACCGCCCAAGCCGCGATCGACGCCGCGCCCAAGCCGGCCAATGCCAAGGATGCCGTGAGCAACACACCGCGCCCGGCCATCATTCCCGCCGCCGCCATGGCGGGCTTGCGAGCGGCACCCAACAGCGCCGTGGCAACGTCTGAGCCAGGCCAAGCCGGGAGCGCGGCCGCGCCGGCCGCCGCCAAGGCACTCGAAGGCGCTTTGCCGGCGGTGCCGGCCGAAGCGGGAATTCCGCTCATCGCGGGTCAAGTCAAGAAAACTCAGGCGCCCGGACAAAAGGCCGGTGCGCCAACTGCCACGGTCGAAGCGAACGAGATCGCCGGCATCCCAGGCAAGGAGAACCAGGCCCCGGCTGGGGCAAGAATCCGGCTGGATGCCACCGGGCATGAGACCGCCGCCAACTCCCTCTCGCTGGTGAAGGGCCCGGCGGCCCCGGTGGCCCAATCCGAGGCCAACCCAGGCGCGCGCGCCAACCCAGCGCAGGTGCAGGCGGCCTTGGAAAACCCGGGCCAGCAGGCCCCAGCGGTAAGCGATGTGACGGCCGACGCCCTCAAGACCGCCGCTCCTGCCGGCAATACCGGCCAGGCGCCGGCCGGCGCGACCGTCATCGACCCGATGCAGGCCGCGACCCGTGCGGCGGGCGCGCGGCCTGGCCCCGCGCCGGCCATGGACCGGCCGGTACCGCCCAACGAAGTGGCCGTGAACATTCAGCGCGCCGCGGCCCGGGGCGAGGACCGGATTCGGATCCGCTTGCACCCGGCCGAGCTTGGACAGGTCGATGTCCGGCTGAAAGTCGGCGCCGATGGAATCGTCCGGGCCATGGTTCAGGTCGACCGTCAGGAAACCCTGGAATTCATGCAACGCGACGCACGGGGTCTGGAACGTGCCTTGCAGGATGCCGGGCTTAAGACGGATTCCGGAAGCCTTAGCTTTAACCTGCGGGATAACGGCGAAGGCGGCCTGCGAGACCGGGACGGCGACGGCGGCACCGCCTTGGCCGGGCGCGAACATGCCGATGCTAATTCGCCCGACATCGCCGAGGCGGCGGAGATACCGATTAACAACGGCGGATCCAGCCGTGTACTGGACATTCGTGTCTAAACCGAATCCGAGGAGCTTAGAATCATGGAAATAAATGGCGTCGGGTTCAAGACGGCGGACGGCGAAGCGGGTTCTTCCCAATCCCTAGCCGCGAACTTCGATACGTTCTTGGCTCTGCTGACCACCCAGCTTCAGAATCAGGACCCTCTCGATCCGCTGGATAGCGAGAAGTTCACCGAGCAACTGGTTCAGTTCAGCGGTGTCGAGCAGGCCATCACGACCAACAAGAAACTGGATCGGCTACTCGACCTCCAGGCCTCCAATCAATTGAATGGCGCGATTTCCTATATCGGCAGGACCGCCGAGTTCGTTTCCGACAAAATGCTCCTGTCGAACGGCGCGGCGAAAATCAGCTACGGCTTGGATAACGCGGCCGCGAAAACGACCATCAACATTGTCGACACTTCGGGGCGCGTTGTGCGCACCGTGAGTGGCGAGACCGGAGCCGGTCGCCACGAATTCAGTTGGGACGGTTTGGACAGTAACGGATCCCAACTACCGGACGGCGTCTATAACTTTTCCGTGATCGCGGTTACCGCCGACAACGAGACCATAGACACGGTCAGCGCCGCCTTCGGCGAGGTCACCGGCGTCGAGATCGTCGATGGCGCCGCCACATTGGTCATGGGCGATTTGGGCGGCGTCTCTTTCGAGCAAGTCTTCGCCATACGCGAACGAGAATCAGAGGCCTAGAAGGAAAATTCAACCCAATACCCCTTGGGATTTAGAGGCCGGGGCAGGATGGCCCGGCCAACTTAGCAGGAGTTATTTAGATGAGCATCAACGGTGCAATGTTTTCCGGCGTATCGGGCTTGAATGCCAACAGCCAGGCCCTCGGTATAATCGCGGATAACATATCCAACATGAATACGGTGGGATTCAAGGGCTCGGCGGCGCAATTCAGCACCCTGGTCACCCAATCTGCATCGCGGACGACCTTTTCCCCGGGCGGTGTGATTTCCTTACCGATGGCCTCAGTCGATAAGCAGGGGCTGCTACAGTCCACGACATCCAAGACCGACATAGCGATCGCCGGGGCCGGTCTATTTGTCGTGAACGAAACCGCCGCGGGCGCGGTCGGGGACGAGTTTTTCTTCACCAGGGCGGGTTCCTTCACCGCTGATGCGAATGGCGATTTCGTCAACACGGCCGGCTATTACCTGCAAGGTTGGCCACTGACCAACGGCACGACATTGCCCGCGAACACAACTGTTCTGACCGGCGTGCAGACGGTGAACGCCTCATCCTTTAGCGGTACCGCCCAAGGTTCCACGAGTATTTCCCTTGGGATCAACCTGCCCTCGACGGACGCGGTCGCCGCGACCCACTCGGCCACGGTTCAAGTATTCGATTCCTTGGGTAACGCCCATGACCTGCAGATAGATTTCGTGAAGGCCGCGGCGAACTCGTGGACCGTCAACGTACAAGATCCGGTCCTGCCGGGAACGACAACGGTCAGCGGTACCGTCACCGCGCCGGTGGTGCGCGGCATAACATTCAACGGCGCCAACGGTACCCCGGCGACCATCACCTTACCCGCCATCGACATTACCGGCTGGACGACCGGCGCGGGTAACAGCACGATCACCGTGGGTGGCGGCACGGTCGGCCAGACCGACGGCATCACCCAGTTCGCCGGCCAATACTCGGTCAGCAAGCTCGATCAGGACGGTTTGCCCTTCGGTCAGTTTACCGGGGTCAGCGTCGGCGAGGACGGCATCGTCACCGCCGTATTCGACAACGGGACACTGCTCAACATCTTTCAGCTTCCCATTGCCTTGTTTCCCAATACAAATGGCCTGGAGGCAGTCAACGGCAACGCCTATCGCCAGACATCTTTCTCGGGCGCCCTGCTTCTGCAGCAGGCTAATTCCGGCGGGGCGGGCGTTGTGGCGTCGTCGGCGCTGGAGGCGTCCACGGTGGATCTGGCCGAGGAGTTCACCAAGATGATCACCACCCAGCGGGCCTATTCGGCCAGCGCGAAGATTATCACCACGGCCGATGAGATGCTGGAAGAGCTGATCCGGATCCGCAGGTAAGCCTGAGGTCTAAATCACGATCTGTTCATATAGGGCCATTAGATAGGGTCAAATTAGCTCACTCGGTTAGTTGCGAAGCGCGGTGCGATGTGTGGCATCGGGCAAGCCTCGCAACGACGCCGATGGGCTTATTTGGTCCATCAAAGGCTGGTTTTCCGCGTCCGCTGGACGCGACTACGGCCTCTTAAGGGGGATTGCGGGTCCTAATCCCCAGCACGCGAACATTTAGCTTAAACCCTGGAATTAATCGTTTTTCAAGGCGGAGAGGGTAATCTTGTCACAGCTGCCGCACGGATAATCAAGACGGCGGCTAACGGAGAAATATCGATGGCGCTAGAGAGTCCAACCAAGGGCCAAACGGTAATCGGACCGGCAGGGCAACCGTTAACAATAGACGACTTGCCGCCGCCCGAAACAAAGCGTTGGGTTATCCGACGCAAGGCGGAGGTCGTGGCCGGCGTGCGGAATGGGCTGATCAGCCTTGAGGATGCCTGTAACCGCTACAAGCTGTCCGTGGATGAGTTTTTGTCTTGGCAAAAGCTGATCGAGGAATATGGCGTGCGCGGCCTGCGCACCACGCGCCTGCAGCAATACCGCCGCCCTGGCGAAGAAGAAAACGTGGGAGATCAGGGCTTGGAAGATCAGGGCATGACCCCCAAGACTTCGTCCTAACCCCCCCCTTGGAGGCCGCGACGCGGACCCCGAGATCGAACGCCGCGCCGCCTGCCATTCAACCCTATTCTAGCCACACCCCGATATCGTTTGCACGCTACCCATCAAATAAATAGGCGGAAAACCTAAGATTTCACGCTAGGCAAAAATTGCCCGTAATTAACGCTGCTTTTACCGGACCGCTTTACCCTGTTGTCCTGAGAAACACTTGAGGTACGCGCACGCGCTTTTCAGCGCGCGCGCACACCCGCCTCGCGCCAAGCGGCGCAGGCTAAGCCAGGCCAGGACGGCTATTAAGCTAGGACGGTTAAGCTTTGAACAGCTTCTTCGATACTCTGCGGAGCCTCGGCCCGGCACGGCTTGGCCTGATGGCGGCTGTCGCGGCCGGTGTGATCGCATTCATGATCTACACGACGAGCCGCATCGCCACACCCGATCTATCCCTGCTCTATTCGGACCTTGATCCCCAAGACAGCGCACAGATCGTTACCCGCCTGGAAAAGCTGGAGGTCAAGTACCGCCTGAGCAGCAACGGCGGCCAGATATATGTGCCCCAGGACAAGGTCGCGCGCCTGCGCCTGACGATGGCCGAGGAAGGCCTTCCGAGCGGCGGCTCTATCGGTTACGAGATATTCGATCGCTCCGAGGGCCTGGGGACGACCAGTTTCGTTCAGGGCATTAACCATCTCCGGGCCTTGGAAGGCGAGCTGGCGCGAACCATCCGTTCCATTGGGACGGTCAGAAAGGCGCGCGTGCACCTGGTCCTGCCCAAGCGGGAGCTATTCAGCCGCGACCGGCAAGAGCCGACCGCCTCCATCGTGATCGCCATGCAGGGCAACAAGCGGCTGGATGGCCCGCAAGTTCAGGCGATACAGCATCTGGTCGCGGCCGCGGTGCCGGGACTCAAGCCGAACATGATCTCGATCGTGGACAATAAGGGATCCCTGCTGGCCCGGGGCACCGTCAAGGGTAGCCTTCAACAGACCGCCTCGACCTCAAATAACATGCGTATCGCCTACGAAACCCGTACCGCGCGCATGGTGGAGGAATTGCTGGAACGCTCGGTGGGTGTCGGAAACGTCCGCGTTCAAGTCTCCGCGACCATGGATTTCGACCGGGTAACCGAAAACGCGGAAATATTCGATCCGGACGGCCAGGTCGCGCGCTCGACGCAGACGGTCGAGGAGGAAAACGGGTCCTCGGACGGCGAAGGCCTGGCGCCGGTCACCGTTGGCGGCAATCTGCCTGAGGCGGGCCTGCCGTCGGTTGGCGCCAGCGGCACTCAAAGCAGCGCCACACGCACCGAGGAAACCACCAATTTCGAAATTTCGCGCACCGTGAAGACCCATGGGCGCGAAAGCGGCACGGTGCGCCGCCTGTCGGTCGCGGTCCTGATAAACGGAACCACCAGTCAGACTAACGAGGGCGAGAACGCTTACAAAGCCCGGCAACCGGCGGAAATGGACCAGCTTTCAACCCTGGTACGCTCCGCGGTCGGTTTCGACGAGCAGCGCGGCGACACGCTGGAAATCGTGAACATGCCCTTCGTCGATCCGACCGATGGCTTCGGCGACGAGGCGTCGAGTTCAATGTTCGGTTTGGAACAGGCCGACCTCATGCGCATCGCCGAGGTCTTCGTTCTCGGCGTGGTCGCGATCCTTGTCTTGCTCCTAGTCGTTCGCCCACTGGTGGGTCGGGTCATCGAAGGGCCGCTTGAAGGAAGTACGGAGGGCCAATTGACCGATCAACATCGCTCAAGGCCGGCCCTGGCCGGCCCAGGCGCGGCCGCCGGCGGCGAGGCCGACGAGGACGATTCGGAAACCGTCGCCGAGGAGATCGACCAAATGATCGATCTGAATAAGGTCGAGGGCCGCGTCCGCGCATCCTCGGTGCGTAAAATCGGGGAGATCGTCGACAAACACCCCGATGAGGCGGTCGCGATCATACGCGGCTGGCTCTATCAGGAAACCTAACCTGGGTTAGGCAAGCAAGGAATCGTTACGAATGCGCGTGCGCGAAGATTATAGAACCATGTCGGGGCCGGAAAAGGCCGCGCTGCTGATGATGTCGGTGGGCGAGGATAACGCCACGCGCTTGTTCTCGATCATGGACGACGACGAAATCAAGGAACTTTCGCAGGCCATGGCGAATCTTGGGAACGTGAGTTCCCAAATGGTCGAGCGCCTGCTGGTCGAATTCGCGGATCAAATCTCGTCGACCGGATCGTTGGTCGGAAACTTCGACAATACGGAACGCCTCTTGGCCAAGGTCCTCGACCAGGATCGTGTCACGGGAATCATGGACGAGATCCGCGGCCCCGCCGGCCGGACCATGTGGGAAAAGCTGACCAACGTTAACGAAACGGTTCTGGCCAACTACCTCAAGAACGAATACCCGCAGACGGTCGCGGTGGTTCTGTCCAAGATTAAATCCGAACATGCCGCCAAGGTGCTTGGGCTGCTTCCCGAACCCTTCGCCATGGAAGTCATCATGCGCATGTTGCGCATGGAATCGGTTCAAAAAGAAGTCCTGGACGACGTCGAACGCACACTGCGCAACGAATTCATGTCGAACCTCGCGCGCACCAACAGGCGCGACTCGCATGAACTCATGGCCGATATCTTCAACTTCCTTGAGCGCTCCGTGGAGTCCCGCTTCCTGACCTCTCTGGAAGAACGCAACAAGGACGCGGCGGAACGGATCAAGGCCCTGATGTTTACTTTCGAGGATCTGGGGAACTTGGACCCGGGTGGGGTTCAGACGCTGTTGCGCAACGCGGGAAAAGACAAGATTTCCATCGCGCTCAAGGGGTCGTCGGAGGATCTGCGCAATCTCTTCTTCTCGAACATGTCCGAACGCGCGGCCAAGATCATGCGCGAGGACATGGGCGCGATGGGCCCGGTTCGCCTGCGCGATGTCGACGAAGCCCAAATGTATATTGTTCAGATCGCCAAGGATTTGGCCGCAAGCGGCGAAATCATTATCTCCGAGGGCAAGGGCGACGACGAGTTGGTGTATTGATCCATGGGTATCAATACCCCCAACCCGCCCAAGAAGTTTCTGTTCGACACCTCGTTCGAACTAGAGCAAGGGTGCCCGCACAAGAAAGCGGCCGAGGCCCCGCCCGAGGCGAAGTACTTCGACCGGGATTTGGAGCAAGCCCGCGACGAAGGCATGGCGGCCGGCAAGGAAGCGGGACACCAAGAGGCCCTGGAATCCATGACCAACACCGCGGCCGAAGCGCTGGCGGCGATCGGACGGCATCTGCCGGCACTGGAAGAAAGCGTGACGGTCATGCAAGAGCAGCAGATCCGCGCCGCCGTGGATGTCTCGTCGGCCATGGTCCGCAAGTTCCTTCCAAAATTAGCCCAAGGCCGGGGGCTGCAAGAGATAGAAGCGGTCGTCCGCGACGCCATGGCACGGTTACGCGATGAGCCCAGAATCGTCATCCGCGTTTGCGACGCCCTGTTGGACACGGTCAAGGATCGTGTCGCCACCCTGGCCAAGGACACCGGGTTCGAGGGCAAGATCGTATTTCTCGCCGAGGATGGCATGGCCCCCAGCGATGTGCGCATCGAATGGGCGGACGGCGGCGCCGAGCGCGATACCGGACGCATTTGGCAGGATATCGATGAGGCAATTCGCCTCATGACTGGCGCGCCGCCGGGCACGAGAGAACCCCCACCACCCGCGCCCGCGCCCGCGCCAGACGAGAATAGAACCGCGAACGCCTAGGAACGCATTACGCCACAGGAGATCGACATGGCAGAAGATAGTGACTTGGAACTTGAAGACCTCGAACCGGATGGCCAAGACGCCGCCCCGGACGGCGATTCGCCCGACGCCGGGGATATCGCCGCCGATGCCGCGGGCCCCGTGGACACCAAGGAACTGGAGGCGGTTTACGACATTCCGGTTCAGGTCTCCGCGGTCCTGGGCAAGGCCAGCATGCAGGTCAGTCAACTTCTCAAGCTTGGCCGCGGCGCGGTCGTCGAGTTGGACCGCAAGGTCGGCGAGGCCATAGATATCTACGTGAACAACCGCCTCGTCGCGCGAGGAGAGGTCGTTGTCGTCGAAGACCGCCTTGGCGTCACCATGACCGAAATCATCAAGATGGACCGGTCCTAGGGCCTAAGAAAGGATCCCGTCCATGGCCAATATCGGCGCCACGGAAAAAACCAGGATTCGCCGGGGCGGCGGACCCGGTGTTTCGTCGTCCAGCATAGATACGGCGACTCTCACCGGGGTGATTGGCTCCTTCGCCGTGATCGCGGCCGCGATGGTGCTGGGCGGCTCGCCCGAATCCTTCGTCGATGCGCCTGCCCTGCTGATCGTATTCGGCGGGACTCTCCTAGTGACCATCGCGTCGTTTTCCTTGGAAGAGATACTGGACTCCCGATCGATTGCCTTGCGTGCGGTAATATACAATTCCGGAAATCCCAGCGCCGCCGCCGATCGAATTCTCAGTCTGGCCGAAAGGGCCCGCCGCACCGGCACGCTGTCCTTGGTTGAGTTCAGCAGAAACATGGGCCAAAGCCACTTCCTCGGCCAAGCCATACAGCTGGTCGCCGACGGCCTGCCCGCGCAAGAAATCGAGCAAATCCTGATGCAGGAGAGCGACGCGACACATCAGCGCCACATTCGTTCAGCCAGCGTCTTGCGCCGCGCCGGGGAAGTCTCCCCGGCTATGGGCCTGATCGGCACCTTGGTCGGCCTGGTGCAAATGCTGGGCAACCTGGACGACCCCTCGACCATCGGGCCGAGCATGGCGGTCGCGCTCTTGACCACCTTTTACGGCGCCGTCCTGGCAAACATGCTGTTTCATCCCCTGGCCAGCAAGCTGGAGCGCAATTCCGAGATCGAGGCCACGATCCAGCGCATCTACACCATGGGCGCGGTGTCGATCAACCGACAGGAAAACCCGCGCCGGCTAGAATTATCGATCAACTCCATCCTCTCGCCCGCGCAGCGGGTGAATCACTTCGATTGATTGCGAAAACCGGAGAAAAGGCATGCGTCTCCTCATCATTGGTAGCTTCGACGGGCACATCGCGACGGCCGGCAAGATAGCGCTGGAAAAAGGCGCGAAAGTGGCTCACGAAGAATCGGTCGAGCAGGCCATGGCCGCGTTGCGATCGGGACAAGGCGCGGATCTTGTCATGATCGACGTTCGCCTGGACATCCGGCAACTGTGCGTGAGCCTCAAATCCGAACGTATTTCCGTGCCGGTTGTCGCCTTTGGAATCGGTGCCGAAACTCAACTCGCGGTCGCCGCCATCAAGGCTGGCGCCAAGGAATATATCCCACTGCCGCCCGACGCCGAACTGATCGCCGCGGTCCTGAGCGCGGTGACGGAGGAAACGAGCTCGGTCATTCATCGCGACCCGGCGATGAAAAAGGTGCTGGGCCTGGCGGCTCAAATCGCCCCCTCCGACGCGACCGTTCTGATTACCGGCGAATCGGGCACGGGCAAGGAAGTTCTGGCCCGCTACCTGCACTCCAAATCCAAGCGCGCGCACAAAGCCTTCATCTCGCTGAATTGCGCGGCGATCCCCGACAACCTTCTGGAATCGGAACTCTTCGGTCACGAAAAGGGGGCGTTTACCGGGGCGATCGGGCGCCGGGTCGGCAAATTCGAGGAAGCCAACGGCGGCACCTTGCTGCTGGACGAGATCTCGGAAATGCATCCACGCCTGCAAGCCAAGCTGCTGCGCGCCATACAGGAACGTGAAGTCGACCGGGTCGGCGGCACCCAGACGATCAAGGTCGACATCCGCCTGCTCGCGACCTCCAACCGCGATATCGAAGAAGAGGTCCGCAAAGGAAATTTCCGCGAAGATCTCTACTTCAGGCTCAATGTCGTGTGCCTGGAGTTACCGCCCCTGCGCGAGCGGCAACAAGACATCGAGGCCCTGGCCGATCACTTTATCTCCAAATACGCCAAGGCCAACTCAGTGCCGGCGCCAATCCCAAGCGAGGAAGTCCGCCGCATGATGCTGGCGCATCCTTGGCGCGGCAATGTGCGGGAGTTGGAAAATTCCATGCACCGCGCGGTGCTGCTCTCGCACGACGGGATCATCACCCGGGAATCGATTCAATTACGCGGCTCGGCGGCCGCGGCGGCCGAAGGCGACACCGATCTGGAAGGCGTTGCCGGCGGCGAGGACGCGAAGGCCGCCGTGCAAGATCCGGCCTCGCCGAAGGACACCGAAGCGCCCCTCGTCGGCCGCACGGTCGCGGCGGTCGAGCGCGATCTGATTATCGGCACCCTGAACCACACCCTGGGCAACCGCACCCACGCGGCGACCATCCTGGGCATATCGATCCGTACTTTACGCAACAAGCTGAAGCTCTATAGCCAGGAAGGCACCCCCGTACCCATGCCAGGCACGGCCGAGAGATCTCCGGCTTAATACCAAGGACATAACCGGCCCATGGCTGGACAGGCAGTAGCGAAAACCCCGGCACCGGACGGTGCCGGCGGGGGCGAGGCGGGTTCCGCCCCGGGCCCCGACTATCTAGGCCAGGCTATCACCGCGCTCAAGCGCGGCGATATCGCGCTTGCCCTGGGCGTGTCCTGTATTCTCGTGGTTCTGATCCTGCCGATGCCAAGCTGGTTGCTTGACGTCTTTCTGGCAATATCGATCACGCTTTCAGTACTTGTCTTGATGACCGTCCTGTTTATCGCCAAGCCCCTGGACTTCAGTTCCTTTCCCACGGTCCTGCTGATCGCGACCATGTTACGGCTATCGCTCAATCTCGCCTCGACGCGCTTGATCCTGGCCGACGGTCACGAAGGCACCGACGCCGCCGGCGATGTTATCCAGGCCTTCGGCGGCTTTGTCATGAGCGGCAACTTCGTAATCGGAATCATCGTCTTCACCATCCTGGTGATCGTGAATTTCGTGGTCATCACCAAGGGGTCGGGGCGCATCGCCGAGGTCTCCGCCCGCTTCAGCCTAGATGCCATGCCGGGCAAGCAAATGGCGATCGATGCCGACCTTTCCGCCGGCCTGATCGACGAGGCGGATGCGCGAACCCGCCGTAAGTCGCTGGAAGACGAAAGCAACTTCTTCGGATCCATGGATGGCGCGGCGAAGTTCGTCCGCGGCGACGCGATCGCCGGATTGCTCATCACCTTCATCAACGTGATCGGCGGCATGGTCATCGGCGTCGCGCAAAAGGACTTGAGCTTCACCGAGGCCGCTCAGGTCTACACGCTCCTGACCGTGGGCGACGGCTTGGTCACGCAAATTCCAGCGATCATCGTGTCGACCGCCGCCGGCCTTCTGGTCTCCAAGTCGAACACCGTTGGCTCCGCCGACAAGGCCATATTCGGACAGCTGGGCGGCTATCCCCGCGCCCTGGGGCTGTCGTCGTTCATCATGTTCTCGCTCGCCATGCTGCCCGGCATACCGTCCCTGCCGTTCCTGTTGCTGGCGGGCGTCGCCGGCGGGTTGTCGTGGACCAGCACCAAGGCGCTTGCCGCCGCCGAGGCCGCGGAGGCGGCGAAAAGCGAGGCCCTGGCCGCGCCGGCGGTCACCGAGACCCCCATCGCCAATGCCTTGCAGATCGACCATCTGCGGCTCGAACTCGGATATGGCCTGCTGCCCATGATCAACGGCGAGGGCGGGCAACGCCTGACCGATCAAATCAAGTCTCTACGCCGGCAACTGGCGCAGGAGGCCGGGTTCGTGCTGCCCTCGGTCCGCATTCAGGACAACCTGCAACTGCCGGCCAATACCTATGTTATCCGGGTTAAGGAAATCGAGGCCGGGCGCGACGAACTGCGGCCCAACATGCTGCTGGTCATGGACCCTAAGGGCGAAACCATCAGCCTAAGCGGCGAGGAAACCACCGAACCGACGTTCGGCCTGCCCGCCGTGTGGATCGATTCCGGCAACCGCGAGGAAGCCTTGTTCCGCGGTTACACGGTGGTCGACCCGCCAACGGTCATCACCACGCACCTGACCGAGCTGGTGAAAGACAACATGTCGGAGCTGCTGTCCTATGCCGAGACGCAAAAACTGCTAGACGAGCTCGAAAAGGATCAACAGAAGCTGATCGCGGACCTGATTCCGAACCTGATTTCGGTCGGCGGCTTGCAGCGGGTTTTGCAAAACCTGCTGAGCGAGCGGATTTCGATTCGCGACCTGCCATCGATCCTGGAAGGGGTCGCCGAAGCCTGCGGCCATTCGCGCAACGTGACCGCCATCACCGAACATGTGCGCGCCCGCTTATCGCGCCAGATCTCGACCTCGCAGATCAACGAGCTGGGTATTTTGCCGATGATCACCATGTCGGCGGAATGGGAGCAGGCCTTTAACGAGGCTATCGTGGGCGACGGCGAGGAGCGCCATCTGTCCATGGCGCCGACCAAATTGCAGGAATTCATTCGCCTCGTGCGAACCACTTTCGAGCGCCATGCGATGTCGGGCGAAGTTCCGGTTCTATTGACCAGCCCCGCCATCCGCCCCTTCGTCCGCTCGATCGTTGAGCGGTTCCGTCCCTCGACCGTCGTGATGTCTCAAAACGAAGTCTGGGCCAAGGCCCAGATCAAGACCCTGGGCCAGATTTGATCCCGCCGGCGGCAAAGCCGGCATAAGGAGACCCGCCGTCCATGCGGCTGAAAAGTTACACCGCCAAGACCTTGCCGGAAGCCATGCGGCTGGTCCGCGATTCCCTGGGCGCGGACGCCATTATCCTTTCGACCCAGCCCGCCGAAGATGGGGCGGGAGTACGGGTAACCGCGGCGCTTGAGGATTCTCCGCTCGACGATCTGTATCTCGGGTCCGAGCCGGCGAGCTATTTCGATCTCGATACCATCGCCGAGGCCCTCTCGTTTCACCGGGTTCCGGCCGGCCTGTTCGACCGCCTGATAGGCAGCGCGGCGTCGCTGAGCAACGAAGACAGCGTTATGGCCTTGGCCGGCGCGATGGATTCCGAATTCACTTTCGCCACCCTTCCGGCACCGCTTAGCCCGCGCCCCATCATGCTGACCGGGCCGCCGGGCGCCGGCAAGACCGCGACCACGGCGAAGTTGTGCGCACGGGCGCGCCTGGCCGGGCGCGGGTGCGCGATTATCACCATGGATACGGCCAAATCCGGCGGCTTGGCCCAAGTCGAAACCTTCGCCAAGGCGCTTGACGCGACACTGCTGCGGGCGGACCGGCCCGAGGCCCTGCCCGACGCGGTGCTGGCCTGCGGTAACGACCGTTTCATCGTCATCGATACAGCGGGTGCGAATCCTTTCCTCGACGACGACATGGAACGCTTGAAGGAAGCGGTGTCGGCCTCGGGCGCGCAACCCGTGCTTGTGCTTCCCGCCGGCGGCGACGCCGCGGAATCGGCTGAAACCGCGGCGGCATTCAAAGCCATCGGCACCACAGCCATGATCGCGACCCGCCTCGATACCGCCCGGCGCTTCGGGGGCCTGCTGAGCGCCGCCGTCGCCGGGAGATTGGACCTGCTCGCGGTGAGCGGGTCACCCCACATCGGCGACCCGCTGCACCCCGTGAACCCGGTGGCGCTCGCCCGCATGTTTTTACCCGGCGAGACGGCGGGCGCTCTCAACAGCCAAACACAGGACCTGAAACTATGGTCGAAGTAGTAACATCGGATACCAAGCAGCCCCGGCTGCGGCTGGCGAACGGCATTGCCGTGGCCTCGGGAAAAGGCGGCGTCGGCAAGACCTGGCTATCCGCGACCTTGTGCCACGTCCTGGCGCGTTCCGGGTACAATGTCCTGCTGTTCGACGGCGATTTGGGTTTGGCGAACGTCGATATCCAACTCGGCCTGGCGCCGGAAAAGGATTTGGGCGGCGTCCTCGCCGGCCGCTACGGGATGCGCGGCGCAGCCAGCCGCTGCCGCGAAGGCGGCTTCGACGTTATCGCCGGCAGGTCGGGATCGGGCAGCTTGGCCAGCGTGCCGCAGGAACGCCTGGTCAAGATGAGCGCGAGCCTGGTCGATCTCGCCGCCGACTACGACCTGGTCATACTCGACCTCGGCGCGGGCGTGGAGCGCACCGTGCGCCAACTGGCCGCCATGGCCCGAACCTGCCTCGTCGTCGCGACCGACGAACCGACCTCGATGACCGACGCCTATGCCATGATCAAGCTGACACGCATGCATAATCCGGATGCGGACCTGCGCTTGGTCATCAACATGGCGCAAAGCCGGGGCGAGGGCGAACGCACCTACGCCACCTTGCGCAAGGCATGCGAATCCTTCCTGAAAACCGCGCCGCCGCTGGCCGGAATTATCAAGCGCGATCCAAAGGTTCGCGAAGCCATCCGCCATCAAGTGCCGCTTTTGGTGCGCCATCCCAATACCGCCGCCGCCGAAGATGTCGAGGCAGTGGCGCGCCGCATGCTGCAAGCGCCATGAACGATCTAGTCCGGGCCACGTCTTACTACACGGGCGGAATCGCGGCCAGCGCCCCCGCCGGGGTGCTGGCCACGATTCCGAACCCGCCCCCCGATATCGCGCGCCTGCCCTCCGGAACCACCTTGCGCGGCGTGGTGATCGGATCCGACGGCAAGGGTCATGTCCTGGTCAAGACCGACCAGGGAACGCTGACCGTGGCGACCAAGGCGCAGCTTCCCAAGAATAGCGAGGTCGTGCTTCAGATACGAAGCAGCGGAACCCAGTTGCACATCATGATCATGCAGGCCCGCAACCCAGGCGCGGCGCCCGACACCCCGCCGCAGCCCAACGCGCGCGCACCGGGCCCGGCGCCAGGTTCCGTGGGTGGCGGAACATCGCAAACCCAGCCAGGCCCCCCCGGCCCCCAGACCGCCCCGGCACCCAGCCTCGACGCGCGGGGAGGCGGCGCCACCAGCTCCAACCACATCGGCTCCAGCCACACCGGCCCCTTAAACCTGGGCCAGGTGGTCCGTGCCTTGGTTCAGGGGCCCGCCGGCCCCATGGTTGCCACGGTGGCCCAACAACCCGGCGTCCAAGCGGGTCAGCCGCCACGGCCCGAGCCCGGCACCATTCTGCCGCTGAGAATCCTCTCCGTCAGTGCCTCGGGACCGGCGCCGAGCGTCACGGTTTCGCCGCACCCCGGGCCAACGGTTTCCAGCACCCAAGGCGCGCGGGCTTACACGCCATACGGCCCTCAGGGGCCGCCTGGAATTCCATCGCCCGCCAAGGGGCCCGTCAGCACCGGCCACGGCGGTTCCGGCGCGGGCCCCGGCGCCGTGGCCAGTAGCGGCGCGGCCGCAGCGCCCACGGCTCCGGCACCGGCCTTGGCTGGTGCCTTACCCGGCCAAGTTCCCGGCGTCGCCGGAGCGCCAGGCACGGCATTGCCCACTGCACCCGGTCCGGCGGCTCATCCGGCAGCCGCGCCATTCAGTTCGCCCGTGGCCGCCGGCACGGCTAGCGGCGCCCCGGAAACGCCTCTGCGGTTCACCGGCCTGGTCACCGGCGCGACACCCACCGGGCGCCCCATCCTTTCGACGCCATTGGGCACCCTGAGCCTGGAAGTAGAGGCGCGGTTACCTGGCGGCAGCCGGGTGGCCTTGGAACTCGCGCCCGGCGCCTTGCTCAAGGCGGCCGAGCCCCCCCCGCCCATCGCGGCGGCGCACTCCCTGGCTCATGCCTGGCCAGCCTTGGAAGAGGCGCTTGCCATTTTGGCCGATGCCAGCGCGACCGCCACCCAGGGAACGCCGCAAGGTGTGCCGCAACCGGGCACGCGCCTGACTTCCGGCATGCTTTTCTTCATGGCCGCGCTCAGCGGCGGAAATCTCGGGCGGTGGCTGGGCGCCGACGCGCTTCAAACCTTGCGCGCCTCGGGCCGCGACACCCTAATCGGCCGCCTGTCCCGCGACTTGACCCAGATGGCCCGCATGGCCGAAGGCACGGGAGGGTCCGGCGGTGCCGTGGGCGATTGGCGGCTGCTGCCAATTCCGCTATGGCACGAGAGTCACGTGCATCAGCTTCGCTTATTCCTGCGCCAACACGAGGATCGCCACGACGGCGGGAAGAAACACGACCGGCGGGACCCAACGCGCTTCATCCTCGAGCTTGAGATGTCGCGCCTAGGCGAGATGCAGCTCGACGGGCTGATACGCGACAAGCGCTTCGATCTCATGATGCGCACGCGCGGCGCCCTGCCCGAAGACATGCGCCAGGATATCCGGTGGATATTCGAAGACGCCAATCAAGCCGCCGGCTATTCCGGCAGCCTGGGTTTCCAGGCTTCGGCCGACTGGCACTTTCTGCCGATCGATCAAGACGACGACACCGGCGAGCCGCCCGGACTCCTCGTTTAGAGCCTATTCGTCGCCGGACGCCTGGCCGCGCCGGTGTATTTCAGTGCCAAGATCGTCCAGGTTTATTTGTTCCCGCCGCGCGTGCTCTTCCTGCTTTTTCCGGGCCTCAAGATCGCCGGCGTGTTCGTACTTCTTCATCTCCTCGAAGGCCGCGTGAACTTCTTCCCGCGCGGCCTGAACCGAAACCTCAAGCTCGCCAATGGTATGGCGCAAGCGCCGCCGCCGCTCCAGCGCCGCCGCGATGAAGGCGGGAAATGCGATCGTCCCCTCAATGGAGGAGCCGGCGGCATCGCTTTCGGTCTCTAGTTCTTTTTCAAGATGTTGCAAATCTTTCTTCATTTTTTTGACGAGCTCGTCAATGCCCGCCAACTTCTGGCGTTTCTCGTTCAAGGCCCAGGAATGTACCCTGGTCAGGGACTTGAAAGCCGTCATGGCGGGTTATTCCACCGCCGCCGTCGTCTCGGCGGGCGGCCACTGCAGCCCAAGGATATCGGCCATGGCGGCGTAGCCGGATTCGAGGTCCGCGCGATCGCCCTTGCCCTGGCTCAGAAAAGCCTCCAGACCCGGCTGGTAGAGTATGGACTCGTCGATCATCGGATCGCTGCCCTTCTTATAGGCGCCGATCCGGATAAGTTCGCCCATGTCCTCGAAGGTGGATAGCAGGGTGCGCGCCCGGTTCACCAGCTCGTTCTCGGCGGCGGTGTTACAGTTCGGCATGGTCCGGGAAACACTGCGCAGCACGTCTATGGCGGGGTAGCGGTTGCGCTGCGCGATCTTGCGGTCCAGCACGATCTGGCCGTCGAGAATGCCGCGCACGGCGTCCGCGATCGGCTCGTTGTGGTCGTCGCCCTCCACCAGCACCGTGAACAAGCCCGTGATCGAGCCACCGTCAACGCCCGGCCCCGCCCGCTCGAGAAGCGCCGGCAACTGGGCGAACACGCTGGGCGTATAGCCCTTGCTGGTCGGCGGCTCGCCGGCGGAAAGGCCAATCTCGCGCATGGCCATGGCGAACCGGGTGATGGAATCGATCAGGCACAGGACGTCGCGGCCCTTGTCGCGGAAGTATTCGGCCACGCTCAGGGTCAGATAGGCTGCCTGGCGCCGGATCAGGGGCGCTTCGTCGGAGGTGGCGACGATGACCACGGAACGCGCCAGGCCTTCGGCCCCGAGATCGTCTTCCAGCCATTCCTGGACCTCGCGCCCGCGCTCGCCGATAAGACCGATAACATTGACGTCCGAGGCCGTGTAACGGGCGAGCATGGAGAGGAGAACCGATTTACCGACCCCCGAGCCGGCGAAAATACCCATGCGCTGCCCCCGGCAGCAGGTCGTGAAGGCGTTGATGGTCCTGACTCCGAGATCGATCTTGGCGCCCACGCGCTGGCGGCTGTGCGCCGGCGGCGGCGCGCGCCGCAAGTGGCAGGGCACCGTGCCGCTGGGCAAGGGCCCCTTGCCGTCGATGGGCTCGCCCAGGGCGTTCATGACCCGCCCCAGCCAGGCCTCGCACGGCCACACGACAGGGTCCGATTTCAAAACCTCCGCCTTGCAGCCCAGGCCGATACCCTCCACCGATCCAAAGGGCAGAAGCAGGGCCCGTCCCTGGCGGAAACCCACGACCTCGCAAGGAACGGCGGACTTCCCCCGGGCCATGACATTGCAGCGCTGCCCGATCGTCAACTCCCGGTCGAGACCGGCAAGCTCGATCATCATGCCCATAACCCCGGCCACGCGCCCATAGAGCCGGTAATCGGGAATTTCGTCGATCCCCTCGACCAATGATTCAATATTTATCGTCACCCTGACCCTCCCGAGCGGCGGCCGCCGCGAATTGCGGTTAATTATGCTTGGGGCTCTTTAAAGATGCGTAAAACAATATGAAATGAAGCTTGCGGCGCTAAGGGTTTCTTAATACAAGATCCGCAAAATGGTTAACGTCAATTCATTCCGTTCACGAAGACATCAGGAATAGATTCATGAGAGTGCTGCTAGTCGAGGACGATCCCGCAACCGCCCAAAGCATTGAAATGATGCTGAGATCGGAGAGTTACGTCTGCGACACAACGGACATGGGCGAGGATGGCCTCGAAATCGGGAAATTGTACGATTACGACATCATCGTTCTCGATCTGATGCTGCCGGACATGGATGGCTACGAGGTGCTTCGCCGCCTGCGTGCCGCGAGGGTCAAAACACCGATCATGATCCTATCCGGGCTCAACGGCCTGGACGACAAGATCAAGGGCCTGGGAGTCGGCGCCGACGACTACCTCACCAAGCCGTTCGACAAGCGCGAACTGATCGCCCGTATCCAGGCAATCGTGCGGCGCTCCAAAGGTCATTCGGATTCGATCATCAAGACCGCGAAGCTGACGGTAAATCTGGATACCAGGACAGTCGAGATCGGCGGCCACCCACTGCACCTGACCGGCAAGGAATATGGTATCCTGGAGCTGTTGTCGCTGCGCAAGGGCACGACCCTGACCAAGGAAATGTTCCTCAACCACCTCTACGGAGGCATGGACGAGCCGGAACTTAAGATCATCGATGTCTTTGTCTGCAAGCTGCGCAAGAAGCTGACGGCCGCCACCGGCGGTGACAGCTATATCGAAACGGTCTGGGGCCGTGGCTATGTGCTGCGCGACCCGGTGCCTGCGCAAGACACCGGCAAGACCCAGATCCCGCAGCAGGCAGCCGCCGTTTAACCTGCTCGCGCCGGACCGCCAACGACAGGCAACGTCCGGCGCCGGATCGAGAAACACGTAATCGAAAAGGCGCGTCCTTAGGGCGCGCCTTTTTCTTGTTCTATTTTGCGGTTTGCGAGTTACGCCTCCAGGCCCCACGGCCTGGCGCCGGGGTTTAGCTGGCCGCTTTGACCGGGCTAGCTGCCGCGGCGGCGGTTACCAGCTTATAGACGCCGCGCTGACCCGGCATGAGTTGGAACCGGTCCGAGGTTCCCAGAACCGTCTCGGCCCCGCCAAGATAGAGGAAACCATCGTCCGGCATAATCCCGGCCATGCCGGCCAGTACCTGCCCCTTGGTCGGCGGATCGAAGTAGATCAGCACGTTGCGGCAAAACACGACATCGAACTTCCCGAGCGCGGAGGGGCTGGTCAAAAGATTAAACGGTTTGAATTTTACCATTTGGCGAATTTCGTCGCTAATCTGCCAGCGTTCCCCGGCTTGCTTGAAATACTTCACCAAAAGATTGATGGGCAGGCCGCGCTGGACCTCGAACTGCGTGTAGGTTCCCGATTCGGCCTTGGCAAGTATCTCCTTGGACAAATCCGTCGCGATAATTTCGATACGCCATCCCGCCAGCTTGGCCGCGTTTTCCTTTAGCAGCATGGCCAAAGTGTACGGCTCCTGACCGGAGGAACAGGCCGCGCTCCAAATGCGCAAGGACTTGACGCTCGCGCGATGCTCCAGCATGTACGGCAGCACGAGGTCCTTAAACTGATCGAAGGGTTTCTGGTCCCGGAAAAAAAACGACTCATTGGTCGTCATGGCTTCTGTTACGCTTGTAATCAGCTTGGTATCGTTCGTCGCTCGCATTTTTTTGATGAGTTCATCAACGGACTGCATGCTATTACTTCGAGCAAGGGGCATCAGTCGACTCTCAAGCAAATATGCCTTGTCCTGAGTAAGAACAAGTCCAGACCGGTTCTTTAATAATGCACTGATATAGTTGAAATCATCTGGTGTCATCTTTTGAACCTGACTACAAAATTATTGATATAATTGGCCATTTCATTCATGGGAACAAGTTTACTGCATAATCCCGCATCTGTTACCGCTCCGGGCATACCCCATAC
>JAJFGJ010000014.1 GCA_021776175.1 Kiloniellaceae bacterium
TAAAGGATGTCTGAAGTTGGGCGTAAAGACGACGTGGTCCGCTAGAAGGCGGGCGTTCAGGGCGTTGGTTCGGCAGGATGTTAAACGGAGACGCTACCTAGCCGCAGGGAATCGCTCCGGGTTTTCCATAATCACTTCCGAGTTAGAGGATTCTGCGGTGCGAAGAACTCGTTCGGGCGGGTAGCGCGAAAAAGGCCGGACAACCGGGAGCTTGAAAGACCCTAACCCATCCCCTCCGCCACTACCGGGTTACTCAACACGCCGATCTTTTCGATCTCGATTTCCAGGGTGTCGCCGGGTTTGATCCATACCTGCGGGTCGCGGCCGACGCCGACGCCGGGCGGGGTGCCCGTGGGGATGAGGTCGCCGGGCTCCAGGGTCATGACCTGGGACAGGGTGGAAACGATGACCGCCACATCGAAAATCATGTCGGCGGTATTGCCGTCTTGCAGGGTTTCGCCGTTGAGCCGGGCGGCGATGCGCAGGCCCTTGGCTCCCGGCGGCAGCTCATCGGCGGTCACGATCTCCGGGCCCCAGGAACCGGAACGATCGAAGTTCTTGCCCATGGCCCACTGGCTGGATTTGAACTGATAGTCGCGCAGCGTGCCGTCGTTGAAGCAGGCGTAACCGGCCACATGATCCAGGGCGCGGGCCTTGGGAATATGCCGCCCGCCGGCGCCGATGACGATCGCCAATTCAGCCTCGTAATCGAATTGGCTGGAGGCGGCGGGGCGAACCAGGGCCTCGCCGGGGCCCACCAGCGACCCCGGCCAGCGCGGAAAGACGATGGGGTAGTCCGGGATCGCCAGGCCCAACTCTTCGGCGTGGCTGCGATAGTTCAGCCCTATGGCCAGAATCTTCGGCGGCTTGGGAATCGGTGCCAGAAGACGGACATCGGCGGCCGGAACGGTCGCGCCGCCGCTCGCCGTTTCCGCCGCCTGGGCCACCTCGCCCAGGGCGCCGGCGGCGAAGATCGCGGGCCAGGTGTCCGGCAATGCCGGCGCGGCCTTGGATAGATCCACGATCGCATCGCCCCGGCGCAGGCCGCAGACCGCCTGCCCGTCCCTATGGAATGTCACCAGACGCATGAGCTTGTTTCCTTGAATTGGCGTTGCGGGCCGGCCCCCCCACCCTCGCGGGAGTTGAGCGGGCCGCGCCCTCGTCCTTCGACAAGCTCAGGATGAGGGCGCTATAGCGAGACCTTATCGCCATCCCGAGCTTGCCGAAGGGCGAGGACGTTACAACGAGAACCTGTCCTCATCCCGAGCTTGCCGAAGGGCGAGGACGTTACAACGAGAACCTGTCCTCATCCTGAGCTTGTCGAAGGACGCGGACAGGTTCGTCCCGCCGCTCCGACCCTCTATCCCAGCACCGGGATCGAGAAATCGGCGCCGGCGCGTATGCCGGTGGGCCAGCGCGCGGTGATCGTCTTCAGCTTGGTATAGAAACGCACGCCTTCCATGCCGTGCATGTGATGGTCGCCGAACAGCGAACGCTTCCAGCCGCCGAAGCTGTGATAGGCGACCGGCACCGGGATCGGCACGTTCACGCCGACCATGCCGACCTTGATACCGTCGGCGAAGCTGCGCGCGGCGTCGCCGTCGCGGGTGAAGATGGCGGTGCCATTGCCGTACTCGTGACCGTTGACCATATCGACGGCCTCGCCGTAGTCCTTGGCCCGCACCACGGCCAGAACCGGGCCGAAGATCTCGTCGGTGTAGATCGACATATCTGTGGTGACGTTATCGAAGATAGAGCCGCCCATGAAGTAGCCCTTCTCATAGCCTTGCAGGCTGATCTCGCGGCCATCGAGAACCAGGGAAGCGCCTTCCTTCACGCCCGCGCCGATGTAACCCATGACCTTGTCGTAGTGTTCCTTCGTCACCAGGGGCCCCATCTCGACCTCCGGGTCGGTGCCGGGGCCAACCTTGAGCGCCTGTACCCGGGGGGTCAGGTTGTCGATCAACTTGTCCGCGACCTTATCGCCGACCGCGACCGCGACCGAGATCGCCATGCAGCGTTCCCCCGCCGAGCCGTAGGCGGCGCCCATGATGGCGTCGCTGACCTGATCCATGTCGGCGTCGGGCATGATGACCATGTGGTTCTTGGCCCCGCCCAGAGCCTGAACCCGCTTATTGTGAGCGCAACCGGTGTGATAAATGTATTCCGCCGTCGCCGTCGCGCCGACAAAGCTGACCGCCGCGATATCGGGGTCGGTCAATATGGCGTTGACCGCCTCCTTATCGCCCTGGACCACGTTGAACACGCCGTCGGGCAGGCCCGCCTCCTTGTAAAGCTCGGCCAGGCGCATGGCGAAGGATGGGTCCTTTTCCGAAGGCTTGAGGATAAAGGTGTTGCCGCAAGCAATCGCGATCGGCGACATCCACAAGGGGATCATGGCCGGGAAGTTGAAGGGCGTGATCCCGGCGACCACGCCCAGGGGCTGGCGCATGGAATAGCTGTCGATGCCGGTGCCGACATCGCCGGTGAACTCGCCCTTCAGCAGGTGCGGAATGCCGCAGGCGAATTCCACCACCTCGATCCCGCGCGTGGTCGAGCCCTTGGCGTCGTCGACGGTCTTGCCGTGTTCCTCGGTGACCATGCGGCCCAGCTCTTCGAGGTTCTGCTCCAGCAGTTGCTTGAGCCGGAACATGACCCGCGCCCGGCGCAGGGGCGGCGTCGCGGCCCAGGCCGGAAAAGCCGCCTTGGCCGCTTCCACCGCCGCGCGCGTCTCGGCGGCGCTGGCCAGGGAGACTTGACGCACGACCTCGCCGATGGCCGGATTATAAATATCGCCGAGGCGCCCGCTCTTGCCCTCGACCACCTGGCCGTCGATGTAGTGATGAATGATGTCGGTCATGTCTTTTTCCCTCGAAACTTCATACGCGAATTATACGATTCCAGCACATTTCTATACGCTCGAACCGGCATTTACCGCGACAATAGACCAGGCAAGAGGGCCGCGAAAAGGGCCAGAATTGGGGGATAGGTGGGGACAGGGGGGATACGGGTCCAAAGCATTATCTTGATCTATCATGATATTTCATGATAACCTCCGGCCAGGCATTGAAAGAGGCGGTCATGAAGCCGAACAAGCAAAAGTTCGCCACCCAGGCGGACCCGGAAGTCCTGGCATCCTTACGTGAAATCGCGGCGGTGGAGGGACGGCAGCTACAGGCCGTCTTGGATGAGGCCATGCGCGACTACATCGAGAAAAAACGCAGCGGCAAACCGCGCCCCCATGTACTCAGCGCCCTCGGCCACAGCCTCGGCGATTTCGACGAGCTCTATAAGCTGCTCGCCAAGTAATGCCCGATTATCTGACGGTTGTCGAGATCGTCGCTATCCACAAGATCATGATCGAGCGTTATGGCGGCGCGCCGGGCATCCGCGATGTGGGCGCGATAGAGGCCGCCTGCCATAGACCCCAGAGCGGCTACTACGCCGGCATCGTCGCCCAGGCAGCCGCCCTCATGGAAAGCTTGGGCCTGAACCACCCCTTCATCGACGGCAACAAGCGGGTCGCTTTCGCCGCCACGGACATCTTCCTGCGCCTGAACGGCTATCGCATCGAAGCAGATGCGGCGGTCTTGCATGCCCGGATCATGCGGATGTTCGCGGAAGGACGCTTCGAGCTAAAACACCTCGACAAAATGTTGCGCGAGGTAACGCGGGAAGTTTGAAGGGGAGGACGGGGCACGCAGTATTTCAAACAGAAACTCAACGAAACCGTTTGCCCAATTAGCAAGATATTTCAGACACAAATCCGCCAAGATGTTCTCACACAATAATAGAAATTCACTGCGCACCAGTGGAATTCCTAAACCCTAAAATCACTAATTACATAGCTACCAGTTACAGTTTCCGCTAGCGCGATTGGACTATCTGACAGCATCTTTATTAGGAATTTGTTCGATGGGAAATATTGTTCAGCAAATACCAAGAATGCCTAATAACAAGTTGGCTATACTCTGGGACAACGCCATAAGAATCCAAGCTAAGCGAGGAGACAAGAGATCGAAAAAGGCTGTTGTTGTGCTTGACACCATAAACAGTGAATGGCGCCGCCGCGCGGCCCAACATTACCACTTTCCTTGGCCAACCACCGATGCGCCTGGCGGAAATGGCCGATTAAGCGGCAACGGATGGCCGGAGCAAGGAATGTTGAGCTTTCTAGGCTATCATGTCGGCGAGACGAACCGAACTTCAGAGGACAAACGAAGGCTTATACTCGATTGGGTTTTTTCGAATTCCTTACCACCACTAGAAAATCAGCAGGACAACCTAGCCTGGGATCGACCACAAACCCCGCATAGATTAGAAAAGCTAGCCAATACCATCGCTGCATTAACAAGGAACGCAAAGCGCCGTGATCCAACCGCATTGAGAAGAGCGATACATGATTGGGAGGGTGATTTAGAATACTTGCGAGACAGGTATTATGTGAACGTGTTCAAATTCGAATGGCCGACGACCAGCATATGGTGAAAGACTTGGTGCTGTCATCCTTGGCCCCTGAATCAAGCGGTGAAAACTTACCTTCTTCGTTCCCACCCGCTCCCCATCTCAAACCAACTCAAGCCGCTTCAATGGTCAACCTACCCCGCCCGCGCCGTTTGGGCTTGCGGATCACGATGTCCACGTCGCGGCCAAGCGCCATGAGGAGGCGCAGCAGCCGATCGACGGAGTAATCGCGGAAATGACCGCGCAGAAGGCGCGATACGTCGGGTTGGGACAGGCCGAGCAGCGCCGCCGCCTGGGTCTGGGTCAGCCGCCGGGCGCGCAGGATTTCGTCGATCTGGGTTACAAGTTCGGCCTTCAGGAAATGAGTCTCGGCATCGGGGCGCCCAAGATCGGCGAACACATTCCCGCTGCCACTATCGACATTCACTTCCCCGGTCATGTCTAGCTTACGCTTTGCCATAGTACGCCTCGTAGTGTTGCGCGGCTGCCTTGAGCCGGCGCTTGATTAGATCGATCTCGGGCATTGGTGTCGCGACACCTCTTTTCGCCTTTTTCTGAAAGGCATGAAGAACGTAGATCGCGGCCTTGAAACGGACCGTATAAACGGCACGAAAGGTGTCGCCGTCGTGGCGCGACACTACTTCCATCACACCCGAACCCAGCCCCTTGAACGGCTTGGCGTCGCGGTGTTTGAGTCCGGCTTGTGCCTGATATAAGGCAAATCCGATATGATCCCGGACCTGACCGGGAAACGCCGTCAGATCGTCTCTACTCGATCCGACCCACTCGACAGGCCGCAACGCTCCATGGTCCATAACCAATTATGGCGGTATCGCCATATTTTACAAGGCTCAATGCGCCGCCCCGCCCGTTTTCCCACAGCCACACCATTGTCTGGGCCGCGCTGGGCGCTAGGCTTGGATCCGTGTGGTTTGGAATGTGGCGTCAGGTCCCAAATCGGCCCCTGTAAATTCCCTGCTCGGCAGGGAATAACAGGGAAGCCGGAAACCCGGAATAACGGTATCTGAATACCGCCGTTTCAGGTGTCCTCCGCCCGCTCAGATGATCGCGTGGCGGACCTTGGCCGAGACCCATTCGCTGAACAGGACGGCGATCAGGATGGTGATCAGGATCAGGGTGACCTGGGGCCAGGCCAGAACGTTGAGGGAGGATTGCAGTTGCAGGCCGATGCCCCCCGCCCCGACAAGACCCAGGACGGTGGATTCGCGGATGTTAATGTCCCAGCGGAAAACCGTGATGCCGGCGAAGGCGGGGGCGATCTGCGGCATGATGCCGTAGGCCATGCCCTGCCAGCGCGAGGCGCCGGTGGCGGAGATGGCCTCGACCTGGTTCTTGTCGATTTCCTCGATCGCCTCGTAGAGCAACTTGGCGATGAAACCGATGGAGCGCAGGCCGATGGCGATGGTCCCGGCCAAGATGCCGGGCCCGATGATGGAGACCAGCAGCAGGGCCCAGATCAAGGAGTTGATCGAGCGCGAGGACACGATGATCAGGAGCGCGATGGGCCGGATCAGGGTGGCGCTGGGCGTGGTGTTGCGCGCCGCCATGAAGGCGACCGGGACCGCCATGACAATGGCCAGCGCGGTGCCCAGGGTGGCGATGTTGAGGGTGTCCCAGAGCGGCACCCAGAGCTTGTCGATATAGCTCCAGCGCGGCGGCACCATGCGGCCGCCGATGTCGCCGGCGATCCGCGGCGCGTCCCAGAAGAAGTACCAGGTCGTCACGTCGGAAATTTGCTTCCAGCAATAGAGGAACAAGGCGACGCCGAGCAGCCAGCCGAACCAGATGGCGAACTGGCGCCCGGTGGTGCGCCTTTGCCAAAGCTTCGCGCCCGCGTGTTCGGTAATCGGCATTACTGCACCCGCGCGCGAATCAGGCCGGAGCTATACTCCGCGATCATGACGATGCCGATGATGGAGATGAGAATCGCGGCCGCGGTATCGAACTCGTAGCGGTCGAAGGCGGTGTTCAAGGTGGCGCCGATGCCGCCGGCGCCGACCAGGCCGACAACCGCCGATTCGCGGAAATTGATATCGAGACGATAGAGCGAAAGACCGATCAGGCGCGGCATGACCTGAGGCTGAATCCCGTAGTTCATGAGTTGCAGCCACCGCGCGCCGGTCGCGCGCACCGCCTCGGCCTGGCCCTTATCGATATCCTCGATGTCCTCGGCCAGGAGCTTGGACAGGAACCCGATGGTCGCGAAGGAAAGGGTGAGCACGCCGGCCAAGGGCCCGAAGCCGAAGATGGCGACGAAAAAGATCGCGATGATGATTTCCTGCAAGCTGCGCGAGACCGCGATGATCGCCCGGCACAGAAGATAGACCGGCAAGGGCGCGATATTGCGCGCGGCGCCGAAGGCTATGGGTATGGAGATCGCGATCCCGATCACCGTCGAGGTCACGGTCATGACCAGGCTTTCGATCAAGCCGTCGCGAATATCGATCCAACGGGTGGAAAAATCGGGATCGGTGAAGGCGATGACAAAGGCCCAGCCCCTATCGAGACCTTCGTAAATACGCAGCCAGTTGACTTCGAGCGTGCCTATGGCAAGGGCGAAATAAATCGCGGCGCCGAGGCCGAGCAGCCAACGCAGGCGGGCGCTCGCGATAAGCGGCGGCGGCCGCCAGCGGCGGGCCAGGTCCTGGGCGTCGAAGCCGGTATCGCTCATGGGCGGCGCGGCGGCGGGCGGCGCGGCGGCGGGCTCATCACATGGCCGCCATGGCGTCGCCCTCGGCCACGGCCTGGGCGGCGTGGCCATCGCCGGCGCCCTTGTCGCGGGTCGCGGCCCAGTCTTCCTCGCCGTAGATTTCGGTCAGGACCTCGGGCGTCATGCGGTCGGGGGTGCCGTCGTAGACGACCTCGCCCTGGCGCAGGCCGACGATGCGCTGCACGAACATCTGGGCCAGGGCGACATCGTGAATGTTGATGATCGCGGCTAGCTGGCGCTCGGCGCAAAGCTCGCAGATCAGGCGCATGATCTGGCGCGAGGTCTTGGGATCGAGGCTGGCGGTCGGTTCGTCGACCAGAAGCAAATCCGGCCCCTGGATCAAGGCCCGGGCGATCCCCACCCGCTGGCGCTGTCCGCCCGACAATTGATCGGCCCGCTTGTCGGCGAATTGCTCCAGCCCGACCCTTTGCAGCAGGCGGAAAGCCTCCTCCACCGCCGCTTGGGGAAAGCGCCGGAAATAGCTGCGCCAGAAACCGACATAACCGAGCTGACCCGAAAGCACGTTCTCCATCACGGTCAGGCGCTCGACCAGCGCGTATTCCTGAAAGATCATGCCCATGCGCCGCCGGGCCTGGCGCAAGCCACCGGCGCCCAGGCGCGTCACGTCCTCGCCATTCAGCTCGATGCGCCCCGAGCTCGGCTCGACCAGGCGGTTGATGCAGCGGATCAGGGTACTCTTGCCGGCCCCCGAAGGCCCGATCAGGGCCAGAACCTGGCCGCGCGGCACCTCGAGATCGACGCCCTTAAGGGCCTTGTCCCCGGTTTTGTATTGCTTGACCAATTTCTCAAGACGCAACATGGATGCAGCCCCGGGATAGGATCGGAATCGACTTAAACATCAACTCCGCCCGGCCCCGTCCCCGCGAAGGGGAAGGGCCGGGCGGAGCGATGAAAACGCAAGGATCGCTTACGCGGTCACCTTACTTGCACGAATAGGAAACGCCGTTGGCGGCGTCGATCGTGCGGATCACATTCCAGTGCTCCTTGTAGGTGATCGGGATGAATTGACCCTCGTTACTCTTCGAGAACTCAACTTTCAGGCTGGACGGCGAACCGTCCGGCTTGTCCCACGGGAAAGTACTGAAACCCTCCCTTACCTTCGCGGCCAAGTCCGGCTTCAGGTTGTAAGCATGGCCGAAGCCGGTGGTCGGGAAGGTCTGCGACTTGTAGATGACCTTGACTTGATCGGCCTTGATCACGTCGCGCTTGATCATGCGCGTCTTGACGCTGTTGGCGATCGAAGCGGCGGGGTAATCCTTATTCGCCACCCCTAGGATCGAGTTGTCGTGCTTGCCCGAGAAGGTGGTCTGGAAGTCGCGGTCCGGAATCATGTCGAACTCGGCCTTGAGCAGGGCCGAGGGCGCCTTGAAGCCGGAATTCGAGGTCGGCGAGGTAAAGGCCAGAGTCTTGCCCTTGATGTCCTCTACCTTCTCGATGCCGCTGCCCGGAAAGGTCAGAATCTCCATCTCGTAGCCGAAGCTGCCGTCCAGGCTGGCCATGATGGTGAAGGGCACGAAACCGGCGCAATTGACCGCCAAGGGATTCGACCCGGTGTTGAAACCGGCGATGTGAAGGCGCCCGGAGCGCATGGCCTCGATTTCCGCGGCATTGGACTGAACCGGGAAAAACTGAACCTTTTTGCCGGTCACCTTTTCCATGTGGGCGATAAAATCGGCCCAGGCTTCGCGGTAAACAGCGGGGTCTTCGACCGGCGTGTATGCGAAGATCAAAGTAGCGGGATCGACCCATTTGCTGGAATCGCTCGGCGCATCGGCGACCAGATCGCCGTTGGCATCGCAGAATCGTTCGTCGAGGTCGCCGCGCGGGCACCCCGCGGCATTCGCGCTTGGTGTCGCCGCGAACACGAGCCCGGCGAGCGCCAGGCCCACAAACACGTCACGGCACAAGGGTAGCTTGACCGACATTGATATTCTCCCTGTTTATCCGGTGCTGGCCTAGGGCCTTCGCGCCTGTGTTGCCAACCCGGGGTTCAAAACTCTCGTTTCCAGCTTAGCCGGAATGGTTTCGTCTCAATTCTGTAACATTATCCGTGTGCCGCGCCAAGTTTCATTGCCATGCATGGCATTTACCAAGTGTCCCTGAAAGTGCCCATTCCCCCGGCCCTGGCCTGGCGGGGTCTTCCCGAGTAAACTGCGCTTCCTTCAAGGGGCAGGAATGGATCGTGCAAGCATTGGACACCAGATCCCTGGCCGGTATCGACATGTTCGACGGCCTTGACGGGGAGGAGCGGAAACGCCTGGAGGAGCGCTGCCATTGGCGCCGCTTTAGCTCCGGCCAAACCATCCTGGAGCGGGGCAGCGACAGCCGCGATGTCCTGTTCATCGTCCAGGGCGCGGTCAACATCGTCAATTTCTCCCATTCGGGGCGCGAGATCGCCTACGCCAATCTGGGCGCCGGCGAGAGTTTCGGTGAATTGGCCGCCATCGATGGGCAGCCGCGCTCGGCCAGCGTGGTCGCGACCGAGCCGACCCTGGTCGCGGTCCTCTCGGCGGAACGCTTTCTCGATTTGCTGAAGGAGCGCGCGTCGGTCACCTTCCGCATGTTGACGCGCCTGGCCACCATGGTGCGCAGCGGCGACGTGCGGATCATGGAACTGAGCACCCTGGCCGCGACCCAGCGCGTCTATGCCGAGCTCCTGCGCATGGCCAAGCCCGACGCGGCGGGCACCGGCCTCCATGTCATCCACCCCCTGCCGCCGCTACGTGAGGTCGCCAGCCGGGTCAGCACCACGCGCGAGACTGTGGCCCGCGCTATGGGCCAGCTCTACCCAAGCGGCATCATCCGGCGCAAGGGCCGCAGCCTCTACATCATGGACCGCGCCAAGTTCGAGGAACTCCTGGCCACCATGCAGAACTCCTAGGACAAGAGAACCGTAAGGAGGTCGACCCTATCGTCTTTGGGTCATTGCCGGGCCGCTACGATGAGAAGAAGAATTACCACGAAGACACAAAGACACTAAGAAACCCAAATATTCTTCCTTCGCGGCTCCTTAGTGTCTTTGTGTCTTCGCGGTGAATTTATCTCTAAGCGCCCTTGGCGCACACATCGCCCTGAAAGCGCGGAAGCCCTAAGTCCCGAAGCCGCGCTCGACGATAGCGGTTAGGCGGCGGGCGAAGGCGGCGGGGTCGGGCACGGTCTCGCCCTCCAGAATGCGCGCCTGATCGAGCAGCAGCCAGGCCGCGTCGTCGAGCGCCGCGTTGGCGCCGCCGCCGGCGGCGTCCTTGTCCTCCAGGCGCCGGGACAGGCTGCGGATCAAGCTATGCTTGGGATTGATTTCCAGAACCCGTTTCGAGGCCGTGTCGATCTGGCGGTGCTGCTTGAGCAGACGCTCCAGGTGCATGTCCATGTCGCCCTCGTCGGCGATCAGGCAGACCGGGCTGCCGGTCAGGCGCTCGCTGCGCCGCACGTCCTTGACCGCGTCCTTCAGGGCCAGCTTGAGGAAGGCGACCAGGGCGTCGGTGCCCGGTGCCGCGTCCTCCGGTTCCGGTTTCGCTTTCTCGTCCGAATCCTTGGTGGCGAAGCCGCTCAAATCGACATCGCCGCGGGTGACGGACTTGAAGGGCTTGTCCTGGAAGGTACCGATCGCGGGAATCCAGAACTCATCGACCGGATCGCTCAGCAACAGAACCTCGATGCCCTTGGCCTCGAAGCCTTCGAGGTGCGGACTGCGGCGCACCGCATCGGCGTCGTTGCCGGAGATATAGTAGATATCGCTCTGCCCTTCCGCCATGCGCTCCACATAGCCGCTCAGTCCGGTCAAGCCTTCCGACTTGGTCGAGGCGAAGCGGGCCAGTTCTGTCAATATTTCGCGCTGACCGGCATCCTCGTACAGCCCTTCCTTCAAGACCGCGCCAAAATTTTCCCAAAACTTGGCGTATTCTTCCGGTTTTTTCTCCGCCTTTTTCTTTAACTCCTTCAGCACCCGCTTGGTCACGGCGCCGCGAATCTTGGTCAGGACGGGATGCTCCTGCAGCATCTCGCGGCTGATGTTGAGGGCCAGATCCTCGGTATCGATCACGCCGCGCAGGAAACGCAGGTAAGGCGGGACCAATTCCGCGCAGTCGTCGGTGATGAAGATGCGCTTGACGTATAACTTGACGCCGTGACGGCGTTCCGGCGCGAACAAGTCGAAGGGCTGGGACGCCGGCACATAAAGCAGGCCGCTGTATTCGATCACCCCCTCCACCTTGAAATGCAGGCGCAACCAGGGATCGTCGAAGGCGTGCGCGACGTGGTGATAGAATTCCTTGTACTGCTCTTCGCTAACTTCCGATTTGGCCCTCCGCCAGATCGCCGAGGCGCTATTCAGCATGTCTTCCTTATCGTCCACCGTCATCACCACGGGGATCGCGACATGATCGGAGTAGGTCTTGACGATAGTGCGCAGGCGCGCCGTGTCCTGGTACTCGGCGGCGTCTTTCTTGAGCGAGAGAACTATCCGGGTTCCACGCGCCAGATCCAGCGCATCGGGGCTTACCGCCGCGACGGTGAAATCGCCCTTGCCGTCGGAGGTCCAGGTCCATGCATGATCTTCGCCGGCCTTGCGGCTGGTTACCTCGACCTTGTCGGCGACCATGAAGGAGGAATAGAACCCGACCCCGAACTGGCCGATCAGATTGGCGCCGCCAGTCTTGCCGTCGCTCTTATCCTTCTCCTGATCTTTCATCTGGTTCATGAAGGCGGCGGTGCCGGAGCGCGCGATAGTACCCAGGTTCTCGATCAGCTCATCGCGGTTCATACCGATGCCGTTATCGGCGATCGTGAGCGTGCGGGCCTTGGCATCCGAGGACAGGTGGATCTTGAAATCGGGATCGCCGGCCAGTAATTCCGGCTCGGTCAAGGCCGCGTAACGCAGACGGTCGCAGGCGTCGGAGGCATTGGATATCAGCTCGCGAAGGAAGATTTCCTTATTCGAGTAGAGCGAATTGGCGACGATGTCGAGAAGCCTGCTGACTTCCGCCTGAAAGCTTAATTTTTCTTCGCAATTGGTGTCCATATCGCCTTCCTTGAGTAAAAATCGATCCACCGCTTAGGATTTGGTAAACCGCGTCTGATATGTGGTAATACTGGCGAAACTGCAAGGCCCGGCCCGCGCCGACCATTTGGCGGCGCGGATAGAGCCGAGGACAAAGAGATGTCCGCACGACGAGATGCCATGGTCGCCGAAATCGAGGCGGAGGTGGCCAGCACCCGAAAATGGCTTGGTAAGCCCAGGCTCGACCCAAGAGTGGTCGCGGCCCTGACCAAGGTGCGCCGGCATCGCTTCGTCCCCGCCATCAATAAAAGACATGCCTACGAAAACCGGCCGCAACCGATCGGCCACGGACAAACCATCTCGCAGCCCTACATGGTCGCCATCATGACCGACCTCGCCGACATCCAGCCGGATGACCGGGTGCTGGAGATCGGAACCGGCTGCGGCTATCAGACCGCCATACTGGCCGAGCTCGCGGCCCAGGTTTATTCGGTCGAGATCGTGCCCGAACTGGCTAACCCGGCCGCCGCGCGCCTGCGCGACATGGGTTACGCGAACGTCGAAATCATGTGCGGCGACGGCGCCCTGGGCTGGGCCGGGCACGCGCCCTATAACGCCATCGTCGTGACCGCCGCGGCATGGCAGCGCATTCCACCAGCCTTGATCGCGCAACTCGCCCCGGGCGGGCGCCTGGTTGTTCCGGTCGATCGCAGCACCTCGGTGGCGCGCTTTCCCTATCTCGATCAGGACCAGGAATTGATGGTCGTCACCAAAGACAAGGAGGGCCGAATTGCCGAACGCAACGTGCTGCCGGTTGCCTTCGTCCCCCTGGTCGAGAGAAGCGCCGACCCGGCCGCCTAGGCAATTTCTATGGGTCATTACCTACGATCCTTGGTATACGTCTTGACACGATGACTTCATTCGCGCGCGGCCGCGTCACCGCGGTCCTCGGACCCACCAACACCGGAAAGACTTACCTGGCGATCGAGCGCATGCTGGGTCATGCCAGCGGCATGATCGGGTTTCCGCTGCGGCTGCTGGCGCGCGAAAACTACGACCGGGTCGTCAAGGTCAAGGGCGTGGGTCAGGTCGCGCTGGTCACGGGCGAGGAGAAAATCGTGCCGCCCGGCGCGCGCTATTTCCTTTGCACCGTCGAATCCATGCCCGTCGACCGCGCGACCGAGTTCCTGGGCATCGACGAAATTCAACTTTGCGCGGACCCGGAGCGCGGCCACGTCTTCACCGAGCGCCTGCTGCACGCGCGCGGGACTCACGAGACCATGTTCATGGGCGCCGGCACCATGAGGGCGATCCTGCGCAAGCTGGTGCCCGAGGCGGAAACGATCTCGCGGCCCCGGTTTTCCACCCTCGCCTATAGCGGGGAGCGCAAGCTATCGCGCATGCCGCCGCGGTCGGCCGTGGTCGCCTTCTCGGCCGCCGAGGTCTATGAGACAGCGGAACTGATGCGCCGCCAGCGCGGCGGCGTGGCGATTGTGATGGGGGCGCTGAGCCCGCGCACGCGCCGGGCGCAGGTCGCCATGTTCGAGGCTGGCGAAGTCGATTACCTGGTCGCCACCGACGCCATCGGCATGGGTTTGAACTTGAACCTGGAGCATGTGGCCTTCGCCAAGCTATCGAAGTTCGACGGCCAGACCATGCGCACCCTAAAGGCGCCGGAAATAGCCCAAATCGCGGGCCGCGCCGGGCGCCACATGACCGACGGCAGCTTCGGTACCACCAACGATGCCGGACCGATCGATCCGGAAACGGTCGAAGCGGTCGAGGAACATCGATTCACCGCCCATGACGGCATTTTCTGGCGCGCCCGCGACCTGGACCTGGCTTCGCCCCTTGCGCTTTTAAAAAGCCTCGAGCGCCCGGCGCCCTCACCCATCCTCAGGCGCGCGCCCCACGGCGATGACTTGAAAGTCTTGCGCGCCCTGGCCCGCCAACCGGAGATACTCGATTTGGCCCGCCATCGCGGCGCTGTCGGCCTGCTCTGGGATGTATGCCAGATACCGGACTTCCAGAAGATTCTCTCGGACCGGCATATGCGCTTGCTGGACCGGATATTCCGCCACCTCATGGCGGCGGGCGGCGACGGCGAGGGCCGCCTGCCCGCCGACTGGGTGGCACGGCATATCGGCCGTATCGAGCGCTGCGATGGCGATATCGACACCCTGACCGCCCGCATCGCGCAGGTCCGCACCTGGACCTATATTTCGCACCGGCCCGACTGGCTGACCGATCCCCGCCATTGGCAGGAACGCACCCGGGCTATCGAAGACAAGCTGTCGGACGCTTTGCACGAGCGCTTGACCGCGCGTTTCGTCGACCGGCGCGCGGCGGTGCTGGTCCGGCACTTGCGCGCCGGGGATGAAATGCTGACCGCGATCGGGGCCGATGGCGCGGTCCTGGTCGAGGGCGAGTTTGTCGGCCGGCTGCATGGATTCCGTTTCCAGGCCGATGAGGCGGTATCGGGCCGGGACGCGCGGGCCCTGCTGACGGCGGCGCGGCGCGCGCTCCAGGGTGAAATCCCGAGACGCCTGCGCGCCCTGGAGCAAGCCCCGGTACAAGAATTCGCGCTTCTGCCCGGCGGCGCCTTGACCTGGCGGGGCGAAGGGGTTGGCCGCCTAAGCGCGGGCGACACCGCCCTGACGCCAAGAGTGGAGCCCCTGAGCAGCGAGTTTCTGGACAGCCGCGCCCGCGAACGTCTGCGCCAGCGCTTGGCGGCCTGGTCGCGGCATCACCTGCGGGCGCGTTTAACGCCCTTGTACCGGATCGGCGAGGCGGCGGCCCAAGGCGGCTTCTCGGGCCCCGCGCGCGGCCTCCTTTATCAACTCGCCGAAACTCTCGGCCTAGTGCCGCGCGAGCGAGTCGCGGAGCAGCTTGGCGCCATCGGCAAGGCGGAGCGCAAACGCCTGGCGGCGCTGGGCGTGCGCCTGGGCCGGGTCTGCGTTTACATGCCGGCTCTGCGCCGCGCCGGCCGCCCGGAGATGCGCGGCCTGCTGTGGTCCGTCCATCGTCGAACCGCGATGCCGGCGGCCCCGGCGCGCGACTCGAGCACTTGCCTGCCGGCCCCGGGCGCGGACGAGAGTTTCTACCTGGCGATCGGGTGCCATTGTCTGCCCGGGCTCAAGATCGAAGGCGAGGGGCCGAGGCTGGCGATCCGCGCGGAAGCCTTGGAGCACTTGGCCCAGGAAGTTTTCCGCTTGGGCCAAGACGGCCCCTTCCCGGCCTCGGCGAAAATGCTTCGCCTGGCCGACGGAGATGAGGCGCGTTTGGAAACCGCGCTCCATGCCCTGCGCCACGGCCTGCGCCGGGACGCCGGGGGGCTTCATGTCTCGCGGCGGCGGCGCCAGGCCGGCAAGGACGCGGGCCGCGCGAGTAATTCCCGGCCAAGGCGGAAGCGTGAAACCGCCTCTTCCCCCTTCGACGTTCTACGCGGGCTGTTACCCGGCGAATGACGGACCCCACGCTCCGCCTCGATAAATGGCTTTGGTATGCGCGTTTCTTCAAGACGCGCTCCCTGGCGACAGGGGTTTGCAACGCCGGGCGCTTGCGAATCGGCGGCGAGATCGTTTCCAAGGCCCATCACAAGGTCCACCCCGGCGATATCCTGACCTTCCCGCAGGGCCGCCAGATCCGGGTCGTGAAGATACTCGCTTTAGCGGGCCGCCGCGGGCCGGCGCCCGAGGCCCAAGCGCTCTACGAGGACTTGAGCCCACCCAGCAAGGAAAGCAGGCTCCCGCGCGATACCGGTCCCGGTGCCATGCGCGAGCCCGGAACCGGCCGTCCCACCAAGCGTGACCGCCGGGCGCTGAAGAAGCTTCGCGGCGGGGATTGACGGCGCTGGCCGCCGCCTTGCGGCCCTCTATAAATGCGGGCAAATCAAGACTTTATATGCGACCGATGCGATCATGCGCCGCCTCGGCAGGCTTTTGGAGCTCTAGGGTGAAGCACTATATCTAGCGGTTTCATCGGTGATGGGGGCAAATTATGCCATGAGGGCCGTTGAAATTAACTTGGTGTTAACCAAGCAGGTGCCACGATCCCCAAGTCATCGACGGCCCCGGCCAAAGCGTCCGCGAGACTGCGGAAACGAACAAAGCGATGGAATGAAAAGCACGATGGTTAGCCCCTACCTCAACCGGCCGGTCCGATCCCTGGATCAAGTTCTAGCTGTGCGCGCCGAAGTCTTGGCCCCGCCGCCGGCGGGGCGCCCATCCATAGGCCTAAAAACAACACCGAAACCGGCGCCGGAACCGCCGAGCCGGGCCGCCATGGCCGATACCCTGCCACCCCCCCGGCGAGCTGCCTAAGGCCCGATATTCAGTCGCAATAGACACAATCCGCTCAGGGTTGCACCCCGGCGAAGGCGCGTGATAGGCAAAGCCGTGCTCGAACGTATCAAGGCCTTTGTCAGCAAATGGGAAACGTGCGCCCCGCGCGGCAATGACGTGCGCGCGATCGAAGAATATCAGGTCGCCGCCGCGGCCCTCCTGGTCGAGGCGGCGCGGATGGACGATACCTTCGACAGCGGCGAACGAGCCACTATTCTCAATCTCCTGACCGGCCGCTTCGCACTCACGGCCGAGGAAGGCGAGGACTTGCTGGACGCCGCCGAAGAGGAAGTCGCCCAGTCAAATCAACTCTACGGCTTCACCAAGGCGGTCAAGGACGCCTTCACCAACGAGCAGCGCGTCGAACTCTTGGAGATGCTCTGGGAAGTGGCCTATAGCGATGGCGAGCTACACGATTACGAGGCCAGCTTGATCCGCCGCGTGACCGGCTTGCTGCACGTCAGCGATCGCGATAGCGGCGCGGCGCGCAAGCGGGCCTTGGAAAAACTGGCTCTAAAGACATAGTCAAATCAGGTGTTTCGCACTGCCCGCCGGGAGGGGTGGCAAAAGGAGTTCTAAACAATGACCTACGTCGTTACCGAGGCCTGCATCCGTTGCAAGTACATGGACTGCATTGAGGTGTGCCCGGTCGATTGTTTTTACGAGGGCGCCAACATGTTGGTGATCCACCCCGACGAGTGCATCGACTGTGGGGTCTGCGAACCGGAGTGTCCGCCCGAGGCGATCATTCCCGACACCGATCCGGTGGCCGAGGCCTGGCTGGAAACGAACCGCGACTACAGCGAGAAATGGCCTAACATCGCCCGTAAGGGAACGCCGCCCGAGGATGCCGAAACCTACAAGGACATGGCCGGCAAATTCGAGAAATTCTTTAGCGCGGAGCCCGGCGAAGGTAAGTAAGCTTTCAGGTTATTCCTACCTTTTTTGGGCCAAATCCCCAATCCGATACCCCAAGGGCCGGGCAGGTCTTCGTCCCCGCTTACTCCTCGCCCGGGCCACGGCCCTTGAATATTCGATAAAATCGGGGTATATATAATCGGTTCGGAATAAAGCCCGTCGGGCGCGATCTAGGCTCTATCGCAATCGCGATTGGATATCGGGAACGCGCCAACGGCGGATAACGGCAGATAAGGATATGTTGCCGGGACGGGGTGCCGTAAGGGTTACGGCGCCTCGATTTTGTTAGTGTTTCCTGGCGCCTCGCTCCAGGATCCGCCTCCACGCGGCCTCCATCCCATTGCCCGCCGCGACTGGCTTATACCCCAGGCGCGGCACTTTGGAATGCCGTGAAAACCGCCGGCGCGAGCTGGCCAACAAGGAACCGGTTGAAAAGCGAATGACCAAGAAGCGGATTACCAAGGAACAGAAAGCGGCCAAGGAAGCGGGATTCGAGGTCGGCGATTTTGTCGTGTACCCAACCCACGGCGTTGGCCGGGTCGAGGGCGTGGAAGTCCAGGAAATCTCGGGCCATACGCTGAGCCTGATTATAATCAAGTTCGAAAAGGACCGCATGACCTTGCGGGTCCCCATCTCCAAGGCCGAGGAGTCGGGCCTGCGCAAGCTTTCCAGCCGCAAGTTGATGGATACCGCGCTGACCACCCTGAAAGGACGCAGCCGCGTGAAGCGGACCATGTGGAGCCGCCGCGCGCAGGAATACGACGCCAAGATCAATTCCGGCGACCCTGTTTTGATCGCCGAGGTGGTGCGGGATCTGCACCGGGGCGCCGACCAGCCCGACCAATCCTATAGCGAACGGCAGATGTACCAGGCGGCGCTCGAACGCTTGTCGCGCGAGTTGGCGGCGGTCGAGAAAATCGACGAGGATACGGCAACCGTTAAGCTGGAAGAAATTCTCACAGCGGCCTAGACTCGCCTGAGAACTTAAATACCAACGAACCTTGGTATAACATCTTCGATCCGCGGCGGCACGATCGCGGCATCGAAGCAAAGCGGGGGACCGCCCGCCGGCACTATGACGGATCGGCAAAAATTCGCGGTACTGCGCGCCGCCCGCCGGGTTTGGGCGGTCGGGGCGATTCACGCCGATGTCGCCAGACTCAAGCGGCTGCACGCGCGCTTGTGGCCCAAACTCGAACTGTGCGACCGCATCGTCTATACGGGAAACATGATCGGGCACGCGCCCCAGGCCCGCGAGACTCTCGACGCCCTCTTGAATTTCCGCCTGCACACCCTGGCGCGGCCGCACAGCGATGCCGGCGACATCGTCTACTTGCGCGGCAGCCAGGAAGAAATGTGGCAAAAGCTGTTGCAGCTTCAATTCGCCACCGACCCGCGCGGCGTTCTGGAATGGATGGTCGCCCAAGGTGCCGGGCCGACTTTGGAATCCTACGGCGTCTCGGTGCCGGACGCCATGCGCGAGGCGGCGGCGGGCACGGTATCCTTGACCCGCTGGACCGGGCGGCTGCGCCAATCGATCCATGCTCAATCCGGCCACCACCAGATCATGGCCGCCCTGCGCCGCGCGGCCTATACGCAGGAAGGCACGCTATTGTTCGTTAATGCCGGGCTTGATCCAAAACGCCCGCTCGAGACCCAAAGCGACAGCTTCTGGTGGTCCGGCGCGGAGTTCGCGCAGATATCGGAACCCTTCGCTCAATTCAAGCGCGTCGTGCGTGGCTACGATCCTAATCACGGCGGCTACCAGGACACCGGACACACCTTGACTATCGATGGCGGTTGCGGCTTCAAAGGGCAACTGATGGCGGCCTGCCTAAGCCTGGAAGGTGAAATCCTCGATATCGTCGAAGCCTAGGTCACATACCCATAAAGGGGATTCCATTTCGGCGCGCGATGTGATTCAAGCTTCCTTGAAGGGAGATTATCATGGCGCGTTTCGATTTGACGGATTTCGAGTGGTCTGTGATCCAGCCATTATTGCCGAACAAGC
>JAJFGJ010000015.1 GCA_021776175.1 Kiloniellaceae bacterium
GCTTGTTCGGCAATAATGGCTGGATCACAGACCACTCGAAATCCGTCAAATCGAAACGCGCCATGATAATCTCCCTTCAAGGAAGCTTGAATCACATCGCGCGCCGAAATGGAATCCCCTTTATGGGTATGTGACCTAGGCGGCTATCCCGTGGCGCGGGTTTCGTCAGTCAGTTGCATTCGCGCCTTGCCGAATGCGGCCAGGATGGCGTCGATTTGGTTATCGGTATGGGCGGCGCAAACGCTGCATCGCAGCAAGCACGCGCCCTGGGGCGTGGCCGGCGGCAAGGCCAGATTGACATAGACTCCGTTCTCTAGCAGCGCATACCAGACAGCCAGGGCCTTTTCGGCATCGGTCAGGCGCACGCCGATGATCGGTGTCATTTCAGGACCCACTTCGAACCCTAGTTCCTTGAGGCCATGGTAGAGCCGCTCGGCGTTATGCCATAGATTTCGGCGCAGCCGCGGGTCGCTTATGCGATCGAGCGTCACCCGTGCGGAGGCGACGACCGACGGCGGCAGCGAAGCGGTAAACAGATAGCTGCGCGCGGCAAGACGTATCGATTCCAGTTCCGGGTGGTTCGAGAGGCAAAATCCGCCGATGGTCCCGACGCTTTTACTGAACGTGCCGGTCACGAAATCGATCTGATCTTGCAGGCCCGTCTCCTCCCCCAAGCCACGGCCGGTCTCGCCCAGCACACCGAGGGAATGGGCTTCGTCGACGAGCACATACGCGCCGCCGGCCTTGGCCGCTTCGACGATTTCCGCAAGCGGCGCCCGATCGCCGAGCATGCTGTAAATACCCTCGATGACGACGAGCTTATTGGTTTCCGAAGGCAGGCGCCTTAGGCGGCGCGCCAGGTCATCGGCATCGTTGTGGCGGAAACGTATGACCGTGGCATCGGAAAGCTTGCAGCCGTCGTAGATGCTGGCGTGGCAATCGGAATCGATCAGGAGGATGTCGTCCTTGCCGGTAATGGCCGAGATGAACCCGAGGTTGGCCTGATATCCGGTCGTGAAAAGAACCGCGGAACGCATGCCGTAATAGTCCGCCAAGGCGTGCTCCAGGTCCTGGTGTGGGGCATAGCTGCCGTTGGCGACCCGCGAGCCGGTCGTACCCGTGCCGTAGTCGCTCAAGGCCTCGCAGGCGGCCGAGATGGCATCCTGGTCAAAGGTTAGCCCGAGATAGTTGTTCGATCCTAGAAGGATACAGCGGCGCCCCCCGATTTCCGCCTCCGTGGGCGAGAAGACCCGGTCGATACGAACCGCGAAGGGGTCGCGTCCCGTTTGCGTAATCGCCTTATGGGCGCGAGCGACCGAAGAAAACTTGTCGAATAGTCCGGTCATGGTTTCGTTATCCCTCAGTTGCAATCCGATGGACCAATTTAGATAGGTCGCCGATTGTGCGTACTTCGCCCAGTTCGTTAAGCGGAACGGAGATGTCATAGCGTTCCTCCAGGAGGAACAGCAAATCCATCACGGCAATGGAGTCGACTTCCAAATCCGCGGTGATATCCGTTTCTTCGTTCAAATCGACTCCACGCCTATTGGCCTTGGCCAATTCCGTGCAGATAGCTTGCAGAATTTCCTGATAATCCCGAGGGGCTCCCGCCGATTTCAATTGTGACATCGCAGACACTCCTCCTTGGTCCTCGTGCTTTCCATGGCTTACAGCCAACCCTTCTCTCGATACCATGCTATAGTTTCGCGCATGCCTTGCGAAAGAGCGACCCGTGGACGCCATCCGGTGGCGGTTTGGAAGTTATCGTCGCGGCACTCCCAGTCGGTGTGGCGAAGTTCGCGGACCTTGCCGGGCGAAATGAAGGGCGGGCGTCCAGTGACGCGCCCCCACGCAAGCGCGCACTGGCCAATGCATCGCAGAACCGCGCCCGGCGGCACTATGTAGCGTGGGCGGACGCTCAAGGCCCGGGCCGCATGATCGATAATGGTGCGCCAACTGTAGCCGCCTTTGTGGCCGTCGTCCAATTCGTAAGTTTCTTTTCGAGGATTCTGGGCCTTCAGCCAGATGCATATCGCCGCCACGAGGTCATCCACGTAGACCAGCGAAACGCGCGCTTTCTCACCGGCCGGTAACATGCCGAAGCCGTGCTTGACGAGGCGAAAGAGGGTAAGTGTCTGCCGGTCTCCCGGGCCGTAGACGGCGGGTAGGCGCAGAACGTCCCACGAGAGACCGGGAACCGTGTCCAGGGCGCTCTCGGCGGCGGCCTTGCTGGCGGCATAGGCCGACAGGTGCGGATGCCGCGCCGCGATGCTCGATACGAGCAGAAAGCGACTGACTCCGGCCGCCGCCGCGGCAAGAGCGAGATGCCGGGTGCCTTCCGCGTTCACGCGATGGAACGTCTCGTCGCGAGCCGCGGCAATTACCCCCGCGCAGTGAACGACGGCATCGCATCCCGTAACCAATTTATTCAAGGCTTGTTCGTCCAGGAGGTCGCCGTCGACGATCTTCAATTCCGGTCGTTCGGGTCCAAGGCGGCCCCGGTGGCGCAGCCCCCGCACATGAACTCCTTCGGCGAGCAATCTCTCAATGAGAGCTTGGCCGACAAAACCTGAACCGCCGGTGACCGCGACCTGAGCCGTGATCACGGTGTCACGCTTCTAAAGATTGGGTCCGCTGGACCGAGGGTTGGCCGTTGTTTCCCGGCCGGGGCCTTGCCTCGCACTCTAATTCCTTGGCGAGATAGGTCTGCTTTGCCTTGGCCCGCCGCAGCTTGCCGGAGGTTGTATACGGCAGGCTGCGTGGCGGGATCAGTCCCACATGGCAATCGATGGCTGTTTTGCGAAAAACGGCTGACCGGACCATGCTGACAAGCTGTATCCGCGCGTCGGAATCTTGCGTGCGGCACTCCACGAGGATGACTGGCGTTTCCTTACCGTCATTGTCCTCGATGGAGAATGCGGCGGTGCCGCGGTTGCGCACCTCCGGCAGTTGTTCCGCCTCCCACTCAAGGTCTTGAGGCCAAATGTTACGGCCATTGTAGATGATCAAGTCTTTCTGCCGACCGGTAATGACAAGCTGGCCGCCGGTGAGGTAGCCCATATCGCCGGTGCTGAGCCATCCGTCGCGGTCCAGGACGCCGTCGGTGGCAACGGAATTCCGATCGTAACCCGACATGACGCTTGGGCCCTTGACGAAGATACGGCCAACGCATCGTTCGGGAAGGGCGGAATTCGCCGCGTCGCGAACCTCGACCGTGTGTCCCGGTAAGGGGTGTCCGCAAGCGACTAGCCTTCTTGTCTTGTCGGTTCGCCCTTCGATCCCGTTTCCGGAAAAGGCCGCGCCATTGCCATTACCATTACTAATGCCATTCCCGTTCCCATTAGTTCCGGGGCGCACCGCCACATTGCGTTCGACCAGGGCTTGCCGGTCCACCACGTCCACGGTGATCCGGGTGTCCAATGGGGCAACGCTGACGGCCAGAGTCGATTCCGCCAAACCGTAGCTCGGCACGAAGGATTCGGCCCGGAATCCATAAGGTTCGAAGACCCGCGCGAAATCATTTAAGATGTTGGGCCGGATCATCTCACCACCGATCCCGGCCACGCGCCAGCGGGAAAGGTCGAGATCCAGGTCGCGCGCGCTTGCGGCCCGTCTGACGCAGAGGTCGTAGCCGAACGCGGGACTGAAGGCGATCGTGCAGGCGTTTCTCGACATAAGCTCGAGCCACTGCAGCGGGCGCCGCGCGAAGCCGTCCGTTTGGTAGTAGTCGATGGAGACTTGGCAGCTCATGGGGATCACCATGAAGCCGATCAAACCCATGTCGTGGTAGAAGGGCAGCCACGAGGCGCAGCGATCGTCCGGCGTTATCCGAAGGCCATGCTGCGCCACGGCCTTGGCATTCGCCATTAAGGCGCTTTGGCCAATTAGAATTCCGCGCGGGTGAGTTGTACTGCCCGAGGAATATTGGATGTGGCTTGCCTCATTGGCGCCAAGCGGTTCCAACTGCCGGCCGATTCCGTTTACGTGCACCAATCCCGCCACGGTGCCGATCAGCGCCAGGCCCAGGTTTCTGCCCGCGTCCTCCAGCTGTGGGATTAAGGCCTCCGGTCCAAGCGCGATACGCGCCCCCGAGGCCTTGAGGGAGATGCGAAGTTGCTCGACGTATCCGTCGCGGCCGCCAAGAGCGGTAGGCAATGGCATGGGTGCGGCGAGCAGTCCGGCATATTGACATGCGAAAAAAGCGCAGACGAAATCCGGGTGCATATCCGCGATGATCGCCACGCGATCGCCGCGTTTCAGTCCCTGTGCCATCATTCCACGGGCGAGGTAAAGCGCGCGTGCGCGGACCTCGGCATAGGAGAGGTGGTTCTCGCGTTCTCCGCGAAGGCCGTGGAAATTTAACCCGCCGCCGCCCTCGGCCGCATAGTCAAGCGCCTCGGCCAAGCAATCGAAGTCGGCAGCGCGAAAAGGGGCGCGTGCATGGGGCTCTGGGCGCGAATCAGCGGCGCCGGTTGGGTTCATTAAGGCCTGCTTGGTAGCCGACTGTCGATTGGCGATTGTCATTTATCGTGGTGCCGCGTTTCAGTGAGTGATGATCTGTCGAATTGAGTGAACGGGTTACATAATCGTTGCCGAGGACAATGGCCAGCTTCCAGAAGTGCCCAGGTTTTAGCCGCCCCCCTCTGTGGAAGCTACAAGAAATGCAGCGATCTCGTCGTTGAGGTGAGAAAGACGCCCCGAATAGCATTCGAAATAGTATTCGACATCCCGTACAGTAACCAAAATCGCCAGCATCTATAACTCGATGACGGCCCGCGTCTAGTATCACTATGTCCTAGGTTGTCTATAAGATTTCGAAAGTGTTATGTCGAATCGCGAATTCGTGATTCCTTCGTGATTAGCGAGGCAAATCGCGTTGATTATAACACCGGTAAGTCTAATGTCTCAACCCCCGCATTAAGCCTGCGCTCTCGCCGCCAGTGTGAAAAGGCCCGGGCCCATGTAGGGTGCGCCGGCGGGCTATGGCCGTTTTTCGCGGGACAAGCCTTGGCCGGAAAACACCATTTACGGGAAATTATTACCGTCTTCTCAGCTCCCGAGTGAAATTGCGTGAGACTTGGGCCATACGGCAAGGGTGCCGCCGGCCCGGGGCGGGGAGGCACGGGCCGGCGGCGGGCGCCGCGGCTAGTCTGCTTTGCGCAGCCGGCCGCGTCGGAGGCGCGGGGACTGTCATCGGCGCTTACGGTCGTATTCTTGGCGTTTCCTCTGTACAGGGACTCTGGCCTGGCTCGCGCCGTGACTTGGCGGAGATCGGTTTCGGTTTGCTCGCATCTCTAAATCTTGGGCTGCTTGGCGGCCCCTGTTAGTGACGCCGGTCACATCTCACGGGCTTGTGTAAAAGATGTGATTTTCGGGCATTTGGTCGAAGGCCCCGCCGTATACCAATGGCGATACAGCCCACGTCCGCCTTTCCCTTCGATCGCCGGGCAGCGCCAGGGCCCGTCACGGTCTTCAGCGCGCGAGGTATGCGGATCTCGTCTTGGGCCGGCTGCGGGGCCCGCACGTAGTCGTGATAGGCCTTGATTGTTCGCAGACTCGAACTCGGACCTAGTATGAACCCAGGGCAGTATTTACGATGGAAAGCTTCGTTTCATGCGCTGGATTGTACTTTCGGCCGCTCTTCTTGGCCTTTTGGGTCTGTTTGCACCGGGACCGGCCCATGCCGCCGAGGACCGTGTGCTGCTGGGCCTCGGAGCCTTCGCCATCGACGAGGAGAACGGCGCGGATCTGGCCACCGAGGCGAGGCTGGCGTACCACTCCGGCTGGCGCCTGCTGGACCGGGTCCTCGGGCCGCGCTTCGGGGGCCTCGGCCCCTATGCGGCCTTGAACGTCAACACCGACGGCGGCGTCTTCGGATCCGGCGGCCTGTTCCTGGATCTTCGGCCGTTCGAGAACGTCTACTTCCGGCCTTTCGGCGGCATCGGCGGCTACAGCGAGGGAGACGCCCGCGAACTGGGGGGTATTTTCCAATTCGAACTTGGGGCGGCCGTGGCCTATCGTCTAGATAGCGAGATCGAGTTCGGTGTCCTCTTCAAACACATTTCCAATGCCGGAATCCACGACAGCAACCCAGGCGTCAACTCCCTGATGCTGGCCGTGAGCGTCCCGCTCGGAAATTTGCTGGGCCCGTTGAATCGCGACTGAGGATGCTCACCGCCGTCGCGGAGGTTTAGGCCCGCCTCGTCATGGTTTCCCGCCGGGAAGCATCGCGGGCACATGCATGGTGAAAAGCTCCGGATCGTCGGCTTCGGGAAACTTGACGTAGATCTCTATGGTGAAAGGCCGGCTGACGTCATCGCCGATCCTGGCGCTTAAGGTGCCGCCATTCTGCTCGGGTGACAGAAACCGGATAACCTCGGGCTCGTCCATGGAGTCGGGCACGACCTTGATGAAGGCTCGAAACCGCGCGACACCGATACTCTCGGTCCGGATGTTATAGAGGAACAAATTAAAGCCGCAGGCATCGGAGTAATGCGCCTCCAGGTGGTTCATTTTATTCGGCGCCATGAAGAATGCGCCGCCACGCCGGGGGCTATGAACCATGTGCGCCCCGGCCATTTTCGACATATCCGCTTTGGCCTTGCCATGGGCCATGTCGCCGTCTCCATGATTTGCCATGGTCCCCTCGAACAAACTGCCGCCCGGCTGGCGTTCCGCCTCTTGGGAAATGTGAACCGGGGCCGCGCACGGGCCATGGTGCGGCATGGCTTGGGTTGTGCCGTGACGATGCCCGGGCTTGGGCGCCGGCGGCGTTTCCTGGCCATGACTGTCCGAGACTGCCATGGCCCCCGCGATCAACAGCCCGGCCGCGGTAAGTTTGATATTGGTCATGACATACCTTGTGTAAGTTGGCGGGATCTTGCGCGCTCTAATCACAACAAGCGTCATGGATTTATTTTATGGGCGATCCTATCCGCCCGCCAGCCTTATGGGAGAGCGCTCGCTTGACCTGCGCGGGGCCGCGGTCGTACCCTGCGTTCCGTTATGAGCCAGCAACTCCCACTCGGCCGGAACCTTCGAATTAGCGACCCGGCGCTCGTCTGAGCGACCGGGCCATTGCCGATCCGTTTCGATTACCCGCCGATCAGGAGTTACCTCAGCCATGTCATTCCAATCATTCGCGCGCGCCGGCGCGCCTGCCGCTCACGCGCCCCCCACTCACGCGCCCGCGCCGCGCGTGTTCTGTTTCTCGGTGCAGGCCGAGGCGGGACCGGGGATCATGCCCCGCGTCCTGGAGCTTTTCGCCAAGCGCGATCTGGTGCCCAGCCGCTGGGTCAGCGGACTGAGCGTCCCGGTCCGGCCGGGCGCCGGGCGCGAGCTGTCGATCGACCTTCAGGCCGAGGGCCTGACCCCGGCCTTGAGCGACTACATCGCCCAGTGCCTGCGCCAAATCCCCGGCGTCACCGCCGTCCTGACCTCGGAGAAGGGCCGCGCCGCCGCCACACGGTAACGAGGGTCTTGAGGTCATGAGCTATCTCGATCGTATCGCCGAGTGTCACCGCTGGGACCCGGAGGCCTATCGGCCTTTCACCATCCAAGGCGTGACTCTCGGCCGGGTGGCCCACGATTGGGCCCGGCGCCTGACCGATTTTCCCAAAGTCTTCCAAGTTACAGACGCGGCTGTGGTCCTGGCCCCGGAACTGGACGATTTCGATTCGCGCAGCGCGGCGGTGCACGCGGTTTTACTGAGTTTCAGAGAGGCCGGCCTTGTCCCCCATTGGCGCGGCGAAGACTATCCCGTGATCCGGCGCTGGGGCGATACGCCGCCCATGAAAATGGAACGCGGCGCAGTGCCCTTGTTCGGTGTGCGCGGTTTCGGCGTCAATCTGAACGGCTATGTACGGCGCGCCGATGGCCTGCATCTCTGGGTTGGCAAGCGGTCCCAAACCAAGCATTCGGCGCCCGGCAAGCGCGATCACATCGTCGGCGGCGGCCAGCCCTACGGCCTCGGCATCTTGGAAAACCTGATCAAGGAGTGCCAGGAGGAGGCCGGCATGGCGCCCGAACTCGCCATGCGGGCGGTGCCGGTTGGCGCGGTTTCCTATAGCTGCACGCGCGAAGAGGGGCTGCGCGACGATGTCTTCTTCAACTACGACCTGGAACTGCCGGACGATTTCATCCCGCGCAACACCGATGGTGAGGTCGAATCTTTCGAGCTATGGCCCATGGCCCGGGTCATGGACACCATGCGCGAAACCCAGGATTTCAAGTTCAACGTTAACTTGGTGCTGCTGGATTTCGCCATACGCCACGGTTTCCTGACCCCCGACGATCCGGACTATCAGGCGATCTGGGAGGGGCTACATCTTTAGCGCAGCGTGACAACGCCGCCGGTGCGGCGTCTGTCGGCGGCGCCGTACTGGCGCTTGTCATGCGGGTCGATGACGATGGCCTGAACCGAGCCGATGGCGCCGGGTACGCGTACCTTGTGTCCCAGATCGCGCAAAGCCTGGATCGCGCCGGGATCGAAGCCGATCTCGCGCGCCGGGGTCCCGGCCGCGCTGGTCTGGGACAGGCGCGGTGCATCGACGGCCTCTTGCACCGTCATGCCATGGTCGATCAGGTTCAGGGTGACGTTGAGCACGCTGTTGATGATGCTCGATCCGCCCGGCGAGCCGAAGGCGGCGAGGGGTTTGCCGTCCTTGAAGATCATGGTCGGTGCCATGGAACTGCGCGGCCGCTTGCCGGGGGCGGCATCGTTGGCGCCGGGGTTGTAGTCATCGGGATCGGGATTGGCGGCCGGCAGGCGATTGAAATCGGTCAGCTCGTTATTCAGCAGAAAACCGAAGCCGGGCACCATGAGCCCCGTGCCCCAGGCCGATTCTATGGTGTTGGTGTAGGTCACGACATTGCCGTCCCCATCGGCGACGGTAAAGTGGGTGGTGTTTCGGCCTTCCGCATCGAGCAAGGACGCGCGCGCCAATTTCGTTTCCCCCACCAGGGCCGCCATGTCGAAGGGGCGTGGATCGCCGGCCACGGCGACATCGTTGCTCATGCGCGCGGTGGGGTCGATCAAGGGCTGGCGGGTCGCGATATAGCGGTCGTCGATCAAGCCCTTGACCGGCAGGGCGACGAAATCCGTATCGCCCATCCACAGCGCCCGGTCGGCGAAGGCCAGGCGCATGGCCTCGATCATGACGTTCAGGGTCTTGGGCGACCCGAAACCGAAGCCCCGGTCCGCGTCGCCCATGGGGAAGGGCTCGACCAGCTTCAGGATCTGAATGACGGTCAAACCGCCGGACGAGGGCGGCGGCATGGAAACCATTTTATAACCGCGATAGGTGCTCTCGACCGGCTGGCGGATCGCGACCTCGTAGCTGGTCAGATCATCGCAAGTCATGCGCCCGGTGCCGGAAGGATTGGTCGCGCGCGTGGCGCGCTGGGTATCGACGATGGCCTGGGCGATATCGTTGGCCGGGTCGAAGCCGCAGGTGTAGACGACTGCCGGTCCCTTCTTGGCAATCGCCCGCAGGGTGCGTGCCAAGCCCGGTTGAACCAAGAGATCGTTCTCGGCCAGGGGCTTGCCGCCGGGATGAAACACCGTGCGCGCGGCCTCGTAGGCCGGAACACCCGGGTCGCTGGTCAGGCGCTTGCTGGTCACACTGCCTTCCAGGCGCGGCGTCACCAGGAAACCGCTCTCCGCCAAATGGATCGCCGGCGCCAAGGCGACCGCGAGAGAAATGGTGCCCCAACGATCGAGCGCGGTGGCGATTCCCTTGACCATGCCCGGCACCCCGACTGCGAAGCCGCTGGTCGAGCGCAGCGGCCAGGCAATCGCCTCACCCGGTTTGGCCGGGTCCTCGAACATACGCGGGCCGGAGGCGGCGGGCGCTGTTTCTCGCGAATCGACGACGAAGGTTTCTTGGCTCTTGGCCAAGTGAATCATCATGAAACCGCCGCCGCCCATGCCCGACGACTGCGGCTCGATCACGTTGAGGGCGAAGGCCACGGCGGCGGCGGCGTCGACCGCGTTGCCGCCGCCGCGGAGAATCCGCGCCCCAACTTTCGCCGCCAGGGGTTCGCTGGTGGCGGCCAAGCCGCCATGGCCGCCGGGGATGCCTAGCTGGCCCTGTTCCGCCGTGGCGGGCTTGCCCAGCGCCAGAAGAGGCGTGGCCAGTAGGAGCGCGGCGACCATGAACAGGCCTGCCGGCCGGCGGCGAGCCAGGTGGGCCACAATCGATCTGAGGCTTGAGAACATGGGCCGCGTTTCCCCTTGGCGGATTGGGCCATCATGCAAGCAAGCCCACGCCGGGAGGTCAAACTCTTTGCCCTTAACGCCGTGGAAACCCCGGTTTTCTGCCATTTTCACCCTTAGATTTTAGTAACCAGGCTGGGGGTATGATTAATGGGACGGTAGTGGGCGCTTAGCGCCGGCACGCCAGGCGAAGAACTTGGCCGTGCCGGGCTGCTTCAAGCTCCATATTCGCGTGTCTTCGCTCCGGGATGGCTCGGTTAATGGTTTGGTTCAAGCGAAATAAACTAAAGGCGCGGAGCCCATCCTTGACGACGGATGAACAGCTTGTCATGGCGATTGAGTCACTGTCGGAACATGTCGTCTTGTTCGACGCCAATGACCGCGTGGTCGCGGCCAACCGGGCCTTTAGGGAATTGAATGCGGACATCGCCGAGTACTCGAAACCAGGCACGCGTTTCGAGGACCACCTGCGCGCGGCGATCCGTCGCGGATTGATAGCGGATGCCGCCGGCCGCGAAGAGGAATGGTTCCGCGAGCGCATGGAGCGCCACCGGAATCCGGGCGCCCCTTTCGAAGTGGCGCGCCAGAACGGGCGTTGGTTCCGCTTACATGAGCAGCGCCTGCCCAACGGCGGCACCATCCTTATTATCGGCGATATCACCGAGGCCAAGCGCGCCGATCGTGCCTTGCATGAGAGCGAGGCCCGCTTCCGGGCTGTGGTCAATTATTCACCTACTAAGATTCACATCAAGGACAAGCAGGGACGCTACATCCTGATAAACGATCTTGCCGCCCAGTTGTTCGGGGTGACCGAGGAAGGCGCGAAATGCAAGACAAGCCACGATATCTTCTCTAAGGAAATAGCCGATGCCTTCGTGGCGCACGATCGCATGGTGATGGAGGCCGGTCAGGCCACCGAGGAGGAAGAGGTATGGCCGGGCCCGGCGGGCCCCACGACGTTCCTGACCGTCAAGTTCCCGATTTTTGATCGTGCCGGCAAGATCACCGGCACCGGCGCCATAGGAACCGATATCACGGCCCGCAAACAGGCCGAGGAAAAACTGCGGCGCAGCGAGGAAACCCTTCGAGACAGAGTGCTTGAGCTCGAAGCGGCGCAACGCAAGCTGGAGAAACAGGGCCAGGATTTGAAGCGTCTGGCCGATGACCTCAAAGACGCACGCGACGACGCGCAAACGGCGAGCGAAGCGAAATCGGAATTCCTCGCTTCCATGAGCCACGAGTTGCGCACGCCCCTGAACGCGATAATCGGATTCTCCGAGGTCATGAATGAGGAGGCCTTGGGGCCCATGGGCAGCGAGCTTTACCGGGGCTATGCGAAGGATATCAACGAGTCGGGCTTGCATTTGCTCTCGCTCATTAACGATGTCCTGGACTTGTCGAAAATCGAGTCGGGCATGGAGGCGGTGCATGAGGAAATCCTTCAGGTTCCTATCGTGGTCGATTCCGTGGTGAGGCTGATTTCTCAACGCGCCGAAGGATCCGGGGTCGCCTTGGAGCAGGACCTTCCGGAAAACGCGCCCGGTTTGCGCGCCGATGCGCGCAAGATGAAGCAAATCCTGACCAACCTCATAAGCAACGCGGTTAAGTTCACTAAGGCCGGCGGCCGGGTCACGATCCGGGCTAGGTGCGAATCCAACGGCGGCTATGAGTTCGAAATCGTCGATACCGGGATCGGTATCGCGCCGAAAGATATTCCCAAGGCCTTGACGCAGTTCGTCCAGGTCGACAGCTTTCTCAGCCGCCAACACCAGGGTACCGGCCTGGGCCTGCCGCTGGCCAGGACCCTGGTCGAACTTCACGGCGGCACGCTGTCTCTCGAGAGCGAGGTCGGGGTCGGCACAAGTGTAACTCTTCGCTTTCCCGCCGCGCGGACGGTGTGGCCGTCGTCTTACCGGCCCGCGCGCGAGGCTGGGTGACGGAGCCCTAAACGTCGCTGCCTTTAGTTTGCGCCCTCCGCGCGGCCTGATTGGCGGCGCTGACGACGGCGCGCAAGCTGGCCGAGACGATGTTCGGGTGCAGGCCCACGCCCCAATAACCCCGCCCCCCCGCTTCTTCGATCTCGACATAGGCCGCCGCCGTCGCATCCGCCCCGGCACCCAGTGCATGTTCGTGAAACCCGATCACCCGCAAGGCCAGGCCGAAATTCTTGTTTAAGGCCTTCACGAAAGCATCGATCGGTCCATTACCTTGCCCGCTTATCTCGCGGGTGACGCCGTTTTCGCGGATGGTCGCGTCGAGGTCGCGTAACTCGGACGCATGGGCCGCCGGGCGGCTGCGGTGTTCGATGAATTCGAAAGGTGTTTTTAGGCCAAGGTAGGCTTCATCGAAGGCCCGCCAGATCCGTTCTGGAGTGATTTCCTGTCCGCTACCGTCGGCGAGGTCTTGTACCTGTCCGGCGAAGGCGATCTGAAGCGGGCGCGGCAGGTCCAGGCCATAGTCACGGTGCAGGATATACGCGATGCCGCCCTTGCCGGACTGGCTGTTGACGCGAATGATCGCTTCATAGCTGCGCCCGATATCCTTGGGATCGATCGGCAGGTAGGGCACCTCCCACAGCCCGCTGTTGGAGCGCTCCATGGCGGCCATGCCCTTTTTGATCGCGTCCTGGTGCGAACCGGAAAAAGCGGTGTGAACCAGGTCGCCGGCATAGGGGTGACGTGGGTGAACCGGGAGTTGGTTACAGTACTCGGCGACCCCACGCAGCGTGTCGACATCGCTCAAGTCCAGCTTGGGATCGACGCCTTGCGAAAACAAATTCAGCGCCAGGTTGACGACATCGACATTGCCCGTGCGCTCGCCGTTGCCGAACAGGGTGCCCTCGATGCGATCGGCCCCGGCCATGACCGCCAGCTCCGCCGCCGCGACCCCGGTGCCCCGGTCATTGTGCGGATGCACGCTCAGGATATAGCGCGCGCGGTCCTTTACGTTGCGCGTGAACCATTCGATCTGATCGGCGAAGATGTTGGGCGTCGACATCTCCACCGTGGACGGCAAGTTGAAAATTATCGGCCGCTGGGCGCTCGCGCCCCAGGTGTCCATCACCGCCTCGCAAGTTTCCTTGGCGAAATCCAACTCCGTGCCGGTGAAACTTTCCGGCGAGTACTGAAAGCGCACATCGGTGCCGGTCAGGGAATCGGCGAGTTCGCGGCACAGGGCGGTGCCCTGGACCGCGATATCCTTGATGCCGTTCCGGTCCAGCCCGAAGACCACGCGGCGTTGCAATTCCGAAGTTGAATTGTAGAGGTGCATAATGACTTGGCGGGCGCCCCTTACTGATTCGAAGGTGCGTTCGATCAGGGGCGCGCGTGCCTGGGTCAGAACCTGGATGGTGACGTCGCCGGGGATCAGGTTTTCCTCGACAAGCACGCGGACGAAATCGAAATCGGTTTGCGAAGCCGCCGGGAACCCGACCTCGATTTCCTTGAAGCCCATGCTGACCAAGGTTTCGAACATTTGCTTCTTGCGGGCGCCGTCCATGGGCTCGACCAGGGCCTGGTTGCCATCGCGCAAGTCGACGCTGCACCACAGGGGGGCCTGGGTAATGGTCTTGTCCGGCCAGCTTCGCTCCGCCAGATCTATCGGGGGAAAGGCTCGGTATTTGTGAATCGGCATGATGTGAATTGGGGTCTTGGACATCGCTTTCTTATCCCTTGTCTGAACGCCGCGCCGGCGCGGTGCACCGCGGGCGATCGAAATTCCAGTTGTCTTGGTGGGTGTGAAAATCGCGGCGCGTTTACAGCCACCGGGCCGCCGTCAGGCCCGGCGACCGCCGATAAGGAGCAGGCGCGCGCAAGTGAAATCACGGGACGGGACGCAGATAGCGGGTGGAATTTCAGCTAGGCGGATCATCGTGAAAGGTCTCGTTCAGCGGGCTTACGGGTAAACGGCAAACTGGCGCCGGCGCGCTTGGTTCAAGCGGCCGGGGCGGTAAGTCGCAACGTAAGTTGGCACTGAAAGGACATGGTCCACATGGGAGTAAAGATAGGTGGCGGCGGGCTGGGGGTCAAGGCGCGCCGTTTCAGCGCCCGGCCTCGCACACGAAGTCCTCGAACTTGCCGGCCTTGGTGCGCGGCAGATCGTCGTGGAAAGTGAGCGAAACCGCGAAGGGATGACCGAACTTTTGCCGTACCCAGGCCCGCACGGCGTCCTCTTCGGCGGCGGTGAGGGCGCGGGCGGTAACCAGGCGCAGGTTGATATCGTCGACACTTTTCTGGACGAATTGGTATTGTTGGATCGGGGCGATCTCTTGCATGGCCGCCAGATCCGAGGACGACAACAGCGGCCAGATGGCGGTGCCGTCCGGCAACATCAGCATGTTCTGGCGCCGGCCCATGATCCGCCGCAGGGCCGGCAAGCCGCGCCCGCAGGTGCAAGGTTCCGCCACTTGCGCGTAGTCTCCGATATCGTAGCGTATCAGCGGCATGGCGAAATTATGGAGCGGTGTCACAACGACGCGGCCGATTTGGCCCGCCTCGCAGTCCCGGCCTCGTTCGTCCAGCACTTCGACGAAGACGCCTTCGGACTGGATGTGATAGAGCTCGGTCTCCGGGCATTGCAACGCCAGGTATCCCGCCTCGCGCGTGGTGTACATGTCGACTAGCGGCACGCCCCAGACGTCGCGGCACAGCGCGCGCGTTTCCGGGCGCAGGGTTTCCGAGAAAGTTTCGACCTGGCGCAGGCTCGGCAGGGTAATCGCGTTGCTCCGGCAATATTCGGTGAGCCGGTGAAACATGCTCGGCAGGCATGTCAGGTAATCGGGGTCCTGGCGTTGCAGCCATTCGGCCTGCTGCTCCAGGGTGCTGGTGATGTTGAGGCTGACCGAGGGCCCGTTTTCGAAGACCGCGCGGCTGGAGTAGCCCCAGTTGTCGGCCGCCGCACCCTTGGGATACATGGCCGTGCCCTTCACCGAATCCCGGATCGTGGCCAGCTTGCCGGTTAAGTCGCGGCGGTGCCAAAGATGATCGCGCAGGGTGAAGGCGCTCCAGAACAAGGCCCACACCGCGCTTCGCACCGCGCGGATCGGCTTACCGGTCGAGCCCGAGGTGAAGACCTCGTCCGTGCCGCCGTGGCTGGCCCCCAGCTTCTTGTCGATCAGATTATCGCCGGCTTGCTGCACCTCCTCGCGCGTGAGAATGGGAATCCGCCGCCAGGCCTCGCGGTCCAGCGTGCCGGCGGGCCTTGCCGCCACCGTCTTCAAACGCGCGCGGTAGAAAGGCACGCCGCGCCGCGCCCGCGCCACGAGCTGTTCCAGCTGGTGGAATTGATGCGCTTCGATTTCGGCGGCGGGCCACCATTGGCTTTGCTCAAGCTGATGCAGAATGGCCAGCAGGGTCGCGCCGCGCGTGCCGGGCAGGGCCGGCCAGGCGATCCCTTTGGTCGAAGATCTCAAGCGCGCGCCTGTCATGGGCGCCGTACCCGCTACAGCCCGGCCGCCCGGTTCTCGATCTTCAGGGCCACCGGCCCCGAAAGCTTGCCGTCGATGGGCAGGCCGTGGTCGCGCTGATATTGCCGGATCGCCTCGCCGGTCTTGGGGCCGTACTGGCCATCGACCGGACCGGGCCGGTAGCCGAGCTGGGTCAGATTGGCCTGAGTCGCCGCGACCAGGTTCGAGGCCTTGGCGCCGCGCGAAGTCTGTGCGCTTGGGGTCGTCGAATAACGTTTCCAGATCGGCTCCCCCAGGTTCACCGTGCCGGGGTCGGTAAAGCCGCCGAAGGCGGCGCCCAGCCCGGTGCCGATCAGGGCGCCCTCCAGCACCGTCAAGCCGGTGACCGCCCCGATCACCGCGCCCGCCGCCGCGCCGATGCCGCCACCGGAGATCGCGCGGTCTCCCGGCGCGGTGCCGCACCCCGCGAGGACGAGACTGAGCGCCACGGCGCTTGCCAAATTGCGCGAACGGGATTGGAACATGAGATTACCTCCCTCAAGGCCGGTATGCGGCCGGGTCCGCGAAACGCGCGTCCCCGGTCAGCCGTTGTAGGACCGTACCATGCCTAGCATGGAGGGGCGGGGCGGAGCAATTGAGCCTGCGCTCGGCCGTCACATGCGCGCCCGCGCGAGCGCCGCGCGCAGGCGCGTCATCAAATCGCCGGCGGTGACGATTCCCGGCGGCGAGATATCCACGCCCCCGGCGCGCAACATGCGCGCGGTCCAGGTGTTGCAGGTGTTGAAGAGGTGAAACGTGCCCCGGGCGTTGTAGAAAAGACTGTCCGGGTATAGCCCCGGGGAGACCGCTTGCGCCCGGCCGCCGTCCGGGCGTTCGAAGGCCGCCGCCATGGCGCCCAGCAGGCGCCGCGCGCCCTCGCGGCTCAGGCTCAGCGTCACCGTGTCGCTGTCCGCGCCCGCTTGGCGCGCGCGTTCCAGGCCGGCCAGGTGCATGACCGCCGGGGTCGGGGTCAGGGCGGCGCTCAGCGCCGTGGCGAGGCTGGGATCGGCCGCCGGATAGAATTCCCGGTCGCCCCAGCCGAACTCAAGGAACGCGGCGTTTGGGAAGTCCGCCGCCTCCGGCAGGACTCCGCTCGCCACGGCCGGCGCGCGCGCGACCACGATCGCCGTGTGCCAGCCGTTGCTGATCACCCGCACCATGTGCACGCGCGGTCCCGTATCGGCCGGCGGCAAGGGCGCCGCCGCCGCGCAAGCCGCCAAATACACGGCCACGCCAAGCCCGCTCCAAACGCGAAGCGCGGATTTCATGGACTAAGATTAGCACCGTCTCGGCCGGGGGCGGTAGTGGGGTAGGGGGGCGTCAATTCTTGGAAAATCCCTCAAAATGGGGTATAATTAGGCCAATATCAGGGGGGCTTCTCCATATGGAGGGTTCCACCATGACACCGGATAACAAGCATACGATTTATTGGACCAGTGGCACGATGGCGGCCATTCTCACGGTCCTGGTTATTCTTTGGGCCATGGGTGTCTTTCAGGTCGCGCCGGTACAATAGGCGAAGCTCTCAAGCCCCGGCCGCGCGGCTCCCACGGCCACGGGCGCGGTCGGCTGCCGGGTGCGCTTAGTCTCTATCGGGAAGTATGTTTTGTAGCTGCCCGAGCTCTTTGAGATAAGGCAGGCGCGCCTGCGCGGCCGCCACCAGTTCCAGGTCGAGATCGGCGCGGATAAGTTCCTCGCCGGCCCCGGCGCGCGCGGCGTCTTTGCCCAGCGGGGTGACGATGCAGCTGGCGCCCAGGTAGCAGGCGCCATTTTCGGTGCCGGCGTGATTGGCGTAAAGCAGCCAAACGCCGTTCTCGAACGCCCGCGTCGGCATCATTTGAAAGGCGACGGACCCCCATTGTTCGACCAGGGCGGTGGGCACCAGGACGATCTTGGCCCCAGCCTCTGCCGCCGCCCGCACGGCTTCGGGAAATTCCGCTTCGTAGCAGATGAGAATGGCGCAGCGAAGGCCGCCCAGGTCGAACAGGCTGAACCGGTCGCCGGGCACGAAATAGCGCGCCTCCATGCCGGGCGGCAGAAGCGTCTTGCGGTGATTGGCGATAAGCCGCCCGGCCGCATCGAAGCAGGCCGCGGCGTTATAGACACGCTCGCCATCGCGCTCTGGATAGCCGTAGACGATCGCGGTGTTCCGGGCGCGGGCCAGCTTCGCCACCCGTTCGGCAAATTCGCCGCCACAGGGCTCGGCGAGGTCCGTGAGGGTGTCGCCGACGTCGTAGCCGGACATAAACAACTCCGGGCACACGACCAGATCGGCCGGTTCGCGCTCCAGCGCGGCGGCCAGGCGTTCCAGGCGCTCCAGCGGCGTCAAACCGCCGCCCGCGCATTGAAAGATACCCGCGCGCATGGCTCAGCGATCCACCACCGCGACCTCGCGCGGGTAGTTCGTGAGGTAGTCGCAGCCGGTTTCGGTCACGACCACGGAATCGCCGATCCGCCCGCCCAGCTTTCCATCCACGGAGATACCGCCATCGACCGCGAAAGTCATGCCCGGTTGCAGGATCGTCGTGTCGCCGGCCTTGAGTTCCGGCGCTTCGAGATAAGACATGCCGATGGAGCGGCCAGTGCGATAGCCGGTTTCGTATCCGCGCTCGCGGTAAACCACGTTGGCGGCCTCGGCGATGGATTCGGCGGTGACCCCCGGCCGGATCGCCGCGATGGCGGCTTGTTGCGCGTCTATGGCCGCCTGCTGCACGCGCGCGGCCTCTCCCGAAACCTGCTTGATGAAGAACATGCGGTCGAATCCCAGCTTGTATTGCTTGAACTGCGCCATGTTGCAAAAACAGAAATAGACCGGATCGCCCTTCGCCAAGGGTTTCACGCTGGCGCGCCGGTGGACCATGGAGGTATCGCGGCCGGATTGCATGATCTGCAGGTTATGGATCATGGGCGAGATGAAGGCCTCCCACCCCTTGGCGGTCAGGAATCCGGCCGCCGCGCGGGTGCCGGCTTGGATGACCGCGAGGGCGGCTTCGTATTCCGGCACGCCTTGCGCGAGGGCGCCCTCGGCCGCTCGCATCATGGCGCCGGCGATTTGACCCGCCTGGCGCATGACCGCGATCTCCTCGCGCGACTTGATCGTCCGCATGGCGCCCAGCGGGCCGGAGATATCGCGAAGCTTGGTGCCCGCCATGGCGTCGTCGAACCAGGATCGCACGATCGGCGGCAAGGCGGCGGCCTCGACCCCGATCCGCCCGGGGGTTTCGCCCAAGGCCCGCGCCAGCACGCTTTCCCATCGCCGCGCGCCGGCGTCCTCCCAGGTCATCACGTCCTCGACCCAGGTCATGGCCGAGACCATTTCGCTTTCCATGGCCGGCGTGATAACCACGGGCGCCGCGTCCGGGCGCACTATCAGGAACGTCGGGCGGCCGAATTCCACCGACAAATAACCCCAGAACCCGGCCAGATAAGCAATCGAGCTCTCGTCGGTAATAACGGCCACGTCGATACCGGCATCCCGAAGCCGGGTCTGAAACTCCGCCGTGCGGTGTCTGGTCAGGTCGAGCATTCGAAGCGTCTCCGTCTGAAGCAGGCGGAGGGTGGTGGATATAGGACGATGGGGCAAGGTGTGAAGTTAAGGGTGGAAATTTGGAGATCAAGCAGACTGTGGTTCGGCGCGCGCCGACCTACATGCGGCCGCAAGGGATTGCGTCGCGCGATTTTTTAACAACGAATTCCATATTTATAGCAATTAAAGCTGGATGTTTACGTAGTTTTGATGATTTATAGCTCTAAAGTGTGTTGTCTTCACGACTGAGAGGTGAGTAAATGTTCCTCCAATTTGGCGTAGAAAACCACCTTTCGATCCGGGATAAGCAGGATCTCTCGCTTGTGGCGTCCTCCCTCAAGGACGATGAAACAGGCCTGATCGGCTACGCGTCAGTTTCGGACGGGCGTGCTCTGCCTGTAGTGGTGATCTACGGAGCCAATGCATCGGGGAAAAGTAACATCGTCGCTGCGCTTCGTTATATGCGCTCGGCGGTTTTACTTTCGCATAGCCATGGAGAGCCGGGCGGCGGTGTGCCACGAATGCCATTCGCGCTCGATCCTAGTTATGCCAATTTACCATCACTCTTCGATGCGGATTTTGTGATTGAAGGTGTCCGCTATCACTATGGCTTCGAGGCTTCCGATGATGCGTTCGTTTCTGAATGGCTTTACGCATTTCCGAGAGGCCGTCGTCAGGCGTTGTTTGAGCGTTCCGGCAAGGATTTTACCTTCGGGCGGAACCTAAAAGGGCGCAACAAGATCATATCAGATTTGACTCGTTCTAATAGCTTGTTTCTTTCGGCGGCAACGCAGAATGATCATGAAGAACTGTCTAGAATCAGCGGCTTTTTCCGCACACTCCGCACTGATAGCGAAATATCTATACCTGGGGGGTTCGTGTCTATGCAGTTAGCCGAAAAGAATTTAGACAGACGCGTGATTGAGTTTCTTGGCAACATCGGTACTGGCGTGGTCGGATTCCAGCAGCAAGAATCGGAAGTGCCGGAAGAAGTCCGAGCAATCCGACTAGAATTAAATGCGGCTATCAAAAAAATAGTTAAAGAACCAGAAAAAATTGAGGCGGAAACGTACGACAAGATCGTTACCATTGAACTTTCGCATAGAGGCCGAGATGGCGAAGCAATCTTTTTTGATCTAGATCGCGAAAGCGCGGGAACACGGCGGCTGCTGTTATTGCTCGGCCGGGCCTTTCGTGTGCTGGATGAAGGCGCAACTCTTGTGATCGATGAACTGGATGCCAGTCTGCATACGCAGGCTTGCGAGGCTGTTATGGCGCTTTTTTCATCATCCAAAACAAACCCAAATGGTGCACAACTGATTGCCACGACGCACGATACCAATCTGCTGAGATCGTCTTTTCTGCGGCGTGACCAAGTGTGGTTCACAGAGAAAAATGATGAAGGTGCGACGCATCTCTATCCCTTAACGGACATTCGCACACGCAAAGAAGACAATATTGAAAAAGGCTATCTGCAGGGTCGTTTTGGGGCAATTCCCTTCTCAGGCTCGCCATTAGATTTAGTTGCTACTGGTTAGAACGTGAAACGCCGTCACACACCCGACCTCAAGCGCCGCCGTTATGTTCGCGAACCGAAGCGCCGCTTCATACTATTCTGCGAGGGTAAAAACACCGAGCCCGCGTATTTTGTCGCTTTCAGCCGCGCGTATCTTGATGCCCTTATCAAAGTTGAGGCGATTGGCCCTGTAGGGGTCCCCTATACAGTGGCTAGTCAGGCAGCGGATCGGGCCCAATCTCTTGGGCTAAGCACGGGTAGCAGCAAGACGCTAAACTCATTTGAGGAACGTGATGAAGTTTGGGCCGTTTTTGACCGTGATGAACACCCAAAATTTACGGAAGCGGTCGCACTCTGTCGAAAGTTCGGCGTAGGGTGCGCTCGCTCTAATCCTTGTTTCGAGGTTTGGCTAATTCTGCATGAGACAGATTATGACAAGCCTGACGGGAGAGAAGCCGCGCAGGCCGCTCTAAGTAAGCTTAGGCCCGAGTATTCGGCGAAGGGGACAAAAGTACCTGATTGCGTCGATCTTGTTAAACGGGTCGGCGCAGCCGAGCAGCGAGCGGAAAATCTCCTAGCGCGCCGACATGCTGAAGGCGCACCGTATGGACCGCCTTCCACGACTGTTGGACAACTGACACGAGCGATTCGGGAAGCAGCCAGACGAGCGCGCTAGTTGAGGTCGCGATCCACCCAAAATCAGCTACCCCCCCCTCACCAAATACTCTTCCCACTCCCCGGCAACCCATAGCTCGCCCACTTCTTCGACACCTCTTCAACCACCTCGTCACTCATGCGGATCTTTGTGCCCCATTCGCGCTTCGTTTCGGGGGGCCATTTGTTGGTGGCGTCTAGGCCGATTTTGGAGCCGAGGCCGGATTCGGGGCTGGCGAAATCGAGGTAGTCGATGGGCGTGTTTTCTATCAGGGTGATGTCGCGGGCCGGGTCCATGCGGGTGGACATGGCCCAGATCACGTCGTCCCAGCTTCGCGCGTCGATGTCGTCGTCCACGACGATGACCCATTTGGTGTACATGAACTGGCGCAAGTAGGACCACACCGCCATCATCACCCGCTTGGCGTGGCCGGGGTAGGCTTTCTTGATGGACACCACGGCGACCCGGTAGCTGCAGCCTTCGGGCGGCAGATAGAAATCGACGATCTCGGGGAATTGCTGCTGCAAGAGCGGAATGAAAACCTCGTTCAGGGCCAGCCCCAAGACCGAGGGTTCGTCCGGCGGCCGCCCGGTGAAGGTCGAAAGATAGATCGGATCGCGGCGCCTGGTGATGGCGCTGACGGTGAAGACCGGGAAGGGCTCGACCGCGTTGTAGTAGCCGGTGTGATCGCCGTAGGGCCCCTCGTCGCTGTAGTCCTCCAGGCTGACGTGACCCTCGATCACGATCTCGGCTTGGGCTGGAACTTTCAGGGGCACGGTCTTGCAGTCGATCAGCTCCACCCGCGCGCCGCGCAAGAGACCCGCGAAGTGATACTCGGACAGGGTCTCGGGCACCGGCGTCACGGCGGCTAGAATAGTGCCCGGATCGGCGCCGATCACCACGGCGGCGGGCAGGGGCTCTTGCTTGGCTTCTTTCCAGCGCGCGTGATGCTGGGCCCCGCCGCGGTGGCGCAGCCAGCGCATGAGGGTGGTGTTCCGCCCCGTCACCTGCATGCGGTAGATGCCGAGGTTGAAGGCGTCCTCACGCTTCGCGCCCTTGGTTCCCGCGCTCGGCCCCTGGGTAACGACCAGGGGCCAGGTGATGAGCGGCGCCGGCTCCCCCGGCCAGCAGGTCTGCACCGGCAGGGCGGCTAGATCGATGTCGGCGCCGGTCAGGACGACTTCCTGGCACGGCGCGGCCGCGCTCGTCTTGCCCAGGGTCTTGGGCCGCATGGCGAGCACGCTTTTGAGCAGGGGAATCTTGTCCCAGGCATCGCGCAGGCCGCCCGGCGGCTCCGGCTGGCGCAGGAAGGCGAGGGTCTCGCCGAGTTCGCGCAGCTGGTGAGGCTCACGCTCCATGCCCCAGGCGACGCGCTCGGCGGTGCCGAACAAGTTGACCAGCACCGGCATGGCATAGGGGGTGCCGTCTTCGCGCACCACGTTCTCGAAGATTACCGCCGGTCCGCCCTCGGCCAGCAGGCGGGTCTGAATCTCGGTCATCTCCAGAACCGGGGACACCGGCTCGCGCACGCGCACAAGCTGGCCCTTGGACTCAAGCCGGTCGATGAAATCGCGCAGGGAGGCGTAGGGCATCTCGTGAATTGACCGTGATTAAAATGAATCCCCCCCCTTGAGGGGGAGGGCTAGGGTGGGGGGAAGCGCGCCCGCGCGTCAAGAGAAGAAGATTTTACCGCCAAGGCGCGAAGCCGCGAGTTTAAAAAAATCCCTAATTAGCGGCTCCTTAGTGTCTTCGTGCCTTCGTGGTGAATCTTTTTGCTACACGCCCTTGACGAACACTTAGGCTTCGATGGAACAGGTTGCGATCGGCGATGACACGAATTGGAACCTAGCCGCCGGCGACGTTCACTCCCCTACAAACGTCCCATCGGGCGAGACGATGAAGCCGTCGGTCAGGGGAAAGAAGGCTCTCCATCCACCATCGTCAATTGCCCCCGTCACGCGGATATCGCCGTTGGGTTTGTCGTCCCAGAACGCTTCGATTTTGATCTGGTAGGTCAAATCGTCTGGTGTCGAGGCTTCGTAAGCATCGACTTGGCCGATCATGTTTTTGAGCGTGTCATAAGGCTTGGCTCGATAGGGTTCGAGGTGTTTTGCCAAAATGGCTGCTGCTTTGTCTTTTTCCATGAGCGAATACCAAATCTCAGAACCTGCAACCCAGCCGCCATGCTTCGAGACGCCGCTGCGCGGCTCCTCAGCATGAGGTCATATTTCGATATGGAACATCTACCTCATCCTGAGGAGCGTTCAAAGAACGCGGCTCGAAGGATCGGCCATGAGCCTCAGCTTTCGAGGTAGGTTCTAAGTCCGCCTCTGTCCTGTTGGTTGCTCCCAACAATGGTGGGCTTGCTTTTATGTCTCTTTCGCTTCCGTCGCGGCGGCCTCGACCACCAGAAGCGTGCCTTCGGTCGCGGTTACGCGGACCTTGGCGCCTTGGGGCAGGTCCGGGCCTTTCACTTTCCAGGTCGTGTCGTCGACGTGGATCTTGCCGACGCCGTTGTCGATGGCTTCGCTCAGGGCGAAGACCCGGCCGATGTATTGGGCGCCGCGCCGGTTCAGGGTTGGTTCGTCGCTCTGGGGCGGGTTCTTGCGGATATAGACCTGCCAGCCGACCACCGCGGCGACCGAAAGAACGGCGAAGATCAGTAGTTGGGTTTCCAGGCTCAAGTCCGGGGCGATGAGCAAGGCGGCCCCGACCACGCCGGCCGCGACCCCCATCCACAGGAAGAAGGTGCCGGGCATGAAAACCTCGACCGCGAGCAGGCCGAGGCCCGCGACCCACCAATACCAGAATTCAATCGGTCCGAAGGACATGGCTCTGCTCAGGTTGTTTCGGGTGGGCGGCGGTCGGCGCTCGCGCGTTCGCGCGCGCTCCCGGCCATGGAATCGCGCACGATTTCTGTAATGCCACCAATCGCGCCGATGACGCCCGAGGCCTCGACCGGCATGAAGAAGGTCTTTTGATTGGGCGATTCGGCGAACTTGCCCAGGGCATCGATATAACGCTGGGCGACGAAGTAGTTGACCGCGTTCACGTCGCCGGCCGCGATGGCTTCGGAAACCACGGCCGTCGCCTTGGCCTCGGCCTCGGCTTCGCGCTCGCGCGCCTCGGCGTCCCGGTAGGCGGCTTCGCGGCGGCCCTCGGCCGACAGGATGGCGCCCTGCTTTTCGCCCTCGGCGCGCAGGATTTGCGCCTGGCGTTCGCCTTCCGCGACCAGAATGGTGGCGCGCTTGTCGCGCTCCGCCTTCATCTGCCCGGCCATGGAGGCGACCAGATCGGCCGGCGGCGTGATGTCCTTGATTTCGATGCGGGTCACCTTGAGGCCCCAGGGCGCGGTCGCGTCGTCGACCACGGTCAAGAGCCGGTGATTGATCTGATCGCGCTGCGACAAAAGCTCGTCGAGATCCATGGAGCCCATGACGGTCCGGATGTTGGTCATGGTCAGGTTCAGGGTCGCGCGTTCCATATCGCGGACCTCGTAGGCCGCCTTGGCGGCGTCGAGGATTTGCGAGAAGACCACGCCATCGACCTGTATCACCGCGTTGTCGCGGGTGATGACCTCTTGCGAGGGCACGTCGAGGACAGACTCCATCATGTTCATCTCCGCCCCCACGCGGTCGATGAAGGGCACGATGAGGTTCAGGCCCGGGCGCAGCGTGCGAATGTAGCGGCCAAAGCGCTCGATCGTGTACTCCATGCCCTGGGGCACCGATTTCACGCCCATGAAGACCAGGATAACCGCCAAAACCACGACGGCGATCACGAAAATAGAAAAGGCCGAGAGATCGTTAGTCATCTATATACCCCCACCAATCGCTGTTCCGCCCAGCAGCCGGGCGAACACTGGGACACTGCCGATAGCTACTCCAGTGCGCGTGTACATCATTCCGGAAAACATGGTTAACGTTAAGAATTTTTATGCAAATTCACCGTTACTTTTAGTAGGTTTCTCGATTCGGGCATAGTAGGCTTTATGACAAGTTACAGGCAGGACAGGAAGTCATCCATGGGGTATTTCTGGGTAGTTGGCGGCGAGTACACGGATACCCGCTTCCACGAAGCGCTAAACGGGGACGAGGAATGGATCGGGCCGTTTCAGGATTACCAGGCGGCTAAGGAGGAATGGGCGAGGCATGCCTGGCAGAGTGTCGATCACTGCGCGGTCCGTTACCGGATCGAGCGTATCGATATGGATCAGCCGCCGGCCTGTACCGACTAGGTCTTTTGCCGATCCGACTGTGATGCCCGTGGGTCCGCGCTGACGCCATGCCCTGGCCCCTGCCGACATCCGAACCCGAGCTTCTGGCTCTGGCCAAGTCCTATCCCTTCGCGGCTCCCGCTAAATCTTATCTTTTCCGCGATGGCGCGGCGGCGCTTTCGGACCCTGCCTTGTCGGCGCCCGGTCTCTACGACGGGCGGACCGCGGTCATCGCGCACGGATCCAACCGCTCCCCGGACCAGCTTCTGCGCAAGTTCGGCGCCGGTGCCGAAATCCCGGTGACGCGCGCCTGGCTGGCCGGTTACGACGTGGTCTATTCGGCCCACGTGACCGGGTACGGATCGATCGCGGCGAATCTGCGGCACGCGCCGGGCGTGCGCGCTTGCGTTTTCGTGACCTGGCTGACCGCCGGGCAACTCACCCGCATGCACGAAACCGAACTGGGCGGGGAAAATTATTTCTATGGTTCCCTGGAAGGAATCGATCTGGCCTTGGAACTTGGCCCGCAAGGCGGTCTGCGCGAGGCGCGGGTTTACCTTTCCACCCGGGGCTGCGTCGCGGTGCGGGGGCGGCCGCTCGGCCTGGCGGCGGTTGAGGCGCAAGGGCGCACGCACGCCGCCTTGCCCCAGGACGGTGCCCAGGAAACGGTGCGCGAGCGCCACCGGGGGGATGAAAAGCTCGACGATTTCATCCTGCGCAACATACGCGACCGCGCCCGCCGCACGGCCTTGATCGCGGAAATGAGCACCCAGGCCGTTCCCGCCGACGCCCCCGATTTCCGGGTGATCGACGTTTAACGCACGATGCGCCGCCGCCCACCCGTGGCGGCGTTGACTTATGCTGCATTGCGAATTACATCAGAGCGTTGCGGTAAGCGGCCCACGCGAATCGGGTGGGCTTCTTCGCTTTCATGCGTCTTGCCGCCTCGATGGAGGCTACACATGAGCGCCCAAAATCGGCCGTTGTCGCCTCATCTGCAGGTCTGGCGCCCGCAGATGACCATGGTTATTTCTTTCGGACATCGCGCGACCGGCGTTGCCTTGGCGGCCGGCACGCTACTTCTCGTTTATTGGCTGGCCGCAGCCGCGACCGGGGCCGAGGCCTACGAGACCGCGAGCGGCCTTATCGGTTCCTGGTTCGGCCGCCTGTGTTTGTTCGGCTGGACCCTGGCCCTTTTCTTTCACGTGTGCAACGGCGTCCGGCATCTGTTTTGGGATGTCGGCATGGGTTACGAGCTGCCGGACGCGGACCGCAGCGGCTGGGCGGTTCTGGCCGGCACCGCGATCCTGACTCTGGTCACCTGGATCGCCGGATACGGCTTTATGGGAGCTTATTAGATGTCACTGCGCAGCCCGCTGGGGCGAATCAAGGGACTGGGTATCGCGCACGAGGGCGTTGGCCACTGGTGGGTGCATCGCTTGGGTTCCCTGGCGCTGGTGCCCTTGACCATATGGTTTGTCGCCTCGTTGGTTTCTTTGGCCGGGGCGGACTATTTCGCCATGCGCGAGTGGATGGGTTCGCCGGTTGTCGCCGGCCTTCTGATCATGTTGATCGTCGCCATGTTCCACCATGCGTCGATGAGCCTGGGGGTGGTGATCGAGGATTACGTTCATAACGAAGCCGCGAAGATCGCCAGTCTGATAGCGGTGAAGGCCGCGACGGTGGTTTTGTCGCTAATCGGCGTGCTGTCGGTGCTGAGCGTTCTGTTCGGAAGGTAATGCGGGGATAGGCCTTATAAGATGACGAAGTCCTACGAGATCGCCGACCATACCCACGATGTCGTTGTCGTGGGCGCCGGAGGCGCGGGCTTGCGCGCGGCCTTGGGCCTGGCCGAGGCAGGCTTGAAGACGGCCTGCATCACCAAGGTTTTTCCGACCCGCAGCCACACCGTCGCGGCCCAAGGCGGGATCTCCGCCTCGCTCGGCAACATGGGCGAAGACGACTGGCGCTGGCACGCTTACGACACGGTCAAGGGGTCAGACTGGCTCGGCGATCAGGACGCGATCGAGTATATGGTCAAGGAGGCACCGGCCGCGGTCGTCGAGCTGGAGCACTATGGCGTGCCTTTCAGCCGCACCGAGACGGGCACCATTTATCAGCGCCCCTTCGGCGGCATGACCACCAAGTTCGGCGAAGGTATCGCGCAACGCACCTGCGCCGCCGCCGACCGCACCGGCCATGCCATGCTGCATACCCTGTATCAGCAAAGCCTGCGCAACAACGCCGAGTTCTTTATCGAGTACTTCGCCATCGATTTGATGATGGAAGACGGGGTGTGCCGGGGCGTGGTCGCCTGGAATCTGGACGACGGCACGATCCATCGTTTCCGCGCCAAGATGGTGGTCCTGGCGACCGGCGGTTACGGCCGGGCCTATTTTTCCTGCACCGGGGCGCATACCTGCACCGGCGATGGCGCCGGCATGGCCTTGCGCGCCGGACTGCCCGCCCAGGATATGGAATTCGTGCAGTTCCACCCGACCGGGATCTACGGCGCCGGCTGCCTAATCACCGAGGGTGTGCGCGGCGAAGGCGGCTATCTGACCAATTCGGAAGGCGAGCGCTTCATGGAGCGTTACGCGCCCAGCGCCAAGGACCTGGCCAGCCGCGACGTGGTCAGCCGCTCCATGACCATCGAGGTTAGCGAAGGGCGCGGCGTTGGGGCCGACAAGGACCACATACATCTGCATATCGAACACCTGGATCCCGACCTCATTAACGAGCGCTTGCCCGGCATCTCGGAATCCGCGAGCATCTTCGCCGGCGTCGACGTGACCAAGGAGCCGATCCCGGTTCTACCCACTTGCCACTACAACATGGGCGGAGTTCCGGCGCTCTATACCGGGGAAGCGGTTACCCTTAAAGGTAAGAAAGAAGCCGTCGTGCCCGGCCTGATGGCGATCGGTGAAGCGGCATGCGTGTCGGTCCACGGCGCCAACCGCCTGGGTTCCAACTCGCTGCTCGATCTCGTGGTCTTCGGCCGCGCCGCGGCCAAGCGCTGCGCCGAAATCGTGAAATCGGGCGAGACTCACGCGCCCCTGCCGCGCGACGCGGACGAGATGGCGCTCAGTCGTTTAGATGCCATGCGCCACGCCAAGGGTGGCGCCCCGACGTCGGTGTTGCGCGGCGGGATGCAGCGCGCCATGCAGGACCATGCCGCCGTATTCCGCACCGGCGAGTCCTTGGATGAAGGGGTCGCGAAGCTGCAAGCGCTTTGGCGGCAGCGCGACGACATCGCGGTCACCGACCGCTCCATGATCTGGAACTCGGATCTGGTCGAAACCTTGGAACTCGACAACCTGATGGTCCAATCGCTGGTCACCATGACCGGGGCCGCGAACCGTGAGGAAAGCCGCGGCGCCCACGCGCGCGAGGATTTTCCGGACCGCGACGACGAGAAATGGATGAAGCACACGCTGGCCTGGTGCAGCGAAGCCGGTAAGGTCAAGTTCGGTTACCGGGACGTGCACCTGGAGCCCTTGACCGACGAGGTCCAGTCCTTCCCGCCCAAGGCGCGGGTGTATTGACGGTCAATTATATTATGGGACGTTGACGCAGCCATGGTTCAATTCAATCTGCCCAAGAACTCGCGCGTAACCGAGGGCAAGACGCACGAGGCACCCGACGGCGCCATCAAGCTTCGCAACATCAAGGTCTACCGCTGGAACCCCGACGACGAGGATAACCCGCGCGTCGATACCTACCAGGTCGATCTCGATACCTGCGGCCCCATGGTTCTGGACGCGCTGATCAAGATCAAGGACGAGATCGATCCGACCTTGACCTTCCGCCGTTCCTGCCGCGAAGGCGTGTGCGGTTCCTGCGCCATGAACATCGACGGCAACAACACCTTGGCGTGCACGAAATTCATCGACGATGTCAAAGGCGACATCAAGATCTATCCCCTGCCGCACATGGCGGTGGTCAAAGACCTGGTGCCGGACATGACCCAGGCCTATGCCCAGTACACTTCGATCGAACCCTGGCTCAAGACGACGACACCGGCGCCGGAGCGCGAGCGCCTGCAATCCCAGGACGACCGTGCCAAGCTGGATGGCCTTTGGGAATGCATCCTGTGTTTTTCCTGTTCGACCTCATGCCCCAGCTATTGGTGGAACGGCGAACGTTTCCTGGGCCCTGCGATTTTGCTGCAGACCTACCGCTGGATCTCCGATAGCCGCGACGAGGCGGCCGGGGAGCGCCTCGATGCCCTGGAAGACCCTTTCCGGATGTTCCGTTGCCACACCATCATGAACTGCACCCAGACCTGCCCCAAGAGCCTCAATCCCGCCAAGGCCATCGGCGAGCTCAAGAAACTCCTGGTTTCGCGCACCGTGTGAGGGCGCCCTCCTAGGCGTTTTCCATTCGGGTCGGATAATTTCCCCTCACCCAGCTTCGGCTAGGGCGCGGCCTTCGGTCCCGCCAAGCCTACGCAACCCTCTCCCAGTGGGAGAGGGAGGGACCCGCGTAGCGGGAGGGTGAGGGGGCTTTACTCCAGTTCCTTGGTTTTCAGGAACTCGATACCTTCGTTGTTGCGCATGGTGTAGTCGAGATCCCAATCGTTGCGGGCCATGAACACCGGCCTGCCGTCGCGGTCCAGAACTACCGATGAGGGATGAGCTTTCACGAAATCTTCCAGACTCTTTTCATCCGCCGCGCGCAGCCAGCGCGCCACCGCGAAGGGCGTATCCTCGAACACGATCTCGACCCGGTACTCCTGCTTGGCGCGCGCCGCCAGAACGTCGAGTTGCAGGACCCCGACCACGCCGACGATCCATTGCGGCCCCAGGCTGGGCTTGAAGACCTGAACCAGGCCTTCCTCCGCCAGGTCGTCGAGGGCGCGGCGCAGCTGCTTGGCGCGCGAAGAGTCGGGCAGGTGCACGCGGCGCAGGATTTCCGGCGCGAAGGCGGGCAGCCCGGTAAAGCGCAAGGCCTCGCCTTCGGTGAAGGTATCGCCGACCCTGACCGTGCCGTGGTTGGGCACCCCGATCACGTCGCCCGGCCCGGCGTCGTTCACGATCTCGCGGTCGCGGGCCATGAAGAAGATGGGGCTGTGGACCACCAGGTCCTTGCCGGTGCGCACCTGGCGCAGCTTCATGCCGCGCTTGAAGTTGCCCGAACACAGCCGGATGAAGGCGACCCGGTCGCGGTGGTTCGGATCCATGTTGGCCTGCACCTTGAAGACGAAGCCGGTGACGGCGTCTTCGTCCGGTTGCACGGTGCGCTTGTCGGCAGGGCCGGGGCGGGGCGGCGGCGCGTGGCTGGCGATCAGGTCCAGCAATGTTTCGATGCCGTAGTTCTTCAGCGCGCTGCCGAAAATAGCCGGCGTCATATGGCCTTCGAGATAGGATTGACGATCGAAGGTTGGATAGGCGGCGCGGACCAGGTCGATGTTCTCGCGCGCCACGTCCAGGATCGGCGCCGGCACGGCGTCGTCCAGTTGCCGATCATCGATGCCGCCACACTGAACGGTCCGGTCGTGAACGCCGCTTGGGCCCTGGGTGGAGGTTAAATACCGGTCGCCGACCAAGTCGTAGCAGCCGTGGAATTGCCCGCCCATGCCCAGGGGCCAGACCAGGGGGGCGATATCCAGGGCCAGGGCGTCCTGAATTTCATCCAGAAGCTCGAAAGGGTCGCGCCCTTCGCGGTCGACCTTGTTGATCAGGGTCATGATCGGGATATCGCGCAGGCGGCAGACTTCGAGCAACTTGCGGGTTTGACTTTCGATGCCCTTGGCCGCGTCGATCACCATGATCGCGGAATCGACGGCGGTCAGGGTGCGGTAGGTGTCCTCGCTGAAATCCTCATGGCCCGGGGTGTCGAGAAGATTGAAGATCAGGCCGTCGTGTTCGAAGGTCATGACCGAGCTGGTCACCGAGATGCCGCGTTCCTGCTCGATCTTCATCCAGTCGGAGCGCGCTCGCCGCTTGTCGCCGCGCGCCTTCACGCTGCCGGCCAGGTGGATCGCGCCCCCGGCCAGCAACAGCTTTTCGGTCAGGGTCGTCTTGCCCGCGTCCGGGTGCGAGATAATCGCGAAAGTGCGGCGCCGTTGGTAATCGGCCGTCATGGTCTACTCACAAGGTTCCAGGATGCGGTTGGTGGCGGGATTGCAGGAATAGATATGCCCTCCCGGCTCAAATGCAATCGGGGGCTAAGGTTCCTCCGGCCCGGCCGATGAGACGCCTTCGATGGCGGCCAGGAACGGCGCCGCGAAATCGCGCAGCTTGGCCGCGCCGACGCCGTGGACTTGGGCGAAATCGTCCGGCGTTCGCGGGCTTTGCCTAGCCATGTCGATCAGCGAGCGGTCCGAGAAGACGACGTAGGCGGGCACACCCTTTTCCTTGGCCAGGCGCAGGCGCAATTCCTTGAGGGAGCCGAGAATCGCCTCCTGCACCGCCGACAATTCGCCGCCGGGGTCTTGGGTTTTGCCGGCGGCCCTGCCGCGGCGAAGCGAATCTCGCGTGCGTTCCGCCGGCGGTTTGCGATAGCGGAAGTCCTGCTCTCCGCGCAGCAGGGCGGCGCCCTTTTCGGTCAGGCCGAGGCCGCCGAAACCCTGGATGTCGAGGCGCAGGAACCCGGCCGCGACAAGTTGGCGGACCATGGCTTGCAAGTCCCCCTTGCGGCTCTTGGCGCCCAGGCCGAAGGCCGGCAGGCGGTCGTGACCGGCCTTGGTGACCTTCTCGCTCAGGGACCCGCGCAGCACGTCGATGATGTGGATGGCGCCAAAGCGCTGCCCAGTGCGGTGGACGATGGAAAGAATCTGCCGCCCTTGCTCCGTGCCGTCGGACATGACCGGCGGATCGATACAGATGTCGCAGTTGCCGCAGGCCCCGGTTTCCTCCCCGAAGTAGGTCAGGAGGGATCGGCGGCGGCACTCGGGCGATTCGCAATAACCGATCAGGGCATCCAGGCGCTTGTGCTCGCGCCGCTTGCGCGCGTCGCCCGCGTCCTCCTGCTCGATGAAGACGCGGCGCATGCGGATGTCGTCCAGGCCATAGAGCATGTGGGCCTTGGCCGGTTCGCCGTCGCGCCCGGCGCGCCCGATCTCCTGGTAATAGGCCTCCGGGCTGGCGGGCAAATCGGCGTGGAAGACGAAGCGCACGTCTGGCTTGTCGATGCCCATGCCGAAGGCGATGGTGGCGACCACGATGACCCCGGGCTCGTCCATGAATATTTTCTGGTTCGCCGCCCGTTCGGATTTCTCCATGCCGGCGTGATAGGGCAGGGCCTTGAAGCCGTGTTCCACCAAATACGCCGCCGTCTTTTCGCATTTCTTGCGCGACAGGCAGTAGACGATGCCGCTCTCGCCCGTATGACGCTCCAGAAAGCCTAGAAGCTGGCGCTTCCAGTCGCGTTTTTCCTCTACGCCCAAGCGGATGTTGGGGCGGTCGAAGCCGAGGACGATGGAGTCGGCGCGGCCGTCGAACAGCTTGTCCAGGATATCGCGCCGGGTCGCGGCGTCGGCGGTCGCGGTCAGGGCCGCGATGGGCACGCCGGGAAACAGGTCCCGAAGCTGGCCGAGGGCTTCGTAATCGGGCCGGAAGGCAGGCCCCCATTGGGAAATGCAATGGGCCTCGTCGACCGCGATCAGGCGGACCGGCAACTGACGCAGGGCCGCCAGCATGCGCTCGGTCATCAGGCGCTCGGGGGCCAGGTAAAGCAGCCGTGTTTCGCCCGCCGCGACGCGCCGCCAGGCGGCCACGTTCTCGGCCCGCTCGCGCGCGGAATTGATACTGTCGGCGGCGACTCCGCTCAGGCGCAGCGCCGCGATCTGATCCTGCATCAGGGCCACCAAGGGCGACACCACCAGGGTCAAGCCGTCCAGCATTAGGGCCGGAACTTGAAAGCACAGCGACTTGCCGGAGCCGGTGGGCATGACGCTGAGGATGTTGCGGCCGGCCAGCAGGGCCTCGATCGCCGCCTCCTGGCCGGGCCGGAAGGCCTCGAAGCCGAAGACGTCCTTCAATAAGGTGAGGCTCGCGGCCGAATCCGGCCATCCTGCGGGAGGGAAATTCATCGCCTTGGATTAGCTGCCGGCCATGGTCCTGGCAAGCGGCATGGGGGCCTGCCCGGCAAGGCGCCCGGACTCGGCCTTGAAAATATCGACCAAGGCCGCGTTCACGGCACGCACGGCGGGCGAACGGCGCAAATCTTGATGCATGACCAGGTGCAAATCGCGCACAATTTCGTCCAGGGGCGAGCTTAGGCGCAGCAGCGCCGGGTCCCGGTCGCCCGCGAAACAGGGCAAAACGCCCAGGCCCGCGCCTTTGCGCACCGCTTCGTGCAGAACCAAACCGTTATTCACCCGTATCGCCGGCGAGCGCCCGTCGAGGCGCGACAACAACCAGGTCTGGTTCTGGAAATAGGCGTGGTCCTCATCATAGCCGACCCAGGCGCACTTTGTGTAGCGCTCCTCGCCGCGCGCCGCCGGATGGTCCGCCACATAGTCGTGGGCACCGTAAACCGCGAAGGTGTAGCCGCCGATCTTACGGGCGATCAAGCTGGGATTGTCCGGCAGGCACTCGCGGATAAGCAAATCCGCCTCGCGCCGCGAGAGATCGGCCTGGATGTGCGTGACCGAGATCTCGATCTCGATTTCCGGCAGGCGGGCGCGCAGCGCCGTCAGGTGATCGGTCAGGAACTGCGCGAAGGTCTCCCAGATCGAAATTCGGACCACGCCCCGGGGCACTCCATCGCCATCTTGCGTGAAACTCGCCCGGTGGCGGTCGACCGCCAGGGCCGAACGCTCCATGGCCTCGGCCAGGGGCATCAGCTCCGTTCCCGACGCCGTCGGCACGAAGCCTTCCGGCAAGCGGTCGAAGAGGCGTGCGTGAAGCGAGTCTTCCAGGCCCCTCAAGCGCCGGCCCACGGTCGGCTGAGTGACCTTGAGGCTGCGCGCGGCGGCGGAAAGACTGCCCTCGCGCGCGACCGCGAGGAACATGCGCAAATCGTCCCAGTTCATGGCCCCAGGATGCCGAGTCGAGGGTCCGGCTTCAACAAAAATGTTTAACATGAATAGAAATTATATGATCGGAATACATTTTTGTTTGGGATATATCTGAGTCTCTCAGGGCGCGAATACGGCGGCCGGAAATTATGGGGGCGGCGAGGCGATGTATTTCAATCCCAGGCTTTGGGTTTTTACCGCCGGGGTGCGCGGGCGCATTTGGGGCTCGGTGGCTCTTGGCCTGTTCTCCACGGCCCTGGGCATCGCGCGCCTCGCCCTGCTTGGCTGGCTGTTGGCTCTCGTTTTCGCCGGTGCGCCGCTATCCGACTTGGCCGCCGGGAGCGCGCTCGTCGCGCTGGCGGTTCTTCTGCGCGGGGGCCTGGAATACGCGCGGATCATGGTCGCGCACAGGACCGCGGCGGCGGTGCAACTGAATCTGCGGGCCCGACTCTACGACAAGGTTGTCGAGCTAGGGCCCGCGTTTTTCGGTCTGACACGAACCGGGGACGTGCTGGTCTCGCTGATCGATGGGGTCGAGCACCTGGAGGTCTATTTCGGCAAGTACCTGCCGCAGTTGTTTATCGCCACGCTCAGCCCGATTCTGATTTTCGCTTTTGTCGCCTGGCTCGACCTGCCGGTCGCGTTGGTCTTTCTGCTTGCCGCCCTCGCCACCCTGGTCGCCCCGGCCGCCTTTCACCACTGGGACAACAAGAATTCCCTTGCCCGCGCCCGGGCCTATGGCGATTTCGCCGCCGAGTTTCTGGATTCGATACAGGGTTTGGCGACCCTCAAGGCCTTTGGGCAGAGCCAGGCGCGGGGCCAACTCCTGGCCGGCAAGGCGCAAGTGTTATTTCGCGCCACCATGGGTGTCCTCATGACCAACACACTGTCGCGGGGCATCACCGATACCGGGATCGCCGTGGGCGCGGCGGCGGCGCTTGGCCTTGGCGCGGTCCGGGTTGGTCAGGGTGAGATGTCCCTGGGCGCGCTCTTGATCGTTCTCATGCTGGGCATCGAGGTTTTTCGGCCGTTGCGCGATCTGCGCTCGCTCCTGCACGAGGGTATGTTGGCGCAATCCGCCGCCGGGAAAATACTGGAACTTTTCGCGCAAGAACCGCCAGTTCGCGATGTGGCGCGGGTGCGAGCTCCGGCGGGAGGGCCGTGGGGTGAGGCGGCGGTTGAATTCCAGGATGTTCATTTCTCCTATCCCGGCGGCCGGGGCGAAACCCACGCGGGCTTGAGTTTCGCCGCCGAAGCCGGCGAGCGGATCGGCATCGTGGGGTCGAGCGGGTCCGGCAAGTCATCGATGGTGCGCTTATTGCTTAGATTTTACGACCCCCAGGCCGGCCGGATTTCACTCGGCGGGCGCGACCTGCGCGACCTGAGTTTCGCGCAAATCCGAAGTCAGCTCGCCATCGTCAATCAGGACACCACGCTCTTTCACGGCAGTGTAGAGGATAACCTGCGCTTTGGTAATCCGTCGGCGTCCGAGGATGAATTAGTGGCGGCGGCGCGCGCGGCGAACGCCCACGATTTCATCATGGACCTGCCCCAAGGCTACGGCGCCGTGATTGGCGAGCGCGGAATCAAGCTTTCGGGCGGACAGCGGCAGCGCATCGCCATCGCCCGCGCGGTGCTGCGCGACGCGCCGATTCTGGTCCTCGACGAGGCTCTGTCGGCGGTCGATGCCGAAAACGAGGCCGTGATCCAAGAAGCGCTCGACCGGCTCATGGTCGGGCGCACGACCCTGATCCTGGCGCACCGGCTGTCCAGCATCATCGGCGCCGACCGCATACTGGTGCTGGGACAGGGCCGGGTCATGGAGAGCGGAAGCCACGATGCCCTGATGGCGAAGCGGGGCGCCTATTTCCGTCTGATGGGCGATCAAGCGCTGGATCGCGGCCAGGAAAGGACTCAAGCGGCCAAACGCGGGGCGGTACAATTTCTCGAAGCGGCAGCGCCGGTATTAGCCCCGGCGGCCACCGGCGCGCCGGTGCCAGAGGGTGGCATTCTAGCAGCCAGCGGCCTCGGTTGGGCCGGGGCGATCTCCTTGCTGATGCGGATCGTGGCGCCCTGGCGCGGGCGCTTGGCCCTGACCTTCCTGTTCGGTATTTCGCGGGTCGTGGCCTTTATCTCGGTCGGTCTGGTCTCCGCCCTCGCCGTGGCGGCGGTCAAAAGCGGGGATCCGATTTTCTCCTTCATCGCCGCGCTCATGATCCTGGCGCCCGCCGCCGGGGTGCTGCACTGGTTGGAATCCTGGGTCGCGCACGACATGGCCTTTCGCCTGCTGGCGCAAATGCGGATCGACTTGTTCCGTAAGGTCGACAGCCTGGCGCCGGCTTATCTGGTGCGGCGGCGCACCGGCGATCTGGTCGCCATGGCGACCCACGATGTCGAACTGGTCGAGTTTTTCTTCGCCCACACCATCGCGCCGGCCTTCGTCGCGGTTCTGGTGCCCGGCGCGGCCATTTTCGGACTCGCCTGGGTCGCGCCCAGCTTGGCGCTCGCCCTTCTTCCCTTCTTGCTTGTGGTGGGTATCTCGCCCTTCCTCTTGCGCCGGCGCATCGACCGCCTGGCTTCGCGCGACCGCGAGGCGCTGGGCGCCTTGAACGCGCACACGGTCGACACCATCCAGGGGCTTACCGAGATACTGGCGTTTCAGCGCGAAGCGGCGCGCCGGGAGGCTTTCCTCGATCTGACCCGGCGCCATCACGCGGTTCGCCTGCCGTTCTTCGCCGAGCTGACCATGCAAACCGCCTTGGTCGAGGTCATGACCACCTGGGGCGGCTTGGCTATCGTGCTGGCCGGCGGTGCCTTGGCGGTGTCTGGCGCGATCTCGCCACTATATCTGCCCTTGCTTACTTTGCTCGCCATGGCGGCCTTCCTACCGGTCTCCGAAATCGCCGATATCGGCCGGCAGTTGGCCGATACCCTGGGCGCGACCCGGCGCCTCAATACCGTCCACGGCGAGCCGGTTCCGGTCGCCGACGGGACCCTCGACGTCGAATCCCGCCAGGAAGACGGCGCCGACCTTGCTTTCGAGAACGTCAGCTTCCATTACACCGATGCCGCCCGCCCCGCCCTGCACCAGGTGTCGCTAAGGATCGAGGCCGGGCAGACGGTGGCCCTGGTCGGTCCCTCCGGCGCCGGGAAGACGACCATGGCGCATCTCATTTTGCGGTTTTGGGATCCGGGGTCCGGGCGGATGACCCTGGCCGGTCACGATTTGCGCGACTACCGGCTCGACGATCTGCGCCGTCACATCGCCTTGGTCGCTCAGGACACCTATCTCTTCAACACCTCGCTTGGCGACAACATCGCGATCGCCAAGCCGGAAGCCACGGCGGCGGAGGTGATCGAGGCGGTGCGCCGGGCGGCCCTGGCGGACTTCATCGCCGGCTTGCCCCAAGGCCTGGATACGCCGGTGGGCGAACGCGGCATGGCCCTATCGGGCGGGCAGAGGCAAAGGGTTGCCATCGCGCGCGCCTTCCTGCGCGATGCCCCGGTGCTGGTCTTGGACGAAGCGACCTCGAACCTGGACGCCGAGAGCGAGAAACTGGTCCACAAGGCCCTGCGCGATCTCATGGCCCATCGCACCACCATCGTTATCGCGCACCGCCTGTCTACCGTGCGCGAGGCCGACAGGATCGTGGTCATGGACCGGGGTCGCGTGATCGAGACCGGGCCGCACGGCGAACTCCTGGCCCGAGGCGGCGCTTACGCGCAACTGATCGAGCGTCAACTAACCAGCGGGCAACCTTTAGTCGTTGACTAGGGCGCAGGCGGTGCGGATGCGCTCGACGATCAGATCGTTGGTATCGTTCCGGTAGGCCGCCATGTGCGGAGTCTCGCCATGGGTGTCGAGGGCCACCTGATCGGCATAGACCTCGTAGAGAAAAACCCGGTCGCTGGCGTCGATCGGCACTAGCACATCGAATTGCAGACAGCCCGGTTCCGTATCCAGGCAAGTCTCGCCGTGTTGGCGCGCGCGATCGGCGAAGGCATCGCGCCGGCCCGGTTTCAGTTTCAATTCCACGACCAGGGAAATCTTACCCATGTGCTATGCCTCTCTTTATATTGACTGTTGTGAGCTTAAAGCGGTGGGGCCTCTTGAGTGCAAGAGGTTTCGCGTTCGTAAGCGGCGGCGGCGCGCAGGATAAGCGCCTCGTCGAAGGGCCGGCCGATCAATTGCATGGCTGTCGGCAGGCCGTTGGCCGTGCGTCCGGCCGGCACGCTCATGGCCGGCAGGCCGGTGTAGTTGAAGGGCCGCACGCAGTGCCCGGTCATGGTCAGAAATTCCATGAAGCCCGGGTTCGCCGACACATCCGAATCGGCGATGCTGGGCACCGGAATGGTCCAGACCGGGGTGTGCAGGATATCGGCCTTGGCGAAGACGCTCTCTTCCAGGGCCGCCAAGACGGCTTGGCGCAGATTCAGGGCCTCGATGTAGCGGGTCGCCGGATACATGAGGCCGGGCAGCAGGCGGCCCAGGGTTTGCGGTCCGTAGTCGTCCGGGCGCTCGCGCATCCAGCGGGCGTGATAGGCCGCGCCCTCGGCGCCGATGATCAAGACATTGAGCGGATTGGCCAACTCGACCACATCCGGCAGGCGGACCGGTACGATCTCGGCGCCGAGATCCTCGAAGACCTTCAGGCTGGCGCGCACCAGGTCCGCGACCTCGGCCTCCACCGGGTCGTAGAAATAATTCTCCGGCACCGCGATGCGCAGGCCCTTCACGCCCTCGGCCAAGCCGGCACTGTAGTCCGGCACCGGTGCTTGGGAAGCGGTCGGATCGGCTGGGTCTGGCCCGGCGATGGCTTGCAGTATGAGCGCCGCGTCGGCCACGGTCCGGGTCAGCGGCCCGATGTGGTCGAGAGTGAAAGACAAGGGCATGGCTCCGGCGCGGCTGACCCGGCCATAGGTTGGTTTAAGGCCGATCAGGCCGCAGCAGGCGGCGGGCAGGCGGATCGATCCGCCGGTATCGGAGCCGAGCGCGCCATAGATCAGCCGCCCCGCGACGGCGGCGGCCGAGCCGCTGGAGGAGCCGCCGGTGATGTAATCCGTGTTCCAGGGATTGCGCGGGGTGCCGGTAATGTCGTTGTGGCCGGTGGTGCCCAGCGCGAACTCGACCATGTGGAGGCGCGCGATGTCGAGCGCCCCGGCCCGGTCGAGGCCGGCGATCGCACTCGATGTTTGGTTCGGCACGAAATCGGACAGGACGCGCGACCCGCAGGCGGCCGGAAGGCCGGCACGGTAGAACATATCCTTGTGGGCCAGGGGCACGCCGTGCAGGGGACCGCGCGGTCCTTCCTTGGCCAGGGCCGCGTCGGCCTCGTCGGCGGCGCGCAGGGCCGCTTCGGGGTCGATGCCCGCGATGCAGTGTAAGACCCCGCCAAAGCGCTCGATGCGCGACAGGCAGGCCTGCGTCGCCTCGCGGGACGAGACCGCGCGCGTCGCGATTGCCTGGGCCACCTCGCTCAGACTCAGGGCCGCGAGGCTATCGCCCTGGCTCACGGCGCATCTCCGCGCCGGGTCAGGCGCCGCTGGGCCAAGGTAAAGCCCGAGGGTTCGGTGCCAAAAGGCAGGGCCCGATCCGCCGCGTTCGCCAAGGCGGCCAGGCGCCGTGCCGTAGCCGCCGGCTCGCGCAGCCGTGCGGCCTCCAGATCCGCGCTCTGAAATCGCTTTAGCCAGACGCCAAGATCGTCCGGGTCGTCCTTTGTCATGGTGCGCCCTCAGTTTTGCATGGCAAACCAGAAGTTTAAGTCACGCGGCCGCTTGTGTCACCGCCTCTGGGACCGGTGCTCTTGTGGCGGCGCGGCAGACAATCGTATGTAAACCATTCAGGTACTAGGGTCCGGTTCACGAACCCTGAATCCGTGTCTTGCGAGGATTGCCAATGCGCGCCCTGGTGGCGGACGATCATCCCCTGGTAGTGGATGCCCTGACACAGTATTTGCGCGAGATCGACCCAGGTGCCGAAGTTCTGGGCGCCACGGATATGGGGGGCGCGCTCGCCCTTCTGGCCGCCGGCGGGGCCTTTGACTTGATATTGCTGAACTTTCATATGCCCGGCATGGAAAACCTGGAGGGCCTGCGCCAAGCGCGCGATGCTTGCTCCAAGGTTCCCGTGGTGATGATCGGCGGCTCGGCCCGGCTGCAGGACATGCTGGCCGCGCTGGATCAGGGCGCCGCCGGGGTCATTCCCAAGGATTATACCAGGATCGCCATCATCAAGGCTCTGGAACTCATTCTCGCGGGCGAACCCCACGTGCCGGCCCGGCTCCTGGGCGGCGCCGGCGGGCTGCGCGAAGCCAGCACGCCCTACTCGGCCGGGGGGCAGGCGCAGCAAAACGGCCCCCTGGCCACGCTGAACGCACGCGAGCGCGAGGTTCTGGCGCTTCTGTCCGAGGGCCTTTCCAACGCCGATATCGGCACGGCCCTCGCCATGACGGCCAACGGCGCCAACCATCACCTGAAGAACATTTACCGCAAGCTCGGGGTTCGCAAGCGGACCCAAGCCATGGCGGTATTTTTCGAGGATCGCCGGCGCCCGGCCTGACAGGCCATCATCGGCCTTGGCCGTCTTCTCGAGACGCCACCCATTCAAGTATAAAAAGTACCAGAATAAGTAGTTATGCTACTTACACCTATGCTTTTGTCTTACATATTTGGTGTATGCAGAACTAATTTCTAAGACTTAAGTATAGTTTCACATATGTGCTTTAGTTTGCTGTGTGTCATCGAGGCACGGGCAGAGATCGCATGGCCACGCTTGCCAGGGTCCACCCAGCGCGTATGAAATTTTGGAGACTGAAATCATGGCATCCGTCGTCAAATCAATTGGCCTGAACCAGATCCGGACCAAGCTGGCCGGTCTGTTCTTGTTGTTCGGCATGGTGCCGGCACTGGTTCTTTTCGGGGTCTACATATGGTCCGAGTCGGACTTCCGGCAGGCCGCCGGCGATCCCATGAAATACTCCGCCGTTTCGATCAACGACACGATCGACCGTAACCTGTTCGAGCGTTACGGGGACGTGCAGGCCTTCGGCCTCAACGCGGCGGCGCGGGATCCGGTTAACTGGCGCGACCGCACGGCGGGCAACCCGCTGATCGCGGCCATGAACGGCTACATGACCGGCTATGGCATTTACCGCCTGATGGTGCTGGTCGATACCTCCGGCGATGTGCTG
>JAJFGJ010000016.1 GCA_021776175.1 Kiloniellaceae bacterium
GAGAGGTTCTTCAATAAACTCAAACATTTCCGCGCCGTCGCCACACGCTACGACAAACGAGACGACAACTATCTCGCTTCCGTTAAACTTGCTTCACTGCGAATATGGATTCGATTTAATGAGTCGGTGACCTAGAGCGGCAGGCCTTTACTCGGCGACGGTCTTGATCTTTTGGCCGGGCCGCAGCTTGCCGTCCGGGCTTAATCCGTTGAGCACCCGAAGACGCTGCACCGCGTGGCTTTCAAATGGCGATCGCGCGGCAATAGAGGGCAAGGTTTCGCCGGAGCGCACCTTACGAACGCGCAGGCGCAAGGGCTTGATGGCCGCGGCCTCGCGCTCGCTCAGCTTGCGGAAGCTATAGGTCGTCTTGCGCAAACCCTCGGCCAAGGCCGCGCCCGCATCCGGGCGGGTGACGAACAGCATGCGATAGATAGTCTTGGCATCGTAGCGGAAGGCGACCAGGCGAACGTCGCGCGGCCCCTTTTTCGTATCCAATCCGATCCGCCCGGTCGCAGCCGCCATGCCGTTGACGGCGATCGCCTCGACATCGCGTAACGCCACGCCCTTGGCCCAGATTTGAGTCAGATATGCGGGCATGGCGATATTTCCGTCCGCCTTGCCGCGATCGAAGATAATCGCCGCGCCTCCCGGGCCGCGCGCGACCACGGCCCGGCGCCCATTGGCCAGCTGAAATTCCGCCGGCACATCGAAAGAAAACTTAAGCTTGCCATGAAGGAACCTGCGGCCGCGCACGATACCCTGTTCGGGGTTGTCGCCATAAAGCATACCGTCGATCTTGTTCAAATAAATATCGCGCGGGCGCATGGGGTTCTTAACCGTCTTGACGCCGGCCTCGCGCATTGCCGCCGCGACCCGATCGGCGGTGCGCGGATGGGTCTGCATGATATTGAATTCGTCGGCCTTGCCCGCTTGCCCCGCCATCTCGGCTTCCAGGCGGCTGTCGGCCAACAAGTGCTCCAGGAAAGTCGCCATGGCCTGGGGATCGTATCCAGCGCGCGCCAGGTAGCGTATACCGAGCAAATCCGCCTCGTGCTCCTGCTCGCGCGAGAAACTCTTCAGGGCAAGGCCACCGACCGCGCCGACGGCATCCGAGGCGGCGCCGCCGAACAGGATGCCGAGACCGATTTGCGCGATTTTGGCGGCCGTGGCCTGACCGTAGCGTTCGGCGCTGTGCCGGGCGGTGACGTGGCCGATCTCATGAGCCAGGACACCGGCCAATTCCGCTTCGTCGCTGGAGAGCGCGAGCAGGCCGCGCGTGACATACACGTATCCTCCCGGCAGGGCGAAAGCGTTGACCATGGGGGTATCCAGGATCGTGAAGGTAAATTTCAAATCGGGCGATTCCGAAGTTTTCGCCAACAGTCCGCCAACGCTACGGACATAAGCGTTGAGCGTGGGCTCTTGGTAGGCACCGCCAAATTGCGGAACGATTTTATCGTGTTCCTTGGCCCCGAGCGCGATTTCATCCTTCGCCGACATGCCGCCGGTGAAAAAGGAACGCCCGGTCGCCGGCGCGGTCTCGCACCCTGTCAAGACGGCGCCAACCGCCAGCAGCGCCAGAGCCATGGCCGCGCGCGTAATTCGCGTGATCATGGATCGATCACCTCTATCTGTTCCGGATGTGTCGCTTCTATCATGGGCCCGTTGAATGACTTTAGCCAACCGCGAACGCGCACGATACGCTCCCGATAAAATTCAGGCTCGATATTTTCGGCTTCGAAGCTCCGGCGCGCCTTGGGCGAGAGGGTGACCGTGAAATCCTCGCGCCAATCGTCGCCGAAGTTGAGATACACGCGCCCCCGCACAACCGCGACATCTCGCACTCGGCCCTCGACCAGCTCAAACCCGCCGATGTGACGCGCGGCTTGCTCGGGCGTGCGCACGCCATAGAAGGAATCGGCCCAAATGCCGCGCCGCGCGGCCCGTGCCGCGCTCTCGCGCGCCAACATCTCGGGCACCAGGGCGCGGTTGTCGGCGAAGCTATAGACCCGGGCCATGCCACGGCTCAACAGTTGGCCCTGGATCCAGCCGCCCTCGGCATCGAACAGTTGCGCCAGCGTCCGGCCATGGCGGTCAAGGCGGCGCCCGCCATAGGCCAGGGTCAGGCTTTTGCTCAAGGTCAGGGCGGATAAGGCCTGCTTGGCTTCCCGCGCCAGGGGCCAGGCCTTGAAACCGGCGCGCCCCAAAGGCAGCTTCGGCGCTTGAATGCCCACTAGGCGCACCTGGCGGCCATCGTCGAGCACCAAGGTATCGCCATCGACGATCCCGGCCACGCCGGCCGCGCCGCCGTCGCTGAACCCGGCGGGAAGGGGCGCGCAAGACCCGGCGGCCGGAATCGCCAAGGCCAGGGCCAGGGCCAGAACCGCGCGCCGGGCCGCAAGCGTGAATTGGCATGACCGATTCGGCATGCGATATAGACTACCCCGATAAACGCCGCCTTGCATGCGAGACCATCGAATGCCCAGCCACGAGTTGTTCCCCCCCATCGACCCCTTCGAGACCGGCCGCCTGGCACGCGGCGAACCGCACGTCATCTACTGGGAGCAATCCGGCAACCCAAAGGGCGCGCCGGTGGTTTTCCTGCACGGGGGCCCCGGTGCCGGCGCCTCGCCCGATCATCGCCGATTTTTCGACCCCGCTCATTACCGGATCGTCATCTTCGATCAGCGCGGCGCCGGGCGCTCGACGCCCCTGGGCGAGATCGCGAACAACACGACCCAGGACTTGATCGGCGATATCGAGGCCCTGCGCGAGCACCTGGATATCGAGTCTTGGTTGGTTTTCGGTGGCTCTTGGGGCTCGACCCTGGCGCTTGCCTACAGCCAAGCCCATCCCCGTCGGGTCACCGGCCTTATCCTGCGCGGCATCTTCCTGTGTAGCACGGCGGAGATCGACTGGTTCCTCTACGGCATGCGATGGATACACCCCGAGGCTTGGCGGCGCTTCTCCGACCCGATCCCGGAGGCCGAGCGCGGGGATCTCCTGAGCGCCTATCACCGGCGGCTGATCGACCCCGACCCGGAGATCCACATGCCCGCCGCCAGGGCCTGGAGCACTTACGAGGGCGCGTGCTGCACCCTGCTGCCCAGCCCCGATACGGTGGCGGCCTTCTCGCGCGACCAGATGGCCTTGGGCCTGGCGCGGATTGAGGCCCACTACTTCACCAATCGTATCTTCCTGGAAGAAGGGCAGCTATTGCGCGATCTCGACCGGATCCGGAAGATACCCGGCGTCATCGTTCAAGGCCGCTACGATATCGTCTGCCCTATTGCCACGGCGGACTCCCTGCATCATGCTTGGCCCGAGGCGGATTACGCGATCGTGCCCGACGCCGGGCATTCGGCCATGGAACCGGGAGTTAGGCGGGCGCTGGTCGCGGCAACGGAAAGATTCAAGGCGAACAACCGCTAAAAAAACCATCTTGGGCGGCGCGGCGTTAGATCGCGCACCAAGCGCACAGGCAAAGCGGAGCTGGGGGAACTAGAATGAAGTTTGCTTGCCGGGGCCTAACCATGGCCCTGATATCGGCCTTTCTCTTGGCCGCGCCGGCGCGCGCGGAACCGGGAGAAGAGCCCGGACACCTGGTCTTGAGCCTGGGGTATTACGATTTCGACCAAGACGAGTTCGGTGCCGCCGATTTCCGCGTGGACTACCGCCATGGCCGGGGCTTGTATTTCCTCAAGCCCTGGATCGGCATTGAGGCGACCAGCGACGGCGCGCTCTGGGGCGGCGCCGGCGTTTATGCCGACCTCCCGGTCTACGATCGCGTGTACCTGACCGCCAGCACCGGCGTCGGCGGATACAGCCAGGGCGACGGTAAGGACCTGGGCCACACCCTGGAGTTCCGCTCCACCGGCGAGGTAACCTACCGCTTCGACAACGGCATGCGCCTGGGCGTGGCGATCAGCCATATCTCGAATGCCAGCCTTGGCGACAAAAACCCAGGGGTGAACATACTCAGCGCCACCTATTTAGTCCCGCTCGGCAGCCTGATTCCCGATTGAGGGGGGGGCGCGACATCGCCCAAGCGGTTCTAACATTGCCGGAGAAAATGGCCCCCCAGGAATTATCGATCGCCCTTATTCGATCGCTTTTCGAGCCGTATCAAGTGGCAGCATGAGCACCAGAGGATCTATCGGCGAAACCATGAACCCATTTTGCAGGTAGAAGCCAGCGGCCCGTTCATCCAGGGCATGCACAAGAAGAGCTCTTATTCCCACAATTTCCGCTGCCATCAATGTTCGAAGTATCGCGTGCTTCAGCAGCGCTCTACCTATCCCTTGTCCTTGCTGACTGCGATCGACAGCCAAACGCCCCATGAGCATTACTGGGATCGGATCGGGCATGTTGCGGCTGACCCGTCCCGGCGCCTGCTTGCTTTCTACCGATCCGCTTGAGAGGCAATAGTAGCCAACAACACGGATACCCTCGCAAACGACATAAGTACGCGAGGCCCCTGAGCTCTCGTTCTTTGCCGCCCGTTGTCTCAGCCAGTCGTCAAGAACGGGCCGGCTGCTGTCGAATAGCGACAGATCGTGGCCGGCATTTATTGGTTGAGGCGGTGTGAGCGTCACCGCTCCCAGGGAGACGGGGCGGTTAGGAGCTTCTTAAGGGCCTCCGTCGGCTCAACCGGGGCGTCGAGGCAAGCGGCGAACTTCGCGTAGCGAGAATCATCCAATAAGAACAATCTCTGATCCAATAGGGTGTTCTCCGCGGCCTCCCGGGCGCTGTCGAGCATGAACTCTGTCCGTGACTTCCCCAAACGAGAGGCCGCGCGATCAATCAGCGCCTTCTGCTCTGCTGAGGCACGTAGATTTATCGTCTCCCTGGGTGAGGCAGTCATCTCACGACGCGCCAGTACAGCCATGGCTCTCTCACTATCTTCCCAACTCTTCTCTCACAATCTCTGTGGTGACACTGTATATACAATAGTGTGTATACAATGTAAAGACAACCCTCTCTGGAGGAAGAAAAATCCTCTAAATCATTGAAATATATGGTGCGCCCGGCAGGATTCGAACCTGCGGCCCCCAGATTAGGAATCTGGTGCTCTATCCTACTGAGCTACGGGCGCGAGGCTTCTCCTATAGCAAAGCTGGGCCCGCGACGGTAGGCCAATGGAGGGCACCGGCTAAGATCAATTCGGTGCTTATCTAGCACTCGGCCTACCGGCAGGCGGCGCAACGCCTTGATCTAGCTATATTTCTCTCCCGGCGATCGCCTGATCCCAATCTGTTGGCCGCAGGTTCGAATCCTGCCGGGGACACCAGATCGTCCTTCTTAGGAAAATTGTCGGCCGCGGGTTTTAGCTTACGCGGCGGCGGCGCGCAGGCCGCGCAGGATGCGCAGGAAACCCTCGACCGCGTGATCGGGCGCGCGATCGTTCATGAGGGTGATCACCCCGGGCCCGTTCATATCGAAGGACGCCGCCCGGCGCAGCCGCCCGGCGACTTCGGTGCCCGATTCGCGCCCGCGCGCGGCCAAGCGGCGGTGCAACATGGCTTCGGGCGCGGTTACGAAAACGACCGCCAGATTGGGATAGCGCGCCCGCGCCTCGGCGATGACGCCGCGAGAGACGTTGACCACGACGATTCGACCGGCCGCGAGGCTGTCCTCGATCCCGCATGGAACCCCGTAGCCGAGATCGTGCGCCCGCCAGGAAAGCGCGTAGGCCCCCTGGGCCTGGCGCTCGGCGAAGCGTGCCTCGGTGATCGCGAGGTGGCTCTCGGCCCGGTCGCCGGCCGGCCGGGTGATCTCGCGCCGGGGAAAGACATAGCGCCACTGCGTGGCCAGGGCCGCCCGGGCGCTCCCGATCACGGTATCCTTGCCGGCGCCCGAAGGCCCGACAACCAGGGTCAAGGTTCCCAACATCATCCAAACCGGCCTGTTGGTGCGGCGCGCGGGCCGTCATCCGGACTAAGGCATAGCCCTCCGGCAATGAAGATTTCGTGACATTCGCGTGGTATTAAAGGCGGCGCGGGCAGCCGCCAAGAGCGCCCCCCAGGACCGCGCCCCCTAGGATCGGCGCGCGGCGTCGGCGCCCGTGACCAGGGTCCATTCGACCAGGCGGCGCAAGACCTTGCCCAGGGCATCGTCGAAGGCCTCGATAACCGCGGGGACCGAATCCTCCTTGGCCGGCACGCGGGCCTCGAATGTCTTCGAGCCGATAATCGCGCGGCGCGGCTGCTGGACCAGGCGGGCGGCCATGGCGATGTGCCCGCGCGGCGGGCCGCCATTGAAGTATTCGATTTGGAACTCCCGCAGTTCCGTCTTCAAGACAAAGTCCGCGCGCAAGCCCACGACATCGCGCCCGACCGCGACGATGCGCTCCGAGTTCTCGAAGGATTCGATGATCAGGGTTTGGATCATCTGAGGGGCGCGGTCCGACCACTGCGCGCGGGCGTAGTATTCGATTTGCAGGGGCGCGCGTTGCAAGGCGATGCGCGTGGTGTCGATCCCGGCGTTCGCCCGGGGGGTCTCCAGCACCAGTTGCCAATCCACCGTCGGCAAGTTGTCTCCAAACGTGCTTTTGGGCGACAAGCGGTAAAGTTCCGCCGGCGGTCCCTGGCCCGGCACCGCCACCTGGCAGGCGGCCAAGCCCGCCATGGGAGCGGCCAGGGCAAACTTCAGAACCCGCCGGCGCGTTGGCCGGGCCACGCTTGGAAAAGCTGCGTTACCTTGTTTCATAACCCTGCTGCCGATTGCCAAAGAAAAAACGGGCCGGGTCGCGTTCTATATCCGTCGTCACCCGGTTGAGCGCGACCACGAGGTCGCGCATTTCGATAAGCAGGACCGAAAGTTCGGACAAGCCGGTCGAGGTGAAGTCGCGAATTCCCTCGCGGTTCTCGGCGACCATTTTCTTTAACTCGCCGCTCAGGCCAGTGAAGCTTTCCGCGGTCCCGCGCAAATCCTCGATCAGGGCGCGCGCGTCCGAAGTGGTGCTGGCGACGGAATGATCGATGCCCGTCGCCATGAGGTCGACCGAGGTCAAGGTGCTATCCAGTCTTTGCACCAGCTTGGATCCGTCCTTCTTCAAGGTCTCGGCCATGTCCTCCAGGGCGCTGGCCGTGCCGCGCAGATGCGCCATGGTGGCGCCGGCGTCGACGATCAGGTTTCCGATGTCGTCCCTGCGTTCAACCAGAGTATCGGTGAAGCCGCGCGCGTTCGCGAGAATGGCGCTAAATTCGGCGCGGTTGCCGTCGTTCAAAAGATCGCCCGCGCGGGCCAGCAGAAGATTGACTTTTTGAACCAACTCGGGGGCTCCCTCCAGCACCTGCTGAAGCGAGGACGGGCGCGAGGCGATGACCGGGCGGGGCTGCCCCTTGAGCGTCTTCAAGGGCGGCGAACCGTTCGTGGTTTCGCCGAGCAGGACATAGAGCCCCCCGGTCAAGCCCTCGATCTCCATGGTCGCGACGGTATCGCTGCTAACCGGCGTGTCGGACTCGACCTCGATCGTGACCGTGACCCGGTCGGGCCGCGCGGCATCCAGGCCGACATGGATCACCTCGCCCACACCGACCCCGCGGTAGCGTACGGGCGAGCCGACCTTCAGACCCGTGACCGAGCCTGAGTAATGAATGTCGTAATGGGCGAATTGGACATCGAACTGAAATTTCGCCAGCCAAAGCACGAAAACCACCAGCCCGGCCGCCAGCGTGAGGACGAAACCGCCAACTAAGAGGTAGCTCGCCCGTGTTTCCATGGCTCAAAGATTATCCTCGTCGCGTTCGCCGGCTTTACGCTCGCCGGGGCCTTTCGCGGTGCCGGCGGCGGCGCGGCCGCGTGGCCCGTTGAAATAATCTTGTATCCAGGGGTCCGGCTCACGCAACAAAGCCTCAATGGTGCCGACCTTAACACGTTTGCCGGTCAAGACCGCAACCCGGTCGCAGATCGCATAAAGACTGTCGAGATCGTGGGTGATCATGACCACGGTCAAGCCAAGCGCGCGTTGCAGGTGGCCGATCAAGTCATCGAAACGCGCCGCGCCGATAGGATCGAGCCCCGCCGTCGGTTCGTCCAGGAACAGGATCTCCGGGTCCAAGGCCAAGGCGCGTGCCAGACCGGCGCGCTTTCTCATGCCGCCGGAAAGTTCGGAAGGATATTTATTGGCGGCCTCCGGCGGCAGGCCCGCCAGGGCAAGCTTGATGTCGATCACCTCGCGGCGCAGGGCACGGCTCAGCTTGCTGTGCTCTTTCAAAGGCACTTCGACATTCTGCGCCACGGTCAGGGAGCTGAACAGCGCGCCGTCCTGAAACAGAAGGCCCCAGCGGCGCTGCAACGCGCGCCGCCCGGCGTCGTCCAGCGCGGCGGTATCCTGGCCGAAGACCTCGATCCGGCCCGAGGCATGACGCATAAGTCCGACGATCTCGCGCAGCAGGACCGACTTGCCAGTGCCGGAGCCGCCGACCACGCCGATGACCTCGCGCGCCCTGATATCGAGGTCGAGGTTTTCGTGAATGACCTGGGTGCCGAACCGGGTCGATAATTCCCTGATCCGAATAATCGGCGCGCCGTTGTCGCTGTTCGGGTCCATGGCGGGTCTAGATCTTCAAGTACGAGAACATGATCGAGAACATGGCGTCGAGAACGATAACCAGGAACACCCCTTCGACCACGGCGCGGGTGGTCTGCCGGCCGACCGATTCGGCGCTGCGCGAGACCTTCAATCCCTCGTAGCAACCGACCAAGGCGATAATGAAACCAAACAGCGGCGCCTTGAGGATCCCGATCCAGAACGACCACATGGTGACCGCCTCGCTCAATTGCCGGGCGAAGCGCACGAAGGAAATATCCAGCACCGCGGTGGCCATGACCGCGCCGCCCAGAAGACCCATGATGTCGGCGAAAAAGGTCAGCAAGGGCATCACCGCGACCAGCGCCAGCACCCTCGGCACCACCAGCACCTCCATGGGGTCGAGCCCGATGGCGCGCATGGCGTCGACTTCCTCGTTCACGGTCATGGTGCCGATTTGGGCGGTGAAGGCGGACCCGGACCGCCCGGCCACCATGATCGCGGTCAAGAGGATGGCCATCTCCCGCAGCACCCCGACGGCGACCAGATTGACGGTGAAGATCTGGGCCCCGAAACGCGCCAGTTGATCGGCGCCCTGATAAGCCAGCACGACGCCGATCAGGAACGAGATCAAGCCGACGATAGGCAAGGCGTTGAGACCGGCCTGCTCCATCTGGCTGAACCAGGCGGTCCAGCGCAAGCGCCACGGCCTGACCGCCAAACGAAACAGAACCATGATCGTATGACCCAGGAAGTTGGTCAGATCCCGCGCCTCGCGGCCAAAGAAAAAGGTGGTCGCGCCGACCCGCGCGATCATCGCGATCAAGGCGTTTTCCGGCGCCGGCGGCGGAGGGCAGGGAATATCGCTCTTGGCCACGGTCTCGATCAGGCTGGCGGTCGCCTTGCCGGCGCCGGTCAATTCGACTTCCAGACCCAGGGCGCGGAAATGCTTGACCGTCTTGTAGACCAGCCACGCGCCGGCGGTATCCATGGCCTCGACCGCGGCCATGTCCAGGCTGACCCGGCGCGCATCGCCGGGCGGCGTGGCGCCGAGCGCTTCGGCCTGCCTGCCGATACGCTGAGTGATCCAGGAGCCGCCAAGAGACAGCAAGAGAGTGCCGGCCTGCCGCTTGGCCTCGACCCAGGGCATATCCGAAGCGCTAGATGAGGGCACGGTCATGAGCGTTGTGACACGCGGTCAAGCCGCGAACCCAGTCTCGATCACGCGCGGGTCGTTCGCGACCGGAAAATTGACCGAGTTGGCGATGAAACATTGGGCGTGGGCATCCTTATGCAGGGCGCGGGCCATGGCCAGGTCGCCGCCGGGGGCGACGGTCACGCGCGGGCGCAGCGTTACCCCGGTGAAACGCCCGCCGCCGCCGGAAAGAACCATGACTCCGCTGGCCTGGTCCTCATAGGAGACGACCTCGATCTTGGCCCGCGCGCATTCGGCGAGATAGGTCAACATGTGACAGGCCGAAAGCGCGGCAAGCAGCAGATCCTCCGGGTTGTGCAGGGCCGGGTCGCCCTTGAACAGGGGATCCGCGCTACCGGTCAAGGGCGGCTTGCCGGCGATCTCTACCGTGTATTCGCGCGAGTACCCAGCGTAATCGCGCACCGGCCCCTTGGCCCCGCCGGTCCAGGTCAAACGCGCCGCGTAGCTATGTTCCTTAGCCATTCCCCCCCCTTTTTGAGCCCTACTCCCCCCGCCACCGCCGGTTCCGGCGGGTCTTAAATCTCACTTCTGCGGATGAGTGTAGCCTGTGGACGGCTCAGGGTGAAATGCTAGGGTCTGTTGACAATTTGGATGGCGCCGAGGCGCCCCAATAGCCGATCGCGGCGGCAAGCTCGCCGGCATGGGCCCGTGCCGCCGGGGCGCCCTGGTCTGGCCCTTCGTAGCGTCCCAGTTCGGCCAGCAAATGAAAAAAGCCGCGCCCCGGTAAGTTCTCGCCGATCCGGCTGACCGCGAGCGCGGCGATCAAGGGCTGCCCGGCGGCATGATCTTCGCGCGCCAAGGCCTCGAGCGCCAGAGTCAGTTTGCGAATGCCGTGGGGCGGCGGGACCGGGACCAGGGCCGCCAGATCGCGGTAGCAGATCGTGCGCCCGGCGCGTGCGAGCGGCAGCAGCGCGGCCCGCACGGCCTCGATCAGGTCGCGGTCCATCATGGTGCCTAGGATACCCCCGCGCCGAAGGGCGCGAAAACCCCCCGCGCCGAAGGGCGCGAAATAATCTCCGAGCCGAAGGGCGCGAAAAGGGTCCTAAAAATCTGTAATGAGTGGCAGGGTCAGGACCAGGAGGAAAGGAATGGCGAACAAGCCCCCAGCAAGAAAAGCCAGGCAATCGTACACGAACAGGGGGTTCTTTTTTGGCTTGGAAATTCGCTGTGTCATGATCTCGACCTCTCCGCGGCGGGGCGCGTGACCCCTCGGGTTCATGTTCCGGCTTCGATGGTCTTGATTTAATCGAAGGCCGCTTCACGCGGATGTGATGCCGGTCACAACGGCACCGGCCCAGGTGTGACCGGGGTCACACGGGCGATATTTTTCATGCATCTAGCGGAAATCGGAGCCCGGAGGCGGCCCTAAGCCAAGTTCACGCCAAGATCCGCGCCGAATCCATAAGCTCGACCCCGGCCTCGATCATCGCGCGTTTGGCGGCCGCGAGGGAGCCTTCCAGGTCGATGGCGCGGCAGGCGTCCTCGACGACCACGGCGGTAAAACCCTCGCGCGCGGCATCGACGGCCGAGAAATGAACGCAGAAGTCGGTCGCCAGCCCGGCCAGGAACACGCGGGTGAACCCGCGCGTGCGCAGGTATCCGCTCAGGCCAGTCGGGGTCGCGCGGTCGTTCTCGAAAAACGCTGAGTAGGAGTCGATTTCGGGCCGGAAGCCCTTGCGGACGATCAACTCGCCGCGGTCCGATTGAAGATCCTTGTGAAGTTCCGCGCCCGGCGTGCCCTGAACGCAATGATCCGGCCATAAGGTTTGGGTGCCGTAATCCACCTCCAGCGTTTCGAAGGGAGCGCGCCCCGCATGGCTGGACGCGAAGGATCGATGCCCCGCTGGATGCCAGTCCTGGGTCAGCACGACATGCGCGAAACACGCGGCCAGGCGGTTGATGAGCGGCACAACCGCGTCGCCTTCCGGCACCGCCAGGCCGCCGCCGGGGCAAAAATCGTTCTGGACATCGATCAGAAGCAAAACATCCGATGCCTGGGGGACAAGAAGTTCCGTCATGGCGGTTTCCAGGATTCAGACCGCCCCGAAGGCGAGCACGGCCATGGAAAGGCTGCCATAGGAAAAGCCGCGATGCAAAACCCGGCCGGGCGTGGGGCCCTGGCCATCCGGTTCCGCGCCCGCGCCCATGGCGACGGCAATCGGCAGGTAGTGATCGTCGCTGGGATGGGCCCGTTCGGCCTGCGGCGCACGCCGCAGATAGTCGGCGATGGCCGCGCTGTCGCCGGCCTCGACCGCTTCAACCAGCCAGTCCTCGAAGGCCTGGGCCCAATCCGGCGTGGCCGTGCCAGCGCGCCATTCCGCGAGATTGTGGGTCGCAGTGCCGCTACACACAACCAGGATTCCCTCGGCGCGCAGCGGCGCCAACGCCCGGCCAAGCGCCAGGTGCGCGGCGGCATCGGCCCCGGCATGAAGCGAAAGCTGGGCGACCGGAATATCAGCCTCGGGATACATGAGCATCAGCGGTTCCCAGGCCCCGTGATCGAGTCCGCGCACCGGATCCAGCGCGCACTCCATGCCCGCCGCTTGAATCGACTCCGCCGCGCGGCGGGCGGCCTCGGGGGCGCCCGGAGCCGGATAGCGCAGCTCGTAAAGCGGTTCGGGAAAGCCGAAGAAATCGTGGATGGTCTCGGGTGCTTCACTCACGCTCGCGCACGGCGTGGGCGCGATCCAATGGGCCGAAACGCAAAGCACCGCGTTCGGCCTCGGCAGGTCTTGGCCAAGTTTCGCTAGAACGGCGGCGACAGGCAGATCGTCGAGGACCATGCTCGGCGGGCCATGGGAGACGAAAAGACTGGGGAGAGCGGAAGCGGACATGGCCGCTAAGATACCCGGACCGCGCATCGAGCACAAAAGCCCAAAAAAAGTGCGTGACCCCCTATATGGAGACCACGCAAGTTTACCCGGAGGAAACGAACCGGCGGAAGAACACCGCCAATTCGCACGGGCGGAGACCTAAAATCCGGCGATAAAGGGCGAAGCGAAGATCAAGGCGAAGGGCGCGGCCAGTACGGTGCCAGCCAAGACCGCCAGGACATCGAGTGTGGCGATCGAAGTTTTGTGTAGAAAGTTGGAGTGCTTTGCCATGGGCTTGACCTCTCGCGTCGTGGGGCGCTTGGCCCCGTGCTCATGACTTGGATTTGGCCACGAAAACACTCACGAGAAAGTGACACGCATCACGGCACCGCGAGCGCGCGTGTGACCGCGGTCACACCGGGCCGATTTTTCTGCGGGAGGACGTCGAGGGCTTGCCCTCGCGGATATCGTTCTAGGAAAGAAGCGCCGGCGCTACTGGGTCAAGCTGTCCAAACGCATGAGGCCGGCGCCCATAACCGGGCCGTGGCGGCCCTGCTGCACAAGCACGGCGCACCCGAAACTGCCCCGTGCCGCGGCGCCATCCAGATTGAGCGGGATTTCCAAACGCTTGCCCATCCAGGTTCCCAGGCGCTCCAATCGCCGCACGACATTGACGTTATGGATGGTGCGGCCCTCGTTTTCGCCGCGCTTTACTTGTGTATCGTGACTTTCGTCAAAAATAGCGAGCCAAATCGTGGCGCCCCGATCGGGTGCGTGGCCTTCGGATATAACGACCGTGCCGCCGTTACCGGGGATAAAATCGACGGCGACGGGCTTGCGGCGCTCAGCCGCCACCTCAAGCGAGGCCAAGATCTCGTCACGGTGGGAACCGATAATATTTTCGCGGCCGTCGATGACCATTTGCGGCGTATAAATGTAGCGCAGGCCTAATTCCCCGGCGTAGGCGCGCTGGCGTTCCGTGTTTCGCGGGTTGCCGTAGGGATCTTTCCAGCCGATGTAGTCCCAATAATCCACATGCAGCGATAGGGCGATTACGTCGCCGCGCGCGGCCAACTCGCCCAGCAAGGCATCTGCGGGCGGGCAGGAGCTACACCCCTGGGAGGTGAAGAGCTCAACCACGACCGGCTGCATGGCGGCGCCGGAATTAGAGATTTGTGCCCGGCCGGCGCCGGGGGCGGCGGCGAGCACGGCGCACAACAAGACCACCCAGGCCAAGCTAGACGCTAGGCATCGAAAAACTTGAATCACTCTTAGCATGGCCAGACGATACGAAGCCCCTCGATCATAAGCGAATCACGTTCCAGTGAGACGGAAACCTTGGCTCAAATACCTGAAAACAATATGAAAAGAGTGTTAATTCGCGGCGGCCGGGCTTGCCCGCCCCAAAGCCCCTTGTCATAGTCGCCCCGGCGCGATCCGCGCTAAACCAACCACGCGATCCGCGCTAAACTAGCCGCGTGAACCACGCCCAAACTAAAGGCCCAACATGATCTATCTCCTGCGCCACGGTGAGACCGTGTGGAACCGCGAAGGCTGGAATCAGGGCCACCGCGATTCACCCCTAACGCGCAGGGGCATCGCCCAGGCCGAGGCCATGGGCCGGTGCCTGCTGGGTGAGATCGAAGAACCGCGCCCCTGGGCGATCGTGGCCAGCCCACTGGGTCGGGCTTGGCAGAGCGCGGCCATCGTCTCGGAAGTGCTGGGCCTGGAGCCGCACGCCATTACCCATGAGACGCGCCTGATGGAGATAGAGTTCGGTGAGTGGGAGGGGCGCGGCTTCGACCAGATCGAGGCGGATCGACCCGGTATCTTGGCTCAGCGCGCGGCCGATAAATGGCGGTTTCGTCCACCGGGCGGGGAAAGCTACGCCGACTTGAACGCGCGCGTCGCGTCATGGTTATCCCCCGTATCAGCCTGGGCGAAACTCATCGTGGTGTGCCATGGCGGCACCGGGCGCATCCTGCGAGGTTGCTTCGCTCAACTATCGCGGGAGGTCACCATGAACCTGGACAATCCCCAAGATGAGCTCTACCGCCTGCACGACGGCCGCTTCGAGGTTCTGAAAACCGGATTCGACAGTGCCGATGTCACCGCCGACACCGCCCCGTGAATGCCGCGCTCTACGCCTTGACGGTTTTTTGCTGGGGCACGAGCTGGCTGGCCGTGAAGCTTCATCTGGGCGTGGTCGCGCCCGAGGTATCGCTGCTTTACCGCTTCATCCTGGCCGCCGCCATAACCTCGGCGCTCTGTTTCGCGATGCGCAAGCCCATGCGTTTTTCCGCCGGCAATCATCTCTTCATGGCCATGCAGGGGATGTTCCTGTTCTCGGCGAATTTTTTCCTGATCTACCTGGGCATGGAATATTTGACCTCCGGATTGGCGGCGGTGATTTTTTCCATGGTCATCGTGTTCAACATCTTCGGTAGCGCGCTTTTGTTCCACACGCGCGTTGCGCCGCGCGTCCTGCTCGGTGCCGCCTGCGGCCTGAGCGGCTTGGTCTTGGTTTTCTGGCCCGAGGTCGCCGCGTTCGATCTGGGCGTCGAGGGGACCCGCGGCCTCCTCCTGGCGCTAACCGGCACATTCTTCGCCGCTTGCGGCATGTTGACCTCGGCCTGGAATCAACGCCACCGCGCCTTGCCGGTGTTCCAAACCAACGCCTACGGCATGGCCTATGGGGCGGCGATCACGCTTGTTCTTTGCTTGCTGCGCGGCAGTTCCTTCGACTTCGATCCGGCACCGCTTTATACCGGGTCCTTGATTTACCTTGCCGTGTTCTCGACCGTGCTCGGGTTCTGGAGCTACCTGACCTTGGTGGGGCGCATCGGCGCCGGGCGCGCGGCCTACGCGACCGCCCTCTTTCCCCTGGTCGCACTGGCACTGTCCACGGTGTTCGAGAACTACGCTTGGAGTGGCCAGGCCGCCGCCGGGGTCGCGCTGATCCTGCTCGGCAACGTCGCGATCCTGGCCAAGGCGAAGGCCCGCGAACCTTAACCGCCCTCGTGCGCCGCCTCGTGGCGGGCCTGACCGGTCACTGGCAAGGGGCTACCGGAGCCGCCATAATGACGGCAAATTAGCTTCATTTGAAAATTGAAGGCTGGGCCATGCGGGCCCTGAATAACCCGATGAAACCGACGCTCCTGAACCGGTTATCCGATTTTCCCAGAGTCCCGCTGACACAGGCGCCGACGCCCATAGAATCCCTGCCTCGCCTTGGCGCCGAGCTGGGGATCGAGCTGTTCGTGAAACGAGACGACATGACCGGACTGGCCATGGGCGGCAATAAGGCGCGCCAGCTTGAGTTCTATTTCGGGGCGGCCCGGGCGGCCAAGGCCGATACGATCCTGATTACCGGCGCGAAGCAGTCCAACTTCATTCGCATGGCCGCCGCCGCCGCCGCGCGCCTGGGCATGGCCGCCCATGTGCAACTGGAAAACCGGGTGCCGGGCATGGGCGCGGACTACGCGCGCTCCGGCAATGTATTGCTCATGGATCTCTTGGGCGCCAAGCAATACACCTACCCGCACGGTGAAGACGAAGCCGGGGCGGACGCCCGATTGCACGAACTGGCGGCGGAAATCCGTGCTCAGGGAGGCCGGCCCTATGTGATCCCCCTGGCGCCCAATCACCCACCGCTGGGGGCGCTCGGCTATGTCGTCGCGGCCCAGGAAATCTCGGATCAAATGGCAGCGTCGGAACAGGACTTCGATTGCGTGGTTGTCGCCTCCGGCAGCGGCTTGACCCATGGCGGTCTCTTGTTCGGCCTGCGGGCATGCAGCCGCGACGTGCCGGTTCAGGGTATATGCGTGCGCCGTCCGGCGGACCCGCAAGCGGACCGGATCGCGTCCAAGTGCCAGGAAATCGCGGCCATGCTTGACGTGGCGTCCCCGGTGACGGCACAAGACATCCGGCTTGACGACGGGGCACTCGCACCCGGATACGGCCAGCCAAGCGAGGCTGTCAATGAAGCGATCCGCCTGACCGCCACGCGCGAGGGTTTGCTGCTCGACCCGGTCTATACCGGCAAGGTCATGGCCGGCTTGATCGCCTTGGCCAGGGGCGGGGCCTGGCCCAAGGGCGCGCGCGTCCTGTTTATTCACACCGGCGGCACCCCGGCCCTCTTCGCCTATGGCGAGGAACTGCGCGGCAAGTAATCGATTACGCCGAGTTCCCAGCGTCAGGCATGCGGCCTTCCTCGACCGCGTGGCACGCGACCTGACCGCCGGTCCTTGGCAGCGACGGGGGCACCTCGGCCCGGCAGCGGTCGCTCGCGAAGGGGCAACGCGGATGGAAGTGGCAGCCGCTGGGCGGATGGATAGGACTGGGAACCTCGCCGGCGACCGCCTGGCGCGGACGGCCGGTCATCTCCAGGTCCGGAATCGCGTCGAGCAGCAGGCGGGTATAGGGATGCTGCGGGTTGTGAAACACCTCTTCCGCCGGCGCCCACTCGACCAGGCGGCCCAGGTACATGACCCCGACGTAATCGGAAATGTGATAGACGACGGCCATGTCGTGGCTGATGAAGAAGTAGGTCAGGCCCAGCTCGCGCTGCAGGTCTTTCATCAGGTTCAAGACCTGCGCTTGAACCGACACGTCGAGCGCGCTGGTCGGTTCGTCGCAAACCAGAAACTCGGGATTGCTGGCCAGCGCCCGGGCGATCGAGATGCGCTGGCGCTGACCGCCGGAAAATTCGTGCGGGAACTTTTCCCCGTCGCGCGCCGAGAGGCGGACTTGTTCCAGCAATTCGCCGACCCGGTGCAGGACATCGCGGCTGTCGTCGATCAAACGGTGCGTTCGAATCGGCTCGGCGACAATGTCGGCCACGCGCCAGCGCGGATTGAGGCTGGCGAAGGGATCTTGAAAGATCATCTGCATGCGCTTGCGCACCGGTTCCATGGCCTTGCGCGTGGCTAGGCTCGCCAAGTCGACGCCATCGAACTCGACATGCCCCTCGGTCGGTTTATAAAGCCCGACGACTAGGCGCGCGACCGTTGATTTGCCGCAGCCGGACTCGCCGACCAGGCTGAAGGTCTTGCCTCTTTCAATCTCGAAATCTATGCCATCGACGGCACGCAGGATCGACCGGCCGCCGCCTTGAAGCGCCCGCGTGACGAAGGGCGGCGAGACATCGAAATGTTTCGCCAGGCCGCGCACCCGCAATAGCGGCGCGTCGCCCTCCGGCTGTCTTGCTTGCACCGCCTCAGCCATCGCTACCGGTCCGTTCCTCCACTTGATCGTACAACCAGCAGGCGACCTGCGAACGATCGACGGGGATGAGATCGGGCCGTTCCACCGTGCAGCGCGCGAAAGCCTTGGGGCAACGCGGGTTGAAGGCGCAGCCACTGGGAATTTCATTCAGGCGCGGCATGGACCCTTCGATCTGCACCAGGCGCTCGGCCGCCCGGCTCAATTTCGGGATGGATCCCATCAAACCGTGGGTGTAGGGGTGCTTGGCGCGCTTGATAACCTGATCGACCGGGCCAACTTCGGCCAAGCGCCCGGCGTACATGACCGCGACCCGATTCGCCGTCTCGGCGATGACGCCCATGTCGTGAGTAATCAGCATCACCGCCGCGCCGTGTTCGCTGCACAGGCGTTTGAGTAAGGTAATGATCTGGGCCTGGATCGAAACGTCCAGGGCCGTTGTCGGCTCGTCCGCGATGATCAACTTCGGATTGACGCACAGCGCCAGCGCGATCACGACCCTCTGGCGCATGCCGCCGGAGAATTGATGCGGGTATTGATCGATACGCACCTTGGGCGAGGGAATACCGACCTCGCCCAACAAATCTATCGCGCGCTTGCGCGCCGCCGGCTCGCTCAGATCGGTGTGTGTGCGTATGGTCTCGATCAGCTGCCGGCCGACCGAGTAGAGGGGGTTGAGACTGGTCAGGGGGTCTTGAAAAACCATGCCGATCTCGCTGCCGCGCACCTTACGTATTTCCTCATAGGGAAGATTATCGATGCGCCGGCCGGCCAGGTATATCTGCCCGTCTGAAATCCGCCCCGGCGGCTCCAGCAGGCCAATGATCGAGGCGCCGGTCAGGGATTTTCCGGCGCCGGATTCGCCGACCACGCCCAGGACCTCTCCCTCGGCGATATCGAAGGACACACCGTCGACCGCCACCAAGATGCCGCGCCGGGTAGGAAATTCGATCCGAAGGTCCTTAACCTCTAGTAGCGGGGGTTTCGGCGAAACGGTCATCAGCGCAGCTTCGGATTTAGCGCGTCGCGCAGCCAGTCGCCCAAAAGATTGACGGCCAAGACCAAGACAACCAACGCCAGACTGGGGAAGATCGTCATCCACCATTCCCCCGAGAAAATGTATTGCTGGCCGATTCGTATTAAGGTGCCGAGCGAGGGATGGGTGACCGGAACGCCGACGCCCAGGAAAGACAAGGTCGCCTCGGTGAGAATCGCCAGCGCCAAACTCAATGTCGCGATCACCAGGACCGGCCCGGTCACGTTGGGCAGAACGTGGCGGATCATGATCAGTGCCGGGTGCACGCCGATGACCTTGGCGGCCTGAACGTATTCCTTGTTCTTTTCAACCAGGGTAGAGCCGCGAACCGTGCGCGCGAAATTGACCCATTGCGACGCCGCGATAGCCAAAATCAGAACGTAAATCTTCAAGTCTTGGGCCACGGCGCGGGGCAGGAGACCGGCGACGGTGCCGTCGATCAAGAGCGCGATCAAGATCGCCGGAAAAGTCAGCTGAATGTCGGCGATCCGCATGATCACGCTGTCCAGCCTGCCGCCGATATATCCACTGATCAAGCCGAGCGAAGTTCCCACCACAGCGGCCAGAATCACCGAGGCGAAACCTACCATAAGCGAGATTTGGAGGCCGAACATCATGGCCGAAAAAATGTCCCGGCCCTGATCGTCGGTGCCCAAGAGAAACCGCGCCACACCCTCGGTGCCAAAGGGATCGGTGAAACCCCAGGGCGGAAACCGCGCGTTCATGAGATTTAGGGTCGTGACATCGTCGGTATTATGCGGTGCGACCCAAGGCGCGAAGATCGCGACGAAAAAAAGCACCAGCGTGACCGCGAAAGCCACCATGGCAACCGGCGAGCGGCGAAAAGAATAATACACATCGCCATCGAAAAATCGGTGAAGGCTATCCGCCGCACGGCCCGCGAGGGAGGGAGTAATCTCCCGGCGATCGGTATTTATCGCCATGGCGTCAGTGCGCCGCGCCGCCGACATGCTCGCTACGCAATCGTGGGTCGACCGCGTAGTAGAGTAAATCGACGATGAGATTGATGACCACGAAGAACAAGGCCATCAGGACAAGATAGCTGGCCATCACCGGGATATCGACGAAAGCGATTCCCTGGAGAAACAGGAGGCCCATGCCCGGCCAAGCGAAAACCGTTTCCGTGATGATCGAAAAGGCCAGGAGCGAACCGATCTGAAGGCCCATGATGGTGATAACCGGAACCAAGGTATTCTTCAAAGCGTGGCCGTAATTGATCGCCCGGTTGAGCAAGCCCCTGGCGCGCGCGAATTTTATGTAATCGGTGCGCAAGACTTCCAGCATTTCCGCGCGCACCAGGCGCATGATCAAGGTAAGCTGGAATAAAGCCAGGGTGATGGCGGGCATGAGAATGTGCGACCACCCCTTCAAGGTCAGCAGGCTTGTCTGCCAACCGCCAAGTTCAACGATCCCGCCGCGCCCGAATGTCGGCAGCCAGCCCAACCAGACCCCGAAGATCAATATCATCAGAATACCGATAACAAAGGTCGGCAAGGATATGCCGACCAAGGATACGGTCAAAAAGACCCGGCTAAGCCATGAGTTTCGGTTCAAGCCCGTATAAACGCCCATGGGCACGCCGACAAGCAAGGCGATCAGCGCCGATACGAACACCAGTTCAATGGTCGCCGGCAGGCGCTCGGCGATCAACTCGTCCACCGGTTTGCCCATGCGGTAGGACAGGCCGTACTCGCCCTGCAAGGCATTGCCGACATAGTGGATGAATTGAACCGGAACCGGATCGTTGAGCCCCAGGCGCTCACGAAGCCTTTCACGCTCTTCAATCGTACCCTCGGGGCCCAGCATGTTATTCACCGGATCGCCCACGTACTGAAACAGCGAAAACGAGATCAGCCCGACGACGAACATCACGATAATTGCCTGAAAAAGGCGTTGTACGATAAACGCGAGCATCCGCCGGCCAAATTATTAAAGGTGAAAGAAAGAACGGCGGCCCGCGAATTTACGCGCGGGCCGCCGTCGCGACGTCAGGTCTTTACTTCATCGTGACGTAGCGCAAGTCCACGTCGTTGAAGGGCCGCTGCCAAACCTTGTCCACGGTTTTGCTGCTAATGCCCCATGCCAGGGCCTGCTGATGCAAAGGAATATGGCCAACTTCATTGAAGTGAATAGTGAAGGCCTCGCGGATCAAGTCATTCCGCTTTTTCTCTTCGACCGTGACCGCGATCATGTCGGTCAGCTCCTCCACACGAGCGTTGTTGTAGCGCCCGGCATTCCAGGCACCTTGCCCTTTACCGTCCATGGTCATGAGGTTTTGGAGTGGGTTGTAGGCATCGTAGGAGCCGGGAGTCCAACCGAGCATATAGAAGCTGGTGTTATTGCCCTCGGACTTGCCGATCTTGTTGAAGTGCAGAGATTTGGTTTGCGCATTCAACGTCACCTTGATGCCGACGCGCTCAAGCATCGGAACCACCGCCGTGCAGATCGCTTCGTCGTTGACATAGCGATCGTTCGGGCAATCGAAGGTGATCGGGAAACCGTCGCCATAACCGGCCTCGGCCAGAAGCTTCTTGGACGCCTCTGGATCGTATGCATAAGGCGTGTTCATATCCTCGCTGAAGCCATTGATCCCCGGCGCGATCATCAGGCCGGTTGGCGTGGAAGCACCGCGCATCACGACCCGCTGGATCGCCTTGGTGTCGATGGCCTGGGCGAAGGCCTTGCGCACCCGCACGTCCTTAAAGGGATTCTTGCCCGTCCCCGGCATGTCCAAAAGCTCGTCGCGCCAATGGTCGAAACCCAGGAAGATGGTGCGCAATTCCGGCCCTTGCAGCACCTTGACGTTAGGATCGGCGTCCAGCCGCGGCACGTCTTGCAACGGCGCCGGGTACATCAGATCGATTTCGCCGGTCAACAAAGCGGCGACCCGTGTCGCGTTGTTCGGGATCGGCTTGAAGATCGCCTTGGTGATATTGGTTTCGAGATTGGCCTTGTCCCAGTAGCCATCGTAGGGCTCTAGGACCACGCGGTTGTCCTGAACCCACTCGACGAGCTTGAACGGCCCGGTGCCATTGGGGTTCAGGTTCGCGAAGTTAACCTTGCCCGCGCCGCGCACAACCTCGGTGGAGTTATTCTCCTCCATGAACTCCTTATCGACCATATAGAAGTTCGGCATATTAAGCAGCAGAATGGGGTCCGGACCCTTGGTGACGATTTCCACCGCCAGATCGCCAACTTTGCGGACCTCCTCGACCGACGCCAAGGCGAAGGCCATCTCCGAACTTTCCTGTGTCTGGCGCTTGAAGGAATAGACGACATCGTCGGCATTGAAGGCATTCCCATTATGGAACTTCACGCCGGCGCGCAGATTGAAGCGCCACGTCGTCGCATTGACCCGTTCCCAATCCGTCGCCAGGTCCGGAACCAGCGAAAGGTCCGGCTTGCGGTGGACCAAGCGTCCATAAATGTTGCCTTTCATAGTATTGGTCGGACCCTCGTTATTCGAGTGAGGATCGAGGCCCAGAATATCGCCGGTGGTCGCGTAGCGGAACGTTTTGGCACTGCCATCCGCGCCGGTGGCGAGGACCGCCGCGAGCGCCAAGGCCGCCACGGAAAAACGTCTTGTTAGTCGCATGATATACTCCCTGTCTCGGCCCGGTCAGACAGGCGGACTACCCGTCCCGCCAACCCCTTGGCCCTTCCAATCCGGCAGCATTCATGACCACCGTTGTCCATACCCTATGTGGAACTGGGGAGCTTCGCAAGACAGTGCGGCGTTGCCCCGAATCAAGGTCTTGTGACGGCCCGGACCGCACCGTGCGGTTCGGCGATTGGCCGGATGCGGCGCCGATTCCGTTCGCACACAGAGAATTTTAAGCCAAGCGAGCTTGATCCGGGGGGGGCGCTCCCGCTATGGATGGACGGCCTAATACTAAATTCTAGGATCGTGCCCAAGCCGTGCCGCAACACGCCACGAAAACCACGGATTTCCGGGACGGGCGGCTGCATCTACGCACCCTGCGTCTCGACGATTACCTCAACGCCCGCTGGAGCGGCCCGCGACAGCCCTTGGCGGCGGTCTTGCACGGCGATTTCGATCCACCGCAACGTGACTGGCCGCAGGCCGCTAGCCCGTTTCCCCTGCTTGACGGCGGCGCCGGCTGGGTCGAGGTGTTTTTGTCGCCGGAGCCCGCGCGCCTCCTAGCGCACCCGAGTTTCGCGATCAGCGCGACGCAAGATCTTCTTTTCGCCGCCTATACGGACCCCGGCGAAAAGCCGCTCGCGGAGCAGGCCGAGCATGTCTATGGCGAGCTCCTGAACTTGGTGGAAAATGCCGGATACCCACACCTCTTACGGGTCTGGCACGCGCTCCCCCGCATTCACGACGACGAAGACGGCCTGGAGCGGTACCGGCAATTCTGCCTGGGCCGGCAAAAGGTTTTCACGCGCCATGGGGCGGGACCGCCCAGCCGCTTTCCGGCGGCCAGCGTGCTTGGCGCCGGTCATGACGGCCTGGCGCTCTTCGCCTTGGCGGCCAGGGTGCCGGGTCTGACCGTCGAAAACCCGAACCAGGTCAGCGCCTACCGCTATCCGCCGATCCACGGGCCCAGCAGCCCCTCTTTCTCCCGCGCCCTGGTAACCGGCGTTACCGGGAACAATCTGCTGTTCCTATCGGGAACCGCCAGCATCACCGGGCACGAAACCCGCCACCAAGGCCAGATCGAGGCCCAGGTCCACCAAACGCTCGACAATCTCGACACCCTGATCGAAAGGGCAGGCGCCGCCGCCGGCGCGCGCTTTCGAATGAAGGTGGGCGAGGCCCGGCTGCGCGCCTATGTGCGGGCGCTCGGCGACTACGAAACCGCGCGGGCTTGCGTCGAGGCGCGGCTTGGAAACGAAGTTGAAATCTTGTACCTGCAGGCCGACATCTGCCGGCGTGAGCTATTGTTCGAGATGGATGGCGTGATCGCCGCGCCATCTTGAAACACGCGATGGAAACGCTCATCGTGAATACCGGGGAACGCCGATAATGGCCCTGCCCAAGGTCCTGCGGGGACTTTCGCTCCCCGCGGTCGGCGCGCCGCTGTTCCTCATCTCCAACCCGGATTTGGTGATCGCGCAGTGCACGGCGGGTATCGTCGGTGCCTTCCCGGCACTTAACGCGCGCCCGCGAGGCGAGCTGGAAAATTGGCTTAAGGCGATCACCGAAGCATTAGACCGCCACAACCAGGCCCATCCGGACACGCCGGCGGCGCCTTACGCGGTCAACCAGATCGTGCACAAGACGAACCCGAGATTGATGCACGACCTGGATGTCTGCGTTAAGTACCGGGTGCCGATCCTCATCACCTCGCTCGGCGCGCGGGTCGAGGTGAACGAGGCCGCCCATTCCTATGGCGGCATGACCTTGCACGACGTCATCGACAACCGCTTCGCGCGCAAGGCGATCGAGAAGGGCGCGGATGGCCTGATCGCGGTCGCGGCCGGCGCCGGCGGTCACGCCGGGGCGATCTCGCCCTTCGCCTTGATTCAGGAGATTCGAGCCTGGTTCCATGGGCCGCTGCTGCTTTCCGGCGCCATCTCGACCGGGGGCGCGGTCCTGGCGGCGCGGGCCATGGGCGCCGACCTAGCCTACATCGGCTCCGCCTTCATCGCCACCCACGAAGCCCGCGCGCCCGAGCGTTATAAGCAAATGATCGTGGAGAGCGGCGCCGGCGATATTGTCTACACGAGCTACTTCACCGGTGTGCTCGGCAACTACCTCAAGGCCTCGATCGCGGCGGCCGGGCTGGACCCCGAGACTCTGCCTCACGGCGGCGTCTCGAAGATGGATTTCGCGGGCGGCGGCTCGAAACCCAAGTCCTGGAAAGATATTTGGGGAGCTGGCCAGGGTGTGGGCGGGGTCGGGGATATCGTGAGCGCCGCCGAGCGAATCGCGAAGCTTCGCCGGGAATACGACGCGGCACGCGCGCGCCTGGGCCTAGTGGATATGGAGAAACGAGAATGACAGAGGCGGAGAATCCGGGTCCGGAGGCACGCTTCCGCGCCTTCCTCAAGGAAGGCAAATTCATGATCCAGCGTTCGAAAAGCACCGGACGCCATGTCTTCTACCCGCGCGTGGCGGCACCGGGCGGCGGCGAGACGGATCTGGAATGGGTCGAAGCCAGCGGCGAGGGCACCGTCTACTCGACCACGGTCGTGCGCGCCCGGCCGGAAAAGGGCGGCGACTTCAATGTGGCGCTGATCGACCTGGCCGAAGGCCCGCGCATGATGAGCCGTGTCATCGATATCGAGCCCACGGCGGTCGAAATCGGCATGAAAGTGCGCGCCCGCGTCGGCGAATTGGACGGCGCGCCGCAAATCCTTTTTTCGCCGGCTTGAAGGGCCGCACGCCATGACCAGGAGCTTGAGAGGCGCGGCCGCGTGCGTAGGGCTCGGCATGGCGGGATGCGGGCACGCGCCGGGGCGAAGCGCCATGGAAAACTTGGCCGAGTCGGTTCATATCGCCTTGGCCGAGGCGGGCTTGCGCCTAGCCGATGTCGACGGCGTATTCGCGGCCACGGCGGTGCATTCCATGCCCGCCATGTCGGTCGCGGAATATCTTGGCATAAAGCCGACATTCTCCAGCGGCTCGAACATCGGCGGCGCGTCGTTTCAAGCTCACGCCCTCAATGCCGCGCTCGCCCTGGAGGCCGGTCTGTGCGAGGTCGCGATCATCGCCTACGGCTCCAATCAGCGTTCGGCCGGGGGATTCACCTCGATCTCGGGCCCCCTGCCCCACGAGGCGGCTTATAAGCCGCGCAATCCGGTCACGGCCTACGCCCTGGCCGCCGCGCGCCATATGCACGACTTCGGCACCACCCGCGAGCACTTGGCCGAGGTCGCCGTCGCCGCGCGCCACTGGGCCAACCTCAACCCCGATGCCTTCGCCCATGGGCCGCTCAGTATCGAGGATGTGTTGAAGGCCCGCATGATCTGCGATCCCCTCGGCAAGCTCGATTGCTGCCTGGTCACCGACGGCGGCGCGGCCATGGTGATGGTCCGCGCCGACCGCGCCAAGGACCATCCCAAGGCGCCGGTTTATTTGTTGGGCGCCGCCATGGCGCATCATCACCGCATGATCTCCGCCATGCCGGACCTGACCGTCTCGGCGGCGGCGGAGAGCGGCCCCCGCGCCTTCGAGATGGCCGGCGTCGGGCACCGGGATATCGACCTCCTGATGCTGTACGACGCCTTTACCTTCAACACGATCCTGTTCCTGGAGAACCTGGGTTTCTGCGCCAAGGGAGAGGGCGGCCCCTTTGTCGCGGGCGGGCGGATCGCGCCCGGCGGCGAGCTGCCGGTCAACACCTCCGGCGGCGGGCTATCGTGCGTGCACCCGGGCATGTACGGCCTTTACGCCATGATCGAGGCGGTGACCCAGTTGCGCGGTCAAGCGGGCGCGCGCCAGGTCGAGGATGCGCGAATCGCGCTGGCCCACGGCAACGGCGGTGTGCTGTCGTCCCAGGTCACCACCATTTGGGGCCGGGAAACGGCGCTGTAAGCGCACGCGTTATTTTCCATCCAACAGAAAGGGCGCTCCGGCCCGCTTGGCGACATCGCGCAGTGTGCGCAGGTAAGCCTCGGGAATCGGAATGCCGTTCTCGCGCCGATCTTCTTCGGCGGCTCGTTCCGGGTCCCCGGCGACCAGAACCGGCTGCCCCGGCGTCCGTGGGCGCGATTGGCGCAACGCCGTCACCATGGCCTCGAGATCGTCGTCGAAGCCGCCCTGGTCGCGAAAACGCCCCGGGTCCATGGCGATGAAAAAGTGGCCAACGTCGTAACCGCCTTCGGCGTTCGCGCTGGGGCGGGTGCGGCCCCGGCTCGGCGTCGCGAGCGCGCCCGGCAAGACCGCCGAGAGTATCTCGACCATGGCCGCCAGGCCGTAGCCCTTGTGACTGCCCAGCTCGCGGGTTCCACCCAAGGGTGTCATCAGACGGGCGGCCAGGGCTTGTTCGGCATCGGTCAGGGGCGCCCCGGCCTCATCGACCGCCCAGCCCTCGGGAATCGGCTCCCCGTGCAGGAAGGCGAGCTTGATCTTCCCGATCGCGGCGGTGCTGGTCGCCATATCGAGCACGAAAGGCGGCGCGCCGCGCATGGGCGCCGCGAAAGCCAGGGGATTGGTCCCGAACATGGGCTCCGCGCCGAAGGTCGGCACGATCGCCGCACGGTGCACGCTGGAACCGGACAAGCCGATAAAGCCCGCCGCCGCGATACGCAGGGCATAAACCCCGGCGGCGCCGTAGTGATTCGAGTTGCGGACCGCGATCATCGCCAGGCCGAAAGTCCGGCATTTTTCCACCGCCAGATCGCAGGCCATGGTCGAGGGCACGTGGCCCAAGCCGCCATCGCCATCGATGACCGCCGTCGCCGGATCGTCACGCGCGACGCGGGCTTGAGCCGACATATTGAAATAGCCCGTGCCGCGCATCTCTTCGTATTGCGCCATCATGACAATGCCGTGCGAGTCGACGCCGCGCAAATCGGCCTCGATCATGCGGGCCGCGGTCACCCGCGCCGCCGGGACCGCCATTCCCCAGGCGCTCAAAACCTCCACAGCTTGCGCTTCCACAAGCGCCGCTGGAAACCGTGGCATCGGCATATCCCTACCTCAAAGGAATGCCGGATCTGGAACCGCCCAGATCCGGCATCTTCCATCAAGTGTGTGCCATGACGGCGGCGTCAGACCCGCCGCCGCGTTAGCGACTCAGGAGAACCACCAACGCTCGGCATAGCGGCCACCGTCAAGTTCCCAGTTCGCCGCGACTTTGGGCCCGTGGGTAACCTTGTCGGACATGGCATAGACGTAGTTGGCGAAGCCCCAGGCAAGAACGCCGCCCTCGTCGCTCACAATCTGCTGCATCTCGCGATAAATTTCGGCGCGCTTCGTCGAGTCGAGCTCTCCCCGCCCCGAACGCAGCAGCATATTGAAACGTTCGTGGCTCCAGAAAGTATCGTTCCAGTTGGCCCCTTCCGCATAGGCGGTGGAGAACATCCAATCGCAGGTCGGGCGGCCGCCCCAGTAGCACATGGACCAGGGTTTTTTCATCCACACGTTCGACCAATACCCGTCGTTCGGCTCGCGCACGACATTGATGTCGATGCCGGCGGGCGCCGCCTGCTCTTTCATCAAGACGGCCGCATCGACCGCCCCGGCGAAGGCCGCGTCCGCCGCCGAGAGATCGACCGAGAGCGAGCTTAGCCCCGCCTTCTTCAAATGGAACTTGGCCTTGTCGGGATCGTAGGCGCGCTGTTTCAGCTCGGCATGGAACGGGACCGAGGGCGCGATCGGCTGATCGTTGGCCAAAGTGCCATGCCCCTTGAGGATCTTATCCATGAGTTGCTCGCGGTTGACCGCATATTTAAGCGCCAGGCGCACATCGTTGTTGTCGAACGGCGCTTGTGTCGTGAGCATGGGCGCCGTGTAGTGGAGAAAGCCTGTCTCTTCCTCGACCCGAATGCCCGGACGGCGCGCCAAGAGGCCGACAGTCTTGAGATCGCAGCGGCTGATCACATCGACTTCGCCGGTCGCGACGGCATTCTGGCGAGCATTCACATCGGCGATGACAAGCAATTCCAACTCGTCGAAGTGCGCCCGCCCGGCCTTCCAGTAGTTCGGGTTTCGCTTGAGTGTGGAGCGCACGCCCGGCTCGTGTGCCTCAAGAGTGTATCCGCCCGAGCCGATGTAGTTTTTCCAGTCGGCCTTGCCGTCGACTTCCGGCATTATCAAGAGGTGGTAATCGGCCATGAGATAGGGAAAATCGGCGTTCCCGGAGGCAAGCTCGAGAACCACCGTGTGGTCGCCGTCGGCCCTCATGTTCTCGATCGGATCGACGTTGGCCTTGGCCGCCGATTTAGAATCCTTGCCACGGTGATGATTGAGCGAGGCGATCACGTCACCGGCCGCCAGGGTCTTGCCGTTGGAGAACTCGACGCCCTTTCTGATCTTAAAGGTCCAGGTCGCGGCGTCCGCCGAGGCTTCCCAGCTTTCCACCAAGTCGCCAACGAGTTCGCCTTCGGGGTTGATTTCGGTCAGGGTGTTGTGGGTGGCGAAACCGACAGTGATCATGTAGATGTCGGTATAGGACCCAGGGTCGAGGGAGTCCGTGGAGCCGCCTTCGGCGAGCCCGGCGCGCAGACGCCCGCCCTTCTTAGGCGCGGCTTGCGCGGGCCCGGACAGCAGGGATTGCGCCGCACCGGCCGTCAAACCGAGCGCCATGGCCCCTTTCAAGAAGCCGCGCCGGCCGATACGTCCCTCGATAAACTGACGATGTAAAAAGTCAACATTGCTTGGCATGATTGTCTCCCGTTCATCAGTTCGTATTCAGTGGGCCATTATATGGCGCATCCTCACGATCCCAAGCCGAATATCGGCGATGAGGAATTAGATAGATGACCCAGACAACGACTAACAATAGCGTCCGCGTTCTAGACGACCACTGGATTCCGCTTCGCGACGGCCGGCGGCTGGCGGCACGGCTGTGGCTTCCCGCCGACGCGGACCAACATCCCGCCCCCGCGATTCTGGAGTATCTGCCCTATCGCCGGCGCGATGGCACGGCGGCCCGCGACGACACCACCTATCCGGTGTTTTGCCGCGCCGGATACGCCGGTGTGCGCGTGGATATCGCCGGCAACGGCGATTCCGACGGCCATATGAGCGACGAATACAGCGAAGACGAGTTGAGCATGGGCGAAGAGGTGATCGCCTGGATCGCCGCCCAAGCCTGGTGCTCGGGCGCGGTCGGCATGATCGGGATTTCCTGGGGCGGCTTTAACGCCCTGCAAATCGCCATGCGCCGCCCCAAGGCCTTGAAGGCCATCGTGACCGTCTGCTCGACCGTCGACCGCTACGCCGACGACATCCATTATATGGGCGGCTGCCTTTTGCTCGATAACTTCACCTGGAGCGCCCAGATGACCGCCTACTCGACCCGCCCGCCCGACCCGGCGGTGCGCGGCGACTGGCGCGAGGTTTGGATGGATCGCATGGAGCGCTTGCCCTTCCTGGCCGCCGAGTGGCTGCGCCACCCGCGCCGCGGCGCCTTCTGGAAACACGGCTCGGTCCGCGAGGATTGGGCGGCGATCGACTGCCCGGTCCTGGCCATGGGCGGCTGGGCCGATGCCTACTCCAACGCCCCCGCCGAATTGGCCGAACATCTCAAGGCGCCGGCCAAGGCACTGGTCGGACCCTGGGAGCACAAATACCCGCACCTCGCGCGCATCGGACCGGCGGCCGATTTTCTCGGCGAGGTTTTACGCTGGTTCGACCGCTGGCTTAAAGGCGAGCGAAACGGCGCCGACAGCCTGCCGGCCTACCGCGCCTATATTCAGGATCACGGCACCCCCAAGACCGCCTACGGCCCTAGACCGGGCCGCTGGATCGCGGAAAACTCATGGCCCTCGCCCAATATCGCCGTGCGCACGTTCCATTTATCGAAACAGGGCCTGTCCCAAGAGCCCGGCGCCGGCGCCGCCGATGTCGCCTCGCCGCAACATACCGGGATGACAGCCGGAAACTTTTGCCCCGGCATGCGGGTCGAGAACGAACTGGCGGACGATCAGCGCCAGGACGACGCACTGTCCTTGTGCTTCGACACGCCGCCGCTGCCGCAACCGCTCGAAATCCTGGGCGCGGCGGAAGTTGAGTTGGCTTTTTCCGTCGACAAACCCTTGGCGTTGCTCGCCTTGCGGCTCAACGATGTCGCCCCCGAAGGCGCCTCGACGCGGGTTACCTATCGGCCCATCAATTTGACCCACAGGGATAGCCACGAAACGCCCGCGATGTTGGAACCGGGACAACAATACCAAGTCAAGGTTCGCTTGAACCATGCTGGCCATTGTTTCGCTAAAGGCCATAAAATTCGGCTCGCGATCTCGAGCGGTTATTGGCCGATTGTCTGGCCTAGCCCGGAAGCCGCGCGGGTCACGCTCCACCTGGAATCCTGCCGCCTGCTGCTGCCGTGCCGCGACGCGCCGCGCGACAGCGCCCATGCCACGCCCGCCCCGCCGCGCGCCGTCACGGATCAGGCGGGCGAGACGGTGCGCGAGCGCGACAACAAGACCTGGCGCGGCATGGGCGGCGACGGCACGCACGTGCTGCGGACCTTCGACGATTTCGGCGCCCGCCGGGACCCCCATCACGGCCTCGAAGCAGGCTCCAGCGTCGAACAGATATTTTCGATTCACCCCGGCGACCCCTTGTCCGCCCGCGCCGAGGCGCGCTGGTGTTTCACTCTTGGCCGTGGCCCATGGCGCACACGCATCGAATCCGAGAACGAGATGACCTCGACAGCCCGGAATTTTAACCTGACGCGGCGTGTCAGGGCCTACGAGAACGACGCCCTGGTATTCGAGCGGGAGTGGCGCCAAGAGGTTCCCCGCGATTGCATGTGATAGGGATAGATCCAGATCCCGCGCGGATTTCTTTTTCGCGATGGAGAAGATTTCGGGAATGATAAGGGTCCGGGCCGTGCCCTCCCGCCTCCAGGCGGCAAGTCTCCTTGCCGCCGTACTTGGCGCCATCCCCATGGGCGGCGCCCTTGCGCACACATCGCAGCGCGCGCTGGTGATGCTGCTGCCGACGACGCACTACCTGATTGGGAGCGCGATTGCCGTTGCCGTCACCTTCGCGGTCTTGGGTTTCCTGCCGGCGCGCATCTTGGGCCGCTTTATTGGGCGCGAGACCCAAGCGCCTGCCAAGATAGCGCCCCAGCGTGAGAATTGGCGCCGAACCACCGTGAGCGGGATTTCATTTTTCGTTTTCGCGTTCTTGATTTACGCCGGTTTCGCCGGCAGCCGCGATCCCCTGGCTAACCCCCTGCCCTTGACGATTTGGACTCTGGGATGGGTCGGATTGACGCTGGCCCACGCGTTCCTGGGGAATGTATGGAATTGGATCAATCCCTGGAGCGGCCCGTACCGGGTTTTGCTCCAGGCCTTGAAGCCCTTCGCTTGGCGAGGTCCGCTTTTCCGCCTACCGGAAAGCCTTGGCCATGGCTTCGCGATCCTCGGCCTGTTCGCCTTCGGCTGGTTCGAATTGGCCGCCCTGGCCCCCGACGATCCCGAAAGGTTGGCCTGGGCCGCGGCGATCTACTGGTCGATCAATTTCGCCGCCATGTTGGTGTTTGGAGAAGCGGATTGGCGCGCGAGGGGGGAGTGTTTCTCCGTCTTTTTTCGCTTCGTCTCTCTCTTGGCGCCCTTCGCGCGCACTCGCGGCGGGCGGATTGTCCCAGCGGTTCCGGGCGCCCGCCTGCTGGCCGAGGCGAGCCCCTCTCCCAGCGCGGTTCTTTTTATCGTGCTGGCTCTGGCGATTGTCTCCTTCGATGGCTTGAACAAGACATTCTGGTATCTGGACCTGATCGGCATAAACCCGCTAGCGTTTCCGGGCCGCTCCGCGGTCATGCTGCCCAACACCTTGGGCTTGATACTCATGTTCGGCGCTCTGGCGGGGCTATTTTTCTTTTGCGCCGCCGCCGGGGCGCGCGGCGCCGGAGGCAAGGACCCTTGGGCCGGAACCGGCAAGCTCGCGCTGGCCTTGTTGCCCATCTCCCTCGCCTATCACTTTTCCCATTATGTGACAGTGCTGATGATCAATTCGCAATACGCGCTCGCGGCCGCGAGCGATCCGCTCGGCACGGGCCTGGACCTCCTGGGGCTGGGGGATTTTCACGTAACCGTATCCTTCCTCAACGACTACCACGCGGTCAAAATTCTTTGGAACCTGGTCGCGGGGGTCATCGTCGCCGGCCATCTCTGGGCCGTTGTCCTATCCCATGTCATCGCAATCCGCCTGCATGGCTCACCGCGCCGCGCCGGGGTATCCCAGGTTCCCCTGGCCGCGATGATGGTGGCCTACACGGTCTTTGGCCTCTGGTTGTTGTCGACACCGACGGGCGCCTGACCGCCAAGTCGATTTCGCTGGATTCGGAGTCCCGCGGGGCACTAACATATTGTGGAAGCTGGAAATGTTTCTTCGCGGGAAGCTAATAAGACATTCTGGGAGGTCGAGACGTGGTTGATCTGGTGAAGCCAAAGCGGAAGAAACAGACGAAACAAGCGCGCGGCGTTTCGCGGCGCACGGCCCTGAGCGGGCTCGGCGGTGCCGCGGCTTTGGGCATTTTGCCGGGCTTCACACGCTATGCGCAGGCGCAGTCCTCGGCCCCGATCAAGATTGGCTTTCAGGTTCACCGCACCGGCATCGGCGCCGCTTACGGGCGTTGGTACGATCGAACAACCAAGGCGGCGGCCAAGCTCATCAACGAATCGGGCGGCATCAATGGACGCCCGGTCGAGATCGTCACCGAGGACGATGGCACGGATCCCAAACGCGGTGCCGAAGTGGTCGAGAAATTCGCCACTCAACACGGCGCGGACGTGGCCTTCGGCACCCTGTTCAGCCATGTGGTCATCGGTTCCGCGCCCCGCGCCGGGGAATTGAAAATCCCTTATTTCGTGGTCAGCGAGGGACATCATGTCGCCTCCGGCATGCTGAACCGCTACACCCTGCAGCCCTGCATCACGGACGTTAAGAGCCAGGTCCAGTCCATGGCGCCCTGGGTCGCCTCCAATCTGGGCAAGAAGGTGACCATGATTTATCCGGACTTCGCGTTCGGCCACGATCATCGGGACTATTTCTCGGCCGCCATGGCGGCACAGGGCGGCGAGGTGATCGGCAAGATCGCGGTTCCCCCGACCGAGAGTTCGTACTTTAAATACTTCCCCAAGATTCCGCGCGGCACCGAGGTTCTCTACCACGTCATGGTCGGCCCCGGCGTGTTGACCTTCGTCAAGGAAATGGGCGAGTTTTTTGGCGACCAAAGACCGGAGATATTCGGCTTCATTGACTCACTGGAAGCCGTGAGTATCAACAGCCCCGGACTGGAATTCCTGGAGGGCAGCTATTTTTGGGAAGCCAATCCGCGCTATGCCCAAGCCGCCTCGACTAAGTTCGACGCCTTCTATCGCGCCAAGGTGGGGGTGGACGCATCCGGCGCCAGCATCGACGACCCCAAGGACATTTCGACCTACTCTCACATGTTCGGCTGTTGGGAGACGCTGCACTTCATTAAACAGGGCATGGAGTCGGCCGGATACCGGGGGCCGGGCGACCGCGCCAAGCTGATCGAGGCGGTGGAAGACATCGCCGCCATGGCGGAGAGCCAGGCGCATCCGCAGGGCGCCAAGATCTTTAACGGCAAGACCCATCAGGTCTTCGGGCACCAGTACATTTCGCAAGTCGGGGACGGCAAGCTCAACGTCGTGCATAAAACCGCGATCGAGGACGGTTTTTATAAGGACGAAGTCGATTACACCTCACAGCCGCTTTAAGTAAGCGAGCCGCCCGGGATGGAGGACAGAAGCCTCGATCCCGGTTCCCTTTTCTGATTTTCTGCCTTTCAGGGGACAACCGGGTTGGATTTCGGTCCCTATTTGTTGCTAGCCACCCTTGAAGGCGCCGTGGGCGCGGCGGTTCTGGCGCTTACGGCCTTGGGCCTGGCGCTCGTCTTCGGGGTCATGCGGATCGTCAACGTCGCCCACGGCGCGTTCTTCATGCTGGGCGCCATTATCGCCTGGTGGGTCGCGGATAGGCTTGGCGTCGGTTCCGCGCTCAACTTTCTGGCCGCCTTGATTATCGCCCCCCTGGCGGTCGGCGCCGTGGCCGTGGTGGCGGAGCGTTCGGTTCTACGGCGGCTTAACTACAACCCCGAAAGCACCATCGTCGCCACCATCGGTTTACTTTATGTCATCGAGCAGGTCGCGCTGATGACCTATGGCCCCGATGCCAGACCGGTGGTGGCGCCTTGGGATTTCCGCATTCAACTGCCTTGGTTCGGTTATTCCGGCTACAAGATTTTGGTGATCGGGGCGTCCATCGCCATCCTGCTGGCGGTTTGGTGGGGCCTGACCCGGACCCGGATCGGACTCATGATGCGCGCGACGCAGTTCGATAGCGAAACCGCGCGTGCCTTCGCGATCCCCGTCGACCTGGTTTATGGCGGCGTCTTCGCCTTCGGCGCCATGTTGGCGGCGGTCGGAGCGGTACTGGTGGTGCCGATTCAACAGGCGCATTACCTCATGGGGACCGACCCGCTGCTTCTATCCTTTATCGTCGTCATCGTCGGCGGTTTGGGCAGCCTGCGAGGAACCGTGCTCGCCGCCGTTATCATCGGACTTAGCGACGGCATCATATCGGTCTTCTTCACTCCGACCCTGGCCAAGATTATCGCCACCCTTGCCGTCGCCACGATTCTGATCGTCCGGCCGCGGGGCTTGTTCGGCACGCGGCCCACATGAGATCGCTGCGGGTCAACAAGGCGGTCACGCTTCATCTAGGCGCGATCGGCGTTCTGTTCGCGCTGCAGTTCGTCCTGCCCGATTACCACCACGTGAACCTGGCCAGGGTCATGGTCCTGGCGGGCTTCGCCATGGCCTACAATATCTCCTTCGGCTACACGGGGCTTTTGAGCCTTGGCCATGCCATGTTTTTCGCGGCCGGGCTTTACGCGGCCGGCCTCATGGCCAGGTTCGCCGGCGTCGGCGCGGAGGGCGGCCTAATCCTCGGCGTTATCGCCGGCTTGGCGATGGCGGTTGCCGTTGGTCTCCTGGCGCTACGAACGACGGGCGTTTCCTTTATGATCGTCACGCTCATGTTCGCGCAGGCGGCGTTTCTGACCATATTCTATTTCGGAGAATACACGCGCGGGGACGAGGGGTTCATTATCCCCTCCGGCCTTCGCACTCTGTTTGGATTTTCCCTGGTCGAGCCGGCGACGCGATATTTGGTGGCGCTGAGCTTGTTCGCCCTTTGCGTGGCGGTCAGCCATGGCATTGCCCGCTCGTCCGTGGGGCGGGTTCTGGCCGCCATTCGCGAGAACGAGGAGCGGACCCGAATGCTGGGCTACAACGTCTTTCTCTACAAGCTTGCGGCCTTGGCGATCTCGGGTGCGATGTCCGGCGCGGCCGGCGCCGCTTACGGATTCCTCTTCGGCTACGTCGGCGCGACCTTCGCCTCGATCCAGTATTCCATTTTCCCGCTGCTCTGGGTTTTGATGGGCGGCGCCGCGACGGTCCTTGGGCCCTTCGCCGGTACCTTGCTGATGTTCTACCTGGTGGACATCAGCAGCGCCTATACCTCCGCCAACATGCTGATCGTCGGCCTGGCGTTGATCGGGCTGATCCTGTTTTTTCCCAAGGGGATCCTGGGGACCATCCGTGAGCGGGCGGCGCCATGGCTGCCGTGACCCTGCTTTCCACCCTGAACCTGTCGAAGCGTTTCGGCGGCTTGCAGGCCGTGGACGGGGTGGATTTCACTTTTTTAGAAGGCGAGATTCGCGCGCTCATCGGCCCGAACGGGGCCGGGAAGACGACCTTCGTCAATCTTCTATCGGGGCGTATTCCACCGACCGAGGGGCGGATCGTCTTCGCTGGAGAGGACGTAACCCGGCTCCCTGCCCACGCCCGCGTGAATCGCGGGATCGCATACACCTTCCAGATCACCAGCATTTTCGCCGCCATGTCCGCATTGGAAAACGTGAAGCTTTCCGCCCAGCGGCGGCTGTCGAAAGGAGTCTTCGGCCCGGACCCGGAACTGCTGGAGCGCGTGGCGATGAGCGCGCTGGAGCGGGTCGGGCTCGCGGACCGGCACGGCGAGATCGCGGGGAACCTGAGCTACGGCCACCAGCGGCTGCTGGAAGTCGCCCTGGGGCTTGGCCTGGAGCCGAAACTTTTGATCCTCGACGAGCCCACTCAAGGCCTTACGGACCAGGAGATTGGCGTGTTCGTCGACTTGGTGAGGGAGATCGCGCGCCAGGCTTCGGTTCTGTTGATCGAACACAACATGGACGTGGTGATGGGGCTCGCGGACAGTATCACGGTACTGGATAGGGGCCGTATCCTGGCGCAAGGGGCGCCGGACGAAATTCGCCGCGACGAGGCGGTGAGACGCGCATATCTGGGTGCGTGATGCTAAAGGTGGAAAACATAAACAGCTTCTATGACCGTACCCAGGTGTTGCGGGATTTCTCGCTCTCGGCCGAGGCCGGCCGGGTCCTCTGTGTCATGGGGCGTAACGGCGCCGGCAAGACAACCGTGCTAAAGTCCATCATGGGCCTGATTCGCCCACATAGTGGACGGGTAATCATCGATGGCACCGATATCGCCCCGCTTCAGGCCGAGGAAGCGCCCCGCCATGGAATTGGCTATGTTCCGCAGGGACGCCGGCTATTTTCAGAGCTCTCGGTGGCGGACAATATCGAGATCGGCCTCATGGCGCGCGGATCGGGCCAGGACGTTCGAGAGCGCGTGCTGGATTTTTTCCCGGTGCTAAGGGAGAGGTTCTACCAACGCGCCGGCACCTTGTCCGGCGGTGAACAACAGATGCTGGCGATCGCGCGGGCGCTTTGCCTCGATCCTTGCGTCCTGCTCTTGGATGAACCGACGGAAGGCTTGATGCCCGCCATGATCGCGCGCATCGGGGAAGTGGTGCTAAAGTTGAAAAGCCATGGCGTCGCCGTGATCCTGGTCGAGCAGCGCGTGGACGCGGTTCTGCGAATCGCCGATCGAGTGCTGTTCGTGGAAAACGGCCGCAGCCGCGAGACCGTCGAGGCCGAGGTCTTGCGCAAGACGCCGGAAATGCTAGAGCGTTACCTGGGTGTCGGCCAGTGACGGCTTTACGAAACTAAGATCAAGGAGGCGTAATCATGGTGAGCCCGGCGCGCAAACTCGTTATTAGAAACATTGGGCTGATGCTGTCCGGGGCGCTGGAACAGCCGATACTCGACGGCGATACGGTGGTGTCGATCGACGGCAAGATCGCCGGTATCGGCCATGAAAAGGATCTCGATACCGGCAATCCCGACACCTTGATCGACGCCCATGGGACCGCGCTTTCGCCGGGTTTGATCGACAGCCACGTGCATCCCGTTATCGGCGATTACACACCGCGCCAACAGCAGGTGAACTGGATCGATTCCTGCCTGCACGGCGGCGTCACCACCATGATATCGGCGGGCGAAGTGCATCTTCCGGGCCGGCCCAAGGACATCGTCGGGCTCAAGGCCATGGCGATAGCCTCGCAGCGCTGGTACGAGAATTTCCGCCCCTCCGGGGTCAAGGTCCATGCCGGGGCGCCGGTCATCGAGGAGGGCATGGAAGAACAGGACTTCAAGGACATGGCGGAGGCCGGCGTAACCCTGCTGGGCGAGGTCGGACTCGGATCGGTCAAGGCCGGGGACAAGGCCAAGCTCATGGTCGCCTGGGCGCGCAAGTACGGGATCCAATCCACGATTCATACCGGCGGACCGTCGATTCCCGGCTCCGGCCTGATCGACAAGGACGTTGTCCTGGAAGCCGACGCCGACATTATCGGCCACATCAACGGCGGCCACACCGCCCTTCCCGACGATCAGATCGTCTGCCTGTGCGAAAGCTGCAAGCGTGGCATCGAACTCGTGCACAACGGAAACGAGCGCGCCGCCCTGCTGGCCATGCGGACGGCTTTTGAACTGGGGCAGTCGGAGCGCGTGATCCTGGGCACCGACGCGCCGGCCGGTTCGGGCGTGCAGCCCCTTGGCATCCTGCGCATGATCGCCATGCTATCGTCGCTCGGCGACATTCCGGCGGAAACGGCCTTTTGTTTCGCCACCGGCAACACCGCGCGCATGCGCGGGCTCGATTGCGGCCTGATCGAAACCGGTAAGGCCGCCGACTTCATCCTGATCGACACCGCCCAGCACGCGCCGGGCAAGGACATGTTGGACTCGATCCACCAAGGCAACTTGCCCGGTGTCGGCATGACCGTGATAGACGGTGCGATCCGCTCCACACGGTCGCGCAACACGCCGCCGGCCACGAGACTGCCTGAGCAAGTTAAATAACGAGACCTAGCGCAAACCGTCCTCGCCCTTGGCTTCTTCGGCCTTGAGGCCGCCGACCCGGGGCAGGGGCCGGCCCGAGTCGGTGACCGAAATCGCGACCATGATCTCGTTGGCGCGCGGCGCGTCGTTGATACGCACCTCCATGCCGTCGAAATGCGAACGCACGTAGGCCGCGTCCTTGTGACCCAACGGCACGTCGAGCGGCTGGCCCATGGAGCCCATCTTTTTCGACGACGGCACCAGGGCCGCGCCCTTTTCCACCGCCGCGCGCAGCGGTTTACCCAGGCGCGGGTGCAGGATCGCGGCCGCATGTTCCAGTTCGCCGTTCTCGCCGACCATGGCGGCCTTGCCGTAGCTCTCGGCCTGCCGGGGTTCGATCCCAAGCGCTTCGACACAGCGCCGGCCCAGGATACCGCCCAGTTCCTCGCCTATGGCCATGAGGTCTTCCAGGTCTTCCCGGTAGTGGCCCGCGAAGGGATTCTCGATCACCGCGACGGCCGCCGCCCGGCGCGTGGGCGGTGAGATGTCCTGGCCAATTTCCTTGCGGGTTTCTTCCACGAGGGTGACGATCTTGCGGATTTTTGCCTTAGTCATCTCAAGCCATCCTCTCCTTTGATCTCGCTCGCTTGCAATCCACCGGCGCGGGCGTGAATACGCGCGCCGGTCGTCATGACCAGAGCAACCAGCATTTCGTTCTTTCGGGGCGCATCGTTAATGCCGACTTCGATGGCATCGAAATGCGAGCGGACATAGGAAGCATTGGCGTGGGTCACCGGAATATCGAGCCGGGTTCCAGGCCCGCCGACTTTTTTCGACGAGGAAACAATGGCCTTTGATTTTGGGATCAGCTCCCGCATCGAATAACCGCCCGGCGCGTGCCAGAGCGCGGCATGTTCCAGCTCGCCCGCCTCCCCGACGATGGCGCCCTTGCCATAGCCTTCGACGACCGTGGGACCGCCACCCAGGGCATCGATCAAGTCTTGGGCCATCTTGAGGCCGAGAGGTTTTAAATCGTCGATAAACCCGACGATATCCTCGACGTAGCGCCCGGCGAAGGGGTTTTCTATGACCGTGCAAATGGCGCCCCGGCGCAAGGGAACGGACGCCACGGGCCCGCCCTCGTGGAAAATTTCATCGAGGACGATAACGGATTTTCGGATCGCGACTTCAGGCATGAACGAGCCTCTTCGTTTCTGTTCGCTCAAGGATTCGGGTTTGGTCTTGAAGACATAACGCCGCCGCCGCGATCAAGCCATCATTGTGCATTTCCCGCGCCACTCTTAGACCCCGGCCGAGCGCGTCCGACTTTTCGCCGGCATCGAGGATGCCGACATCGATCGTCACCAAGCGGCCGCCCAGATCGCTATCGGGAGAAAGCGCGCGCGCGGGCCGCCTGCGAACCGAGGCCGCGCCGGGAAGCGTAACCGCGTTGGCGATCAAGGTCGCCGCCACGTCCGCCACCGCCGCGCAATCCGCCAGCACGGTCACGGAATCGGCGATGCCGAGACTATGGCTGCGCCCGCGCCAACCGCTGGTCGCGATACCGCGCACCCTATCCCCGCTTTGTATCGTCATCTTGGTTCCATAAACCGCGCCGACGGCGAAACTTTCCCCCGGCGCCAAATACAAGGCAATGTCGCCGCCGTTGTTCACATAGGCCCGGCGCAAGCGCCGGCCCCGGCGAAGTTCGGACAGGATATGATCGGCGACCGACCCCGCGACCGCCGCCATGGGGGTCACGAATACCTTGGCGTGGGGAGAAACGGCGCGCAGCATTCGCCGGGCGACCGCGCCAACCGGCGCTTGACGGATCGTATCTAGGGGTGCCCTCAAGATCGAAAGCTCCGAGACCAAGGTCTCCAAGACCGGCTGGAAGGCGTCTTGAGCCTGCCGGTAGGCAGCCGCCACTTCTCCGGCACTCCCCGCCGCTTCCACGATCAAGTCGATGGGTCCGTGCTGCAAGTGGAGCCGCCGGCCATCGGGGAGCATGACCGCCTGAGGGCCGCTATCGCGAAAGGCGCTCATTTGTCGAGAGCCGGGTCGGCCCAGCCGTAGTTCCCGGCGCGCGTCGGCCAGGGATTGCCAAGGTCCTGGCGGACATGGACTTGCCCTTTCAGGACATGATCGTTTTGCGGCCCCGTGACACCTTTGACCGCTTCCTCGAGCGCCACCACATGATCCATATGGCCGCCCATCCTTTCGTAGTCTTGGCGCCGCATGGTGAATTCGATCGGGGCGACCAAGGCTGGTGTCGGCACGTAACCGAAGGCTTGCTCGGGCATGTGGGTGACATCGGCCATGATGGTGATCCCGCCGCCCGGCCAGACATACGCCGGCGCTCCGCCGCAGGTGATATGGATAAGCGCCTGCTTCACCGAACGGGTCAGCTTGACCGGATTTTCGGTCACTCCGGCGCGAAGCGACCCGCCCGCGCCGCCCATGAACAGGACCGAACACAAAGCCGCTTCGCAATTTTCCTCGATGCGCCGGACCGTGGGCTGCAGGCGATCCGGCATGGCAATTTTCCGCGGCTTCAAATCCGCGTCCAATTCGAAATACGCGAACTGCTCTCCGGTGGTGGAGACCATGAGCAGGGATTGTCCGGGGCGGGCGATTTTCGGGTCGAAATTTTCGAGGATCATTAAGGGGTCGTCGATATCCGTGCCGCCCCAGCCGGTTCCCGGCTCCGCGACCTGAAAATAGCGCCCCGGCGTGGATCGCCGCCCCTTGACCTTGATGCCGCTTGCCGGCCAGCCGATTACCTTACCGGCCTGATGTTCCGACACGACCCCGGTAATGTGATCGTCGACCACCACGACTTCGTCAACCAGGCCCCGCCATTGGGAGGCGAACATGCCGATGGTCGCCGAACCGCAACCGACCCTCATGCGTTGTTCCTCGACGCCATTGACGATGGGCGGCTTCCCGGCCTCGACAACGACCGTCGAGCCCTCGTCAACCGTCATAACCACCGGCTTTCGGTTGCACAGGTCCATGAGCGACTTGCAGGTGACGCGGCCTTCCTTCTTGCCGCCGCCGGTCAAGTGATGCACGCCCCCAATCGACAGCATCTGAGACCCGTACTCGCCGGTCGTCACATGGCCGACGGGCTCGCCATCGACACGAACCAGGTTTCGTTCGGGCCCCAGGTGCCGGTCGGTATCGATTTTCACCTTCGCGCCGCAGTAGCTGAAGATACCCTCGGTCACGACGGTGATCATGTCGATGCCGTTAACCTCGCACGACACGATAAAGGGCGCCGGCTTATAATCCGGATAGGTGGTGCCGGCCCCAATCGCGGTGACAAAGGCCGCGCCGGGCGTCACCAGTTCGCCGTCCCATTCCTTGCCGGTGTCCAAGAACGGCACCAGCTTGCCGCTATCTTCCTGGCGCCGCTCGATGAGGATCAGCGGATCGACCCGGATCAGTTGCCCGCCTTCGTTGGCATAGCGGTCGCAGGCACCGGCTTTGCCCTCGGCGATGTAGCACATCACCGGGCAAGCGTCGCAGCGGATTTTATCGCGTGCGGGTTTCTCTTTGCTCATTCCCCAAGCGCCTTAATGGCGGCCCGAATCTTATCGGGCGTGGCGGGCAGGTCGCGAACCCACGCGCCGGTGGCATCGTGGATGGCATTCAGGATCGCGGGCGCCGTGGGAATCAGCACATGCTCCCCCAAACCCTTCGCGCCGTAGGGTCCCTCGGCATCCGCCACTTCGACGATAATGTTCTCCACCACCGGCATATCGCCAAATGTCGGTATCAAATAATCGTGCAGGTTTTCGGTGCGGCCCGGAATGTATTCTTCCATCAAGGCCATGCCAATTCCCTGAGCCGCCCCGCCTTCGATCTGGCCTTCGATCAGAACCGGATTTATGGCGCGCCCGACATCGTGCGCCGTGCTCAAGCGGTCGAGCGTGACCGTCCCCAACGCCGTATCGACGCTCAGTTCCATGATTTGAGCGCCGTAGCCAAAGACGGCATAGGGAATGCCCTGACCGTTTTCATCCAAGGGCTCGGTCGGCGGATCGTAAGTCTCCTCACCGCGAAACACGTAGCCGAATTCATCGGGCACCAGCCTAGACAAATCCATGGCTGAGACAACAGTGCCTTCGGTCAACTCAATATGGCCGGGCTTGAATACGATATGCGCGCTGTCCGACACATTAGCGTGGCGAAGGATCTTTTGGCGCAAAGCCTCCCCGGAAAGCTTGGCCGCCGAACCGCTGACGTAGGTTTGACGCGACGCCGAGGTCTTCCCGGCATCGGGCGTCAGGTCAGTATCGCCGCCTAGCAGATCGAGGGCGTGGACCGGCACGCCCAAGGCGTCGGCAGCGATTTGGGCAATCACGGTCGTCGCGCCCTGGCCGATATCCATGGCGCCTTGATGCAGGACCACCCGGCCATCGGGCGTCACGCCGATGCGGATCGTCGAGGGGTTCGGCAGAGATGTGTTGCCGCACCCGTACCAGCAAGACGCGATCCCGGCGCCGCGCCGTAAGCCTGAGTCCTTGGTTTGACGGTTGAAGCCGCGCGTCTCGCCCACGGCGCGTTCCCAAGCCGGCTTAAGAGCCTCCAGGCAGGCGGCGATGCCCATGCCCTTGGCAAAGACCTGCCCGGTAACGCTCGCCTGACCGTTCGAGAGCGCATTGCGCAGGCGAAACTCCAAACGGTCGATGCCGGCCATGGCAGCCAGCTCGTCATAGAGGCATTCCTGGGCTATCGCCGCTTGCGGCACGCCGAAACCCCGGAACGCGCCGGAGGGCGGGCCGTTGGTGTGGACCGCCACACTGCGCGCGGCATAGTTGGGCGTGAAATAGGGGCCGGAGGCATGAACCGGCACCCGGTTGGCCACGGTCGGGCCCCAGCTGGCATAGGCGCCGGTGTTGAACACCCCGTCGAAATCGAACGCCGTTATTTTCCCGGATTCGTCGCAGCCGATCTTCGCGGTTATTTCCGAGGGATGCCGCTTGGTCGTCGATTGCATGGACTCCTGGCGGCTGTATATGAGGGCCGCCGGCCGGTTCAGGTGCCAGGCGGCGATGGCGATATAGGGCTGCAAGGAAATATCGAGCTTGGAGCCGAAGCCGCCGCCGCAGGCGCTTGGCACGATACGAACCCGCGCGCGGTCGAGGGCCATGATTTCCGCGATCGCATCGCGATCCATATAGGGCGCCTGCGTCGGCGTGAAGATCTCGATGCGGTCCCCGGCCCGGCGCGCGAAACCGGCTTCGGGTTCTATATAGGCGTGTTCGACAAACGGGGTGGAGAATTGCCCTTCAACCATATGAGCGGCCTGGGCGAACCCCGCCGCGACATCGCCGCGCTCGACACGGCCCCGGACCAGGATATTCCCATGACGGTCATGGTGAAGCCGTGGGGCATCCCCGGCACGGGCTTGCGCCGGAGTCAGCACATGCGGCAGGGGATCCCAGGCGACCGGGAAGGTATCCAGATCCAGCGCCTTCATGGCCTCGCGCTCACCGGCGACCGCGGCGACGGCCTCGCCGCGATAACGTGCCCGCTTTTCCGCGAACACGGGCTGATCGGCGAAAGGCGGAATGACGCCGAAGCAGTTACGCCCGGCGATATCCGCCGCGGTGAACACCGCCAAAATACCGGGGTGGCGCTCGACGAAGCCGGCCAGATCGCCGAAGGCGAAAGCGGCATGGTGATGCGGGCTTCGCACAACCCGGACCATGACCGCGTCTTGCGGAATGAGGTCGGCGCCGAAGGCCTCGGTTCCGGTTACCTTGGGGCCACCGTCCAAGCGGCGGATACGCGCGCCCACTCCCGCGCCGGCCGGCGGCGATGCATCGCTACCCTCAAAGCCGGAAGCCCGCGCGACGGCATCGGCGATCTTGCCATATCCCGTGCATCGGCACAGCACCCCGCCCAAGGCGTCGGCGATCTCGCGCCGGGTCGGATTGGGGTTGCGCCGCAGCAAGGCGGCGGCGGAGACCAACATGCCCGGCGTACAGATGCCGCATTGAGCGGCGCCGAAATGCAGGAACGATTCCTGCAGCCTGGACAAGGCGCCGTTCTCTTTCAGGCCTTCGACGGTGGTGACCTCGGTGCCCTCCGCCTGAGCGGCGGGAACCAGGCAGGAGCAGCAGGCCTGGCCGTCGATCAGCACGGTGCAGGCGCCGCAATCGCCGGCGTCGCATCCGGCCTTGGTGCCGGTTTGCCCCAGATTATCCCGCAGCATCGACGACAAACGATCGCTTGGCGCGACGACGGCGCTAACCGGCGCGCCGTTCAGCTCGAAACTAACCTTGAGGCCGCTCATGGAGCCGGCCTCATGCCAAGCAGCCCAGCAGGGCACGCAGGACCAACTCACGCGCGGCTTCGGCGCGGTACTCGGCAGTCGCGCGCACATCGTCCAAGGGAGTCAAGAGATCGAAGCGCGCGGGCAAAACCGCCTCGATAGATGACTCGTCCAGGTGCTTCCCGATCAACGCCCGTTCCAAGTCCCGCAAGCGCCGGGCGGCCACGGAACAGGCGCCGACCGAGACCCGCGCGCCGGTTACGCTTCCGCCGGCGCCGGTTTCGATTCGCGCCGCCACCATGGCGATGGCAATGACCAGGTAACGCCGCGACCCTAGCTTAATAAATTTCGAGCGACCTCGCGCGGATTTGGCGGTGACCAATATGCCGGTCACCATCTCGTCCGGGCGCAAGGCGGTCGCGCGGTTGCCCAGGATAAAATCGGCCAGAGCAAGACGACGCTTGCCGCGTGAGGAGGCCGTTTCGATTTCCGCATCCAGGATCAACAGCGGCGGCACCCCGTCGGCGGCCGGCGAGGCATTGCAGAGATTGCCCGCGACCGTGGCCCGGTTCTGAATCTGCACCGAGCCCACCTCCCGCGCGGCTTGCTTGAGCGCATCGAAGGCGGGCGGCAGATTAGCGCAAACCACGTCGCGCCATGTCGTCAGGGCGCCAATGCGCCAGTCCCCCAGGCGTGGGCCATCCTCTTCGCGACGGATTCCGCGTAAGTCCTTAAGAGCGGAAATATCCAGAACCGGCCCGGCGACAGCCCGGCCGCCAAGGGCGGGATAGAAGTCGGTGCCGCCCGCGAGAACCCTCCATCGGTCCTCCGCCAAGAGCGATAGCGCCGCATCCACCGTCCTTGGTCTCGCGTACATTCAATCCTTTCCCCGCTATTGCCGCGCGGGAGCGTTTTAGATTCCCATGCCTATGACAAGACGAAAATTCACGCCTCCCTCTCGCCGAAGAGATCATACAGCACGCTTGCGGCGCCACGGGGGACTCTTTTTTCTAGATCTTGACCGAGCGCAGCCTTAGCGCGTTGCCGATCACCGATACGGACGATAGGCTCATGGCCGCGGCGGCGAAAATCGGTGAGATCAAAATGCCGAAGAACGGGAACAGGATACCCGCCGCCACCGGCACGCCGGCGGCGTTATAGATCAGCGCGAAGAACAGGTTCTGCTTGATGTTGCGCATGGCCGCGCGCGAGAGCCGCCGGGCACGGACGATGCCGTTTAGATCGCCTTTCACCAGGGTAAAACCGGCACTCTCGATCGCCACGTCGGCGCCGGTGCCCATGGCGATACCGACGTCCGCCTGCGCCAGCGCGGGCGCGTCGTTGACGCCGTCGCCCGCCATGGCGACCTTGCGGCCTTGGGCCTGCAATTCCTTGACCATCTGCGCCTTGTCTTGCGGCATGACATCGGCGCGTATCTCGTCGATACCGAGCCGCGCGGCCACCGCCCTGGCCGTGCGCTCGTTATCGCCGGTCGCCATGATGATGCGAAAGCCCTGCGCGTGCAGTTCCTTGAGCGCATCGGGAGTCGTTTCCTTGACCGGATCGGCGACCGATACGAGGCCGGCGATTGCGGAACCGGCGATGACGAACATCACCGTCTCGCCCTCGTCGCGCCGGGCATTGGCGATCTCAGACAGGGTGCCGCCATCGAGACCCAGGTCGGCAACCAGCTTGGCATTGCCGAGCGCCACCGCCTTGCCGTCGACGACGCCCGTTACCCCCTTGCCGGTGATGGCCTCGAAGTCCTCCGCCTTGGCCAAGGCAAGACCGCGCTTCTCGGCCCCGGCGACGATCGCTTCGGCGAGGGGATGCTCCGAGCCCCGCTCCAGGCTCGCGGCCAGGCGCAGGATCTCGTCCTCGTCATGGCCGGCTTCAGGCAGGACCGCCGCCAGCTTCGGTTTGCCGAGGGTCAGGGTGCCGGTTTTATCGACGATCAAGGTATCGGCCTTGGCGAAGCGTTCCAAAGCCTCGGCATTCTTGATCAAGACGCCCGCCTGCGCGCCCCGGCCCGTCGCCGTCATGATCGACATGGGCGTCGCCAGGCCCAGCGCGCAGGGGCAGGCTATGATCAAGACCGAAACCGCCGCGACCAAGCCGTAGGCGAGCGCCGGTGCCGGGCCCCAGATCGCCCAGACGATGAAGGCCAGGATCGCGACACCGATCACCGCCGGCACGAACAGTCCGGCTACGGAATCGGCGAGTTTTTGGATCGGCGCGCGGCTGCGCTGCGCGCTCGCGACCATCTCGACGATTTGGCTGAGCATGGTGTCGGCACCGACGCGCCTGGCCTCCATCACCAGACTGCCGGTGCCGTTGATCGTGGCGCCGGTTACCGTTGCGCCCGCGACCTTCTCGACCGGAACCGCCTCGCCGGAAATCATGGATTCGTCGATCGACGAGCGGCCCTCGACCACTATCCCATCGACAGGAACCTTGTCGCCCGGGCGCACACGCAAGCGGTCGCCGGCCTTGACATCCTCGAGCGGGATCTCCTCCTCGCGCCCATCCGCGCGGATGATCCGGGCGGTTTTCGCGGCAAGATCCAGGAGCGCGCGGATCGCGGCTCCCGTGCGCTCGCGCGCGCCAAGCTCCATCATCTGTCCGAGCAGAACCAAAACCACGATCACCGCGCCGGCTTCGAAATAGACACCGACATTGCCTTGCGCATCCTGGAACCCGGCCGGGAAAACTCCCGGCACGAGCACCGCGACGACGCTGAAGGTAAAGGCCGCGCCGACACCCATGGCAATGAGCGTGAACATGTTCAAATTGCCGCTGGCCACGGACTTGACGCCGCGCACGAGGAACGGCCAGCCGGCCCACAGAATAACCGGCGTGCCCAGGAGAAGTTCGATCCAAAGGGTCGCCCGCTCGCCCAAGATATCGCGGACAAATCCGAGCCCAACCAAGGGCCCCATGGTCAGCACCAGAAGCGGAGCCGTCAACACGGCGCCGACCAGGAAACGGCGCTTGAAATCGACCAGCTCCGGGTTTGGCCCTTGATCGGCGGCCGGTATTCCCATGGGCTCCAGCGCCATGCCGCAGATCGGGCAATCTTCCAGCGCGTCGCGCACGATTTCCGGGTGCATCGGACAGGTGTATTTGGTGCCCTTGGGCTGGTTCTTAGCTTTTTCCCTGTGGGCTCCCGAAAGGAAATGCTCGGGATCGGCGGCGAACTTGGTGTGACACCCTTGCGCGCAAAAATGATAGGTCTCGCCCTTGTGCTCCCAACTAGGCTTGCCCTGATCCAGCTTTACCGTCATGCCGCAAACCGGATCCTTGACCGTCATGGCGTCAGGTGGGTCGCTTGCTTGGCTGGAAGGATGGCAGCCGTGATCTCGGTGATCGATGTTACCCATGGGGATTTCCTAGGCCGGAGTTTCTATGGACGGAGAGCTATACAGCTTCCAGCCACTGGAACGTCAATAGCCTATGGGTTCTCCAAGCGGTGGGGCTAGAGGACCTCGCGGGCCTTGGGTGGGCTGGCAAGCCGGAATAAAGCGGTAGCGGGGGAAGGAACCTAGCCGCTGTCGCCCAGCCCGCGCCTCTGGTGCTCGTCCATGGCCAACACCAGCAGCGCCAAAACAGCTTTCGTGGCGTTCGAGCATCCAGCGGTCACCCGGCCATCTTTCCACAATACCGAGACAGCTACCGCGTCGATATCTTCAAGATTGTCCAAACCGGACGAAAATATCTCGGCCACCGTGGTGCCGTGCAAGCTTTGGATATCCGTCATTACCGTACTCCCTGGCCATGGCTGACCGCGTGAGCGGTCAAAATCTTTTCTTACCGGCCGGATCGAACCTCGATGATCCGGCACGGCCGCTTGGACGCTGCCTCCTTCACCGGCGCGGCCCGTTATGTTCGACGGACCCGGTGGGCGTGAGCATGGTATTGGTCAAGCGGCGCTCGTCGTGATTCATGCGCCAGGACAGCATTTTACCCGCATATTCGAGGACCAGGTCCCGGTAGTCCGGATCGCCGGCCAGATTGGTGAACTCCATCGGGTCCTGTTCCAAATCGAAGAACAGTGGCGGCAGCGACGTGAAGTGCACGTACTTGTAGCGCTCGCCCCGGATCACATTCATGGCGCATTGGTCCGGCGTGAGGCCGAGAGCCGATTCGTATTTCCGCTCGAGGACATCGCGGAAGTCGTATTCCCAATGGGCCTCGCGCCGCCAATCGCCCGGGTCCGTGCCATGACAGAAGGGCAGCAGCGACAGACCGTCGCATTGGTTAGGCACCTTGAGGCCGAGCCATTCTAGGATCGTCGGCATGATGTCCACGTTTTCCGTGAAGGCGTCGATCCGGCGGCCGCGCCCGGTCTCGGTTCTCGGATCGCGCAGGATAAGCGGAATGTGGAAGGACTGGTCGAAGTAACCGTATTTGCCGAACAACCAGTGATCGCCAAGTTGCTCGCCATGATCCGAGGTGAAAACGATGAGCGTCCGGTCGTACTGCCCCTCGGCCTTGAGAAAGTCGATCAGGCGCCCAATCTGGTCATCCACCTCGGACATCATGGCGTAGTAGGTGGCGCGCACCTGCCGCAGCTCGGATTCCGTGAATTTCAGGCTGTCGCTTGTCGTCAAGCCGACCGAGGCCCCGGTGCCTTCCTGGCTGAACAGGTACTGGGCGAGCCAGGGATGCTGCCGGGCCTCTTGCTCGGGACTCGCCGCGCGCCGGGGAAAGGGGACATCGGCGGGATCGTAGAGGTCGTGGTAAGGTTCCGGCACGATGAAGTGAGGATGCGGCGCCAGATAGGAAATGTGGGCGAACCAGGGGCGGTCGCGGCGCACCGCGATGTATTTGATCGCCTCGCCGGTGAGGAACGCGGTGTTGCTGTCCTCGGCCTTGTAAATGGCCGGCGCGTAGGTCGGGCCACGTTCGGCAGCGCCGGGGAAGTTGGCCTTGGGAAGGAACACCCCTTTGTTACCGGGCGGAATCTCATAACCCTTGTGCCGTAAATCGGCGAGCCACGAAAGCTGATCGTCCTTGAGCAAGACAATCGGCGTCATGCCCGGCAACAGCCCCTCATAGCTGCGGACGGCGGGGTCCCCTGGGTGATGGAGACGCGGGTCCGCGCTCACGTCGGTATAGCCGAACAAGGCCGGCTCGTAGCCCGCCTTACGAGCCTCCAGCGCCACGTTGGAGTGGCGCGCGTCGAGCGGCGTGCCGTTCACCACCGAGCGGTGATTCTGCAGATACATACCGGTATAGAGCGAGGCCCGGCCGGGTCCACAGGGCGTGGCCTGCGAATAATGCCGGGCAAACAGCGCTCCCTCGGCGGCGAGCCGATCGAGGTTGGGAGTCTTCACGCACGGATGACTCAAGGCGGAAAGGCAATCGCCCCGCCACTGATCCGCGGTGATGAACAGGACGTTCAGGGGATCGCTCACGCTTGGCCTCGCACGGGGGTTGAATCCGGTGCGGACCGTAATCTCAAGCGGCGCCGGGTGTCAACGAATGACAGCCGTTTCCATGGCAAGTGCGGGAACAAACCGGAGCGACATATGGGTGCCGGCGGGGCGCCCCCGATCAGCCTAAGACCGGGGTCACTTCTTCACCCCGGGAAGACAGGAAACAGCGGCGATAGAGTCACGCGCGCGAGAGGTTCAACTCATCGGTGAAGTGACAGGCGGCGAAGTGTTCGTCGTCCATTTGGCGCCACTCGGGGCTTTCCACCTTGCAGCGGTCCCGCGCGAAGGGACAGCGTGTGTGGAACTTACAGCCCGGCGGCGGGTTTATCGGGCTTGGAATTTCGCCTTCAAGCTTGATCGCCTTTTTTTCCGCATCCGGGTCGAGGTGGGGAATAGCCGAAAGCAAAGAATGGGTATAGGGGTGGCGCGTATTCGCGAACAATTTTTTGGTTGGCGCGATCTCGACTATCTGGCCCAGATACATGACCGCGACATGATCGCAAGTGTGCGCCACGACAGAAAGGTCATGGGATATGAAAAGGAACGTAAGCCCCAATTCTTTCTGCAAGGAATTCAGAAGGTTGAGAATATCCGCCTGAATCGACACGTCCAGCGCGGCGACACATTCATCGGCCACCAGAAAACGCGGATTGCAGACCAGGGCCCGGGCGATGGAGATACGTTGGCGCTGACCGCCCGAGAAGGCATGGGGGAATCGCCTCAGATGCTCGAGGTTGATGCGGCATTTGGCGGCTATTTCGCGAACCCGCTCGTCGGTTTCCTGGCGTGAGGACGTGATCTTCATCACCTCCAGGGGCTCGGCGATGATGTCGCGCACGGTCATTCGCGGGCTGAGCGCGGCGTAGGGATCCTGGAAGATAAGCTGGCAGCGCTTGCGATACTCTTTGAGTTCGGCCTTCGACAGCGCGCGCAGATCCAAGTCAACCCCATTGTCGCGATACTGGACATGACCGCTTGTGAGCGGGACTGCTTTCAGCAGGGCGCGGCCCAAGGTCGTCTTGCCGGACCCGGATTCCCCAACCAGGCCAAAGAACGTGCCCGGGGCAATATCAATCGATACATTATCCACGGCACGCACAAAGAGCTTTTTCCCGAACCCTGCCCCGCCAATTGGGAAGTGCACCGAGAGGTCGCGAACGGATATCAGGGGAGTTTCGGTCACGTCGAAGCCTCCACGAGCGGGGTCGCCGCAAAGCAGGAAACGCTATGCCCGGTGCCGAGGTCGGTTGTTTCCGGTAAATCCATGTTGCAGCGTCCAGCGATGATCTCGGGACAGCGGGTATGGAACACACAGCCCGCCGGGCGTTCCAAGGGACTTGGAATATCGCCGGCAACAGGGGTCAGCGCCGCTCCGAGATCGTCGAGATCGGGCAAGGCCTTCAGAAGGCCTTTGGTATAGGGGTGCTTCGGCGCCTTAATGATCTGACGAACCGAACCGGTCTCGACAATCTTGCCCAGGTACATCACGGCGACCCGGTCGGCGGTCTGCGCGATAACGCCTAAATCGTGGGTGATAAGCAAAACCGCCATGCCGTATTCAGAAATAAGATCCTTCATCAGATCCAAAACCTGGGCTTGAATAGTCACGTCAAGCGCGGTGGTCGGTTCATCCGCGATCAGAACCTTCGGCTGCGTCGACAGCGCCATGGCGATCATCGCGCGCTGACGCATGCCGCCCGATAGCTCGAAGGAATATTGGTCGAAACGAGCCTTGGCATCGGAAATACCAACGCGGTTAAGCATGTCGATGGATAATTCGCGCGCTTCGCGCTTGTTCATGGAACTGTGCAACAACAGTTGCTCGACCATCTGGCCGCCGATGGTGATGGCCGGAGCGAAGCTGGCCATGGGTTCCTGAAAGATCATGGAAATCGCGCCGCCGCGAATGGTCATCATATCGCGCGGATTCTCGATCGAAAGGACATCGATGTCGCGGTCTTCGTGGCGCAGCACGATCTTACCGTCGCCGCCATAAGTTGTGTTGCCCGCGTTGAGCAGCATCAGCGACTTGGCGGTTACCGACTTGCCCGATCCCGATTCACCGACGAGACCGAGGATCTCACCCTCCTTCAACTCGAAAGACACCCCATCGACCGCGGTAATCATGCCTTCATCGGTTTTGAAATCAACCGTGAGATTGTCGACGGTGAGAAGAGGACGGCTCATGCTCAATGCCCCGAGTAAGGATCGGCGGCGTCGCGTAGTCCGTCGCCGACGAACACAAAGGCGAGCACCAGGGCCATGAAGAAGCCAGCCGGAATGAAGTACCATTGATAGTTCAGCAGCACATCCACCTTGGTCACGTTCTGCAGCAACACGCCGAGGCTGTTCACCGGGTCCTTCAAACCCAGGCCGATAAAGCTGAGCGCGGTCTCCGACAAGACCATGTAGGGAAACGAGATCACCAGATCGACGATGATATAGCTGGAGAAGCTGGGCAGCAGGTGGCGGCGGATGATGTGGCCGGGCGTGGCGCTGCACAGCTTGGCGGCGAGCACATATTCCTGGGAGCGCTCGGTCAGCAAATGGGTGCGCACGCGCCGCGCCAGGGTCGGCCAGCCGATCAAGCCCAGAATAATGGAGATGAAGAAGAACCGCGTCTCCGCGCTCCATTCGTCGGGGACCATGGCTGCCAGGGCCATGAACAACGGGATCGCGGGCACCGTGCGCACCGCGTCTGTGATCATCTGAAGTATGGAATCGGTCCAGCCACCCGCATAACCCGATACGCCGCCGATAATCAGGGCGAGCACGAAGGCGATACCCACCCCGATGGTGCCTACCGCCAGCGACGTCCAGATCGCGAACATGGTCCGCGCGAATATATCTTTTCCCGCCGCTTCCGTACCGAAAAGATGGATCATGCCCTGATCCATGCCGAAGAGATGCGTGTCGACCCGCCAGGTTTTCAAGCGAAGGTCGAAAGTGTCGCCGGGCAGGTCCAAATCGATGTTGATGATATAGAATTCCCAGCCCTTGACGAAAAGTTCCAGGTAGCGGCGCTCGTCTCTGTTGACCTGGGTTACCCAACGGAAATTGGTCGCGGCGGAGCGTGTACGCTCCAACTTGTAGAGGAAGGGTCGGAACGAGAATCCGTTTTCATCCCAAAACTTCGGGATTTGAGGCGCGCCGTTCTGATAGGTCGCGTCGCGCCCGGCGATATTGGGATCGTAGGGCGATAGGAATGGCGCGGACAGCCCCATCAATATCATGACGATCAGGATCACCCCCGCCACCACCGCGGAGCGGTTCTTCTTGAACCGGGCCCAAATCAGCGCGTACTGGCCGGCGGTGAAATAGGCTTCCTTGGATTTGCGTTCGGCCTCGGAATCGGCCGCCGCCGTCTCTATGGTGCTTGGCGTGTCAGTCATCATGCGCCTCCCATGATACCGCGGCGGACGCGTGGGTCGAGCAAGGCCAACATGATATCGGTAAGGAAGTTCAAGCCGATTATCGAAGCGGTCAGCATGAAAATGATGGCGCCGGCGAGTTGCTGATCGTTCGATCGCGCAAGGGATTCGAGCAACAGCGCGCCGGCCTCGGTCAGAGTCAGGATCAGGGCGATGATAGGCAGTTCGTTGAAAATCCGGTTGAGATCGAACCCGAGGGAATTGATGATCGGCCCCAGGGCATGACGCGCCGGATAGCGCCACAGCAACTGACGGCCGGATAGCCCGCGCGCCCGCGCCGCGGTGACATAGAGCTTGTTGTATTCATCGGACATCAGGGCACGCACGGTCTGCAGAGCAAAGGCGGTCGCCGACCAGCCGAGGATGAACACCGGAAGCCAAGCGTGAGACAGGAAATTCATGAAGCGGTCGTAAGACCAGGCGGCGTCGCGGTACTCCTTGCTGAATAGACCCGTCAGGCTGTCGCCGAAGAGAATGGTCGAGGCCAACATGATCATCAAGGCGAGCAGGAAGTTCGGCATGGCCAGGCCAAGATATGAAACAAAGCGCAGGATATTGTTGAGTCCCGGCTTATTCGTGGTGGCGGAGTAGATGCCGACCGGAATGGCGATGATATAGGCCAACAACAAGGACGCTAGGCAGATACCGAGCGATATCCAGAATTTGGTGCCGAGCAGGTCATTGACCCGCACCCGTAAGATGCACGAGGTGCCGAAATCGCCGCGCACGAAGACATCGCTGACCCAGTTCACCCAGCGAGTCACGTAGGGCTTGTCCAGGCCCATGCGAATTTCTTCAGCCCGGATGTCTGCGATCGTGATCTGTTCGCCTTGGGTATTCTTAAACGCCATGTAGCGTTCAGCGCAGTTCGCGGGCACCAGCTCCATCAAACTAAATACGATGAAGGACACCATGAGCAACGTAACGACTGCCATGATGAACCGCATGATCACGAAACGGCTAAACTGCAACATGCCCGGTGGCCCGCCCCCACTTTATCCCCAGCTAGCGCCCAATCGCTAATTGGAGATTAGGGTCTTTCCGGTTTCTATGGAATCGAAACCTGACCCTATATTGTTGTTTGGTCGTGTTTCCGAATTGCAATCCGTTATTAAAGTTTCCTGGAAACACTTTCGCCTAACTTGAGATTAGTTCGAGACGCCGCCGGGCACAATCGCGCGTGCCCGGCGGTTCTCGAATTATATCGACTCTTGCTTGGTTCTACTCGCTCAAGAACCACTGCTGCGGCCGATAGGGATAAGTCCTGTAGTACTCGTAGGACGCCGTCTTGAAGACCGAGAAGTTCTTCAAGGCATTCCGGTGATAGATTGGCGCCGGCGCCAGAACCGTTCCGATGAACAGCAAGTTGCCGGTGATGTTCTTCACCATGCGAGCACCGAGAGCGGCAGATTCCGGAGTGCCGGCCGGCGTCGACTGGAACGCCTTGATGTCGTCGATGATCTGATAGACATAATCCGGCGGCTTAATCCCGCTGGCGCCCTTGCTGTCAATATACTCGGCCCACAACATGCCGTTGCGAACGCCGAAGTAGTTCTCGAACGGCGGCAGGAACAGCTCGTCGTTACCGAGAATGAGAGCCAGGGGTTGGCCTTTTCTCCACATCATCACGTCGAGCTGATTAGCCGACTGAGCGGAGCGGAATTCGTCGGGCGTGACTTCCTTGGCGGTCGTCTCGATACCGACATTAGTCCAGTGCTGAGCGACAAGTTCGACAACCTCTGTGGCCATGCCCTGTGTGGCGAACTGCAGATTGATCACCAGCTTCTTGCCATTGGGCAGGTCACGCGCGCCGTCGCCGTTCTTGTCAACAACGCCAATCTCGTCCAGCAGCTTCTTAGCCAGATCGGGATCGTACTGGGCGAAATACTGCTTCATATCGTCGGAAACGAAGGCCGGTGGCGGGCTGAAGGGCACATATTGCTGGCTCTTGCCAAGACCGAAGAAGGCGACCTCGTTGATCTCACCGCGATTGATGGCGACCGACATGGCCTGACGGAATTTCAGATTGCCAAAGACCGCCCGCTTATCGGGATCGGCATGGGTTACGTTGATTCCGTAAGCCGGCAAGGCGATCTCCGGCCGCAAGTCGACCGCGAATTTACCCTTTTCGGCATTGTCGAGCAGAACCGGCGTCATGGGCAAAGCCAAGGACTGGAGCTTGTAGTCGATCTCGCCGTTGATCATCTTCAAGATCCTGACCTCATTGTCGTTGGCCATGGTCTCGTCTTGCTCGTTGATATAGGGCAATTGATTGCCCGCCGTATCGACCATGTGGAAATAAGGGTTGGCCACATAGTGCCGGCCCTCGGTCGATTCAGCGATGGTGACGAAAGATTCCAGCGACGGCATCACGGCTGCCGGTAAATTACCGATCTTGTCCGGCACGCGAAGTAGCGGAGTCGGCGTGTCGGTCCAATCGGACTGGCCGTAGTAAAGGTTCACGACCTCATAGCCGTTCTCGAAGCCCGCGGCCTTCGCCAGCTTGTCCGCATCCGGATTGATCGCCGGATGGAACTGGCCGAGGAACTTCTTCGACTGGAAGCCCTGACCGTAATGAGAGGCGAAATGGGCCAGCAGACCTGGCTTGGGTGCCGGCAGGTTGAAGCGCACGGTTTGATCGTCGATGACATCGACGGTCATGGGCTTACCGCCAACCAGCACATAGTCCTTCGGCTTGGCGATGACATTGGTGTCCATGTTCAGGTTGTCGTACCAGAACTTAACGTCCGCCGCCGTGAAGGGATCGCCGTTCGACCATTTATGGCCTTTGCGCAGGAAGAAGGTCAGCTGGGTAAAGTCGGCATTCCATGCCCAGTCCTTGGCGATATTGGGCACGATGGTGACCAAATCGTCGGAGAAGCGCACCAGATTGACGTGGCGCACGGACAGGAGGTCCGAGGTGCCGGCTTCCAAGGCGTTGGAAATCATATTAAACGTGCCGCCGTAGGAACCGATCGAGTCATAAGGCGCGACCACCAAGGGCTCAGCCGGCAAGCGGTCGGCCAAGGACGGCAAGGCGGGGTTTCCCACGATTTTACCGTTCAGCGCGCCGATCGCGGGATTTTCCGAAAACGACAGCTTGCAGTTCGCCGCCTTCTCGAATTCCGACAGCTCGAACTGCTGCGGATACTTGCCCGAGATACCCTTGTCCTTGGCCACGGTGATGGCCGGACAGGCAGCGGCCAGCGCTTCGCTCGCGCTGCCTGCTTGCAGTAGCACGAGCGCAAGCCCGGCAAGGGATACCAGTCCCAATTTCTTATACGTCATTATCTCCCAGCCTCCTGTTCATTAATTTTGGTTCGTTGTTGCTATTGCTATGTTTCTATTACTATAGAGTCGCGAACTCCGCGTCACCCCCTTTGGCGGCACGCCGCCCTCATGCCAATCCGGCGCCCGCCGTGGGCGACGCCAGCGGAGATCATCCAAACCTGGGACCATAGGACAATTGAGTCCTTCGTCTCCCTTGCAAGATATTTTCCGTACGATCCCGCCCTGTCAAGAACACATTAATCACGTTCCCGCGCCACGGCGGACTGTTAGGAGCTCTACGTATTCTCACCGGGGCGCCGGTGTGCCCGCGCGTACTACGAACTCTGAATTACCCCAGAAACGGGCGGCATTGTCAAAGTAAATGGCACTAATACATAGATAAATACCGCCAATCACTCTCACTAACCTATAGTGCGCGGCCGTACCGCGACGCCATAAAAGGTAAATTCACGAGAGCGGCCAAGACGAAGCATGTTGACCTCGACATTGCTTTAAGTAGAGGTGGGATTCATGCGCACAGAACGAATGCGGGGCGATTTCGGCGCCAGGCACAACCCCGCGAAGAGCCGGGCCCCAAACGCGGCGCCCGCGCCTAGTCGTAGCCGCGGGCGTCTTCGATAACCTTACCGTCGTTGGCGAGGTCGCCCAGGTTGTGGAGTTCGACCGCGCCTTTCATTTTGGTCACGTCGTGCAGACTGCGGGCCAGGGCCTCGGCCAACTCCTCCTCCTGCGACAAGGCGCTATGCGGACCGACCTCGCAGTGCAGGGTCATGGTATCTTTCTCGCCCGAGCGCGCGACCACCAGGCGGGCCTTGGCGACCTCGGGGTGGCGTTTGATCGCGGCGGCGATCTGCGCCGGATGGACGAACATGCCCTTGACCTTGGTTGACTGATCGGCCCGGCCCAACCAGCCCTTGAGCCGCCCGTTGGTGCGTCCGCAAGGGCTTGAACCCGGCATCGAGGCCGAAAGATCGCCGGTCGCGAAGCGGATCAAGGGCGTCTCGCGGTTGAAAGAAGTGACCACCAGTTCACCGACCTCGCCCTCGGGCACGGGATCGCCGGTGCCAGGGCGAACGATCTCGACGATCAGGCCCTCGTTGATAATTAGGCCCTGATCGGCGGCCGATTCATAGGCGATAACGCCCAGATCGCCGGTCGCGTAGGCTTGCAGGACCGCGATGCCGCGTTCGGCGTAGTCCGCCCTTTGGCTTGGAAACAAGGCGCCGCCGGAAACCAGGGCCTTGGCGATACTTGAACAATCGAGGCCGAGCTCATCGCCCTTGTCGAGCAGGGTTTTTAGGAAGTCCGGCGTGCCGGTATAGCCGGCCGGACGTAGCTGCGCGATCGCCTGTACTTGGTTTTCGGTATTGCCGACACCGGCCGCCACCACGGCGCAGCCAAGCGCGCGCAAGCCCCCATCGAGGATCCAGCCCCCCGGCGCGAGGTGATAGGAAAAGCTGTTGTGGGCGATATCGCCGCGCCGGAACCCGGCGGCATGGAGGGCGCGCGCGCAGGCCCAGTAATCTGCGCGTGGCGCCTCCAACTCGTAGATCGGCCCAGGCGACGCGAAAATGCGCGCGGCCGCGCCCGGAGCAATGGCATCGAAGCCGCCGAGCGGCGGGGTATCGGTCTGCAGGCCGGTTAGATCCGATTTGCGGATCAGCGGCAGGCGGGCCAAGGCATCGCGATCGATAACCGTGGCGGGATCTATCTCCGCCAAGATACCGGCATAGGCTGGTGCCTTGGCCTTTGCATGGGCGACGTGGTCCGGCAAGGCGGCCATGAGCGCGGCCTCGCGGCGCGCCGGGTTCTGGATTTCCAGGTCGTCGAAATGTTGTTGGGGCGCGGCCACGGCGGTCACGCCAGCCAGCGCTTACGCCGCTTGTAGTGCTTCACGTCGCGATAGCTGCGCCGGCCCGTGGCCGAGAGGCCGAGATAGAATTCCTTGATATCCTCGTTCTGCCGCAGCGCCTCGGCCTCGCCGTCCAGCACCACCCGCCCATTTTCCAGGATGTAGCCGTACTTGGCATAGCGCAGCGCGACATTGGTGTTCTGCTCGGCCAGGAGGAAGGACACGCCTTCCTTCTCGTTCAGGCTCTTGACCGTCTCGAAGATGGTCTCGACCAATTGCGGCGCCAAGCCCATTGAAGGCTCGTCCAGGAGAATCATTTTCGGCTGGCTCATCAGCGCCCGGCCGATCGCGCACATCTGCTGCTCGCCGCCCGAGGTGTATCCGGCCTGGCTTGTCCGCCGTTCCTTCAGGCGCGGAAAATACTCATAGACCATCTCGAGAGCCTTCTGGATCTCACCCCGCCCGTCACGGCGCGTATAGGCGCCGGTCAGCAGATTTTCCTCGATGGTCAAATGCTCGAAACAATGGCGCCCTTCCATAACCTGGATGACGCCACGCTTAACCAGATCGTTCGGAGTCAGGCGGTCTATGGAAGTGCCCTCGAATTCTATCGAGCCCTTGGTGACATCGCCACGTTCGGCGCGCAGCAGGTTGGAAACCGCCTTGAGTGTCGTGGTCTTGCCAGCCCCGTTGGCCCCGAGGAGGGCGACGATGCCCCCCTCGGGAACCGCAAGGGAAACCCCTTTTAGAACCAGGATCACGTGGTCGTAGATGACCTCGATGTTATTGACCCGAAGGATCGGCGGCCGGTTGTCCTCGGCCGCCGCTTGGCCGCGGCTTATAGTCGTAGTATCGCTCACCGCTCCAATCCCATCCTTCTCGCGATCCCGTTTTCTTTTGGGTCGTCTAGTTGCAGGTCCGCGGAGTGATCTTGTTTTCCGCGGCGTAGTTCGCGGCCGCCGTCTCAACCATCGGACGCACCACGTCACGAAGGGTTGGGATCCAGTCGCTGACGATGCTCCACTTCGCGCCGTCCCACTGCTGGATCACGATCGGCCCGCCGGTCTCGTGATCGATGCAGCTCACCTTCACGGCACGGGTGAAGCCTTCCATGCCCAGATCCTTCAGGCGCGCCTCGGTGATGTTCAAGTTCTCCAAGCCCCAGCGAACCTGTTTCCCGGTCATGGCCTTGTTGCCGAACTTACCTTGCGCGGTGCGAATCGCCTCGACCCCGAACATGGCGTTGACGACGGCGCGGTTATAGAGCACCTCGCCGACGTTGTTGGCCTTGGCCTTGGACTCGTCGCCGCCATAGACATGCTTCACGATGTCCTTGTGCACTTGCCAAGCGGCTCCCGGGCCGTGGAACGTCGCCGACTTGTAGCCGACCGCGCCCTTGCCTGCCGGGATCACGTCCGCATCGGAACCGGACCACCAGTTACCGACGAAGTTATCCATCTTGAAGTTGATGGAGGCGGCTTCCTTAATCGCCACCTGATTCATCACGCCCCAGCCGGACATGAAAACCCAATCGGGCTTCAATCGCCGGATCTGCAACCAAGTCGCTTTCTGCTCTTGACCCGGGTGATCGACCGCCAGCAAGGTCAGCTTGTAGCCGAACTTCTTGGCCAAGGCTTCCAGCGTCGGATTGGCTTCCTTGCCGTAGGCGCTGTTGTGGTGAACGTGGGCGATCTTCATGCCCTTGAGCTTTTCGAAGCCGCCTTCCTGCTGGGCGACATAGTTGATGAAGGCCGAAGCCTGGCTCCAATAGGTGGTCGGGAAGTTGAACACCCACTCGAACACCCGGCCGTCCGCCGCCGCGGTACGCCCGTATCCCATGGAAAGAATCGGTACCTCGTCCACCGCGGCCTTGGGAATGAGTTGGTATGTGATGCCGGTGCTGTAGGGATTGAACAGCGAGGCACCGGTCGAGCCGTTGTTCTTCAGCTTCTCGTAGCACTCGACACCGAGCTTGGTGTTGTACTCGGTCTCGCACTCCTCGAAGGAGATCTTGACGCCGTTGATACCGCCGTCGCGATTGTTGATAAGGGTGTAGTAGTCGCGAAAGCCATTCGCCACCGGAATGCCGCTGGGCGCATAAGGCCCGGTGCGGTAAACAAGCATGGGAAAGAACTGGTCGCCTTGCGCGAGAGCCGGGCTCGCCGCCACGGCACTCAGGCCTGTCGCGCCGGCGATGCCGGCCAGGATCAGAGTTTTCAATTTCATTTCAACCTCCCTATTAGCCTATTGAACGTCTAGTTTATTGAGCGTCTAACCTATTGAGCATTATCGATTTCACTTTACTGTGAAAGCTTCACTTTACGCTGAAAGCGTGCCGCCGAGCGCGATTATAACATGCGGCCCCAAAGGCCCGCAAATGAGGGCCGGCCAGCGCGGCACCCGCTCGATTCCCCTCCCTTGCGTCCGTACTCCCCCTTATTGGTTTGCCCAAGTCGATTCGCTCACGGCTCACTGACGGCCGTCAATACGGGAACGGCCACAGGCGCAGCTTTTCCTTGGCGATTTGCCAAAGGCGCGCCAAGCCGTGCGGTTCCACGATCAGGAAAAAGACGATGAGCGAGCCGAAGAGCATGATTTCGATATGCTTTTGAAGATCGATCGGCAGGTCGATCCCGAACATCGGCGGTGCGTTGGTCAAGATAATGGGGGTGATGATAACAAAAGCGGCCCCCAGGAACGAGCCGAGGATGCTGCCCAACCCGCCTATGATAACCATGAAGAGCACCAGGAAGGATTGATTAATGTCGAAGGCCTCGGTCTCGGCGCTGCCCAGCCACAGAAAGACCATCATGGCCCCGGCCACGCCGCAGTAGAACGAACTGATGGTGAAGGCCATTAACTTGGTTCGAATCGGCTGGATACCGATAATCTCCGCCGCGATATCCATATCGCGGATCGCCATCCACGAGCGGCCAACCCGGCCCCGGACCAGGTTTTTCGCCATCATGGCGAAGACGGCGACGATACAAAGCACGACCAGATAACGCACCTCGGCACTTGCCGTCGGCCCGGTGATCGTGATGCCGAACAACTCGCGCGGCGGCGCGGTGATCGTCCCCGAGGGATTATAGTTGTAGAACCAACCCACCTTATTGAAGGTCCAACCGAGAAAAAACTGCGCCGCCAGGGTCGCGACCGCCAGATAGAAGCCCTTGATTCGCAGGGACGGGAGCCCGAATACAAACCCAACCAGCGCCGCGCACAGCCCGGCAAAGACGAAAACGATCAAGATATTCACGTCGGGAAAGGTCGTGGTCAACTTGTAGGTCATGTAGCCGCCAACCATCATGAACCCGCCGGTGCCGAGCGATACCTGGCCGCAATAGCCGGTCAGCAGGTTCAATCCGATCGCCGCCAAGGCGAAGATCAAGAACGGAATCAGAACCGCTTGCAGCATGTACTCGCTGGCGACAAGCGGCACCCCCACAAACGCGATCGCGACCATGGCGGCCACGCCCCAGCGGTCTTGGACGATGGGAAAAACGGTCTGATCGGCGGCATAACTCGTCTTGAACTGGCCGGCTTCGCGATAGAACATATCCTCACACCCTCTCGATGATACGTTCGCCGAACAGTCCCTGCGGCCGGAACAGCAGGAACACGAGCGCCAGCACATAGGCGAACCAGTTTTCGATCGCGCCACCGAACAAGGGACCCCAATAGATCTCCGCGACCTTCTCGCCGACCCCGATGATGAGTCCCCCGACGATCGCGCCCGGCACCGAAGTGAACCCACCCAGAATCAGCACCGGCAAGGCCTTCAAGGCAATCAGCGACAGGCTGAACTGAACCCCGCTTTTCGCGCCCCACATGATCCCCGCGACCAGCCCGACCATGCCGGCCACCGCCCACACGATGACCCAGATGGTCTTGAGCGGGATGCCCACCGAAAGCGCCGCCTGGTGATCGTCGGCAACCGCGCGCAGGGCCCGGCCGATGCGCGTGTAATGGAAGAAGACCGCGAGCACCGCGACCAGAACCGCGCCCGAGGCCGCGGCGAATAAATCGAATTCGTTGAGCAGTATGCCCGAAACCTCGAACGAAGCGTCGGGTATGCCGATGTCCAGCGCCTTGACGTTGCTGCCCCACATGGTTTCGCCCAGGCCTTGGAGCACAAAGCTAAGACCGATCGTCGCCATGAACAGGATGATGCCCTCTTGGTTGACCAGGCGCCGAAGCATGAACCACTCGATGCCATAAGCCAGCACCACCATGATGACCACGGTCAAGATTAGCGCGAGCCATGTGGGCACCCCGTGCTCCATCAGGCCAACCAGGGTGAGCGCCGCGAACAGCACCATGACCCCTTGCGCGAAGTTGAAAACACCGGAAGCCTTGAATATGAGCACGAAACCCAAGGCAACCAGGGAATACATGACCCCGGTCAAGAGCCCGACGATCACGACCTCGGCGAAAAAGACCGGTGAATCGGCCATGTCCAGGAAGGGCGCGATCAGAACGTCATACAACATGGCGTGGAATTCCTCGGTTCCGGCGTGCCCGATGCCTATTCATGGCTGACGCCCAGATAGGCATCTATAACCTCGCCATTGGCGCGCACCGCGTCTGGCGAGCCGTCGGCGATCTTGCGTCCATAATCCAGCACCACGACGCGGTCGGAGATATCCATGACCACGCCCATGTCGTGTTCAATCAGCGCGATGGTGGTGCCGAATTCGTCGTTCACGTCCAGGATGAAGCGGCACATGTCTTCCTTTTCCTCGACGTTCATGCCGGCCATGGGCTCGTCCAGAAGCAGTAACCGCGGCTCCGCCGCCAAGGCCCGGCCCAGCTCGACCCGTTTTTGCAGGCCATAGGGCAGTTTGCCGACCGGCGTCTTGCGGATCGCCTGGATTTCCAGGAAGTCGATGACTTTCTCGCAAAATTCGCGGTTTTCGATTTCCTCCTTGAGCGCGGGGCCCCAGTAGAGCGCTTGCCACAGAAAACTGCGCTTCATCTTCAGCATGCGCCCGGTCATGATGTTGTCGAGGGTGCTCATGCCCTTGAACAGGGCGATGTTCTGAAACGTCCGCGCGATGCCCTGCTCGGCCGCGACGTGCGGGCGCATCCGCTTGCGCTCGCGCCCCTCGAAGGCGATCGTGCCTTTTTGCGGATGATAAAAGCCGTTGATCACATTCAGCATCGAACTCTTGCCGGCGCCATTGGGGCCGATAATCGCCAGAATCTCATGCTCCTTGATCTCGAAGCTGACGCCGTTGAGCGCATGCACGCCGCCAAAAGACAGGGTGATGTCATCGACCCGCAACAGGGTGTTTCCGATTTTCCTGGTATTTTCTGTCATGGGGTTTTGGCTTAACCCGCCATTTTCAGGGGTTCGGTCTGGCCAAAGGTTCGAGCCTCGATAATACGCAGGTCCGCCTTGACGGTGCCCTTGCGGCCATCCTCGAAGGTCATCTCCGTTTCGACATGCACTTGGTCCTTGCTGGAATACAGCGCCTCGACAAGCGACTCGTATTTGTCGGCGACGAAGCCGCGCCGCACCTTGCGGGTGCGGGTCAACTCGCCGTCATCGGGATCCAGTTCCTTGTGCAGCACCAAAAACCGGTTGATTTGCGAACTGGCGAGCCGGGGGTCCTGGCTCAGATCGCGGTTGACCGCCTCGACATGGCTTTGAATCGTCTTCATGACGTCGGGGTTCTCCGCCAGCTCCTGGTAACTTGCGTAGGCCACGTTGTTGCGCTCGGCCCAACTGCCGACCGCTTCCAGATCGATGTTGATGAAGGCGGCGCAATAGTCGCGCTCATGACCGTAGGCGACCGCTTCCTTGATGTCGGGGAAAAACTTCAGCTTGTTCTCGATGTATTTCGGCGCGAACAAGCCGCCATCGTTGAGGTGGCCGACATCCTTGGCCCGGTCGATGATCCGCAGGTGGCCGTTGTCGTCCAAGAAACCGGCATCGCCGGTATGGACCCAGCCGTCCGCAGTCTTGGTCGCGGCGGTCTCTTCCGGGTTCTTGAAATATTCCACGAAAACGCCGGGCCCGCGAAACATGACCTCGCCGTCCTCGGCGACCTTGATCTCGACACCGGGCGCCGGGCATCCCACGGTGTCGGGTAGGATCTCGCCGTCCGGTTGCAGGGTAATGTACACGCTGGCTTCCGTGCTGCCGTAAAGCTGCTTCAAGTTGACGCCGATGGAGCGGTAAAAGTCGAAGATATCCGGGCCGATCGCCTCGCCCGCCGTGTAAGCCAGGCGAATTCGAGAGAAACCCAGCGTATTGCGCAAGGGAGCGAAGATCAGAATGTCGCCCAGCGCATACAACAGGCGCTCGCCCAAGGGTACCGGCTTGCCGTCGAGGATACGGGTGCCGCAGCTTTTAGCGATCTTCATGAAATACTTGAACATCCGCCGTTTCAGTCCGCCCGCGTCCTCCATGCGGATCGTCACCGTGGTCAGGATATTCTCGAATATGCGGGGCGGGGCGAAGAAATACGTTGGGCCCAGCTCGCGCAAATCCAGCAGCACCGTATCGCTCGATTCCGGGCACGAGACGCAGAATCCAGCAACGTAGCTTTGACCATAGGAGAACAAGTGGTCGCCGACCCAGGCCATGGGCAGGTAGGCGAGCACCTCCTCCTCCGCGCGCAAGGAATCGAAAGCGATCCCATTGGCGGCGGTCTTGATCAGATTGTCGAAGCTGAGCACGACCCCCTTGGGCTGGCCCGTGGTGCCGGATGTGTAAAGGATGATCGCGGTATCGCCGCCGCCGCCCGCGGCAACGGCGGTGTCGAAGAAGCCGGGATGAGCGGCGTCGTAGTCGCGGCCCAGGGCTTGAACGTCCTCGAACGAATGCACGAATTCTTGTGTGTAGTTACGCAACCCGCGCGGGTTGTCGTAAATGATCTGCTCCAGCTTGGGATAGCTCTCGCGGATCGACAGCATCTTGTCGACCTGCTCCTGATCCTCGGCCAAGACGAAGCGGGCCTCGGCATGTTCGACCACGAAGGATAATTCAGTGGCCACGGAATCCTGGTATAGCGGCACCGGGACCGCGCCAAGGACCTGGGCCGCGGTCATGGTCCAATACAGGCGCGGGCGGTTGTCGCCGATGATCGCGATCTTATCGCCCCGCTTCAGGCCAATCGCGGCCAAGCCGCAGGCCAGGGCGCGGACCTCCTGGGCGACTTCGCCCCAGGTCCAGCTCTGCCAGATGCCGTATTCCTTTTCCCGGATCGCCGGACGGTCGCCGCGGCGCTTGGCCATGTCGAGCAGCAGCTTGGGAAAGGTGTCGCCCACGCCAAGCCCAGGCGCGGCTTCGGCCCCGGCTGCGCTTGAGGCCCCGCTCACGGGCGTCCTCCGCGCGGCTGGCAAGTGCCGTACGCAGCCCGGTTCCTGAACCCAATTTCGCAAGGTGGGGCCACCCGCCGATCCTCCCTCTGGTCTGGTCTTTTCTTATTGGTATTATTTTTGATCATCTCAGGCACTATCCACGATAGCGCGCTGGAAAACGGCCGCTAGGTAAGTCCAATTCCGCCGGGGCGTCAAGTTTCACGTGGCGCGCCCGGCTTGGCGCTCGCCGCGAAAGCCGGCGCACCCATGACCGCCAGGGAGTCAAGCTCTGGCGCCGCCTTCTAACCCTGCCACCGGTGGCCGCGGGCGATGACGGCGAAACGGTCCGATAGTTCCACCAGCGCCACTTCGTGCAAGGTCTCGGCATCGACAATGCCGCCGCGTCCGTCCGGCAGGTTCCTGGTCGCACAGCTTTCAGCATCGATCGTCACACGGTAACCGAGGTCGAGCGCCGCGCGCGCCGTTGAACTCACGCACATATGAGTCATGAACCCAACTAGGATGATGTCCTTGCGCCCGGCTTCGGACAGCATCGCCTGCAAATCAGTGTCCGCGAAGGCATTTGGCAGGCTCTTTTCGATCACCGCTTCGCCCGGCGCCGGGGCGAGGGAGGGCACGATCCGGCCGCGTTCGGCCTCGCGATCGAACAAACTGCCTGGGCGGCCCTTGTGGGCGATATGGAAGACCGGCGTTCCCGCCCGCCGCGCCGCCGCCAGAAGATCCCGCGCCCGTTCGATCGCCGCGCCGGCGCCGGCCACGGCGATCGGCCCCTCCAGATACTCGTTTTGCATATCGATCAGCACCAGACTGGCCTTGGCCAGGCTGGCCGGCTCGAGATCGGCACCGGACATCTGAAGCAGGGTCTTGGAATCGGCCATGTGTTCAGTCCTCAAAGAAAGTTTATCGTCATTTTTCTATACTATCCTGTCCGGCATCGGCGCTCACGCGGGAATGTCGCGGCCAGCGACGCGGGGGTTGCCGCGGCCCTGGACAGCATCCGGGAGTGTGATAAACGCTACATTACGCGCGCGCCGCGTATCCGCACCTCGAAATAGCAAAGGCCGACGCCATGGGCATGGACAGTCTCAAGACCCGCCGCACCCTGAAGGTCAAGGACGCTTCCTACGACTATTTCAGCCTCGAAGCCGCCGAACAGGCCGGTCTTGGCGATTTGGCCCGGCTGCCGTTCTCGCTCAAGGTTCTTCTGGAGAACTTGCTGAGATTCGAGGACGGGGGCTCGGTCACCGTCGAGGACATCGAGGCCATGGGCGCTTGGCTGAAGGACCGGCGCTCCGACCGGGAAATCGCCTACCGCCCGGCCCGGGTGCTGATGCAGGATTTCACCGGCGTTCCCGCCGTCGTCGACCTGGCCGCCATGCGCGAAGCCATGGAACAATTGGGCGGAGATGCGCGCAAGATCAATCCCTTGTCGCCAGTCGATCTGGTTATCGATCACTCGGTCATGGTCGATGAGTTCGGTGGGCCCAAATCCTTCGAGCACAATGTCGAGCGGGAGTTCGAGCGTAACGGCGAGCGCTACGCCTTTCTGCGCTGGGGCCAAAGCGCCTTCGATAATTTCCGCGTCGTGCCGCCGGGCACCGGCATCTGCCATCAGGTCAATGTCGAGTATCTGGCCCAGGTCGTCTGGACCAAGAAGGAAGACGGCAAGACCCTGGCCTATCCCGATACCCTGGTCGGCACCGACAGCCATACCACCATGGTCAACGGCTTGGCCGTGCTGGGGTGGGGCGTGGGCGGTATCGAGGCCGAGGCCGCGATGCTGGGCCAGCCGGTCTCCATGCTGATCCCCGAGGTGATCGGTTTCAAGCTGACCGGAAAGCTGCCGGAAGGGGCCACGGCCACCGATCTGGTTCTCATGGTCACGCAAAAGTTACGCGCCCGCGGCGTGGTCGGGAAATTCGTCGAGTTCTTCGGCCCCGGCTTGAGCGCCCTGTCGCTTTCCGACCGGGCGACCATCGCCAACATGGCGCCGGAATACGGCGCGACCTGCGGATTTTTCCCCATCGATAAGGAAACCATCCGCTATCTCGCCTTCACCGGCCGCGAGCCGGAGCGGGTCGCCCTGGTCGAGGCCTATGCCAAGGCCCAAGGCATGTGGCGCGACGATGGGACCCCCGACCCGGTCTTCACGGATACCCTGGAGCTCGACCTGGGCCAGGTCGAAGCCGCGATCTCGGGACCGAAACGGCCCCAGGACCGGATTGCGCTTTCCGCCGCCGCCGCCGCCTTCGCTAAGCACCTGAAAGACCAAGGCGCCACCGGCGCCGGGGTGCCGGTCAAGGACGCGGGTCACGAGCTGCGCCACGGCGACGTGGTGATCGCGGCCATCACGTCGTGCACCAATACCTCGAACCCCAGCGTCATGGTCGCCGCCGGCCTGGTGGCGCGCAAGGCGAACGCCCTCGGCCTCCAGGTCAAGCCCTGGGTCAAGACCTCCCTGGCGCCCGGTTCCCAGGTGGTGACCGACTATCTGACCGAGGCCGGTTTGCAGGACGATCTGGATAAGCTGGGTTTCAATCTGGTCGGCTACGGCTGCACCACCTGTATCGGCAATTCGGGGCCCCTGCCCGCGCCCATTGCCGATGCGGTCGAGGCCGGCGACCTGCTGGTGACCTCGGTCCTTTCCGGCAACCGCAATTTCGAAGGCCGTATCTCGCCCCACTGCAAGGCCAACTACCTGGCCTCGCCGCCCCTGGTGGTCGCCTATGCCCTGGCCGGCACCATGACCCGCGACCTGACCAAGGAACCCCTGGGCAAGGATTCCCAGGGCAAGCCGGTTTATCTGAAAGACGTCTGGCCCAGCGACAAGGAAATCCGCGACACCGTGGACGCCTGCCTGACCCCGGAGATGTTCAGCACCCGCTACGCCAATGTCTTCGAGGGACCGAAGGACTGGCGGGATATCGAATCGGCCTCAAGCATGACCTACGGCTGGGAAGGCGGCAGCACCTATGTCCGCTACCCGCCCTACTTCGACGGCATGACGGCGGAACCGGGCGCGCTCGCCGACATCGCCGGGGCCCGGCCCCTGGCGGTCCTGGGGGATTCCGTGACCACCGATCATGTCTCCCCGGCGGGCGCGATCATGAAGGATTCACCGGGCGGCGAATACCTGCTCGAGCATCAGGTGCGCGCGCCCGACTTCAACTCCTACGGCTCGCGGCGCGGCAACCACGAAGTCATGATGCGCGGCACCTTCGCCAACATCCGGATCAAAAACGAAATGGCGCCGGGGACCGAGGGCGGCGTGACCAAGCACCAACCGGACGGCGCGGTCATGCCGATCTACGACGCGGCCATGAGGTACGGGCAAGAGGGCGTGCCCCTGGTGGTGATCGGCGGCAAGGAATACGGCACCGGCTCCAGCCGCGACTGGGCCGCCAAGGGCACGCTGCTGCTCGGCGTGCGCGCGGTGATCGTCGAAAGCTTCGAACGCATTCACCGCTCCAACCTGGTCGGCATGGGGGTATTGCCCCTGCAGTTCAAGAACGGCCAGACCCGCAAGACCCTCAAGCTAACGGGCGAGGAAACCTTCGATATCGCCGGCCTCGCCCAGGGCATGTCGCCGCGCATGGACGTAAAGTGCACCATCGCGCGCCCCGATGGGACGAGCGAGGAAATCACCCTCCTGTGCCGCATCGATACCGGCGACGAACTCGAGTACTACAAAAACGGCGGCATCCTGCACTACGTGCTGCGGAACCTGATGAAGGCGGCGTGAGGGGCCGGTATTTAGGCGGTTCGGGTCAGTCCTCGGCGTTTTCGTCCCACCTCTTAGCCGGGCTGCCCATCATAGCAGGACACGGGCTTCGCATATGTGTGGGGAAGGTTGCCACTCTTTGGCAAGGCGTTCACCTTCGGCGCGTTCGGCCGGGGTGAGGTGTTCTCTAGTCGTTGAGAGTAGCCTTGCAATGTATCGCTTGTCGTTTTCGTAACCAGCAAACCTCTCCGCCAAGAGATACCACTTATAGGATTTTGCTGGGTCCTTCTCGCAGTTGTCGCTACACCAGTAGTTGGTTCCATATTCGCGAAGGCCATACATGTCTCCAAGCGAAAACTGTGCGCGCGGTTGCCCTTGGTTTGCGGCTATAAGCCACCAAGACATGGCCTTTTCTACGCTGGCTTCCACGGCGCGGCCTTCGATGTAAAGAGTTCCCATGCGAAACGCGGCATCGCAATCCCCAGCCTCTGCCAAAGGTTGCCAAATTTGCTTTGCGGTTACGAAATCACCACGATCGTAGAACCTGACGCCACGCACATAGCTGTCGCTGGGATCGTAATAGGTTCCACAGGCGCCAAGAAGCGTAACAGCAAATAAGATAAAGATTCGAGCGACACTCATTGCCAATTCACCAACTTGACGGTCAGATCACCGCCGTGCATTCGGCTAAATACTAGCCATCCGAGAGCGGTAGAATAATACAAGTCAAAAATATATTCTGCGGATTTATCCAATACCAGTTTTTGGCGAATGATGAAGACTTCGCCCACATCCTTACCATTGCTCAGCGGGTAAGATTCTAGGCGCTCAACGACTTCGTATTGCCCGTCTACCGATAGCTCCCGGTTAGAAACTCCTGTGTCTGGATTACCCCAGCGACCATCGTCGATTTTCAGAAGCTCACGATACGAGTATGACTGCATGTTTCCCACGGCGAGCGGGAATAGGCGCCCGGAAACATTTGTTACCTCGACGATCTCAGTGCGCGAAAGAGAATCTCCAATATTTGGGCACCGTGGGGATGATATATGGCTGATCGCCATATAATCCATTATGCCTGCCTGCGTCACGGCTTTGGTGACCGTCTCTGGGTTACACCGCACCTCCCCAACACCTTTGCTAACAATCAAGGTGTAGCCGTTCACAGATTCCATAATTTGCGTTGACGTCCGGTTGTATACGGTTCCTGTCGCCTCAGCGATGAGTATCGTGGTCGCCCTCCTGAACCCCGGTTTCGGGGCATCCCCAGCGCCAGGAAAGCGCGCCTCGGGACGCAGAGCGGCGAGTGTTGGGTCGGCGCGAAAAATTGGTTTTTTGGCTTCGTGACCGTCGAACGGGCTGTTCGCCGCGCATCCTTGGATAAGAAACGCCAAGAGGAGCCAGACAATATTTATCCGCTTCAAAGGTAGCGCCGTCATGGCCGTTTCCTCCCGCCAGAAGAACTAATCGGAACGAGGCACTATGCACAGCGCATTTTTAGGAGGCAATCCCCTGCCCGATGTTGCCCGCGCAGATCGCGTAGGTTCCAATCAGGTCTCAATTCCACCTTCTAACGCGGGGCGGGGAAAAGACGGTGAGGAGTCGCAGTCCCTCACGCCGCGTCGCCGAGTTTTACCCCGGCGCCTTCGAGCAGTATGGTCTTGTTGAGCAACTTGACGCAGGCGTAAACCGCTGCGATGGCGGGGGCGGGTGTTTGGGTGATGCGGCCGAGTTCCAGCACCGCGCCGATGATGGCTTCTATTTCGAGCGAGCGGCCGAGCTCCACGTCCTGGAGCATGGAGGTCTTGTGGGCGCCGACGCCCTCCGCGCCCGCGATGCGTTTTTCGATCGTGTGGCGGAAGGCGATGCCTAGTTTTCCGGCAATGTCCTGCGCTTCCTGCATCATGGCCGCGGCCAAGTGGCGCGTTTCGGGAAACTGGCAGATGGCGGCCAGCGTCGCATGGGTCAGGGCGCTGATCGGATTGAACGATAGATTGCCCCAGGCCTTGAGCCAGATCTCGGCGCGGATGTCGTCGAGGATGCGTGAGCGGAACCCGGCCTTGACCAGCACGTCATGGAGTTGTTGAACCCGCTCGGACTCGCTGCCGTCCAGCTCGCCTATGGGGAAGCGGTCGCCTTCCACATGGTGGATGACTCCCGGCGCCGGCACGTCGGCGGCGGGATAGACGACGCAGCCGACAATGCGCGCGGCGTCGATGTTTTTCTCCAGGATGCCGCTGGGGTCGAGGGAGTCCAGGCGCTGGCCGTCGTGGGGTCCGCCGTGGCGCTGAAAATACCACCAGGGAATGCCGTTCTGCACCGTGACGATCATGGTCTCCGGCCCCAGGAGCGACGGCACCTTGGAGGCGATGGATTCCAAGTAGTGCGCCTTGAGCGCCAGGATCACCAGGTCCTGCGGGCCGACATCGGCGAAGTCGCCCGTGGCCGCGATGTTTTTGACGACGTGCTCGCCGCCGTCTTGCCAGATTAGTTTCAGGCCGTTCTCGCGGATCGCGGCCAGGTGCGCGCCTTGGTCGATAACCGTGACTTCTTCGTCCGCCAGGGCGAATTTGGCGGCCATCAAGCCACCGATGGCGCCGGCGCCGACCACGCAAATTTTCATGATGTCCTCCCGTCCTCCTTGGCCCGCGCCCATGCCTCCTGTTCGAAGACGTTACTGAGCGTGCCTATTCCCTCGATACTCACCTCGACCGTGTTGCGCGCTTCCTTCATGGAACCGACGCCCAGGGAGGTGCCGCAGCAGATCACATCGCCCGGCATCAGCGTCATGTCGGCCGAAAGCTGGCTGACGATCCGGTGCGGCGGAATGATCATATCGCTTAAGGCATAGTTCTGCCGCTCCGCGCCGTTCAATACCGTGCGCACGGAAAGTTCCTCGGGATTCACCCCGGTCGCGATCGCCGGGCCGAAGGCGCCGAAACCATCGAAACTCTTGGAGCGCGTCCACTGAGCGAATGTTTTATCCTCGCCGATGAGTTTGGCGGCGGTCACGTCGTTGACGCAGCTATAACCGAAAATATGGGCGCCGGCCTCGTGTTCCGCAATGTCCTTGCACGCCTTGCCGATGACGATACCCAGTTCGCCCTCGTAGACCACGGGCCCGTCGTAGCTTCGCGGCCGCGCGATCGTCTTGCCCGTGCCAAGGAAAGAACTACTGGCCTTGAGGAAATAGAGCGGAGACTTGGGCTCCGGCATTTCCAGCTTCGTTGCCAGGGCGTGAAAGTTGTTCCACAGCGCGATCATCTTGCCGGGCACGCAGGGCGCCAGAATCTCGATCTCGTTCAGGGGAAGCGTGCGCGGCGTGCCCGTGGGCTGGGCGAACATATCGCCCTCGTGAACCCGAACCTCGTCGCCTTCCAAGGTGCCGAACCCAGGTTCATTCAGGTGTGCATAGCGAATCCAAAGTGGCATGGTGGTAAGACCAATTCTTATTGGAAAGCCAATAGGTTAACGCTCTAAATGCTTGCGGTCCAGGGTGCCTCTTGGGTGTACTCTTCACATGGCCGTGATCCGGCGCCGGGTCTTGGCGAAGAGTGCATCGTGCCCAAGGGACGGGGCAGATACCGCCCCTAGGCGGCGGAGCCGCTATCGCCCTAAAGCTAGACGGCGGTGTAGATCCCGGCGGCCTTGACGTCCTCGCCGACATGAGCTTCGAATTGCTTGAAGTTGGCTTCGAAACGGCCCGAGAGATCGCGGGCGGTTTGGTCGTAGGCCCCCTTGTCGGCCCAGGTGTTGCGTGGGTCGAGAACCTCGTCCGGCACATCCGGGCACGATTCCGGGATCGCCACACCGAAGGCCGGGTGCACCTTGGTCGCGACCTTGCCCAAGCGGCCATCGAGGGCGGCACGCACCAGGGCGCGTGTGTGCTCGATGCGCATGCGCGCGCCAACGCCATAGGCGCCACCGCTCCAGCCGGTGTTGACCAGCCAGCACTTGGCGCCCGTGCGCTCCATCTTCTTGCCCAGGAGCTTGGCGTAGACCGAAGGATGGCGCGGCATGAAGGGGGCGCCGAAGCAGGTCGAGAAGGTCGCCTTGGGCTCGTTGCCCAGGCCCTTCTCGGTGCCCGCGACGCGCGCGGTATAGCCGGAAAGGAAATGATACATGGCCTGGCTCGGACTCAGGGCGCTGATCGGCGGAAGCACGCCAAAGGCGTCGGCGGTCAACATGACGATATTTTTAGGATGTCCGCCACGCCCGCTTTCGCTGATGTTGGGAATGAAATTGATCGGGTAACTGGCGCGAGTGTTTTCGGTAAAGCGGTTGTCGTCGAGGTCGAGTTCGCCGGTCACCTCGTTCATGGCGACGTTTTCCAGGATCGTGCCAAAGCGATGTGTCGTGGCGTATATCTCGGGCTCTGCTTCGCGCGACAGGTGGATCACCTTAGCGTAGCAACCGCCCTCGAAATTGAACACACCGTTGTCCGACCAGCCGTGCTCGTCATCGCCGATCAGTCGCCGCGTGCTGTCCGCGGAAAGCGTCGTCTTGCCGGTGCCCGAAAGGCCGAAGAAGATCGCCGTATCGTCGGCGGGCCCGATGTTGGCCGAACAATGCATCGGCAAAACGTCGCGCAAGGGCAGCATGTAGTTCAGGACCGAGAAGATCGATTTCTTGATCTCTCCGGCATAGCTGGTACCGCCCACCAAGACCAGTCGGCGGCCGAAGTGGACGACGATGAAGGTCTGGGAATTGGTGCCGTCGCGCTCCGGGTCCGCCTGCAGGTAGGGGGCATGAAGGACCGTGAAGCCGGGCGTGAAATCCTTTAATCGATCGTGCCCGGGCTGAATGAACATGTTGGCCGCGAACATGGCGTGCCAGGCGCTTTCGCTGACCACGCGTATGGGCAGCCGATAGTCGGGACTGGCACCGGCATAGAGATCTTGCACGAACAGATCGCGGTTCTGAAAATACGCCAGCACCTTGGCATGGAGGCGTTCGAAACGCTCCTCGCTGGTGGCGACATTGACATCGCCCCACCAGATGTCGTCGGTGGTGGTCGGCTCGTCGACGATGAATTTGTCGAGCGGCGAGCGCCCCGTGTGCTGGCCGGTGTAGGTGACAAGCGCGCCGCCGGGCGCCAGGCGGCCATGGCCGCCTCTAATGGTGTGCTCGTAAAGCGCCGGGGCGCTCAGGTTCCAATGGGCGGTCGCGGCATTCACGATGCCATGACGCGCCAAGCCATGCCGGCTGACAACCGGTCCGATATCGCTCAAACTATCTCTCCCTCTCGCCGACGATGCCCTTGTTATGTCGCCGTTTCCGGCACACTGGCATAACCGCGCCTGGGATGCCAAGCACAGGCTATGGTTAATCCGGGGCGTGGACTAAGATTTCATTCGCGCTCAACCAGCGCACTTTGCCGAAGCCGGCGACCAGGTGGGCACTTTCCACGTGCATGCGGTAGAGCCTGAAATCGCCGAATTCGGCATAGTCGCGCGCGCTTGGGTGACGGGTCAGATACCGGCTTTTCAGGCGGTCGCGCTCATCGCCCTCCTCGAGCGGGCTCACACGGCCCAAAAGCGTGACTCGGGGTAACATCAGCGGGTCCTCCGCGCCCTGACGGGCTCCCTCATCCTCGAACAAGAGGGACGCGCGCGAGTCCAGTTTCAGGTTTTTCACGTGATCGGCCAGATCGGAAAGCAGCAGGATCGGGCTGTGGTCCCGGTCAACGCAGGCCAGCACCAGCGAGGCATAGGGCCAGCCGTTGCCATCGCGCGCCAGGGCGGTGGCAAGAGCCGCTTGCCCGGCATGGCGCAACAAAGCCCGGGCTTGCCCGGCCATGGTTTCCATGAGGTTCAATCCTTGGTTTTACTCGGCCGCCAGCGGGCCGCTGGGCGCGGTGTGCATGGCGCCGGTTTGGCGGGTGCTTTTGGGGACCTGTTTATACTGCTCGCGGTAGCACTTGGCGAAATGCGACGGCGACACGAAACCGCAAGCCAAGGCGACTTCCATGACCGGAAGCGAGGATTCGTTCAGCAGACGCCGGGCTTGTTGCAGGCGTAGTTGCAGATAATAGCGCCGCGGCGTGCATGCCAGGTACTTGCGGAACAAACGCTCCATCTGGCGCGACGAAATACCGCCGCCGCGCGCGAGTTCGAGGCACGATAACGGCTCCTCCAGATTTTCCTCCATCAGCGCGATGACTTCCAGGACCTTGGGATGCCCCAGGCCCAGGCGCACGCGCAACGGCATGCGCTGGCTGTGGCCGTCTTCCCGGATGCGTTCGTGCAGCAACTGCTCCGCGACCGCGACCGCCAGTTCGCGGCCATGATCGATTTCGATCACGTGCAGCATGAGGTCGAGCGTCGCGGTTCCGCCCGAGGCGGTGAAACGGCCCCGGTCGACGCGGAACAGCTCGGCGCCGACCTCGATATCGGGAAAGGTCTCGGCAAAGCCGGGCAGGCATTGCCAATGGATGGTGCAGCGGTATCCGGTCAGGAGGCCGGCGCGGGCCAGGATAAAAGCGCCATCCGACAAGGCACCGATACGCGCGCCTTCACGCGCGGCGCGGCGCAGCCATGCGAAGACCTGCTTGTCCTTGAAGAGGTGCGCGTCGAGGCCGCCGCATACCGCGATGTCGTCGAGCCGTCCGGCGGTTTCCGTCGAAGCCTCGGCAACGATCTCCAGGCCGTTCGAGGCCGCGACCGGCCGGCCGTCGCGCGAGACCGCGCGCCAGCGGTACAGCTCCCGCCCGCTCAAGAGGTTGGCCGCGCGCAGGGGTTCGACCGCCGAGGTGAAGGCCAGCATGGCGAACTTGGGCACCAGGAAGAATCCGAAGCTTCTGGGCGGGGCAGCGCGATTCATGGCGCCAGCTTATACCAAGGCCCGCGGCCGTCCCAGGCCGAAGCCGCCGGAAAGTCCGAACTTAGAACCGCCGGTCCACTCGCTCCAGGGCCGGGCGGCCGGCCCCGCCGCGTTCGATCGCCAGCGCCCGGTACTTGTCCATGCCGAGCATCATCTGCTCGCTAAAGCCGCGCGCGGCGGTGCCGACCTTCTCCGGGCGGGCTTGAGCCGGGGTTCGATCTTCCGCGCGTGAAGGCAGGGTGACGGCAGGGGCCCGGAAGGCCGGGGCCAGGCCAGTCAATTCCATCGGAAACTCAGGCTCGGCGCGCAGATCGCCGAGAAGGGCGCTGAGCGCGGCGTCCCCGGTGAGGAGTCCGGTCCGCGGTTGCGCCGCGAAAGACGCGACCGGCGAAGCGGGTTTGGCGGCTGGTTCGAGGATTGCCACCGCTTCGGGGGCCTCGGCGACCAGGGTGTCGTCCGGCGGGCTCTCGCCTACGATGCTGGCGATCAAGGTCCCGCCAAGGTCATCGCCGCTGATCTCGGCGGCGATGGCATTCACGATTCCGGCCAGCATCCCGACCGGGCCGCCGTAAAGGGCCGCGCCGGCGACCCGGGCCGGGCCGGAGATCGTATCGCCGGTCAGGTTGCGGTAAATATTGCCGACGATGGGAATATGCTGGAGCGGATTGATGACGTCCAAGAAGTCGCCGAAGCTCAGTTCGCTTTCCGGCGCGCTGTCTTCCTGGGCGAGTTCGTTCCGGTCGCGGTCGACCGGGAGGTCGTCGCCCATGCCGCGCCGCGCCTGGCTATCCAGAGCCGCACCCTGGCGCGCGGGGGAAAACCAGGGCGTGCCGGCGCGCGCGCCTTCCTCGAAAAGCTCTTCAACGAAGGGCGTGGCAGCCGCCACCGGTTCGCCGCTTGGCGCCGGAGTTCCGCCAAGGCCGGCAACGGCCGGTCCGGGCCCGGAAAGAAGCGCGCGCAGGTATTCCATCGCTAGGTAAGGAAGCAATATCGAGGCCATGTTCAACTGTTTGATTTCACGGCTTTTTTTCTACAACCCCAGGCTCGCGGGGGCGCCGCCCGGCAGATCTTGCTTAGGCGGCGTGGACCTTTGTGTCCAAGGCATCCGCCCCTTAGATTGGCGGCCCAAGAACGCCATCTGAAAAGGAATCGCTATGAAACCCCGGATCGCCTTCATCGGGCTCGGCATCATGGGTCACCGTATGTTGACCAATATGACCGCCCATGGTGGATTCACGCTGCTTGGCGGCTGGGATCCCAGCCCGGCGGCGGCCGCGCGGACCCGTGCCGCCTTCCCCGATCTGCCGATTGCCGAGACCGCCGGGGCCTTGATCGCCGATCCGTCGGCCGATGTCGTCTACATCGCCTGCCCGCCTGGGGCGCACAGGGTCCAGGCCTTGGCCGCCATGGATGCCGGCAAGGCGGTATTTTGCGAAAAGCCCCTGGGCGTCGACCTGGCGGACAGCCGGGAAATGGTCGCGCGGGCCGAGGCGGCGGGGGCCAAGAACGCCGTCAACTTTCCCTTCGCTGACGCCCAGGCGGTCAACGCCATGCAGGCGGCGCTGGAATCCGGGGCGGTGGGGGCGGTGGCCGGGGCCGATGTGCGTCTGCACTTCGCCCGCTGGCCGCGCGCCTGGCAGGCGGACGCGGCCTGGCTGGCCGAGCGCGCCGAAGGCGGTTTCGTGCGCGAGGTCTATTCCCACTTCGCTTACCTGACCCAGCGTCTTCTCGGTCCGGCTAAACTGGTTCATGCCTCGGTCCGCTATCCGGCCGACCCGGCGTTGTGCGAAACCCACTTCCTGGCCCGCTTCGACTGTGACGGTGTGCCGGTCTCGGTGGCCGGCAGCTCGGGCGGCGTTGGGCCGGATCGGATCGAATACACGCTCTGGGGCGCGAAAACCTCTTACCGCCTGTGGGACTGGAACCGCCTGCAATCGACCACCGGCAGCGAATGGCGCGATGAACTGACCGGAATCGAGGACCCGCGCCAGGACGGTTATAGGCGCATGCTCGACAACTTCCGCGCCTTTCTGGCCGGTGAGCCCAACACCATGCCCAGCTTTCGCGAAGCCCTGGCGGTCCAGGAACTGGTCGAGGGAATTTTGGAAAGCCGCTAATCTTGTTCCAAGGCATCCATGTCCAGGATCAGGGGCGGATGGCCTTCCGCCTCCAGGAACCGGATCAGATCGGCCGATTCGAGGGACGTGGTCATGTCGTTGACCAGGGGATGCGCGTTGACCGGGTCATTGCCGAGGATGCCCTTGTCCAGGACCATGCGCACCGCATTCCCGGTGTCGTTGATCACCGCGAAGGGCGTGACCGATCCCGGCCGAACTCCCAGGTAGGTCATCAGGCGCTCGGCGCTGCCGAAGGAAAACCGTCCCGCCTCCAGCGCCTTGCCCAGGGCCTTGAGGTCGACCGTCCGGTCCTCCAGACAGGTGACCAACCACATGGCGCCCTTCTTGTTGCGCAGGAACAGATTCTTGATATGGGCGCCGGACAGCGAGCCGCGCAGGGCCTTGGCCTCCTCGACCGTGAAGACGGGCGGATGCATGACGCTCTTGGACTGGATGCCGAGTTCCTCAAGGCGGCGCAGCAGCGCCCCCGGACTGGTCGGCAGCTCAGGCTCGCCGTCCCCTTCGTCCTTGTTTTCGGCCATGGTGGGCCCCTTCCAAATTACCGCGCCGCCACACGGCGCCAAAGGAGGGAGATAGCCAAGCCATCCATCCCGGCGCAAGCCTTGAGGTAAATCTTGCATTCGTCTGGGAAAGGCATTATCTCCCGGCCTTGCCATAGACGACCCAGGTGCGGGCGTAGCTCAGGGGTAGAGCACAACCTTGCCAAGGTTGGGGTCGGCAGTTCGAATCTGCTCGCCCGCTCCAGTTTTTCAGTGAAATTATCATGATCTCGAAGGCGGCCCGGTTTGGGGCCGTTTTTCGTTTTGGCATGCGTCGCGCCGCCTGGGTCGCCGGCGCGCGGCCAGAATCGCCGTAGTTTTAGCGAAGAAATAGTCTGGCGCATACGCTAAATCCGTAGACACGCACAAACACGGGGAATTTTATAATAAATAAATACACTGAATAAAAATGGTTAATATTATTACCAATTGCTTTAATCTTTATTCTTATGTAGCGTATTTAAAGTTTCAACGAGTGAAAGCTGAGGTTTGGCAAAATGAGCGCGTTGATTTCCTTCCGGTGCCGCCGGCGCGGCCCTTTCAAGGGGTAGCGGCAATGCCCACCGCGCGCACCTCCCCGATCTCCATGTTTGTGGGCCGCGTTTTCGCGCCGCGTGAGATTTTCATCACCTGGGGCGAGCGCTTCCGCTACATCCGCTTGACGGCGCGGGCGCAGAAGATGGCCGCCGCCGCCGCGATCCTGACCCTCGCCTGGAGCCTGCTTGCCACCGCCGGCAATATCCTCGACCGAAGAACCCTGGCCGCCAGGGAAAACGAGATCGCCCGTCAAGAACGCGCTTATGACGTGCTTCAGGGCGACCTGGGGCAAGCCTTCGAAAACCGGGACAAGCTGGAGCGCCGGATTCTCACCCAGCAAGCGAGTTTGAAAGCCCAAATCGAGGCGCTGAGAGCGGCGCTCACGCGGGAAACGGACGGCCGCCTGGCGCTACGCGATCTGCGCGACACCCAGTCGCGGCGCATCCAGGGGCTGGAGCGGCGCCTGGCGAGCTTGCGCGAATCCGAGTGGAACGTGATCGAGCGCTTGAGCGAGCGCGTCAGGCAAGGGACGCAAGCGGTCGAAAAGACGATCGCGATGACGGACCTGAACGTCGACGACTTGATTGCCGGCGCCGCCGGGTCGGCTTCCGGCGATGACGGCTATATGCAGCCGGATCTTGGCCGCGGCGGCCCCTACATTCCCGCGGAAAGCTTAACCGCCGGCATGCAGCCGGGCGCCGAGCTTGAGGCCACGGTCTCGCGCTTGGAGGCGCAGCTCGATCGCTGGGCCGGCCTTCGCGAAGTCGTGCGCCGTTTACCGCTGAGCGTGCCTCTCGATCAATTCCGGATCAGCAGCGCTTATGGCCAGCGCCGCGATCCCATGTCCGGGCGCAAGGCGCGCCATCTGGGGATCGATTTTGTCGCCCCGGCCCGCACGCCGATTCGCGCGACCGCGCCCGGCGTCGTCGTGTTCGCGGGCGATAGCGGCCGCTATGGCTACATGGTCGAGATCGACCACGGTTACGGTATCGCGACCCGCTACGCGCACATGCGTAAGATTCTGGTCCGGGAAGGGCAAGAAGTCGAACATCGCGGGAAAATCGGGCTTTTGGGCAGCTCCGGGCGCAGCACCGGCCCCCACGTCCACTACGAGATCCACGTCCAAGGGCAAAGCCGCAATCCCATGAAGTACATCCTCGCCGGCAAGTACCTGTTCAAGGACTAGGACCTGTGGACACGCAGGCGGCGGGCGAACAGGGCCAGCATGCGCTCCCAGTGCCGCTCGGCGGCAGCCTTGTCATAGGCGGCACGCTGGGGGAAGGCAAAGCCGTGACCGGTGTCGGGATAAATCTCGATACGGTGATTGGTGCCCGCGGCGCTCATGGTTCCGGGCAGCGTGTCCAGCACGGATTGGGGCACGTGGGGGTCTTGCGAAGCAAAAGCTAGATAAACCTCGCCGGTTATTTTTTCCGCCAAGAGATGGGGTGAATCCTCGGCATCGGTGACGATGCCGACCCCGTAAAAGGAAGCGATCGCGGCAAAGTCATCGGGATAGGCGGCGGCGGCGGAGATCACGAACCTTCCACTCATACAATAACCGACACAGCCAAGGGGTCCGGCGGCGGCTTGGTTATCGCCGCGCGCAACGTCCAATAGAGGGCCGGTATCGGAAACGACGTGAGCATTGGTCAGGGCGTGCATGATGTCGAACATCTTGGCCAGTTCGCCGTCATCGCTGCGAATTCGATTCAGATCGAAGCCATAATTTCCTTCGCGGCCGGTGCGGTAATAAAGATTGGGCAACAAGACGAAATAGCCCGCGGTGCCGATGCGCCGAGCCATATCGCGCAATTCCTCGCGTATCCCGGGCGCATCCATGTACATGATGACGGCCGGGAAGGGCCCGCCCTCTTCCGGGTGACAGATAAACGTATCCATGGTCCCGTCGGCGGTCTCGATACCGATCTCGACTTCCCGCATTGCCTGTACTCTCCCCGAAGCGCGATGGCGATAGGTGCCTAACCCAGCTTGGCCGTAAACCGAAAAGGGCGCCCGCCCTTCGTTTCCTACAACACTTCGGCGTTATCGGAAACGACTTCCCCGGCGACCCGGCCAAGAGCGGAAACCGCGTCATGGCGGGCTGGGGTTTTCACGATTCTCCACGCTTGACGCCCGATGCTCAGGAACCGCTTGCCCGCGCCTCGGCCGACAGCCATTCGCAAAAGGCCTTGACGTTTGGCCGGTTCCGCGCGTTTGGCGGATGAACCAGGCAATAGCCGCCGCCCATCTCCACGGAGCGGTCGAAAGGCCGGACCAGACGTCCTTGCGAGAGCTCGTCGTCGAGAAGGGCTTCCGCGCCCAAGGCCACCCCCTGCCCCTCGACGGCGGCCTGATGCACCACGTTGGGATCGTCCATGGTGACGCTCGACCTCGGGGTCACGGCGCCGGCGCCGACCGCAGCCAGCCAATCCCGCCAAAACCCGTGGTCTATCTCTTGCAGCAGCGTGTGGTGGCGAAGATCGGCGAGCTCGCGCAGCGGCGGGCCATTCTCGATCAAGGCAGGACTGCAAACGGCGATGATCCGCGTCGGCACCAGAAGTTCCGAAACCAGGCCCGGCCAATCGCCGCGTCCCCAGGCGACGGCTAGATCGAGGTCCATGCGGTCGAAGTCGGCGGGGGAGTTGGAGAGGTGCAGGCGCATCTCGATTTCCGGGTGCCGGGCCGAGAACAGGCCGATGCGCCGGGTCAGCCAGCGGGTCGCGAAATACGGCGTCAGGCCGACGCTCAACGGGCCGGTGGCGCTGCCGGTCCTCATTTTGCCGACCGTTTCCTCGATACGATCGAAAGAATCGCGCAGCACCGATAGCAGCGACTCACCGTCTTCCGTCAAACGCAGCTGGCGGGTCAGGCGAAGGAACAGGCGGGAGCCTAAATCCTCCTCCAGGGTCTTGACCTGGTGGCTGACCGCCGACTGGGTCACGAACAGCTCCTTGGCGGCGCGCGTGAAGCTCAGGTGCCGCGCCGCGGCCTCGAAGGCGCGCAGGGCGACGGGCGAGGGGAGGTTTCGGGCCATGGCACGATCATACATTAATTTTAATAATCCATCACCGGAAATCAAATCGCTTGTCAAGGTCCCATAAACGTTGTGAGACTTAACGCTTCATTGATTCGTTGTGCCTGGGAATATGAATTCAGATTGGCTTTACCGCAGAAGGCCGTGGCGCCGCCTCAATCGCGGCGGGTGGGCGCCATGACCGGTCCTCGCCGGCTGCTTCGCCTCGGTTTGCTGGTCATCGTTCCCGTGGCGGCGGTAGCCGCCAGCGCCTACTTCTATGCGCTCGGCGGCCGCCATGTGTCGACCGACAACGCCTATGTGCGCGCCGACGTGGTCGCCATCAGTACCGAGATCGACGGCCGCGTCGCCCTGATTCTGGTCGACGACAACCAGTTCGTGTCGGCGGGTCAGCTCTTGTTCGAAATCGACCCCGAGCCGTTCCAGATCGAGTTCGCCGCCGCCGACGCCGAGCTGTCGATGGTCCGCCTGCAGATCGAATCCCTGCGCGCCCAGTACCGGGAAAGCGAGGTCGAAATCCGCGCCGCCAAAGAGCGCATCCGCTACCTCAAGCTAGAGTACGAGCGTCAGCGCGAATTGAGTTCCAGGGGCCACGGATCGCGCGCCCGCTTCGAGGCGGCGGAGCACGATCTTAAGACCGCGCGCCAGCACACCGATGCGCTCCGGCAGCGGGAACTTATGGTGATCGCCGATCTCGGCGGCGAACCGAACCTGCCCATGAAACAGCATCCCCGCTACATGCGGGCCCAGGCGGCACGCGATCGCGCCGCCCTCGATCTGGAACGCACCTTGGTCCACGCGCCGCTATCTGGATATCTCGGCAATGTCACCCTTGAGGTTGGCGAGCAGGTGGAGGCCGGCGAAAGCGTGTTTCCCCTGGTCGCCACCGGCGATCCCTGGGTCGAGGCCAACATGAAGGAGGTTCACCTGACCTATGTCGAGGTCGGGCAACCGGCGATAGTCGAGATCGACAGCTACCCGGATCACGTCTGGAAGGCGTCCGTGGAGAGCATCAGCCCGGCCACCGGCGCCGAGTTCGCGCTGTTGCCGGCCCAAAATGCCACCGGCAACTGGGTCAAGGTGGTCCAGCGGGTACCGGTCAAGCTGCGCCTCAACCTGCCGCCCAACATGCCGCCGCTCAGAGCCGGCATGACGGCGACGGTGGAGATCGACACCGGTCACGAGCGCCCGCTTGGCGCTCTTATAGAGAGCGTGTTGGCGGGGACCGGCGGCGGCGATGGGCGCTGAAGGCGCAATCCCGCTGTCGCGGGCGCAGCGCTTTCTGATCGTTATCGCGGGGGTCGGCGGCAGCGCCGTTTATGAGTTTATATGGACCATCGCCGGCGTGGCCTTGCCGCACATGCAGGGATCGTTCGCCGCCTCGCCCGATCAAATCGCCTGGGTGATGACGGCGTTCATCATGGGGACCGTGGTCACCATCGCCTGCACCGGGTGGCTCAGCGCCCGATTCGGCCGCAAGCGCGTGTACCTGACCTCGATCGCCGGGTTTGCCGTCAGCCTATTGTTGTGCGGGTCGGCGACGACATTGCACGAAGAAGTCGTCTGGCGCTTGGCACAGGGAATTTTCGGCGCCGCCTTGCTGCCCCTCGGTCAGGCGATCACCGCCGACGCCTTTCCGCCCGACCGCCACGGCGCCGCCACCGCGATCTGGAGCATCGGCATCATGGGCGGCGCCATCATGGGACCGGTGGCCGGCGGCGCCGTGGTCGAGTTCCTGAGTTGGCCGTGGGTATTCTACCTTAATTTTCCGCTCGCCATCCTCGCCTTCGCCATCGCCGCGGCGGTATTGCCCAATTCCGAACCGGACCGCGACAACAAGCTGGACTGGTTCGGTTTCTCCGCCATCGTGATCGCGTTAACGGCGTTCCAGGTCATGTTCAACCGCGCCGAACGCCTCGATTGGTTCGCGTCCACGGAGGTCGTGACCGAATGCGTCATCGGGACCTTGGCCTTCTATCTCTTCGTCGCCCATTCGCTCACGGCGGAACGGCCGTTCTTCCGGCCTAGCTTGTTCCGCGACCGCAACTTCAACCTCGGCCTCGCCGCCGCCTTCGCCAACGGGACGGTGGTGACGCTGCCGCTCGTCATTATCCCGCTGATGCTCCAGCAGGTGGCCGGCTATCCGGCCCTCGACGCGGGATTGTTGATGTTCACGCGCGGTCTCGGTTTGATGATGTCGTCCGTCGTGCTGGCCCGCTTCGATCGTCAACTTCCGGCCAAACACGTGATGATCGCCGGCTTCGCGGTATTGTTGGTCACGGGCTTGGCGATGGCCGGCTGGACCGCCGACGTCAGTGCCCGGGAGGTCGCCTGGATTAATTTCGCGCAAGGCGCCGGCTCCGGCGCGGCGTTCATCGCCATCAACGCGCTGACCTTCTCGACCCTCGACGTGCGCCTGAAAACCGAAGGACTCGCCGTCTTCTACACGGTGCTCTTCACCGGTGCGACCATCGGCATCGCCGCCATCGTCGCCGTGCTGACCCGCATGACGCAGGTCGCCCATGCCGTCGTCGGCGCTCACGTCAACCCCTTCAGCGAACGCTTCCGGTTGTTGGCGCCGCCGGAAATCTGGGACCGCGGCGAGATCGCCGGACTTGCCGCCCTTGAGCAAGAAGTCATGCGCCAGGCGGAGATGATCGCCTACAGCGACAGTTTTCTGGTTGCCGCATTGATCCCGATCGCGGCGCTTCCCCTGGCGTTCCTATTTCGCGACCCAAATCCGGGAACCGCCGCCGATTGACGCCTCCCCTCACGGCCCCGGAGCAAGAGATGCGAAAACTCTGGCTTTGCCGGAACGGATAGAGTTTTAAGAAGTATCAATAGGCGGCAAGGCGGGGAGTGGCGAGGAATCCGATGAAAGACGGTCAGGCGGCGGGCACGGCGGTGCTGGTCAATCCCGCCGGGAATGTATTGGGGATCGCCTGCGCGATCGGCGCGGTGATCACCTTCACCACCCAGGACATGGCGATCAAATGGCTCAGCGGCGACTATCCGCTGCACGAGATCATTCTCGTCCGCGCCCTGGTGGCGATTACCCTGACCCTCTCCATCCTGGTGCCCCTGGAGGGCGGATACCGCAATTTGCGCACCAAGCGCCTGCCGCTTCACCTACTGCGCGGCTTGGCGGTGGTGATCGCGAACACGGCCTTCTTTACCGGTCTCGCGACCCTGCCGCTGGGCGAGGCGACGGCGATATTCTTCGTCGCGCCGCTTTTTATCACCGCTCTTTCCGTGCCGCTCCTGGGCGAGCGTGTCGGGCCGCGCCGCTGGTTCGTTATTCTGGTCGGCCTCGGCGGGGTCACGGTGATGCTGCGCCCCGGTGGCGAGGGCTTTCAGCCGGCCTATCTGCTGCCCCTGGCCGCGGCCCTGGCCTATGCCCTGTTGCAGATCATGACCCGCAAGCTGGGGATGGCCGAGAAAGCTTCGACCATGGCCTTTTATATCCAGCTCACCTTCGTGGCGGTCAGCGGCGCCATTGGGCTCACCCTGGGCGATGGGGGCTTGGCCGGCCGTGGCGGCCCAAGTCTGGAGTTCCTGCTACGGGCGTGGGTTTGGCCAAGCGCCGGGGACGCCATGATCATGCTCGCCATCGGCTGCCTCAGCGGGATGGGGGGCTATCTGATCAGCCAGGCCTACCGGATTTCGGAAGCCGCCCTGGTGGCCCCCTTCGAATACACGGCCTTGCCTCTGGCGATCTTTTGGAGCGTTCTTCTCTGGGGCGACTGGCCTGATCCGACCGCCTGGCTCGGGATCGCCCTCATCGCCGGCGCCGGCCTCTACGTCTTTTACCGCGAAGGCGTGCGCGGCCGCAGAATCGTTCTCCGACGGCCGATATTTCGCAACAGATAGGGCCGCGAAAGCCGCGATTTCCAGTCGATCTCGGCGGCGGCGCCGGTTCCGGTCACGCGCCGGCCAAGCGCAGCATCAGCGGCTGGTGATCGGAGGCATCCGTATTTGTGTCGACGGTGACCTCCCGCGCGGCCCGTGCGACCCTATCCGTGACAAAGAAGAAATCGCGGCAATGGGGTCCCTGCGGCCACTGATCGCGGTCGTGGATACCGCAGGTCGGATCGTGGGGGTGGCCGGGATGTACGACCCGCCAGGCATCTTGAAAGGGCGCGGCGCCCTCGGCCAGTGGCGCCAACATTACGGCGTACTCGTCGAAGTCCGTCTCCATGTTGAAGTCGCCGCACATGACGCAGTCCTCGGGCCGCGCCAAGTCCCGGTAGGGCCCGGCCGCTTCCGTCTTCGGCGGGTTGCGCAGGTTCGAAACGATCTCGCGGTGGATGTCTCGTAGCCGCTCGATCTGGGCCCGCCGTTGGATCGCGGAATGAAATTCCAGGTGGGTGTTGACCACCCGCAAGGGGCCTTGGGCGGTGGCGACGGTGACCTCGGTCGCCTGACGCGCCATGTGACGGACCCCGCCTTCGGCCGGTTGCGGCAGGGCGTGGCGAAAGACCGAGACTATGGGCAGGCGCGTCAGGATCGCGTTGCCGAACTGCCAGCTCGGATCGCCGGCCTCTATGGCGGCGCCGAAGACTGTCGCGTGACCGGGGAACAGGGCCGCGATCTGGGCGATCTGATCCGGCGCGCCCTCGCCCACATTCTCACTCTCACCCTGGCCCTCGATAAGCGCCAGGTGACGCGAGATTTCCTGCAGGCAGATAACGTCCGCATCGCCCATGGCCTTGATCGCGGCGGCGATCCGCTCGAGCGAGACAACCCCATCGGTGCCCTTGCCGTTCTGGATGTTCCAGGAAAGGACGGTCGTCATTTAATCCCCGCATGCATGAAGGACTGCACGAACTGGCGCTGGAACAGCAGGAAGGCGATCAGCAAGGGGGCCACCGACAACAGGGTCGCCGCCGAGATGATGGACCAATCGACCCCGGACTCCGGGGCGCCGAAAACCCCGAGCCCCACGGTCAGAGGGCGGGTTTCCACCGAGTTGGTGATGACCAGGGGCCACAGGAAGTTATTCCAGTGGTGGCTGATCGATACCAGCCCATAGGCCAGGTACGTCGGGCGGGCCAGCGGCACATAAACCTTCATCAAAATACCGAAGGCGCCGCAACCCTCCAGCCGGGCGGCATCCTCCAGTTCCTTGGGCGTCGACTTGAAAGCCTGGCGCAACAGGAAGATACCGAAGGCGCTGGCCATGTAGGGCAAACCGATGCCGAGAATGGTATCGACCAGGTTCATGTCGGCCAGGGTGCCGTAATTCTCGACGATCAGAATTTCGGGCGTGATCATCAATTGCACCAAGACCAGGGCGAAGGCGATGTCGGAGCCGAAAAAACGGTAGCGGGCGAAGGCATAGGCGGCCAGGGTGCCGACAACCATCTGGGCGGCCAGCAACATGGTGACCAATATGAAGGTGTTGAGCCCGTAGCGCAGGAACGGTGCCTGAGACAGGGCCTCGCGGAAATTGTCGAGGGTCAGCGGCGCCAGGATATCGAAGTGGATGGAGTACTCGCTGGCGTGGAAGGCGGCCCAGAAGGCATAGAGCAGCGGCGATATCCACAACAGGGCCAGCGCCCAGGCGGCCACGGTTTCGAGGGCGTCGTGAAAGCTCCAGGCCCTTGGCGCGGATCCGGTCATCGGTAGTGAACCCGCCGGTCGAGCACGAAGAACTGCCCCAGAGCCATGATCGCGAGCAGGGCTAGAAGGATAACGGTCAAGGTCGCCGCGTAGGCCGTGTCGAAGTAGGAAAAAGCGCTTTCGAAAATATAATAGAGCAACAGATTGCTGGCATTGTTCGGCCCCCCTTTGGTCAGTACGAACAGGTGATCGACCAGCTTGAAGGAATTGAGCACGGCGTTGATCAGCACGAACAACGTGGTCGGCATCAGCAGCGGGAACAGCACCCGGCGGAAAAAGTACCAGCGCGACGCGCCTTCCAGTTTCGCGGCCTCGCGCAATTCGGGCGGGATGTGCTGCAGGGCCGCGAGATAAAAGATCATGAAGAATCCGGCTTCCTTCCAGACCGTCATGACGATGATCGCCGGCAGCACGGTAGCGGGGTCGCCCAACCAGTTGTGCCCGGCAATGCCGAACCAGCCGGCGATTTGGTCAATCAGGCCGATATCGGGCGAATAGAAAAACAGCCAGATATTCGCCACCGCGATCATGGGCAGGATGGTCGGCGTGAAAAAGGCCATGCGCACCAAGGCACGCCCGGGCATGGCGCGGTTGACCAAGAGCGCCATGGCGATGGCCAAGGCGATGGAGGTGGGGATGGTCCCCAGGGCGAACCACAAGTTGTTGACCAGGACCTTCCAGAAAACCGGGTCCTCGATCATGGTTTCGTAGTTGGCCAGGCCGACGAATCGCGAGGGGCGGATCGCCGTGCCCTTGGAAAACAGGCTGTTGATGACGGTGGCTACCGTCGGGTAGTGCGTGAAGGCGACGAGCAGCACGACCGCCGGTGTCAGCAGCAGCCATCCATGCACGTGCATCATGATGTTTCGCGGCGGAAACATTCGATTCCCTAAAGTGTCTGGATCCGTAAAAAAACGGGGAGTGGAACGGGAAGGTTTCGTTCCACTCCCCCCTTCGCGCGGTGTTAGCGGTAGGACTTGAGCAGGCGGTCGGCGGTTGCCTGAGCTTCCTTCAGTGCCGCCGCTGGGCTCAAGGCGTCGGTCAGCGCCGCCTGGATAGCGTCATCCAACGCCTTGCGCACCCGGCCGGTTTGATAGGTCGATAGCTCGGCCGTCGCGAACTCCAGTTGGTCGCGCGCCACCGCGGCATACGGGAATCCCTTGACGTAGTCCTGTAGTTTCTGGGTGTCGTAAGTCGCCTGGCTAATTCCCATATAGCCGGTCTTCATGGACCATTCGGCCGAGCGCTCGGGGCTGGTCATGAACTTGATCAGTTTCATGGCCGCCGTGCGTTCCGCCGGTGTGGTCTTCTTGAAAATGTAGAAGTTGCCGCCGCCGGTCGGCGTGCCGCGGCGCTTGTTGGCCGGTAACATGGCGACACCGAAGTCGAACTTGGCTTTCTTCTTCACGACGGTCAAGTTGCCGGTGGAATGCCACATGATGGCGGTCTTGCCCTCGAGGAAGTTCTTGCGCAGGGTGCCCCATTCGATCGTGCCCTTGGGCATGACCTTGTGCTTCGCGCCCAGGTCCTTCCAGAACTGCAAGGCCTCGATCGTCGCCGGAGCGTCGAAGTTGGTTTGGTCGCCGGCGCGGTTCATGAGTACCTGATCGTTCTGCATGGTCAGGGCGCCGAACATCCAGTACGGATATCCGGTCGAGGGAATCATCATGCCCCACTGGGAACCGTCGCCCTTGGTCAACTTCTTACCCGTGGCGATCAGTTCGTCCCACGACGCCGGGGCCTTATCCGGGTCCAAACCGGCGGCGCGGAAGGCATCTTTGTTGTAGTACATGACGATGGTCGAACGCTGGAACGGAATGCCCCAGGTCTTTCCCCCCGTAGCGCCGTTTTCCATCAGGGTCGAATAGAACGACTTCAGCCAGGCCCGATCGGCGTCGGTCGTGACGATGTCGTCGAAGGCAACGATGGCGTCTTGTTCGATCAGCTCGTAAAGATCGATCGAGAACATCACCGAAAGTTGCGCCGGCTTACCGCTTTTCAGGGCCGCGAGCGCCTTGATGCGGGCGTCGTTGTAATTGCCGGCATAGATGGCTTTGACGTTGATGTCGGGATTTTGCTTCATGAAATCCGCGACCATGCCATCGATGATCTTGGTCAAGGGACCGCCGACCGCGACAGGATAATACATGCTCAGATCGGTCTTGGCCTGGGCGGCGGTCGGGACGCCGGCGGCCATGACAGACATGCAGACCGACATGGCGACGCCGGTAAGCGCCTTTTTCATTATGTTGAACATCGGATACGAATCCTCTCCTGTAAGTTTCACCTCAAGGGATTGAGGGTTCCCAATCCCGCGCGAACAACCGGCATGACACGGGGGTCACGCCGGCACTGGCGGTACGGCCTCCTTGCCTCCCCGCCTTATGCCTTTTTCGTCAAACAGATGTATATCGCCGGGCCGCCAGGCGACTCGCAGCTTCGCGCCCAGGGCGGCCGTGGCCTGGCCGGCGATCCGGGCCATTAGATTCTGCGACCCGTGACGCAGGCGCAGCACCGTCTCGGCGCCCATGTAGTCAACGGCTGTAACCTCGACGGCCAGACCCTGTTCGGCGAAGTGGATGTTTTCCGGGCGCACGCCCAGCAACCAGTCTGGCGCGCCCGGCGGGACGGCCCCATTCAACGCGCCGCCATCCTCGATCTGGCCGAGGCGCATGACGTTCATGGGCGGCATCCCGAGGAAACGGGCGGCGAAGGTCGTGGCCGGGGTCTCGTAGAGTTCGGCGGGCGTGCCGATTTGCTCGATCCGCCCATCCTTCAATAGCACCACCTGATCGGCCATGGACATGGCCTCGATCTGATCGTGGGTGACGTAGACCATGGTCAAGGCCAGCTTGCGCTGCAGGGAATGAATCTCGTCGCGCATCTCGGCGCGCAGCTTGGCGTCCAGGTTCGATAGAGGCTCGTCCATCAGGCATACAGGCTGATTGGCGACGATCGTCCGGGTCAGGGCCACCCGCTGGCGCTGCCCGCCCGACAGATTGGCGGGCTTGCGGTCGAGCAACTCCTCCAGGCCGACCATGCGCGCCGCCTCGATCAGGCGCTTGTCGCGTTCGTCCCGCGGCACCCGGCGCACTTTCAGCCCGAACAGGATATTCTCACGCACGTTCAAATGCGGAAACAGAGCGTAAGACTGGAACACCATGGAGACACCGCGCTTGGCGGCGTCCTGATGGGTGACGTCGCGCCCAGCGATATGCACTTGCCCCGCGCCGACGTCCTCGAGGCCGGCGATCATGCGCAAGATGGTCGACTTGCCGCAGCCCGAGGGTCCCAGCAGCACGGTCAGGGTGCCTTGCGGCACTTGAAACGAAACATCGTCGACGGCGTGGAAATTTCCCCACTTCTTGACCAGGTTCCGGATTTCAATTCCCTTCATGGCGATCCGTCTCCCCCGCAGACCACCAACTGGGTGCCCGAGTTATCCAGAATCTCGAGGATGTCAGCGGGCGGATGGGCGTTGCAGAATACCTTCGTCGCCTCGCCGATGTAGCCGCCGCGCACGTGGGCGGCGCGTCCGAACTTGGTGTGATCGAGCACCAGGAACGTCTTGCGGCTGTTCTTGTGGATTAACTCCCGCGCGCGAACCTCCTCCTCGTAGAAGTCCAGCAGGGTGCCGTCCTCGCCAACGCCGGCGACGCCGTAGATACCGATGTCGACCATGTAGGACGACATGAAATTTCCCATGCCCAGGATGTCGCGATCGCTGTTGCGCAGACGACCGCCGGCGATGTTCACCTCGAAGGTGGGATTGGCGCACGACAACATGGCGATGTTGAGGTTGTTGGTGAACACGCGCAGCCGCTCGTGCTGCAACAGGGCTTCTGCGGCCACCTGCGGCGTGGTCCCGATACTGAAGGCCAGGGACGCGCCGTCCGGGACGTGACGCGCGACCTCGCGGGCAATGGCCTTCTTGGCCCCGCGAGCCAGGATCTGCCGCGAGCCGTAGGTCAGGTTGCCCGTGTCCGCCAAGGGTTCGAGCCCCCCATGACGCCGCCGGCCCAGACCGCGATCGCACAGGATGTTCAGGTCCCGCCGGATGGTTTGCGTCGTCACATCGAAACGCTCGGATAGCGCCCCCACGGTCAGAAACCCGTGTTCGCGCACCAATTCCGTGATTTCCGCCTGCCGCTCCGACAGATCCACCGCGTTTCCTCCCGCCGGGTATTTTCACCGATCATGGCACATTACATTCGAACGCGCATCAATTATTTCATATGAGCATTATTTCGAGTCGGAACTTATTTCGATCGAACTTTTTGCATCGACTTTCCGACCCCGCTCCACCATTAAGGCAAGCGGGGGCATTCCGTGGGGCGGGGGCATTCCTTGGAGAGTGTCATGGGAGCTTCTCACGCGGCCAGCGCGGGCATTCGCCGCCGGCCGCCGGGCTAATCTTCCCGCTTCAGCAGCGCCTCGATGAGTTCTTGAACGCGGAGTGCTTCGCGAAAGCTCGGCATGCTATGAGCGCGGCCATGGAGCATCGCCGCCAGGTTATCCAGCTGGCTCATATAGGCCGCGGTGCGCGGATCGGCGATGCCGCTAAGCTGGCCGATCCAATCGCCGCCCTCGCTCATGCTCAGCCGATACCAGTCGGACAGCCGGTAGGAGGCGCGCTCACCCCAGAGCGTGCATTCAACCCGGTCGGGGCCCCGCCCGCCGACGCTGCCGGCGACGGTAACTTGCGTGCCCGCGCAGTCCAGCCGGGCGGTTATCGCGGTCTCCGCCGCCTCTCCCCCGGGATAGCGGACGCTGGCGCCGGCAATGCGTGCCGGTCCCAGCAAGCGTTCGACGAGAAAGATGAAATGCGACAGCACTTCGCGCACGAAGCCGCCCTGATCGCGTTTGCCGAGCCAGGTAGCGGCCTCTTGCCAGCCCCTTGGCCAGGTGGCGAAATGAAGTCGGATATCGACGCCCGCGACGGCGCCGATTTCACCCGCGCGCACTTTACCGGCCAGCTCCACCGCGCCCGGCGCCGACCCGAAGACGAAATTGATGGCGCTCTTGAGGCCGCTCGCCTCGACCCGCTCGGTGAGCGCGCGGCTTTCGGCAACGTCGATGCCGAGCGGCTTCTCACAGTAAATCGCCTTTCCCGCTTCGAGTGTGGCGGCCACGTAGTCGTGGTGGAATAGCGGCGGCGTGGCGATGTAGACGACCTCGGCGCCGCTGTCGATCACCGCCCGCGCATCCGCGGCAATGGCGAGGCCGGGAACATCGCTCACGGCCGCGGCGCTGGCCTCGAAGCTAGGATCCCACGCGGCGACGACCTCGAAATCCGCGTGCGCGGTCATGTTGACGAGGCTGCGCCGGCCGACCGCCCCCAATCCGATAATTCCCGCCTTGTGCGTCACCCACGACCTCCCGGCAAGTCTTGAGCCCGTGTCAGTCGGCCTTGGCCTCACGGGCGCGTTTGGCGGCCAGGTCCTGGAGGCTGCCCAATATCCCCTTGGGAAGGAAGATTATGAACAGGATCAACAACAGCCCATAGATACTAAGGTCGAGGCCGATGATTTGGGCACCGAAACTGATTCGCAGGATTTCAGAGAGGGTTATGGTGAACAGGGCACCCACCGTCGGGCCGAAGGCGGTGAACATGCCGCCCACGATGACGGCGAAGACGATATGCAAGGAAACGGTGACACCGGAAACGATGCTGGGGTTCACATAGGTCAGGTATTGCGCGTATAAGCCGCCGCCCAATGCGGTGAGCGCCGCGCTGAGGGCGGTAATCCGCAGCTTCTGCACGGTCACGCGGATGCCCAGCGAGGCGGCCGCGCCCTCGTCCTCCCCCACCGCGATCAACGCGTAGCGCATCATGCTCCGGTCGACCAGGACCCAGATGCCAAGCCCGGCAAGCCAAACCGCCAGCGCGATGTAATAAAAATATTCCTTATCCGCGAACTGCAAAGCATACCACGAGGTGCCGTCGCCGAAACGGTTCGGCGTCAAACCCAAAGAACCGCCGGTATGGTCCCTCAAGGCAATAATGGTAAGCCGCACGACCTCGCCCAAGGCCAAGGTCACGAGCGCGAAGTAGTGGCCCACGATGCGGAAACGAAAACACGGAAAACCGATCACCAGGGCCAGAAGGACGGCCAGGACGACGCCGATGGGGATACCCAGCCAAGGCGTGATCCCAAGGAAATTCCACAGCAGCACCACCGTATAGGCGCCGATGCCCATGAAGGCGCCATGACCGAGCGACACCAGGCCCAAGCGGCCCATCAGCGCCCAGGAAGTGTAGATGAAGGCCCAAATCAACACCTGGATGAGAATATGCATGAAGTAGTCGGAGCCGCCGAGGAACGGCAGGATCAACAGCACCCCGATGCCCGCGGCCTGGAGCGCCCGCGCCCCGGTCAGCCCGGTATTCACCGCTCCCAGGCTCACGATCTCGTCCCCAGGATTCCCTGCGGGCGCCAAAACATCATCCCTATGAAGAATACGAAGGCGAGTACATAGCCCCATTCGAGATCCAGATAGAGGCCGCCGATAGTGATGAATTGGCTCATGACGAAGGCGGCGATGAAGCCGCCGAGGAGACGGCCAAGCCCGCCGAGCACGCAAATCATGAAGGTGATCGGCCCGAAGCTGAGCCCCACGTCCGGATGCACGTCGTATTGCAAAACCAAAAGACAGGCCGCCAGCCCGGCGAGACCGCCGCCGATGGCCGAGGTGATGAGGTAAACCTTCTTGGTATCGACCCCCATGATCGCCATGATCTCGCGGTCTTGAGAGACCGCGCGGATCGCCGTTCCTATGAAAGTGCGCGAAAGGAACAAGTACAGCGCGACCATGCCAAGAAGCGCCGCGCCGAAGGCCAGCAACCGCGCGAAACTAATGTACATGTCGGCGATCACGATGATCGGCAGGCGCAGGCCGATATTGCGGAATTCGTTACCGAACAGCAGCATGGCGAAGGCTTGCAGAAAGAACAGCAGCCCGCCGGTGGCCAGTAGCTGATTGATGGGAGGGGAACTCAGAATCGGCGAGATGACGAGGTAGTGAACGAGAAAGCCGAGCGCGGCGACCCCAAGAATGGCGATGAAGCCGGCGAGCACCAAGGGCACGCCGTAATAGGCATGCAGCCAGTAGACCGCGTACATGCCGAGCATCACCAATTCGGCGTAGCTGATCCAGATCACGTCGATGACGCCGAAGATAAGATTGAGGCCGAGCGCGAGCAGCGCCAGGACGCCGCCAAGCAGCAGTCCGTTGATGATGGCCTCCAGAAGGTAGATATCGAACGCCATGAACCGTCTCCGCCCCCTAAATGCCGACGTATGCCTTGCGCAAGGATTCGCTGCCGAGCAGTTCCTCGGCGGTGCCGCCGCTCTTGACGGTGCCGGCCTCAAGCAGGTAGGCGCGGTCGACGAGCTTGAGGACCTGGCGCACGTTCTGCTCGACGATAAGCACCGTGTAGCCGTCATCGCGGATGCGGCGCACCAGGTCGAAAACCTGCTGTACAATGACCGGCGCCAAGCCCGCCGAGGGTTCGTCCATCAGCAACAGGCTCGGGCCCGTCATCAGCGCGCGGCCGATGGCGCACATCTGTTGCTCGCCGCCCGACATCGTCCCGGCCATCTGGTTCCGCCGCTCCATCATGGCCGGGAACAAGTCGTAGACGAAGGCCAGGCGCTCCTTGTATTTACCCCGCGCCGCCGGCGCGAAGGCCCCCATCTTGAGGTTCTCTTCCACCGTCATACGCGGGAACAGCCGCCGGTTTTCCGGCACATGGCCGATGCCGGTCGCCACGATCTCGTGCGGCGCGATGTCCAGGAGCGAACGCCCCTCCATGGCGATCTCGCCGGAAGTGGTCTCCAACAGGCCCGAAATGACCCGCATCAACGTGGTCTTGCCGGCACCGTTGGGTCCGATCACCGCCACCGCCTCGCCGCGGCGCACCTCGATACTGACCCCGAACAGCGCCTGGAAAGAGCCGTATCCGGCCGAGACGGACTTGAGTTCAAGCATGAGCGGCGCGGACCCGTCGCTAGATTTCAGGGCCGGCCGGCTGGCCGGATTCGCCGTGAGCCTCGTAATCGCGGCCGAAATAGACCTCGATCACCCGCCGGTCGGCGGCCACTTCCCGCGGCAGGCCTTCGGCGATCAATTCGCCGTGGTCGAGCACCATGACCCGATCCACCAGCCGCATGAGCACCCCCATGATGTGCTCGACCCAGATGATGGTCACCCCCCTCTCGCGGCGTACCCGGTCTAGCATATCGGCCGCCTGGTCCATCTCCGCCTCGTCGAGGCCCCCGAGGCTTTCGTCGGCCAGCAGCAGCCGCGGCTGGGTGGCGAGCGCGCGGGCAAGTTCCAGTTTCTTCAGGCCCGCGGCGCCCAGGTTTTCCGGGGTGGCGACGCCGTCCGTGGGCAGGTTGACGAGTGCCAGTGCCTCCTCGGCCTGCCGCCATGCCTGGGGGCGCGTCACCTTGCCCTCCTGCCCGAAGAAGGCGGAGAGGGCCACGTTTTCCATCAGCGACAGGCTTCCGAACGGGCGCGGAATCTGAAACGTCCGGGCCACGCCAAGATGACAGACGCGGTCCGGCGGCATGCCGGCGATCTCCTGGCCATCGAACTTGACCGAACCGGCGGACGCGCGAAGAGCGCCTGAAATCAGATTGAAGAGCGTGCTCTTGCCCGATCCATTGGGCCCTATGAGGCCCAATATCTCCCCGGCCCGCACCTCGAAGGAAACGCCGTTTACAGCGACGAATCCCCCGAAGTTCTTGGTGATGCCATCGACGACAAGCACCGGGCGTGTCCAGCTCTCTCCCTGGCGCCTATTTAGCCGCGTAAGGCGATGACGCCGGCAGCGGAACCACCGGGTCGACCGTGCGAATGGCCGTGGGCCAGGCGATCTTGGTCTCGCCGCCGATATACTGCATGACCACCGGGGTCGAGCGCTCGTTCTGGCCGGCCATCTTGTGCCCGGGAGCGAAGAACTTGACGCCATAGCCCTGGATGGTGCCGCCAACCGGGATGTCGGTTTCGAGCGCCGCCTCGCGCAAGGCCTCGGCGCCATAGCCGCCGTGCTGCTTGATCGCCCGCGGCAGGACATCGGTGAGGAAAACCCAAGTATGATTGAAGCCCATGGACGCGTGGGGCGGCACTTCCTTGACGCCCTTGGCCGCCTTGTAGCGCTTGACCATCTCGGCGGTAAGATCGCCGAGGCCCGGCTTCAATGTTTTGGGATCCAGCAGCTGCGCCGCCACCGGATCGACGTTGAAGATGTGGTTCACGTCATCGCCAAAGGTCTCGATCAGCTTATCGATCTGGCCGTAACCGGCGCCGTGGCCGATCAGCATCTTGAAACGCAGGCCCATCTCGCGCGCCTGGCGGAAGAACAGCGTGATGTCCGGGTTGTAACCGGTGTGCAGAATCACGTCCGCGCGGGAGCGCTTGAGTTTGGTGACTAGCGACGACAGATCGGGCGCTTTGGCCGAATAGCCCTCCTTGAGAACAACGTTCAGGCCCATGTCATTGGCCGCGTTCTCGTTACCGGATGCGACGCCGCTGCCGTAAGGCCCGTCCTCATGGATAATGGCGATGCGCACGTCCTTGGCGTCCATGCCCAGTTTTTTCTGGCTGATTTCGGAAAGGAACTGGATCGAGGCGACACCGTACTGATCGGAATGCACCTGCGGACGGAATACGTATTTCAGGTTACGGTCCTTGAACACCGCCGACGAAATACAGATGTTCGCCCACATGAATTTCTTCTGGGCGTCGACCTTGGCGGCCACGGGCACGCACTGCGAGCTGGAATAGAAACCCAGCAGCAAATCGACCTTTTCCTGACTCAAAAGCCGTTCGGCCTCGTTAATGGCGATGTCCGGCTTGCTCTGGGCGTCGGCGTAGATGGCCGCGATCTTATGACCCTCGACACCGCCTCTTTCATTGATCATGTCGATGGCGATCTTGGTTCCGATCCCCCCGGCCTCGGACCCGCCGCCGGCCAAAGGACCGGAATAGTCGAAGATCACGCCGAGCTTGATGTCATCGGCCGCGCTGGCCACGCCAGCCGCCGCCAGTGGAAACGACACCGTAGCCGCAGCCAGCAACAGTCCGCGCGATAATTTCGATAAATTTTTCATGTCGATATTCCCCTCGCTCTTCCCATGCATGTACACAAAATCTTGCATAGCTTTGCACGGCGCACGGTTCACCGCAACCGAGGCACCGGCGGGAAGGGTATCAACCTTATGTAACCATTCGCGTTTTTATAACAGCCCGTATTTTTTTAATGCCGCCATTAAGAACTCACTGGGCGCGTTTTTTGCCGGTGAACATTGAACGGACCAGGTTTTCTCCATGTTGGAGACTGGTGAAGATAACGCCGAGCACATGGAGTCCAACCAGGACAAGAGTCAGATTGGCCACGGCCTCGTGGATTTCCTCAAGCCAATCGGCATCGCCGTATGCGTCGGGCAACAGCATATAACCGGTTCCAAAAAGGATGGAGAGCATGACAAGCAGGACGACGATCATGAAACCGCCCGCCGGATTGTGACCCAGATAGCGTTTTGCACGCAAAGAAAAGACATCTTTGAGATAGCCGATCACGGTATCCCGCCCATGGACAAAATTCGAGAACCGGGCGTATCGTGTCCCGATAATACCCCAGACGAGGCGGAATGCGATTAACCCCCCAACGGCGTAGCCGGCCCATTCATGAAGCCGGTCCCATTCATCGGCGCTGATCCAGGCGACTAGGAAACTCAATACAAGAGACCAATGGAAAATCCGCACCAGCGGGTCCCAGACCTTGACTTCCGTGGGAGGCGGGGCGCGGCCGATTTCCATGCCCGCCGGATTATTTATGTTCATCAGTCGTCCTCGAAGTAGCCGCGGCCGGCACCACGATGGCAGGCGGCGCAATCGGCCATGGTCTTGACGTTGCGATTTTTCCACAACCATGTGACCTCGTGGTCGCGATGCTCGCTAGTGAACCACTTGAGGTTGGTGATACGCAAAGGCGGGCTGGCGCGGCGGGCGCGGCCGCGCCCGGCATTGGCGGCAAGGTAGGATTCGATCTGGCCGCGGGTTTCGGGGTCCAGGCTGGCGTCCTCGCCGAAATGATCGTCGAGGGTCGCCATGATCTCGCGCCACGATGCCGCGGGCAGAAACGCCGGCTGGTAGGCCATGTGGCATGCGCCGCATTCCTTCTTCGTCAGCGGATCGGTCACCGGCGGCACGGAATCCTCATCGGCCATGGCGGATAAAGGCACCAGAAGCGCGGCCGAGAATATGAGAGCGGTAAAGCGCATGGTTTTATCTCCCTGGAGAGTTACTGGCCGGTCATGAAGGTAATAAAGTCGCCTTTTTCCGGGGCCGTGCATTCACGCCCCAGAACGCTCTTGCAATTGCGGCGGAACCACTTGGCGACCTTTTTCGGGTCGCCATAGCGATCCGGCGACGCCGAGAGCGCCATGGGTTCGATCGGCTTTCCGGCCCGGGTTTCGCCCTGTTTCAAGGGCGACGGCGTATGGCACACCGTGCAAGCCGGGGTGTCGGGTTTACCGCCGGCAAACGAGGTGCGGAACAGGTTCTCGCCGCGCGAGGCGGAGAAACCGGCGAAACCGGAGTCGGCGGCCTTGGCTTGAGTGGCGAAGCCGTCGAGAAGGGCCTGGCGCGCCCCGGCTTCGGCGTCGACCGTGGCCAACAAGGCAATAACGGCGGGTAAGATGAGCAAGCTACGCATGAAATCGTGGTTCCTTCTTGTCGAGCAGGGTCTCTAGCGGGCCGGAATGGCGATCATCTGGTCGTCGAAGCGTCCGCTTCCGGCGTCCCGGTGGCAGGCCCCGCAGTTGCTCCGCCCGCGCAGCGGCTTGGTCTCGAACACGGATTTCTCGATTTGGCGGTGCTTGCGCTTCCAGAAGGGAGTCGCGGAGATTTGCCCTGGCGCGGTGCCATCGACCGCCCGAAGGCGATTGGCGGCCTCGGTATCCCAGGCCTCGGAAGCGTAGTTGTCGAGGTAGGCGGTAATGGCCTGGGCCGTTTCCGGGGCAAGGCTGGCATCTTCGCCGAAATGGTTTTCGAGGCCGGCCATCGTCGCCGACCACGAAGCGCGCGGCAGCAGGCTGGGATGATAAACCTCGTGGCAGTCGCCGCATTCTTCCTGGTAAGCGGCCTGACGGGGCATGGCGATCAGGCCGGAGGCCGGAACCATGCCCGCGAGCGAGCTTGCTATCAGGATGGCGGTCCCCGCGCAGATCGCGGCGAGGGTCGCGGCGCGCCGCCGTGCCGGCCGTGGGTTGAGCAGGAGGGCGCCGGCGGGAACACGCTTGCGCCCGATAATCATGGCGCGGACCAAGGATTCGCGGCCCAGCCAACTATCGACGATTACGCCCAGGACATGCAGTCCGATCATCGCCAAGAGGGCCATGGCCAGAATCGAATGGGCCTTCCTGGCGATATCGCCGGCGCTAAACCCCAGGAAACCGGCGAGTGGGCCCTGATTTTCCACGCCGCCAAGGGCCAGGAGACCGCTGACCCCGATCCCCGCCATGACGGCGATCATCGCGAACACCATCAACGCGCCCAGCGGGTTGTGTCCCATGGCGTGCGGGGGGCGGCCCTCGATGAGCCCGCGGATGTGATTCCAGATTTGACGCGGCGGATGAATGAAGCTGGCGAAAAGGCTGAATTGAGACCCGAACACCCCCCAGATCAGGCGGAAGACGATGAGTCCGGCGACGCCATAGCCGAGCCAGACGTGCACGCCCATCCACCATTCCGGGGCCAGAAAGCCGATGGCCAGGGCGGCGGCCACCAGGACGGCCTGCAGCCAATGGTACAGCCGTGTCGGCAGATCCCATACAGCTAGCGATGGCACGGGTGACGAGCGCGGCGTCGGCACGGTATCGACCTCCACAAGAGTACTTAATCGAAGTAATCTATCCAGGGAGGGCTGACCGATGCCTTACACCCGCTGTCAGCGTTTTGTCATCTTCGGGATGGGACACTTCACCCCATGACGAGATCTCTTATCCGGAAATCGACGGCCCCGATCGTCGCCGCCCTGGTGGCTATCATGCTCGGCCAGGCCCCGGCCAACGCAGGTGAGAGTCAGGATAAGGAGCGTGGCCAAGAACGGGCGCGGCGCGCCTTCGAGCAGGGCGAGGTTCTCCCCCTCGTGGAAATCCTTAAAATCGTCAGGTCCAGAATTGACGGTGAAATCGTAGAGGCGGAATTCGAAAGGGAAGATGGGATCTGGGTATACGAAATCAAATACATCACCAAACCGGGCCGCATGAGAGAAATTTACGTCAATGCACAGAGCGGCCAGGTCATCAAGTTTGAAGACGATTAATGCGCATCTTGCTCGTTGAGGACGAACCGAGGATAGCCCGCGACCTGACCAGGACGCTGGAAGGCGCGGGCTACGTGGTTGACCGCGCGGCCGATGGCGAAGAGGCTTGGTTCAAGGGCGACGTGGAGGATTACGACGCCGCCGTCCTCGATCTCGGCCTGCCAAAAATAGACGGCCTTTCAGTCCTGAAAAGATGGCGCGAGAATGGCCGCGGCTTTCCGGTTCTGATATTGACCGCGCGGGGAAGCTGGCGCGAGCGCGTCGAAGGCATTGACGCGGGGGCGGACGATTACCTGCCAAAACCATTCGAAATGGATGAGGTTCTTTCCCGGTTGCGGGCGATTATCCGGCGCACGGCGGGACACAGCAGCCCGGTGCTGGAAGCGGGCTCCTTAAGCATCGACCCCCGGCAAATGCGGGTAACGGTTGACGGCGTTCCAAGACATCTGTCGCCGCAGGAATACCGGCTGCTGTTCTACCTTGTTCTTCACGCCGGGCGTGTCGTTTCTCAGGCCGAGCTGACGGAACATCTCTACGCCCAGGACTTCGAGCGGGAAAGCAACGCGGTGGAAGTCCTGGTCGGGCGCGTGCGGCGCAAGATCGGTATCGATATCGTCAAGACCGTGCGCGGATTTGGCTACACCGTCGAGAAAGAGGATGGACCGTGAGCCGCCATTCCTTGCGACTTAGGTTGTTACTTGTTTCGATTATCTCGATCGCCGCGGCCCTCTTCCTCGCCGGCTTCGTTCTTGTCGAGCTGTTCGAACGCCATGTCGAGCGCCGCGTCGATGCGGAGCTTGCCACCAATATCCGCCAACTGGCCGGCCATGTCGGCTTTGCCAACGGCGGCCGCATAACCTTATCGATCGACCTTGCCGATCCCCGCTTCGCCGAACCCCTTAGCGGCCTCTACTGGCAGGTTCAAGAAGACGCCTCCGCAAACCGGCTGCATTCGAGATCCCTATGGGATTACGTTCTCCCACTTCCCTCCGACCGGCTCGAGACCGGAGTCAGCCACCGGCACCGCTTGGACGGCCCCGGCGGTTCGTCTTTGATCGTCCGGGAGCGCCTCATAATCTACGACACGCCGAATGGCGCGCGCACGATCAGGATAGCGGTCGCCATAGATGCGCGAACCATAGCGCAAGCGACGGCCGAATTCGCATCGGATGTGCGCATGCCGCTGTTGGCGCTGGCGTTGTTTCTGGTCGCCGCCGCCGCTTTACAGATTTGGTTCGGCCTTCGCCCCTTGGAGGCCGTCCGGCGTGGCGTCAAGCGGATCCGCTCGGAGGACGGAGACCGTCTCGAGGGGCCATTCCCCGATGAGGTCTTGCCGCTCGTTACGGAGGTCAATGAGTTACTCGACACCCAGGACCGGACCATCGAGCGGGCACGTCACCAGGCGGCGAATCTCGCCCATGCGTTAAAGACACCGCTTACGGTCATGATGAGCGACGCGGAAAAGCTGAAGCGCGAAGGGCGCACGGAGATCGCCGACGAATTGGCGGACCTTACCCGGCAGATGCATCGCCACATCGACCGGGAACTCGCGCGGGCCCGGGCGGCGAAGCGGGCAGTGCGCCGGGATCGGGACAAGACCGACATCGTGGCGATAACGCAGTCGGTCGTTCATACCCTGCGCAGAACCCCCGGCGGCGAATCTCTGTCGTGGGAGATCGAGGGTCCATCGGCCTGCACGGTCGCGGTGGATGCGGGCGACCTTTCCGATCTGGTGGGCAATATTCTTGAAAACTCCTCTAAATGGGCGCGGGCCCGCATCGGGGTGCGCGTGAGCGAAGTCGCCAAGGAGGTGGTTTTCACCGTTACCGACGATGGACCCGGGGCACCCCCGGATCAACTTGAAGACCTTCGCCAACGCGGTATCCGGCTGGATGAGAAGAAGCCGGGCTCAGGAATAGGATTGGCGATTGTTGACGATATCGCCTCGGCCTACGGCGGCAAGATGGTCTTGGAAAGCCCAGAGAGCGGCGGGTTCTGCGCTTCCGTACACCTGCCCGCGGCGGATCGAAGCGGCGATCGGTGAAACGCGGGGCCATGCCATCCATGGGCCAGACACCCGAAGTTTTCTCGATTTATACGGCGCCGGCCGGTGCCGGCCGTACTTGGTTTTTTCCATAATCCAAGCCGCGTTAGGGGTGCCTTAATACCAAGAAGCCTTGATAACGGCTTCTTGGTAAACTTGACCGGGACAGAAGCTCGCCAGGTGCGCGCGGGTGGCGTTGTGTTAGGTTCGGGACATGTCGGGCAGAGAGCAAGACGGCCAGAGTGCCGTGCCTTTGGCGAAAGCGGCGACCCTGCTGGGCCTGACCAGCGACGCGCTGCGCATGCGCATCCGGCGCGGAAAAGCCAAGGGCTTCAAGCGCGGCCGGCAAGTTTACGTCTGGCTCCCCGAAGACTCCCTCAAGACACCGACGGCCGCCGCCGCGCCGCGCCGCGCCCGCGGATCTCCCCCTGAGCCGGCGCCGGCGCCGGCGCCGCGCGGCCATTTGCCCATGTTGGTCGAGATTCAAAAGGATGAGATCGCGCGCTTGATTCAGGAGACGGAGCGCCTGAACGCCCGCCTGGACCGGCACCTCGACGAAGCGAGAGATCTGCGCCAAATGCTGCAAAGAGAGCAGGTCCTCCGCCAGCAAGAGCAGTCCCTGCGCCAGGACATTCAACGGCTTCTCGACCGCCTGATCGCCTATCCAGCGCTTTTGGGCCCCCGCCTGGCGGCGGCCCGTCCCGAGACCGCGCCGCCGGCGGTGCCACGGCCGCCCCCGACTCCAGGCCCAGATCCAGGCCCAAGCCCAGGCCCAGGCCCAGGCCCAAGCGGTGAAAACCTAGATCTGGCCGAGATGTTAAAGGAAATCGGGCAGTCCTTGCGCGAGTTGGAGGCGCGCGGCCAGGCGGGGCCAGGCGTGGCGCCGGGAAAACCGAACGGCGGCGAAGAAGAGTCGTGATCCACGCCAAGCGCGCCCATCGAATAACAGGCCGGCCTCGCGGGCAGGACCGCGATCCGATCAATTCTCCCCATCTTAACGTAAATAGGGTAGCGTCATTTCACGGCGCGACTCGCGGCGGTCACGGCCGGTGGACAAAAACCCGCGCCCGCGATTTTTATGGGTCATATCCAGCGCTCCTTGGTATTGGCGACGGGAGCGATATCTACAAGGCGAAAAACCATGACGGCGAAGGCTGAGCGAAAAAAAGCGGAACTGATCGACAAGGTCGCCGGGAGCGCGCTAGAGCGGCTCGACGCGGCACGCGGCGCCCTCGCGGAGCGTTTTATCCGGCAATTCTACACCCATGTTCCGCCCGACGATATTATCGCCGAACACCCCGACAATCTTTACGGCGCGGCGCTCACGCTCTGGGAACTCGGGCAATCGCGCCAAGCCGGAACCGCCAAGGTCAGGGTCCACAATCCGCGCCCGGAGGAACAGGGTTGGCGGTCCTCGCATACGATCGTGGAGATCATCAACGACGACATGCCGTTCCTGGTCGATTCGGTGACCGCGGAGCTGGCCCGCCAGGGCATCGAGGTGTATCTGGTGATCCACCCGATTATCCGCATGACGCGAAAACCGAACGGCAAGCTGGCCAAGCTCTTCGATCCCGAAGAAGCCGGCGACGACGTGCCGCGCGAATCCGTCATGCACGTCCAGATCAGCGAACAGCCGCGCGAGCGCAACCGGGAGATCCGCGCCGGGCTGGAAGCGGTGCTGAGCGACGTGCGCGCCGCGGTCGAGGATTGGCACGCCATGCGCGCGCGCCTGCGCGAGACCCTGGAGGCCCTGCGATCCTCGCCGCCGCCCCTGCCGGCCGCGGAAATCGAGGAGGGCGCCGCCTTCCTGGAGTGGATGGAAGACGATAACTTCACCCATCTGGGCAGCCGCCAATACAGCTTCGAAGGCGAAGGCGACGAGGCCCTCGCGCGGGTTCTGCCCGACAGCGGCCTCGGAGTCCTGCGCGACGAGGAGATATCCGTCTTCGACGGCCTGCGCGACCTGGGCGCCCTGCCGGCCGATGTGCGCGATTTCGTGACCCAACCGGTCCTGCTACGCTGCACCAAGGCCAACCGCCGCGCGAGCGTTCACCGTCCGGTGCACATGGACACCGTGGCCGTTAAGTGCTTCGACGACCAGGGGCGGGTTACCGGCGAACGCCTGTTCATCGGCCTGTTTACCTCGGCCGCCTATTCGCGCTCGCCGCGCGCCATCCCCTTACTGCGCCAGAAAATCGACCGTGTCGTCGAGCGCACCGGATTCGCGCCGAACAGCCACGACGGCAAGGCGCTGATGCACATTCTGGATACCTTCCCGCGCGACGAGCTGTTCCAGATCGACCCGGAGGAACTGCACAACATGGCGATGGGTATCCTGCATCTGCAGGAACGCCAGCGTATCGCGCTCTTCGTGCGCCACGACCCCTTCGAGCGTTTTGTTTCCTGCCTCGTCTACGTCCCGCGCGACCGCTACGACACCGCGCTTAGGGTCCGTTTTCAAGGCGTTCTGACCGCGGCCTACGGTGGCCAGATATCGGCCTTCACCACCCACCTGAGCGATGCCGCCCTGGCCCGCATGCACGTCATCGTCAAGACGACGCGCGGCGAAGTGCCCGAGGTCGATCTCGCCGCCCTGGAGGCCAAGCTGGTCGAGGCCGGCCGGTCCTGGGCCGACCGTTTGCGGCAGGCCCTGATCGAGGATCGCGGCGAAGAGCGGGGCCTGCGCCTGCTGCACCGCTACGCGCATGCGTTCCCGGTCAACTACCGAGGCCAATTCAACGAGCATGCAGCGGTCTTCGACATAGCCCGGGTCGAGCAGACTCTCGATAGCGGCGACTTGGCCATGAATCTCTACCGGCCGATCGAAGCGGAAGAGGACGAACTGCGCTTCAAGATCTACGTCGAGGGCGCGCCAGTGCCCTTGTCCGATATCCTGCCCATGCTTGAATGCATGGGCCTCAAAGTGATAAGCGAAATTCCCTACGACGTGCGGCCCGCCGGCACCAAGGAGCCGGTCTGGATGCACGATTTCGCGATGCGCACTCAAGGCGCCGCGAAAATCGATGTCGCGGCGGTCAAGGACGCTTTCCACGAGGCTTTCGGGAAAGTTTGGCGCGGCGAAATAGATAACGACGGCCTCAACAGATTGGTCTTGCAGGCCGGGCTGCGGGCCCGCGAAGTTCTGGTCCTGCGTGCCTATTCCAAATACTTGCGCCAGGCGAGGATCCCTTTCAGCCAGACCTACATGGAACAAACCTTATCGCAGCATCCCTTCATCGCGCGGCGTTTGGTGGATTTGTTCCTGGCCCGATTCGCGCAACGGGAAACAGCGGATAAGACCGCCGACCCGGCCGCGATCGCCGCCGAGATAGAATCCGCGCTCGAAGACGTTAGCAACCTCGATGACGACCGGATTATTCGGCGCTTCCTCAATTGCATCGAATCGACGTTGCGCACCAACTTCGCGCAGAAGGGTCCCGATGGGCTGCCCAAGCCTTATCTTTCCATGAAATTCGATTCGCAACAATTAGAGGAACTACCCGCGCCGCGGCCGTTCCGGGAGATTTTCGTCTACAGCCCCCGCGTCGAGGGCGTGCACCTGCGCTTTGGCATGGTCGCGCGCGGCGGCCTGCGCTGGTCCGATAGGCGTGAGGATTTCCGCACCGAGGTGTTGGGCCTGGTCAAGGCGCAGCAGGTCAAGAACGCGGTCATCGTTCCAGTCGGTTCGAAAGGCGGTTTCGTGCTCAAGCGCCCGCCCGCGCCCGAAGCCGGGCGGGAGGCCCTGCTGGAGGAAGGAATCGCGTGTTATAAGATGTTCATTTCCGGCCTTCTCGACATCACCGACAATCTGGTCTCGGGCGAGCTGACGCCGCCGGGCGATGTCGTGCGCCGCGACGGCGACGATCCCTATCTTGTGGTCGCCGCCGACAAGGGAACCGCGACCTTTTCCGATATCGCGAATGGGGTATCGGCCGACTATGGTTTCTGGCTGGACGATGCTTTCGCTTCCGGCGGATCGGCCGGTTACGACCACAAGAAGATGGGAATCACCGCCCGCGGCGCCTGGGAATGCGTGAAGCATCACTTCCGGGAAATCGGCAAGGATATTCAAACCCAGGACTTCACCGTCATGGGCGTCGGCGATATGTCGGGCGACGTCTTTGGCAATGGCATGCTTCTGTCCAAGCACATCGCCTTGATCGGCGCCTTCAATCACCTGCATATTTTCGTCGATCCGGACCCGGACCCGGAAACCAGCTGGGCCGAGCGCCAGCGTCTGTTCGATTTGCCCCGTTCGTCTTGGGGCGACTACGACGCCAAGCTGATTTCCAAGGGCGGAGGCATATTCGACCGCAAGGCTAAATCGATTGCCGTCTCGCCCGAAATGAAGCGGTGTTTCGGAATGGATAGGGCCAAGGTCACGCCCAACGAACTGATGAAGGCCATGTTGACGACCGCTGTCGAGCTGTTGTGGTTCGGCGGCATCGGAACCTATGTCAAGGAAAGCCATGAGACCAATCTGGATGCCGGCGACCGGGCCAACGACGCCATTCGTATCAATGGCGAGGACCTGAAAGCCAAGGTCGTCGGCGAGGGCGCCAACCTGGGCATGACCCAAAGAGGGCGAATTGAGTTCGCGCTCGCCGGTGGGCGCATTAATACCGATTCCATCGATAATTCGGCCGGGGTCGATTGTTCCGACCACGAGGTCAACATCAAGATCCTGCTCGGAGATATCGTCGCGGCGGGAGACATGACCCGTAAGCAGCGGGACACCTTGCTCGTAGAGATGACCGACGAGGTCGCCGACCTGGTCTTGCGCGACAACTATCTGCAAAGCGGTTCCATTTCGGTCACAAGCGGCCTTGGGGTGCATCTTCTGGATCGTCTGGCGCGTTACATGCGCACGCTCGAGAAGGCCGGGCACCTGGACCGCGCCATTGAATACCTGCCCGACGACGAGATCATTCTCGAACGCCAGGCCGCCGGCATCGGTCTGTCGCGTCCCGAGCTCGCGGTCGCTCTGTCCTACGCCAAGATCACGCTTTACGACGAGTTGCTGTCCTCGGATTTACCGGACGACCCCTACATGGCGCGGGATCTCTTGAACTATTTCCCCAGCCCCCTGCGCGAACGCTTCAAGGACCAAATCGCCCGCCACCGGCTGCGCCGGGAAATCGTGGCGACCGTGGTCACCAACGATATCGTCAACAGGGCCGGCATCACCTTTATTCACGAGGTGAAGGAGAAATCGGGCATGGCCGCCGCCGATGTCGCGCGCGCCTACACGATCAGCCGCGAAGTTTTCGGCATGCGGGCGCTCTACGCGCAGATCGAGGCGCTCGACAATCAGGTGCCCGCCGATGTCCAGGCCGAGATGCTGACCGAGTGCGGGCGCTTGATTGAGCGGGGCACGGGTTGGTTTTTGCGCCAGGCGGCGTTTCCGCTCGATATCGAAGGCGAGGTTTCCGGTTATGCGCAGGAGATCGCCCGCATTGCCTCGAACCTGCATAACTTATTGGAGGAGTCGGACCGCGCTCTCCTGGCCGGGCGGGTCGCCAAGCTGACCTCGTCGGGCGTCCCCGAGGATCTGGCGCAACGGATCGCCAGCTTGCCGCTGCTCTATGCCGGGTGCGATATCGTGCGCATCGCGCGTGGCGGGTCCCTGGGCGGCCTCGAGGTCGGCAGGTCCTATTTCGCCATCGGCGCCCGCTTCGGATTCGACTGGCTGCGCGGCGCGGCCAGCCGCCTGCCCAGCGATAGCGCTTGGGATAAGCTGGCGGTGACCGCCATTATCGACGATCTCTATGGGCATCAGGGCGAGCTGACATCGCGGGTTGTCAACGGCGGGGCCAAGAAGCTGGATTCGCCGGAGGAGATCATAGGCTCTTGGGCCGAAGGGCGCCGCTCCCTGGTCGCCCGAACCGAACAGCTTCTGGGCGAGCTGCAGACCGTGGGAGCGCCGGACCTAGCCATGCTCGCGGTCGCGAACCGGCAACTACGCGCCATGGTCGAGAGTTAACGCCACGCGGCGCGCCACCTTCCTCAGGCCAGCCGGACCGCGGTTCCGCACGCGCTGACCATGAGCATGGAATCGCCGATCGTTTCGTAGTCCAGATCGACCGCCAGGATGGCATTCGCGCCCAGATTCCGGGCCTGCCCCACCATGTCCTCCATCGCCGACTCCTTGGCGCCCCCCAGGGCTTTTTCATAGCCCCCGGCGCGCCCGCCGACGATATCGCGAACGCGGGCGAATAAATCGCGGAAAATGTTGGCGCCGACAATGGCGTCGCCGCTGACGATGCCCAGGTATTCCGCGACTTGGCGCCCGGCGATCTCGTTCGTGGTCACGATCAGCATGCATTCCCCCTTGCTTTCCATGGTTGCGCCGTCCTTTCAGCAAGCCTAGCGCCTAGTGTGGTGGAAAGCCCGGTTTTCCGATGCCCCGTGGCGGGCCGGATGGCCGCTCGGTAGGAACGAATAAAGCTAGGCTGTTATCTGCGTTTCCCAAATACAGGATATTATGCCCTATTTCTATTAGGACATAATGTCTGTTTTCTCATTCATAGGCTATATCGCCCTAGTTTAATCATATTATTCAACTATTATTAATGGCCAAGTAGAATAAATCATCTAATCATGCTGTTTTTTATTGCTTTTTTTCTTTGGATAGTTCATGTTGTGGCTGACTTCAAGGCCTAGCGCCAAAGCAGGAAATGCAAGAGGGATCGCGGGCCAAGACATTAGGAATACGGCTTGATTCGCCTCTCGCGTATTCGTCTTGGCCGGCGAACCGGGACTTTGGAAGTTCAGGAATTCGACGGAGGACCGCCATGACCGATGTTGCGCTCACCCCGACCGCTTTCGCGAACCAGACATTGGAGACAGCCGGTTCCGGCTTGATCCCCGCCGCCATTGGCGCCCTGGGCGCCGGTCTCGGCCTTATCGCCCTGACCCCCTTTCTGGCCCCGGCCAGCGTGCCCATGAGCCTGCTGGGACTGGTCTTGGCCCAGCACAAGCGGAACTGGCTGGCCATGTCGCTGGGAGCCTTGGGTATCGTCTTGGCCTTATCGGCACTTCTGCAGTCGGGCGAGTTTTGGGTCGTCTTCGCCACGGTGGTCTCTAGTCTAAAGCCCATCTAGCGCGTTCCAGGCGCCAATCCGGGTTCCCGGCACTAAAGCATCATCCCAAAGCAGAAGGCTGAACCCCCGCGCCGGCCGGAATCCGGGCGGGCGGTTCAGATTCCACCGCTTTTTTTCGCTTCCCGATTCCGCGCCGCCTAAACCCGCTGTCCTTGGCGCCGGGAAGCCTCGATAGGCCGCCCTCCCGGCCTTCTTCGTTGTTGGGCCGATCTTTCTCCCCTAGTGGCGGAAATGGCGCATGCCGGTAAAGACCATGGCGACCCCGGCCTCGTCGGCGGCCGCGATGACCTCCTTATCGCGCAAGGATCCTCCCGGTTGGATCACCGCCCGCGCCCCGGCCTCGACCGCCGCCATCAGGCCGTCGGTGAAGGGGAAGAAGGCGTCGGACGCCGCGACCACGCCATCCAACCCACCGCCGTCCGCCGGCTTCGCCGCCTCGCGCGCCTTCCAGGCGGCGATACGCGTCGAATCGACCCGGCTCATCTGCCCGGCGCCGACCCCGAGCGTGGCCCCGTTCCGAGCCAGAACGATGGCGTTGGACTTCACGTGCTTGGCGACCCGGAACGCGAACAGCAAGTCCTCGATCTCCGTCTCGCTCGGCGCGCGCTTGGTCACGATTTTCAAGTCGTCGGGGCCAAGCCGCCCGTTATCGCGCGATTGCACCAGAAGCCCGCCGGCCAGCGACTTTATCGACAGCCCCGGCGCGCCGGGGTCCGGCATGGCGCCGGTTACCAGCACCCGCAGATTATTCTTACCCGCCAGAATCGCGCGGGCTTGCGGCTCTATATCCGGCGCGATCACGACCTCGGTAAATAGCTTTATGATTTGCGACGCGGTCGCGGCGTCGAGCGGGCGGTTGAGCGCGACGATCCCGCCATAGGCGCTCAACGGATCGCAGGCCAGCGCCTTGGCGTAGGCCTCCGCCTGGGTCGCACCCAGGGCAATGCCGCAGGGATTGGCGTGCTTGATAATCGCCACCGCCGCTTGACCGGAATCGGTGGCCTCGAATTCCGCCACCGCTTCAAAGGCGGCATCGGTGTCGTTCAGGTTGTTGTAGCTTAGCGCCTTGCCTTGGATCTGCTCCGCCGTCGCGACCCCGGGCCGGGTCACGCCGCCGGTGTAGAGGGCGGCGTGCTGATGCGGGTTTTCGCCGTAACGCAGAGTCTGGCGCAGCTGTCCGGGGACGCTGAGGCGTTCCGGGAACCGCTGCTCTTGACGGCCTTGCATCCACATCGAGATGGCGGCGTCGTAGGCCGCCGTGTGCGCGAAAGCGGTGGCGGCCAGGCGGGTTCTCAAATCCGCGCCCGCCGCGCCGTCGTGCGCCCGCATCTCGCTTATGACGGATTCGTAGTCGGCCGGGTCGGTCACGACAGTGACAAAGGCATGATTCTTGGCCGCCGCGCGCACCATGGCCGGGCCGCCGATATCGATATTCTCGATGCAGGTTTCCGCGTCCGCCCCGGAGGCGAGCGTGGCCTCGAAGGGATAGAGGTTGACCACCACCAGATCGATCGGCGCGATATCGTATTCACCCATGGCGGCGCGATGGTCGGCCAAGTCACGGCGCGCCAGGATGCCGCCGTGGATCTTAGGGTGCAGGGTTTTTACCCGGCCGTCCATAATTTCCGGGAATCCGGTGTGGCTGGCGACCTCGATGACCGGGACCCCGGCTTCGACCAAGGCGCGCGCCGAGCCGCCGGTGGATAAAATCTCAACCCCGGAGTCGGAGAGGAATTTACCAAGCGGCGCCAGTCCGGACTTGTCCGAAACCGAGATCAAGGCGCGCCGAATGGGCGTCAGGGGCGGCGGCGATGCCGGGCTGGTCATGGAGCTTCTCCAGAATGAATCTTAGTTTGGGCGCGCGTGGGCGCGAAAAGTTCCGGTGGTGCCGCGCGCCCTCAAGCCGGGCTTTGAGAGCGCCGGGGGCTTGATTTGGGCGCGAGCGAGTCCGAGGGCCGGTATTCCGGGACCAGGCGCATGACCGACGCGACCGCCTCGGCTTGACGGCCCTCCACCGCCAGGTCCGCGAGGTCGTCGAGGCTGCGCCCCAACAACTGCTGGTTCACAGTACGCGGTGCCGCCAGCATGAGGCTGGGATGGCTCGTTGGCAGCAGCGGCTCACCCTCGTGGAAGATCTCCTCGTACAACTTCTCTCCCGGCCGCAAGCCCGTGATCTGGATTTCGATGTCCTTCTCCGGGCGCATTCCCGACAGGCGAATCATGTGGCGCGCCAGGTCTAGAATCTTGACCGGCTCGCCCATATCCAAGACGAAGATTTTACCGGCCTCCTCCCGGGGGCTCGAAACGCCTAGGGCCGAGGCTTGCAAGACCAGCTCGACCGCCTCGCGCACGGTCATGAAATAGCGGCTCATCTTCGGGTCGGTAACGGTCAAGGGCCCGCCCCTGGCGAGCTGGCGCTGAAACAGCGGGACCACCGACCCGGTGGACCCAAGCACGTTGCCGAAACGCACGGTGACGAAACGGGTTCCCCCCGCGGCCCCTGGGCCAGCGGCGTCCCGACCCGCGATGTCGAGGGATTGGCAATAAGATTCCGCCAGACGCTTGGTCGCCCCCATCATGCTGGTCGGGTTGATCGCCTTGTCGGTGGAAATCAGCACCATGGCCGCGACCTTGGCGCGGCGGCAGGCATCGGCCACATTGCGCACGCCGATCACGTTGGTCCGCATCCCTTCAAGCGGGCTGTCCTCGACCATGGGTACGTGTTTCAGCGCCGCGGCGTGAAAGACAAGATCGGGCGCCTCGGCTTCCAGGAGTTGTTCGATCCGGGTCCGGTCGCGCACGTCAGCCAGAATCAAGTGGAAGGACAGCTCCACTTGGCGCTCCTCAAGTTCCTTACCGACCGTGTAGAGTTGATACTCCGAATTATCGAGCAGACATAAGCGGGTTGGGTTGAAATCGGCGATTTGGCGGACCAGTTCCGACCCGATCGACCCGCCGGCGCCGGTAACGAGAACCCGGCGGCCTTCGATCAGGCGCCGCATGGCCACGCGGTCGAGTTTGGCCTCGGAGCGGCCCAGAAGATCCTCGATCGCGACCGGGCGCAACTCCAGACGCTGATCCTCGCCGCTACGCAATTCCGTGAGGCGCGGCAGCCGGGCGATCGCCATGCCCTTCGCGTCGGCGACATCGAGGATCAGTTCCAGCTCCTCGCGATTCGGTTTCTTGGTCAGGATCAAACGCTGCGGGTCGCGCCCGCCGGTCTTAAGTTTGGTGAGAATTTGGTCCAAGCGGTCGAGTTGTCCCTGAATTGGAATCCCGTGGATACTGCGGCCGACCCGCGTGCCTTTTTCGTCGATCACGGCCAGGACTTCATAAGGCGCCTGACGGTCGCGCGCCATCTCGCGGATGAAGACCTCGGCGGCGTCCCCCGCGCCCAGAAGGACGACCGGCGTGCGAATTTGGCTTTCACGCTCGAAAAGATGATCGAAGCCGCGGTCCTTGAACACGCGGTACATGACCCGCGGCGCGCCCAGCATCGACACCAGGACAAACCAGTTGATGATCAACGAGGTCCGTGGCACCGATTCCAGGCGCGTCATCAAGAACGTGATCGCCAGGAATAAAAGGATCGCCAGACTCGCCGCGCGCATGATCGCCACCAGATCGTTGAGCGAGGCGTAGCGCCAGATGCCGCGATACAATCCAACAAAGTGAAAGACCAAGCCGCACACAAGGGTGAAGACCACGAGCGCTAGAACCAAATCCTTGGAAAAATAGCCAAAAGTATCGGCGCCCAGGCGCAGGGCCAGCGCGACCACGAATGACAGGCCGGCCATGGTCAGATCGTGAAGGAAGGCTATTGTTTGGCGGGGCAGACGGTGGCGCGCCATTTTCACGGCGTCACCGGCAAGGATCGCGCGCGGCGTATCGCACTCCCCCTCTCGCGCTTAAAAAAGTTTAGCCAGATTAACACAAAGACTACCCGTGCAATAGCGCTAGAGCACGATCCACCGCAGCACTCAATGCGCCACGCCCGCCCAGCGGCGCAGGACCATCATAAACCCGCCGACCGTGACCGTGGCCAGCGTCAAGCCGATCCAAGGATGACCATGTGCCGCCAAGGACGCGCAGGCAATCAGCAATACATTGCATAAAATGACGCCGCGCGCCACTTGGCCGTGCGACGCCCGGCCCTGAACCGCGCGCTGGTAAAAGTGCTCGCGGTGCGCTTGCCAGACCTTGGCGCCGCGCAGGGCCCGACGGGCCAGGGTGACGGTCGCATCGGCCAGATAGTAGAGCGGAAGGATCAGCGCGGCGGCCCACTGACCTTGCGCGGCCCAAATCAGCAGCAGCCAGCCGAGCAGATAACCAAGCGGCACGCTTCCGACGTCACCCAGGAACAGCTTCGCGGGCGGCCAGTTCCAGGCCAGGAAACCCAGCGTCGCGGCCGCCAGCAATGTTGGAAGAAAAATGGCGGCCGTGGAACCCAGGACCGCCACCCCGCCGAGGGCGCCGATCATGGCCAGGCCGGCGCCAATGCTCACCGTTTCGGCGCCCGCGATCCCGTCGATCCCATCCATGAAATTGAACAGGTTGATGAACCAAATCCAGACCAGGCCCGTGGCCAGGACATCCAGGAGCGGTGGCAAGAGGCCTTGGAAAACAAGGCCCGAATCGCCCATCCCAAGCAATCCCAGCGCGACGGCGGTTACTTGCGCGAGCAGGCGCGCCGCCGCCGGCAGGTCGCGCAAGTCGTCGATCCAGCCCACGGCGGCCAGGCCCGCGGCGGCGATCAAGATTAGATCGAGGCCAGGCACATGCGGCCAGAATCCCAAGAGCCAGGCAACCAAGATCACCGGGACCAGAACCAATCCACCGCCGCGCGGCTTGGGCTGTGTATGACTGCTGCGCTCGTTAGGGGTGTCGACAATGCCGCGCCGCCTTAATCCGCGCACCAGGAACCCGGTCAAGACCCAGACCGCGAGAGCGGCGGCCAGACACGAAGCCGGAAAAACTAGCCAAGCCATGGGTGTTATCCGCGCTTCGTGTCCAGGCGGCGCAGCGCCCACTTGATTCGGATTTCGTCGGGGCCCAGGGCGCCGCTCAAGACGACCTGCTGACCGCGGCGTATTTCCCCGGCCTGGCCGAGATAGATACTAGGCTCCAAGGAGACCAGCGCCCCGGCCGCGCGCAGGCTCCAGCCATCCCCCTTGGGAGGGCGCAAGAGGACGCTATCGCCGCCCTGCGCCAGGCTCGCCCGGACCCCGGGGTGAAGATGAAATCGGACCGCGAAGACGCCGCGCGGAACCCGGTGACCGAAGGGTTCCAGGCGATCCTCGCCGCGCAGGTCGCCGCCGCCGGGGCTCAGGAACAGACGCCGGCGGTGAACCGCCCCGAACCCGCGCGTGTAACCGTCGTGGGCGGCCTCCAACCAAATCCCCCCGTCCTTTTCCTCGCGCCGGCAATAGATAATCCGTGCCGCGCGGCCAAGGCCGCTGGATAGGAGTTGCGTCGAGTTGGTGTCGCCGAGCACCAGGGTCGAATGCGCCGCCGTCGCCCGCTGCGCGCCATGCCAGGTCCCATCGTTGGGCCGCGTCCCGCAGTTGACGATAATCCGTTCGCGGCCGGCGCTCACCTCAAGGCTCAGGGCCCCGGCGTGGGCATGACCGTCCAGGCCGCGTGGCGGCGGCATGCCGGTGTCGACCAGCACGGTCGTGCGTCCGGCGCGCAGGCGTTGAAACCCGCTTTCCGGTGCTTCGCCGATCGGCCGGCGCGGTCCACCCGCGCGCTGGAGCACGAGCTCGACCCGCCAAGCTTCCTCCTCGAGCGAGCCGTTGAACAAGCCCAAACCGCCGTCGCCATGCTGGTACATGCGCAGGACCGGGGCCAAGGCCTCGATGGCGGCGGTCAGCTCGCTTGGCGATACCCGCCGCGCCCCGCCCTCTTCGCCGCGCGCCGCGTCCACATCAACGCGATCCGCGCCCGCATCGATACGCGCCAGCGCGCCGCGAATGTCGATCAAGTCCCGTAAAACCGCCATGTGGCGCGAGGGATTGCGCTCGACGTGGCCGCCGTCGGCCAGAATCTGGCGCGTCAGCTCGCGGTGCAGGATCTCCAGGCCCTTTTGGCGCCAAGCTTCGCCCCCCGGCAAGGCCGCCCCGGCGAAGATCAGCCCCTTGGCCGCCGCGATCAGCTCCGCGCCGCCCAAACCGGCCGGCAGGGCCCGGCACAGATGCTGGGCCTGCTGCGCGATGCTGGCCAGCAGCCGGTGGCGGAATTCAATTTCCGCGCTGGCGGCGAAAAACTCGAAACACCCCAGCCAGGACGCCAGGCGGCGGCCGCTGGCGAGCGGTTCCCACGCCGGCAGGGACCAGGTCCTGTGCGCCTCCAGCCAGGCGTGCGCCAGATCGCGGGCCTGACGCCGGGCCGCGTCGCCGCCCAGGGCGCGCAGATCCCGCAACCAGGTAAAACTGTGTATTTCACTCCGCCAGCCCGCCCCCGCACCGGGCGGCGACCACAGGGGCGCCGGGTTGGTTATCGTTTGCCCGGCGAAGGCGAAGACGCCTTGAACCAGCGCGCCCCCGGCCTCGGCCCGGCCCGGCCAGGGGTCGGCTGGCGTCACGGTCAGGGCCGTGGCGGTCAGGCCCGGGAGCGAATAGCGGTAAAATGGCAGCGCGAAGACCGGCCGCTTGAGATTATGGCCCAGACGCGAAAGGGCCCGCTCGGCCGGCAAGTGGGCGTAATCCTTCAATCGGCGGGCCAAGCCTCCCGCGCCGCCATGACCCGCTGGCCGGCGCGTCACGGTCAGGAACCGCCGGTGTGGGCGGCCGGGCCGCGTAGCGTCCTTATGTTTTGGGCGTAGGCTTCCGGCCCGCCGCTGAAGGTGGCGGAGCCCGCGACCAATACATCGGCGCCCGCCGCGATAATTTCCGCCGCGTTTTCGTTATTCACGCCGCCATCGACCTCCAGATCGATGGTCCGGCCGCCGGCGTCGATGCGCTTGCGCGCCGCGGCGATCTTGGACAGGGCGCCGGCGATAAAGCTCTGCCCACCGAAGCCGGGATTGACGCTCATGATCGTCACCAGATCGATATCGTCCCAGACATGGTCCAGAACATCGAGAGGGGTCGCCGGGTTCAGGGCCACGCCGGCCTTCTTGCCCAGCGACTTGATGAGTTGCAGCGAGCGGTGCAGGTGCGGGCCCGATTCCGGATGCACGGTGACGATATCCGCGCCGGCCTTGACGAAAGCGGGAATGTAGAGGTCGGCCGGGGCGATCATCAGATGCACGTCGAAGGTCAGGGGCGAATGCGGCCGCAGCGCCGCCACCACCGCCGGGCCGATGGTCAAGTTGGGCACGAAGTGCCCGTCCATGATGTCGATGTGGATATAGTCGGCGCCGGCCTCGGTGACGGCACGGACTTCCTCGCCCAGCTTGGCGAAATCGGCGGCGAGAATCGAGGGCGCGATGCGCGGAGCTTGTTGCATGGCGTTTAGGTATCAGGATGGCGTCGCGCCTGTCCAGCGGCGGGGTTAAATCCGACGCAAGCGGCAGGCGTAAAAACCGTCCAGGCCGCCTAGCGCGTCCAATTGGCAGGGCAGGGTACGCAGATCGCCCAGGGGTGCGATGAGTTCGCTCAGACCGCCGATTTCCTCCGCGCCGGGGCATTGCAATTCGGCTGCGCCGATGGGCACGCGCTCAAGCGGCACGCCGCCGGTCAGCAAGGCCTCGATCCGTTCCGGCCCCTCCTCGGGCTGGAGCGAGCAGGTCGCGTAGACCAGCACCCCGCCGGGGGCCAGCATGTGGACCGCGTTGGCCAGCAGCCGGTCTTGCAAGGCGGTCAGCTTCGCCACCTCCTTGGCGCCTTTCAGGTGGGCGATGTCGGGGTGACGGCGCAGGGTGCCGGTGGCCGAACACGGCGCATCCAGCAAGATGGCCTCGAAAGGTTGCTCCGGCCGCCATTCGCGGGCATCGACGGCGACGGTCTCGGCGCTCAGGGACAGGCGCGACAGGTTTTCCTTCAGACGGGCCAAGCGCTCCGTCGAGATGTCGAGGGCCGTGACCCGCGCCCCGGCGGCGGCCAGCTGCGCGCTCTTGCCCCCCGGCGCGGCGCAGAGGTCAAGCACCCGCTTGCCGCGAACCTCGCCCAAGAGGCGCGCCGGCAAGGCGGCGGCGGCATCCTGGACCCACCAGGCGCCTTCGTCGAAGCCGGGCAGCTTCGAGATCTCGCCCGCCCCCGGCGCCAGGCGCAGGCCGCCCGTGGGTAGTATCGTTGCCCCCAGGGCCTCGGCCCAATCGCCGCGCGCGCTTGCCTCGCGCGGCGATATATCCAGCGGCGGCTCGCGCAGGTGCATCTCGGCGATCGCGCGCGCACTGGCCTCCCCGTAGGCCGCGCTCCAGGATTTCCAGAGCCATTTCTTGGTGTTCAGGCGCGCCGCGTCCTGGGCCGCCGCCAGGCTCTCGCCTTCGCGAGAAACCCGCCGCAGAACCGCGTTGAGCAAACCCTTGTAGCCCGCGACCTGCTGTCCCGTCGCCAAGTCGAGGGTGGTGCTGACCGCCGCGTGAGGCGGCGTGCGCAGGAACACAAGCTGGGCGGTGCCGAGACGCAACAAATCGCGCACATCGGCGTGGCGCGCTTTCAGCGGGCGCTCCAGGCAATGATCGATCAGTTCATCGATCTGCCCCAGCCGCCGCAGCACGGTGGCGACCAGCAAGCGGGCGAAAGCCCGGTCTCGCGGTTCCAGGCGCGACAGGGTCTTGGTGGCGGCCCAGGCTTCGTCCAGGGGGGTGTGTTGGCGCAGGATCGCGGCCAGCAAATCGCGCGCCAGGGCCCGGGGGTCCTTGGTCACGGGTTTGGGACGCCGGACGGGTTGTTTCGTGCGGGTGTCGGTCATGGGCGGGGTTTAACACGGTCCTGCCGCGATGAAAGTGTCATTCCCGCACGGCTGACAGTTAAGCTTGGCCGGCGCCTGTCCGCGCGTCATATTGACCCCATGGTCAAACATTTCGAGTCGCACCGCCCGAAGACCGCGCCCGCCCGCAAGCGGGACAATCCCCAAGGACCGCCCAAGGACGCAGCTCCGCGCCCAAAGGATTCCAAGGCGGCGAAGGAAATCGGCGGGCCCAGCGGACCCGAGCCGACCCGCTATGGGGATTGGGAGCGCAAGGGCATTTGCGTCGACTTTTGAACCGGCGCCCGGCGGCCCTGGCGGGTCTGCAGGCAATCGCATATTGTTGTATCGCTGTTGGGGGAAGGCCTGGATCGGCGTTATGCGTGCTTCGACAAGCTCAGCATGAGGACTTTTCTTTATACCACACACGATCTTCCTCATCCTGAGCTTGTCGAAGGACGCACCGCCCGAACTGCAACGCTCAATCCGATTGCCCGGTTGAGATGATGCCGCAGGCTTGCGTCCGGCGGGCAAAATTACCATTTTAAGCGCAACGCCTTCTTACACGACCGCCGCGGCCCGAATGCCGCCCAGGTCTTCAACGCGATAGATCGGACTCATGAATACACTTATCGATGCAGACGGCACCCCGGCAGGGGCGGACTTGGGCGCGGGCGCCCCGGCCAAGGCCGATCTGATCAAGGACAGCGACACCGCCAATTTCGGGCGCGATGTGATCGAAGCCTCCATGGCCGCGCCCGTGATCGTGGATTTCTGGGCCCCCTGGTGCGGGCCCTGCAAGCAGCTTGGCCCCATGCTCGAAAAGGCCGTACTGGCGGCCCGTGGCGCGGTGCGCATGGTCAAGGTCGACATCGATCAGAACCAGGCCCTGGCCGGACAATTGCGGATTCAGTCGATCCCGGCGGTTTACGCTTTTTTCCAGGGCCAGCCGATCGACGGCTTCGTTGGCGCGCAAAGCGAAAGCCAGGTCAAAGCCTTCGTTGAGCGCCTGATGAAGCAGGCGGGCGCCAATCTGGGCCCCTCGCCGGTCGATCAAGCGCTGGAAAAAGCCACGACCGCGATCGAGGCCGAGCAGTACGGCGCCGCCTCCGCCCTCTACGGACAAATCCTGCAGCACGAGCCGGAGAATGAAGAAGCCCTGGCGGGCATGGTCCGCTGTCTCTTAAGTTCCGGCGATACGACCGGCGCGTGCGAGATGCTCGACTCCGTGCCCGAGGCCTTGCGCGCCAAGCCGGCGCTGGCCTCGGCCGCCGCCGCGCTGGAGCTGGCGGAATCGGCCGCGAAAGCCGGTCCGCTCACCGAGCTCGCGGCCCGGGTCGAAACCGATCCGGGCGATCATCGGGCCCGCTTCGACCTGGCCGAAGCCTTGCACGCGGCCGGGGAACGCGAAGCGGCGGCCAGCGCGCTCTTGGAAATTGTCCGGCGCGACCGGGCCTGGAACGAGGAAGCGGCGCGCAAGCAACTGGTCAAATTCTTCGAGGCCTGGGGACCCATGGATCCCCTGACCGTGGAATCGCGCCGGCGTCTTTCGTCCCTGCTGTTCTCGTGACGGCTACGCTTGGAAGCGGTAAGGGCGCATGAGCCGCAATCTCTTCGATCCCAGGTTCGACGACTTACCGGCGGTGCTGCCGATATTTCCCTTGCCGGGTGCGCTCCTGCTTCCCAGCGGGCATCTGCCGCTCAATATTTTCGAACCGCGCTACATCGCCATGGTGCGCGACGCTCTCGGTGGCGACCGCCTGATCGGCATGATCCAACCCAGCGGACGAGACGGCGAGCGGGGGGCGGCCAAGGTCTACGACACCGGCTGCGCCGGGCGCATTACCGCCTTCAGCGAGACCGACGACGGCCGTTATCTTATTACCCTGGGCGGCCTGATTCGCTTCGACGTCGCGCGCGAGTTGCCGCTGCTGAACGGCTATCGCCGCGCGGTCCCGGACTTCACCCGCTTTCGTGGCGATCTGGAGGCGGATACGGGCCCCTTCGACCGGGAGGGGTTCCTGGAAACCCTCGGCGCGTACCTGGAAACGGCGGAGATCGAAAGCGACTGGAGCGCGATCGAGGACACCGATAACGAGCACCTGATCACATCTCTGGCAATGCTCTGCCCCTTCGCGGCGCCGGAAAAGCAAGCCTTGCTCGAGGCCATGACTCTGCCCGAGCGGGTCGAAACCCTGACCGCCATCATGGTCATGGCGATGCACGAGAAACAGAAGGATGGGCCGCGCCATTGACCCAAGGCGCGCGGGAGTAAAACGATGAGCCAAGCGAAAAGCGGTGTCGATCCCAAGCTCTTGGAGATTTTGGTGTGCCCGGTGACCAAGGCGCCCCTGGAATACGATGCCGAGGCGCAGGAATTGATCAGCCGCCAGGCCGGTCTCGCCTACCCGATCCGCGACGGCATTCCAATCATGCTGGCCGACGAAGCGCGTCAAATCGACGACTAAGCCATGGCCGATTCATTTCAAACCGAGCATTGGCCGAAAGAGGTCCGCTACGTCTCGGAGGACAAGCGCCTGGAGGTCGATTTCGACGACGGCTCGTGCTTTTCCTACCCGGCCGAGTTGTTGCGGGTCGAGAGTCCCTCGGCGGAGGTCCAGGGGCACTCCCCGAGCCAGAAACAAACGGTCGCGGGCCGCCGTCATGTCGGCATCATGGAGATCGAGCCGGTCGGCAACTACGCCATCCGCATCAAGTTCGACGACCTGCACGAAACCGGCATCTTCTCCTGGACCTATCTATACGATCTGGGCCGCGACCAGGACGAAATCTGGCGCGATTATCTGGCGGCGCTCGAAGCAAAAGGTTTGAGCCGGGAACCGCCGCGGCGCGGATAGGCCATGGGGCCGTCTAAAGCGGATAGGCCATGCGGCCGTCTAAAGATCGACCCCACGCTGCCGCACGGCGCGGCGCCAGCTCAGCGCCGGGTCCTTGGTGAAAACCGCGTCTGGTTCGGCCGGAACCGTGAACCAGTCGCCGCGCGCCAGCTCGCCGTCCAATTGTCCCGGCCCCCAACCGGCATAGCCGAAGACGAAAAGGCTGTGCTTGGGGCCTTCGCCGCGTCCGATCAGGCGCAACATGTTCACCGACGCGCCTATGGCCACGCCGGGGCTGATTTCCTCGCTGCTTTCGTCCATGACATCGGCGCTGTGTAAAAGGAAACCGCGGCCGGGCTCGACCGGTCCTCCCTGGTAGGTCGAAATCTCGCCCCGCGCCTGCCGTGCGTCGAGGCCGAGGTGCTCCATCAAGGCCGCAACCGGCGCCGCGCCCAGGGGCCGGTTGACGACCAGGCCCAGCGCGCCGTCTTCGTTATGTTCAACCATGTAGATCACGGTTTCGCGAAAACGCGGATCGCCCATGGTCTCGCTGGCGACCAGAAGCCGGCCGGTCTTGCTGGCGGCCTGGAGCGGCCCGGCGGTCGAAGGCTCCCGCGCCAGGGCACCGAAGGACAAGGCCAGGCACAATGCCGCGGCGGCGAAACGACAGCCCCACCGCGGGCGGCGCGCGGTCTTCGATGACGGTCCGGTGCCGTGCAAGGCTCGGCCTCCTATCCGCGCGCAGTGCAGCACGTTAAGCGTGCCGCGTCCACTCCCGGCCACCGTCGAATTGCTTTGGATTCGCCGCGGCTGTGTCGCCCTGGGACTAGACAGGAACGCATGACCCGCGCCACGCTTTGACCAGCCGCCCCGCACCGGGGCGTGCCGCCGCCAAGGATGCGCCCCATGTCAGATAACCATTCATTTTCCAGCGGTACCGTGGACCCGGCCACGATTTACCGGTCCAAGAAAACCCCCGCCGTGACCCTGACCGACAGCGAAGCGCAAATCGACATGGCTAAGCTGCGCGGCGACCGCCTGGAGAGGGTCCGCGCCGGATTGAAGGAGCGCGATTACGGCGCCTGCGTGCTCTACGATCCGATCAACATTCGCTACGCCACCGGCACCCGCAACATGACCGTGTGGTGCATGCACAACGCCGTGCGTTATTGCTTTATCCCGGCCGAGGGGCCGGTGGTGCTGTTCGACTTTCATAACTGCGAGCACCTCTCGCACGGAATCGAAACCGTCTCCGAGGTCCGCCACGGCACTTCCTGGTTCTATTTCGGCGGCGGGCCGCGCAGTCAAGAAAAGTCCAAGGTCTGGGCGGCGGAAATCGCGGACCTGGTGCGCGCCCACGGCGGCGGCAGCGCCCGCCTGGCCATGGACCACTGCGATCCCTTCGGCGTCGAAGCCTTGGCCGAACACGGTGTCTCGATCCACGACGGGCAAGAAGTGCTGGAGCGGGCGCGATGTATCAAGATCGAGGACGAAATCGCCTTGATGAATGTCTCCATCGGCGTGTGCGAGATCGGCATGGCGCGCATGCGAGAAGCGCTCGAGCCGGGCATGAGCGAAAACGAGCTGTGGTCGATTCTGCATCAGACCAACATCGCCATGGGCGGCGAATGGATCGAAACCCGCCTGCTCGCCTCCGGCGGGCGGACCAATCCCTGGTTCCAGGAATCCAGCGACCGCATCATCCGGCCGGGAGAGATGATCAGCTACGACACCGATCTGATCGGCCCCTACGGCTATTGCGCCGATATTTCGCGCAGCTATTTCTGCGGCCCCGGGCGGCCGAGTTCCGAACAGAAAAGGCTCTACCGCATTGCCTGGGATCAGATCCATTACAACATGGACATCCTCAAGGCCGGCATGAGCTTCCGCGAGATCTCGGAGAAATCCTTCAAGCTGCCCGAGAAATGCCAGCCCCTGCGTTATTCGGTGGTCTATCACGGGGTCGGCATGGCCGACGAATACCCGCACTGCGCCTATAGGGAAGACATGGACTCGAGCGGCTACGACGGCATGATCGAGCCGGGCATGACGCTGTGCGTCGAAAGCTATATCGGCGAGGTCGGCGGCGCCGAGGGCGTGAAGCTGGAACAACAGGTCCTGGTCACCGAAACGGGCATCGAATTGCTCTCGACCTACCCCTTCGAGGACGACTTGCTGGTCAAGGAGATTTAGTAAGCGAAGGGGCCGCGAAGATACACAAGAAGAATACTTCTTCGCGACTCCTTCGTGCCTTTGCGTCTTCGTGGTGAATTCCCCGCTATCTAAAGCGCCTCGGCCCGCTATCGCTGTGCTAGCGCGGCGAGGCCGACCACCAGCAGCATGGAAACCGCCATGCCGCCGTTGATCCATCGCTGGGTCGTGTGCGGCAAGTCGAGCCGGCGGAGCGTGACGCCGGTGTAAAGCCAAGCAAAATGAATCGGCACCCAGATGGCGTTTAGGATCGCGAATTTGACCAAGGTCTCGCTCATGAGGCTTTCGGGCCAAATCGGAAAGCCGCTGAAGAAGAAGGTGTTCACCGCATAGGCCTTGGGATTGATGAATTGAAGCAGAACGCCATTCGCCAGTCCTGGGGCGGTTTCGGAATGGATGAAGGCGATCTTCGATCCCGACATCGCGATCTTGAGGGCGAGGTACACGAGATAGGCGGCAGAGGCGAAAATGAGGACGCCGCGCAGATAGGGGACCGCGAAGACGGCGGCGGCCAAGCCCGAAACGACAGCCAGCGCGACCAGGTTGTTGCCGATGAACAGGCCGGTGAGGTAGCGGACCCCAGGGCGAAAGCCGAATCCCGAGCCAACGCCCGCCGTGCTCAAAACCCCAGGCCCTGGCGTGATGATCAGGCCGAATACGGCGCCGGCGAATTCAAGCAGGGGCGTGACTGCATAGAAAAGTGTCATCTGTATCCCAGGTTACGCCGCCAGGCGGGCGTTGAAAAAATGAATTGTCACGCGGCCTGACCCCCGGCCAGGCCCATGGCGTGCTTGAACAAGCCCCGAGAGGCTCTGGCTTTCTCATCAAGAACTATTGGGGATTCAGGGCTTAGGCCTTATTGAAAGAGCGCCGAGGCAATCCTTATAGACCGCCTCTGGTAATATCCCACAGGTAACCCAGGGAGGTAAATGTGGCCATAGCCGTTAAACCGCCAGCATCCTATTCCATGCCGTCTTTCGGTTCGGGAGATTATGGGAACATCGATAGCCAACTCGATGCTCTCTCACAGATGGGGTTTCGCTGGGTCACCTTCACCCCGACTTACGCGGTGACCGAGAAAGTGACGACCGTGACTTTCTCCACCGGTATCCCGCTTATCGGAAAATGGTTGGATCGCCTTCTTGGCAGCCGCACCGTGCGCTTCCTCTTTCTGAACGAGAACCAGTCGCCCATCAGCGAACTTAAAAACGCCGTTATGGCAGCGGTCACCAAGGGCTTCAGCGTAAAAATCGAACCCCACCTGGACTACATCGAAACCCTCAATAGCACCAGCGAGGCGCGCTGGCGGATGGAAATGTATTTCGACCCCAGCGACCGAAGAACCCTCATGAACGGCTACTACGAGCGCGTCCTGGTGCCGATCATGGATGTCATTCGCGATGCCGCGGCTCTCACACCGCCGAATCTCGACATGCCGCCGTGCTTCGCCCTTACTCTTGGCTCGGAGGTCGATGTATCGCTGTTCGCCTTCGCGAGCGGATGGGAACAGGTCAAGTCTTGGATGAAACAAAGGCGCAGCGACCTGGGCCTGGATCTTCCTCACCGCCTGTCCTTCGGGCACAAGTTGAATTACGACGTTTTCATGCCGGGAGGCGCCGCCCGCCGGAAAATGAAACCGGTGCGGGAGAGATGGGGGGAATCGGAGGCAACGCCTGGTGACCTCGATCGAATGGAGCTCACGGCGCTCGCCTATCTGCGCGATCTGGATTACGTCTCTTTCAGTTTTTATCCGCCGGTGTCGAGATTCATCCCCAACGCCAATCAATTCGATTGGACCAAGGAAGACGATCCTCAGGCAATCGATGCGGTCGCCAACGCATTCAAGGCTTTCGCCCAGACACTGCGAACCAAGTTGGGGAACAACGTGCCGCTAGATATCGGCGAATTCGGTTTGGGTGGGGCCGATGTGGACGCGCCTTTCGAAGACAACCCTCAAGACTTTATCGAGCGGGATCCGCAAAGCGGTGAGTGGCGGAAAAAAGCCGACATGGAAAAAAAGCGCCGCCTGTTCATCAAAGGCATGGCCCGCTTCATGGCGCGGAACAAAGGCATGTTTCAGCCCGGCAAAGACAGCACCTGCGGCGGTTTCTTGCCGGCAACCTTTTGGACCGTCAAGCAATACGACTTCCTCGGCATCTGGGATTATCCCGTGATCGTCACCCTAAACGAGGAGGAGCCCCAAACCTTCGAGGTCCCGCATAGTCTGTTCGTGGATGAAGAATTGATCGAATATATCCAGGCCTGCAATCAACGGACTTATGAGCAGTAACACCTATCGCGGCGAAGTCCTTGACCCCCTATAGCGCCTCGCCCCTGACCAGTTTTGGCAGATCGCCGACCAGGCCCATGGCGTGGCGCATGAACAGGCGCTTTAGGGGCGGCACTTGGTTGACCGCCGCCAGGCCCAGATCGCGGGCCAGGCGGATGGGGCCGATATCGTTGGAAAACAGGCGGTTGAGGCTATCGGTCACGGCGATCAGCGCCAAGTTGTCGAAGCGCCGCCAGCGCGGATAGCCGGCCAGGACCTCCGCCCCCCCCAGATCGAGCCCCAGGCGGCGCGCCTCGACCAGGATTTCGGCCAGGGCGGCGGCATCGCGCAGGCCCAGGTTCAGGCCTTGGCCCGAGATCGGGTGAATGCCGTGGGCCGCGTCGCCGACCAGGGCCAGGCGGTGGTCCACGATGCGTTCGGCGAACAAGAGCGACAGGGGATAGCTCCAGCGCCCGCCGACCGCGCGCAGGTCTCCCAGGCTAGGAGCGAAGCGGCGCATGAGCTCAGCCGAAAACGCGTCATCGGATAAAGCCATCATGGCGGGGACAAGCTCGCGCTTCTCGGTCCAGACCAGGGAGGAACGGTGCTGGCCTTCGTGCGTATCGGTCATGGGCAGAACCGCGAAGGGCCCGGCGGGCAGGAAGTGCTCGAACGCCATGGCGTGGTGCGGCTTGTCGTGGTGGAGGGTGGCGACGATCCCGCACTGGGGATAGTCCCATTTCGTGGTCTCGATACCGGCCGCCGCGCGCAGTTGGGAATTCCGGCCGTCGGCGGCGATGACGAGCTGGGTGCGAAGCTCGCGGCCGTCTTCCAGCCTGGCCACGGCCGCGCCCGGATCCCGGCGCAGCTCGGCGATGCTTGCCGGGGCCAGCAGTTCGAGGGCCGGAATTTCGGCCGCGCGGGCGTGGAGCGCCTCGCGCATGACCCGGTTCTCGACGATATAGCCCAGGGGACCGGCGGTTTCCGCATCCAGATTTTCCTGGGCGAAATGCAGGAACAAGGGCGCCGCGGCACGCCCGACGCGGCCGTCCGAGACCCGGATATCCATGATCGGCTGGGCCTGCGCGGCCATGCGCTCCCATATCCCCAAGACCGCGAGCATCTGGCTCGAGCCGCGCGCGATGGCGGAAGAACGCCCGTCGTGCGCGGCTGCCTGGAGTAACGCCGGATCGGCCCGGTCGACGACCAGGGTTTCGATTCCCGCGCCGGCCAAGGCAATGGCTTGAGTCAAACCGGCCAAGCCGCCGCCGACAATCAGGACCTCGGCCGTCAATCCGCCGTCCTGTCCCTTCGCGCTGTTTTTCTTGGCCATTGCCCCAAATTCGACCCTGTTCGCGGTCATGTCCAGCCCCTAGATATGTCTAAAATTTAAGCAGGCGCGGCACAGCGCATAAAAAAAGGGCAACTCGCGGTTTGCCAAGCCTGGCGGCCGGGGTCCGAACCTGGGGTAGGTTTCCTGTTGTTTGTCAGCCAGTTGCCCTGGCATCGGCCGAGGCCAGGACCGCTGGCACGCATCTTGTAACTCTCCGAGTCACCGTTCCTGCCCGGCCCATGGGGGACGGCAGGGGTAAAACCAATGCGGCGGTCCATCCAAGGCAGGGGAGAATCCATGAAGCTATCGGCAAAATTACTTGGCGGGGCGGCAGCCGCGCTGATCTTGCTTGGCACCGCCCCGGCCCGCGCCGAAGTTAGCGCCGAAACTCAATTCGTCTTCAACAGCTTCTCGTTTTTGATCCACGGCGTCCTGGTGATGTTCATGGCGGCGGGTTTCGCCATGCTCGAATCCGGCCTGGTGCGGACCAAGAACACGGCGACCATCTGCCTGAAGAACATCGCCCTCTATTCGGCCGCCGGCCTGCTCTATTACCTCCTCGGCTACAGCCTCATGTACACCGACGTGGATAGCTATATCGGCTCCTTCAGCCTGTTCTATAATTCCTCGGCCGAGGAGTTGGCGCTGCTCAACGCCGAGGAGGCGACGGCCGAGCTCATCGCGCCCGTCGTCGAGGGCGGCTACTCGGTCATGTCCGACTGGTTCTTCCAAATGGTTTTCGTGGCCACCGCCGCCTCGATCGTCTCAGGCACCCTGGCCGAGAGGATCAAGATCTGGCCCTTCATGCTGTTCATCGTCGCGCTCACCGGCGTTATCTATCCGATCCAGGGTTCCTGGACCTGGGGCGGCGGCTGGCTGGCCGAGATGGGATTCTCGGACTTCGCCGGCTCGACCATCGTGCATTCGGTCGGCGGCTGGGCGGCGCTGAGCGGCGCCGTGATCCTGGGCGCGCGCCGGGGCAAGTACGATGCCCGCGGCAGGGTCCGGGTCATGCCCGGCTCCAACCTGCCGCTCGCGACCCTGGGCACCTTCGTCCTGTGGTTCGGCTGGTTCGGCTTCAACGGCGGGTCGCAACTGGCATTGGGATCCGCGCTCGACGTGACCGCCATGGCGATTGTTTACGTCAACACCAACTTGGGCGCCGCCGCCGGGGTGGTGGCGGCCATGGCCCTGACCCAGATCCTCTATAAGAAGATCGACCTGACCATGGCCCTCAACGGCGCCATCGCGGGCCTGGTTTCCATCACCGCCGGGCCGGACCTGCACAACCACCTCTACGCCATTGTCATCGGCGCGGTCGGCGGCTGCCTGGTCGTGGTCGCGGTGCCCCTGCTCGACCGCTTGCGGATCGACGACGTGGTCGGCGCCATCCCGGCCCACCTGGTAGCCGGTATCTGGGGCACCCTGGCGGTCGGTATTTTCGGTTCCGGCGATTTGATCGTCCAGATCACAGGCATCGTCGCCATCGGGGCCTTCGTCACCCTCACCAGCGCCGCCTTGTGGTTGGCCCTGAAACATACCGTCGGCATTCGGGTCAGCGAGGAGGACGAGCACATGGGCCTCGATCAAGTCGAACTCGGCATGGAGGCCTATCCGGAATTCGGTCACGGTTCGCAAACGATTTAGACACAAGAGACGCCCAGGAGGCCGAAACCAGCCTCGGTCTCCTGGACGATCCCGGTCCGCGCCCTGTTCGGACCGACCTGGCCCGGAAGGCAACCGCCTTCCGGGCTTATTTTCGCCCACTTGCCCCGCGAACGAGCGCTTTGAATGTTAGCTTTTAGCGTATTACGTCGGCTTCACGCCAACACCCATTCACTATCGCACAGGCAGGGAGCAGCAAGTGTCAGTCTTCCCAATCCTCATCAAAGGCAATCGGGTCAATTGGTGGCCGACCATAGAACGCCTGCCGGTGCATGTGAATGTTTACCCGCGCAGCGACGTTCTTCTGAGGCGTGTCAATGCCTAACTCTTCATTGATCGCCGTGTTTTGGATCATTTCTTCACCCCAGATCCCGAGATTGCCGTCCCATTCGGGGCTGTTCACAGTGGCAAGCGCCGCGTCCCGGAAATCCCATTCATCCTCCTTGTTCCGCGCGATGTGCCAAGTCCGTTCGGTTGGGTAATCCACACGATCAAGTGGACGGTTCGCGAAGCCCCCGATTTCACGCGGGCGTGTACTGCCCCAATCTCCATAGATGATCCGCGCACGGTTCGAGTTCCTCGCAACTTGATCCAACAGTTGCCGATTATTAAAGGGAACCGTCGTGGGTTCGTCCGCACTAAATGAGGTGAACATCTTCGGGATCGACGTGCAGGAAAGGACGATTGGCACGGTAGCGTCAATCGCTTGAAGACTCCCCGCAATGACGCCGTCAAACCACACTGCAAGGCTCAGCGGATCGCGTGTCCAACCACCTTCCAAGATGATCGCAAAATCCGCCGCCCCGCCAGCGGCGAATGCATCCACGATATCTTCAATGTTCTCCGGGAAGCGGTCCCGCACTATCCGCATGCAATATGGACGCTCTAGGACTTGGAATGCTTCGATCTGTGTTCTGATTTCCGCCTCAGATTGTCCGCGCGATTGAATGCACGGCCAAACACGTTCATGCTCTCTGACGAATGCAATCCATTTCCCAAAGCAGTCTGCAGGATCCATAAGTTGCGCTAATGTGCGCTGCGTCTCACTCTCAAGGTTGGTGAACTGATAATCCCGGTCAATATCCAGAAAGTAAGGGCGGTTGGGAAACCCCCTTTGAATCCTTGTGATTGTGCGCCCGAGAGAGTTCGAGTTGGCCCACGGGGCGAGCAAGAAACAAGGAATCATCAGATCCTTCGTCGCACCTGGTAAGAACTCAAGCCCATTCATTTCACTGGCACGGACCGCCAGCGTTGGAACGTAGGACTTGTTCTCAAGGACCATGCTCTTTCTTTACACCTCTGCGTATGTGGACAGGCGAATTTCCATCGCAGCCTTCGACACTTCGAAGCTTGCCGCAAGACTTTCAATTGTAACCTCAGTCACTACCCCACTAAAATCCCTGCTCAGCTTTTTCTCAATTAGCTCCATCGGCATCACTAATTCAGCGGCAAGGCGGTTGGCCTCATACTCGATTCTCTCAGGCGCACCTGAGCGATAAAGCACGTTGTCAGTGATCCCGTCCGGCAAGCTGTCAATCACATGTCGGTGCAGCAAGTAATGTGCCAGTTCATGCGCAATGGTAAAGCGCTGCCGTTCTCGCGCCTCATTCCGGTTCACGCGGATGATGTAACGACCATTCTTATTCGTGATTTGCCCAGAAACACCGGTGCGCATACTGGAAACCTTGATACCACTTACACCGATTTCCCGCGCTAAGCTCCCTAGCTTCACCGGATATTCAGAAAGATATTTGTCCACAATTTCTTTATGCTCTGGACTGACTTTCCGCAGCTCCCTCGAAGGCATCATTTTCTCCTATCTCTCGCCTGTATCTGTGGGATCAAAACCCTCTTCCAGTTCATCCATTGTAGGGGGCCTTTTGTTCCTGAACGCGATTTCATCAATGCGGGCTTTGATCACATCATCTGAAAGTGCCTCATCTGCTCGCTTTTGGGCGGCCATCTCTGCCTTTTCACTCAATTCTCTGAAAGTGAATGCCGCCACGATACCGATGAAGATGGCAACCGCAGCCAGTACCACAGTCACCGCCGTCATCATGACACTGACAAAGCTTAGATATGTTGGAAGGCTCAGCGCCGGTTCTTCTTGCGTACCGGGGATGCCATCCAGCTTGTCCACAACGCCGAGGGACAATAGCAGGTAGCAGACGATCACCCCGCCGACGAACGCGGCAGCATACCCAGCCACCTTCATCACTGCACCCTCGTCAATGCCGCGCTCACCATTTTAATATATGTTCTTGATATGTTCTTGTCAACATGAGGCCTACAACAAACTCTAACCAGGGTTGATCCCCGTCAGAGATGACCGCGGACGCAGCCCTTTGCAACGCTCAAATGCTTAAACCTTTCTATCTTTGGTCGCAATGCAAGCAGTGTGGCGGGAATCCAATACCGACCCTAACGTCCACTTACGGAAAACCACGAAGTGAGCTCGCGAGTACAGCAAAGGCCCGGAATCCTCCACGAAACCACCGGGAGCGGGCCTTTGGCCAAAGCCCGGTTCGTCCGCTTAGGGGTCGTTCGTATAACCAGGGGCTAGTGGCTGCTTTAGGTCGATTACAGCCTTTTAGATGAGTGGCTAGCAAGTCATTGAAGACCCATCCTGGCTACACCCGTACTCTCTCACCGCACGGGCACGGCGACCGCTCTCATCCGTTGAGCCGAGATGCGCACCCGCTTTGCTCTCTCAACGCATCGGATTTCAAACTGACCCACCACCTGGTTTTTCGCCCACTTGCCCCGCGAATCGGCGGGGGCTAAGGTTGTTTCCGTTTTGTCCCGCCCGAGTCGCCGGGCGCGGTTCTTAATGGTGTCGGCCCTTGAGCGCAGCGCGATCGATCCTGAAATACTATCCCTTTGGCCGCCTGAGCCAGTTGCTCGACGGCCACGCGCCGGGCGATCCCAAGATCGACCTGCCGGGGCTGGCCAAGGGCGCGCCGGTTCTGCTTTCGATCGGGGAACCGCAGGACGCGCCGCCGCCCTTCATCGCCGAGGAAATGGCCAAGGCGGCGGCCTCCTGGTCGCGCTATCCCCCGGCGCGCGGCACGCCCGAGTATCTGGAGACCTGCGCCGCCTGGCTGAACCGGCGCTATGGCCTGCCGCCCGGGACGATCGATCCCAAGACCATGATCCTGGCGATCCCGGGCTCGCGCGAGGGGCTGTTCTTCGCCGCCCTGGCGGCCATGCCGGAGCGCGCCGCGAACGGCCCGGCGCCGGCCATGCTCATGCCCAATCCCTGCTACCACGTTTATCCGGGCGCCGCCCTTGCCGCCGGGGCGGAGCCGGTCCCGGTTCCCGCGACCCGCGACAGCGGCCACCTGCCCGATTACGCCGCCCTGCCGGAGGCCGAGCTGGCGCGGTGCGTCCTGGCCTACTACTGCACGCCCGCCAATCCGCAGGGCGCGGCGGCCAGCGGGGCCGAGCTTCAAAAGCTTATCGTCCTGGCCCGCCGGCACGATTTCATCCTGGCTGTCGACGAGTGCTATGCCGAGATCTACACCGGCGATCCACCGGCCGGTGCCTTGCAAGCGGCGGCGGCCCTGGGCGGTTCGCTCGACAATCTTCTAGTGTTCCATTCCCTGTCGAAGCGTTCCAGCGCCCCCGGCCTGCGCTGCGGATTTGCCGTCGGGGCTCCGAACCTGATCGCGGCCTTGGAGGTCATGCTGCGCACCGGCGGCGCGGGTGTGCCCTTTCCAACTCTGGCCGCCGGCGCGAGGGCGTGGCGCGAGGAAGACCACGTCCTGGCCAACCGGGCGCGCTACCGCGAGAATTTCGAGATCGCCGAACGGGTGCTCGGCAATCGTTACGGATTCCGTAAGCCCGATGGCGGATTCTTTCTCTGGCTCGATGTCGGCGACGGGGAAGCGGCGGCGCTGACCCTGTGGCGCGAGGCGGGATTGCGGGTTTTGCCGGGCGCCTACATGGCGCGCCCAGGGCCCGATGGCGTGAATCCGGGCGAGGCCTACATCCGGGTCGCCCTGGTCTACGGCCCGGAATTGACCGAGGCGGCCTTGAACCGCCTGAGCGAAGTCCTCTAGACGCCCAAGCGATTACGGGGTAACAGGACACATATGGTGGCACGAAGCGGCGCCGTTGGCCGGAGCCGGCCAAGAAACCGGAACGATCGCTCGAAGCTTTTGCCGAGCGGGACAGGCGAGTTCGCGCGCCGGCGCGCGGTCGAGGCCGCCAGCCTGCTCTTCGTGCTGCTCGGCGTCTTGGTCCTTCTGGCCGGGGTGACCTTCGACGCGGGCGACCCCTCCTTGAACCGCGCCGTACAAAGCCCGGTGCGCAATCTGCTCGGCCTGCCGGGCGCCTACGGCGCCGATTTCGCCCTTTATAGTCTCGGTTTGGCGCTGTTCCTCGCGCCGCCGGTGTTCTTTGCCTGGGCCTGGCGGCTGTGGCGGGGGCGCGGCCTGGGCCGGTGGTTCGCGCGCATCCTTGTTTTCGCCGTGGTAATCGTCCTCTCGGCCCTGGCCCTGGCCGCCGTTCCGGTGCCGCGCGAGGGGCTCATCGTTTGGCCGCTCGGGACCGGACTGGGCGGCTTTGTCGGCACCCTCGCCCTACAACAGGCCGCACAGGCGATTCCGGCTCTAGACCCTTGGATGATCGCCACGGCGTGCGCCTTTATGGCGGCGGCCGGCTTCGTGTGGGTCGTTGGACTGACCCGCGCCGACTGGCAGGGCCTGGGGCTCGGCTTGGCCTGGCCGTTTGTTTTGCTCGGCCGGGGCGCCTTGTGGACCGGCCACTTCCTAGCGCGCTTCCGCCTGGTGCGTGAGTCCGGCGAAGAACCGGCGCGCGAGCCCCGCGCGCGGCACGAGCCGGCCTTATCCGGATCGCGCCGTCTCGGACATGCGGCGGCGGACTCCGAACCTCTAGGCCCGGCGCGTCCGGTGCCGGGGAACCTGGTCGCCGCGCCCAAGGCGCCGCCCAAGCCGGGCAAGCGGGCGCGCCAGGTCAAGCAGCGCCGCTTCAAGTTCCTGGACGGCGGCGGTTATGAATTGCCGTCGCTCGCCCTTTTGACCGCGGCCCCGGCCGAGGGTTTGCGCGGTGCCCTCAACCGCGACGCCCTGGAAAAGAACGCCCGCCTCTTGGAAGGCGTGCTCGACGACTTCGGCGTGCGCGGCGAGATCGTGAAGGTCCGCCCCGGACCGGTCGTGACCCGCTATGAGCTAGACCCGGCGCCGGGGACCAAGACCAACCGCGTGGTCGGCCTGGCAGACGATATCGCCCGTTCCATGAGCGCGGTTTCGGTGCGCGTCGCGGTGGTGCCCGGTTCCAGCTCCATCGGCATCGAGCTACCGAATCGCAAGCGCGCCACGGTGTACCTGCGCGAGTTGTTGGATTCCCAAGCCTACGAGCGTTCCGGGGCCAAGCTGCCCCTGGTCTTGGGTAAGGATATCGGCGGCGCGCCCTCGATCGTCGATCTGGCGCGCATGCCGCACCTGCTGATCGCGGGCACCACGGGCTCGGGCAAGTCGGTCGGCTTGAACTCCATGATCCTGTCGCTGCTCTACCGCCTCAGCCCCGACCGCTGCAAGTTCATCATGATCGACCCCAAGATGCTGGAGCTTTCGGTCTACGACGGCATACCGCATTTGCTGGCCCCGGTGGTGACGGAGCCGAAAAAGGCGGTGGTGGCGCTGAAGTGGACCGTGCGCGAGATGGAGGAGCGCTACCGCGCCATGTCGCGCCTGGGCGTGCGCAACATCGAAGGCTACAACAACCGCATCGAACAGGCGCTCAAATCCGGCGAGGTTCTGACCCGTAAGGTGCAGACCGGGTTCGATCCCGACACCGGCCAGCCCTTGCAAGAGGAAGTGCCCCTGGATCTGGAGCCCTTGCCGCTGATTGTCGTCGTGGTCGACGAAATGGCCGACCTCATGCTGGTGGCGGGCAAGGACATCGAGATGGCGGTTCAGCGCCTGGCGCAGATGGCGCGCGCCGCCGGCATCCACATCATCATGGCGACCCAGCGCCCCTCGGTCGATGTCATCACCGGCACCATCAAGGCTAATTTCCCGACCCGGATCAGCTTCCACGTCACCTCCAAGATCGACAGCCGCACGATTTTGGGAGAACCGGGGGCGGAGCAACTGCTCGGCCAAGGCGACATGCTCTACATGATGCACGGCGGGCGGATCGAGCGCGTGCACGGCCCCCTGGTCACCGACGGCGAGGTCGAGGACATCGTCGCCTTCCTGAAGAAGCAGGGCCAACCGTCCTACATCGAAGGCGTGACCGAGGACGACGAGGCCGAGTTCGATCCCCTGGGCGGCGGCAACACCGGCGAGGGCGACGAGCTTTACGACAAGGCCATCGCCGTCGTCCATCAGTACGGCAAGGCCTCGACCAGTTTCATCCAGCGTCACTTGCAGATCGGCTACAACCGCGCCGCGCGCATCGTCGAACGCATGGAGGCGGAGGGCGTGGTCAGCCAAGCCAACCACGTCGGCAAGCGCGAGGTCCTGTTGCCGGGCGGGGAGCGCTAGGGGCGCGGGGTCATTTTCTCGCCGGCGAGCGTTGTCATTGCTGTCTCCAGCGCCGCCATGAACGATGCCCGGTCCTTTGTCCAAGTCATCGCCCGGCCGACAATCGCATCGAAAATGAAAGGTATGGGTAGCCTCGCACCTTTTGGCAGCGCCCTGCCAACACCGTGCAGGAACACGGGTACCACCGGGACTTCCGGGCGACGGCGGGAGAGATGAGCGATGCCGGTCTTGAGGACGGCCCGCCGCTCCGGTTCACCGCGGGATCCTTCCGGGTATAGGATCAGAATTTCGTTTCGATCCAACGCCGTGACGCAACCGGCAAGCGGGTCGCCGTCCTTTCGGCAATATCCTCCTCTTTTTATCGGGATGATCCCCAGCAGGTTGAGAGAGATCCAGGCGAGCCAAGGGTTGCGTAGAAAATAATCACCCGCTGCCAGCGGCCGCAGGCGTTTTTGAAGGCGGAGCGGAAACATGGCCATCAGCACCAGCGTATCCAGGTGCGAGTTATGATTCGCGACAACGATTGCCGGACCGGAAATCGGCAGGCGCCCGCGGTGGTGAAGATTGACACCGAACAGACCAAAGACAATCGGCCGCAGGATCGCCAAGTGCAAAAACCAGTGAACTGCCGGGTTCATGGCGCTTCCTCCTAGCGTGGGACAGTGTAGACGAGATGGAAAAACAACGGCGCGCTGAAGATCAGACTATCGACACGGTCGAGGATGCCGCCGTGCCCCGGTAGCAATGTGCCGGTATCCTTAACGTTCATGTCTCGCTTCAATGCCGAAATCGTAGCATCGCCCATGAACCCAGCGGCAGCGATGGCGATGCCGATGAAAAATCCCTGTCCGGCGTTAAAAGGGGTCAACCACGGGGCCAGCGCCGCGCCTAGAACCGCGCTCGACAGCACACCGCCGATCAGACCCTCCCAGGTCTTGTTGGGGCTGACCCTGGGAAGGATTTTCCTGCGGCCAAACGACTTACCGAAAATATATTGGGCCACATCGTTGGATTGGCTCAGGAGAACCAGATAGAGAACCAAGCCGGCGCTGCCTGCGGCTGGATTGACCGAGGCCGGCAGCATCAGGAGAAGGCTGAGATGGCCGAGCGCGAAAACCGTGGTCATCATGCCCCAACTTAGCGTGCCGGCGGCGCGCAAGAACCCTGCTGTGTCTCCCACCAAGACCATACCGATGGATGGCATCAGCAATGCCCATAACGGGACAAACGCCATGAAAGCTCTATAATGACCCTGAGCAATGAGGACGTACTGGGCGGGTATTGTCAGGTAGCCCACGACAAGAACAAGTCGATCCGTCTGGCGTGTCGGAACCAGGGATACGAACTCCTTGAGCGCTAGAAAGCTCACTATCGCGAAGAAGATTAAAGAGATGGAACGATGGAAGGCGACCGCTAGAGAGAACACCGCCACCATCATCCACCAGGAGCGAACCCGTAGCTTGAGTTCGCTAAGATCTCGGTCCGGCCTTATCGTGGCGGCCGTCATCAGCGCAAAAGTCGCCAGGACGAGGACCGCGAAGACGCCCAACAGCGCAAGCTGGGCGTTAAGGGGGATCGCAACGGCGTTCATTCCGCTACCTCCTGCAAGGCTTTCAGGGTCCGGTTGAAGACGGTAACGATCATCAGCGCCACCGTTCCAGCGAGCACCCCGTCGATCCATGGGCCGGGCTCGATACCCAAGGCCAAGACCAAAGCCAAGCCGCCGAAAACAACGGCGCGGAACTTCTTCGTCATCGGGCCGTCGGTACGGCGTTCGGCGCCTATTTGTACCGCCACAGCGCCGGTCAGTTCGATAACGACCGTAAGCACGACCGCCGCAACCGCGAGAAAAGGGGAAACTCCCGGCACTACGGCCAAAGGCAGATAAAGCACGACATCGGCGACCGCGTTCAGGTGTTCGTTCAGAAGGCATCCCAAGGGCGACGACATGCCATGTTCGCGGGCCAGCAGGCCATCGATATGATCGAGCGCGAGGCGCAATAGAAGGACGCCTGGAACCGTTAACAAGGCCCAAGCTTCCTCGGGCCAAGCGAGGACGATCCCGCCGGCGGTCATCGAGAGCATGAACGAGGCGGTGGTTACCTCATTGGCGGTCACACCGGCTTTCGCAAGACCGCGCGCCCAGGGGCGGAAAATGTTTTCGAATAGAGGTTTGGTGTTACCGATTGGGAACATTTTATCTTTCTCCCTTTGGTGATGAACGCGCGGGGCCGTCGTATGGATCCCGGTCCTTGGAAGGCATTTGCATGGTCTTTGAATAGCCTCCGAGAACGCCACCAGCGCACGCGCTGCGACCAGTCCTGTTAGGGCTTTGGGGATGATGTCCACGATCCAGATTTCCCCCTCTAAATAAAAATATCTCGTCTGAAATATTTATCCGCTGAAGAAAAGTTTCCAGAGAATCGATAAACATTCAACAATATTGGTGTATTTGTTGTGAGATGGAATTACCTTTATTTACACCGCAAACAAATATTACTCTCCGTTATCTTGCGTTCGATGCGGTGGGTGAGGACTCTCCACCATTTAGGGCTCTACCGGCGGGCGGTAAAAAAGGGTAAAATCTGCCACGTATTGGGGAGGGGAGGCCCAACATGGCGGACAAAGACCTAACTAAGCCAGATCGCCAAATTGGCTCGATGCTCAGCGGTGAAGAAGTCGAACGATTGCGCGAGGCGATCGATACGCTGCGCACACAACTTGGCTTTCGCTTGAATGAAATCGCGCTCGAGTGCGACGTCCCAGAGCACACGGTACGTAACTTCGCCTACCGCAAAAGCAATCGGCCCGACAGCGCCGTTCTGGGGAAGCTCTATAAGTACTTCCTCGGCAATCGAGATCTGCTTCCCGAAGGGTTTTTTTCGCCCGGCGGAGAGTCGGTCCCGGAACTGACCGATGGATTCCTGGGGAGAATCGCCCGACTCGATCTGATTAAGATGGAGTTGCCGATATCCGAGAATAATCTGAAACGGGTTTACGACCGTTACAGCGGTTATTACATCTGCTTCCGGCATTCCAATCGGTCAGAGGCCATTTCAGTCTCCTGGCTGCACATCATGCCCCTCAGACCAAGAGCCAAAATCCCGCGATGGGGCTTGCCATTACCCCGCTTCACGCTCTTCATCGAGTATCCGGACCGGTTCGACCCCGGCACCACGCGCAGTTACGTCGTTATCGGATATGGGTTCAGCAGAGGGGAGCAAATTTACTTAACCGGGCAACATGACGGGGGTCTGCACCACTTCATCCTGAACGAACCGCCAATCCCAAAGTACACTTATATACAGGGCCTCTATCTGGCGACTTCGTCGGAAGACAGGCACCCATTCGCGGCCAAGGTTGTGTGCCAGCACCTTGGAAGCGATGTGTCACGTCAAGACTGGAGCGACAAACTCGGGATATTCCCTCGCGGAGAATTCAACGCACGTTTCGAGAACTCCGACATCATACAGCGCGCGATCGGAGATAACGATCTTCTGGTGGCAGGGAACGGCAGTGCATGATCTGCCGCCCGCCATCAGCACCGTAAGGCCTCGACCGGCTTCATCCAGCGTCACTTGCAGATCGGCTACAACCGCGCCGCGCGCATCGTAGAGCGCATGGAAGCCGAGGGCGTGGTCAGCCAAGCCAACCACGTCGGCAAGCGTGAGGTGTTGTTGCCGGGCGGGGAGCGCTAGGCCAGCACGGGACAAGGAAGAAGATTTACCGCGAAGACACGAAGGCACTAAGGCGCGAAGATAGGCAAAGAAAATTCTACTTCGCGGCTTCTTAGTGCCTTCGTGTCTTCGTGGTGAAAATTTACTTTCCCGTGGGGCTCCCGCCCAGTTGTAATCCTTGGGCTTGACCCGAACGTCCGTGCATCCCCTGAAAGTAGACCAGAATTACCGTGCCGGACTTGGCCTCGAATTAGCCATGAGCGGGTCGAGGCGTTACCATGTACTCGCGAACCAGCCGTTAGGGTTGCCGCGAAAGGATGGACTCATGACCAAGAACACCTACGAAACCGGACGCTTGAATTTACCCTTCGTCGGTCATTGCACCTTTGGTAAGCAACCGGCCTGCCTCGACTGGGACGCCATCGACGCCGATATCGCCGTCCTGGGCGCACCCTTCGATATGGGGACACAGTACCGTGCCGGGGCGCGCTTCGGACCGCGCTCGATCCGCGAAGCGTCAACCTTGTTTTCCTTCGGTCACGGCGGCGCCTACGATTTCGAAGACGACATCACCTATCTGCCTAGCGATAAAGTGCGGATCGTCGACATCGGCGATGCCGATATGATTCACACCGATACCCTGCAAAGTCACGGCAATATTGAATTCGGCGTGCGCAAGATTTTGAAGGCCGGGGCGCTGCCGGTCGTTCTCGGCGGCGATCATTCCGTGCATATTCCCTGCATCCGGGCGTTCGACGATCAAGCGCCGGTTCACATCGTCCATGTGGACGCCCATCTGGATTTTGTCGATGAGCGCCATGGGGTCAGATACGGCCACGGCAATCCCCTGCGCCGGGCCTCGGAAATGCCGCACGTGACGGGGTTCACGCAATTGGGCATCCGCAATGTGTCCTCTTCCAATCGCGACGATTACGAGGCGGCCCGCGCCGCGGGGTCTACCATTCTGTCTGTCCGCGATGTGCGCGGGCTCGGCACCCAAGGGGTGTTGGCTCTCGTACCGGAAGGGGCGCGCTACTACCTGACCATCGATATCGACGGCTTCGACCCCTCCATCGCGCCCGGCACCGGCACGCCGAGCCACGGCGGCTTCCTGTATTACGAAGTGCTGGAAATCATGCAGGGTTTAGCCAAACGCGGCGACGTCGTCGGCATGGACCTGGTAGAGGTCGCCCCCGACTACGACCAGTCAGGCTCGACGGCGTTTCTTGCCGCGCAGTTGCTGATGAATGTGCTGGGCTACGTGTTCCACGAAAAGGGCCTGAGCGACTGATCCTAAGTGGCCGGCCCCGGCCCCGAACAGTCTCAGCCAAGAGCGGTCATTGGCTATTGCCCTGCTGTAATCGTTCCAACCTTTCAGCGTGACTTAGATTGTTGCGACCCCGGTGTACGATTGAGACGAAGAACTCAAGGTCTAAAATCTGATCCTGTTGCAACTTTGCAGCTAAACGATCTACCTAAGCAGCACGCCTTGATACTTTGGTCGCGAAAATTGAAATCAATCCACCAAGCATGACATAGCCAAGAACCACCTCAATCGTTAACCAAATTTCGCCTGAAAGATTGAGAGGAAGAACATCGCCGAAACCAAGCGTCGTGAATGTGACAAAACTAAAATAATAAGGCGTGAAAACTGTCGCATCCCGCCCTTGCGTATCGATAGACGGAGCAATTTCAATCAAGAAATGAGCCAGCGGTTCAGGCATCCAATCGGGGACTGGGTAACCCGCATACGCAACGCCAAAAATTATCGCAAACGACAGGGACCACATAAACCAGAGGGAAAATGATCGGCCACAATCGGACATTGCCGACCAGAAAAAATAGGCAAGCCAAGATATGTACATCTTAGGGTTTTGCTTTCTGATCGACGGAAATATTTTCACATGGGCAAAACACTGCCTTAAAAAATGCGTTTTCCCACTTACTTTTATGAGCGGGCGAGCACTAGCTTGGCCTCTGAACTCTTCTATAAATGACTGATCATGTGCAAAGCGTAAAAATAGTTGGCTACCGTAACTACCAGAAAGTCTGATACCTCTGTAAATGGCCCATCGATTATACTTAACCGAAAACAAACTCGAATTTTCCACCCTCGCGCCTACTAAAACCGCATTTCTGAAGTCTGCACCATTTGCACAGGATGAAGATAGGTCGGCGGCCATTAAATGGGCGCCCTGAAAGTTTGTGCCTATCAATATGCAATCTGTAAAATTTGCTCCATACAGTTTTGATAAACTTAAGTCCGCACCAACAAGGTTTGCTCCTGAAAAGTTCGCTTCTATAAAATCAGCTCCGCACAAGTTTCTTTTTCTTAAATCTGCTCCTGTAAAATCCAGTGGAATAGAGCGATTAGCCCTCCGCCATTCATTCCATTTATCTATCCCTGAAAGAAGGAGTTTTAGTTGTTCTTGGTTGGCCATATCCGTACCGCATAAAAATCAAGTATAGGGTGCCCAAGTCTAATCTGTAAATCCGCCACCGCATCAAAATGGATAAGAATTTGAGCTGGCTTCTCATGCCACCGATAGTCCGAATCGGGTCATCTTTCCCCTTCCAAGCCCCGTCCGGTCTACGTCGGTAGCTGGGGGCGAACCGGGCGCAATCACGACGAAAACCGACATTCAGGCTCGAACGCCCGAAGTTGGAGGTACTGCTGCCGTGGCTGAACCCCGGCCCGCCGCTTTGACGCCAGCCGGGGCCGGTTCGGGCACGGGTGTGCACGCGGTCAAAACGCCGACCAGCCGCCACGCGCGAAAATCCTAGCTCGATCCGCTCTTGTCCCCGCCGAGCAACTCGCGCAGGTGCCGGTTCACGTCCGCGCCGCGGTGCCGCGCCATCTTGCCGCTGGGCGCGAGGGCTTCATCGTAGAAGAACGCCGGAAGCTCGTCGTCTTCCTCCGTGAAGCCGGCCTGGCGGTTGAATTCCCATTCCATCCGCAAGGTTTCGCGGCCCAGGTTCTCGATGAAGGACGGGTCGAGATCGGTGCCGTGGGCGTCGTTGAGCGCGGTGACGACGAGCTCGGCACTGACGTTCGTCACCGATCGTCCGAAGACGCAGAGTCCCAGGGAATCGGCCGCCGCGCAGGCGATCTGCGATTCCAGGCTGGCCGCGACCAGATCCCCGGTTGTCTTGTCCGTGCATTTGTAGCTCGGCAGATTGCCCGCGGTGTGGTCCGCGCCCTGCGCCGTCACCATCATCGATATACCGGTCACCTCGATGACGCGCGGATCGTAGGCGCTGATCCCCTGTTTCTTGATGACGGGAACGCGCGCGGCCTTGTAATGCTCGCCGACCCGGGCGGTGCCTTGGGCGAGGAGCCGGCCCCGTTCGTTGCCTTCGCGAATATCGTCGAGCGCCTTTCGCATGAACCCGGTATCGCCGAATTCGCCCTCGCCGAGTTCCATCAGAACGCCCAACAAGGCGCCGATTTCGATCGTATCCACGCCAAGGTCGTTGGCCGCATGGTTGAGTCTCGCCACATCGTCGGGGTCTTTCAGTCCGCAGTTGCTGCCCATGAGGCCGAGCGTTTCGTATTCCAGCGGCGAGACGATTTCCTCGCCTTTGCCGTCGACGTAGATATTGCTGCACTGGATCAGGCAGCCCGGCATGCAAGCGTGCGCCGGCTCGCCGCCGCGTTCGAGGTTCTGCTCGCGGATGAAGGTCCCACCCAGCTTCATGGGTCCCTCGGCGCTGTCCACCAGTGTGCCGGTGCTGAAGTTGCGCGTCGGCAGGCCGCCCACCTGGTTGGTGAAATCGCCGACCATCGCGGTGCCGTAGAGGGTGAAGGCCTCGATAGCCTTGTCGTTCTTCAGCCGCTTGCCGTATTCGCGGATCGAGCCCATCAGCTTCTTGCGGTCGTGGAACGGCGGCATCCTGTCGGTGTCGACGACGATAGCCTTGACCTTCTTGCTGCCCATGACCGCGCCGACGCCGCCGCGCGCGGCGAGGCGCACCGGCCGTCTCTCGGGATCCGTAAAGGCGATACCGGCCACGAGGCCCAGATACTCGCCGACCGGTCCGCACAGGCTAAGAGCGATCTTGTCGCCGTATGTCTCGAATAGGAGCCGCGCGGCCTCCATGTTGCCCTTACCCAGGTAGGGGGCGGCGGAGTCGAAAGAGATCCCGCCCTCCTTGGTGATGCGAATGACCACCCAGTCCTGCGAGGCGCCGTAAAGCGTCAGGCCGGCCATCAGCGACTGGCCAAGGGCGAAGGCGAAGGTGCCGCCGGAGTTGGACTCCTTGATGCCGCCGGTGAGCGGGCTCTTGCAGCCCACGCTCAGGCGGTTCGCATTGGAAAAGTTGGAGCCGGCGAAGGGCCCGGCGGAGAAGATCAGCGGGTTGTCCGGAGACAGCGGATCGATCGTCGCGGCCCCGCGCTCGAGCAGGGTTTTGGCGATGTAGTGCCGGCCGGCGCGAATGACCGCTTCCCCATGCAATTCCTCGATTTCGACAGCGCGGTCACCGAGGTTTATGTGAAGGTATTTTCTCATGACGAGGTCACCTTATCATCGAGGTTGACGAGAGCGGCGAATACCGCCACGGATTTCCGCGCCGTGCCGGCACCCGCGCGCCTCTCTTTGCACGATTCGAAGCCCTAACCCATTATATGGCTTCCCCGTGCCGGCTCATTGTAGCGCTTCCCGCCGTTCAGCCTACCGGGTCATGGCTCAGCCGACCAGGACGCTTCCAAACAAAGCTTGGCCTCGTAACGCACAACGTCGGCTTGGGGTCAGGAGTCGGCATGCCGGGCCGATTCACGGGTGGCCCGGTTCTGCGCCCATAAGCGGACATCGTCACGCGTAACGCCAGTTAAGGTGTTCAAGCCCTAGGACACTCCCCGCCTATTTAGGTTAGTATCTAGGCTTGCGGCCGAACGCCGCTAGGGGATGAAATTCCCCGGCGCGCGTATTACTTATAGTCTCAATGTTCAGGCGGTGATCTATCTTGGCGGCTTCATTTCTTAGGTTCCTAGCGGCGGTCCTGCTCCTGGCCGGGGCTCTCGCGGCCGCCCCCACCGCCACCCGGGCGGCGGCGCTTTCGGCCGACGACTTGGCCAATGTCGAGCGCGCGCTTGGCTATTTGAACGATATCTCGACCATGCGCGCGCGTTTCGTGCAGATCTCCTCCAACGGCGCCTATGCCGAAGGCGAGGTTCTGATCGACCGGCCCGGCAAGCTGCGTTTCGATTACGATCCGCCGGTGCCGGTGCTACTCATCGCCGACGGCTTGAGCCTTTTGTTCTACGACCGGGAATTGAAGGAGGCGAGTTTCCTGCCCTTGCGGGAGACGCCGCTGTGGTTCCTGATCCGCGAGGAGGTCAAGCTCAGCGACGACATGGTGGTCGAGAAGGTTGTCCAGGAGCTCGGCACCCTGCGCGTGACCCTGCGCGATGCCGGCAACCCGGATATCGGCGAGATAACCTTGGTGTTCGAAGACCGCCCCTTGTCCTTGCGCAAATGGCGGATGATCGATGCCCAAGGTGTGCTGACCGAGGTCTCTTTGGTCGATCCGCGCTACGGCGTCGCCCTCGAAGCAAGCGCCTTCGAGCACGGCGATCTGGAAATCTACAACCCCGGCCAGCGCCTGCAGGAGCGCTAGGCGCCCAAGGCCAATGTCATCCCGGACTACGATCCGGGATCTTCGAGTGTGACCGGGCTCGCGCCTACCCAAAGATCCCGGATCGTAGTTCGGGATGACGATGTTTCCGTTTCTGGATTTAGTGACCTAAACGCAGGCACGCCGCGCCCTCACTCCTTCGCGGGGGCCTGGCGCTCACTCCTTCGCGGGGGCCACGCCGCTCGCCTTGAGGTCCCACCACGCGGTCAGGCACTCACCCGGCGTGGGGTTGGCGATACCGTCGAGAAGAAACTTGGCCCGCACCTGGGCGCGCGCCACCAGGCGCGGCAGGCCGCTCGCGCCGGCGGCGTCGCGATCCAGCCAGACGCAGGGGTCCAGGCTGCCATAGCGCCCAACGGTCGCGATTCCAGCGGCGCCGAGCAAGGCCAGCACAAGTACCAAGATCTTCATTCAAGTTCCTTTTGAGGTGTTTCTTGTTGGGAGGTTGCGTCCCTGCCCGAAAAAGGCAGCGCGAAAAGCGCGAGCAAAGGCCGCTCCGCCCGGCCTTCCACGCCGATCGTCATATCCGCGCGGCGCGGGGTCGCGCTGCGGGTGCCGAACAAGGGGTCCCAAAAACTGAACAAGGTGCCGTAGTTCGAATCCGTGTCCCGGCGCACCGCATGGTGATGAACCCAATGAATCGACGGCGTGATGAAAAGGCGCGCCAGGGCGCGCTCCAAGGCCGCCGGGATGGCCAGATTCGAGTGATGGAAAATCGCCGCCACGAGCAGAAGGGTTTCGAACACCAGCACCGAAGACAGGGGAATCGCGAACACCACGATCATCCCCGCGCGGGCCAGGGCCGACAGGATCACCTCGCCGAAGTGAAACCGAACCGCGCTGGTGACATCCAGAAATTGGTCGAGATGGTGGACCTCGTGAAACCGCCACAGGATCTGGGCCTCGTGGTTGGCGCGGTGCCACCAATAGATCAGCAGGTCCAGCAAAACGATGTCCAGGGCGAGGCCCCCTAGGCCCGACCACCAGCCCGGCCGCCAGGCGAGGTGATATTCCACCGCCAGCACCGAGACCGGCACGACCACCAGAGGAGAAAGCACCAAGTTGGACAGCCAGAGCCCACCGTTGCGCCCCAAGCGGTTTCGGGCGCCGTCCGGTTCCGACGCCATGGGGCGCAGGCGCTCGGCCACGAAAAAAAACGCCAGCCAGACTCCCACCGCGGCCGCCTTCCAAGGCAGAAGAGTCTCTAACCCGAGTTCCATAATCCAAGCTACTCGCCGAAAAAGCCCCGTGGGGACGCGGACGGTATAGAGATAATATATTCCCGCCCCGCCGCCAGTACATTCTTGGTGAAATCTTATACGAAGATTATACGAATCTCATAGATCCAAGCCCCGTATTATGCGGCTTCGGCCCTTGCACGGACCCGGCTCCAACCTTAGCTTTCGCGCCATGAGCAAAACAAAGAGCAAGCCCCTGATCGGCCTTCCAGCCTGCATCAAGCACATCGACGGCATGCCTTTCCACAGCGTTCAGGACAAGTACCTGCGCGCCGTGGTCGAGGCGGCCGGCGGCCTGCCCCTGGTGATTCCGGCCTATGGCGACGAGAGCGAACCGGCCCGCCTGATCGGGATGCTGGACGGGCTGATGTTGACCGGCAGCCCCTCCAACGTGCACCCGGCCCGCTACGGCCGGGCCGCCCACCGCGAGGCCGAACCGCACGACGAAGACCGGGACGCGACGACCTTACCGCTCATAAACATGGCATTGGATGCCGGCTTGCCCCTGCTCGCCATTTGCCGCGGGTTCCAGGAACTGAACGTCGCCCTCGGCGGTACCCTCCATGCCGAAGTCCATGAGGTGCCGGGACGGCGCGACCACCGCCGGCCGCAAGACCCCGATCTCGATGTCCAATACGGCCCCCAGCACACCATCCGCTTGACCCCCGGCGGCGTCTTCGAGGATCTGTTCGGCGAATCGCAAATCTCGGTTAACTCCCTCCATGGCCAGGGCCTGGACCGGGTCGCCGGGCGCCTTTGCGTGGAAGCGATGGCCCAAGACGGCACCATCGAGGCAGTGAGCGTCAAGAACGCGGCCGGTTTCGCCCTCGGGGTGCAGTGGCATCCCGAGTACAAGGTTTTGGAAAACCCGCAATCGAGACAACTGTTCGCCGCCTTCGGCGCCGCCGCCCGGGCCCGCGCCGTATGAGTCTGCGCATCGCCACTTGGAACGTGAATTCCCTGCGCCGCCGTTTGGACCACCTCGCCCAATTTTGCGCGACCGAGCAGCCGGACGTCGTGTGTCTGCAGGAAACCAAGGTCCGCGACGAGGAGTTCCCCCATGAAGCCATCAATGACCTTGGCTTTACCCACGTTTTACGCCATGGCCAGAAAGGCACCAACGGCGTCGCCATCCTCTCGCGCCTGCCTTTCGAGGCCGAGGAGACCTTGAGCTTTTGCGGCCGCGACGATTGCCGCCATGCCAGCGTGCGCCTGGCCGGGGGGCTGGAAATTCACAATTTCTACGTCCCGGCCGGGGGCGACAAGCCGGATCCGGAGGCGAACGACAAGTTCGCGCATAAATTACAGTTTCTCGACGAAATGGCGGCTTGGGCGAAGGAACGCCTGACCGGACGCCGGGCGGTCCTGGTCGGCGACCTCAATGTGGCGCCCCTGGAAACCGATGTCTGGAACCACAAGCGCCAAGTAAAGAACGTGGGACACACGCCGGGCGAATCAGAGCGCATGTCGCGCCTGCAAGCCGCCGCCGGCCTGATCGACGCGCCGCGCCGCTTCGTATCCCCGGATCAACCGCTGTATTCCTGGTGGGGTTACCGGTTCCGCGAATCTTTTCAGAAGAATTACGGCTGGCGCCTGGATCACGTCTTGGTCACCCCGGCCCTGGACGGGGACATCCTGGATTGCCGGGTCTTCAAGGATCCCCGGTCGTGGGATCAGCCCTCCGATCACGTGCCGGTGATCTTGGACTTGGCCTCGGCCTAGTCCTCGCGCGGATCGACGTCCGGTTCTTGCTGGGTGATGCAATGGATGCCGCCGCCGCCGCGCACGATGTCGCCGGCCGGCACTTGCCGGACCTTGCGACCGGGGAAGCACTTAGAGACCGTGGCGAACGCGGCGCTGTCCTTGGGGTCTTCGAACGAGGGCATCACGATGCCGCCGTTGGCGATATAGAAGTTGATGTAGGAGCGCGCCAAGCGCTTGCCGTTGTCGTCGAGAGCGGCCGCCGGCTGCTCAATCTCAACCACTTCGAGCTCCCGGCCCTTGGCGTCGCGCGCGGCGCGCAGACGCGCCAGGTTGTCCTGCAGCGCCGCGTGGTTGGTGTCCTGGGAATCCTGGGTCGTCAGCGCCAGGACCACACCCGGTTTCACGAAACAGGCGAGATTGTCGACATGGCCGTCGGTCTCGTCGTCCACCAGGCCCTGGCCCAGCCAAACGACGGTGCGCGCGCCCAGGTAATCGCCTAGGTGAGTTTCTATTTCCTTGGGTGTCAGCGCTGGGTTGCGATTTGGATTGAGCAGGCATTGCTCGCTGGTTAGCAGCGTGCCCTCGCCGTCGACATGGATCGATCCGCCTTCCAGAACCAGCGGCGCCTCATAGCGGGACACCTCCAGATGGCTCAGCAGGGCCCGCGCCAAATCGGCGTCTTTCTTGTAGTCGCTATATTCGCCGCCCCAGGCATTGAACTGCCAATCGACGCCCGCCAGGCCGCCTTTTCCATCGACCAGGAAGCTGGGGCCGATATCGCGGGCCCAGGAATCGTCCAGATCCAGAGGCAGGGCGCCAACTTGGGAACCGCAGCGCAGCGAGACTTCGGCCACATCCTCGGGTTTCGCGATCATGGTGACCGGCTCGAATTCGGCGATGGTCTTGGCGACTTCGGCATAGGCCTCGCGCGCCGCGTCCAGATGCCCGCCCCACAATTCCACCCGGCACGGCCACGCCATCCAACAGCGCTTGTGGATCGCCCATTCGGCGGGCATGAAGAATCCGTCTTCGACCGGACGACGCATGATTCGGCCACCCCCTCGGCCACCAAGCGAAACGACGCACCCTTAGCGGTGCGACTTTAGGTTACCAGGCCGGGTCTTGGCAAACGCCGCCGCAACCGTGAATCGTGGCGTTAGCGTCCGCATTTGGCGTGGTCAAAGGAAAAATGTGGCGGGATTCAGCCGTTTATGCCGGCCGCCAGGTAAATGAAACCGTCGCGATAAGCGATACCGGCGGCCTGCTGTTCGCCGTCCATGCCGGCGAAGGACGCGGCCGGGAGCTCGCCTTCGGGCGCCGGCCCACTGGCAACGGCGAGGCCAAGGGCGCCGCCGAGATAGGCCAGATGGCGCGGCACGGCCATGGGATCGGACACCACGGGGTTCAGGGCCGGATCGGCCATGGGCGTCAGGGCGACCAGCGCCCCTTCGGGCGTTCCTTCATCCGGTGCGTGGTCCTTGCAGACTTTCCCGTCGAACACGCGCATCACCGCGCAGTCCTGCTGCATGACGAAGGAGATGCCGTGATCGCTGACAGTTTTACCGGTCTCGCCCAGGCTAAACATATCCGCGCCGAGGGAAACAGCGGTGATGATGGGTGGCAGGGCGCAGGCCGAAGCGAAAATCGATAGCGCGGCGACCGCTGCCAGGCGTCCAAGGTACTTTCGCGACCTCACCGGTATACAACTCCCCCCGCGCGGACTCGCCGACGCCAGTCCAGGTATTCAATGAAATGGAAGATTAAAACCCCCTGCGTTAAGCTAAAGTTAACCGCCGCACGCGGTGCTGGCCAGGGCTAAAAAAGTGGCCGGCGCGATGAAGTATCTCGATTCCTTGGATTTTACCGCGATTCCAATCCGGTCACTCCGGCGGCAAATCCAGTTTGAGGCAGAGTTCCTTCAGGCGATCGCGCGGAATTTCGGCCGGGGCGTGCATCATCAAGTCCTCGGCCTTCTGGTTCATGGGGAAGGTCACGACCTCGCGAATGTTCGGCTCGTCGGCCAGCATCATGACGATCCGGTCGATCCCCGGGGCCGAGCCGCCATGGGGCGGGGCGCCGTATTTAAGAGCCGAGATCAAACCGCTGAAGCGCGACTCGACTTCCTCGCGCGCATAGCCGGCGATCGCGAAAGCCTTATACATGACATCCGGCAAATGATTCCGGATCGCGCCCGACGACAATTCGATGCCATTGCACACGATGTCGTACTGATAGGCCAAGACCTCCAGCGGGTCCTGTTTCTCCAGGGCCTCCAGCCCGCCTTGCGGCATGGAGAAGGGATTGTGGCTGAACTCGATTTTGTTGGTCTTCTCGTCCAGCTCGTACATGGGATAATCGACGATCCAGCAGAACTTGAAACAATCCGGCTCCAGCAAATCCAGATCGAGTCCCAGCTTGGACCGCGCCGCGCCGGCCAGGCGTTCCGCGCCGCGCACCTTGTCGCAGGCGAAAAAGACCGCGTCGCCGTCGACCGATCCGGTCTCCGACTTGATCTTCTCCACTCGCTCGTCATCGAGGTTTTTCGCGATCGGCCCCTTGGCCCCACCTTCCGCGAAAACGATATAGCCCAGGCCGGGCGCGCCCGCGGCGCGCGCCCCAAAGTTAATATTGTAGAAAAAGCTGCGCGGGCGAGCCCCGGCGCCGGGCGCCGGTATCGCCCGCACGACCGCGCCGCGCTCCACCGCCTTGGCGAAAATGCCGAACCCGGAGCCGCGGAAAGCCTCGCTCACATCGCGGATCTCGATGGGATTGCGCAGATCCGGCTTGTCGCTGCCGTACTTCAGCATGGCCTCGCCATAGGGGATGCGCGGGAACGGCGCCTCGGTTACCGCGCGGCCGCGCGCGAATTCGCCGAACACCCCGGCCATGACCGGTTCGATGGCGGCGAAGACGTCGTCCTGGGTGACGAAGCTCATTTCGAAGTCGAGTTGATAGAACTCCCCCGGCGAGCGGTCGGCGCGGCTGTCCTCGTCGCGAAAGCACGGCGCGATCTGAAAATACTTGTCGAAACCCGCGATCATGAGGAGTTGCTTGAACATCTGCGGCGCCTGCGGCAGGGCATAGAACTTGCCGGGATGAATCCGGCTCGGCACCAGATAGTCGCGCGCGCCCTCGGGGCTGCTGGCGGTCAGGATCGGGGTTTGGAATTCGGCGAAGCCCTGCTCGATCATGCGCCGGCGGATCGAGGCGATAACCGCGCTGCGCAGCATGATCTTGGCCTGCATCTTCTCGCGCCTAAGGTCCAGGTAGCGGTAGCGCAGGCGAATATCCTCGCCCGCGTCCTCGTCCGAGTTGACTTGCAGGGGCAGGACCTCCGCGGTCGATTGAACGCTCAGGGAATCGACGCGGACCTCAATCTCTCCGGTCGGGACCTGCGCGTTTATGGTCTCGGCCGAGCGCTTGACCACCGGTCCGGTCACCGTGATCACGCTTTCGACGCGGGCGGCCTCCAGCTCCTTGAACAAGGGGCTGGAGATATCGATCACGCACTGGGTTTGCCCAAATCGATCGCGCAGATCCACGAACAGAAGCTGGCCGTGATCGCGCTTGCGGTGAATCCAGCCGGATAAACGCACGGTCTGCCCCGCATCGGCCGCGCGCAAGACGCCGCAAGTGTGGCTGCGATAGGGGTGAAGGGCGCCTGGGGCGCCAGTCTGATCGTTCGGCACGGGAGAAATCCTCGGGTTTTGAAGTCGCGCGCAAAAGGCACGGCGGCACCGGATTTGTCAAGCCGAGGGCGGAGTTCTCACCGGGATACGAACGCCTTGGCGGCGCGCCGATAGGCAAGGGCTTGCGACAGCATGCCGAAGGCCAAGGGCAGGCTGAAGGCCTGTGCGAGCAGGGGCAGCGGCAGGCCACTCAGGTTCCCCTGGTCCAAAAGCGCGGCCATGGCAGCCGTGACGGTGTTGACGCCACCGACCGGTAAAGCCAGAAGCGCCGCCCTGAAGGGTATGCCATGGGAAATAACCGTCGAAAGGAAGGTTTCGCCCGCCGCCTTACCGGTAGCAGCCTCGACCCCCGCCCGATGCGCACCCAGAAGCTGGGAGACCGCCACCACGACAAACGGTGTCAGAAAAACCTGAGCCATGGGAAGAAGTTGAAACTCACCCCCCTGAAAGACAGCGCCCGCCTGGTTGATGAGCGTCAGGATGCTGCCCAGGATCAAGGCGACCAGCGCCGCGCGGAGAACCACGGCGCCGGTCATATAATCCCATAGGAGATGCATTCAGGCCGCCACGGCCTGCGGGGTCCTTAGTGCCGCGCGGCGAAGGTGCCGCACCTTAAACAGCACGCACAGGTGCAAGACGATGAAAATCGGCACGATGAAGCTCGGGAACAAGTTTAGAGGCCAGATATCCAGAGGGGCGCTGGTAACGCCATTGGCGATCAGGCCCGGGATTGTGCCCGAGGCGAGACCCGCCGCCGCGATGGCGACCGCGAAATCAAGCAGTCCCAAGAGGTGATAGCGTACCAATCCCACCGAGATCCCGGCATCCAAGCCACGTCCGATCCGAGCCACGACAAAGGGCGCGGCAAGGCCAATCGCGACATCGCCAAACCCGGCCGACCATGCGAACCAGCCAGGCAGGATGTCGAAGAAAGCCAGCGGCAAAAAGACAAAGCCGACCACCCGCCAATGCTGAAGCATGGTCAGGGTCCGTATATCCAGGGCCAGCACAAAGCGTCGCAAACGCGACGAAAGGGCATAGAGCAGCAGAAAGGCCACGACCGGGATAACCGCCGTGACGGCTATCGGCGCGAAGAAGGACTGTCCTTCATTAACCATAAATTGCTGGGTCCCTATTACGGCGGCGGCGGCGAACCACACCAGCAATAGTCCGGCGAGCCCGGCCCAAGCCGCCCGGCTCAATTCAATCTTGTTATCGGCGGTGTCCATCTCATTATCTCCTTTTTAGGTGTAATTGCACGTTATATGAGAAAAAAAGTCACCGCTCCTGGGTGGCGGCGATTGCCTCGGATAGATCGCCGAGGAAGCCGGACCAGCGCTCGGGCCCGAGCCGCCCGACCAGCCTGGATTGGGCCGAGCGCCAAAGCGGGAGCGCGGTGTCGTGAGCTTGCCGCCCGGCCCCGGTCAGGGCGATTCGGCGCACTCTTTGATCCGCGTCGCGGGTGGCGCCGACCCAGCCCTTTCCAAGCAGGGGCTTCAAATTCCGCGTCAAGGTCGTGCGGTCCATGACCAAGACCTCCGCCAGCTTGGTCAGGGGCATATCGCCGAGTTTCGCGAGCGCCGCCAGCAGGGTGAACTGCGTTGACTTCATGCCGCTGGGCCGCAGGGCATCGTCGTAGGCCTGGGTCACCGCGCGCGCCGCCTTGCGCAGGTTCGCGCAGGTGCAAGACGCCGGGTCCAGGGCGCCGCGCGGATCCATGGGGGGTTTGTTCTCGGTCATAAGGTGTATATGCACTTATAATACGCTTTGTCAAGAGGGCCTTTCCGCGCCCTCCGTTTTGCGTGTATACCGCAGCCATGACCCTGATTGTCGACTCCGATGCCCTGGCGGCCTTCTGCGGCCGCCAAGCCAAGGCCGAATTCCTGGCCGTGGACACCGAATTCATGCGCGATTCGACCTATTGGCCGAAGCTGTGCCTGGTCCAGATCGGCACCCCGGACGAGGCGGTCGGGATCGATCCCCTGGCGCCGGGGATGGATCTCACGCCGCTATTCGATCTGATGAGAAACGGGCAAATCCTGAAGGTTTTTCATTCGGCCCGCCAGGACATGGAGATTTTCTATCTGCTCATGGACGCCCTGCCAGCGCCGATTTTCGATACCCAAGTGGCGGCCATGGTGTGCGGTTTCGGCGAGTCGGTGGGTTACGACACCCTGGCGCGCAAGCTCAGCGGGGCCAAGATCGATAAGTCGTCGCGGTTCGCCGATTGGTCGCGCCGGCCCTTGAAGCAGCGTCAGGTCGATTACGCGCTCGCCGATGTCATCCATCTGCGGCCGGTTTACGAGAAACTGCACGGCCTCCTGAAAACCAACGGCCGAACCGCTTGGCTGGAGGAGGAGATGGCGGTCCTCACCGCGCCCAAAACCTATCGACTTTTGCCGGAAACCGCTTGGCGGCGGCTCAAGACGCGCTCGACCGGTCCCCGTTACCTCGCGATCCTGCGGGCGCTCGCGGCCTGGCGCGAGAGCGAGGCGCAGCGCCGCGACGTGCCGCGCAACCGGGTCATGCGCGATGAACAGTTATTCGATATCGCGGCCCATCACCCGGCCGGGGTCGAGGACTTGGCCCGCACGCGCGGTTTATCGCGCGAGTTCGCCCAGGGCCGCGTCGGCCAGGCAATTCTAAAGGCGGTGGCCGAGGGACAGGCGGTGCCGGCGGCCGACTGCCCATCCGTGCCGCCGCGCCCCGAACGCCCGGCCGGCCTGGGGCCGGTGGTCGAACTTTTGAAGGTCTTGTTGAAGATGAAGTGCGAGGACCATGAGGTCGCGCAAAAGCTGGTCGCCAACACGGCCGATTTGGAGGCGATCGCGGCCGACGATCACGCGCCGGTTCCAGCCCTTAGCGGTTGGCGCAAGGATATCTTCGGCCAGGACGCGCTGGCCCTCAAACACGGTGAGCTGGCCCTGGCGGTCGAGGGCCGCAAGGTTCGCCTGGTTCCCGCCCCCGCCACGCGGGCGAAGGCGTCCTAGAGTGTTTCCAGGAAAAGTGGATGCCGGTTTTCCGCCCGGAAACACGACAAGACAACAACCTGGGGCCGGGATTTGAGTCAATCGAAACCGGAAAGAGCTTAGAGGCCGCTTCGATGTCGGCGGCCTTCCGGTTCGGCTTGGTGCTTGTGGCCACCTTGGCGGCGCCGGCCTTGGCGGCCGGAAAGGACCCGCGTTTCGCCCTGCCCGTCGATTGCGAGATCGGCACTCTGTGCACGGTCCAAAATTACCTCGACCATGCGCCCGGGCCCGGCGCCAAGGACCAAAACTGCGGCTCGCTCACCTATAACGGCCACCGGGGGATCGACATCCGCCTTCCCAGCCTGCGGGCCATGACGGCGGGGGTCGCGGTCCTGGCCGCCGCGCCGGGCATTGTGCTGCGGGTGCGCGACGGCGAACCCGATATCTCCTTTCGCGAGCGCGGCGAGGACGCGGTGCGCGGGCGCGAGGCGGGCAACAGCGTCATCGTCGATCACGGCGGCGGCTGGCGCAGCCAGTACAGCCACATGGGGAACGGCAGCATCGCGGTTAAACCGGGCCGCTGGGTCGAGACCGGAACCCGCCTCGGCCTCATCGGGCTGTCGGGCAAATCCGAATTCCCGCACCTGCATTTCGCCTTGACCCGGAACGGTCACATCCGCGATCCCTTCACCGGCCGGGCGCCTGAAAGCGGCTGCGGGCAAGGCGGGACGTCCTTGTGGAATGCCGAGGCGCAAGCCGCCCTGGCGTACCGGGCCGGCGGCCTCCTGGACGCGGGTTTCGCCCCTGGCCCGCTCGATCCCGGTTCGGCCCTGGGGGCCACGCTTCCGCCGGCGCCCGGCCCCAAGTCCCCGGCCCTGGTGTTCTGGACCGCGGCCTGGGGTCTGCGCGCCGGGGACCGCGAGGAGATCCGCCTTCTCGGCCCGGACGGCGAGATTCTGGCCGAGTGGTCGGGCCAGGCGCCAAGCGATAAGGCGCAATCCCTGCGCTACGCCGGGCGCAAACGGCGCGGCGCATCCTGGCCGCCCGGCACCTACCGGGGTGAGTACCGGGTAACGCGACAAGAGAACGGCGGGGCGGTCGCGGTTATCGAAACGGCGCGCGAGATCGAAGTGCCTTAAAGCCCGATCCTGATCCTAACCGCCAATCACATAGGCCTCGGCCTCCAGCGCCTCGGCGAGGGCGGCCAGGCGGCGTTGAACCGCGTCGCCGGCGGGGATTGTGCCGTCCTTGGGCAGCACGAGATGCAGCCTGTTGGCATCGTCAAGACGCAGGGCGCATTGGGCCAGGACCTCGCGCGTCGCGCCCGAAAGCTGATAGGCAAGGCGTTGGGCCAGCCCCAGGACACGGGCGACGCGCGCCTCTTCGGGCGAAAGCAAACTTCGGTACGATGAAAACACCGCGCTGTCCTCCCGTCCGCCGTAGCGCGTATAGGCGGCCAAACCCAGGAACACGCGCCCCACGTGGTTCAATCCAATGAAGGGGAAATACAAGATCCGGAACAGAGCTTCCTTGGCGCGGTAGTCAGGGTATTCCCGCCAAGCGATATCGGAGAGCGAACAGGACGCCTGACGCAAGCGCCGGACGCCGGGCGTCTCCTGAGTGAACAAGGGGTCAGTCCAGGCCATCAAGGGATCGGCCATGCGATCGAGGCGCGTATCGCGCCCGGCGATATCGGCGCAGGTCGTCAGAAGCGGGTCGCGCGCCTGCTCCTCGGGGGTCAAGAGATCGAAGACATGCCCTTCGCGCAGGCCAAAGGCCGAGAAGCGCGCCGCGCTGCTTCCAAGGGTATCCATGACCCGGCTAAGAACGATGGAGGAGGTTGGCAAAACCTCCAAGCGCGCCTTGGTCAAGCCGGAAACCCGCGCCAGAAATGGCCTGTTCTCCTGGCCCATGGCGGCGGCGAGTTCGCCGACTTCCTTGGGGCCCATGACATAGTCCTGGACCACACGCAGGGGATATCCGCTTTTCTCCATGTTGATTCGCGCCAAGTTGCGCCAGGCGCCGCCGACGGCGAAAAAATCGCCGGACTTACGCACATCGTCCAACCATTCCACGGAAGCCAAGCAACGGCCAACCTCGGCCGCGATCGCCGAGTCGTTACCGGCGCAGGTGTCCATCAACTTCAAGGGCCCCAGCGGCAGGGTAACGGAGCGTCCCGGCCGGCCCTCGATCAGTTCCACAAGTTCCAGGCTGCCGCCGCCTAAATCGCCCATGATGCCTTGGGCGCCGGGGAATCCCGCGGCCACACCCAGGGCCGAGAGGCGGCCCTCCTCTTGACCGCTGAGCACCTGGACCTCATGGCCGCTCAAGGCTTCCAGTTCGGACTTGAACTCAGGGCCGTCGGCGGCATCGCGTACCGCTGCGGTCGCCAGCAGATCGATCCGCCCAACCCCCATGGCCCGCGCCAGGCGGGTGAAGCGGACTAAGTTGTCACGCGCCAGCGCGGCGCCCTTGGGATTGAGCCTGCCGGTCTTCGCCAGTCCGCGGCCCAGGCCGCAGAGGACCTTTTCGTTGAACAGCGTCACCGCCGCCCGGTGCTGGGAATCGTAGACCACTAGACGGATCGAGTTCGACCCGATGTCGATCACGGCCAAGGCGCCGGGCCGGGCCGGGAACGCCGTCGAGCCCGGGGTCACCTGAAGCTCATGCCTTGGATCGCCGATACCGGTCCATGGCATCAGTGTTTCTTAAGCACCAGCCGCGGAGCTTTCTTCGATTTCTTCAGGGCGCTGCCCTGTCCGGACATACTGGGATTGGTCATGAAGAAGGTGTGGGCGCTGAAGGCATCCTCGTCGGCATGGACACGCCTGTATTCGCCTTTGGAATCCAGGATCCAACTTTGGGACTCGTCGTTCAAATTGGCGATCATGATTTGCTCGAGAATCTGCTGATGCACGGTCGGGTTCTCGATGGGAAGCAGAACCTCGACCCTGCGGTCCAGGTTTCGCGGCATCCAATCCGCCGAGGAGATAAACACCTTGGCCTTGGGCGAGGGAAGGTCCTTGCCCGATCCGAAACAGACAATGCGGCTATGCTCCAAGAATCGGCCAATAATGCTCTTGACGCGAATATTGTCGGACAGGCCCTTCACACCGGGCCGCAAGCAGCAAATGCCGCGCACGACCAGTTCAACCGACACACCGGCCTGCGAAGCACGATAAAGCGCGTCGATGATGGCCGGATCGACCAAGGAGTTCATCTTCGCCCAAATGGCCCCCGGCCGGCCGGCCTTGGCGTGCTCGGCTTCCTCCGCGATCAGAGTCAAAAGCCGGGCGCGCAGGGTCAGCGGCGCGATCGCGAGTTTCTCCATCGGCTTAGGCTTGGCATAGCCGGTCATGTAGTTGAACAAGCGCGCGGCATCCCGGCAGTAAGCCGGAGCGCAGGTGAAAAACGATAGGTCGGTATAAATCTTCGCCGTCACCGGATGATAGTTTCCGGTGCCGAAATGCACATAGGAATGCAAGGTTTCGCCTTCCCTGCGCACCACAAGGGACACCTTCGCGTGCGTCTTCAAGGAAATGAACCCGTAAACGACATGAACGCCCGCGCGTTCCATGTTGCGTGCCCAGCGGATGTTGCGTTCTTCGTCGAAGCGGGCCTTGAGTTCGACCAGCGCGGTAACCGATTTACCCGCCTCCGCCGCTTCGATCAGCGCCTTGACCACCGGCGAATTCTCGCTGGTGCGATAGAGCGTTTGCTTGATCGCGACCACCGCCGGGTCGGCCGCCGCTTGGAGGATAAACTGCGCGACCACGTCGAAGCTTTCGTAAGGATGGTGAACGACGATGTCCTTGGCCCGGATTGCCGCGAAGCAATCGCCGCCGAAATCGCGCACCCTCTCGGGAAAGCGTGCGTTATAAGGCGAAAAGACCAGTTCCGGCCGGTCGCCGACAATCAATTCCTTGGTATCCGACAGGCCGAGCAGGCCATCGAGCACGACCACATCCTCGGGCGCGACACTCATTTCCTCGCGCACGAATTCGCGCAGGTATTCAGGCATGCCGGAATCAATGGTTAGGCGAATCGCGGCCCCACGGCGGCGCCGTTTCAAGGCCGTTTCGAACACCCGCACAAGGTCCTCGGCCTCCTCTTCGACTTCGAGATCGCTATCGCGCAGGACCCGGAAGATCCCTATGCCCGTTACTTTAATACCGGGGAATAAAGTATCGATATAAAGCTCGACAATTTGCTCCATGCGGATGAAGCGCACACCCTTTCCGGGAAGACGGACAAAGCGCTCGACTTGCGGCGGCAGGGGTATCAGGCCCACGAACTTTTCTTGGGTTTCCGGATCGGCCATTTCCAACGCCATGGAGAAACCGCCGTTCGGTATGAAGGGGAACGGGTGCGCCGCCGAAATCGCGATGGGGGTTAGAACTGGAAAGATCCGGTCGTTAAAGTAGGTGTTCAGCCAACTTAGCTCGCTGTCTTTCAGTTCTTTCGAACGCAAGACCTCAATGCCGCTGGCGGGTAATTTCTTACGCAAGCGGCGCCAGATATCTTGCTGGCGCGCCATGAGAGCGGTCACGTTCTTGGAAATCTTACTGAGTTGTTGATCCGGCGTCAGCCCTTCGGGGCTTGGTGTCTTGATCCCCGCGCTGACCTGCCCTTTCAGGCCGGCGATGCGGACCGTGTAAAATTCGTCGAGATTGCTGAAGGAAATCGACAGAAATCGCACCCGTTCGAGGATCGGGTGATTGGGATTGTTCGCCTCGCTGAGCACCCGCTCGTTGAACTTCAACCATGAAAGTTCGCGGTTGATCAGGCGCTCCGGGGCGTCGATGGCTATTTCATGTCCGGGCGCGATGGTAGCGCTCGCCAATTTTCTTTTAGATTTTTCCTCTACCCGCTGGGCCACTTCAGCCATGCTCAATCTCTCCCTCGACAAAAACCGCCATCGGTCGCACTGTCATGCTCCCCGGCCGCGACCGTCATGATATCTTATGGAGATATCGTTACTAAATTAGTCGCCGCCAAGCCCGGTGGCAAACTCTCGAGGGAGGCACCATGAAGACCCTTGCCTTGCTGCGGCACGCCAAGGCGGGCCGAATCGCCCCCGGCCTGGGGGACTTCGAGCGGTCCCTGACCCCGCGCGGAGCCAAGGCCGCGCCACGCATGGGCCAGGCCATGCGCACCCTGGGTTTAAGCCCCGGCCTAGTCTTGTGTTCCCAAGCCCGGCGCGCGCGCGAAACCTGGGATCTGGCGGCCCCCGAGCTGGACGGCGCGCCACAGGTGCAAATCCGCCGCGACCTGTACCTCGCCGCGCCCATGACCTTGCTGGATGCCGTACGAAGTGCCGGGGACGCGGCCGGGTCGCTGCTGTTGATCGGCCACAACCCAGGCCTGGAATGGCTGGTGGGGGCGCTGCGCGGGCCGGAATCCGACCCCGGCGCGATACGAAACCTGTCGGAAAAGTTTCCGACCGCCGGGCTCGCCGTGCTGACCTTTGAAGCCATGTCCTGGCGCGACGTCGAACAAGGCAAGGGCCGCTTGGTCCATTTTCTGCGGCCGGGGGACCTCGACTAGGGGGTATCGGGGGCCGGATCCAGATAGGGCGCCAGCGCCTCGGCTGTCTCCTTGCCGGGGATCACGGGAATGAACTCGAAACTCACCAGATCGCGCCAGTGCGCGGCCCAGACCTGAAGCAAGCGGGCGTCGCCGCACTCCATGAGTTGAAAACAGCGGTCGCAATTTACCTCGACCCAAGAGCCGACAAAGGTCAGGCCCTCGGGGGTCATGCGGCCGCGGTCGCGGAAACGGCGGTAAACGGACGGCGCGTCGCGGTCCTTGAAGCGCTCGATCACCATGTAAAGCATGGGTGTCCTCCAACAGAACCTAGCGTTCCGGCAAATCGAAGCTATTACGCTTGAGCGGCATCGCCCGGCGCAAATCCCGGGCCGCCGCGATTCCGTGTTCGTCCAAGGCCACACGCCGGAATTGTTCCACAAGGTCTTCCAGGTGCCCCTGCAGGTCGGCGGCGCCCTGCGGTGTGTCGGCGAGCGGCAGGTCGGCGCGATAGGCCGATTCTCCGACGGCGCGTTCCCACATGCGGGTTAGCCAATCGAGACCGGTCGGTTCGCTGCACCCGAAGGTCAGGTGCATGGATGCCTCGCTGCTGGCGAGGGCATCGTGGAACTGCCCGCGCGGCAGGTACAGCAAATCGCCGGGACGCATCGTGACCTCCGCCGCCACGCGTCCTTTCAGGCGGTCGCACTCGGCTTGCGGAATTCCATAATACGCCGGGTGCTCGATCGGGTTGTCCATACGCCCTTCGTATATATTCCAGCGCTTCGCGCCGGCGATTTGAAGCGCGTAAACCTCATGGCGGTCATAGTGCGAGTCGAAAGCCTGATGCGCCTGCCAAGAGCAATAGAGATTGGCGGAAACCTTAGCCCCCAGCCGCTTGGCGATCGTCTCCGCGACCGCCAGGACACCGGCATCGAGGGTCTCGATATTGTTGAGTACCAACGAGGCGCCGCGCCGCAGAAGTTCCAGGACCTTGCCGGAGTCCGGCTGCATCACTTGGCGCTGCCCGCGATTGAGGACGTTGCGGGAATAGGCGCCGGGCGGTATCCGCTGGCGGTCGAGGACAAGCTGCAGCGTGCTCGGATCCCAAACATCCATGGCCAGGATATCGTTCAATGCCCGCCACGAAAATATCGCGGCCGCCTTCGCCGTCGCCCCCGCCACATGCAGTGGCCGGCGATGATAGTACTCGGCGAAAAACGTTTGGGCGCCAAGCGGCTCCAGAAGCTTCGCGAAGTCCGTGAGTTTATCGTCCATGGTCCCCAACCGTTACAAAGTGCCTGGAAAGGCGCCGCCGTCGAGCAGCAGATTCTGACCGGTGATAAAACCGCTCTTTTGGCCGCAAAGAAACGCGCAGGCGGCGCCGAACTCTTCCGGATCGCCGAAGCGCCCGGCGGGATTGCCCGCCATGCGTTCCTGGGTGACTTCCTCGACCGGCCGGCCCGCCTTATCGGCCTGCACCCGCATATTTTCGCGCAGGCGGTCGGTTTCGAAGGGGCCGGGCAAGAGATTGTTGATGGTCACGTTATGGCGCACCGTCTTGCGCGCGATCCCGGCGACGAAACCGGTCAGGCCGGCCCGCGCGCCGTTCGACAGACCTAGAATATCGATCGGGGCCTTGACCGCCGAGGAGGTGATATTGACGATGCGGCCAAACCGCTTAGCGATCATGGAATCGACCGTCGCCTTGATCAATTCGATCGGCGTCAACATGTTCGCGTCGAGAGCCTTGATCCAATCGTCGCGTTCCCAATCGTGAAAATCGCCGGGCGGCGGACCGCCCGCGTTATTGATCAGGATGTCGGGCTCCGGACAGGCGGCCAGCGCCGCTTGGCGGCCGGCGGCGCTGGCGATATCGGCGGCCACGGCGACCGCCCGGACACCGGTTTCGCGCTCGATTTCCTTGACCGTCGCCTCCAGGGTTACGGCCGTGCGCGCGACCAGGGTCAGCGCGACGCCCTCGCGCCCCAGTGCCATGGCGCAGGCCCGGCCCAAGCCCCTGCTGGACGCGCAGACCAGCGCCGTTTTACCCTTCAATCCCAAATCCATGCCTGTCTCCTCGAATGCTAGGTCAAATTTCGCCGGTTCCGTCCAGGTCCGCCAGGACCGCGCGCGCCAAGGGCACGGTGATTTCCCTGCGATCCGCCAGGGCCGCGCGGTCCAGCGCCTCGACCAAGACCCGCGCGGCGGCGAAGGAGCGTTCCATGCGCGGCATCAGGAAGCGCACGACATCGCTTCCAACCCGCAACTGCCGGTCGGCGAACAGCTTGACCATGACCGCCTCGATCAAGGCATCTCCCGGCGCCGCCAACTCGACCGCCGGCACCGAAGCCAAGCGGGTTTCCAAATCGCGCAGCGCCACGGGCCAGCGCGAGGGCGCGGCGCGGCCGATGAAGAGCATGTGGCCGCCGCGCTCCACGAGCATATTGTACAGGTGAAATAACCGCTTGGCGCGGCCGTCGTTGCCGCCGAGGGCGTCCTCCACATCGTCGAGAGCGCAGGCCGTGGCCGTACCCAAAAGCGCCGGGGGTTCGGCGGCCGCCAACATGGCGCCGTCAATTCTCACCGCCCCGCTGGCGCCGCGCCACACCTGGCACAAATGGCTTTTGCCGCACCCGGCCGGGCCATGGAGCGCGAGCGCGGCCCCCGGCCATGACGGCCAGCGATCGATCCAGGCGACCGCCACCTCGTTGCCTGGCGCGACCAGAAAATCTTCCCGGCCCAGCGCCGGGCGATGGCCGAGATCGAATGCAAGCTGCGCCGCGCTCATGCCCCCGAAGCCGTTTCGTCTTCGCGGCCGCCATCCCGGTCCCCGCCGCGGTAGATCCCACTGTCCTTGTACCGCTCAAGCGCGAAACGCACGCCGACACCTATGGCCGCCGTCGCCGGCACCGCCAGGAGCAAGCCAGCGAAGCCGAACAGGGCACCGCCGGCCAAGAGTCCGAACATGATCCACACCGGATGCAGGCCAACCCGTTCCCCAATCAGTCGCGGCGTCAGGATGTTCCCCTCGATCGCTTGGCCGAGAACGAAAATGCCGGCGACAATGGCGATGCGCACCCAGTCGTCGAATTGAACCAAAGCCAGGCCAACGGAAAGCAGAAGGCCGATGATGGCGCCAACGAAGGGGATGAAGGAGGCGAGACCCGCGATCATGCCGACGACGAGGCCGAACTGCAGATCGGCCAGGGACAGGGCAATGGCATAGGCGGTGCCCAAGATCAGGCAGACCATGCCCTGACCGCGCAAGAATCCGGCAAGACGCTCGTCTACTTCCTGGGCCAGTCGGGATATCGTCACCGCGTGATCGCGCGGCAGCCAAGAGCCGACCGCGGCGATGATTTTGTCCCAGTCGCGCAACAAATAGAAGGTAACCACCGGTGTGACGATCAGCAGGGAGGCAAGGTTGACCAGCGCCACGCCGCCGCTGATCAAGCTGCCAAGCAAACCGCTCGCCCATTCGACCAGGCGTTCGGCCGAACCGGCCAAGGCGCCCTGCATTTTGGCCACCACGGCCGGATCGACCCGCGCTTCGATGACGGTGATCGTATTGGCGGCGGCATTGCGTAAAGAGTCGACGTAATCCGGTGTGTTCTTGATCAGGGTGACCAGTTGCCCGGCCACGACCGGCGCGAGAAGCAAGACCGCGCTCACGGTCACCAACACGAAGGCCGCGGTCAGCACGGCGGTCGCCACGCTTCGCGACAATCCCCATTTTTCCAATCGATCGCAGATGGGGTCCAGCAGGTAAGCCACCGCCATGCCGGCGATAAAGGGCAGCAAGACATCGCGCAGAAAAAACAAGGCGAGCGCGAAAACCGCGAATCCGATCAACCAAAACCGGATCTGCCGCTCGATCTCCACCCCTGCCTCGCGCGGGCCGTTCTTGGCCATGATTATTTCTCCCGCTCCATCAAGATCGCCATCCAACCCCACTTAATGACATAGGCCGCACCCGACAGAAAGGTTGTCGCCCCGACAAACAGGGTTAGCGCCATGGTCACCGCCACCGCCTCCCAACCGGAGGCCAGTTGCGCCAGGATCGTACAGGCCAGGACAATCTGAGCCGCCGTGTTGATCTTGCTTATGTACAGCGGGTTCACTTCGAGCGACTGGGTCAGGGTCTGAAACAGAATCGCGCCCCCGATAATCATCAGGTCGCGGAAGACAATCAGGATAACCAGCCACATGGCGACCTGGTCGAGATACCCGAGGGCGATGAAGACACTGACCAGCAGCGCCTTGTCGGCCAAGGGATCGAGAAACTCGCCGATCACGCTCACCGCGTTGAGGTGCTTGGCGAGAAAACCGTCGAGGGCATCGGATATGCCGGCGGCGACGAACAGCCAGAACGCGGGCAGGAAAGCGCCTTGCAAAATGAAGTAGACGGTGACCGGTACCGCGAGCAGGCGCGCCAGCGAGATGATGTTGGGCAGAAGTGAAAGAACACCCCGCGCTGTCATACCAAGGATCGCCGGAAATGACCCATGTAGATCGCCTAGGAGGTCGTCTGTCGGGCGGGAGGGAAGCCGTCTCTAGGGGTCATTACCGGCGATCCTCGTTATCACTCGCTGGCCGGGGCGCTGGCCGGGGCGCTGGACGCCGGCGCCCCGGCTACGCGCAGCAACCATCCCTCCGCTTCATCGCGGGAGAGATCGAGATCCCTTTGCGACATCGCGAGCACGAGTTGCCGCTCATCCCCGACAAAGCTGATGTCTAGCTCGCCACGGGTTCGCGTCAAGGTTACCACCTCGCTACGCGCGACGCCGGCGACGCCGCTCAGGCTGCGCCGGATTTTCAACCATTCGTCCAGGCCGCTCACCGGCACCGCCACGGTGATGCGCAGCGCCTGGCCGGGGCGCAGGAGGTTGCGCCGCTTCCAGTCCTCCTGCACGTCTCGCGCCACCACATCGGCGGCCCGGGCGTACAGCGCCGGCAGGCCTTCTTGCGCGCCCTGGATGAAGGTTTCGATGGTCGTGTTTTGCTGGCGCCGGCCGAAGCGGCTGGTGCCTATCTGCAAGGTAACCGGGCCCAGCGCCGGATCGCTCTGCTCTATGGCCTGGGTGATGAGGACATCGTCGGCGCCGTAACGCCGCGCGAGTTCGCTCAAGGGTCCCATCTCGCCATTCAGGGCTTGTCCCGCATTGACCGTTCCTATGTCGCCCAAGTCTCCTAGCGGAACGATAAGAGGGACCAAGGCGCCGCCCGGGGGCCGCGTGGCCCAGGCCGTCCACCATGGGTTTCCTTCTTCCCACAACCGGGACCATTCGGCGGCGCCGAAGATAGGCACGACAACCACCGGCTTGCTGAGCGTTTCGGCATGGGCGAGGCCGTTGTTGGCGAGGAAGCGGCGCACCGCGTCTTGGTTGAAGCGGACCGTGATTTCAGCCAGATACCGCACATCCGAGGTGCGCTCCTTGGCGACCTCGAAATCCGTGACGAATTCCACGACCTGGCTTGGCTCGACCGCGCGCATGCCAATCAGCTCGCCGCGCGGCAACAAGCGCGCCATCAAACGCCCGAACGCCTCCATCTGCCCTTGCGCATGGGCCGCGTCGCGGGCCGCGGCGGCGGCTTCCGCCGTCACGTCGACCGAAATGCCGCGCACGGTGAAGGCCTCGGGGGCGCCGCGCGCGCCGGGGGCGCCGGTTATCAGAAAAAATCCGATCAGAACCGCCCAAGCGGCACGGTGAAAGCGCATTGCAAAGCGCCCCTTATGAAGTATCTTCGCCCCGCCCGGCGGGCGCGGTGTTGTCCCGCCCCGGCAAGGATCCTTGGTATAACCGGGCTGCGGCCTTCATACCCCATGTAGCGGGAGGATGCCATATCTAGCGGAAACGGCCTGACCTACAAGGACGCCGGGGTCGATATCGAGGCCGGGAATGCCCTGGTCGAGGAGATCAAGCCCTTGGCCCGCTCCACCGCGCGGCCCGGCGCCGGGGCCGCCCTGGGCGGGTTCGGCGGTTTTTTCGACCTGAAAGCGGCCGGCTACAAGGACCCTCTCCTGGTCGCCGCCAACGACGGCGTCGGCACCAAGGTCAAGCTCGCGATCGAGGCCGGCAACCACGATAGCGTCGGCATCGACCTGGTCGCCATGTGCGTCAACGATCTCGTGGTCCAGGGCGCGGAGCCGCTGTTCTTCCTGGATTACTATGCCACCGCCAAGCTGGAGGTCGCCGCCGCGCGCTCAGTCGTGGCCGGTATCGCCGCCGCCTGCCGCGAATCGAATTGCGCCCTGATCGGCGGCGAAACGGCGGAAATGCCCGGCCTCTACGCGCCCGGCGACTACGACCTGGCGGGATTCGCGGTCGGCGCGGTCGAGCGCGGCGAGGCCCTGAGCGGCGAGCGCGTCGCCCCGGGCGATATCGTGCTCGGCCTTGCCTCCAGCGGCCTGCACTCGAACGGTTTTTCCCTGGTCCGCAGGATCTTGGCCGATTTGGGCCTGAATCTCGCGGACCCGGCCCCTTTCGATTCGTCGCGAAGCCTGGGCGATGCTCTCTTGACCCCGACCCGGCTCTATGTGGCGTCTTGCCTGGCCGCCTGCCGCGCCGGGCATATCGGGGCCTTGGCCCATATCACCGGCGGCGGCCTGATCGAAAACCTGCCGCGGGTCCTGCCGGCCGGCACCGGCGCGCGAATCGACGCCCAGTCCTGGCCGCGGCCCCTGGTATTCGATTGGCTGGCGCGAAGCGGCGGCGTGCCGGCGGCCGATATGGCGCGAACCTTCAACTGCGGCCTTGGGATGGTCGCGATATGCCCGCCGGACGCGGTCGAACAGGTCACCGGCGGCCTCACCGCGCACGGCGAGGCGGTTTACCGGATTGGCCGCATCGTCGCCCGCGCGCCGGAGGCGCCGGCGGTCGAAATCGACGGACTGGAAACCTTGGGCATGAGCGGCACATGAAGACCGGCCGGCCCCTGCGTGTCGGCGTCATGATCTCCGGCCGGGGCAGCAATCTTCAGGCCTTGCTCGAGGCCTGTGCCGGCGCGGATTTTCCGGCCCGCATCGTTCTCGTCGTCTCCAACCGGGCCGACGCCCCAGGGCTATCCCTGGCCCAGGCGGCGGGGGTCCCGGTCAAGGTCCTGCCGCACCGCGATTTCGCCAGCCGCGACGCCTTCGACGCCGCCGTGAGCGAGGCCTTTGAATCGGTTGCCGTCGAACTGATCTGCATGGCGGGCTTCATGCGCCTTTTATCGGCCGGCTTCGTCGAGCGCTGGCGCGATCGCCTGATCAACATCCATCCGGCGCTTCTACCGGCCTTCAAGGGCCTGGACACCCACCGGCGCGCCTTGGCCGCCGGGGCCAAGGAACACGGCTGCACCGTGCACTACGTCCGCCACGAGATGGATAGCGGGCCGGTTATCGGCCAAGCCGCCGTGCCGGTCTTGCCCGGCGATAGCGCCGATACCTTGGCGGCGCGAGTGCTGGAAGCCGAGCACAGGCTCTATCCACACTGCCTGCGCCTGATCGCCGAGGGCCGGGTCAGGGTTCGCGGCGAGACAGCCGAAATAATGGCCAAGGGCGCTCCCACCTAGGGTTTTTCCGGTTTCGACGACCCCGAAACCTGCCCCTTAGTCGGTGTTTTGCCGCGCTCGCGAACCGAAAGCCGGCGCCCGCTTAGCCTTGAACCGCTCTAACCGATCGAGTATGAGGATGGTCGGTTTCGCGGGCCAGGGTGGCCGCGGGCGACTAAGGGGAGAAAGACGCCATGGCTGACGACCAGATGCTCCAAGAACACCGCCAGCAATGGCACGGCTTCGTCTCGCTGATGAAGTATTCAGTGATATTCATGATCGTGCTTCTGGTGGGAATGGCGATCTTCCTGCTCTAGGCGCGACCGCCGGGCGATCCCCTCGCCCCGCGACTCCGTTACCCCACGATATCGACTTGGGAGAAGAAGTAGGCGATCTCGATCGCCGCGTTCTCCGGCGAGTCCGAGCCGTGAGCCGAGTTGGCCTCGATGGATTCGGCGAACTCCGCCCGGATGGTGCCCGGTGCCGCCTTGGCCGGGTCGGTCGCGCCCATGACTTCGCGGTTCTTCTCGACCGCGTTTTCGCCCTCCAGAACCTGGACTACGACCGGGCCCGAGGTCATGAAATCGCACAGGCTGGAAAAGAACGGCCGTTCCCTATGCACGCCGTAGAAACCCTCGGCCTGGGCCCGGGTCATGAGAATCCGGCGTTGGGCGACCACGCGCAGGCCTGCTTCCTCCAGGCACGCGACGATCTTGCCGGTGAGGTTACGCCGGGTCGCGTCGGGTTTGATGATCGAAAAAGTCCGCTGGGTCGCCATGACGGGGAGTCTCCTCGTTGCATAAAAATCTAGGGTTTGGATTTGGCCGCGTTATAGCGGGCCGCCGAGGCGCCGACAACCACGGCGGCGGCCAGGGTAGCTCCGCTATCGTTCGGGGATTACGCGGTCCTGGAAGCGCGAAACCCCCGCCCTCCCGGCAAAGCTGTCAACCTCCAGACGGGCGGTTCAATGACCCTCGCTCTCCGCCGACGCAAGTGCCTTCGCCACCCAGCGGTGGAAGCAGTGGGTCGGGGGTTCCAGCACCGGGGTGAAGACACCGCCCTGAAACGCCGGCGAGTCGCGGCCGCGCTGCATTTCCTCGACCACGCTCACGTCCTCGGCGAAGACCGTGCGCCAGATTTCCGCGTTCTCCGCGCGTATCGCGGCGAAATCGGGGCCCAGGGGCTCATCGCCGACGTAGTAGATCTCGAAATGCTCAAGAGTACGGTCCGGGTCCAGCGGCTCGAGCCGCACCGCATAGAAATGGTCGGCATGGAGGCCGAGCAGGAGGTTGGGGAACAGGGCCACGTACTCCGCCGCCTGGTCCCATTTCGACGACAGGTCCGGAAAGTGCGGCAGAGCGGGACCGGCCTTCGACATCTGCGGCTTGTAGGCGGTGCTGCCCTGACCGGCATGGAAACCGTCGGCCACGATGTTGTAGTGGTCCTCCAGGCGCGAATAGGCGTTCAGCCCGGGGTGGACCCAAGGCAGGTGATAGGCCTCGCAATAGTTCTCGACCGCCAGCTTCCAGTTGCAGGCGATATCGAAGCGCAGGGAAGAATCGGGCCCGCCGTGACGAATCAAGCTTAGATCGAATTCGGCCCAGCGCGCGCTCAGCGGCGCGGCGTGATCCTCGAAGGCCGGCGCATCGCCCGATAGGTTGACGAATATCTGGTCCAGCCACACGGCGCTGCGGACCTCGTGCAGGCCGTGCTGGGATTTATCGAAACCCTCGACGTTGTTCTTTCCGGTCCCCCCGATGGTGGGGGTGGCGCGCAGGCGCCCCTCGAAGTCGTAGGCCCAGGAGTGATAGGGGCAGCGCAGGACGGTCAGGCTTTTGCACGGCTTGGTGACCAGGCGGTGGCCGCGATGGCTGCAGACGTTGTGAAAGACCCGCACCTTGCCATCGCGCCCGCGCACGATCATGAGCGGCAGGCCCACGAGATCGGCCGGGCTGGCGTCGCCGGGGTCGGGGATGGCGCTGGCCGTGCCGATACAGGTCCAGGTCCGCGCCAGAACGCCGTCGCGCTCCTGCAGCGCGAATTCCGGCCCGGTGTAGGCCAGGTTTGGCAGGCCCCTGGCTTGCCCGATGGGCCGGTCTATCCCGGCCAGAACCTCGGCCCAGGCGATTTCCCGCGGTCCGAAAGCCATGCCCTGCGTCATATTCCGTCTCCAGTCCGGCGCCGGGGTCTCTCGAATCCAGGGCCCGGCCGCCTGTGCAAGCCCTTACATCTAGGTCAAGGCGGGCCGGCATTCCTGCGGATTCGCGCCAAGTTTCTGTCGCGGATCAGCGAGGATCCGAGGCCGGATCCAGGAACCCATGGCGCCAAGGCGTGCCCCAGAAGCGCCATAGTCTAGGGCTAACAAACACCCGCCGCCGGCCTATGGGCCGGGGTGTGAACGCCCGGCATCCTCGCGGGAAACAAGGGACCCTGGTTCCCTTCCCGTGGGTCGTGGTATTTTAGAAGCGGCCTGGAACAGGAGGGTGGCCATGCAGCACACGATAGCTCTGGTTGACGACGACCGGAACATTCTCACCTCAGTCTCGATCGCCCTGGAGGCCGAAGGCTTCAAGGTGCGGACCTACGCCGACGGCGCGGAAGCCTTGCGCGGCCTTTCGGCCACCCCGGCCGACATAGCGATCCTGGACATCAAGATGCCGCGCATGGACGGGATGGAGCTACTTGGCCGGATACGCAATTCTTCTAACATGCCGGTGATTTTCCTGACCTCGAAGGACGACGAGGTGGACGAGGTGCTGGGCTTGCGCCTGGGCGCCGACGACTACATAACCAAGCCGTTCTCGCAGCGCCTCTTGATCGAACGAATTCGCGCCCTGCTGCGCCGCGAGCGTAGCGCGCGCGACGACTCCGGTCCCGGTTCCGGCGAAAAACCCATTTTGAGGGGCGATCTGGTGCTCGATCCGGCGCGCCACCTATGCACCTGGAAGGGTCAAGCGGTCAATTTGACGGTGACCGAATTCCTGATTCTCAAGGCCTTGGCCGCCCGGCTGGGGCACGTCAAGAGCCGCGATCAGCTGATGGATTCGGCTTACGGCGAATCCATCTACGTCGACGATCGGACCATCGATAGCCACATCAAGCGGCTGCGTAAAAAATTCAAGGATATAGACAGCGGTTTCAACGAGATCGAAACCCTTTACGGTGTCGGCTATCGGTATAAGGATCGATAGCGCAGGCGCCGTTCCGCCAACTTTCCCGCCACGACCGCGGGCCTGAATTCTGAAAGCCATGAGCGCCGAACACGACCCTAAAGGACGATCGGTGGACTTGGCCGCGAGGACGCGGCGCGGGCGCCGGCGGCGTGGGCTTGGTTCGCCGCTGATCAGGCGGATTCTACTGCTCAATGTCCTGGTTCTCGTCATTCCCGTGCTCGGGCTGCTGCACCTCGACCAATACCGTCACACGCTGATCGATTCCGAGTTGGACAGCTTACGCGTGCAGGCGCGAGCCTTCGCCTTGACCCTGGGCAGCACCGCCGTGGTTGGCACCCCGCGCGGCGAAGAGCGCCTGATGGCGGTATCGGCCCGCCATTTGATGCGCGTCCTGCTTTACGATACCGGCGTGCGGGCGCGCATCTTCGACCGAAAAGGCGATCTTGTGGCCGATAGTTTCGTATTGGCCGGGCCCGGCGGCCTGGTTCAGGTGGTGGAGCTTCCGGCGGCCGGCGAAAGCGGAATCCTGGCGGCGCTGGAGCGCTGGTACGACAAGGCCGCCGGTTGGCTGCCGTCAAGCGGCGAGCTGCCTCTCTACACGGAGTCGCGCACGCAAACGGCAACCGACTACGAGGAGGTCCAGCGGGCCTTGTTCGGCGAGGCGCGCGGCGTGGCGCGGGCCGACCGCCGGGGCCGTCTGATTCTCACGGCCGCGGTTCCGGTTCAGCGCTACCGCCAAGTGCTGGGCGCGCTCATGGTGTCCAAGGGCGGAGTCGAGGTCGACGCGGCCGTGAGCGCCCGCCGCCTGGAGATCATGCTGGTCTTCGGCATCGCCCTGGCGGTTACCGTGCTGTTATCCTTGTACCTGGCCGGGACCATCGCCCGGCCGATCAGGCGGCTGGCCCTGGCCGCCGATCAGGTGCGCCACGGCAAAGGCCGCACCCATGAAATTCCGGATTTCACCCGCCGGGGCGACGAGATTGGCGACCTTTCGGCGGCGCTGCGGGGCATGACGACCGCCTTGTGGGCCCGGCTCGACGCCATCGAGGGTTTTGCCGCCGATGTGGCGCACGAGATCAGAAACCCGCTGACATCCTTGCGCAGCGCGGTCGAAACCGTGGCCCGGGTCGAGGACCCGGCGCAGCAAAAGCGCCTTATGTCGATCATCCTCGACGACGTGCAGCGCCTGGACCGCCTGATCGGCGATATATCCGGGGCTTCCCGCCTCGACGCCGAACTGTCGCGGGCCGAGAACGCGCCCGTGGATATCGCCCACTTGCTCAAGACCCTGGCCGAAACCTACGACGCCACGGCGCCGGCCGCGGGCCCGCGGTTGCGCTTGGATCTCGAATCCGGGCGGGACTTGACCGTCATGGGCATGGAAGACCGGCTTGGCCAGGTGGTGCGCAATCTCATGAGCAACGCGGTCACCTTCTCTCCGCCCGATGGCGAGATCGTGCTGTCCGGCCGCCGCGAGGGGCCGTGGGTGATCGTGGAGGTTATGGATGAAGGGCCCGGCATTCCCGAAACCAAGCTCGCGGCGGTATTCGATCGTTTCTATACCGAGCGGCCCAGCGGCGAGAAATTCGGCACCCATTCGGGACTGGGTCTAAGTATCTCGAAACAGATCGTCGAGGCCCATGGCGGCACGATCGTGGCGCGGAATCGGGATGGCGGCGAGGATAAGCCGCGCGGGGCGGCATTTACGATCCGCTTGCCGGCGGCGTAAACTGACCCCGGCAATGAAAACGCAAACCATCCACGCAACCTGTGTCGCGCTCGATGGGCCTTCGGGCCAGAAGGGGATCCTTCTGCGGGGCCCTTCGGGAGCGGGCAAATCCGATCTGGCGCTGCGATTGATCGACGAGGGAGCGCGCCTGGTCGCGGACGACCGCTGCGAGCTCAGCTTGGACGAAGCAGGCCCAGGCGCGGAGCCCCGCGTGATCGCGCGCGCGCCGTCCATCCTGGCTGGGCGGATGGAAGCGCGGGGCTTGGGCATCGTCGAGGCGCCCCGGGTGGCCGAAGCGCCGGTCGCCTTGATCGTCGATTTGGTTCGCGGCGATGCGGTCGAACGCCTGCCGGAGCCCGCCCGCGAGGATCTGCTTGGAGTAGCACTACCGTGCCTGGCGCTCGATCCCTTCGAGGTTTCGGCGCCGGCCAAGCTGCGCCTGGCCATGCGTCAACTGGCGGCGCCCGCCGCCGCGGCAAGCACGGCCGGAGGCAAAACGGCCAAGACCGAGCGCCGGCGCGCGGTTCTGGTCACGGGCATGTCCGGCGCCGGGCATTCGACGGCCCTGAAAATTCTCGAGGATGCGGGTTACGAGACCATCGACAACCTGCCGCTGGACCTGCTCGACGCTGTTTTGCTCGAACCCGAGGCGACCCGCCCCCTGGCGGTTTGCGTGGATACCCGGACCCGCCGATTCGCCGCCGCGACCGTGGTCGAGCACCTGCACTATCTGTCCGCCCAACCCGGCCTGGCCGTGACCTTGGTATTTCTCGACTGCCAGGACGACGTCCTCGCGCGCCGCTACACGGAGACACGCCGGCGCCACCCCCTGGCGCGCGACCGCCCCGTGGCCGACGGTATTTCGGCCGAGCGCGGCCTCATCGCCCCGCTCAAGGCGCGCGCCGACCTGATGCTCGACACCTCGGCGTTTTCTCCCGCCGAGCTCGGCCGGGTCTTGGCCGGGCACTTCGATCTGGGGGAAGACGCGGCCATGACGCTGTTCGTGACCTCGTTTTCATATCGCCACGGCCTACCGCGCGAGGCCGATCTGGTTTTCGACGTGCGGTTCCTGACCAATCCTCACTACGACCCGGCGCTTCGGCCCTTCGATGGCCGCGACCCCAAAGTCGCCGCCTATATCGAAAAAGACCCTGAATTCGCGCCCTTCATGGCCCACATGACCGGCTTGCTGGCGCCCTTGCTGCCAAGGTACGAGCGCGAGGGGAAAAGCTATCTGACGATCGCGCTCGGCTGCACCGGCGGCCGCCATCGCTCGGTCCTGGTCGCGGAGCGGCTTGGCGCCTGGTTCCGCGAGCAAGGCCGGCCGGCGGAAACCAGCCACCGGGACCTCGAGCCCGGCGGCCAGGCATTACGGGGATGATTTTCCCGACGATTCGCGCTAAAACCCGGCGGCTTGCTGTTCAAAGGATCGCGAAATGATCGGAATGGTGCTGGTCACCCACGGGCGGCTCGCCTTGGAATTCATTGCTGCGCTGGAGCATGTCGTGGGGCCGCAGAAGAACGTGGCCGCCATTTGCATCGGCCCCGACGACGACATGGAGCAGCGCCGCCGCGAGATTATCGAAAGCGTCGAAAAGGCGGACGATGGCCGCGGAGTCGTGCTCTTGACCGACATGTTCGGGGGCACCCCGTCCAATCTGGCTATCTCCGTGCTCGATCAAGGGCGGGTCGAGGTAATTGCAGGAGTTAATCTGCCGATGCTCATAAAGCTAGCCAGTTTGCGCGAGAGCGAGACCTTGGCCTCGGCGGTGGCCCAAGCCCAGGAAGCGGGCCGGAAATATATCAACGTCGCGTCACAGTTGCTGGCCGACAAAACCTGAAGACGCGAAAGTCATGCGGGAGTCATCATGACGGCGTCGGCCACGATTCGTGCCACGATTCGCAATCGGCGGGGTTTGCATGCTCGCGCGGCGGCGAAATTCGTTAAATTGGCCGGCGCCTACGACGCGGAGATCACGGTGCGGGCCAATGGCACGGAGGTGCCGGGATTGTCGATCATGGGCCTGATGATGCTCGCGGCCTCGATCGGATGCGAGCTTTCATTGAGCGCCCGCGGCCCCGATGCCCAGGCCGCCGTGGAAGCCCTGGCGGCGCTGGTCGGAAAGAAGTTCGATGAAGACTGAAAAGCCCGGCAAAAAGACCAAGCGCGCCGCGCCGCGAACCCGGGCGCCGGAAAAACGCGCCAAAGCCAAGGCCGCGGCGGCCGATCCGTGTGGGCAAGAGGTCATCGAGGGCCTTGGCGTCTCGCCGGGAATCGCGATCGGCCCCGCGCATCTGCGCGACGGCGGCGACGTGCAGGTGGTCGAGCGCCAGATCGCGAAACGCGAGGTCGAGGGCGAGCTGGAGCGGTTTCAAAATGCCGTCGCGCAGTCCTTGCGCCAGATCTCGAAACTCAAGACCAAGGCCAAGACGTTTCATGGCACGGCGGCGGAAGAGTTGGGATATCTTCTGGACGCGCACGCCCACATGCTCAAGAGCCGCAGCCTCGTCGGCGGGATCAAGCACCGCATCCAGGCCAGGCTATGCAACGCCGAAGCGGCGGTCATGGCCGAGATCGGGATCGTCGCGCGGAACTTCGCCGAAATGGACGATGCCTACTTGCGCTCGCGCGGCCAGGAGGTGCGTGAGGTCGGCCTGAGAATCGTCCGCAATCTGACCAAGGCGTCGTTCAGCGGCTTCGATCACCTGGAGCCGGGCAGCATCGTCATCGCGGAAGAGATTACTCCCGCCGATACAGCCCTTATGGATCCGCGCATCATCGGTGGATTCGCCTGCGCGATCGGGGGCGCGGAGGGGCACACCGCGATCATGGCCCGCTCGCTCGGCCTGCCGGCGGTCCTGGGCGCCGGCGCCTTGATCGGCGGCGTGAGCAACGGCGATACCGTTATTGTCGACGGCTCCAACGGCGTCGTCGTGATCAATCCAACCGCCGCATGCCGGAGCAGCTACGAACGCCGGCGCAAGGCGATGGCGCGCGAGACCCAGGCCCTGAGCCGCTTGCGCAACGTCGAACCGGTCACACGCGACGGGACTCGGGTCACCCTGCTGGCCAACCTCGAATTGCCGCGCGAAATCGGCCAGGCGGTCGCGGCCGGCGCCGAGGGGATCGGTCTCCTGCGCACGGAATTCCTGTTCATGAATCGCGACGACCTCCCAAGCGAGGACGAGCAGACGGCGGCGCTAAGCGAAATTGTCGAGGCCATGCCAGGGCGTCCGGTGACCGTGCGGACCCTGGATATCGGCGGCGAGAAGCTAACCTCTTCCCTGGGGGCGCATTTCGCCGAAACCCAGAATCCGGCGCTTGGCTTGCGCGCGATACGCCTGTCGCTCAAGGAACCCAAGCTATTGGAGACGCAGCTCGCGGCGATGCTGCGCGCCGGCGCGAAGGGTAATCTGCGCATCCTCCTGCCCATGATTTCGACGGTCGCGGAGGTTAAGGAAGTCCGCAAGATCCTAACCAGCGTCGCGGCCCGGCTTAAGCGCCGGAAGGTGCGGATCGCCGACCCCCTGCCGCCCCTCGGCGTTATGATCGAGATCCCGGGCGCCGCGCTGACCGCGGACGCCTTGGCCAAGGTCTCGGATTTCTTCGCCATCGGCAGTAACGATCTGACCATGTATACGTTGGCGATCGACCGGGGCGAGGAAAGCGTCGCCCATCTTTATAACCCGCTGCATCCCAGTGTCCTTAGGCTCATGCAATTCGCCATTCAGGCGGCGCTGCGCGCCCGTATTCCGATCTCCATTTGCGGCGAGATCGCCGGAGACGCGCGTTTCACGGCCTTGAACCTGGGGTTGGGCGTGCGGGAGCTGTCCATGGGCGCCAACGCCCTGCCACGAATCAAAAGCCGTATTCTGAACCTGGACATGCAAGCCGCGACACAGCGGGCGCAGATGATAATGGATCAATACGATGCCGGACGAATCGCCGCCCTGCTCGACGATTTCAACGATGTTAGCTAGATGTTAGCCAGCCATAGCGCATAACTTGCCGTCGCCGCGCGCGGCTGATAAAGGACCGGCCCAAGGGCGCCGCCGCGATCCCCGGCGGCCCGAGCGCATATCAGTCCCTGTGCAGCAAACCAAAGCAGACAATCCGTGGAAAAGGACGAGACTCGCATGACCGAATTCACCGATTTTGAGATCAAGGATATCTCCCTCGCCGGCTGGGGCCGCAAGGAACTCGATATCGCCGAATCCGAGATGCCGGGATTGATGGCGCTGCGCGAGGAGTTCGGGGCGGCGAAGCCGCTCAAGGGCGCGCGCGTGGCCGGCTCGCTGCACATGACCATCCAGACCGCGGTCTTGATCGAAACCCTCAAGGTCCTGGGGGCGGACCTTCGTTGGGTGTCTTGCAACATCTACTCGACCCAGGACCATGCAGCGGCCGCGATCGCCAAGGCCGAGATACCGGTTTTCGCTTACAAGGGCGAAACGCTCGCCGAGTATTGGGACTTCACTCACCGCCTGTTCGAATGGGGCGACGGCGGGGCGCCGAATATGATTCTGGACGACGGCGGCGACGCCACCCTGCTGGTTCACCTGGGCATGCGCGCGGAACAGGATATATCGCTGGTGTCCAAGCCGGGGACCGAGGAAGAGGAATTCATGTTCGCCGCCATCAAGAAACGCCTGGAAAGCCAGCCGGGCTGGTACACGAAGATGGGCAAGGACATTCGCGGCGTCACGGAAGAAACCACCACGGGCGTGAACCGGCTTTATCAAATGGAAAAGCAGGGAAGCCTTCTTTTCCCCGCCATCAACGTCAACGACTCGGTGACCAAATCCAAGTTCGATAACCTCTACGGCTGCCGGGAAAGCCTGGTCGACGGCATTCGCCGCGCCACCGACGTGATGATGTCGGGCAAGGTCGCGGTGGTCGCCGGCTTCGGCGATGTCGGCAAGGGATCCTCCGCTTCCCTGCGCAACGCCGGATGCCGGGTTCTGGTCACCGAGATCGATCCGATCTGCGCCCTGCAGGCGGCCATGGAAGGCTATGAGGTGGTCACCATGGAGGAGGCGGCGCCGCGCGGCGACCTCTTCGTCACCACGACCGGCAATTTCGACGTCATCACCATCGATCACATGCGGGCCATGAAAGACCGCGCGATCGTGTGTAACATCGGCCATTTCGATAACGAGATTCAGGTCGGCGCGCTGCGCAACTTGACCTGGAACAACATCAAGCCGCAGGTCGACGAAATCGCCTTCGCCGACGGTAAGCGGATCATTTTGCTGGCCGAGGGCCGCCTGGTGAACCTGGGCTGCGCGACCGGGCATCCCAGCTTCGTGATGAGCGCTTCTTTCACCAATCAGGTATTGGCGCAAATAGAGCTTTGGACCAAGCCGGACGCCTACGACAAGAAGGTCTATGTCCTGCCCAAGCATCTGGACGAGAAGGTCGCGGCGTTGCACCTGGCCAAGGTCGGGGCGAACTTGAGCAAGTTGAGCCAGGAGCAGGCCGATTATATCGGCGTTTCGACCGAAGGCCCCTTCAAGCCGGAAACCTACCGCTACTGACGCCTGGACGTGAGCCGGCGCGGCGTCTTGTCGGCACGGCGCGAAAGACCTAGAATCCCGGCCAATCGGCGATTCGGCGGATTGCCGGCCAAATTGGGAACCGGGCCACGCCGCCGCGAAGCGTCTCGCGGCAAGGCCCCGGAAGGATTCGTGTCGCACCGATGCAGCCGGGCGTAATAGCAATGAATATGCTGGCCCAGTATGGTGGCTGGGCCGCGGCTGTTCTGTGCGCCGTTTTCGCCACTTTCGCCTTGATATACCGCGCCCGCTGGCGCCGCGCCGAGGAGGCGCTGCCGCTGGCGGAGCAGCGCGCGGATGCCGCCGAGGTTGCCTTGTCGGCGGCACCCATGGGTTGCTTGGCGTTTTCCCACCTCGACGGGACCATTCAGGCATCTCCGCGCCTGATCGAAACCCTGGATCTGAGCGAGAACCAGCCCACCGTTGCCCTGTCGGGAGTGCTGAGCGCGTTCGAGGATGCGAGCGCGCGAAAGCTCTCGATCGCTCTCGAGGCCTTGCTGGCTCAGGGCGGTGGATTCTCGCACCGGCTGCGCGCCGCCGACGGTGCCCGCACCTTTGACGTCATAGGGACTCGCGCTCACGCCGCCGACAACGAGGTGGCGATCGATTTCGTTTGGTTCCACGATACCACCGCGGGCGTGGACGCCTTGGCCCGGGCCGAGGCCGAGCGGAACGCGCTGGCCGCTATCCTCGATACCCTGCCGGTGCCGGTGTGGCGTCGCGGCGAGGACCTGAAATTGAATTATTGCAACGCCGCCTACGCCAAGGCGGTAGACGCGAAACAGCCGGCGGTGCTGAGCCAGGCGATAGAGATCTTGGGCAAGGCCAAGTCGGACGCCACACTGGCGCTCGCCCGCCGCGCGGTTCAGAACCAGGCGTCCGCGTATGAATCCCATCACGTCGTGATCGATGGCGCGCGGCGCCGGCTGGAGATCGGCGAAAGCCCCCTGGGCGATGGCACCCTGGTCGGTCACGCGGTGGACCGCACCGACGCCGAGGACCTGGCGAGCGAGTTGAAACGTCACGTCGAGGCCCATGACGACGTGCTGGAGAACCTGGGCAGCGGCATCGCCATATTCGGCAAGGATTTTCGTCTGCGGTTCTTCAACTCGGCCTATGCCCGCCTGTGGCACTTGGAAGAATCTTTCCTGAGCACGGAACCGGCGTTGGGGGATATTCTGGAAGTCCTGCGCGAGCAGCGGAATCTTCCCGAGCATCCCAACTTCCCCGAATACAAGCGCGACTGGATTCGCAGCCTGCAAACCATGATCGATACCACGGAGGAGTTGGTTCACCTGCCGGACGGATCGACGTTGCGCCGATTGTCCAGCCCGCATCCCTTTGGCGGCGTGCTCTTCGTCTACGAGGACGTGACCGACCGCCTGACGCTGGAACGGTCCTACAACACCCTGATCGAAGTGCAACGCGAGACCCTGGACAATCTTTACGAGGGGGTCGCGGTTTTTGGCGCCGACGGCAGGCTGAAGCTCTTCAATCCCGCCTACTCGCGGATCTGGAACCTGCCGCCGGACCTGCTGGACCAGAAGCCGCACGTGAGGCAGTTGCTGGATCATGGCCGGCCCTACTTCGAAGAAGGCGATTTGCCCTGGGACGACTACGTTGAATCGCGGGCGGCGCGCGCGACCGAAGCGGAACCGCGTGACGGACGGCGCACCCGGGCCGACGATTCGGTCATCGACTGGGCCCAGGTGCCCTTGCCGGATGGGGCCTCGCTTTTCACATTCCTGGACGTGACCGATTCCAACCGGGTCGAGCGGGCCCTGCGCGACCGCAACGACGCACTGGAGACGGCCGACCGTTTGAAATCGGAGTTCGTGGCCAATATATCCTACGAGTTGCGCACGCCGCTTAACGCCATCGTCGGGTTCGCCGAAATTCTGGAGAATCAGTTCTTCGGCACTTTGAATGAAAGGCAGTTGGAATACAGCCACGGCATTGTCGAGGCCTCGCAGCGCCTGATCGCCCTGATCAACGATATCCTCGATCTGGCCACGATCGAGGCCGGTTACATGGAGCTCGACCTCGGCCCCGTGGAAGTGAAGAGCGTGCTGGAGAGCATCCAGACCCTGGGCCACGAACGCGCGCGCAACCAGAATATTTCGCTGCGGGTGGAATGCCCCGACGATATTGGCACCGTGACCGCGGATGGGCGGCGTTTGCGGCAGGCCTTGTTCAACCTCTTGTCCAATGCCTTCAAGTTCACGCCCGACGGCGGGGCGATCACGGTATCGTCCCTGCGCACCGACACCGAGATCCAATTCGTCGTCTCCGATAGCGGCGCTGGGATTAGCGAAGAAGATCTGGGCCGGGTCTTTGACAAATTCGAACGCGGCAAATCCCTGGCGGGGAAAGGTGGGCAAAGCGGCGCCGGACTAGGCCTGTCCTTGGTGAAAAGCCTGATCGAATTGCATGGCGGCCGGGTCGATCTACGCTCTACCCCGCAAGAGGGAACGCAGGTTGTTTGCCGCATCCCCTTGCACGCGACGGGCACGGCGGCGGCGCCCCTGGACGCGACCGCCTAGCGTTTTTCCAGGAACAGCGCGTCCTGGTTTTTGTCCAGAAACACGGCCAGACAACAACATGGCGTTCGCCGCGTGGCCGGCTTTCCTAGTTTTTTTCAGCCGTTTCCCGGTATGCCCTTAGTGGTCGAATATTCCCAATGCAAGGCTTGATCGGGAAAAACCAGGTCACGTATCGCGTGCGCCGCCATCGCCGCTTCGGAAAAGCCGCAGAGGATGAGCTTCAGCTTGCCCGGATAGGCCGCGATGTCGCCGATCGCGAACACGCCCGGTGCGCTGCTTTGGCAGGTTTCCGGATCGACGGCGACATGGCCGTGGTCGAGTTCCAGCCCCCAATCCGCGATCGGGCCCAGGTTCATGGACAGGCCGAAAAAGGGGAGGAGAATATCGGCTTCCAGGCGCCGGGTTTCGCCGTCCAGGGTTTTCACGCTCACCGCGTTCAGGTGGCCGTTTTCGCCCTCCAGCCCAGCCAGTTGATAGGGCACGACCAATTCGACGACGCTGCCGCTTTCGGCCAGGGCGTGCAGGCGCGCGACGGTTTCCGGCGCGCCGCGAAACTTGGGCCGGCGGTGCACGACGTAAATCTTGCGCGCCAGTTCCGCCAGCGACAGCACCCAATCGAGAGACGAGTCTCCGCCACCCGCGATGACAAGGCGCTTGCCGCGAAAATCTTCCCGCCGCTTGACCCGATAGAATACGCTGGTGCCCTCGAACTCCGCCAGGCGCGCCAAGGGCGGCCGGTTCGCGCCGAAGGCGCCGGCGCCCGCCGCGATAATCACCGCGCGGGCGTCGATCCGGGCCCCGGCCGAGGTTTCGACCAACCAGCGTTCGCCGTGTTTGGTCAGGGCCGTGACCTGCTGGCCCAGGTGATGGACGGGATTAAACGGCGCCGCCTGTTCGCCCAGGCGGTCGACGAAATCCTGGGCCAGAATCGTAGGGAATCCAGGGATATCGTATATTGGTTTTTCCGGATATAGCGCCGCGCATTGCCCGCCCACGGCCTCCAGGGTGTCGATCACATGGCAACTCATTTTCAGCATGCCGCATTCGAAGACGGCGAAGAGGCCGACCGGGCCGGCGCCGATAATGGCGATGTCAGTGGTATGCTCGGTCATGGCGCCCCGCTGGTTCGCCAAGCAGAAACACGGCCGGCGCGATATTGCAAGGCTTGACCCTGGGCGCGGCGCGACAGGGACGCCGGCGTTTCCCCGGTTGCCGCCCCAGGTTGCGCCCGCTACAAGCTCGGCCTATGGCAGCGCCGCTTCCCCGCTCCGTGACACTGACCCTGGACCTGCCCGATGCGGCGGCGACCGCCGCCCTGGCGCGGGCCGTGGCCGGACGCGCGCGCCAAGGCGATGTCATCGCCTTGTCCGGCGATCTGGGTGCCGGCAAGACGCACTTCGCGCGCGCTTTCATCCATGCCCTATCCGGTGACGAGGCGGAAACCGTGCCCAGCCCCACCTTTACCTTGGTGCAGGTCTACGAACGCACGCCGGCGCCGGTTTGGCACTTCGATCTTTATCGCCTGGAGCAACCCGAAGAGGTTTATGAGTTGGGCTTCGAGGACGCCCTGGCCCAGGGTATCTCCCTGATCGAATGGCCGGAGCGCCTGGGCCCGCTTTTGCCGCGCGACCGGCTCGACATCGCGCTGGCTTTCACCGAGAATCCGGACGCACGCCTGGCCGCGCTTAGCGGTCATGGGAACTGGGCGGGGCGCTGCGGGGACTTGGCGCCATGACCGTGAACCGAGATGCCTCGATCGCGGCTTTCCTCGCCACCGCCGGCTGGGACGGGGCGGAGCGCCGCCTCTTGGCCGCCGATGCTTCCTTTCGCCGCTACGACCGGGTCGCGCGCGGGAACGAACGCGCGGTCCTCATGGACGCCCCGCCGCCCAAGGAAAGCGTGGCGGCGTTCCTGCGGGTCGCGCGGCGGCTGATCGACCTGGGTTTGAGCGCGCCACGGCCGCTGCATATGGATGAGCCGGCCGGGTTGCTGCTGCTGGAAGATTTCGGCGACCGCACCTTCACCCGCGCCCTGGCGCAGGGGGTGGATGAAGCCGCCTTGTATGGCCTGGCGGCCGATACCTTGATCGCCCTGCATCGCGCCTGGCGGCCACGGGCGCGAGAAGGCGAAGACCTGCCGCCTTACGATGACGCGCGCCTGCTCGGGGAAGCGGCCCTGCTCACCGAGTGGTTTCTGCCCGCGGTGCGCGGCCTGGAAACTTCCGATAGCCTCAAGGCTTCGTACCTCGAGGCGTGGCGGGCGGTTTTGCCGAAGGCGCGCGGGGTCCCGGATACCCTGGTCCTGCGCGACTATCACGTCGATAATCTCATGCTGCTGGAAGGCCGCGACGGAATCGCGGCGTGCGGCTTGCTCGACTTTCAGGACGCGGTCATAGGACCCATATCTTATGATGTCGTCTCCTTGCTGGAGGATGCCCGGCGCGATATTCCGCCCGCGATCGTGGAGGCCATGCTGACCCGTTACCTCGATGCCTTCCCCGGTCTGAACCGGGCCGCGTTCCAGGACTCTTACGCCATCCTGGGGGCGCAGCGCGCGGCCAAGATCATCGGGATTTTCACCCGCCTGCAACGGCGCGACGCCAAGGACGGATACTTGCGCCACGTTCCAAGGGTTTGGCGATGGCTCGAGGCGGGATTGGAGAAACCGGTCCTGGCGCCGGTCAAGGCCTGGTTCGACCGCGAGGTGCCGGCCGAACACCGCATCGCCCCGCCCGCCGACGACCCGCCCACGGGCGCGCGGCCATGACGGCCGTCCCTAAACGGGCCATGATCCTGGCCGCCGGCCTGGGTGAGCGCATGCGGCCCTTGAGCGATTCCCGGCCCAAGCCCCTGATCGAAGTGCGCGGCCGCGCGATGATCGATTCCGTCCTCGACCGTCTGGACGCGGCCGGGGTGCGCGAGGCGGTGGTCAACTTGCACTACCTGGGGCATATGATCGAGGCCCATTTGAAGGATCGGGCGCGGCCGCGGGTTTCGTTTTCGCCCGAGGCGGATCGCTTGGAAACCGGCGGCGGCGTGCGCAACGCCCTGCCGCTGCTCGGCAAGAAAGCTTTTTTCGTCATTAATGGCGATATCTGCTGGTTGGACGGCTGCAGCCCGGCCTTGCACCGCCTGGCCGGCGCCTGGGACGGCGGCAAGATGGATGCCCTGCTGCTCGCCCATCCCACGGCCTTCGCGGTCGGCTACGAGGGGCGCGGCGACTTTATTCTGGGGCCCGGCGGCCAACTGCGCCGCCGCAGGGAGCGCGAAGTCGCCCCCTTCGTCTTCGCCGGCATGCAAATTCTCCACCCGCGCCTGTTCGACGGCGCGCCGGACGGCGCCTTCTCTCTCAACCGCCTCTACGATGCGGCGGCCGAGCGCGGCCGTCTCTGGGGTCTGCGCCACGACGGCGAATGGTTTCATGTCGGCACGCCCGAGGACCTCCACGAAGTCGAAGATGAGCTGCATCATCTGAGTGTTCACTCGGTGCACCGGTGAGCCGCGAGGCTTCTCCCTCAAGTAAAGTCGCGCCGGCGTTCTATACGATCGCGCCCAATGTCTCCTTCGTCGATGCCCTGGCCCACGGCCTCTTGGCGCGCGGCGGCGGCGATCCGCTTGCCCTGGCCCGGCACACGGTCCTTCTACCCACACGGCGCGCCTGCCGCGCCCTGCAGGAGGCTTTCCTGCGCGCCAGCCATGGCCGCTCCTTGCTTCTGCCGCGCTTGGTCCCCTTGGGCGATATCGACGCCGAGGAATTGATCCTGGCCGGTGGCGACGCCGGGCTCGAGCCCCCCGGCGCCCTGGACTTGCCGCCGCCCATGGCAAGCTTGCGCCGGCAACTCTTGCTCGCGCGCTTGATTCAGCATGGAGGGCAGGCGCCGAACGAGGACCTGGCCGTGCGCCTGGCCGGGGAACTGGCCCGCCTGCTCGATCAGGTCGAGACGGAGGGCCTGGATTTCACCGGCCTGGAGGACTTGGCGCCGGCCGATTATGCCGATCACTGGCAGATCACCCTGCGCTTCCTGGCGATCCTGACCGAGCGCTGGCCCTCGGTTCAGGCCGAGCTGGGATGCATAGGAGCGGCCGAGCGCCGCCGCCGCTTGTTGGAGCTGCAAGCCGAAGCCTGGTCCAGCGCCCCGCCCGATCGTCCCATCGTCGCCGCCGGTTCGACCGGCAGCATTCCGGCGACCGCCGCTCTGCTAGGCGTCATAGCGCGCTTACCCCAGGGCGCCGTGGTTCTGCCCGGCCTGGACCGCGCCTGCGGCGATGCGGCCTGGCGGGAAATTCAGGACGATCCCGCGCATCCGCAACATGGTTTGGCGGCCCTGCTCGCCGGCCTGGAAGTCCCCCGCGAAGCGGTCCGGGACTGGCCGGGCGAAACGCCGCCCGGCGCCCCCGATGGCAGGGTCCGTTTGATCGGGCTGGCGCTCGCCCCGGCCGCCGCCACCGCGCGTTGGCACGATCAGGGCGAGGGAGCCGCGCCCAAGGATCTCGCGGCGGCCCTGGCGCGGGTGCGCCGTATCGACTGCCCCGGACCGGGCGAGGAGGCGGGCGTTATCGCGTGCTTGCTGCGCGAGGCGCTGGAGACGCCGGGCCGCCGGGCCGCCCTGGTCACGCCCGACCGGGCGCTGGCGCGCCGGGTCGCCGCCACCTTGGGCCGCTGGGGCATCGCGGTCGACGATTCCGCCGGCACCCCCTTGGCCGACACGCCGCTGGGCGCCTTCCTGCGCTTGACCGCCCAGATGATCGCCGAAGGCTTGAGCCCGCTGGGCCTGCTCGCCGCGCTCAAGCATCCGCTCGCCGCCGGAGGGCTGATGCCGGGGAAATTTCGTGGCCGTGTGCGGGCGCTTGAACGGTACGTCCTGCGTGGGGCGCGGCCGGCGCCGGGCTTTGCTGGATTACGGGCGGCCTTGCGTGCGGCACGCGCGGATAAGGCGTTGCTCGCCTGGTTGAAGGATCTGGAAGCCCTGTGCGCGCCGCTGGTGAAGGCCATGCGCGGCGCGCGGTCTCTCGGCGATATCATCGATGCCCATGTCGGGGTCGCGGAAGCCATAGCGGCGACCCGCGAGGAAACCGGGGCGCAACGCCTCTGGGCCGGAGAAGCGGGTGAGGCCATGGCCGAGTTCTTGGCCGAGCTGCGCGCGGCGGCGGCGGAAGTTCCCGATCTGGCCGCCAAGGCCATGGGCGCGCGCTATCCGGCCTTGTTCTCGGCCCTGCTGGTGGGCCAGGCTGTGCGGCCGCGCTACGGTCGCCATCCGCGCCTGGCGATCTGGGGGCCACTGGAGGCGCGCCTGCAACACGCCGATCTGGTCATCGTGGGCGGCCTGAACGAAGGCACCTGGCCGGGCGAGGCCGAAGCCGGCCCCTGGCTCAGCCGGCCCATGCGCGCCGTCTTCGGCCTGCCCGCGCCGGAGCGGCGCATCGGCCTGTCGGCGCACGATTTCGCCCAGGCGTTTTGCGCGCCAAGCGTGGTGCTGACGCGCGCGGCCCGGGTCGAGGGCACGCCCACGGTGCCGTCGCGCTGGCTTCTGCGCCTCGACGCCTACCTCGGCACTTTCGATAAGCGTCCGAACTTAAGCGCGCAGGCTCAATCCACGATCGACTGGGCCGAGGCCCTGGACCGCCCCGCGCGCACGGTCGACTCCGAGGCTCCGGCGCCGCGCCCGCCGCGCGCGGCACGGCCGCGAAAACTCTCGGTCACGGCGGTCGAGACCTGGATGCGCGATCCCTACGATCTCTATGCCCGACGCATCCTCGGGCTCAAGGCGCTCGATCCCATCGATGCCGATCCCGGCGCGGCGCAGTTGGGGACCCTCGTCCATGCGGCGCTCGAATCCTACATTCGCGATTATCCGGACGGGCCGCCGGGCGATCCCGAGGTGGCCTTGATCGCCCACGGCCGCGCGATCTTCGAGGCCGATGACACGCCCCCCGGTATTCGCGCCTTTTGGTGGCCGCGATACAAGCGCATCGCCCAATGGTTCGCGGCCCGCGAACGCGGCGGCGCGGACATGGGGCGCCGCTTCGCCGAAGTCACGGGGAAGATGACGATTACCGCGCCCGGCGGCGATTTTACTTTGACCGCCAAGGCCGACCGCATCGACCTGGGCGGCGGCGGCACCTTGACCATCCTGGATTACAAGACCGGCGGCGTGCCCAATACCAAGGAGGTCGACTTCGGTTTTTCGCCGCAACTGCCGCTCGAGGCCGCGATCGCGGCGGGCGGCGGTTTCGAATCCGTGCCCGGCGCCGCCGTGGCGCGCCTGGAATATTGGCGCCTGACCGGTGCCGAGCCGCCGGGCGTTATCAAGCCCATAGGCGGCGACCCAGGCACGCGGGCGGCGGATGCGCTGGCGGGCCTGGAGCAACTGATCGCGGAGTTCGACGATCCGAAAACGCCTTACCTGGCGCGGCCCCGGCCTAGATGGGCCGGGCGTTACAGCGACTACGAACACCTCGCGCGCCTTAAGGAGTGGGCCTCCAGCGACGACGGCGGCGAGCCATGAGCGCCGAAGCTCAATACGCCAAGGACGAAGCCTCGGCCCGCCAGCGCCCGGCGGCGGACCCGGCGGCCTCGGTCTGGGTCGGCGCTTCGGCCGGCACCGGCAAGACCAAGGTGCTGACCGACCGCGTGCTCAGCCTCATGCTCCACGGGTCGGCGCCGGCGCGTATTTTATGCCTGACCTTCACCAAGGCGGCGGCGGCGGAAATGTCCAACCGCCTGGCCAATCGTTTGGCCCGCTGGACCGCGATCGGCGATGAGGCGCTGAACATTGAATTATCCGGCTTGCTCGGCCGCGCGCCGGACGAGGCCCTGCGTTCCCGCGCCCGGCAGTTGTTCGCGCGCGTGCTCGATGCGCCGGGTGGCATGAAGATTCAGACCATTCACGCCTTCTGCCAATCGCTCCTTGGGCGCTTTCCCCTGGAGGCCGGTCTCGCGCCTCACTTTCAGGTCCTCGACGAACGCTCGGCGGCGGAGATGCTGCGCGCGGCGCGCGAGGAGATTCTGATCGACCCGGAATTCGCCGGCGATATCGCCGAAGTCGCCGTCCATGCGCAGGAACAGAGTTTCACCGAATTGTTGGATGAACTGTCGCGCGAACGTGGCCGGATCGCGCGCTTGCGCGAGCGCCCCGGTGGCATGGACGCCGCCGAGGCGCAGGTTTACCGCCACTTGGATATTGACCCGGAAGAAACCTCGCAAGGGGTGCTTGACGCCGCTTGCCTGGATACGGCCCTCGACCGGGTTGGGCTGCGGCGTGCCGTGCAAGCCATGCTGGACCGGGGCGGCAAGAACGACCGCGAACACGGTGCCGAGATCGCGTCCTGGCTGGATAATCCAGCGGGCCGGGTCGAAACCTTCGATCTCTACCTGGGCGCGTTTTTCACCGAGGGTGGCAAGGGCGATGTCTTCAAGAAGCTGGTCTATAAGGATGCCCTGGCCGCCGCGCCGGGAATCGACATGGTGCTCGAAGCCGAAGCGCGGCGGCTCGAGGAAGTCCGGGCCAAGCTGAATGCCTTGACCGTCGCCGGGGCGACGGCGGCCCTGCTGCGCCTGGGCGCCGCGATCCTGGCTGTTTACGAAGATCGCAAGCGCGCCCGCGCCTTGCTCGACTACGACGATTTGATTTTGAACGCCCGCGATCTGCTGGCCCGTCAGGGCGCGGCGTCCTGGGTCTTGTTCAAGCTCGACGGCGGCCTGGACCACATCCTGATCGACGAGGCGCAGGACACCAATCCCGAACAGTGGGGCGTGATCGAGTGTCTCAGCGCCGAGTTTTTCGCCGGCGCCGGCGCGCGCGAAGGACCGCGCACGGTCTTCGCGGTCGGCGACGCCAAGCAGTCGATCTATAGTTTTCAGCGTGCCGATCCGGCGGCCTTTGGACGCATGCGCGCGCACTTCGCGGCCAGGGCACGGGACGCCGGGCAAAGCTGGGCCAAGGTCGATCTGGCGCATTCCTTCCGTTCCTGCCCGGCGGTCCTGCGAACGGTCGATGCGGTATTCGCCCAAGAGGCGGCGCGCGACGGCGTGTTGTTCGACGAGGCCGCCCTATCCCACGCCGCCGTGCGCCTGGGGCAGGCGGGCCTGGTCGAGCTTTGGCCGCCCACGCCCGCCGAAGCTGGCGGCGATCCCGCGCCCTGGGAGCCGCCAACTGCGCGGCATGGGGGGACCCCCTCACGCACCCGCTTGGCGCGCCTGATCGCGCAGCGGATATTTGACTGGACCCGCGCAGAGATTCCCAAGGGTCAATTGGGTTCGGGGCATGAGGCCTGGCTGGAGCCCAAGGGGCGGCGGCTGCGGCCCGGCGACATTCTGGTGCTGGTGCGCCGGCGCAACGCCTTCGTGGAAGAGTTGGTGCGCGAGCTGAAGCGCCTCGAGGTACCGGTCGCCGGGGTCGACCGCATGGTGTTGCGCGATCAGCTCGCGGTCATGGACCTGGTCGCGCTCGGCCGCTTCATGCTTCTGCCCGAAGACGATCTGACCCTGGCCAGTATCTTGAAAGGGCCCCTGATCGGGCTTAGCGAGGAACAGCTTTTCGAGATTGCCTACGACCGTGAACCCAAGACGTTGTGGCAGTCTCTCACTGATCGCGCGACCCGCGACCCGGCCTATGCCGCCGCGCATGAACATCTGGCCGAGTTGCTCGCGCGGGCCGATTTCGCCCCACCCTACGAGTTTTTCGCCCATGTACTGACACGCGGCTGGGACGGCGCCTCGGGCCGGTCGCGGCTTCTCGCGCGCCTGGGTCCAGACGCCAACGATCCGATCGAGGAGTTCATCTCCCTGGCCCTGACCTATGAGCGCGAACATGCGCCTTCCCTGGAAGGTTTTCTCCATTGGCTCGACGTTGGGGCGCAAATGGTCAAGCGCGACATGGACATGGGCCAGGAAGTTGTGCGCGTCATGACCGTTCACGGCGCCAAGGGCCTGCAAGCGCCGGTCGTTTTCCTGCCCGATACCCTGCAAACGCCGCAGGCGCGCCAAGGCCTTTTGTGGCTGGAGGACGGTCCCGAAGGGGACGGCGAAGGGCTCGTGCTGTGGCCGGTGCGCAAGGCCTTGGACGGCCCCGCCGCTGGCCGCGCGCGGACCCAGGCCCAAGGCGTGCGGGAGCGCGAATACCGGCGCCTGCTCTATGTCGCCCTGACCCGGGCCGAGGACCGGCTCTACGTTTGCGGCTGGGCCATGCGCAATACGCCCCCGGCCGATTGCTGGCACGCCCTGGTGGAAGGGGCACTGTCCCAGGTTGGCGAAGCCACCGATTTCGTTCTCGGCGACCAGGCCGCCGGCGGCTGGGCCGGGCCCGGATGGCGCCTGGCGGGTCCCCAAGCCGCCAAACCGGACCAAGCCGAGGAGACGGTGCGCCCCGACGCGAAAATCGCGCCCCTGCCGGACTGGGCGCGCCGGGCGCCGCCCCCCGAAGCGGCGCCGCCGCGGCCGCTGGCGCCGTCCCGCCCATCGCAAGCCGAACCCGCCGTTGTTTCCCCGCTTGGCCGGGAGCAAGGCCGCCGCTTTCTGCGCGGGCGCCTCATCCACCGGCTACTGCAAAGCCTGCCCGATTTGCCGGGCGGCGCCCGGCCCGCCGCCGCCGCGCGCTTTCTTTTGGCGGGCGGTCATGACTTGAGCGCCGCTCAGCGGGCCGAAATCGCGGCCGCCACCCTGGCTATCCTCGAAGACGCGGATTTCGCCCCCCTGTTCGGCCCCGGCAGCCAGGCCGAGGTGCCGGTCGTCGGCGTCATAGGCCAAGGCGCGGCGGCGGAAGTCGTCTCGGGTCAAGTCGACCGCCTGGTCGTGGAACATGACCGGGTCCACATTATTGATTTTAAAACCAATCGCCCGGCGCCGGCGCGGGAATCAGAGGCCGCGCCTCTCTACTTGCGGCAGATGGCCGCCTATCGCGCTGTTTTGACAGGGGTTTATCCTGAACATCGGATCGAGTGCTATTTACTGTGGAGCGATGGGCCGCGTCTGATGCATCTCAGCGATGCATCGTTAAGCGCTCACGCACCTTGACGCTCGCGGGCGCGCATTCCTACATTAGGGGCATCGATAGGCCGCCCGCGATACGTATGTGCGCGTTTGGTCTGAATCCCATTCAGAGGTTGTGCATGTCTACCGTCCCCGTTAGCGACGATTCCTTCGACTCCGATGTACTCAAGGCCGAAGGCGCCGTTTTGGTCGATTTCTGGGCCGAGTGGTGCGGACCCTGCAAGGTTATCGCCCCCGCGCTCGAAGATATCGCCAAGGAGATGGACGGCCGGGTAACGGTCGCCAAGGTCAACATCGACGACAACCCCTTAACCCCGCAGAAGTACGGTGTGCGCGGGATTCCGACGCTCATGCTGTTCAAGGACGGCCAGGTCGCCGCGACCAAGGTTGGCGCCTTGGCCAAGAACCAGCTTCAAGAATGGGTCGAGTCGGTGCTCTAACCGCTTCGCCCCTCAGCGATCGCGAATGTTAGAACCCCGCCGAGTTGGCGGGGTTTTTTCGCGGTCAATCGGGGACCGCGTTCCGGGCCAAGACGGTGCCGGCCAGGTAAAGCGAACCGCAGATCAAGATCCGGCCCGGCTGGCGCGCGCGCGCGAGGATTTCGCGAATCGCGGTTTCGACATCGGGGCTGACGCGCGCGTGGATCCCGGCGTCCCCGGCCTCGGCCGCCGCGTCCTCGGCCGAGAGCGCGGCCTCGACGCCGGGTATGGTGACGGCGTGCAGGCTGTGCGCGAGCGGTGCGAGGGGCTGAACGAAATCGCGCGCCGCCTTGGTGTTGAGCATGCCGTAAACGAGGTGCAGCGGCCGCTCGCTCCATGCCGCCGCGATGTCGGCCAAGGCCGCGCCGGCGGCGGCATTGTGGCCGCCATCGAGCCAGAGTTCCCAGCCCTCGGGCATCAAGGCGGCCAAGGAACCTTCGCGCAGGTGTTGCAGGCGCGCGCGCCATCGCGCGCCGGTCAGGCCGGCGCCGCGCGCGCCGTGGTCCAGGCCGAATTCCGCCAATTGAGCCGCGCAGGCCAGGGCTAGCCCGGCGTTCTCGATCTGAAAGCGGCCGGGCAAGCCGGGCAAGGGATAGTCATGAACCTGCCCCGCGCTCTCGAACCGCAAGGCGCCGCCGGTGGCGCCGGCATGCCATTCCTCGCCGAAACGAAACAGCGGCGCGCCGATTTCGCGCGCGCGCTCTTCGATGACGGCACGCGCCGGCACGGGCTGCGGCCCGACGACGGCCGTTACCCCGGGCTTGAGAATACCGGCTTTCTCGTAAGCGATTTTTTCGATCGTATCGCCCAGGTATTGCACATGATCGATCGATACCGGGGTGATCGCCGTGAGCCGGGGCCGGGCGATGACGTTGGTCGCGTCCAGGCGCCCGCCCAGGCCGGTTTCGAGAAAGAGAATATCGGCGCGCTCGCGCGCGAAAGCCAAAAACGCGGCGGCGGTGGTGATCTCGAAAAAGGTGATCGGCTCCGGCCCGTTGGCGGCCTCGCAGTCTTCCAGAAGCGCGATCAGGGCGGCCTCGCCGATGAGGCCGCCGGCCAGGCGAATGCGCTCGTGAAAGCGCACCAGGTGGGGCGAGGTGTAGACCTGCGCGCGCTTGCCGGCGGCGCGCATCATGGCGTCGAGAAAAGCGATCGAGGAACCCTTGCCGTTGGTGCCGGCCACATGCAGGACCGGCGCCAAGCCTTGCTCGGGATGATCGAGACGCGCCAAAAGACGCTCGATCCGGCCCAGGGACAGATCGATGATCTTGGGGTGCAGCCGGTTCAGCCGCGCGAGGACCGCATCGCTTGTGACCGGGTCACTTGTGATCGCGTCACTCTTGGGCGGCGGGGGCGGGGTCTTCACCGGGCTCACCGGTTAGGGATGGATCGCGAGCGGGAGGGCCTTCGGCCTTGGTCAAGGCGATAACCTCGGCCACGGGGCCCTTGTCGCGCAACAGGCGCAGCAGGCGAACCAGGGTCGAGTGAAGATCGTGGCGATGCACGACCATGTCGATCATGCCGTGCTCCAAAAGATACTCGGCGCGTTGAAATCCTTCGGGCAGGGTTTCGCGGATCGTTTCCTCGATCACACGCTGCCCGGCGAAACCTATGACCGCGCCGGGTTCCGCGATGGCGATATCGCCGAGCATGGCGAAGGACGCGGACACCCCACCCGTGGTGGGATCGGTCAAGAGGACGATATAGGGCAGACCCGCTTTCTTAACATCCTCGATCGCGATAATCGTGCGCGGCAGCTGCATCAGCGACAAGACGCCCTCTTGCATGCGCGCCCCGCCCGAGGCCGGAACCACGATGAGCGCGGCCTCCTGCAGAATCGCCAAGCGCGCGGCCGCGATCAGGCCCTCGCCGACCGCGACCCCCATGGAGCCGCCCATGAAAGTGAAATCGAAGGCGGCAATGACGGCCGCCATGCCGCCGAGCTTGCCATGGGCGACCAGGATCGCCTCCTTGCTCGCGCCGCTGGCTTTGGCGTCTTTCAGGCGGTCGCCGTAGCGTTTGCGGTCGCGGAATTTCAGCGGATCGATGAGCGTCTCGGGAAGCTCGATCGGGCTGAACTCGCCGTCGTCGAACAGCAGCGATAAGCGCTTGTGCGCCCCGATGCGCATGTGATGGCCGCAGTGAGGGCAAACCTGATTCTTCGCTTCCAATTCGCGATGAAAAATCATTTGCGCGCAGGAAGGGCACTTGTGCCAAAGATTCTCCGGGACATCGCGGTTGACCAGGGCCCGGATCTTGGGGCGGACGAAATTCGCGATCCAATTCATCTCGGTGCCCTCAAGGAGCGCTGCCACGCGGTCCGACCGTATCCCATCTCTATCCGTTCCGCGCCTTGCGCACGCCCGCCGCCAGCGCGCGCACGAAACCCAGAACATCGGGCACCATGGCGGGCCGCGGCCGGTCGCCGTCGTCCAAGCCGCCCTTGATTCGCTCGACTATGGCGGAGCCGACCACGGCCGCGTCGGCGACGCGCGCGATACTGGCCGCTTGTTCCGGTGTTTTGATGCCAAAGCCGACCGCGATCGGCAGCTCGCTATGACGTTTCAAGCGCTCGACCGCCACGCGCACGGCATCGGCTTGCACCTCGCGCGTTCCGGTGATGCCCATGATCGACACGTAGTAGACGAAGCCGCCGGTGTTGGCGAGAACCGACGGCAGCCGCTTGTCGTCGGTGGTCGGCGTGGCCAGGCGAATCCAATGGATGCCCGCCTTCAGGGCCGGCAGGCAAAGCTCATCGTCTTCCTCGGGCGGCAAGTCGACAACGATCAAGCCATCGACGCCGGCCGCTTTCGCGTCCGCCAGGAACGCCTCGACGCCATAGCTGTGGATCGGGTTGTAGTAGCCCATGAGGACGATCGGCGTATCCTCGTCCGTGCCGCGGAAGCGGCGCACCAGATCCAGGGTCCGGGCCAGGTTCATGCCGGCGCCCAGGGCGCGCAGGCTTGAGGCTTGAATGGCCGGGCCGTCGGCCATGGGATCGGAGAACGGCATGCCTAGCTCGATCACGTCGACCCCGGCGCCGGGCAGGCCCAGAACCAATTCGAGCGAGGCTTCGAATGTCGGGTCGCCGGCGGTCGTGAAGGTGACCAGGCCGCCCCGGCCTTGGGCCTTTAGATCGGCAAAGCGCCGCTCCAGCCGGCTTTTCGTGCTCATATCTCGGTTCCCAGGGCCTCGGCCACGGTGAACACGTCCTTATCGCCGCGCCCGCACAGGTTCATGACCAGGAGATGATCCTGGGGCAGGGTCGGGGCCAGTTTCACGACGAAAGCCAGGGCGTGGGCGGGCTCCAGGGCCGGTAGAATGCCTTCCAGGCGCGAACACGTCTGAAAGGCCTCCAGGGCTTCCGCGTCGCTCGACGAGACGTACTCGACCCGGCCCGATTCCTTCAGCCAGGAATGTTCCGGCCCAATTCCAGGATAGTCCAGGCCGGCCGAGATCGAATGGGCCTCCAAAATCTGGCCGTCGTCGCTTTGCAGCAGATAGGTCCGGTTGCCGTGCAGCACACCGGGCCGCCCGCCGGTCAAGGACGCCGCGTGTTTGTCGGTGTCCAGGCCCAGGCCCGCCGCCTCGACCCCGAATATGCGCACGTTCTTGTCGTCGAGGAAGGGGTGGAACAGGCCGATGGCGTTCGATCCGCCACCGATGCAGGCGACCAGGGAATCGGGGCCGCGCCCTTCCATCTCCATGATCTGTTCGCGCACCTCATTGCCGATAACGCATTGGAAGTCGCGCACCATCGCCGGATAGGGGTGGGGGCCGGCGGCGGTTCCGATGATGTAGAAGGTGTCGTCGACGTTGGCGACCCAGTCGCGCAGGGCCTCGTTCATGGCGTCTTTCAGGGTCCGACTGCCGCTGGTCACGGGGACCACGCGGGCACCCAGAAGTTTCATGCGAAAGACATTGGGCTTTTGGCGCTCGATATCCTCTTCACCCATGTAGATGACACAGGGCAGATCGAAGCGCGCGCACACGGTGGCCGTGGCCACGCCGTGCTGGCCGGCGCCGGTTTCGGCGATGATCCGTTTCTTGCCCATGCGCCGGGCAAGCAGCATTTGACCTATGCAATTATTGATCTTGTGCGCGCCGGTATGATTGAGTTCGTCGCGCTTGAAATAGATCTTCGCGCCCTTGTCGCCCCGGCGCAGGTGTTCGGTGATCCGCTCCGCGTGGTAAAGCGGGCTTGGCCGGCCGACATAATGCTTGGCGAAATAGTCGATCTCGGCCTGAAAGGACGGGTCCGCCTTGGCCGCCGTGTAGGCGCGCTCGACCTCCAGGATCAAGGGCATCAGAGTCTCGGCCACGAAGCGGCCGCCGAATTGGCCGAAATGGCCGCCTTCGTCGGGTCCGCCGCGGTAGGTGTTCAGTGAGGTCATGGGGCCATTTTATATCGCTTGCACGCGGGCGCACTGTGCCCGAAATCGCCCGGCGTCGCAATGCCGGGCGCCGCCGCGCAGCCCTCTTAGAGCGCCTTGGCGGCGTCCAGAAACGCCTGGATTTTAGCCGGATTTTTTACCCCCGGTTTATCCTCCACGCCCGAGACCACATCGACGGCCCGGGCGCCGGAGATTCGCACGGCCGTTGCCAGATTGCCCGCGTGCAAGCCGCCCGCCAACATCCACGGGATCGGCCAGGAGCTTCCGGCCAGGAGCGCCCAGTCGAAGGCCAGGGCGTTGCCGCCGGGAAGCGCGTTCTTCATGTCCTTGGGGGCCTTGGCGTCGAAAAGAAAGCGGTCGGCGATTCGCTGATAGGCTTGCGCGCCGGCGATATCCTCCGCGCTCGCTACCTTGACGACTTTCATGACCTGAATCCCGAATTGAGCCTTGATCCGCGCCACGCGCTCCGGGCTTTCGTTGCCGTGCAGTTGCAGCAGGTCGAGCGGCACCGCCGCGCAAATCTCGCGCAGGGTGTCGTCGCCGGCATCGACCACCAGGGCGACCTTCTTGACCCGCCCGGGCACCTGGGCGGCGATGGCATGGGCTTGCTTGGGCGTCACCGCGCGCGGGCTGGGCGGGTAAAATATCAAACCGATGAAATCCGCGCCGCCTTGCACCGCCGCCGCCGCCGCCTGGGCGGTATTGATGCCGCAAATCTTGGCTTCGACGGTCATGACCCTTCGCCATTTTCTTCGCCGAGGCGCCCTTGGGTTGGCGGCGGCGCCGGCACCCAGCCGGTACACTGTCGAAACGCGATCGACACCGCCGAGACCATGAGCGCCATGACGATATAGTTCAAGGCGGCGAGCGCCAGTTGCGCCAAAGAGAAAGCCACCGCGTGGTCGGCCACGGCCTGGCGCAAGGCATTCTGCGGGCTCATCCCCACGTCTTGGGTATTGGCCACGATGTCGGGCAGCAAGAGCGCGCCCAGCAGCGTGTTCACGAACCAGATCACGGCCAGCATGGGCAAGGCGGTCGCGATCAGCGTCGCCAGCAACCTGAAGCCCTGGCCATGTGTGTGGGCCCAGGCATTCCTCAGGGTATATTCCTCATCCACTGCCGCCGCCGGGAACACGAAGCTGACCCGCATCGTCAGATAGGGCAACGCAACGATAACGGCCACGACCAGCAGGAGCAGTATCAAGGCTAGGCCCTGGGTTCCGTTTCCGGAAAACTTGGCCACGGCGATAGCGAAGGGAGCCGAGAGTGAATAAATAACTCCCGTCATGATGGCGACATAGCCTAGAAACCGCCAGTGCCGCCGGCGCCAGGACGGAAAGGCGACCGGCGCCCCCTCGGTTGGCCCGAGCAGGGTCAGTCGGTGCCAGGCGACCCCGAACAGCGTGTAGGGCACGAATCCAGCCAGTACCAGGATGAAGGACGGGAGGGGGTTGGCAGCCGCCGTCAAGGATAGCCCGATGATCGCCAGCGACAACAAGAACGGCAGTGCGGCGGCCTTAAGCAAAAGGCCGAGCGAACCGAACACGGCCGCGTAGGCCGCGCGCATGGTCCGGCCGACCGGCACGCGCTGGACCGCGGTAGGCGGCGGGCTGCTGCTTTGGCTCATGACATGCCGCCCGGCGCGGCCGCTATCTCTTCGGCGATTTTCCTTGCCGCCGCGAGCGGGTCGGCTTGGCCCGTGATCGGCCGTCCGATGACAAGATAGTCGGCGCCGGCGGCGAGCGCCTCGGCCGGGGCCATGACCCGCTTCTGATCGCCAGTGGCGGCCCAGACCGGGCGTATGCCGGGCACGACCAGGGTAAAGTCCGGGCCGCACAGGGCGCGCAAGGCTTCGATCTCGTGGGGGCTGCACACGGCGCCGTCCAGGCCACTATCGCGCGCCAGCGTGGCCAGGCGTTTGACCTGCTCGCGCACCGGCCCGCGCTGGCCGAGCGCTTCCAGATCGCCCTCGTCCAGACTGGTCAGCAGGGTGATGGCGATCAAGCGTGGGGGCTGTGTCTCGGCGTCTTCCGCCGCCTCGCGCGCCGCCTGCATCATGGCCCGCCCGCCGGCGGCGTGGAGGGTCAAGATGAAAGGGCGCAGGTGCACCGCGGCGCGCACGGCGCCGGCCACGGTGTTGGGGATATCGTGAAATTTCAGATCGAGGAACAGGCGCTCGCCGCCGCTGACCGCGCGCACGCCATCGGGTCCTTGGGCGGTGAACAGCTCCTTGCCCACCTTGATGCCGCCGACCGCCCCTCTCAAGGCGCGCGTCAGCCGCGCGGCCCGGGCCAGGTCGGGCGTGTCCAGGGCGACGAAGATGCGCTCCATGGCATTGGAGGGGATGTCTTTGGCTCCGGTCATGGCCCGGATATAGCAGAGGCCCACGGAAGGGTCACGGGGTCACAGAACCAGTTCCCAGGTCTGGCCGACCAGGTCCTTGCCGAAACTGCGATGGGGCTGTTCCTCGACCAGATGAAACCCCGCCGCGCGATAGATCCGCAGCGCGGCGTAGAGGTTGTCGTTGGTCCATAGGGTGACTTTGCCATATCCCGTGCGCCGGGCGAAGGCGAGCGCCTCCTCGACCAGGCGGTGCCCGATTCCCAGGCCCCGGGCCTTGGGATCCACCAGCAGCAAGCGAATTCGCGCCGTTGAGTCGTCCTGCTTGACCAGAAGCACGGACCCCACGTTCTCGCCGCCGCGCTCCGCGATCCAGCATCTTTCCCTCGCCGGGTCGAAATCGCGCAGGAATTTACCGGCGATATCCGCCACCAGGGCCTCGAAGGTTTCGTCCCAGGCGTATTCGTCGCTATAGAGCCTGGCGTGGCTTTGAACGATCCAACCCATATCGCCGGGCCGGTGCGGCCGCAGCATATAGGGCGCGCGCGGCGGCGGCCTGGCGCCGAGCAGGTTCTCGATCGTGCCCATGGCTGCGGCCAGGCGTTCGCGCTCCGGGACCGAGAGACTCTCCAACATGGCCGCGGTGCGGGCGTGGGAACGTGCGTTCAGCGCCGAGAAGGCCGCTTGCCCAGGGGGCGTCAGACACAGATCGCGGCGCCGGCCGTCGCTGCCGGAGGGACGTTTCTCGATCAGGCCGCGCCGCGCCAAGCCGCTCAACAGGCGGCTGAGGTAGCCGGCGTCGAGCTTTAGCAGGGTCCCCAGCGCCGCCGCCGATGTCTCCTCGCGCTGCGCGATTTCATAAAGCACCCGGGCCTCGCTCAGCGAAAAGGGGCTGCGTAGCAGTTTCCGGTCCAGAACCCCCATGTGCTGGGTGTAGAAGCGCGTGAAGTGGCGCACCGCCGCGACCTCGCGGTCCCTCGTGTCCAGGTCCCCGCAGGGACGGCCGCGGCTATCTTGCATGGTTCCAATTTCCCTGGCCGGAGGTTTGCGGCTGCTTGCCAATATCAAGCATATAGTTGCCTTTAGCAACAAATTACCCGGCGGCATCGCACGGGCCGCCTCGCGGGCCGAAGCGCCTTAGGTGCGCTCGACCGTCAGCTGCGCGGCGGCCAGGTCCTCGAGCGCGGTCCCGACCGATTTAAACAAGGTGATTTGATCGTGGAACCGGCGCCCGGCCCGCTCGCCTCGGGTTAGCTCGAAGAGGTCGGCGGCGATATCCTCGGGCGCGAGAACGCCTGACTCGAGGGGCTGAACGATATCCCCGGCCTCGTTCGAGGTTCCCTGCCGGGTGTCGACGAAAACCCGCGCCCGCCGGATCGCCTCGTCGTCGGCTTCGCGCATGTCGGGCCGATACCCGCCAACCAGGTCGATGTGCTGTCCGTCCTGAAGCCATTCGCCGCGGATCAAGGGGTCCTTGGTCAAGGTCGCGCAGGAGACGATATCGGCGCCGCGCACGGCTTGCTCCAGATCGCCGGTGTGGGCGACACGGAAATCGTCGCGGTTTAATTGCTGGGCCAGCTTGGCCGCCTTGTCCTCGCTTCGGCCCCAAATCAGGACGTCGCGGATTGGCCGGACCGAGGCGTGGGCGTGGATCAGGTTCGGCGCCAGGGCGCCGGTTCCGACCATCAGCAAACGCTCGCTATCGGGGCGGGAAAGATAGTCCGAGGCGAGCGCCGAGGCCGCCGCCGTGCGGCGCACCGTCAGTATGGGCCCATCGAGAAGCGCCAGCGGCGAACCCGACTTGCCGTCCAAAAGCAGATAGGCGCCCATGACCGCGGGCAGGCCGCGCTCCACATTGTCGGGAAAAACCGTGACCAGCTTGATCCCGATGTGCCGGTCGGGCTGCCAGGCCGGCATGAGCAGCAGGGCCGCGTCCGCGCCGCCGGCGGTTTCTATGGTGTGGTGATGACGCAGGGGTGCTTGCGTGTCGCGGCGGAAGGCTTGGCGCAAGCGCTCGACAAGACTTTCGAAATCCAAGGCGGACTCGACCTCGCCGGCGGAGATAATGCGCATGATATTACGCGCGTGACGCCGGTAGCCGGGTCGGGCGGACCGGCGCGTTTCGGTGAACGTCGTTCGCAGGTGGTTCGCTTGCCGCGCCGCGCGGCGGTGATTCGCTTGCCGCGCCGCGCGGCGGTGGGTTGCTTGCCGTGCCACGCTCGCGTTCGATTTTGTGGCGCAGGAAAGCCAGCTCGCGCTCCGCCGCCTCGGCCCTGTGTACGGCCGCGCGCCGGCGCTGGCGTGTCGAGCCGGCGGAGAACCATGCGATAAAGCCGCCGGCGATCAGTCCGGCCAGGGCGCTGCCCAGGACCAGAATGAACAAGGGCGCCTCCACGGAGATACCGAGCGGCCACAGATTCAAGGTCGCGCCGGCACGATTCGAGACCGCGAACACAACCGCGACGATGGCCAAGGGAACGGTTAAAATCCAGGACAGATACTTCACGTGATGCGCTTTTTTCCGGGAACCCGAACTCTAGCTTACTTGGTTACTCTAACCGTGGCTGGGCCGGACCGAAACCCCGCATCCCCGGTTGAGCCGGCACGGTTTCGCGCGCCAACACCAAGTGCTCTAGGTGTCGGTGTTGAGGCGATCGCGCAGAAGCTTGCCGGTCTTAAAGAAGGGGATGTGTTTCTCGTCGACTTGAACCGCCGTGCCGGTACGTGGGTTGCGGCCGACGCGGGCATCGCGATGCTTGACCGAAAACGCGCCGAATCCGCGCAGCTCCACCCGGTCGCCGCGCGACAGGGCAACCCCAATTTCATCGAAGACGGTGGAGACGATTCGTTCAACATCGCGGTGATAAAGGTGCGGGTTCAGTTCCGCTATCCGCTGAATAAGTTCCGACTTGGTCATGATCCCCTTTTCCCCACGATCACGGCCGGTGCGAACCCAAATTCACCGGCCCATCGGAGCCGGCGCGACGATCGCGGCCCACCCGATGCCCCCGCGGCGCGCCACAGGATAAACGCCTATGCGCGGCCCATCCCACGCAAGCGAGTCAGCTTGCCAAAGTTGCCGCCCGCCGTCAAGTGTAAGTCGTTAAGAACAATAGACTTTTTTGAAGCGAGTTGTGGAAGCGTTTTGGGGTTCGCCAAGAGCCTAATAAAACACGGCCCGATGCATCGCACCGGGCCGTGAAATTCGCCGCGACTAACGGGGCCGAATGGAGTCCGGCCGCCAGGTTTCGCCGAACCCTTAGTCCGTCTCGGGCTCGCCGCCGTCATCGTTGTCGGCCTCGTCCTCGGATTCCTCCTTGGCCGCGGCCTTTTTCTTGGTGCTTTTCGGCTTTTTGGCCGTGGCGCTGTCGGCGCTCGGAGCGGTTTCTTTATCTTTAGCCGCTTTCGAGATAGCCGCGCCCAGGATATCGCCCAGGCTGGCGCCCGATTCGGTGGAACCGTAATCGGCCATGGCCTTCTTTTCTTCCTCGGCCTCGCGCTGTTTGATCGACAGCGCCAGCTTCCGGGTTTTGGCGTCGAAGGTCGTGACTTTGGCGTCCAGCTTTTCGCCTATGGCGAAACGTTCGGGCTTCTGTTCGGTGCGCTCGCGCGACAATTCCGCCTTGCGAATGAAGCCGACCAGGCCGTCCTGAACCTCCACCTCGATACCGTTGTCGAGGACTTGCCGCACGGTGCAGGTAACGACCGTGCCTTTCTTGATCTCGCTCGACGCACCGGCGAAGGGATCGTCGGTCAACTGCTTGATGCCAAGGCTGATGCGTTCCTTCGCGATGTCGACATCCAGGACCTTGACCTTGACCTCGTCGCCCTTGTTGTACTGCTTGACGGCTTCCTCGCCGGGCAGATTCCAATCGAGGTCGGAGAAATGAACCATCCCATCGATCTCGCCGGGCAGGCCGACGAACAAACCGAACTCCGTGATGTTCTTGATCTCGCCGCTCAACTCGGTGCCGACCGGGGTGGATTCGACGAAAGCATCCCAAGGGTTGTTCAGGCACTGTTTAAGACCCAGGCTGATACGGCGCTTCTGCTCATCCACATCCAGGACCATGATTTCGACTTCCTGGCTGGTCGAGACGATCTTGCCGGGATGCACGTTCTTCTTGGTCCAGCTCATCTCGGAGACATGGACCAGACCCTCGATACCGGCTTCCAATTCGACGAAGGCGCCGTAGTCCGTGATGTTGGTGATCCGGCCGGTGAATTTGGTGCCGATCGGGTATTTGGCGGCGACGCCTTCCCAGGGATCGGCCTCCAACTGCTTCATGCCCAGGCTGATACGCTGGGTCTCCGGATTGAAGCGGATGACCTGCACCTTGACCTGTTGGCCGATCGTCAAGGATTCGGTGGGGTGGTTGATCCGCTTCCAGGAAATGTCGGTAACGTGGAGCAGGCCATCGACCCCGCCTAGGTCCACGAAGGCGCCGTAGTCGGTGATATTCTTGACCACGCCGTCGAGGACCTGGCCTTCTTTCAAGCCCGCGATCAGTTCCGCGCGCTGCACGGCGCGCGTCTCTTCGAGCACCGCACGCCGCGACACCACGATGTTGCCGCGGGAGCGGTCCATCTTGAGGATCTGGAACGGTTGCGGGGAGCCCATCAACGGGCCGACGTCGCGCACCGGGCGAATATCGACCTGGCTGCCCGGAAGGAAGGCGACGGCGCCGGATAGGTCGACGGTAAAGCCGCCCTTGACCCGGCCAAAGATGACCCCAGTCACGCGCGCTGTGTCTTTGAAAGATTTCTCAAGCAGGGTCCAGGCTTCCTCGCGCTTGGCCTTTTCGCGCGACAGCATGGCCAGGCCGTCCTTGTTCTCCATACGCTCGAGGTAGACCTCGACCTCGTCGCCGACCTTGATCTCCGCGCTCTCGCCGGCGTCGGAAAATTCCTTCAAGGCCACGCGGCCCTCGGACTTCAAGCCAACGTCGATGACGGCGGCATCGCTCTCGATGGCGATTACGATGCCCTTGAGGACCGTGCCCTCGAGGCCATCCGCTTGGCCGAGGGATTCTTCGAGCAGGGCGGCAAAACTCTCTTTGCCGGCTTCGGGGGTTTGAGCGGCTGTATCAGCCATGAATTAGGTTCCTTTCAATAACTTGCGATATTCAGGCCGACCGGTTGTCTCCGGCGGTCTTCCCGGGATTCGTCCCAGGCACGTGGTGGCTACATAACGCCGGGCCTTGAGGCCCGTCCTATTCTCGGTCTTACGGCGCTTGTGCGGGGGATGGGGGCTGCTGCGCCATGACAATCCGCATGGCGGCCTCGAAAGCCGCGTCCGCGTCCATTTCACTGGTATCTAGGACAAACGCCCCGGGCGCGGGCTTCATCGGCGCCACGTCGCGGGCGCTGTCGCGGGCATCCCGCGCCTCCATTTCCTGCACAACGCGCGCGTATATACTCGCCTCGCCCCGATCTAGCAACTCTTTATGGCGCCGCGCCGCCCTGGTTTCGGGGTGGGCGGTCACGAATATCTTGATGTCCGCCCGTGGGCACACCACGGTCCCGATGTCCCGCCCGTCCAGGACCGCCCCTTTCTTGCCCTCGGGGGGGTGGCTGGCGAAGCGGCGCTGCAGGTCCAGGAGGGCGGCGCGCACCGCCGGAATCGCGGCTATGCGGGAGGCCGCCTGGCCTATGTTCTCCTCGCGCAGTCCCGCCCGCTCCAGATCGGCGAACACCAGGGCCCGCGCGGCCGCCCCGGCGGCCTCGGGGTCGCCGCCGGGCTCGGCGCCCGACTCGATCATCCTGGCGGCGGCGGCACGATAGATCATCCCGGTGTCGAGATAGGCAAGGTCGAGCGCCGCCGCGAGCCGGCGCGCGAGGGTGCCCTTCCCGGAGGCGCCGGGGCCGTCGATGGCGATAATCATGGGGCCGTCAATTTCGCGCCCAGCCCCACCATCAGCGCGGCGAAACCGGGAAAACTGGTCTCGATCGGGTCCGCGTCGTCGACCGTGACCGGGCGTTCGGCGGCCAGGCCCAGGATCAGGAAGCTCATGGCGATGCGGTGGTCCAGGGCGGTCTCGATGACCGCGCCGCCGGGCACGCGCCCGCCGGTGCCGTGAACGGTCAGGGAATCCGGGCCTTCCTCGACCTCGACCCCGCAGGCCGCCAGGCCGCGCGCCACGGCGCCCAGGCGATCGCTCTCCTTGACCCGCAACTCGGCCAGGCCGTGCATGACCGTCGCGCCCTGGGCGCAGGCCGCCGCGACCGCGAGGATCGGGTATTCGTCGATCATGCTGGGGGCGCGCGATGCCGGAACCTCGACACCGCTCAAGGAGGCCGCCGCGATGGCGAGGTCCGCGACCGGCTCTCCGGCTTCCTCGCGCCGGTTTTCCATTTCGATACCCGCGCCCATCTCCACAAGGGTGTCGATCAAGCCGGTGCGATGCGGGTTGATGCCGACGCCCTCGAGGCGCAGGCGCGAACCGGGCAATACCGCCGCCGCGACCAGCGGGAAAGCGGCCGAAGAGGGATCGCCCGGCACCCGCAGCGACTGGCCCCTGAGTTCCGGCTGTCCCTGGAGAGTCGCGGCGCGTCCGCCGGGGCCTTGAGCCACATCGATTTTGGCCCCGAAGGTGCGCAGCATACGCTCCGTGTGGTCGCGGGTGGGAGCCGGTTCGATCACGCGCGTCGCCCCGGGCGCGTTCAGGCCTGCGAATAAAACCGCCGACTTGACCTGGGCGGAGGCGACTGGAAGCGTATAGGAAATCGGCGCGGCGCGGCGCGTGCCAACCACGGTCAGCGGCAGGCGGCATCCGTCGCGGGCGAAAAACTGGGCCCCCATTTCCCGCAACGGGGCGGTCACGCGCGCCATGGGCCGGCCGCGCAGGCTGGCGTCGCCGGTCAGGACGGCGGTCAGGGGATGGCTGGCCAGGATACCCAGAAGCAGCCGCGCGCCGGTTCCCGAATTACCCATATCCAGCACCCGGCCGGGTTCGATCAAGCCGCCGACCCCGCGTCCCCAAACCCGCCAAGGAGTGCCGGGACCGCGCTCGATCTCCGCGCCCAGCACTTGCATGGCGGCGGCGGTGCGCAGCACGTCCTCGCCTTCCAACAGGCCTTCTATGGTGCTTTGACCCGTGGCCAGCGCGGCGATCATCAGGGCGCGATGCGATATGGACTTATCGCCGGGCACGCGAGCCCGGCCTTCGATGGTTTCGCTAGGGTTGGCGGTCAGGGCTCGCACGCTTGCCGGTCTTTCTATATTTTTGAGGCGATGCGCCGTTCCTAACACACTCCCTCAAGCGTGAGCCAGCATGGCCACGCGAATAATCTTTTGACAGGGGCAGCGGATCGTGGCAATTGCCTCGCCCGTTACCGCACTGCCAGGATCGGAGGATAGCCCGTGGCCAAGGAAGACTGGGGAACGAAGCGGCTATGCCAGTCGTGCGCGACAAAATTCTATGATTTCGGCCGCACGCCCATCGCATGCCCAAAGTGCGCGGCAATATTAGACCCCGAGGCGTTGTTGAAATCGCGCCGCAGCCGGCCGAGCGCGAGTAAGGCGGTCAAGGCGGCCAAGCCAGATCCCAAACCCACGGCAATCGAAGACAACGATATCGATGCCGAGGCGGCGGATGGCAAGGACGCTGACACCCTGGCCGATAACAGCGACGACGATGACGATTCGGTGTTGCAGGACACCTCCGATCTGGGTGGGGACGATGTAAAGGACGTCGTTGGCGCGCCCGGTCAGGGCGCCAGCAGCGACGACCGCTGACGGCGGCAAGGCGCCGGGCTTCAGGTCCCGGCCTCGCGGCCGCCGCCGCGCGGCGGACGGCGGAACCGGCCTCGCCCGGCGTCCCCGGCTATTTTTCCCTTGCGTGGCTTGGGGGCGCTTCCTAATTTCCGGCGTCGCGCCGCGCCGCGCCAATCTATATGGGGCCGTAGCTCAGTTGGGAGAGCGCTACAATGGCATTGTAGAGGTCGTCGGTTCGATTCCGTCCGGCTCCACCAAGATTTAGATCCCATGCAGGCACGCTAAAGGCCCGGGCTTACCAGCCCGGGCCTTTAGCGCTCATAGCGCCATGTCAGGGGCCTCGATTTCACTTCGCCGAGTTCGCGGCAAACCCGATATGTGGCGATTGCTCAATAAATCAATATATATCAATAGCTTAAAATACACCTCTAGGAATAAGAAGAGCCTTCCCGGCCGTGCCGGTATTCGTCAAGCCAAGGGATGTATCGGCCCGGTATTGATCTGCCCGCGCTAAATCTAATACCGCTAATACTCAATCGTGAGCGGCGGGCGGTCCGAAGTTCGCGCCCCATGCCGGGTATTGGCCGGCCCACAATACTCGCGAATCGGCCCACCTGGAGAATGCCGACTTGGGTTCTTATTTGCCGGTCTTGCGACTTCTAGCCACACGGCAAAACTAATGCATCGCGGTAACTATTTATTAATCGTGACCCGGTAAATCAACTGTGGGCGGTGATGTCACCGCCTTTCATTTTGCTGGCTAAGTGAGGAAATTCGATATGGCTACTACAAAAGGAAAAAAGCGGAAGTCGACCAAGGCTAAGACTCCCGCGCAGATGGCCGTTGCGGTCAAGGCGGCTCAGAAGGCCCTGAAGGCCACTGAAAAGAAGATCACGGCCGCGCGTCGCGCGGTCAAGAAGGCGATGGCCGCCAAGAAGGCCGCTGCCAAGAAGCTCTCCACCATGAAAAAGGCGCTCGTCAAGGCCAAGGCCCGGGCGTTGAAGGCTAAGAAGATTGCGGCGAAGAAGGCAGCCGCGAAGAAAGCGGCGGCGGCCAAGAAGCGGACCGCGGCCAAGCGCAAGACTGCGAAGAAGCGCGCCGCGCCCAAGCGCAAGACCGCCCGTCGGCGTGTTGCCGTGGCGCGTCCGGTCGGCACCTGGCGCAATGGCGCCGTGGCAAGCATGTAAGCCACTCACAGCTGTATTTGCAAAGAAGGCGGGGGCCGCGGGCTCCCGCCTTTTTTGTGCCCGGTTTCCAGGAAAAGTGTGGGCCGGAGGGCGGCGCGACGGTGCGCTTGATCCGGGAAGCGGGGCACACCACATACTGGGGTAGCGGCGCCGCACGAGCGGGCCGTGGAGCGTTTCGATGCCGCTCTCGAGGATCGAAAGGCCCCTGTTTCAGCCCTTGCTCACCCTGAGGAGGAAGCTGAGTTATGGCGCGACTATCCCTATTCAACAGCCCGCTTCTTTTGGGTTTCGAACCTTTCGAGGAGGCCTTGGAGCGTATCACCAAGGCATCGGCCGACGGCTATCCGCCCTATAACGTGATCCAGTTGGATCAAGACCGCCTGCGTATCACCCTCGCGGTGGCGGGCTTTGGGCTCGACGATCTGGAGATCCAGGTCCAAGACAATCAGCTGGTTATTCGGGGCCATCGGGACGAAGACGGCTCGACGGTCTATTTGCACCGCGGCATCGCCGCCCGCCAATTCCAGCGCAGCTTCGTCCTGGCCGACGGCATTGAGGTGACCGGCGCGGCCATGGACAACGGTCTGCTGCACCTGGACCTGGAGCGGCCGGCCAACAAGCCGCGAGTACGCAAGATAGCGATCTCCATGGACAGCAAGCCGACGCCGGCCGGGCGTAACGGAGCGGGAGAACACGGCCCGCTGGCCCGCGCGGGGAAACTCCAGAAAGGACTGAAGGCTAATGAATGAGATCGTTCGAATCGGCGCGCTCTCGCCGCAAGACCTCATGGCCTTGGGCCTAGAGCGGATCGCCTACATCAGGCCCGTCGAAATCGGGGGCGACGCCGTGTTCGCGGTCCACGCCGCCGACGGCACCCAGATCGCGGTCGCCAAGAGCCGCGATCTGGCGGTGGCCGCCATACGCCACCACGAACTGGAAGCCTTCAGCGTCCATTAAAGATTTTGGCGGCCGGCGGTATCAGGCCGCGTGGCTGGTCGTCGATTCGCTGATCAGGGCGTGGATCGCCTCGGCGCTATCGGCGCCACGCAACTTCTCGCAAATGGCGCGGTCGCGAAGCAGGCGCGAAACGCGGGCCAGGGCTTTCAGATGATCCGCCCCCGCCGTCTCCGGGGCCAGCAACACGCAAATCAGGTCGACCGGCTGCTCGTCGATGGCGTCGAAGTCGATCGGCGTATCCAGGCGCGCGAACAAGGCGTGAAGACGATCCAATTCCATCAACTTGCCATGGGGAATCGCGATACCGTGGCCAACGCCCGTGGTGCCCAGGCGCTCGCGCTCGACCAGCACGTCGAAGATCGTGCGTTCGGGTTGCCCGGTCAGCCGCGCGGCCCGCTTGGCCAATTCCTGAAGGGCCTGCTTTTTGCTCGACACCTTCAAGTGCGCGATGATGCACTGAGAGTTCAAAAGTTCAACAACGTCCATGGCAATCTCGTGAAAAGCTAAGCCAGTTCGTTACGGTTTCCGCGTGGATCGACCCAGCCGATGTGTCCATCGGCGCGCCGGTAAATCATATTCAGCCCGCCGTGCGAGGAATTACGGAACATCTGCGCGGGAACATCCGCCAGGTCCATCCTCATCACCGCCTGCTCGACCGTCAGGCTCGGTATCTCGGTCGCCATCTCGGCGATCACGGCCGCCTTGCCCAGGGCATCGCCGCCCTCGGGCTCCTCGCCACCGGGATCCGCGAGCACATATTGCCGTGCCGTCAGGCTTTCGATCTCCATCGCCGAATCGCTACGGTGATCGCGCAGCCGCCGCTTGTGGCGGCGCAGCCGTTTCGCCAGATGCTCAGCCGCGTTGTCGAAGGCGGGATAGGGATCCGCCGCTTCGCCATGCGCCCGTAACTGTATTCCCCGGCCCACATGCGCGGTCACTAGGGCCCGGAAGCCATTACCTTCCTTGGCCAGGGTGACCCCGACCTCGATCGCATCGCCGAAGTATTTGTCTAATATACGCGAGAGGCTGTCCCCGACATGGGTACGCAAAGCGTCCCCGACATCGAGCTGCTTTCCCTTAACGGATAGCTGCATTCTATAACTATTCCGACATTTCCGACAGGTAGACCCGGCGTCCGAACCGCCAAGTATGGACCCGGGTGGTCGGCGGCGGCGCCACCATATGAGCGGGCAATGGGCGAGTCAAGCAAACCTCCGGCCGTGATTTTCCCAGGCGCCAACGATAAAATGTACCCTATTGGCGCCGCCTTGGGGATGAATAATTTTTGCCCCTTTTCCAGGACGTTAGGAGGCCGTGGGCCAGGGCGGCGAGGCCATTCTCAGACCGGAGAAGCCTTTTCGCGCCGGCGTTGTACCGAGGACGGTATTCTCATGGCCTCGCGGTATTTGGCGACGGTGCGGCGGGCGATTTCGACGCCTTCGCGATGCAGACGCTCCACGATCGAATCGTCCGAAAGGACCGTATCCCTGGTTTCCGCGTCGATCAGGGCCTTGATTCGATGACGGACGGCCTCGGCGGAATGGGTTTTCCCGTCTTGGCCGGCAATGGCGGGGGTAAAGAAATATTTCAATTCGAAAATGCCGCGGTGGGTGGAAATGTACTTGTTGGAGGTCACGCGGCTTACCGTCGATTCGTGCATTTCGATGGTTTCGGCGATATCGCGCAGTATCAAGGGGCGCAGGTGTTGCACGCCTTGGCGGAAAAAGGCGTCTTGCCGGCGCACTACTTCGCTCGCGACTTTCAGGATCGTTGTCGCCCGTTGGTGCAGCGCGCGCACCAGCCAGTTGGCCGATTGATACTGCTCGCTAAAATACTCGCGCTCTTCCTTGGTGCGCAGGCGCGAGGAAACCTTGGCATGGTAATGCGTGTTGACCAGGACCCTGGGCAGGGTCTCGCCGTTTAGCTCGACAAGCCAGGTTCCGCCCGGACCGGGCCGCATTAAAACGTCAGGCACGATCGGCGCGGCCGGTTCGAAATCGAAGGCGTGAGCGGGCTTCGGGTTCAAGGCGCGGATTTCGGCGATCATCTCCGTCAAGTCCTCGTTATCCACGCCGCAAACCTTGCCCAAGGCGGCGAAATCGCGCTGAGCAATGAGATCAAGGTTCTCCAACATGGCCGCCATCGCCGGGTCCAGGCGGTCGCGCTCGGCCAGTTGAAGGGCCAGGCACTCGCCCAGGGAACGGGCGAAAATTCCCGTCGGATCGAAGCCCTGAAGTTTTATCAGCACCGCCTCCACCGCCGCCGGCTGGCAACCGAGCGTTTCGCCAAGCTCTTGGAGATCGCCCCTCAAGTAGCCGGAGTCGTCCAGCATCTCGATCAAGTGGGCCCCGATCAGGCGTTCGGCCGGATCTCGCAGGTCCAGATTCAACTGATCGAGCAAATGCTGGCGCAAGGTCGTGGGTTCGCCAGGGCGCTGCTCCACCGAGGGATCTTCGCCGTCCCAGGCGCGCGCGCCGCCGCTTTGCGAGAACGCGCTTTGCGGCGTCGCCCACTCGTCGCCCGGGCCGGTGTCGTAGTCATTCTCGAAATCGGTGTCGAGCGGCGCGTCTTGCGCGCCTTGCATGGTTTCGGCGCCGGTCAGCGTCGCGGTGTCGGGGGCTTCGCCACCGTCTTGGATCTCGCCACCGTCTTGGGCCTCGCCGCCGTCTTGGGTCTCGCCGCGCTCCGGCTCCGCCCCGGCCCCCTCGGTTCCCGGCGCGCCGCTCTCTCCGCCCTCGTCGTGTTCGAGCAGCGGATTGCGCTCAAGTTCGCTTTCTATATAGCTGGCGAGTTCGATGTTGGAGAGTTGCAGCAGCTTGATCGCCTGCTGCAGCTGCGGCGTCATTACAAGGGATTGAGTCTGGCGTAGATCCAGCCTTTGCGACACCGCCATGGCCTAGAGGCTAAATCTTTCGCCCAGGTAAACGCGGCGAACGTCCTCGTGGGCCACGATCTCCGCCGGCGCGCCTTCCATGAGGACGACGCCATCGTGAATGATGTAGGCACGGTCGACCACGTCGAGAGTTTCGCGCACGTTGTGATCGGTGATCAGGACGCCCAAACCGCGGTCCTTGAGATGCGAGACCAGATCGCGGATATCGTTGACGGCGATCGGGTCGATGCCGGCCAGGGGTTCGTCGAGCAGGATGAAGTTCGGTTGCGAGGCCAGCGCGCGTGCGATCTCGACCCGCCGGCGCTCCCCGCCCGATAAGGCGAGCGACGGCGTGCGCCGCAAATGGGTAATCGAGAATTCGGCCAAAAGATCGTTCAGCACGGCCTCCCGCCGCTCGCGCACGGGCTCGATGACTTCGAGAACGCCGCGAATATTCTGCTCCACGGTCAAGCCGCGGAAGATGCTGGCCTCCTGCGGCAAATAGCCGATTCCAAGGCGCGCGCGCCGGTACATGGGCATGTCCGTTATGTCGTGCCCGTCCAGGGTTATCCAGCCGTAGTCCGGCGCCATCAGGCCCGTGATGATGTAAAAGCAAGTTGTCTTTCCGGCGCCGTTAGGGCCTAGAAGGCCGACCGCCTCGCCGCGCTGCACGCTCACATTGATGCCGCGCAGGACCGGCCGTTTCTTGAAACTCTTGCCGATATTGACCGCCGTGAGGCCGTCGTTTTCGGCGATTAGGCGCGGCTCCGAGCGCGATGCCGACGAAGGCGAGGCCGAAGAGGGCGGAGTCTTGGCGCCAATGTTTTCGACTTTCCGGGTCATGAATCGTCTCCCGGAGCGGGTTCGCGCTTTGGCTTTGGCTTTGGCTTTGGCTTTGGCTTTGGCTTTGGCGTCAGCAGGCCGCGCACCTTGCCGCGCTTGGCACTGCCTGGCGGCCCCGCCAGGAGACGGCTGACACCGGTTTTCAGGTTTACTTCCGCATATTCGCCGTTCAACTGATTATCCTCTCGGGTGATTTTAACGTCGCCGTCAAGCGTGGCCAGCTCCCGTGCCACATAATACATGCCGTGGTCGCCTTGCGCGTATTCCTGGGATGTGGCTATGCGCACGTTGCCGAAGGCCTCGATGCGTTTCAGCTCCAGGCCATCGTCCGCTCCAGGCTCGAAATAGGCCGTCAGGACGTCGGCCTCGATGCGCTTGTCCGCGCGCACGGCCTTCGCGTTACCGCGCGCCACCGCGATCTTTTTCCGTTCCCAATACTCCAAGCTGTCGCGCGCGGTGATGGTGTCGTTCTCCCCGATCAGGCGCAAATTATCGCCAACCAGGACAAAGACCCCGTTTATCACGTCGTAAGCGCCACGGTCGCCGTGGACCGTCTCGGTGGGCGAAACGATGCGCACGGCGCCCGCGACATCGATCTTGTCGACTTCGGATCCGCTTCCTTCGATTTTACGGTAATGGGCCTTCATTTCGTCGGCGTAAACGGAGATCTCGCCCCGCACCGCCAGGGCGTTGCCGCGAGCGATATAGACTTGCTCGTCGCGGCGCCACTCGATCCCCTCGTCGGCGTTTATCTCCAGCGGTGTATCGCCGCTCTGCAGACCCCGCAGCGCCTGCGCGGCGCCCGGCGCCGCGGCGCCGGCCCACAGCGCGGCGGCAAGCAGGGCCGGGACCGGATTGAACCGGCGCCGCCGCCAATACCGCGATAAGGCGCGGCCGCTCACCGCAAGGACTCCCTGCCTTCGGGAACCAGGATCAGGTGGCTGCGCCCGGTAAAGACGATGCGTTGACCGCGCTCCAGGATCCGGAACCCCTCGGCCTGGATGGACCCCGCAGCGCCATGCCCTTCCACGGGCTGGTCGCCCTCGGCGATAGACTTGGCCAAATCGATTCGCGCGGCGCTTGTTTGCATCTCGAATCCTTCGTCGTGAAACAGGCTCACGGCTCCGGACAGGTTTAAGAGCCGGGCCTCGCGGTCGTATTCGCCGGCGCGCGCGGTCAGGGCCAACCAGGATTCGTCGGCCATGGTCATGTCCGCCTTGGGAAGTTCCAATTCGATTACATTTTCGTTTTGGCGCGACTGCGATGCGATATCGGCGGTGAGCGAGAACGGCCTATCCTGATCGTCGACACCGTCGAAGCGCGCATTCAACATGTTCAAGTTTTCCAGCTGATCGGTCCCCAGCTTGGTGATGCCAAGGCGAAACTTCTCCTCTTCGCCGGTGAATTGCGGCCACGCCACGATCAGCAGAATCAAGGATGCCGCCAGGGCCGGCAGCAGCATCTTCATGGTGCCGACAAACATGCTGTAGCGGTCGCGCAAGGACAGGCGCGGCGGCGCCGGCGGCGGCGAATTGGCCGCGGGTATTTTCGCGTCCGGCGGGATCTTGGCGGTGCTTGCTGTCTGTGCCATTTGGGTTTTGCGAAGTGCTCCGGCGCGGCTCTAGGCGACGCCGGCCCTGAGGCAATCGTGAATATGCACAATCCCGATCGGGCGCCGGTCCTCGACCACGAACAGGCTGGTCACCGGCGCTTCGTTGCGCACGCCATTCATGATGCCCAAGGCTTCGGCGGCGAGGGCTTGCGGGGGCACGGTTCGCGGTTCGCTCGTCATGACCTCTCCGGCGGTCATGCCAAGCAAGCCGGTCGCCATGTGACGGCGCAAATCGCCGTCGGTGATGATCCCGGACAAGATGCCGTTCTTTCCCGTCACCCCGACACATCCGAAGCGGCGTTCGGTCATGACCAGTATCGCCTCGGCCATGACCGTTTCGGGTCCGCACAGGGGCAACTCCGGCGCCCGGTGCATGATATCGGCGACCCGCAGTAACGTGCGGCCAAGCGCGCCGCCCGGGTGCAGAACCTGAAAATCCTGGGAGGTGAAACCCTTGCGCTCCAGCAAGGCGACCGCGATGGCGTCGCTCAGGGCCAGCATCATCGTGGTCGAGGTGGTCGGCGCCAGGCCCATGGGGCAGGCTTCCGGGGCATCCGGCAGGACCAGCGCCACATTGGCGGCTTCGGTCAGGACACTGCCGCGCCGCCGGGTCATGGCGATCAAAGGAATCGCGAAGCGGCGGCAATAGGCGATGATGTCGCTAAGCTCCGCCGTGCCGCCTGAATTCGATAAGGCGATAACGGCGTCGCCCGGCGCGATCATGCCAAGGTCACCGTGGCTGGCCTCGCCGGGGTGGACAAACTGCGCCGGAGTGCCGGTCGAGGCCAGGGTCGAGGCCAGCTTGCGCGCGATGTGCCCCGACTTGCCCATTCCGGTCACGGTAATGCGCCCGGTGACGGCGGCCAGCACCGAGACGGCCTGCCCGAAGCTGCCATCGAGGGCGCGGGCCAGGGCGCCGAGCGCTTCCATCTCGCTTTCGATGACGCGGCGGCCCGCCTCCAGATCCTGCTTGGCGGTACCCGGCGCGCCGCCTTGATCCGGAACTCGATTGGTGGCGGTCATGTCAATAATCCCTTAGCGCCCTTATGGCGCCGAGCGTGCCCGGGCGGGATGAGCCCGCCCCTTTCCAAGCCTTATAACCGAGTTCCCTCGAAAAGGCACATGTCTTGCATAGGTTTTGTACTTGCATAAGTTTTATAAACGTTTACGCGGCCCGTGCGCGGTGCGCCGCGTATCCGCGGGGGGCGCTTGCCATCCGGCGTCAATGATGCGCGAAGATGTCGATTTCGGCCCAGCCGCGCAGGTCGAGAGCCGCGCGCGTGGGCAGGAATTCGAAACACGCGGCCGCCAGGTCGTCGCGGCCTTCGCGCGCCAACATGACATCCAAGGCCGCGCGCAGCCGGTGCAGGTGCAAGACGTCGCTGGCGGCGTAGCGAAGTTGCTCCTTGCTCAACTTGGCGGCGCCCCAATCCGAGGATTGCATCTGCTTGGAGATATCGACGCCCAAGAGATCGCGACACAGGTCTTTCAGGCCGTGCCTATCGGTAAAGGTGCGCACCAGGCGCGATGCGATCTTGGTGCAATACACGGGGCCGGCGCTCACCCCCAGATCGCGCTGGATCACCGCCAGGTCAAAACGGGCGAAATGGTAAAGCTTCAGCACTTTCGGGTCGGTCAGCAGAGCCTTCAACCTGGGGGCGCCGTAATCGCCGCCGCGAAACTGCACCAGGTGGCACTCTCCATCCCCGGCGGAAAGCTGTATGAGACACAGCCGGTCCCGCACCAGTTCGAGTCCCATGGTTTCGGTGTCTATGGCAACCGAATCGCCGAAGTCGAGGCCGGCCGGCAGGTCGTCTTGATGGAGGTGTAATTTCACGAACTCGTCTCACTCGCTTTATGGGTACGTGCCTTATGGGTACGCGCCTTATGAGCGCGCGGACGGGATGCGCGGCGCGTGGCCGGTTGCCGCGATGTTCGCGGCTTGCAAGCCAAGGCCCTGATTCTATCAAGGCTCCGGGGGGGGTTCCAGGGGTTTCGGGGCGGCCGCTATTTGCCGCTGTCACGAAGCCGGCCGGATTAGTATACAAAGGACAGAGTCGGCGATGTAAGAGCGGGAGACAGTTATGGCAAGAGGCTTGATCACGGTTTTCGGCGGATCGGGATTCCTCGGCCGCCATCTTGTGCGCCGCTTGGCCAAGCAAGGCTGGACCATCCGGGTCGCGGTGCGCCGGCCTTCGGCCGCGGCCTTTCTCAAACCCATGGGCGATGTTGGCCAGATCACCCCGATACGGGCGCCGATCCAGGACCCCGGCGCGGTGCGCGCCGCGGTCGCCGGCGCACGCGCCGTGGTCAATCTGGTCGGTATTCTCTACGAAAAAGGCGATCGCGATTTCGCCGCGATCCATGCTCGCGGCGCTCAGGACATCGCCGCGGCGGCGGCCGAGTCGGGCGCCGGGCGGCTGGTCCATGTCTCGGCCATCGGCGCCGATTTACACGGCGAGGCGGATTACGCCCGCTCGAAGGGCGTTGGCGAGGCGGCGGTCAAGACCGCCTTTCCCACGGCGACGATTTTGCGTCCCAGCGTGGTCTTCGGACCGGAAGACGATTTTATCAACCGCTTCGCGGCCATGGCCCGGGTCTCGCCGGTCTTACCGCTCCTGGGCGGCGGCGCGACCAGGTTTCAGCCGGTCTATGTCGGCGACGTGGCCGACGCCATCGCCGCTTGCCTGGCCGACCCCGCGACCCAGGGCAAGACCTACGAGCTTGGCGGCCCGCGTATTTATACCTTCAAGGAGCTGATGGAGCTTTTGCTGGACCGGATCGGGCGCCGGCGCCTGCTGATTCCCTGGCCGTTCGCGCTCGCCGATCTGCAAGCCGCGTGTTTGGAAAAGCTGCCGGTGCCGCCGCTCACCCGCGACCAGGTCAAGCTTTTGCGCCGCGACAACGTCGTCTCGAAAGGCGCCTTGACCTTGAGCGATCTGAGCATCGAGCCGTGCGCGATGGAATCGATTCTACCGACGTATCTGGACCGCTATCGCAAGGGCGGCCGTTTCAACCGGACGGTCCCGCGATAAGACGCTAGAACGCTTTCCGAGTCAGATCGCCCAAAACAGGATCGCCACGCCAAGGGCGATACGATAGACCACGAAGGGCATGAAACCGGCATGGCGCAGCCAGCGCAGCATCAGCGCGATGGCGAGCAGCGCCGCCGCGAAAGAAATAGCGGCGGCGACCAAGACTTCGTATTGAAAGTTCAGATCGCCGGTCTCGCGCAGGTCGAGGCCAGCCAGGGTTCCCGCGCCCAGGATCGCGGGAATGGATAACAACAGGGAAAAGCGCGCCGCCTCCGGCCGCTCGTAACCGAAAAAACGTGCCGCGGTCATGGTAATGCCGGAACGGCTGGTCCCCGGAATCAAGGCCAGGATCTGCGCCGCGCCGATGACGAGCGCCTGAAACACCGTCAGGTGCTCGACCCGGCGCACGGTCATGCCCAGGCGGTCCGAGACCAGAAGAAGAACGCCGAATCCGATCGTGGTCCAGGCCACGATGGCCACGTTGTCGTGCAGGGCGTTGGTGATGAAATCCTTGAACAGGAACCCGGCGGCGACCACCGGCAGGGTCGCTACAATGACCAGGAGCGCCAGGCGCGCGCCAGGCGTCCACTGGCCGGTCAAGAGCTTCGCCATGCCTTGGGTCATGAACCAGAGATCGCGCCAGAAATACACGCAAACCGCGGCCAGGGTGCCGACATGGACCGCGATGTCCATGATCAGGCGGTCGCTCCCGGTCTGCTGGGCAACCTGCCAGCCGGCGCGATCGAAGAATTCCCACGTCAGAACGAGATGTCCCGACGAGCTGACCGGCAGGAACTCCGTAACGCCCTGCACGAGGGCGAGGATGAATAAATGCAAGAGAGGCAATGTAATCTACCCAGGCCGAGCCAGGTTCAATGAGCGGCTTATAGCACTCCGAGGCTCGATTCGCACAAGCACCGAATGTTTCAAGCCGCCGCGCGGCACGATAGTCTCGGATCGGGACTAAATTTAACGGGTCTTGGGCAGGGCTTAGGTTTATTCCGAAACCGCTTGTTCCATCATGCGCACATAAGGTCAGTACTATTGTCTTATTAATCTCAATTCACGTGCGCTGCCTATGGTTCCGTGGTATATCATCGCCATTCGGGGCCCCGATTACGCGCCAAGCACCGCCTTACTCGGATTCCATGAGCCAGGCGGAAGCTGGGCGCGCGTGCCGGGGTCTAATACGGGGACCTAATTCGCCATAAGGCGGGGACCTAATTCGCCATAGGAAAAGAGGCTGGCCCGTGAGCGGCAAGATGTTGAAGTTTCTTGAGTTGGAGGAGCGGCGGCCGGAAAAACGCGCGGCCAAGGTCCGCCAGGACGATTTCGGCGAAATATACCGGGACTTCGATCCCGCCGCCGCCGGCGGCCAGGCCGGGCGGTGCTCGCAATGCGGCGTGCCCTTTTGCCAGGTCCATTGCCCACTGCACAACAATATCCCCGACTGGCTGATGCTGACCGCCGAGGGCCGCCTGGAAGAGGCCTACGAGATGGCCCAGGCGACCAACACCTTCCCTGAAATTTGCGGACGCATCTGCCCGCAAGATCGTCTTTGCGAAGGCAACTGCGTGATCGAGCAGGCCGGGCACGGCGCGGTAACGATCGGCTCGATCGAGACTTACATTACCGACACAGCGTGGCAGCGCGGATGGGTCAAGGCGGTCAAGCCGGGCCAGGAACGCGCGGAATCGGTCGCTATCGCCGGCGCCGGCCCGGCCGGTCTGGCGGCCGCCGAGGCGCTACGCCGTCACGGCTACCGGGTCCATGTCTATGACCGCCACGACCGCGTTGGCGGCCTTCTTATCTACGGCATCCCGAACTTCAAGCTCGAAAAGCGGATTGTCGCCCGGCGCGCCGAGCTCTTGAGCGATTCCGGGGTCGAATTTCACCTCAATTGCGAGATCGGCAAGGACATAACCCTGGAGGACCTGCGCGAGCGCCACGACGCGGTCTTGATCGCCACGGGAGTCTACCGCGCGCGCGACATCAAGCTGCCGGGCGCCGGCCTGGATAACGTCATTCCGGCGCTCGACTTCCTGATCGCGTCCAACCGCAAGGGCCTTGGCGACGCGGTTCCCGGTTTCGACGATGGCTCTCTCGATGCCGCCGGCAGGCACGTCGTGGTCATAGGCGGCGGCGACACGGCCATGGATTGCGTGCGCACCGCCGTGCGCCAGGGGGCCAAGTCGGTCAAATGCCTGTACCGGCGCGACCGCGATAACATGCCCGGCTCCCTGCGCGAAGTCAGCCATGCCGAGGAAGAGGGGGTCGCGTTCGTGTGGCTGTCCGCGCCCCAAGCCTTCCTGGGCGACGGCGCGGTTAGCGGCGTCCGCGCCCAGAAGGTTCATCTGGGCGTGCCCGACGCGACCGGCCGCCAGGTGCCGCAGATTATCGCGGGATCGGACTTTTCTCTCGATACCGATCTGGTGATCAAGGCGCTCGGCTTCGACCCCGAGGATTTGCCGGCGGCCTTCGCCGAACCCGATCTCGCGGTCACCCGCTGGGGCACCCTGGCGATCGACAGCCGCGGCATGAACACCAGTTTGGACGGCGTCTTCGCCGCCGGCGATATCGTGCGCGGCGCCTCCCTGGTGGTATGGGCGATCCGCGACGGCCGCGATGCCGCCGAGCGCATCCACGCCTACATCTCGACCCAAAGGGCCAGCGGCGCGGGCGAGCGCGCGGCGGCGGAGTGATATACGCCATGACGGATAACGAAAATTCGACGGCCACGGCACCTGGGAAAGGCGAATCGGCGGCGCGGTTCATTCAATCCTGGCGCGACAATGCCGCGCGCCTGGCGCGCGACGGCCTTTATTATCCCGAAGAGGAACATGACGCTTGCGGCGTCGGCCTGGTCGCCGCGATCGACGGCAAGCCGCGCCGCGAGGTGGTCGAGGCGGGTATCGCGGCCTTGAAGGCGGTTTGGCACCGCGGCGCCGTCGATGCCGACGGCAAGACCGGCGACGGCGCCGGTATTCACGTTCAGATCCCGCAGGACTTCTTTCGCGAGCACGTCGCGCGCACCGGGCACGCACCGGGTTCGGGCCGAATCGCCGTGGGCATGATCTTTCTGCCGCGCACCGATTTCGCGGCGCAGGAGCGCTGCCGGGTCCTGGTCGAGCGTGAGATCCTGAACTACGGCTACACCATTCACGGTTGGCGCCAGGTTCCCGTGGACACGCGCGTCACCGGCGAGAAGGCCGAAATCACCCGGCCCGAGATCGAGCAGATCATGATCGCGAACAGCCGCGGCACCGACGACCGCCAGTTCGAAATCGACCTTTACATCATCCGGCGCCGGATCGAGCGGGCGGCCGAGGCGGAATCGATCAAGGATTTCTACATCTGCTCGCTGTCCTGCCGCTCTATCATTTACAAGGGCATGATTCTGGCAGAGCAGCTCGATGTGTTTTATCCCGATCTGCTCGATCCGCGTTTCGAATCCGCCTTCGCCATCTTCCATCAGCGCTATTCGACCAACACCTTTCCGACCTGGCGCCTGGCGCAACCCTTCCGGGTCCTCGCCCACAACGGCGAAATCAATACCCTCAAGGGCAACGTCAACTGGATGCGGGCGCATGAGTGCCGCATGGCCGCGCCCGCCTTCGGCGATCGCATCGAGGACCTTAAGCCCATCGTGCAGCCCGGGGTATCGGACTCGGCCACTCTGGACGCGGTCTTCGAGCTCCTGGTCCGCGCCGGCCGCGATCTGCCCCTGGCCAAGTCCATGCTGATCCCCGAGGCCTGGCGCGACGACAGCCCCATGCCGGAGGCTCACAAGCGCCTCTACAGCTACTGCAACGCGGTGATGGAACCCTGGGATGGGCCGGCGGCGGTGTGCGCCTATGGCGGCCGCTGGGTGATCGCGGGCATGGACCGAAACGGCCTGCGCCCGCTGCGTTATTCGATCACCGACGATGGCCTACTGTTCGCCGGTTCGGAAACCGGCATGGTTCGCTTGCGCGAAACCTCGATCGTCGAGAAGGGCCGCCTGGGGCCGGGCCAGATGATCGCGGTCGACCTCCAAGAGGGTACGTTGTTTCACGACGCCGAGGCCAAGGACCTTTTGGCGGCGCAGAAACCCTATGGCGCCTGGGCCGCGCACATTAAGCGCATCGACGATCTGATTCGCCCCGATCACGGCGAACCCGGCGCCCCCGACCGCGACGATCTGCGGCGCGGGCAGTTGACCGCCGGACTGACCATGGAGGACATGGAATTGATTCTCCATCCCATGGTCGAGGACGCCAAGGAAGCACTGGGTTCCATGGGCGACGATACGCCGCTGGCGGTGCTGTCGGGGTTCAACCGCGGCCTGCACCATTTCTTCCGCCAGAATTTTTCTCAGGTCACCAACCCGCCGATCGATTCCCTGCGCGAACGCCGGGTCATGACGCTCAAGACGCGGCTGGGGAACCTGGGCAACATTTTGGACGAGGACGAATCGCAATGCCGCGTGCTCCAGCTCGACTCGCCGGTCCTGTCCAGCGCCGAGTTCGAGGCCATGCGCGTCTACATGGGGGCGACCGCCTTCAGTATCGACTGCACCTTCGAGATTCGCGGCGGCGAGGCGGCGTTGAAAGAGGCGCTGGAGCGCATCCGGCGCGAGGCCGAGGACGCGGTGCGCGGCGGCTGCGAGCATATCATTCTAAACGATGACAATGTCGGGGCCGAGCGGGCGCCCATCCCCATGATCCTGGCGACCGGCGCCGCGCATTCGCATCTGATGGATCAGAACCTGCGCACCTTCACCTCCATCAACGTCCGCGCGGGCGATTGCCTGGATGTGCATAATTTCGCGGTTCTGATTGGCGTTGGCGCGACCACGGTCAACGCCTATCTGGCGCAAGATTCCATCGCCGACCGCCATCGCCGGGGCCTGTTCGGCGACTTGAGCCTGGAAGCCTGCGTGCGGCGCTACAAGACGGCGATCGACGAGGGACTGTTGAAGATCATGTCCAAGATGGGGATCTCGGTCCTGTCATCCTATCGCGGCGGCTACAACTTCGAGGCGGTCGGCCTGTCGCGCACCTTGGTCGACGAGTATTTCCCCAGCATGCCGAGCCGCCTTTCGGGCATCGGCCTGACCGGTATCCAGAAAAATATTGCGCAGCGCCATGGGGCGGCCTGGTCGAGCGGCGCCGTGACCTTGCCGGTGGGAGGCTTTTTCCGTTACCGGCGCGGCGGCGAGACCCATGCCTGGGAAGCGAACCTGATCCACACCCTGCAGGCCGCGGTCGCGACCGATTCCTACTCGACCTATAAGAAATACAGTGACGCGGTGGCCAATTTACCGCCCATCACCCTGCGCGACCTGCTGGACTTCAAGCGCGACGACATCGCGCCGGTCTCGATCGAGGAAGTCGAGTCCATCACCTCCCTGCGCAAGCGCTTCGTCACCCCCGGCATGTCCCTGGGCGCCCTGGGGCCGGAAGCGCACGGCGCCTTGAACATCGCCATGAACCGGATCGGCGCCAAGTCGGATTCGGGCGAGGGCGGCGAGGACCCGGCGCGCTTCGTGCCGCGCGCCAATGGCGACAACGAAAATTCGGCGATCAAGCAGATCGCCTCCGGGCGCTTTGGCGTCACCGCCGAATACCTGAACAAATGCCGCGAGATCGAGATCAAGGTCGCGCAAGGCGCCAAGCCCGGCGAGGGCGGGCAGCTGCCCGGCTTCAAGGTAACGGAGATGATCGCCAAGCTGCGTCATTCGACCCCCGGCGTCATGCTGATCTCGCCGCCGCCCCATCACGATATCTATTCGATCGAGGATCTGGCGCAGCTCATCTACGATCTGAAGCAGATCAATCCCGATGCCCGGGTGTGCGTGAAGCTGGTCGCGCGTTCCGGCATCGGCACCGTCGCCGCCGGCGTGGCCAAGGCCAAGGCGGACGTGATTCTGATCTCCGGCCATTCAGGCGGCACCGGCGCCAGCCCGCAGACATCGATCAAGTTCGCCGGCGTTCCCTGGGAGATGGGGCTCAGCGAAGTGCATCAGGTTCTGACCCTCAATCGCTTGCGCCAGAACGTCATCCTGCGCACCGACGGCGGTATCAAGACCGGGCGCGACGTGGTGACCGCGGCCTTGCTCGGCGCCGAGGAATTCGGTGTCGGCACCGCGTCCCTGGTCGCCATGGGCTGCATCATGGTCCGTCAGTGCCATTCCAACACCTGCCCCGTGGGCGTGTGCACCCAGAACGAGGCCTTGCGCCAGAAATTCACCGGCACGCCGGAAAAAGTCGTCAATCTGTTCAGCTTCATCGCCGAGGAGGTGCGCGAGATCCTGGCCTCGCTGGGCGCGCGCTCCCTCGATGAGGTGGTTGGACGCACCGATCTCCTGGTCCAGGTCAGCCGTGGCGCGGCGCACCTCGACGATTTGGATCTCAATCCCTTGCTGACCAAAACCGAGGCCTCGGACCAGGCGGCTCACCGCATGCTCGAGGGGCGCAACGAAGTTCCCGAAACCCTGGATGCCCAGATGATCGCGGACGCCCAGCCGCTGTTCGACTTGGGCGAGAAGATGCAGCTTCAATACACGATCAGAAACACCCACCGGGCGATCGGGACCAAGCTGTCGTCCAAGATCACCCGGCGCTTCGGCATGTTCGGGCTGAACCCCGGCCACGTCACGGTCCGCCTGCGCGGCTCCGCCGGGCAATCGCTGGGGGCCTTCGCCGTGCAGGGCCTCAAGCTCGAGGTCTTCGGCGACGCCAACGATTACGTCGGCAAGGGACTGTCGGGGGCCACGATTGTGGTGCGGCCGCTCACGTCGAGCCCGCTGGCCACCAATGAGAACACCATTATCGGCAATACCGTGCTCTATGGCGCGACCGCCGGGCGCCTGTTCGCCGCCGGCCAGGTGGGCGAACGCTTCTGCGTGCGCAATTCCGACGCGGTCGCCGTGGTCGAGGGCTGCGGCTCCAACGGGTGCGAGTACATGACCGGCGGCACCGTCGTTATCCTGGGCCCGGCCGGCGATAACTTCGCCGCCGGCATGACCGGCGGCATGGCCTTCGTCCACGATCCCGAGGAAACCCTGCCGGCGCGGATCAATCCCGGCAGCGTCATCTATCAGCGCATCGAAACCGCCCATTGGGACGGTGTGGTGCGCGGACTGATCGCGGAACACGTGCGCGAGACTCAATCGCGCTACGCGGAGCGCCTCCTGGTCGATTGGCATAACGAGAAGGCTAATTTCTGGCAGGTCGTGCCCCTGGAAATGCTCGCCCGCCTGGAACATCCGGTGCGCGCCGAGGAGGCCGGCGAGCAGCGGGCCTGACAACTTCGCACGCACCCAACGCAAGGCCGCGCCGCGAAAGTGACACTCCCCAGCGCGCGGCGGGCGCGTAATACCAAAGATCCTTAATATTGACCCCTAGAGATCGCGCAGGCGATCCGCCGGGCAGGAGGGAAGCCGCAGGCGATGCGGCACATCGTCAAGGCTTTCCGACGCCCTCCGGCGGTTCGTCTGTACGACCGGAACGGCGCTTTACCAAGGCTTTCGGACGGCGTCGCGCGGGCTTTCCGATGTCCCACATCGCCACAGCCCACGCTCCTAGCCGAAAGCCTTGGTAAAGCGTCTCTATGTGTCAATATTAAGGATCTTTGGTATTGTAGTCCCGCGCCATGCGAACCCTCTATCACCTGCCGCTCGATCCCGATTGCCGGCTGATCCGTATCCTGCTGGGCGAGAAGCGCCTGGAGTTCGTCCTTAAGACCGAACAGGTCTGGCAGCGGCGCGAGAGCTTCCTGGAGCTGAACCCGGCCGGAGAGGTGCCGGTACTGCTGGAAACCGACGGCACCTCCATCGCCGGGGCGCCGGTCATCGCCGAATATCTGGACGAGGTCTATCGCGACCCGCCGCTGATCGGCGCCGACCCCTTGGACCGGGCCGAGGTTCGCCGCCTGGCCCAGTGGTTCGCGGTCAAGTTCGCGCGCGAGGTCAGCCGCAACCTGATCGAGGAAAAGATCAATAAGCGCTTTCTCAAGCTGGGCCAGCCCAACGCCTCGGCGATTCGCGCCGGCCTCGCCAACACCCATTATCACCTGGATTATATCGCCTGGCTGTGCGACCGGCGCCGGTGGCTGGCCGGGGAAACCTATTCCCTGGCCGACGTGACGGCGGCGGCTCACATCTCGGCGGTGGACTACCTCGGCGACATAAACTGGGACAAGCATCCCGGCGCCAAGGACTGGTACGCGCGGGTGAAATCGCGCCCCTCCATGCGCGCGATCCTGGCCGACCATATCGCCGGCGCGTCGCCGCCCGCGCACTACGCCAATCTGGATTTCTAAAGCGCCCCGAGTTCTAGGGGCCAGACCGCCGCTTGGGCTCGCGGCCCAGGCGGGCAAGGCCTAATTCTCTTCCTTTTCCAGATTGGCCAGGTTGTTGCGCGCGGCCTCGGCGGCGGGGGTATTGGGGGCCGACTCGACAATGAGGCCCCAGTCGGCACGGGCGCCGGCCGCGTCGCCCGCCAGGCGGCGCAGGATCCCGCGCTCCAAAAGGCCGTCGGGGTTGCCGGGGTCGAGGGTCAGGGCGCGGGAAAGATCGTCGCTGGCCAGATCCGTCGCCTCCAAGGAACGATAGGCGCTGGCACGCAGGACCAGGACATCGGCGCGCGGCGGCGAAAGGTCGACCGCCAAGTTGAGATCGTCGATCGCCTCCCAGTACAGCCCCGTCGTGGCCAACGCGATGCTGCGGTCGATCAGCAATTCGATGTTCCCGGGGGTCAGCAACAGTGCTTGGCTCAGGGCTTGCTGTGCCCGTGCGCCGTCGCCGGCCAACAGCCAGGCCTGACCGGCTTGGGCCAGCACCCTGGCCCGCGGCTCGATGGCGCCGACCGCCATGCCGCCGGACAGGCGTTCCAAGCGCTGTGCCGCCTCGATATGGCGGCCAAGCCCGAACAGCGAGATGGCGGCGCAGTGCATCGCCGCCTCGCCGCCGCCCTGCCCGGCCCAAATCTCCGCCTCGTCCAAGGCTCTCAAGGGATCGGCTTGAACCAAGGACATGCAGGCCGCGTAGCCCGCCAGCGCTTCCCGGTCGGCGGTTTGAGCGGCCGCGGCCAGGGGCAAGGCGATGGCGGCGCCGGCAAAAAGCGCGGCGGCGAGGCGTTGTCGGAGCTTATGCATGCCCTAATACCAAATCTCGGCGATACCGACCCAGGGAGACTTGGTATAAGGTCGCCGCGCGCGGCCGTGGACGCAAGTGCGGCCTACATGGATTTAGGAGAAACCGTGGCCGAACGCCGTTTGTTTTGCTTTGGACTTGGGTACAGCGCCCAGGTTTTCGCCGCCCGCCTGGCGGCCAAGGGCTGGCGCATCGCCGGGACCACACGCGACGCCGACCAGGCGGCGGCGCTGCGCCGGCAGGGGATCGAGGCCTTTGTCTTCGACCGCGACCGGCCGCTTGACGATCCGGCGGCGGCCCTGGGCGGCGCTACGCACGTCTTGAGCAGCGTGCCGCCCGACGCCGAGGGCGATCCCGTCATCGACCGCCATGGAGCCGATTTGTCGGCCCGCGAAGAGATTGAATGGGCCGGATACCTCTCGACCACGGGGGTCTACGGCGACCGCGCGGGCGCCTGGGTCGATGAAGATTCGGCGCTGGAGCCGACTGGCGAGCGCGGTCATCGGCGGCTCGCGGCCGAGCGCGCCTGGCTCGGCCTGGGTGCAAGGCTCGGCCTGGGTGCCCGGGGCGGCCTGGGTGCAAGGGGCGGCCTGCCCGTGCATCTCTTTCGTCTCGCCGGAATTTACGGACCGGGCCGCAACGCCCTGGCCAGCGTGGGCACCGGTACGGCCCGGCGCATCGACAAACCGGGTCAGGTTTTCAGCCGCATTCATGTCGAGGATATCGCGGCGGTGCTCGAAGCCTCCCTGCGCCACCCAAATCCGGGGCGGGCCTACAACGTCTGCGACGACGACCCCGCGCCCCCGGCCGAGGTGATCGCATATGCCTGCGATCTTCTGGGCGTGGCGCCGCCGCCCCTGGTGCCTTTCGAACAAGCGGAGATGTCGGCCATGGCGCGCAGCTTCTACCGCGACAACAAGCGGGTCTCGAACCGAAGGATCAAGGAGGAGCTTGGCGTGAGCCTGGCTTATCCCGATTACAAGGCGGGACTGAAGGCGCTGCTGGCCGTTGAAAAAAAGAGCTAGGCCACTTGGCCGCTTAGGGCCGCGGCGGCGCGGGTCAGGCGCGCGAGGTCTTGGGGCTCGGACAAGCGGTGGCCGCCGTCCTTGACCAGCGTGACTTCGACATCGGCGGACTCCAGCTTATCCATGAGGTCGAGCGACAAAGTGTAGGGCACATCCCCATCGGCGGTGCCGTGGATAAGGCGCACCGGGCAGGTAATCGGGATCGGCTTGTCCATGATCAGGTGTTGGCGCCCGTCTTCGATCAAGCCCAGGGTGATGGGATAGGGCGCCTCACCGTAATCCGAGGGCTGTCTATAAATGCCGTCGCGGCGCAGCGCGGCGCGGATATCGGGTCCGAAGGCATCCCACATCAGCGTCTGGGTGAAATCGGGCGCGGCGGCGATGCCGATCAGGCCGGCTACACGTTCGGGCCGGGCGAGGGCGGCCAGGAGCATGATCCAACCGCCCATGGAGGAGCCAACCAGGATTTGCGGCCCTTCGCTCAAGTTGTCGAGAACGGCGACCGCGTCGTCCGCCCAGCGCCCGATGGTGCCGTCCTCGAAACGTCCGGAAGAAGCGCCGTGACCCAGATAATCGAAGCGCACGAAAGCCTGGCCGCGCGCCTTGGCATGGGTTTCCAGCGCCAGCGCCTTGCCGCCGGTCATGTCGGACATGAAGCCGCCGAGGAACACGATGCCGGGCAGCGTGGCTTTCGTGTCACGGCTATGGCTTTCGTCGGCGCGTGTCCTGTGATACGCGATGCCTGCGCCGTCGGGGCGTGCTAGGATGCGGGCCGCGCCGGTGTTTTCTGTTTTTTCGGTTGCCATGGATTCCAGGACGGGATGATCAAGTCCACCAAGACTAACACCGGCGATAAGGCTTCGAAAGCGAAGGCGCCGGTGGTGTTGCAGATTTTGCCGAGCCTAGTCACCGGCGGGGCCGAACGCGGCGCGATCGATATCGCCGCCGCCCTGGCCGAAGCGGGCTGCACGTCGCTCATCGCCTCCGAGGGCGGACCCATGGAGCACGAGCTGCGCCGCGCCAAGGCGACGCATATAAAGCTGCCTCTGGCATCGAAGAACCCCATCACCATGTACCGCAACATCGCGCGCCTGGTCGATGTCATCTTGGCCCACGATGTCGATATCGTGCATGCGCGCTCGCGCGCCCCGGCGTGGAGCGCCATGGCCGCCGCCAAGCGTACCGGCGCCCATTTCATCACCACCTTTCACGGCGCCTATAATTTCAACAATGGAATCAAGCGGCGCTACAACGCGATCATGGCCGCGGGCGAAAGAGTGATCGCGAGCTCGATCTTCATCGAGGGCCATATTAAACAGAATTATAACGTCGATCCGAAACGGATCCGGGTGATCCAGCGCGGCATCGATCTCAGCCGCTACGACCCGGAAAAGGTAAGCGCCGAGCGCGTGATCCAACTCGCGACCCGTTGGCGGGTGCCCGATGGCGTGCCGATCGTCATGCTGCCCGGCCGCCTGACCCGCCTGAAGGGGCAGATCGACCTGATCGAAGCGCTCGACCGTTTGCGCGATATGGGCTTCTTGTGCGTCCTGGTGGGTTCCGACCAGGGCCGCACCGGCTACCGCGCGGAGCTCGAGCGCCTGGTCGCCAAGCACGATCTGGGCAGCCGCGTGTTTCTGCCTGGGCAGTGCGACGACATGCCGGCCGCCTACATGCTGGCCGATGTGGTGGTTTGCGCCTCGAGCGATCCCGAGGCCTTCGGCCGTGTGGTCAGCGAGGCTCAGGCCATGGGTTGCCCGGTCGTCGCCAGCAATCACGGCGGCGTGCCCGAACAGGTCCTGGACGGGCGCACGGCCTTTTTGTTTCCGCCGGGCGATCGCGAGGCCCTGGCCCGGGCCCTGCGCAAGGCCTTGAGCCTGAGCGCGCCGGAGCGCGAAATCCTCTCGCTCTCGGCGCGCACCCACGCGCGGGCCAACTTCTCCAAGGACAAGATGTGCGAGGCGACCCTGGCGCTGTACCGGGAGGTGCTGCAAGCCGCCGCCGGTTCTTGACAGGTTATCGATTCCCCCTAGAGTGCAGCCGCTCGATAAAGCGAAATAGTTCGGAATTCAAAAACACATGGTCGCCATCACGCTGCCCGACGGAAGCGTGCGGTCCTTTGACGGCGCGGTCAGCGGCGCCGAGGTCGCGGCCGCGATCGGCCCCCGCCTGGCCAAGGACGCCTTGGCGGTCAAGCTCGACGGGTCGCTAAAGGATCTCGCCACCCCGATCGAGGCCGACGCGCGGATTGAAATCGTCACCCGCGGCCATCCCGACGCGCTTGGCCTCCTGCGCCACGATTGCGCGCACGTTCTGGCCGAAGCGGTGCAGGAGCTTTATCCCGGCACCCAGGTAACCTTCGGTCCGGCGACCGAGACCGGGTTCTATTACGACTTCGCGCGCGCGCAGCCTTTCTCGACCGAGGATCTGGAAAAGATCGAACGGCGCATGGGCGAAATCGTCGATCGCGACGAGGCCATCGTGCGCGAGGTCTGGGACCGCGCCGCCGCCATCCGTCATTTCGACGAGGGCGGCGAGAAATACAAGGCGGAACATATCGAAACCATGGCCCAAGACGCGGTCATCACGATCTATCGGCAAGGGAACTGGCTGGACCTTTGCCTGGGGCCGCACCTGCCCTCGACCGGGCGCCTGGGTCACGCCTTCAAGCTGCTTAAGGTCTCCGGCGCCTATTGGCGCGGCGATTCCCGCAACGAGCAATTGCAGCGCATCACCGGAACCTGCTGGGAAAGCGAAAAGCAGCTCAAGGCGCACCTGCGCATGCTGGAGGAGGCGGCGAAGCGCGACCACCGCCGCCTGGGCCGCGACATGGGACTGTTCCACCAGCAGGAGGCGGCGGCCGGATCGGTCTTCTGGCACCCCAAGGGCTGGACCCTGTACCGCACCCTCGAGACCTATATGCGCGCGCGGCTGGAAGCGGCCGACTACGTGGAGGTCAAGACCCCGCAGTTGATCGACCGCGCGCTATGGGAAGCCTCGGGTCACTGGGAAAAATTCCGTGAACACATGTTCACGGCCGAAGCCGACGAGCATAAGGTGCTGGCTCTCAAACCCATGAACTGCCCGGCCCATGTGCAGATCTTTCGCCAGGGCATCACAAGTTATCGCGATCTGCCGCTGCGCATGGCCGAATTCGGCTGCTGCCACCGCAACGAGCCCTCGGGCGCTCTCCATGGCTTGATGCGGGTGCGCGCCTTCACTCAGGACGACGCCCATATTTTTTGCACGGAAGATCAGATCAGCAGCGAAACGGTTTCCTTCTGCGCGCTGCTGCAATCGATCTATCGCGATCTGGGCTTCGATGAGGTGACGGTCAAGTTTTCCGACCGCCCGGCGACGCGCGCCGGCTCGGACGAGACTTGGGACAAGGCCGAGGGGGCGCTGCGCGAGGCGGTCGAGGAAGCCGGTCTCGACTACACGCTGAACCCTGGCGAAGGCGCCTTTTACGGGCCCAAGCTGGAATTCGTCCTGCGCGACGCCATTGGCCGGGAATGGCAGTGCGGCACCCTGCAAGTCGATTTCGTTCTGCCCGAGCGCCTGGACGCGAGCTATATCGGCGAGGACGGCGAGAAGCACCGCCCGGTCATGTTGCACCGCGCGATCCTGGGTTCCTTCGAACGCTTCCTCGCAATTCTGATCGAGCAGTTCGCGGGCCGCTTCCCGCTCTGGCTGGCGCCGGTTCAGATCGTCGTGGCGACAATCACCTCCGACGCCGACGACTACGCGCTAAAGGTTCGCGATGCCTTCACGGAGGCGGGCTTGCGTTGCGAAACCGATCTGCGTAACGAGAAGATTAACTATAAGGTGCGAGAACACAGCCTGGCCAAGGTGCCGGTCATCGCCGTGGTCGGGCGGCGCGAGGCCGAGGACGGCAAGGTCGCCCTGCGCCGCCTGGGCGGCAAGACGCAGGAGTTTCTTGCACTTGGCGAAGCAGTCACTAGAGTACAGGCAGAATCAACCCCGCCCACCGGCGCGTGACGCTGGAAAACGCGGATCGCTTAACTGAGATCGCTTAACTGAGAGGGAGCTTACCCCATAGCACGACCGCCATTTAATCTGACACCGTCCCGCGATGGGCCGCGTGCCAACGAATTCATCAACGTCCCCGAGGTTCGTCTCATTGACGAGCATGGAGAGAACGTCGGCGTTGTCGACCGCGACGAGGCAATGCGCCGGGCCATCGATGCCGGCCTTGACTTGGTGGAAATTTCACCGAACGCCGCGCCTCCTGTCTGCAAGATCCTCGATTTCGGACGCTTCAAGTACGAGGACCAGAAGAAGAAGGCCGAGGCGCGCAAGAAGCAGAAGGTCATCGACGTCAAGGAAATCAAGATGCGGCCGAATATCGACCAGCATGATTATGACGTGAAGATGCGTTCGATCCTGCGCTTCTTGGAGGACGGCGATAAGGTCAAGGTGACCTTGCGCTTCCGGGGCCGCGAAATGGCGCACCAGGACCTTGGCCTGAAGGTCTTGATCCGGGTCCGCGATCAGCTTGAGGAACTCACCAAGGTCGAGCAGTTTCCCAGGCTCGAGGGCCGCCAGATGATCATGGTTCTGGCCCCTCGTTAGGTGCCGGCCCCGGCCCCGCCGCTGGCCAAGACCGCGCCTTGCAAAGGCTTGGCCAGCGGGCTATAACCGGCGCCTTCCGACATGAGCGGTCCGGCTAAAGGGCATGCCCAGCCGCTTAAAACACCGGTAAATCATAGACATAAGGACCCGTGAAATGCCCAAGCTGAAGAGCAAGAGCGGCGCGCGCAAGCGCTTCCGCGTGACCGGCACCGGCAAGGTGGTGATGAATTTCGCCAAGAAGCGCCATATGCTTCGCCGGAAAACCCAAAAAATGAAGCGCAAGGCTCGCGGCACCCAGATCATGGCCGCGTGCGACGCTAAGATCGTCAAGCGCAACTTCCTACCCTACGCCTAAGGAGAACGGACATGGCTCGCGTAAAGCGTGGTGTGACCGCACGCGCCCGGCACAAGAAAGTCGTCAAACAAGCCAAGGGCTATGACGCCAGGAACAAGAACGTCTTTCGCACCGCCGTCCAGCGGGTCGAGAAAGGCCTCCAATACGCCTATCGCGACCGGCGGGTCCGCAAGCGGACCTTTCGCGGCCTGTGGATCCAGCGCATCAACGCCGGCGCCCGCGAGCACGGCCTGACCTATTCCCAGTTCATGAACGGGCTGAAGCGCGCCGGCATCGAGGTCGACCGCAAGGTTCTGTCGGATCTGGCGATACGCGAGCCCGGGGCTTTCAAATCCCTGGCCGAACAGGCGCAGAGCGCGCTGACCGCGGCCGGAAACGCTTAGGCGCGACTTGCAAGGCCGGCTTCTTGGGCCGGCCAGCCGCCGCTGGCAGGACCATGGAAGACCTGGATCACCTGAAAAGCAGCCTGATGGACGAGGTCGCCGCCGCGCGCGACCCCGGCGCCCTGGAGGCGGTGCGCGTGCGCGTGCTGGGCAAAAAGGGCGCCGTGACCCAGCGCATGAAAACCCTGGGCGGTTTGGAGCCCGAGGCGCGCAAGGCCGCCGGTCAAGCCCTCAACGCCCTTAAGGACGCCCTGGCGGGCGCCATAGAGGCGCGCAAGACCGCGCTCGCGGACGAGGCCCTAAGCGCGCGCCTGGAGCGCGAGACGGTCGATGTCACCCTGCCCGGCCGCCCGGCGCCGGCCGGGCACATCCACCCCATAAGCCAGACCCTGGAAGAACTGGTCGCCATATTCGGCGAGATGGGCTTCTCGGTCGCCGAAGGCCCCGATATCGAGGACGATTTCCACAACTTCACCGCCCTCAACATCCCCCAGGAGCACCCGGCGCGACAGGATCACGATACCTTCTACCTGCCGCCCCTGACGCCGGACGCGGCGCGCATGGTTCTGCGCACCCACACCTCGCCGGTGCAAATCCGCACCATGCAAAGCGTCGAGCCGCCGATCCGTATCATCGTGCCGGGGCGCACCTACCGCGCCGATTCCGATGCCACCCATTCGCCCATGTTCCACCAGGTCGAGGGCCTGGTCATCGACGAGGCCGCGCACATGGGGCATCTGAAGGGAACGCTGATCGATTTCTGCCGCGCCTTCTTCGGCATTAGCGACTTGCCGGTCCGCTTCCGGCCCAGCTACTTCCCCTTCACCGAACCCAGCGCCGAGGTCGACATCGGCTGTAGCCGCGAAGGCGGTCAGCTCAAGATCGGCCACGGCAAGGATTGGCTTGAAATCCTGGGCAGCGGCATGGTCCACCCCAAGGTGCTGGAGAACTGCGGCATCGATTCGACCCGCTATCAGGGCTTCGCCTTCGGCATGGGGATCGAACGCATCGCCATGCTGAAATACGGCATGCCGGATCTGCGCCCCTTCTACGATAGCGACCTGCGCTGGCTGCGCCACTACGGCTTCCTGCCGCTGGAGACGCCGAGCATGGTGCGCGGGTTATGAAATTCACCCTGAACTGGCTGAAGGACCACCTGGACACCGAGGCGGGTCTGGATGAGATCGCCGCCAAGCTCTCCATGATCGGGCTTGAGGTCGAGGGGATCGAGGACCGGGCCAAGGACCTGGCGCCCTTTAAGGTCGCCTACGTCAAGGAAGCCAAACAACATCCCAATGCCGACCGCCTGCGCGTGTGCCTGGTCGATACCGGCACGGAAGTCGTTCAGGTGGTCTGCGGCGCGCCCAACGCGCGCACCGGCATGAAAGGTATTTTCGCGCCCGCCGGCTGCGTGATTCCCGGTTCCGGCGATGTCTTGAAGCCGGGCGAAATTCGCGGCGAGAAATCCAACGGCATGTTGGTCTCGGAACGCGAGATGGGCCTGTCCGACGAGCACGAGGGCATTATCGAAGTCGCGGCCGATAGCGAAATCGGCGCGCCCTTCGCCCAGATCGCCGGTCTCGACGATCCCGTTATCGAAGTCGCCATCACCCCCAACAGAGGCGATTGCCTGGGCGTGCGCGGTATCGCCCGCGACCTGGCCGCCGCCGGTCTGGGGACCTTGAAGCCGGTCGATCTGTCGCCGGTGCCGGGCAGCTTCGACAGCCCCATGATCTGGCGCCGCGATCTGCCCGAAGACGCCCAGGACGCCTGTCCCTATGTCGCCGGGCGCTTGTTCCGCCATATCGAGAACGGGCCCAGTCCCAAGTGGATGCAGGCCCGCCTGCGCGCAATCGGCCTGCGGCCGATTTCGGCCCTGGTCGATATCACCAACTACGTGACCTACGATCTGAACCGGCCGCTCCATGTCTTCGACGCCGCCAAGGTCAAGGGCGATCCGGTCATGCGCCTGGCGCGCGAGGGCGAGGAGATCGTAGCCCTGGACGGCGAGACTTACCGCCTGTCGCCCGGCATGGTGGTGATCGCGGACGAGGCCGGGCCGGAGGGCATCGGCGGCGTCATGGGCGGCGAGCCCTCGGGCGTGAGCCCCGAGACGAGCGAGGTTTTCCTCGAGGTCGCGTTGTTCGATCCGGTACGGGTCGCGATCACGGGGCGCAGGCTGGGCATTCTTTCCGACGCCCGCTATCGCTTCGAGCGCGGCCTCGACCCGCAATCGGCGGTGTGGGGCGCCGAGGTGGCGGCGCGTCTAATCCTGGATATTTGCGGTGGCGAGGCAAGCCATGTGGTCAATGCCGGAGTCATGCCTTCGGCCGAGCGTCACCTGTCCCTGCGCCCCGGACGGGTCGCGGCCCTGGGCGGTGTCGAGGTGCCGGCCGCCGATCAGACCCGTATCCTGACCGATCTGGGCTTCGAGGTTTCCCAAAGCGGTGAAAAGATCGACGTGAAGGTTCCGGGCTGGCGCAACGATGTCGAGTGCGAGGCCTGCCTGGTCGAGGAAGTCCTGCGCATTCGCGGTTTCGACGAGATCCCGGCCGTGGCCTTGCCGCGCCAGGGCGATCTGCCGGACGCTGTCCTCACCCCGGCGCAAAAGCGGGTCTCGCTCGCGCGCACGGCCCTGGCCTGGCGCGGGCTGGAAGAGGCGGTGACCTTCTCTTTCGTTTCGCGCCGCGAGGCCGCCATGTTCGGCGGCGGGGCGGCGGCCTTGCGCCTCGACAATCCGATCAGCGCCGATCTCGACGTCATGCGCCCCAGCGTGCTGCCCGGCCTGGCGGCGGCGGCGGCGCGCAATGCCGACCGGGGCTTGAGCGCGGCGGCGCTGTTCGAGATCGGGCCGCAATATGCCGACGCGACCCCCAAGGGACAGACGCGGGCGGCCGCCGGCCTGCGCGCCGGTCCGGCCGGACCGCGCCACTGGTCCGCCGCGCCGCGCGGCGTCGACGCTCTGGACGCCAAGGCCGATGCCCTGGCGGTGCTGGCGGCCTGCGGCGCGCCGGTCGACAATCTGCAAACCACGCGCGATGCCCCGTCCTGGTATCACCCCGGCCGCTCCGGTGCCTTGCGCCTGGGCCCCAATATCCTGGCCCACTTCGGCGAGCTGCATCCGCGCGTGCTGGAAGGCTTTTCCCTGCGCGGGCCGGCGGTCGCTTTCGAGGTGTTTCTGGATAAGGTGCCCTTGCCGCGAGCCAAGGACGGCAAACTCAAGGCGCCACCCGCCCTGTCGCCGTTTCAAGCGGTGGAGCGCGATTTCGCTTTCCTGGTCGATGCCGACGTACCGGCCGATAAGCTGATCCGCGCCGCCAAGGGCGCCGACAAGGCGCTGATCGCCAAGGTCGATCTCTTCGATGTCTACACCGGCAAGGGGGTCGAGGCGGACCGCAAATCGCTCGCCATCGCGGTCACCCTGCAACCCAAGGACCGCACCCTGACCGATCCCGAGATCGAAGCCGCCGCCGCCAAGATCGTCGCCGCCGTAACCAAGGCCACCGGCGCGGTGCTGCGGGGCTAGGAGAGCGTAAATGCCTGCGGCCCGATTCATTGAGGCATTCCGCAACTCTTTATCGGCGAGGGCCGTGCGGGACGACTCCTTGACCCCCTTCGCCGAGGCTTTGCGGCTTAGCGCCGGGACTCCTGCAAACACGGCCGCGGATGACCTGGACCACCCCCTGATGGCACGCTTGGATGAGGCCTTGAGACGCGCCCAGGGCGATCCCGATCTGATCTCGGCGGTCACGGAAATGGCGGCGGCGGGCGACTGGTTCCAAGTCTACACTGGCGAGGGCATCAATGCCGCCATGGCCGATTTCATGCTGGCGAAAGTGGCTGTTGGACCGAAAGGGCTCTTGATCGACAAATCGATCCGGGCCGGTATCTTCTTGCTGGCGCCGAATTTCGAATATCCGATGCACGACCATGGGGCGCTTGAAATTTATTACGTCCATTCCGGCACCCTCGACATCCAGAATGGCACGGACTCCGCGCCCCGGCGCATGAGCCCTGGCCAATACTCCGTGACGCCGAGCGAGGTGCCGCACGCGCTTTGGACCGGCGATGCGCCGGTGATATTGCTCTTTGTCTGGACCGGTGAGGTAACCGCCCCGATCTGGTGGTGGGTCCAGGACGAAGACGGAGTCTGGACCAAGACGCTGGCGAAAAAACTCTAACCCGGCGCCTGGTCTAGTGGATAGAATCTAACATATGGTACCCTTACGATCGCCTATCCCGGCTTCCAGGCAGGAGAAGGCCCGCAGGCGATGCCAAAGCATCGTCGAGGGTCTTCGACGCACCGGGAAACCGGGATAGGCGACCCGGAGGGCGGCTTACCGCGCTCACCGGCCGCGTTGCGCGACGCTTCCAATGGGATGGCATTGCGGCGCATCGCGCGCCTAACCGGTGAACTCGGGAAGCCGTCGTAAGGGTACCATATGTTAGATTCTATCCACTAGCTGTCCAGCACGCGAACCCTGGGCCAGGTCGCGGGCCAGGACTTGGCCGCTATCCGCTTCAGGTAAGCCTCGTGCCGCGATTTCGATTTCAGCGCATGCGGGGTCGGGCGCACGGTCATGGTCATGAGATCGCTCAAGCCGAGGGGCGCTAAAATCTCCAACCCATGGGCGCCAAGGCGAATCGCGACCGCCGTCGGCGTTTCCAGCCAATGACACAAGGCATCTTCCACCGAGTCATAGGGCGCGTCGCCGTTGCGCGCATGCATCCGGGCTTGATTTCTTACCGACCAGGGGGCGGGCAGGATCGTATTCAAGCGCGCCTCCAAGGCCCGTTCGTGGCTTTGGCCGGTATTTTCGGGGTCGAAATAGATCACATCGATGTCGTTGAGCGGCGTCGCTTCGGTGAACCCGTGCAAGCGGTCCCACACCAGGTTACGCAAAAACCCGGCCCCGATCCAGATATCGGCCTGCGCGAGGCCGGCGACGGCCGTCAGCGCCGCCATGTGCCAGGCCTCGGCGGCAACGATCTGGCCGATGCGCTTTTTGACGCCCATCGCGCTGTTTTCCCGAGCCGTGTTTTGATATCCCCAGAGGCAAGCATATACCTTGCATGCGGTGGTTTCAGGCCCTTCTTGCCGCCCCCTTGGCCTGCTTCCATGGCGGTGCTATAGCCAGCCCGCCATGACCGATACCGCCCATATCCGCAACTTCGCCATCATCGCCCACATCGACCACGGGAAGTCGACCCTGGCCGACCGCATGATCCATATGTGCGGCGGCCTGACCGCGCGCGAGATGAAGGAGCAGGTGCTCGATTCCATGGATATCGAGCGCGAGCGCGGGATCACGATCAAGGCCCAGACCGTGCGCCTGGACTACAAGACCAAGGCTGGCGAGAGCTATATCCTGAACCTGATCGACACCCCCGGCCACGTCGATTTCTCCTACGAGGTCAGCCGCTCCATGTCGGCCTGCGAGGGCTCGATTCTGCTGGTCGACGCCAGCCAGGGGGTCGAGGCCCAGACCCTGGCCAACGCCTACCTGGCCATCGAGGCCGACCACGAGGTGATCCCGGTGCTCAACAAGGTCGATCTGCCGGCCGCCGAGCCGGAGCGGATCAAGGAGCAGATCGAGGAGGTCATCGGCCTCGACGCCAGCGACGCCCTGCCGATTTCCGCCAAGACTGGCGAAGGCGTGGACGAGGTGCTGGAGGAGCTGGTCAGGCGAATTCCGCCGCCCCAAGGCGACCCGGAGGCGCCCCTCAAGGCCCTGCTGGTCGATAGCTGGTACGATTCCTATCTGGGCGTGATTACCCTGGTGCGCGTCATTGACGGCCAACTGCGGGTTGGCGCGAAAATACGCATGATGGGCACGGGCGCCACCCATCAAGTCGATCGCGTCGGCGTCTTCAAACCCAAGATGACCGATCTGAAAGCTCTGGGCCCCGGCGAGATCGGCTTCATCACCGCCAGCATCAAGTCGGTCGCCGATTGCAACGTCGGCGACACCATCACCGAGGAACGCCGCCCGGCGCAAGACATGCTGTCCGGTTTCAAGCCCAGCGTGCCGGTTGTCTTCTGCGGCCTGTTCCCGACCGATGCCGGCGAATACGAACACCTGCGCGATTCCCTGGCCAAGCTGGCGCTCAACGATTCCAGCTTCGAGTACGAAGCCGAAACCTCGGCCGCGCTCGGCTTCGGGTTCCGGTGCGGGTTTCTCGGTTTGCTGCACCTGGAGATCGTGCAGGAACGCCTGGCGCGCGAATTCGATCTCGACCTGGTGGCGACCGCGCCCAGCGTGGTTTACCGGATCAATTTGACCAAGGGCGCGTCCTTGGAGTTGCACAACCCCGCCGACATGCCCGACCCGGTGCGCATCGCCAGTATCGCGGAGCCCTGGATCAAGGCGACGATTCTAGTGCCCGATGAATTTCTGGGCGCGGTCCTGAAGCTGTGCGAGGATCGGCGCGGGGAACAACTCGATCTGACCTACGCCGGCAGCCGCGCCATGCTGGTGTACCACCTGCCCCTGGCCGAGGTTGTGTTCGATTTTTACGACCGGCTGAAATCGGTGACCCGCGGCTACGCCAGCTTCGACTATCAGATAGACGAATACCGCGAGGGCGATCTGGTCAAGGTTTCGATCCTGGTCAACGGCGAAGCGGTGGATTCGCTTTCGATCATCGTGCACAAGGGGCGCTCCGAATCGCGCGGCCGCGTGTTGTGCGAGCGCTTAAAAGAATTGATCCCGCGCCAGTTGTTCAAGATCGCGATCCAGGCCGCCATCGGCGGCAAGGTGATCGCGCGCGAAACCGTCAGCGCCATGCGCAAGGACGTGACCGCCAAGTGCTATGGCGGCGATATCACGCGCAAGAAAAAGCTGCTGGAAAAGCAGAAGAAGGGCAAGAAACGCATGCGCCAGATCGGCAATGTCGAGATTCCCCAGTCGGCATTCCTGGCGGCCCTGAAGATGGGCGACGAATAGGGCTGGCGGCGGTGCCGGAAGGGGCCGTTAGCGAGGATCGCCGATAGTTATTTCTTAACGCCCTTCCCGTCTTAGCGAAATTCTAACCAGCCATGAGGCATGATTCTTCCACGGGCCAAAGCGCCCCCGAATCGGCCCGGTCTTGCGGATCTTCGCCTTGGGCCGGGCATGGGTTCCACCGCCGCGGTGACGGAAGGCGTGTCATGGTCGATGTATATCAAGAAGCGAGATCCCAGGAGCGCGGCGATTCGGACGCGGATTATTGGCTGGTTTGCCTGCACGAAGTCGCCGGCTGCCCGGCGATCCTGCGCCTCATGGTCGAAATCCCCGACGACATAGACGCTGGCGGCTTGGGCGATCGGGTCGCCATTGTCTGGGCCTACGAGTCGGAGCCCGACGGCCTGCCCAAGGAGGCCGATAGCGCCCGGATGGATTTCTTCGAAGACGTTCTGGTGGAGGCCGTGGAATCGCGGATGAATGCCTGCCTGGCTATCGTCTCGACCGCCAAGGGCGCCAAGGAGTGGACGATCTATGCCGACGACGGCAAGGCGGTCGTTACTTATGCGATGGAATTGGCTCGGGAAAACAACCTGCCGGTTCAGGTGCGCAGCGAACTGGACCCCGATTGGGAAGCTTACCGCAGGCTGTTGGCGGTCGCCGACGAGGCTCAATAAACCCACTAGGTGTGGAGTCTCCGCAGGTTATTCACATCTAGGCGTCGTTGCGGATCAAGACGGGCCGGGCGAATTTCTTCCCGCGTTAAGGCGGTATGCATTCGGATCGATGCCGTAAAGCGTCTTGAAGGCATGGGAAAAATTACTGCGGCTGCGGTAGCCGATTTTTCCCGCGATCGTCTTAACCGGCAGATCGGTGGTTTGCAGGAAATGCGCGGCACGGCGCAAGCGGCTTTCCATGAGGAAACTATGGGGCGAGCGGCCGAAGGCGCGGGCGAAATGGGCGCCGAAGCTGGACCGGCTCATGCCCGCGAGCGCCGCCAGTTCCTCGACACTGATTTCCCTCTCCGGGTGCGTCATCATGGAATCGATCGCCGCGCTCAAGCGCGGGTTTTCCATGGCCCGCAACCAGGGCAGGCGCGCGTCTCCCCGCTCCGCCAGCCGCCGGAGGGCGAAGATCAAGCATTGCTTCATCAAGGCTTCCGCCAGGGCGGTACTGCCCAGGCGCCGCTCGGACAATTCCGACAGCAAGGCCCTGAAGGCGTGCTGGATCGCATGGTCAGGCGGAAACGATTCGACGATGGGGCTATCCAGAAGATCGAAGACCCCGGTTCCTTCGCCATAGGTGGCGCGAACCCGGCCGCAGGCCATCACGACATCCGGCGCGCCATCGCCCGCTTGCAGCCAGCGCAATCCCTCGGATAGCGATACGCATGTCGTCTCGTCGGCCAGGCAGGACCGCTCGGCGTCGTGGGTGGCGATGCTCTGGGTCATGCCGCGCGGGATGAGAATGATGGTGTTGGGTTCGAAAGGAACCGGGCCGCCGTCGCCCAGCCGCAACAGGCCCGTGCCTTGCAGGGCGAAATGCACGGTAACGCAGCCTTGGCCCGCCAGATCCAGGCGCCAGCCGTGGCGCACGTCGCATATGGCGAAGGGGTCGACCTCGACATCGAAGGCCGACAACAATTTATCGAGTGCCGTCATGGTTCCCTCGTAACGCGGCGCCTTTGTAACGCGGCGCCGGGCTTCAGCTTAACCGATAAACCGCCGGTGAAAAGCCGGGATACACGAAACCGTGAGAGAGCGTTCCCACGGCAAGGTGTTGGTAATGGCACGACTCCTGGCGGATCTGGCACCCGTGGATCGTGTAGTTTGAGGGCTTATCTGTAATCTGGGAGGCATAGAAGCCCATGTGCGATCATCACGATCACCATAAGCATCACCATAAATCATCGAGCGCCCAAGACGATTCCAAGTTGGATCGGCGCAGCCTCTTACGGGGCGGCGTGGCCGCCGGCGCGGCGGTGGCCGTCGCGGCCGCGGCGGGAAGCGGCGCTCAGGCGGCGGAAAATCCTTACGCGCCGCCGGCCAAGGGTGCTCTGCCCAGCACCGGGTTCAAGCTCAACCATAAGCGCGCGGCCCTGGTCGTCACCGACCCGCAGGTCGACTTTCTCAGCCCCAAGGGCGTGACCTGGGGCGTGGTCGGCAAAAGCGTGGAACAGCATGGCACCGTGAACAACATCGGCCGCCTGTTCACCGCCGCCAAGAGCACGGGCATGACCGTCGCCATCTCGCCGCACTATTATTATCCAACCGATCATGGTTGGCGCTTCGGCGGCCCGCTGGAAAAGCTGATGCACGCCATCGGCATGTTCGACCGCAGCAGCCCCTACGACGTGTCCAAGTTCGATGGCTCGGGCGCCGACTTCATGCCCGAGTACAAGGACCACATTCACGACGGCAAGACCATCATCTGCTCGCCGCACAAGGTCTATGGACCGGAGCAGAACGATCTGGCCCTGCAGTTGCGCAAGGCGGGCGTCGAACAGGTGATCCTGGCCGGCATGTCGGCGAATCTGTGCGTTGAATCGCACCTTCGCGAACTGCTCGAAATGGGTTTCGAGGTCGCGGTGGTCAAGGACGCGACGGCGGCCGCCATGTTGCCCGAGGGCGATGGATACCTGGCCGCGCTTATCAACTTCCGCTACATCGCCAACGCCTTGTGGTCGACCGACGAAGCGGTCGCCCAGATCAACGGCAAGGCCTAAGTCCGGCCCGGGCCCGGGGACGCGAAGCGCCGTCCCCGGGCCCGCGCTTTGCCTAGGCGGCCGCCATGGCGGCGCTCAAGCCCCTGGGATAGGATGGCGGGTAACCGCCGCTCGACTCCAGACCGGACCGCCTTGGGCCAAGCCCGTGGGCGGCGAGGGAAATGGGATTGGGTTTCGGCGAAGCCCTGAAACCGTTCCCTTTTCGCGCCGGATTCTCTGCATGGCCCGGATTCCCAGCATGGTATCGAAACGCCCCTTGGTTGGAATCGGCGCCGTGGTCCTCAAGGGCGCCGCCGGGGCCGAGCGGGTGCTGCTGATCCGGCGCGCCAAGGCGCCGCGCGAAGGGACTTGGTCCCTGCCCGGCGGGCGTCAGCGCCACGGCGAAACCGTGCGCGAAGCGGCGATGCGCGAGGTGCGCGAGGAAACCGGCATCGAAGTCGAGATCGTGGCCCTGCTCGACGTGGTCGATTCCCTGACCCGCGACAGCACCGGCGCCGTGACTTATCACTACACTCTGGTCGATTTCCTGGCCGAGTGGCGGGCGGGCGAAGCGCAAGCGGGCGACGACGCGGCCGAAGCCATCTGGGCCGATCCGCGCGCGCTTGAGCGCTATGATGTTTGGGACGAAACCTTGCGCATGGTCGCCCTGGCGCTGGAGCGGCGCGGGTAACGATCCGCGCCACTTGCTATCGCCTTAGAGACGATTGCCCGATTGAATCCCAATGAATTCAAAGGTCATCTTTCCATCGACATTGTACTTTTTCACCTCTCCCTGGTGCTTGATTAACGTCAAGCACCGCAGTCGGCCCTTATCCTTGGCCATGGACAGGCAGACCTGATCGTTATCCGTGATCCCGTAGTAGCCGGAACCGGACCATCCGCCCCCATCCATCTTGCCGGATAGGACATTGTCGGCGCTGTAGTGGAAGTGGAAAACTTTCCCACCAGATTTGGCTTTCACCGTATTGCCGACGATTAGAGCTTCGATTTCTTCCGATGTTAGCTGTGTGGCGCCTGCGTTTAAGGCCGTTTGGCGCGCGGATTCAGCAAATGCGAAATGGGGTGCCGCCAACACCATAAGGGCGGCGAGAGCGGTAACGGAGATTGATTTGCAGATCATCGAATTTCCTCCGGGTTCTTTAGGGTCAAATTCTAGAGCCCTGAATATTGATGACAGCGGCGCCCCGCGCTTGAAGACGGCCTGAAGATTTCTGCGGAAATTGTGAATTTTGCGCTAGATTGGGTGTGTCCCCATAAATCAGAAGCCAACCTGCTATCGATGATCTACAGATTCGGCGATTTTCTCCTTGATCCCGCGCGATCCGGACTTTTTCTCCAGGGCGCCGAAGTGCCCATGGAACCGCAGGTTTTGCGGCTGCTCTTGTATCTTTTGGAGGCGAGGGAGCGGATCGTCACCAAAGATGAGTTGATCGAAGGTGTCTGGGATGGGCGAATTGTCTCCGATGCGACTCTGAACACCTGCGTTCGTTCGGTTCGGCGGGCCCTCGGGGATAACAGGGATCGGCAGAAATACATTCGAACTTTTCCCAAACGAGGCTTTCAATTCGTCGGCGCGCTTCATGGCGAAGAAAACCGCCCGGTAGTGCCCAAAAGCCGACCGCCTCGCCAGCAACGGTCTTCGAGGCGGCGGCGGTGGCCGGTCATGGCGGCCTTTGTCTCGGTCCTTGCCATGGGCGCATGGTGGTGGGGGCAGATCGATGAGTCGTCGAGGTCCGGTCCCGCTCTGCCGGACAAACCTTCCATCGCGGTTCTGAAATTCGACAATTTGAGCAACGATCCCGACCAGGTTTATTTCGTCGATGGACTGACCGAGGATTTGATCACCGACCTTTCCCTCAATCGCGAACTATTAGTCATCTCATCGAACTCCACCTTCGCTTATGCGGGCCGCGCGGTTGATACCGTTCAAATTGGACGTGAACTCGGCGTGGCCTACATTCTGCGCGGTAGTATCCGGCGCGCGGAAAATCGTGTGAGGGTAAGCGTTGAACTGGTCGATGCGCGGACCGGCGGCACGGCCTGGTCGGAACGCTTCGATAGAGAAATTTCGGATGTATTTACCCTTCAGGATGAAATCAGCAGGACCATTGCCGGTCGCCTTGCCCCCGAAGTGATTAAGGCCCGGGTCGGTGAAACGCGCAATACGCCGACTAAAAATCTCGTCGCCTGGGATCTTTATTTGCAAGCTAAAGCCGCCCATGCGGTGGTGACTTCGCAAAAGCAAGCCGATGCCGTTCGCTTGGGCGAACTTGCCATAGAGCGTGATCGGAGTTTCGCCGCTCCCTACGCCCTTGTGGCTAGCGCGAAGGGCGTTCAATTTTTCCATCAGTGGACCGATAGCCCCGCGCGAACTTTGAGCGAGGCCATCGATAGCGCGCGCGCCGCCATTCGACTGGATGGGGACGATCCCAAGGCGTTCGGGGCCCTGGGTTATGTTTACCGGCTCACCGGCGATGAGATGCGCGCCATTGGACATTTGGAACGGGCAAGTCAGCTTAATCCCAATGACGCCAACATCCGTTTAGAGCTGGCGCACACTTTAGATTGGTTCCGCAAGCAAGACCGCGCTCTTCCCGAAATTTTGGAAGCAATTCGCCTGAGCCCACGCGACCCACGGCTTGAGGCTATGTATTTCTACAAAGCCCACATTCTATTTCACTTACGCGAATTCGAGGCCTCTCTCGCGGCGGCGAAAGAGATGGCGGGAGCCTTGACCAACGATACTTGGCGCATTTTCTATCACTTGGTCCGGGCCGCGAATTTTGCCTATTTGGAACGTGACGGCGAGGCGCGCAAAGAAATCGAAAATGCCCGCGCGCTTCGTCCCGGATTGTCGCTAGCCGCTATTCGTAAAAGATTTGAAGGGAGCAACAACGACCCGGAAAATCGCAGGATCTGGCTTGATGCTCTCGGCAAGGCGGGGTTGCCCGAAAGCTAAGGGCGCGGGTCTACTCAGGTTCGAAAATTCGCACCACGGGGGCGGCTTGGTGGGAGGCGGCGGCGCGCTTCATGCCCTTGGAATTATAGGGCATGGCGATGTTGCCCAGGCGGTCGACGGCGATCAGCCCGCCATTGCCGCCCAGGCGCTTGACCTCGGCCAGGGCGGCGGCGGCGGCCTCCCGCAGCGAGGCGCCGCCATAGCGCATGCGGGCGGAAATATCGTGGGCGGTGCCCGCCCGGATAAAAAACTCGCCCAGGCCGGTACAGGAAACCGCCACGGTATCGTCGGCCCAGGTCCCCGCCCCGATTACCGGCGTATCGCCGACGCGCCCGGCCATTTTGTGGAAGGTGCCCCCGGTGGAAGTCGCCGCCGCCAGGTTTCCGCTCAAATCGAGGGCCACCGCGCCGACGGTGCCATGGCCCGCATCGGCGTTCTTCGAGCCGTGCTTGACGTGATCGACATAGTAGGCTTGCGGATCCTCGACGAAGTCGAGTCCACTTTCGCGGGCGAAGGCGCCGGCGCCCGCCCCGGCCAGCATGACGTTGCGTCCGTCCGCCAGCACCCGGCGCGCCGCCTCGACAGGGTGCAGCGCGTTTTGGATGGCGGCGACGGCCCCGGCCTTTTGGCTGGCCCCCTCCATGACGCTGGCATCCAGCTCGACCGCCCCTTCGCGATTGGGCGCCGAGCCCTTGCCGGCGACGTAGAGCCCGCAAGACTCCATGTCCTTGACCAGGGCCACGACGGTATCGAGGGCGCTCTCGTCCGAAAGCAGCCGGTCCTGACCCTGGGAGATCAGGTCCCGCAAGTGCGCTTCCTGTTCGCGGTAGTCGAGCGCCGGGTCCGCCCCGGCGCCGCCATGAACGATCAGGGCATAAGTCGTGGAAGATAAAGTCATTGTTCAGCCCAAGCCATAAAGCGGGACGCCCCCGGTAAGATCAGGTCCGGGAAAGAACCTCCGCCACGGCCCAAATCGCGAGCAAGGCCATGGGGATCAGCCTCACCGCCCGCTTGAACGTCCAGCCCGCGGCAATCAATTGCAGGGTCGTGCCAAGCCATCTCATGTGGACATTGGATGCAATAAAGCCGGTTCCTACAGCGGTATCCAGGAAAATTCGCGGGTGTAGTGCATGTAGCCGACGTTGACCCCGGCGCGCAGGCCGACGCCGGTGCGGATCGGCGCCTGCACGATGTCGCCGGATTTCTGATAGTTCACGCCCACGCCGGCGACGAAATAAAGGCTGCCGTCGACGGCGGGGAAGCGCTGGAACAGGGCGTCCTCGTTCGGCAGGTTATAGATCAGGATAAACATCTTGGAGGCATCGCCGCCGAAATCGAAACCGATCGAGGGGCCTTGCCAATAGACCTTGCGCGTGCCGCCGGCCTTGCGGTGCAGATCGCCCTCGCCGTAGCGCACGCCGATACCGATGGCGCCGCTGACTTCCTCACCCGCGATATAGGCGTTGGGGCGGCCTTGTTCGGAAAACACCTTCTCGATCGCCTTGGCCAGGCCTTCCGTCGTGCCGCCGAAGAAATCCGACGCCTTCTGGAACATCTCGTCGTGGCTGTAGGAGGCCTCGGTGGCTTCCTGCGCCCGGCCCTGACTTGGGGTCACGAAAATCCCGCTAGCCGCGAAAATCGCCGTCGCGGCCCAAAAAATTCCCGCGCGAAGGTTTGCCATGGGCTTCATATCGTCTTCCTCTCATGGTGAATCCGGGCCAAGGTCCGGCCGGGCCTTGGCAGTGTGCGCCGCGCGCCGGGCGCGGTGTTGTGACAAAAAGAGGCTCCGGCTCTTCCCCGGCGGCGGGTCCGCGCACCGAATCGGCTTTCCTCGATATTAGGGCGCGGAGGTTAACATCCGGTCTGGAGCCCTGAAAGGGGCCGGAAACAGTACTAACCAAATCCTTGCCGGTTCGTGGTAGGACTTAGCGCCATGTGGCACGATGTGGTCGATCTTCGCGATTTCTACGATACCCCGCTTGGGCAGGTAACGCGGCGCATGCTGCGCCGGGGCATCCGCGAGCTGTGGCCCAACGTGCGCGGCCGCAGCATCCTCGGCCTGGGCTATGCCACCCCCTATTTGCGCCAGTTCAAATCCGAGGCGGAGCGGGTGGTGGCCTTCATGCCGGCTTCTCAGGGGGTCCTGCATTGGCCGCCGGAAGGACCGGGCGCGACGACGCTCGTTGACGAAACCGAACTGCCGCTGCCCGATCTTTCGGTCGATCTGGTGATCCTGGTTCATGGGGTCGAGAGCAGCGAATACCTGCGCGACATGCTGCGCGAGGTCTGGCGGGTCTTGAGCGGCGACGGGCGCCTGCTCGTGATCGCCCCGAACCGGCGCGGCATCTGGGCCCGTTTCGAGCGCTCACCGCTGGGCTGGGGGCATCCCTACAGTCAGAACCAAATCTCCCGCCTGCTGCGCGACAATATGTTCACGCCCACCCGGCGCGGGCGCTCGCTGTTCGTGCCGCCGTTCCGCTCGCGCACCGTGTTGCGCTCCGCCCCAGCGTGGGAGCGTATCGGCCGGCGCTGGTTTCCGACCTTTTCCGGCGTTCTGCTGGTCGAGGCGGCCAAGCAGCTCTACGCGCCCAGTCAGCACGCCGAGCGGCGGCGCCTGTACCGCCCCAGGCTAGTGCGCTTGCCGCGCCCGGTGCGCCCCGTGGCCCGCGGCGGCGGGCGCTGACCGCGCGTTCCGCGCACTTGGCCGCGCGTCCCGCGCTTGTTGTCCCGCGCGTCCCGCGCAAGGGGTTAATCTGTAAGGTTTTCTTTGATTTTGCTTCGGGCTATGACTATCTCTAGTCGCCCCTTTGTCAGGAAAACTGCGGTTCCATGCCCCCTGAAGACAACGCCCTGGCCGATTTGCGCCGACAGATCGATGAGATCGATGTGCGCATGCACGACCTTTTGATGCAGCGCGCGGAAGTCGTGCAGGGCATAGGCGCGGCCAAGGGCGATGTCGCCAGCCACAGCCGTCCGGGCCGCGAGGCCGAGGTTTTGCGCCGCCTGATCGCGCGCCACCATGGGCCCCTGCCCAAGGCGCTGATCGTGCGCGTCTGGCGTGAGATGTTCGCGGCCCTGACCGCGCTTCAGGGCAAGCTCGCGGTCGCGGTTTACGCCCCCGAGGGCACTTTCGGCTACCGCAATCTGGCGCGCGATCAATACGGCTGGCGGACCCCGATCGCCGCCTACCGCTCGGCGGCTCAGGTCTTGGAAGCGGTGGCCGAGGGACGGGCCACCGTGGGCGTCCTGCCGGTGCCGCGCGGCGACGAGGCCGGGTCCTGGTGGCGCAGTCTGGCGAGCACCGGAGATTCCGTGGCCAAGATCGTCGCCCGCCTGCCTTTCGCGGCGGTCGAGCCCCCCGACACCGACAATCCCGAGGCCCTGGCCATCAGCCTGGATGGGCCCGAACCGACGGGCCAGGATTGCGCTTTCCTGCTGGTCGAAACCCGCGAAGTCGTCTCGCGCAGCCACTTGCGCCAACTGCTGGCCGCCGCGTCCTTCGAGGTTTTGGACATCTGGGTCAGCGAGGAAGACAGCGGTCAATACCTGCACTTGATCGAGGTCGCGGGCTGGGTGCCGTCCGGCGACGAGCGCCTGGAGAGCTTGTTGACCTTGGGCGACGGCACGATCTCTCAGGTCTGGGCCGGCGGCGGCTACGCGGTGCCGCTCTCGCTCGAGGTCATGACCGCGCCCGGACCGGCCTAGCCATGACCCTGACCCCGCGGCCCGGTATTCTGGAGGTCGCCCCCTACGTCGGCGGCGAGGCCTCGGTTCCCGGCGTCAAGCGCGTTATGCGCCTGGCGTCGAACGAGAACCCCTTGGGCGCGAGCCCGCGCGCGATCAGCGCCTACAGCGTCCTTAAGGACGACTTGAACCGCTATCCCGATGGCGCCGCCGCGCGCCTGCGCCAGGCCCTCGCCGAGGCCGAGGGCCTGGACCCGGCGCGGATCGTGTGCGGCGCCGGATCGGACGAACTGATCGCCTTGCTGGTGCGCGGCTACGCCGGTCCCGGCGACGAGGTGCTGCACAGCGCCCACGGGTTCCTGATGTATTCGATCGCCGCCAAGACCGCCGGCGCGACCCCGGTCGCGGCGCCGGAGCGCGACCTGACCGCCGATGTGGAGGCCTTGCTGGCGCGGGTCACGGGGCGCACCCGCCTGGTGTTCCTGGCCAACCCCAACAACCCAACCGGCAGCTACTTGAGCGCCGATCAGGTGCGGGCCTTGCGCGACGGCCTGCCCGATGAGGTTCTCCTGGTCATCGACGCCGCCTACGCCGAATACGTCGAGGAGGCGGACTACAGCAGCGGCGCCGAGCTGGTCGAGGCGGGCGATAACGTGGTCATGACCCGGACTTTTTCCAAAATTCATGGCTTGGCGTCCCTGCGCCTCGGCTGGGCCTATTGCCCGCCCGGCGTGGCCGATGTCTTGAACCGCCTGCGCGGCCCCTTCAACGTGACCCAGGCGGCGCAGGCGGCGGGGGCCGCGGCGGTTTCGGATACGGAACACGTGGCGCGCTCGCGCCGCCACAACGTCCAGTGGCGCGCCTGGCTCGCCGAAAACTTGAGCGCCGCCGGGCTGCGCCCCTATCCCAGCGTTGGAAATTTCATTCTCGTGGAAGTTCCCGGCGACCCTGAAACAGGGGCGGACGCGGCCCTGGCCTATCTCAAGGCGCGGGGTATTCTGGTGCGCGCCATGGCCGCCTATGGCCTGCCCAAGTGCTTGCGTATCTCCATAGGAACCGAGGAGGAAACCCGCGCCACCGCCGAGGCCCTGGCCGAGTTCGCGGCCGCGGCGGGAGGGGCCCCATGAGCGCCGCCGAATCCAAGGCGCCGATGTTCGAGAAGGCCGCGATTATCGGCGTCGGCTTGATCGGCTCGTCCCTAGCCTTGGCCATGCGCCGCCATGGCCTGGCGGCGAAGATCGTGGGCTGCAACCGCTCCGCCGCCAGCCGGGCCAAGGTGCTGGCGCTCGGCCTCGCGGACGCGGCGGTGGAAGACCCGGCGGCGGCGGTCGAGGGCGCGGATCTGGTCGTCATCTGCACCCCGATCGGCACCTACGAGGACCTCGGCCGCGCCATCGAGGCGAAGCTCGCGCCCGGCGCCATCGTCACCGACGCCGGTTCGGTCAAGCAGGCGGTCATGCGCGACCTGACCCCCTTCATTCCCGAAGGCGTGCATTTCGTGCCCGGCCATCCCATCGCCGGTTCCGAGAAATCGGGGCCCGAGTCCGGCTTCGCGGAGCTGTTCGAGAATCGCTGGTGCATCCTGACCCCGCCGCCGGGCACCAAAGCCGGCGCGGTCGAGAAAATCACCGCCCTGTGGCAAGCCTGCGGCGCCATGGTCACGACCATGGACGCGCGCCATCACGACCGAGTTCTGGCCATCACCTCGCACCTGCCGCATCTGATCGCCTATACCATCGTGTCCACCGCCAGCAACACCGAGGAAGACCTGCAGGGCGAGGTCGCCAAGTATTCCGCCGGCGGCTTCCGCGATTTCACCCGTATCGCCGCCTCCGACCCCATCATGTGGCGCGACATTTTTCTCAACAACCGCGAGGCGGTGCTGGAGATGCTGCAACGCTTCAGCGAGGACCTGACCGCCCTGCAGCGCGCGATCCGCTGGGGCGAGGGCGAGGTGCTGGAAGACATGTTCCGGCGCACCCGCGCGGCCCGGCGCGAGGTTCTGGCCGAACATCAAGCCGGCACCTTCGACCCGCGCGAGCCGGACTCAAGCTAAGCGCGGGATTTCGTTTGGGTGGGGGGCGCCCCCTCACCCAGAACCGGCCGGAGACTTCCGCGAAACGGACTTTTCCCCGTCCTTCGACAGGCTCAGGATGAGGAAAAGTCAGTCACAGAGGCCTCATCCTGAGCTTGTCGAAGGACGAGGCCGCGCGCGGCTCAAGCTTCGTGGAGGTCTCCGACGGGAGAGGGAGGGATCCGCGTAGCGGGAGGGCGAGGGGCGCGCCAAAACGACGGAACGAAGGACACCTTGAACACAGCGGAGAAAAAAAAGGCGCACCCCATGCCGCCGCCGGGCCAGGACTTCTGGGTCTTCGGCTATGGCTCCTTGATGTGGCATCCGGGCTTTCCCCACCTGGAGGTGCGCCCCGGCCACCTCTATGGCTACCACCGGCATTTCTGCATCTATTCGCATCGCTATCGCGGCACGCCGGACTGCCCCGGCCTGGTCCTGGGCCTGGATCGCGGCGGCTCGTGCCGGGGCATGCTCTACCGGGTGCCGGCGGGCGAGCGCGATGAGGTCATGGACTACCTCATCGAGCGCGAAATGGTTACCGGCGTCTACACCCCGCGCTGGCTCGAAGTGCGCAGCGACCCGGAACCGGTCACCGCGATCTCCTACATCGTCGATCCCGGCCACGAGCAGTACACCGGCCGCCTCGGCATGGAGGAGATGCTGGACCTGGTCTTACAGGGCGTCGGCGACCGGGGCCCATGTCTGGAATATTTGCAAAACACGGTCCACCACCTGCGCGCCCTGGGCCTGCCCGACCGCAAGCTGGAACGCCTGCTAAAACTAGCCGAGGCGCGGCGGAGTTAGTGAAGCTCACACTATAAAAGCCGGCATATGGGTTTTCTTGCCGGATCGTCATCAACCCATCGTGGCGTTCACGTCGATCGGAGGGGAGGACTTGAGTGTCTGGTAGACGACACAATAGCGTTCCGTGAGTTTCATCAAGGTCGCCAGTTGTTCATCCGTCAGGTCGCCGTCGATATCGAAGGAAAGACGGATGTCGCGAAAACCAACCGGGGACTGCTTTTCGACACCGAGCGTGCCTTTGAAATCGAGATCGCCTTCGGCCGCGATACGGGCATCCCGGACATCCAGTTCGAGCGCCGTCGCCACCGCGTTGAGCGTGACACCGGCACAGGCGACCAGGGCCTCAAGAAGCATGTCGCCGGAACAAGCATGCATCCCGGTGCCGCCGGTTGCCGGATGCAGGCCCGCCTCGACCAGGGCGCGGCCGGTATCCACCGAGCAGGTCACGCCTTCGCCAATCGCGCCTTGGGCCTTGAGAGTGATTACCGCGGCGTCGGGGTCGTCACGGTAACGCCCCTTTATGGGCGTCTGAAGTTTCTTGAGTTCGGCGGCGTCCATGCTGATTTATCTCCAGAGAATACGTCTTGAGAACCGGATTTTCCAAACTATCCAGTGAGGATCGATTTAACCGGATGATGTGGTAGGGGCGGTCTTGGCGCAAGGATCATCCTATTCGAATTGACCGGGCGCCTGGAGCCTTTAGGAAATTTTCCACCACGAAGACACAAAGACACTAAGGAGCCGCGAAGTAAGCATATTTGCGTTTCTTCGTGCCCCACGGTTCCGCGCCACGCGCGGCCCAAGGACAAGCTTAGTGTCTTTGTGTCTTCGTGGTGATTCTTCTCCTCATCGGTACGGCCCGGCAATCCATGGACCCTCGGGTCAAGCCCAAGAGTGACGAGTGGGGGAGTTAATTTCCTACGCCCTCACCCGAACCTGGATCACGACGCGCGAAGCACTAAATCGAGCAGGCCGCCAAGCTTGGCGTCCCGGTCGTGAAGATTGAAGACAGCCTGGGATATTTTCCCGGCCCGGTCTTTACCGATAGGGCCGTCGGCGAAAGCGTGGAATTTAGCCGTGACTTCATCGCGCCCGACCCTTTCACCGGGGCCGCCGCGGGCGTTGATGGGGCCCGAGTTCAGGCGTTCGCCGTTCGCCAGGACAAGGGTGACATCGCCCCAGCGCCCGACCGGGAAACGTTCGTTATAGGTGTCGCTCTCCGTCACCGACGTCGCCGCGACAAGGCGGGCGATTTCGGGGTCCCTCAATCCGCTTCCCAGGACTTCATCGGGTCCGACGCGCCCGCGAACAACGGCCGCGGCAACCGGAAACGCCAGGCTGTATTGGGCCTTCGACGTAGTCTCCGGCATGGCGGAGGCCAGTCTGGCCGATTCATGGAACGTCGATATCTCTATCGCCGCCACATCCCCGGGCGTCAGAGCGCCGCGCTCTCTCAGGAGAAGCGCCCCGTCGATCGGGGCATGAGCCCAACGGCAAATGGGATAAGGCTTGATATACTGCTCGAAAGTAAACCAATGAGCCCCAAGGTCGGCCCAGTACTCCACCGCCTCGTCGGCCTCGACGGTGATCGCCGGGGCGCCGGTGAACCCCCGTTCGGCGAGAAGCGCGGCCGTCACCCCGGCGAGGGTGCCCCAGCCCGAGCCGTCGTGCAGCATGGTCGGGTTATCGATTTCACGCATCATCTGGCTACGCGGGCCGTGGTACTCGGCGATTCCAATCGCCTGGCGAAGCTGCTCGCGGTCGAAACCGCGCAACCGCGCCCCCATGGCGGCGACGGCGAGCGCGTTCCATGCCCCGGACGTATGGTAGTCCGCCACCGTCGCATGCAACACGGCACCGGCCCGCGTCGCGATCTCGTAGCCCTGGACGAGATTGACGAGCGCCTCGCGGCCTGAAAGTTCCGGCCGACCATCGCAAAATGCCAAGAGGGCGGGCAAGAGCGCGACGCCGATATGACCCTTGTTAGGGGCGTAACCGTCGTGACCGTCGAAATTATCGATCTGGGTCGCCCCCGCGTAAGCGGCGCCGGCGATACTGGCCTCGCGGCCATCGAAAATCATCCGCGCCGCCTCGCCATGCGCGCCGGCGGCGAACTGGCTAAACGCGATTTCCCGTGCGATGGGGGCCGCATCCGTCGCCGACGCCGCCGCCGCGACGCCGATCAGGTCGAGCAGTAAATCCTCGGCATAGGCTATGACTTGATCGGGAATGTCGTCGAAAGTCAGATCGAAGGTAAAGCCGGCGAATTTCCCGAACGTATTCTTATCGTCGCAAGGCATGGTGTATTCCACTCCTCAACTCGCGCATGCGCCCCGCGCCCTGGTCGAAAAGCGGCCCCTGGATAAACCGCGCGGCACGTTTGGCACCGGAAACTTTAAGGGCGAAACCGTAACAAACAAGGCCACCATTGGACCATTTCAATCTCAGTCGCGCCGTGACGGGAAAGGCCCCACCTTTAGCTAACGCCGGCTGAGCCTGTCGAAGAGCGAGGTTCGGGACGCGCGACGGCCGTGGACACCTTGTGCCGTTCAGGGCAGGTCGAAGACCTTGTGGAGTTGAACCCCGGCGGTGTAGCCGTGCGCGAGCGCGGTTTCGGCGACCGCGCGCCGGTTGGCCCGGTTTCGCGCCTCGTCGAATTCGTCGCAGGGCGAGAGATACACCGGCGCCCCGGGCCGGGGCCGGGCCACGGCGGCCTTACCGCCGGCGGCCTGGGTCGCGCGCGCCGGCAGCCCGTCGGCGCCGATATCGCCCACCCGCGTCACGTATTTAAAGGCGCGCGCGCGGTCATGAATTTCAGGGTGAATCCTCGGCGTCTTGGGGCTGACCACGATATCGACGTAGGGCGCGGCCAGGCAGTCCTGCCACAGGGTGCCCGCGGTCTCGATCTGGGCGCGAAACCCGTGGCCGTGCAAAGCCGGCAGCAGGCCATGAAGCGCTTGGCGCACCGGCTCGCCGCCGGTGATCACGGCAAGGGCCGTGGTTGCCGGCGCCAAGTCCCTGGCTGTGCGCGCGATATCTTCGATTGGAAGATAAGGATCGGTTTCGTCGTTCCATTGCGTGTCGCACCACCAGCAGCGCAGATTGCAACCGGTCAGTCGAATGAACAGGGCCGGGCGCCCGGCGTAGGGGCCCTCGCCTTGCAGGCTGTGAAATATCTCCGTGACTTGGAGGCGCGTCCCGTCGCCGGGTTCGCGCTTGCGGACAGGATTTTTCCCCAGCATCGGCGATCGTGCCTAGGTCCGCGCGCGCGCCGCCGCGCGCCGAGCGCGGTAGCGTTCATAGCCGGCCCGGCGCAATTCGCAAGCCGGGCATTGGCCGCAGCCATAGCCCCAGTCGCGGCGCGCGCGCCTGTCGCCCAGATAGCAGCTATGGGTGGCCTCCACGATCAGCTCGACCAGGGCCTTGCCGCCGAGGGTCTCGGCCAGGTCCCAGGTCTCGGATTTATCCAGCCACATAAGCGGCGTGTCCACGGCGAAGCGCTGGTCCATGCCCAGGTTCAAGGCCACCTGGACCGCCTTGACGCTATCGTCCCGGCAGTCGGGGTAGCCGGAGAAATCGGTTTCGCAAACGCCCGCGATCAGGTGCTTGGTCCCGCGCCGGTAAGCCAGGGCCCCGGCGACCGTTAGAAACAAAATATTTCGCCCCGGCACGAAAGTATTGGGCAGGCCGCTCTCGGCCACGGCGATGGTCATGTCGTGGGTCAAGGCGGTCTCGCCGACCTGGCCGAGCACGCGCAGATCCAGCACGTGGTCCGGACCAAGCCGCCCGGACCAGCCGCCGCCGATGGTCACGATCTCGCGCAGGACATTCCGGCGCGCGGTCATTTCGACCTCGTGGCGCTGTCCGTAGTCGAAGCCGACGGTCTCGACATGCTCGAAGCGGTCCAGGGCCCAGGCCAGACAGGTCGCCGAATCCTGCCCGCCGGAGAACAGAACCAGGGCATGTCGCGGATTCAATTCGGGCATGAGCTCGAAACTCTCACCCGCACTTGGAATAGCCGCAGGAGGTGCAGAGGTCGCAGCCTTCCTGGCGGATGATGCCGGCGGCGCCGCATTTTGGGCATTGGCGGATGCCGCTTGGCAGGGTGCGGGACGCGCCTTCTCGCGGTGCGTTTTGAGCCATGGCTTGCGGTTCGCTGCCGCCATCCACCGGCGCCGCGCCGGTCATGAAGCCGATGTCGATCATGTGCTGCTGTATGATGGCGCCTATGGCGGCGAGCAGGGAGGGCACGTACTTGCCGCCGAGCCAGGCACCGCCGCGCGGATCGAAGACCGCCTTTAGTTCCTCGACCACGAAGGCGACATCGCCGCCGCGCCGGAACACGGCGCTGATCATGCGGGTCAGGGCGACGGTCCAGGAATAGTGCTCCATATTTTTCGAGTTGATGAAGATCTCGAAGGGGCGGCGGCGGCCGTCCTGCACGATGTCGTTGAGGGTCACGTAGATCGCGTGCTCGCTTTCGGGCCAGCGCAGCTTGTAGGTGCGCCCGGGCAGGGTCTCGGGCCGGTCGAGCGGCTGGGTCATGTAGACCACGGCGCCCGAATCCTCCGCGCTTGGCGGGCGCGGCGCCGCGGCGCCCGCCTCGGCCGGCGCGGCGGTGGGTTTGGATTCCAGAACCGCGCCGCTGACCGGGTTGGGGCGGTAGGTGGTGCAGCCCTTGCAGCCCAGGTCGTAGGCCTGCATGTAGACATCGGCGAAGGCGTCGAAGGGAATATCCTCGGCCAGGTTGATGGTCTTGGAAACCGAGGCATCGATGTATTTCTGCACCGCCGCCTGCATGACCACGTGGGCCGCCGGCTCCAGGCTCTGGGCATCGACGAAGGCGTCCGTCAGGGGCGCGTCGGCGCCCTTGAGGCTTCGGTACAGGCGATAGGCGCGGTCGCTGACCTCCTCGCTTTCGCGGACGCCGCCGGCCTTGACGATCTGGCGCGTGTAGGTGAAGGCGAAGACCGGCTCCAGGCCCGAGGAAATGTTGTCCGCGAGCAGCGAGATGGTCCCGGTCGGCGCGACCGATGTGACCAGGGCGTTGCGCATGCCGTGTTCCGCCACGGCGGCGCGCAAGGGCGCGTCCAGGGCCTTGACGGTCTCGCCCTGCAGGTACTTCGCCTTGTCGAACAGGGGAAAGACGCCCTTTTCCTGGGCCAGCGCGCAGGACGCCAGGTAGGCGTGGCGGCGTAGCGACGACATCCAGTTTTCCGTCAACTCGATCGCCTTGGCGCTGCCGTAGCGCGCCCCGCACATGATCAGGGCATCGCCCAGGCCGGTGATGCCGAGGCCGATGCGGCGCTTGGCCTTGGCCTCCGCCTCTTGTCGCGGCAAGGGAAAGCGCGAGGCCTCGATGGCGTTGTCCAGCATGCGCACCGCGGTCGGAACCAAGCGCTCGAGTTCCGCGAGATCCAGTTTCGCGGCGGCCTCGAAAGGCGCGCGCACCAGGCTGGCCAAGTTGATGGAGCCGAGCAGGCAGGCGCCATAAGGGGGCAGCGCTTGCTCGCCGCAGGGATTGGTGCAGCGAATATCCTCGCAGTACCAAAGATTGTTGGCGCGGTTGATGCGGTCGATGAAGATGACGCCCGGTTCGGCCATGGCATAGGTCGCGCGCATGATCTTGTCCCAAAGGGCGCGCGCGGAAACCGTGCGGTGGAGCGTTCCCTCGAAGGTCAGATCCCAGGAGCCGTCCTCGCGCACCGCCTGCACGAAGGCATCGCTGACCAGGACCGAAAGGTTGAACATGCGCAGGCGGTCCGGCTGCCACTTGGCCTCGATGAAGTCCTCGATGTCGGGATGATCGCAGGCCAGGGTCGCCATCATGGCGCCCCGGCGGGTGCCGGCGCTCATGATGGTGCGGCACATGGCGTCCCAGACATCCATGAAGCTGAGCGGGCCCGAGGCGTCGGCGCCGACACCTTTCACCAGCGCGCCCCTGGGCCGCAGGGTCGAGAAATCGTAACCGATGCCGCCGCCTTGCTGCAGGGTCAGGGCGCCCTCGCGCAGGGCCTCGAAGATACCGCCCATGTCGTCGGGAATCGTGCCCATGACGAAGCAGTTGAACAGGGTCACGGCGCGTTTCGTCCCGGCGCCGGCCAGAATCCGCCCGGCCGGGATGAACTTGAAATCCTCCATGGCCGCGGCGAAGACCGGCTCCCACTTGGCCGGCTCGGCCTCGGGCGCGGCCAGGGCACGCGCCACCCGGGCCCAGGTTTGCGCCACCGACTTGTCCACGGGCTCCCCCGTGGCCGTCTTGAGGCGGTATTTCATGTCCCAAATCTGCCGCGAAAGGCCGGATATCGGCGCCATGGCTTAAAGCTCTCTGTCTGGACCCCCGGTATTATACACCAAGAAGCGCCTAGGGGGCCTAATCGGTGGCCGCCAGAAGCCGGGCGCTGGCACTCTCGATTCGTTTTTCGAGCTCCAGGGCGAAGGCCTTGCGTGGCATTCCGGGCGCGATCGGGGGCAGGATCTCCAGAACGATATGCCCCGGCTTCTTCAGGAAGGTCCGCCGGCCCCAATAAAGGCCCGAATTGAGCGCCACCGGAACCACGGGCACGCCCAGGCGCGTGTAAAGGGCCGCGGTGCCGGGATGGTAGGGAAGATGGGTGCCCGGCGCGGCCCGGGTGCCTTCGGGGAAGATCACGATCGTCTGCCCCCGCGCCAGGACCTCGCGGGCGTAATCGATCATGCGGCGCAAGGCGCTCGGCCCACCCGCGCGGTCGATGGGAATGCAGCCGGCGCCGACGACATACCAACCGAACACCGGGATTTTCAAAAGCTCGCGCTTCAGGACGAAACCGGGGCCATTGAGAAAGGTGGAAAAGATTATGGTGTCCCAGGCCGATTGATGCTTGGAGGCGATAAGGCAAGGCGTGTCCGGCAAGTTTTCCAAGCCGCGCACCGTGTAGGAAAGCCGGCAGATATGGCGCAGCATGAACAAGTTGCCGCGCGCCCAAATCCGCCCGGCCGTGAACAAGGCTTGGCGCGGCCCCGCGAGCAGGGGGACGCACAGGATCACGATCAGACCGGTCCAGAAATAAAACAGGGCATTGAACAGGAACGAGCGCGCGCCGATCATTTTGTATCGGAGTCCTTTGGGCTTTCCGGCGCGCCGGCAAAAAAATTCCAGGCCAAGGCGGCCAGGTATTTGCTGTATTCGCTCACGATCAGGCCCGGCTTCGCGGGCCAGCGCCACCAGGTGCCCGGTCTGAAATCATCGGGAAATACCGGGTGAGGGACGATTGTTACCTCCGGCATAACTCTTCGAAACTCCAGCAGGCTGCGCGGCATATGATAGGCGGAGGTAACCAGGCGCAGGGAGCGCAGATTCTGCTCGCGCAGCCAAGCAAGCGTTTCCACGGCGTTTCCGTTGGTGTTATCGGCCTGATATCCCAAAGCGATGCAACAGGCCAATTCCCGCGGCGACTGCTGGGACACACGCAGCAGCTCCTCCACATCCACGCCCCGGTAGACCCCCGATACGAAGAGTTTTTGGGCGCGGCCCTCGGATAGAAGCTTGAGGCCCTGGTGGACGCGGCCGACGCCACCGGTCAGGACCACGATGGCGCCGGTCTTGGTGTCGGTATCGGCGACCGATTTGGGTAAAGAGGACGCGAACCACAAAAGCCCCAGCAACCAAACCAGAATCGCGAAACCAGCCACCACGATCAAGCGCCGCGCCAGGCGATTGCCGCGAGGATTCATGGTGAAAGTGCGCCGGGGTCCCACCCTCAGGGCATCCGCGCCAGCGTGCGCAGCACCGTGAACCGGGCCGTTAGCGTCGCCACCAGCGCCACGGCCACCGGCAGCAGCAGCAGCACCGACCAATCCAAGGGTTGCAACGCCAACTCCGGCAGAACCATGGCTTCGCTGCCCTTCAAGACCTCCCCCGCGAGGAACACCGTCCCGACCGCCAGCAGTAATCCAATCATGCCCCCGCGCAGCGCGAAGCTCAGGACATGGGCCTGGAACTGGCTGGCGACATAGGAATCGCGGGCCCCGATCAGGTGCAGCAGTTCAATGACATGGCCATGGACCGACAAGCCCATGCGGGTGGCGAAGGCCACGATCATGACCGCGCACCCGGCGATCAGGACCACCACTAGAATCGCGATTCCCTGCACGGTGCGGGCCAGATCGCGAACCTTGCCCAGCCACGCCTGATGGGTGTCGACGACCGCGTCGGGCGAGATTTTCGCGACCGCGCGCGCCAGGGCGGCGAAGTCCGGTTCGGCCGCCGGGTTGAAGGTCACCGATATCAAGACCGGCACCGGCAGCTCGGCCAAGCTGGCGGCGGCGCCGAGCCAGGGCCGCAGCAGGCGTTCGATCTCTTCGGGCTCCATCACCTTGGCCTCGCGAACCCCCGGCGTCGCGATCAGAAGGTCGAGAACGCGGTCCAAGGCATCGGGCGCGGACTTGGCTTTGGCGACCACCTGGTCAGGTGGAATTTGAATCGTCAGGGTGCCGCTGAGGCCCTCCTGCCAATGGCCGATCGCCCGGCTCATGGTCAAGGCGGAAATCAGGGCCAGGGCGGCGAGATAAACCATGATCGCGACCAGCCACGGCAAAAAGCGCCCCGAGGCGTCGCTGTCGAGCGGCACGTCCCGGCGCGCGAACAACATCATGCCCGGCCCTTTCGCGGGCGGTCCACGCGCACCCCGCCATCCACCAAGCGCACGACCGGATGATCGAAACGCGCCACCAGGGATTCGTTATGAGTCGCGATCACGATTGTGGTTCCCAACTTGTTGAGTTCCTCGAATAGATATAGCAGACGGACAGCCATGCGATCGTCCACATTTCCCGTCGGCTCGTCGGCGATCAGCAGGCTTGGCCGGCCGACCACGGCGCGGGCGATCGCGACCCGTTGCTTCTGGCCGCCCGACAATGTCGGGGGATAAGAATCCAAATGCTCCGACAATCCGACCCAGGCCAGGAGTTCGGCCACGTGGCGGCGGACTTTTTCATCGCGCTGGCCGCTTATCTTGAGCGGCAGGGCGACGTTCTCGAGGGCCGTTAGATGGTCGAGCAGACGAAAATCCTGGAACACGACGCCGATCTTGCGGCGCATCATGGCCGTCTCGGGACGTGACAAGGTTGTGACATCGCGTTCGAACAATCGAATGCGGCCGGCACTTGGCTTGCGCGCCAGATAAATCATGCTCAGGAGCGACGATTTTCCGGCGCCGCTGGCCCCGGTCATGAAATGAAACGACCCCGGTGCCAAATGAAACGAAACGCCGCCCAGTACTTCCGGGCCGGCGCCGTAACGCAAGGAAACATCTTCGAATCGAACCAAAGTCTTGCCGATCGCCGGATCTGGAAATGCTTAGCAAGATGACATATTCGGCTCAGAGTCGTAAAGCGGATGCCCGCTGGGTCGTAAAGCGGATGCCCGCTAGATCGTAAAGCGGATACCCGCTGGGCCGTAAAGCGGATACCCGCTGGCAGCTTGCTTTAGGGATTGGCCCTACCTATAAGATCAGGGTTCCGTAATATGCGTGGGCGTTGATATATCCCTTAATGAACCTGACTTGCCCGTCCTGCGATACAACGTTTCGCGTCGATACCGACCAGATCGGCCCCTCCGGGCGCCAGGTCAGGTGCGGCAGTTGCGGTCATGAGTGGAACCAGCCCCAACTGAGCGAAGACGAGACCCCGGCCGAGGCGCCGGAAGAGGCGCCGGCCCCGGTCGAGGCGCCCGCCGAAGCGGAACCGCAGGCACCGCCGCCCGAAACCGAAACGCCAAGCGAGGAAAAGCCCGCGCCCGCGCCGCGCGCGCCGCGCCGCGCCGCCGCGCTAACGAGCACCAAGCCGCCACCCTCATCGGGGCGGCGCATCGCCCTGGGCTGGGTGTTTTTCTTCGCCGTTGCCGGATCCTTGGCTGCCGGGGCCTATTACGGCCAGGAGCGGATCATCGCCGCCTATCCCGCCGCGGCCGAGCTCTATCGCCTCGCCGGCATGATCCACGAGCCGCAAGCCGGAGAGGGCCTGGAGCTGCGCGACGTCAAGTCCGTGCGCCGCCTTCTCGACGGCCATCGCGTGGTCGTGATCGAAGGCACGATCGCCAATATTTCCGACACCCCGCGCGATATTCCCATGCTTCGCGCCAGCCTCACGGATCCAAGCGGCGCGGAAGTCGATCATTGGGATTTCTCGGCCAATGCCGACAGCCTGCCCCCAGGCGGCACGGCCCGGTTCGAAACCTCGACCCGGAATGCCCCGGCCGAGGGCAACCTGGAAATCGATTTCACCGCTTCCAAGTAAGCATCGGCGAGGATTACGCCGCGTCGGCGCACTCCGCGCCCAGGCGCCCCAGTTGCGCCAGAACCGATTCCAGATGCCCAGGCGCCAGGCAGTCGTAGGCCACGATTAGCTGTGACAGGATTTGCTGTGTGTCGGCATCGCGCCAGGCTCTCGGGCCCGTGGATTCTTTCTCGCGCACGATTTCGAGGGCGGCACGAAAGGCCGGCAGCAGGACGCCCGGAAGACCCGCGTGGACGTAGAGCGCCATCATCCCGCGCTGGCCGCCGTCTCGGACCAGCTCGTCCGCGTTGCCGAGAGTTACCCCCGCGCGCGCCGCCACCGCGGCGGTGAACAATCGAAGCTGTCCGGTACACAGCGCGCGCAACATGAACTCCGGAGTCAAGGCGCCGTCATCGTGCAGGCGCTTTGTCAGGGCTTCCATGGTCTCGTTCGTCGCTTCCCTGCCGATCGAGTCGCTAAGCGCGCGTTCGCGTCCCCGCGCGGTCAATTCCTCGGCCATGTCTTGAGGCAGGCCGAAGCGCTCGATCAGGCGCTGGCGTAAGCTGTCGCTGACCTTCAAGACCATGCGCGCGACGATCGTCGCGGGCAGGGCGGGGCGCTCGATCATCAGCGCCTTAATTTTGTCGTCCCCGCCCAGGACTCCGAGAATCTTACCGTAGGAGGCTTCGCCGATGCGCGACGTTTCGTTGGCGAGAAGCGTGCTTATGACCGCCGGTTTCCCGGTGTCGACAAGAATGTCCGAAACCGCCTGGGCGAGGTTGTCGCGCTGGGACACGGCGATCTGCTTGGCCGTGCCGCCGTCGCGCGCGAGCGCCATCAGATCGGCTTCTTCCAGGACCGATGAATACCGGATTATCGGCAGGGCCACGGATTCCACGTCCAAGGCCAATTTCTGGGCGATCCCATGGGGCAGGCGCGCGCAGTGCTTAACATGCTCGCTCAAGGATTCGCGAACCTGCTGCTCCAGATCGCGGGCGAGGACATCCAATATGCTGACCGCATATATCCGCTCGCGCTCGTTCAGGGCGCCTTCGGCGAAAAGAATCGCCAGGGTCGCCGCGGTTTGGGCGCGCATCCAAGGAGACTTGTCGGCGTTAAGCCGCTCAATCCCCTCCGAGGTCAGTAACTCGACGTTGGGTTCAACTGCAAACACGGTCCCATACCCCTCTACTCACGAATAAACATGCATACGGTTAAAGCAATTTAATGAAACGGTAAGATATTGTCAACTATTTATTAAATAAAGAAAGCACTATATTTATCTAAAATTCGCTATACATACTATCTAAGTTTATAATACTGCGGAATACTTGGGATTTTATGGCGGCCATATCGGCCGCGGGGCGTGGCTTCGCGATTTACCAAGATTAACGTCTCATTAATCCTCCGGGCGCATTTTGAGGCGCCGCGGACGAGTTAGGAGACCAAACGGATATGGCACGGATACTAGTCGCCGAGGATGACATGGCGGTGCGGAGTTTTGTCTGCCGCGCCTTGGCCCATCGCGGCCATGAGGCGATCGGCGTCGACGACGGCCTGCGCGCCCTGGAGGCGCTTGAGGACGGGCACTTCGATGCCCTTTTGAGCGATATCGTCATGCCCGGCATGGACGGCATCGCCTTGGCCCTCAAGGTCGCGCGGGACTATCCGGAGTTGCCGGTCCTTATGATGACCGGCTACTCCGCCGAGCGGCAGCGGGCGCACAATCTCGAGGAACTGGTGTTCAACGTGATCTCGAAGCCCTTCACCCTGGTCCAGATTTGCGATGCCGTGGACGCCATGCTCGAAGGCCGCTCCCCGGCCCCCCGCGCGCCCGACTATGCCGGTGCCGCCGCTCTCTAAATTCTTTCCGCGCGGAAAACCCGGAACGCCGGCGATGACAGGGACGTGTGGGAACCTGGATTAGCGGGAAGAAGAAAAGGAACCGCTGTTCGATAGCTCCATGGCCTTGAGGGCGATCAGCAAAGCGCTCAACACGATTATACCCGCGGCCACGAACACGGCCTTGCCGGTGGTCATGGAATCGTCGGTGAAAAAAACCAGCATGTATTCGAGATCCTCGAAATCCGCTGGTTCCCCCGCGATCGTCCCCGGTTCCAGCGGCCACGAGGCGATCAAATCGAGGGCCTTTTCCCGGAGGCGTTCGTCGCTTGCCTCGAGGATCTCGACGCCGCTCACCTCGCCGGTCTTACTGACATCGAAGCGCAGACGCACCTGGCCCGTGACTTTTTCATCGGCGCGGACGATTTCCTTCTGAATCTGGGTCGCCTTCGGCAAGACGGCCCCGGTTGAGGGGCCGCCCGCCTCCAGGCGCAGGGCTGCCTTGTAGTTGGTGCAGCTTGCCAGGGCGATGCACGCGCAGACCAGGATCGTTAGCGCTTTAAACCGGCCGCTCCGCGATGGAGTTCCGGCGCCGGGAAGGCCGTGGCGAAAGGCAAACAATCTAGGGCGCCGAGAACCCAGAGGCCGCGACCCAAGGGGCGAGCCGGAAATCGACATCGCTCAACCGCTCGCCGAAATTCAGCACGCGCGTGAGGCCGCCCGTAACCGGATCGACCGCGACGGTAAGCCGCTCGCGGGCATTGGTCCCCAGGATCAAGCCCTCCGGGCTAACGCCCAGCCCATCGAGAAACAGGTTGCCGATGATCAAGTCGTCTGTCTGGACGTGGGAGAGGATATCCCCCGTATCCGGATCGAGAACCTCCAACCGCCGTCCGTTCGCCACCGTGAAGTCGCGCGCACCCCGGTACAGCGTTCCATCCGGCGCGAAGGCGAGCCCGCCTCCGGTGATATTGGGTCCATCGTCCTTGACCACGGTTAGGGCGCCGGTGCCGGTGTCGAGGGTCACGAGGGTTCCGGGGGTATTGCCGTCGAACGAACCGGTAACGCCGTAAAGGACATCGGAGCCGGGCTGGAAGGCCAAGTCGCGAACCACCGCCGCCAACTCAACACCGCTAAGGATATCCCCGGTGTCCGGATCCACCTCATGAAACCCCGAAGTGATTCCCGAAGACCCCAAGCGGTTGGTGGTCACAAAGAGCCGGCCGTTGGAGTCGAACGCCACACCGGAAAGTCCCCGATCCGCGGACAAGTCGGCCAGCACCGACAGGCTGTCGTCCGGATCCACGGTAAACAGCCGGCCATCTCCGCCGCCGGTAAACTGGCCGCCGCCCGCGACGGCGTACATCTTGCTGAGCCCCGTCGTGGGCGAGCCCGTGTCCACGCGCAGCAGAATCTGCGCGCCGGGGCAAGCGGTCACACCAACACTGTTCAGGAAGTCGGTTTCCGCGATTTCGACCTTTCCGCTGGGGCTCGGTGTAACCGGCGCGCTGTTGCCGGCCACAGACCCGCCACAGACCAAGCTGGCGAAGAAATCCAAACCGCCATTGGTGCCCACCAGTCCCGGGTCGGCGCCGTCCGTGTCGAGGATTAAAAGATCCCCCGCCTTCACGGTTAAGTCGCCGTTGGCGCCGATCGATGTTTTGGTGCCCGCCGATTGCCAAGCAAAGGGATCCGCCGGCACCCCGCCAATCCTTGGAGCAGAACCCAGACCGGTGGGACTCAAATCGCTCTTGAATAAGGACTGCTGCGCATTGACCGTGCCAACCGTGAACGCCCCGCCCAACAGCGCCACGGTAGCCACCCTAATCATAGAGAACATTGCCGTCGTGATTTTGTTATTCATGGCACCCCTCCCAAAACTTTATTACCTTAACAACTCCTGAGACTAAATCATACCGTGAATCTACATGAACAATAACATACTAATAAAACAACTATCTAATCAATACCGCAAGTTTGCTATTCTTCACCTGATGAAGTCACTAGCATTCGTTGTTACACTATCGATCTTCATCGATGGAGATTTGCTCGAAATAGACTCTGGAATTTCCAACAGGAGCCCAGGGCGCCGATCTTATGGGCTGCGAGGCCGCGCCCTAAAACTGCTTGAGCAGGCGGTCGATATAGTCGAGTTCGACCGGCGGGCGCGCCGCTTCGCCGCGCCGGCGGCGGCCAATGTCGTTGGGTTTAGCTGCCTATCGCAGATAGCGAAGAGGTGGGTGTCCTCGCTACGCTCAATGAATGAAAGACTCAGTTAGAGGAAATGAGCTTGATCGAACGATCTGAGGACGAGTTTAGCAACCCTAACCCATTAAGTGACGGAGCTTGACGGCAAGATTACGCACGCGCTCAATGGCTTCGTCATATGTCGCAAGTTCGAGCGGGTTTTCGGTCTTCAACGAACGCCAACGCCTCTTTGCCACGTCACTGTCAATATGCGTAGAGCTTCCCATCAGAACCATGCCCTTGGGTTCGTATATATCGAGAAGGCGCTGCACTTGCCGGACGTGGTGCATGTGCTCTCGAACATAATCCTGCCAGTCGCGGACCTGCTGACAGGCGTGATTAAATCGTGCGGAAGGTTCGGATCTGGACGCCGTGAATATTCGTTCTGTCGCAGGCTCTATCTCGATTAACTTGTAGCTGCCGTCTGACCGGCGGACAACGAAGTCCGAGACGTAGTTACCAAATTGTACCTTGCTGTGAACGTCTTGATAGTCCGAATCCAGGAACAGGTGATTCTCTTCTCTGCGCAGAAACTGATGGATCGCCTCCTCATCTTGACCTTGGTCTTCCATGAGCGCCCCAAATTCATCGCAGAGTTGTTCTAGCTTGTGAGACACAAATTCAGGAAGGTCTTGCTGGGCAACCTGAGGCGAAAGTACTGGCTCCACCGCCATGGCTGCCCGCAGCGCTACCACATCGTAGTGGGCCACTTCGGCCGCGCGGCCTGGGTCTAAGTTTAGTTCTTCGGGAAGCCACCAAAAGTCAGCGTGGGGCCAGGCGTAAATCCGCCGTCTGCCGACACCAGAGAAGTCGAAAACAGGCGTCCAAATTTTGACCCTGGAGGGTAAAACGCGCTCTCGAATTTCTCCGCGGACTTGAATGACGGGACTAATCGTCATGCCCGGTAATGACGAGAATTTTCCCTCGGCTAACGCACGAGATATGTCATTTTGCATGATGGGGAGAGAAATTTGAGGAATGGGATCGGTATCGGGCGGTATGTGCTCGATTGGGTGCCAGGGCTCACCGAGCCTGGGAGATGACACCTTCAACAGATGTGAAGTGCGGGATTGACAGATTTCGTTTAGGTCGTGCTCTGAGCGATCAAGGCCATACAATCCCTCCCCAACTTTGGCATCAGGTGGTGGGCTTGGTAAATAGAACGTCACGAATCCATCGCGTGCCTTCCATATCTCAATTAGACCAGTTCTCTCACCGTTATGTTGGAACTTCTCGCGGCTGTGGCGATCCAATTCCGACTCAAGAGCTCGGTGGTAGGCACAGGTAAACGTCGCTATGGCCTCAAACATTGGATCGCCCGTGTTTGGGGGGATATCCGTCTCAGTCATCAGACTTCCCGCGTCCATTTCAAAGGATCACAAACAAGATAACTGAATTGACCGGAGTCGGGAGCAGAGTAATAGGGATAGCACCGCGCAACACCGGTGAATGTGTCTGCGGCCTCATGCAATATAGTTTTAGAAGCCGCGTCCAGAGCGACGATCTTACGGGCTGCGGCGCCCCCCAACCTAAAACTGCTTGAGCAGGCGGTCGATATAGTCGAGTTCGACCGGCGGGCGCGCCGCTTCGCCGCGCCGGCGGCGTAGCTCGTCGAGGATTTCCCGGGACCGCCGCAGCTCCATTTCCTCGGGGATGCGAACCCCCTCCAGGGCCTCGAAGCCGCGCCGTCCCTGCTGGCGGCCCAGGGGGTCGCGGCCGGTGCCCGGTTGCGCGCCGACCTGGCCCATGCCGGGGGGGGCGCCCGCGCCCATGGCTTCCATGAAACGCTCGGCCATGTCGCGCATGCCTTGCTGCAGCTGATCCAGGGCGCGGGTCTGCGGCCCCACGGCGTCCGAGGATTCGCCCCCTTCCAGGGCGTCGCGGGCATCGCGCATGGCACGTTCCGCGCGGCCCAGGGGGCCGGGGATGTCGCCCAGGGCGTCGCCCAGCTGGCGCATCATCTCGCCCAGTTCCCGGCGCAGCGCCTCTTGGCCGCGTGCGTCGCTCCGGCTTTCCTCGCCCGATGCCTCGTTATCCGGACCGACCTTGCCCTCGCGTTGCGCGCGCTCGAAGCTGCGGTCGAGCAGGTCCTGCTGGCGGCGGGTGAGGTTCTCCATGTCCTCCATCATGCGCATGGCCTCGCGCGAGCGTTCGTCCATGCCTTGCGCGTAGGGATCGGCGCGCAGATTTTCCAGCATGTTCTGGAGCTGCGCCAGCAAGTCGCGGGCGGCATCGCGGGCGCCGTTGCGCGCCATCTCCCGGGCCCGGTCGAGCAGGCGCTGCAAATCCTCGCCTTGCAGCGTCTGCGCGTTGGGCGGCGGCGGCGGCTGTTCCTCGCCCCGCGCCATCTGATCGCGCAGGCGTTCGGCCAGGGCCTCGAGAAAGCGGTCGAGGGCGGCGCGCATTTCTTCCATCAGGCGTTCGATCTCGGCGTCGTCGGCGCCGCGCGCCAGGGCTTCCATCAGTTTCTTTTGAATATCCCGCAGGTCGCGCTCGGCGGTCGCCAGTTCGCCTTCTTCCAGGTGCAGCGCCGTATCCCAAAGGATTTGCTGCACCTGCGCCACCGCCGCCGCGCCGCGGTCGTGAATCAGCCGCCGCTCGGCCGAGCGCAGGGACAAGGCGACCGCCAGGTCATTGAAATAGTGGTCCGGGCGGTCGTAGATCTCGCCCAGGGCGCGGACCACGGGCAGGCGGGCGTCGGGGTCGAGGGTCAATTGCTTTCGCAACTCGGCCAGGGCGCGCGCGACCGGGTGGTTGAAAATGCGCTCCGGCAGCACGGTGCGGATGGCTTCGCTTTCTCCGCGCTGTCCCAGGGCGTCCTCGGCCACCAGTTGGACCTCGACCGCGATGCCGGCCCAGGGATGCGGCGTCAGGTCATGGAAGCTCAAGGACTCCGCGTCCCGCAGGCCGATGCCGGGCAAGGCCAAATCGATGATGAGCGCCGGCGCCTCGGGATTGTCGAGGCGCCGGATCCTGCCGCTTACCCCGGCCAGTCCGTAGTCGTCCCGGGCCAGGTATTCGAGCCGCAGGGCGGCGCGTTCGCTGCGCCCGGGGGCGGTGAGGAATTCAATGCTAGGGACTCGGTCGGGAATAATATTCAGGGACCAGACGGCGAGGTCCCGGCCCCCTTGCTCCACCCGCAAGGTCTCGCCGCTTTCCAGGGTCAGGCTGGCCTTGTAGGCATCCAAGGTCACGGCCTTGAAGGGCACGGCGGCCTCGCCGGCGATCAAGCTCGGCACCCCGCGCCCGCCTTGGACTTGGGCCAGAACGATGCTGCCGGCCGGAGCCTCGACGGCGGTTTCGACGGCGGCGGCGGCGCCGCGTGCCCGCGCTCGATCGGAATCGAGAAACAGCGGCGGCAGGCCGGTGTAGGCCGGGGGGTTGATCCAGACGTCCAACCCGGCCGGCGGGGCCATGGCCAGGGCGCCTAAATCGGGCCGCGAGGCGCGCTCCAGGCGGCCGGCGGCATCGCCGTGGCCAAGGACCGCGCCAATGACCAGCAACAGGCCCAGGGCGGCGCGCAGGGCGAAGGGATCGCGCGCGGCCAGCCCGGCGCGCGGCAAGCCAACCCGCAGGCGGGCCAGGCGGGCGCGCGAACGCCGCTGGTGCAGGGTCCAGAGCTGGGCGCTGCCCCGGTCGGCGGTCCCCGCGGTCAGGGTATCGTCCAGGCTGGCGAGCGGCCGGTGGTCGAGGCCGCTATCGAGCTCCAGACGGCGGCGAGCCTGCCCGGCGCTGGGCGCCAAGACGCCGCCGAGCCCGCGCCAGGCGAGAAAAAAGAACCCGCCGAGCAGCGCCAGCAGGATCAGGCCGTGCAGCCATCCGGGCAGAAGCGGCAAGATGTCGATCAGGGCGAGGGCCAGGAACAGCCCGGCCACGCCCAGGGCCGGGGCGATGGCGGGCCACAACCGCTCCCACCACAAGGCGGCGCGGGCGGCGGCCAGGAGCGCCGCCAGGCGCGCCATGGCGGGCGCCGGGTTTCGCTGCTCCGTCTTAGCCTTAGTCCTCGTCATCCGGATATCTCCGGTTGCCTAGGCAACTCCGCGCGCCGCCGGGCGGGCCGGGTCCAGCCAGTCCGGCAGCGGCGTTTCGGCCAACATGGCCGCGTAGCTGGGCCGCGCCCGGACAATGGCGTGATCGCCGCCGCGCACCAAGACCTCGGGCACCAGCCTGCGGCCATTATAGGTCGAAGACATGACCGCGCCATAGGCGCCGCTGGAGCAAATCGCCAGCAGATCCCCGGCCGCGACCGGGGGCAAGCCGCGCTGCCTGGCGAAGGTATCGGCGGTTTCGCAGATCGGCCCGACGATATCGACCGGCATTTCCCCGGCCCCGGCGGCGGGCGCCGCGACCGGCTTGAAGGCGTGAAAAGCGTCGTACATGGACGGCCGGATCAAGTCGTTCATGGCCGCGTCGACAATCACGAAGCGGCGCGCCGTGCCTTGCTTGACGTAGAGGACGCGAGTGACCAGCACGCCCGCGTTGCCGACCAGGAAGCGGCCCGGCTCGAACACCAGCTCGGCGGGCAAGCCGGCGGCGCATTCGCGGACCAGGGCGGCATAGGCCGCCAAGTCGGGCGGCGTTTCGCCGTCGTAGGAAATGCCCAGGCCGCCGCCGAAATCGAGCCGCCGCAAGGGCACGCCCTGGCCTTTCAGATCCCGGTACAGGGCGGTCAATTTCCCGAAGGCGGCGCGGTAAGGCGCGAGATCGGTCAACTGCGACCCGATATGGACCGCCAGGCCCTCAAGCGAAATGCCGGGCAGGTCCAGGGCCAGCTTGACCGCGTCCTGGATGTGGCCGAGGTCGATGCCGAACTTATTCTCGGCCTGTCCGGTCGAGATTTTCGCGTGGGTCATGGCGTCGACGTCGGGATTGACCCGCAGGGCCACCGGCGCGCGCCGCCCCAGGGATTCCGCGACCTGGGACAGGGCCTCCAATTCCGGCACGGATTCGACGTTGAACTGCAGAATGTCCGCCTGTAACCCGGCGGCCATTTCCTCAGCTGTCTTGCCGACTCCGGCGAAGACGATCTTGGCGGCGGGAACGCCGGCCGCCAGGGCGATGCGCATTTCGCCTTCCGAGACCACGTCGGCGCCCGCGCCCAGCTTCGCCAGGGTGCGCACCACGGCCAGGTTGCCATTGGCCTTCAGGGCGTAGCAAATCGTCGCCGGCAGGCCGGACAAGGCCCGCTCCATGGCCGAGTAGGCGCCCTCGATCTCGCCGGAGGCATAGCAATAGAACGGCGTGCCGACGGTTTGCGCCAGCGCGCTCAAGGAGACTGCCTCGGCATGGAGGACGCCCTCGCGGTATTGGAAGGCTGTCATTGCGCGTCCGGGTCGCCATAGGTGGTTTTCGTGCGCGGGTTCGGAAACGACGTCAGGTCGCCCGCGCCACGGGTAATCTCGCGCGAGCGCGGTTTCTCGGCCGTCTTGCCGCTGGGCAAGACCGTGGCCGGGTTCGGGTAGACGCGCGGATAGGTATAGGCCTCCGTCGCGTCGTCGGGGGCGCGCAAGGGCGCGCGCTTGCCGCAGGCGCTCAAGGCCAAGGCGGCCATAAGCGCCGCCAATATCAGGCGTCCCCCTGTCATAGGAATCGCTCCCGCGCCGCCGCCGCCGCCTCGCGCACCCGCGCCGGCGCGGTGCCGCCCAGGCTGGTCCGGCTGCGCACCGAGGCATCGACGCTCAGCACCTCGAATACGTCTTGGGTAATGCGGGCTTCGATGGCCTGCATCTCGGCCAGGGGCAGTTCGGCGAGATCGCGGCCAAGCGCCTCGGCGCGGCGCACGATGGCGCCGGTAATGTGATGGGCGTCGCGGAAGGCCAAACCCAGAACCCGGACCAGCCAGTCCGCCAGGTCGGTCGCGGTCAAATACCCGGCGGCGGTCGCGGCGCGCATGGCCTCGGCGTCGGGGGTCATGTCGCGGATCATCCCGGTGCTGGCGCCCAGGCAGATCGAGAGCGTTTCCGCGGCGTCGAACAGCGGTTCCTTGTCTTCCTGCATGTCCTTGCAGAACGCCATGGGCAGGCCCTTCATCATCACCAACATGGTGTTAAGCGCGCCGATAACCCGGCCCGCCTTGCCGCGCACCAGCTCGGCCGCGTCGGGATTGCGCTTCTGCGGCATGATCGAGCTGCCGGTGCTGAAGGCATCCGACAGGCGGACATAGCCGAAGCCGGCGGCGCACCATAGCACTAATTCCTCGGCCAGGCGCGATAGATGGATGGCGACGATGGAGCCCGCCGAAAGGAACTCCATGGCGAAGTCGCGGTCGGAAACCGAATCCATGGAATTCGCGCTCGGGCGGTCGAAGCCCAGGGCCTTGGCGGTCGCGGCCCGGTCGATGGGGAATGACGTGCCCGCCAGGGCCGCCGACCCCAGGGGGCATTCGTTCAGGCGCGCGCGCGCGTCCGCGAGGCGGCCCCGGTCGCGGCCCAGCATCTCGACATAGGCCAGGAGGTGATGACCCAGGGTCACCGGCTGCGCCGCCTGCAGATGGGTGAATCCGGGCATGACGGTTTCGGCATGGGCCTCGGCCTGTTCGATCAAGGCGGATTGCAGATCGCGAAGCTGCCCGTCGAGGCCATCCATGGCGTCGCGCACCCAAAGACGCACATCGGTCACCACCTGATCGTTGCGCGAGCGCGCCGTGTGCAGACGTCCGGCGGCCTCGCCGATCAACTCGCGCAGGCGCGCTTCCACGTTCATATGGATGTCTTCGTACTCGACCCGGAACGGGAACTCGCCGGCCTCGATTTCTCCCGCGATCGTGTCTAGACCGTCCAGGATCGCCGCCCCATCGTGCGCCGCCACGATCCCGCGCGCGACCAGCATCTTGCAATGGGCCCGCGAGGCGGCGATATCTTGGGCATGGAGCCGGCGGTCGAAATCGATCGAGGCATTGATGCGCCGCATCGCCTCGGCCGGGCCCTGGGCGAAGCGTCCGCCCCACATGAGGTTGGGGCCGGGGTTGCCGCCGGGGTCTTTGTTATCTGGTGTTGTCATTTTTCGAGCGAAGGTTGCATGCAATGTCGATAAGGAAAGCCCTCGAGGCCGCGATCCTGGTGCTGGCGCTGGGCGGGCTCGCCTTACCCGCCGCCGCGCAGTCCAAGTCCACGCCCCCGCAAGGGCCGTTCGCCGAGGACTTTAGCCTTTTGACCCCGCCCGTGCCAGCGCCGCTGGAGGTTTTCCAAGACCTCGATGGCGCGCCCGTGCGCCTGGCCGATTTCAAGGGCGACGTGGTGCTCCTGAACTTCTGGGCGACTTGGTGCGCCCCTTGCGTCCGCGAGATGCCGGCCCTCGACCGCTTGCAATCCATTCTCGGCCGCGAGGGCTTGCGCGTCGTGGCGGTCTCCATCGACCGCGGCGGCAAGCAAGTGGTGGCGCGCTTCGCCAAGAGAATCGGCTTGCAGAACCTGGCGCTCTATCTCGATCCCAAGTCGGCCCTGGCCCGCGCCTTCGGAGTCTCGGGCCTGCCCGCGACCTTCCTGATCGATGCCGAGGGCCGCGTCGCGCGCGCGCGCCTCGGCGCCGCCGAATGGGATTCCCACGCGGCGGTGAGCCTGATCCGGTATTATCTGAAAGAGGGTGGCGGCGAGAGCGGTATGCGGAACGCGGGGGCGGGAGATTGAAGCAACAAATGTTCATGTTATGTTCTTAACATAAGCGAACCATACTGAAAATATGGCGGATACACGTACGAAGGAACAACGTCGCCGCATTATGCAGGCCGTCCGGGGAAAGGATACTGGCCCGGAATGGGTGGTGCGCAGGCTATTGCACAAGGTTGGATATCGATACCGACTCCATCGCAAGGACCTGCCTGGCAAGCCCGACTTGGTTTTCCCATCCCGGAGAAAGGCGATTTTCGTGCACGGTTGCTTTTGGCACGCACATGGCTGCCGTTACGGACGCCCGCCAAAATCCCGGCCCGAATACTGGCTGCCGAAGCTAAAGGAAAATAAGCGGCGAGATGTTGACCGAATCGCCGAACTCGAAAAAATGGGCTGGCAAGTCCTGACGGTCTGGCAATGCGAGATCAAAGATACAGAGGCGGTGACAAAAAGAATGCGCGCATTCCTCGACGGTCATGCGGATAAATTTCGGACGACACCTGGTGCGAACGCCATCGAAAGTGATACAGGGTGTGGGGAGCTAGGCATTTTTTATCGGTAGGGGAAACTGTGCGACCGATTGGAATCGATCTTTTCGCCGGAGCGGGAGGCCTCAGCCTAGGTTTCGAGAATGCGGGATTCGATATTGCGGCAGCCGTAGAGATCGATCCGATCCACTGCGCGACGCACGAGTTTAATTTTCCATACTGTAAGACGATTTGCCGCAGCGTCCCCGATATCGGCGGAGCCGAGCTCCGCCGTATGGCGGGAATCGGGAATCGGGATATCGCCGCGGTCTTCGGTGGAGCCCCCTGCCAGGGTTTTTCCATGATCGGCAAGCGGGCACTGGACGACCCACGCAACGAACTAGTGCAACATTTCGTGCGTATCGTCCTGGAATTGCAACCTGCCTATTTCGTTTTCGAGAACGTCAAGGGGCTAACCGTGGGGAAGCAACGGCAAGTTCTCGACGAGACGATCTTGGCGTTCAGCGAGACCGGTTACAGGGTGCTCTTGCCTTACGAGGTACTCAATGCCGCCGATTACGGTGTGCCACAGAATCGAAAGCGCCTTTTCCTGATCGGAGCGAGGGAAGGATGCGACCTGCCGCAATATCCCAAATCGCTATCGGAACGCGTGGCAGTACTAGATGCCATAGGCGATCTTCCCGAGGCCGATAACTTTCCCGACCTGCTCGAACGCGACTGGGCAGAAACCGAATTCGGTAGTCCTTCGCGCTTTGCGCGCAGGCTGCGCGGTATCGACAACGATCCCGGAAATTACGGTTATCGCCGCGACTTCGACCGGGATATCATGACATCGAGTCTGCGAACGGCCCATACCGAGAAATCCCGCCGCCGTTTCTCCGAAACCGAGTTTGGCAAGACCGAGCCCGTCAGCCGTTTTCACAAGCTAGACCCCGAAGGTCTTTGCAATACATTACGGGCTGGCACGGCCAGCGATCGAGGCGCTTTCACATCGCCGCGCCCAATTCACCCTTATGCGTCGCGCGTAATTACGAATCGGGAGGCTGCCCGTCTACACTCGTATCCTGACTGGTTCCGGTTCCATGTCACCAAGTGGCATGGTTTCCGGCAGATCGGGAATTCGGTTCCCCCGTTACTGGCGCAAGCCGTTGCTGCCCAGATCATGGCTGCCCTGGGCGAGGTCCCTTCGGTGCCTCGGCGGAAATTAGAACTCAGGGACCCGGCCTTACTCGAACTCTCGATGGCCCAGGCAGCGACGTATTACGATGTGCCTCACGACGTAATTCCAAAGCGTCAGCGAAGCGCCGTTACCCCCGCACCGAGCGAGGGAGTGCGGACTTCGGCATGAGCAAAGAAGACGGCGACGCGGAAGAGGATACCGGCACGGAACCAAGATGGAATCGGTACCAGGCGATTATCATCGACATATTCCAACGGAACCATAAAGGCGGCGAAGAATTCGAGTTCGGTCGCGAAGAAATCGCCGAAGCCGCGCACCGGCTGGAAATAGAACCGCCCAAGAATCTGGGCGATGTGATCTACACTTTTCGTTACCGCAAGCCCCTACCCCAGCCTATTCTCAATACACAGCCTGCGGGCAGGCACTGGCTGATATTAGGGGCGGGCGACGCCAGATACCGCTTCCGGCTCAGCAAGCTCGCGACCGTCTTTCCAACCCAGGGCATGATGGTGCGCAAAATCCCGGACGCCACGCCCGAAATAATATCTCAATACGCACTTGGAGACGAGCAGGCCCTGCTTGCGAAAATCCGCTACAATCGCTGATCGACATATTTCTCGGCATCGTCGCCTATTCGCTGCAAAACCATTTGCGCACTAAGATTTCTAACTACGGGCAGATCGAAATCGACGAACTTTATGTAGGAATCGATGCCAGAGGCGCGCAATATATCGTGCCGGTTCAGGCCAAGGGCGGCACCGATACGCTCGGAGTGATCCAAACCATTCAAGATACGATCTTTTGCGAGACACAGGACCGCTACAAACACTGCGTCGCACGTCCAGTCTCTACGCAGTTTATGGCCGACGACACCATCGCCATGTTCGAACTTCATTTCGACGGGGACGAAGTATCCATAGTACGCGAAAAGCACTACCGGCTGGTCGAATCCAAGAACATTGGAGAAAAGGACCTGGCCACCTACCGATTACCTGAACCGGACTAACGGCGCATTGGGCCGAATGGGATTCCCACGCGGCGGTGAGCCTGATCCGGTATTATCTGAAAGAGGGTGGCGGCGAGAGCGGTATGCGGAACGCGGGGGCGGGAGCGTCGACTCAATAGTTGCGCCGCGCCGTCAACGGCCTGAAGGTATCCAGGACCTTTAGCATTACAGGCTGGCACGGTGGCAAGACTCCCCTTCGCCCTCTACGACGCCTTTTCCGATACCGCCTTCGGCGGCAGCCAGGCGGTCGTCGTTTCGTGCGCGGCGCGGCTCGATGCCGACGCCCGGCGGCGGATCGCGCGCGAACTGGGCGCCCCGGCCACCGGATTCGTGACCGCTTGCGGCGCCGATTCGATCGGCGCGCGATTCCTGTCGGCCGTGAGCGAGTTACCCATGTGCGGACACGGCACCCTGGGCCTCATGACCAGGATGGTCGAGCTGGGCGTCCTAAGCTGGAACGGCGACGGGCGGATCGACGTCGAGCTGTGCCTGCCGTCGGCCACGGCGGCGGTGGAAATCCGCCGCCGCGGCGATGGCCGCCCCGTGGTCATGCTCGACATCCAGCCGCCGCGCTTTAGCCGGAAATCCCTGGACCCGGAGGAACTGGCGCGCCTGCTGGGCCTGGGCATGGAGGATTACGAACCGGCGTGGCCCATGGAGACCGCGTCGGGCGATTTCGTTCATCTGGTGGTGCCGGTCAGGGATTTGGCGGCCATGGGCCGGATCGGCCCCGATTTCGGCGGCTTGACCCGATTCTGCTGCGAACATGGCATCGATACCGTCGCCACCTTCTGCACCGAGGCCGAGCGGCCGGACCACGATCTTCACGTCCGCGATTTCTGCCCCGCCGTGGGGGTGCCGGAATCGGCCGCCGCGGGGACCACCAACGGCGCCCTGACCAGCTACCTGATCCGCCATGGAATCCAACGGGAAAACAGCGATGGGCAAATCGTCGTCCAGGCCGAACAGGGCCACGAGATCGAACGCCCCAGTTCCATCCGCTCGGCCGTGTCCATGACCGCCGGGACCATCGCCCGCTTGCAGGTCGGGGGCGTCGCGACCAAGGTCCTGGACGGCCAGCTTCATGTGCCCGATGAGACTCCGGGATAGGAATCGCGATCCATGTCCAAGTCCGCCGCCGCCCGGTCCCGGGATCTCATCGCCGACGCGCTAGTGTGGGACGCCCATGCCGGGGTTTTTCCCGACCCTGAAATCGATCTGACTCTCTTGAACGCCTGGCGCGACCATGGCGCCGACCACCTCAGCCTCAACGTCGGCTTCGACATCATGGACCGGGACCGGACCATGGCGACTCTCGCCGCCTACCGCGCCTGGGTGCTGGCCCATGGCGAGCGCTTTGTCCTCGCCGGGACCCTGGACGATATCGCGGACGCCAAGCGTCATGGCAAGCTGGCGGTCGCCTTCGACATCGAAGGCATGAACGCGCTGGGTGGCGACATCGCCATGGTGGAACGTTATCACGCACTCGGCGTGCGCCAGATGCTGTTCGCCTACAACCTCAACAACGCGGCGGCGGGCGGGTGTCACGATGCCGACATGGGCTTGAGCGATTTCGGCCGCGCCATCGTGCGCGAGATGAACCGCACCGGCATGATCGTCGATTGTTCCCACGCCGGCTATCGCACGACCATGGACATCATGGCCGAATCGGCCAAGCCCGTGGTGTTCTCGCACTCCAACCCGATCGCGCTCTGCGACCGCCAGCGCAACATCCGCGACGAGCAGATCGAGGCCTGCGCGCGCACCGGCGGGGTGGTCGGCATCAACGGCATGGGAATCTTCCTCGGCGACAACGACATCGGCACGCGAACCATAGTGCGCCACATCCGCCACGTATGCGATCTGGTCGGGACCGGTCACGTGGGCTTCGGCTTCGATTATTCCCCGGCCACCGGCGTCGACCTCGGCGCCATTCTGGCCAGCCGGCCCGACTACTGGCCGGCCGGCCAGCGCTACGACACGCCGGACATAAAACACGCCGGCCCGGCGCATCTACCTGATATCGTCGAGGGCCTCCTTCAGCGCGGCTTCGGCGATAATGAAATTCGCGGCATCCTCGGGGAGAATTTCCGCCGCGTGGCCGCGGCCGCCTGGGCGGTGAAGGCTTGAAGGCGGCGCTTTCCATCGCCAAGGGCGGCAAGGATCGCGGTTTTCCGGTCCCGGGTTAACCAAAGGGTTAACACTTTAAATACTATAGTGTGGCGGGCGAGGATGATTCCTTCGCGCGCCTAGGCCAGAATCGTGAGCGGAGGGACAAACGATAAATGGCGAAACGCCGCTTGAAACCGCTAAACGCGCCTCAACCTCTTGGCGGCGGCGGGCCGGGGGGAACGAAGGGCTCGAACGCGATTCCGGCCGCGCCGCGATGACCGCGCGGGCGATTTCGTTTAAAAGCCGCCTGGGGTGGTCGATTGCCGCGGCCGTGTTCGCGGCCATCGTCGCGATCGAACTTATCATCCTCATCCCCTCGTACAACCACCGCTCCGAGGATCTGTATCGGCAGCTGGAGACGATTGGCTTCGCCCAGGTCGTCGCCTTGTTGAACGCCTCGCACGGGCGCACCGATCCGAGCAATCTCGACACCGCCCTAGGCGGCATCTCCAAGCGTTCGAGCTTGCGCGGCGCGGCGATTTACAATCCCGACGGCAGCCTGGTCGCCAAGATCGGAGAGGTGCCCAAGATGGACATCCCGGTCAATTACAGCGGCCACATCATGCGGACCAAAAGCGGCGACGGGTCCCGCTACGACATCTGTTGGGGGCCGGATCACATCGGGCTGCCCTATATCTTCGTCGCGCGGCTCGACTCGACCGGGATCGGCGAGGAACTCAAGGCATACACGTTCCGGATTTTGCTGTTGATCTTGCTGATCGGCGGCGCGACCACGGCGATTCTGATGCTGTTCCTGAACCGCCGGGTCATCGGCCCCATTCTCCAGTTGCGGTCGAACTTAGTGGCGGCGGGAAACGACCCGATGCACCCGGAGCTATACAAGTTGGATTTTCAGCGCTCCGACGAGATCGGCGAGGTCGCCGCGTCATTCGACCGCATGGTGTCGCAATTCTCTGCCATGCTGGCGAAGTTGAGTAGGCGTGAAAATGAATTGAAAAAGAGCGAGATGCGCTTCCGCCGCATGTTCGATGCCTCCCATGACAGTATTTTTCTGGTCGACGTCGAAAACAACGCGATCGTCGATGCCAACGAAAAATCCCGCGTCATGCTGGGTTACTCCTCGGAGGAACTTCGCGACGTATCCATCAGCGACATCCATCCCGAGGAAATGAAACAGCTTCAGAGCTTCGCCAACGAGGTCAAGGAACGTGGCATCTCCAGAACCGAGGATCTGACCTGCCGCACCAAATCGGGCGAATTCATTCCCGTTGAAATCACCGCCACGCCCATGGAAATCGACAACCGCAAATGCATGCTGGTCCTCGCCCATGACATTCGCGATCGTATCAAGGCCGAGCGCACCCTGATATCGGCCAAGGAGTTGGCCGAGCGGGCGAACGACGCCAAGTCGACATTCCTCGCCAATGCCAGCCATGAACTGCGCACGCCCTTGAACGCGATCCTGGGATTTTCGGAAATCCTTAAGAGCGAGATGTTTGGCGATCTCGGCAGCGGCCGCTACCGCGATTACTCCGGAGATATTCACTCCAGCGCCACTCATCTCCTGGCCCTGGTCAACGATCTTCTCGACCTTTCCAAGATTGAAAGCGGCGGCTACCGGTTGGAGGAAACCGCGGTCGACGTCGGCGAGCTCGCCCAAAGAATGATCCGGATGCTGAAATCTCAGGCGGAACCGGCGGGGGTTGAGCTTCTGAGCGAGATCGCCGCGGATTTTCCCTTGATCTACGCCGACCTGCACATGATCGAGCAAATCGTCGTCAATCTGGTTTCAAACAGCATTCGTTTCAGCCGCAAGGGCGGGCAGGTCACGGTCTCGATTAAGCTGGCCGGCGATGGCGATGTCTTGCTGCACGTGCGCGACACCGGGCACGGGATTCCCGAGGACGACATTCTGAAAATCGCGGACCCCTTCTATCAGGTCGAATCGGCGGATAAATTCACCCATCCCGGGACCGGCCTCGGGCTTTCGATCGTCAAGTCCCTGGTGCAGCTTCACGGCGGCAGCCTGGCCATCGAGAGCGAGCTCGGCCGCGGAACCAGCGTGACCGCCCGCCTCCCGGCCCGCCGGATAATTCCCCCCCGCGCCGTGGGCACACCCCCCGTCTAGGGCGTGGGCGCCTTGGCACGGTGCGCCATGCGGGGCTCGCACGTGGCGGTTAGTCGATTTTCCCGAATACTTGGCCGATGTCGCGGGCACCGTGAAAAACGTGCACGATACTTATGGCGTCATCGCCGGCTTGATAGAAGATCAGATAGTTTCTGAAGGGGAAAACGCGCATCCCCGGACCGAATTGCGGGCAGTTCGTGCCGAGCTTGGGAAATTCGGTAAGGGGGACAAATCGCTCCTCAATGGCATCGAGGAAGGCGTCGGCCTTGGCCGGTGAATCCTCGGCGATATGGAGCCAGATCGCGAGCAGGTCTTCCTTGGCTTCGTCCGTGATTACGAGTTGTTTTTGGCCGCTAATCGCTTACGTCCTTCACGCTTGATCTCTCCCGGATCGAAGGGCGAGACCCGCCCGGCCTTCACGTCGGCCAGGCCACGATCGACCGCCGCCCGCATCTTAGCATGGGTCATGGCGTCGTGATCCTCAAGCAAGCGCAATGCCGCGCGGATGACTTCGCTACTGTTGTTATAGCGGCCCGACTCGACCTGCCGCTGAACGAATTCATCGAAGTGCTTGGTCAGCGATATATTCATTGCCCGAACCTCCAAACCAAGTCCGAATAATAACATAAAATAACAAAGATTGTTATATTTTTGCTCTGGTGGTGTAAAACTCCGTCACACACCGCTGCCCCATTAACATTGAGGAGTTCAGCTCAGCTTGACCAAAGCACAAATTCCGATATTTAATTATAGCACCAATGACATTGGAAATTTCAGTGCCTAAGACTCGCATTATGTACATTGAGCAAAAGAGTGGGTTCAGTGATGCCGGACCGGCGCGGATCGGGCGTGTCAGTTTCTCAAAAACCGGAAGTACCATCTACTATCAGGGGAAATCATTTCAATCGTTGAAAGGTTCCGGTGTCTCCGGCGGAAATTATTTCGATACTGTGACAGGTGAGGAATATTGGATTTCTGGACCAAAGAAAAACCGCCAAGATCGCCATTGGGCAGGCAGCGGGGGCGTTGAAATTGATGAAGACGTGCGTGCTGAATACGAGCAACTATTTCGTTCATAGGGACTCGAAGCGGAGAAGCGGCTTCGAGGGTGATTTAATTTCAGGCCCACCGTCGATACCATGACAAAAATTACACAGGATTCCGTGCTTGAGGCGATTTTCGATCAGCGGAACCAACGCCGAAAAGTTTGGACGCCGACCATCTTGCTTGATCGCATGGGGATATCGCGCTCCCCAATTCACTATAGCACCTACGACACTCAGTCCCGGCTTCAGATTAAGAAGATTCTGCATGAGCTATGGTTGCAACGAAAACTGCTGCGCAAGACTGAACTAGATACACGGAACATGTATTTAGCTGGGTCTGAAGTCGCCTATGTTCGCCCGGCGGATGCAGTAGGTAAGATCCTTGTGCCTTGCAGTAAATGTGAGAAACCTTGCGTGTCTTACGGTGATCAAGACCTGCTGTGCGAACAGTGCCAGAGCAGTTAAGGCTCCCCCCTCAATACAAAAGCTGTCCGCCGATTTCGCGGATGAGTTTGCGCAGCATGGTGTCTTCGAAGGCGGCGTAGCCGGCCGAGGTTTCGACGAAGGCGCCGGGGCCGCCGATTACCTTGTCGCGGAAGTATTCGGTCAGCGCGGAGTCGGGCTCGACGATGGCCAGGGCGTTGATATGGGTGCCCGCCTCGACCGCCAGGTCGCGTTCAAAGTGGGGCGAGTGGTTGACGTTGTTGGTGCCGTCGCCGGAGATATCCATGACCCGCTTGCCGCCTCGGTAGGGGGCACTGGCGAACAATCGCTGGCAAAACGTGATGGCGCCCCCGATGTCGGTCGCGCCGTTGTCGTAGCGGCGTTTCATGAGGCGCACCGCCTCGGCCAGGCGTGCCAGATCGCCGGCGTTGGAGACCCGCGTCCAATCGATCTTGACCGCTTGCTCGGTAAAGCCCGACCACTGGACCACGGTCACGGCGATAGCACCGCTCTCCCCGCTTTCGACCGCCTTGGCCACTTGCGGCGCGGCGAGGGCGCGGGCGAGGCCTTCTCGTTGCAGGCCGAATTCGCGGGCGTCCACGGAACCCGATACGTCGAGCGCGATCACCAGCAGCACATCCACCGCGCCGCCCGCGCCCGTGTGTTCGCCCGCCCGCGCGCCGTCCAAGGACAGGGACGCGGCGAGCATGGCGAGATATAAGGCGAGTGGCTTGATCTGTAATTTCATATCCATGGCACCCGGCAAGGGTATGTAAATTACTCCGCCACCGGAAGACTCTTCTCTATACGTTCTATACGAAACACATACTTTTCGATGCGCGTTCTATACGGGCGCGGGGACCGGCTTGGTCCACCGGCGCGCTTTCCACAGGCTAAACATTGCGCGCGCCGCCGCGCGGGTTAGTCTCGATTAGTATGAATGGCAGAGCAGGAGGCAAGGCCATGGAGGAAGATTTCGAGGTCGGCTACGGCAAGCCGCCCAAGGACACGCGCTTCAAGCCGGGCCAATCTGGCAATCCGGCGGGGCGGCCCAAGAGCCCACGCAGCCTGGCGCGCGATTTGCTCGAGGAAATGTATGAGACGGTCACGGTCGGCGAGGGCGAGACGCGCGAGACCTTGAGCAAGCAACGCTCGATCCTGCGCGGCCTGACCGCCAAGGCCATGGAAGGCGACCCCAAGGCCGCCGCCATGGTCATCGAATTGGTCCAGCGGCTGACCTGGAACGCAGGCGGCGCCGAGGCGATTTTGGCGGAGGATTAGGTCGGGCGGGCGTCCTGTAAATTCCCTGCTCCGCAGGGAATAACAGGGAACTGGAAAACGGCGCTTCGGTTAGCGCGTCGGGACCGGCTTGTCGCCCGAGTAATCGTAGAAGCCGCGCCCGGCCTTGCGGCCCAGCCAGCCGGCCTCGACATACTTCACCAAGAGGGGACAGGGCCGGTATTTGGTATCGGCCAGGCCCTCGTACAGCACCTGCATGACCGCGAGGCAGGTATCCAGGCCAATGAAGTCGGCAAGCTCCAGCGGCCCCATGGGATGATTGGCGCCCAGCTTCATGGCGGTGTCGATGGATTCGACCGAACCGACGCCTTCGTAAAGGGTATAGACCGCCTCGTTGATCATGGGCAGCAGGATGCGGTTGACGATAAAGGCGGGAAAGTCCTCCGCCGTCGCCGTTGTCTTGCCCAGCTTGACCGCCATGGCGCGAATCGCCTTGAAGGTCGGTTCGTCGGTCGCGATGCCGCGAATCAATTCGACCAGCTTCATCAAGGGCACCGGGTTCATGAAGTGCATGCCCATGAAGCGCTCGGGCCGGTCGGTCACCGAGGCCAGGCGTGTGATCGAGATCGACGAGGTGTTGGAACAGATAATCGCCTCGGGCTTGAGCGCCGGACACAGGCTCTTGAAGATCTCGCGCTTGACGGCTTCGTTTTCGGTCGCCGATTCGATCACCGTGTCGCAATCGCCGAACTTGGAAAAATCGGTCGCGGTCGCGATCCGCTTCAAGGCGGCGTCCTTGTCGGCGGCTGTGATCGTGTCGTGCGCGATCTGGCGGTCCATGTTTTTCGCGATCTTGGCCAGCGCCTTTTCCATCTGTTCGGCGCTGACATCCGAAAGGGTGACGTCCAGTCCGCCCAGGGCGCAGACATGCACGATGCCGCTGCCCATCTGGCCGGCGCCGATGACACCAACCGATTTGATGTCCATGATTTCGTTACCGGCGTCCGCTTGATTCGCCATGTGTTCCGCCTTGGTGTTGTTGTCGAGAGATGCCAATCAGCCGAGTTCTTTTTCCAACTCCGGGACCGCCTGAAATAGATCGGCGACCAGGCCATAGTCGGCGACCTGGAAAATCGGCGCCTCTTCGTCCTTGTTGATGGCCACGATGACCTTCGAGTCTTTCATCCCCGCCAAATGCTGGATGGCGCCGGAAATGCCGACCGCGATGTAGAGGTCGGGAGCCACTACCTTGCCGGTTTGTCCGACCTGATAGTCGTTGGGCACGAAGCCCGCGTCGACGGCGGCCCGGCTGGCGCCCACGGCGGCGCCCAGCTTGTCGGCGATGCGCTCCAACATGGCGAAGTTCTCGCCGCTCTGCATGCCGCGGCCGCCGGAAATGACGATGCCCGCCGTGGTCAGCTCGGGCCGTTCCGACTTGGTCAGTTCCTGGCCGACGAAGGAGGCGAGGCCGCTGTCGCCGGTTGCCTCCACGGTTTCAACCGCCGCCGAACCGCCGTCCTCGGGCGCCGGATCGAAGGCGGTCGAGCGCACGGTGACGACCTTGATCGCGTCGCCCGACTTCACGGTCGCCATGGCGTTGCCGGCATAGATCGGGCGCACGAAGGTATCCGCGTCCTCGATGGCGCTGATCTCGGAGATTTGCTGCACGTCGAGCAAGGCGGCCGCGCGCGGCATGAGATTCTTGCCGAAGGTCGTGGCCGGCGCCAGGACGTGGCTGTAATCCGCGGCCAGCTTGACCACCAGCGGGGCCAGGTTTTCCGCCAGCATGGCGGCGTATTCGGGTGCGTCGGCGACCAGAACCTTGGCGATGCCCGGCACCTTGGCGGCGGCGGCGGCCGCGCCGGCGCAATCGGTGCCCGCGATCAGCAGATCGATGTCGCCACCCACTTGACCGGCGGCGGTCACGGTGTTGAGCGTGGCGGACTTCAGGCCGGCGTTATCGTGCTCGGCGACGATCAGGACGCTCATATCAGATCACCTTCGCTTCGTTCTTCAATTTTTCGACCAGCTCCGCGACGCTGGCGACCGTGACGCCGGCCTTGCGCGACTCGGGCTCGACCACCTGCACGACGGTCAGGCGCGGGCTCACGTCCACGCCCAGATCTTCCGGCGACAAGGAGTCGATCGGCTTTTTCTTGGCCTTCATGATATTGGGCAGGGAGGCATAGCGGGGCTGATTAAGCCGCAAGTCCACGGTCAGGATGCACGGCATTTTGAGCGCCACGATCTCGAGCCCGCCGTCGACCTCGCGCGTTGCCTTGATCGTGCCGTCTTCGACCGCGATCTTGGAGACGAAGGTGCCCTGGGCCCAGCCCAGCAAGGCGGCCAGCATTTGCCCGGTCTGGTTGTTGTCGCCGTCGATGGCCTGCTTGCCCAGGAGGACCAGTCCGGCCTCTTCCTTTTCGGCCACGGCCTTGAGCAGCTTGGCGATGCCCAGGGGCTCCAGCGCCACGTCGCTTTGGATCAGGATGCCCCGGTCGGCGCCCATGGCCAGGGCGGTGCGTATGGTCTCCTGCGACTGCGCGCCGCCGGCGGAAACCACGATGATTTCGCTGGCCGTGCCGGCTTCCCTCATGCGGATCGCTTCTTCCACCGCGATTTCGCAAAACGGGTTCATGGCCATCTTCACGTTGGTCAGCTCGACCCCGCTTTTGTCGGCCTTGACCCGGACTTTCACATTCGCGTCGATGACGCGCTTAATGGGAACCAGAACCTTCATCTTGTCGCCCGCCGCCGTTTTTGGGTTATATCCAGGGATATTTCGCAGGTGCACAATAAGTGCTGGAAACTCCCCGTGTCAACGGAGCGATACGCGCGAAAATCATAGGTTTTCCGGGCGAAAACGGGGGCAATCCCCTAGCCATGCGCGCCCGGCCGCCAGAGCACGTCCCGGGCCCCGTCTTCGTTGGCGTGGCGGGCCAGGACAAACAACAGGTCGGACAAGCGGTTGATATAGCGGATCGCCTCGGCATTGACCGCTTCGCGCCCGGCCAGGGCCGTTATATCCCGCTCGGCCCGGCGCGCCAGGGTGCGCGCCAAGTGCAGATGCGCCGCCGCCGGGGTGCCGCCCGGCAGGACGAAGCTGTCCAGGGGCGCCAGCTTGGCGTTGATCTCGTCGATTTCGCGCTCCAAGCGTTCGGTCTGGGCGGCTGTCATGCGCAGGGCCGGGCCCTTGGCGTTTTCGCTTTCGGGCCGGCACAAGTCGGCGCCCAGATCGAAAAGGTCGTTTTGAATCCGCCCCAGCATTTCGTCCAAGGCGCCGCCCGCATGCAGGCGCGCCAGGCCGAGCGCGGCGTTGGCCTCGTCCACGGTGCCGTAAGCGGCCACGCGGCCGTCATGCTTGGGAACCCGCGCGCCATCGCCGAGGGAGGTCTGCCCCTGGTCGCCGCCCCGGGTGTAGATCCTGGTCAGCTTGACCATGGCGCCTTTAGCCGCGCGAAAGGATCGCGGCGGCGACAATCAGCAGAACCGCCGTCCCCTGCAAGGCCACGCGCCAGCGCATGAGCTTGTTGCCATGTTTGCGGTTGAAGTCCCCGCCTTTGGCCATGCCCACGACGCCGGTCATGAGGACCGCCACCACCGAAAGCAGCGCGACCACGATCAAGACCGTGATGAAAGCGTTCATGACTATGGATATAGCCCTCCCGGGCCGCTTGGGCCAGGGGGATGTGAAAGCCAAGGCCGGGGTCCCGGGTTTCTAAGTTTGTCCGGATTCCATCGCTAAGCGTTCGACCGGGCGTTCCGAGATTGGCCAGTGCAGGGCCGCGGACATCATGCCGAGCGCGACGCTAAGCCACCACATGAGATCGTAGGTGCCGAGGAGGTCGAAAAAAACACCCGCCAGCCAAGCACCCAAAAAACCGCCGATCTGATGGCTTAGAAAAACCATGCCGAAAAGCATCGACAAGTAAGCCGGGCCGAAGATGACGGCGACAAGACCGCTGGTCAGAGGCACCGTCCCCAGCCAGAGCAGACCCATGGCCGCCGCGAATATCATGACCGTGACTTCGTTCGGCGGGACCGCGAAGAACGCCAGAAACACGGCGGCACGCGCGAGGTATAGAAAACTCAGCACGGTCTTTTTAGGGAAACGCGCACCGAGCAGACCGCAGGCATAGGTGCCGATGATATTGAAAAATCCGACCAGGGTCAGCGCGGCCGCGGCGAGCCAGGCGGGAAGGCCTTGATCGCCGAGGTAGGCCGGTAGATGTACGGCGACGAAGGCGAGATGGAACCCGCACACGAAAAACCCGGCGGTCAAGAACCAAAAGCCCCGGTGCGCGCAGGCCTCGCGAAACGCCTCGCTTAAGCTTTGTGTGCCTTGGCCGTGTCGCGGCGGCGCGCCCGCGATGCCGCGCGCGAGCGGCACGATCGTTAGGGCAAACACCGCCAAGACCGCGAGACTCACGGACCAGCCCAGACCGCCGAGCAGGGCGTGTGTGAAGGGCAAGGCGAGGAACTGTCCGAAAGAGCCTCCGACGCTGGCCGCGCCAAGGGCCTGACTTCGAAACGCCTCGGGAGCGGCGCGGCCGACCGCGCCGAGGACAACCGAAAATCCGGCGCCGCTTAAACCCAGGCCAAGAAGCACGCCGCCGGCCAGAAGCTGACCCCCGTCGCCACCGGCGGTCATGGCGAACAGACCCGAGCCATAGAGGATTCCGCCGAGCGCGCCGATGCGGCCCGCGCCGAAGCGATCCGCAAGAGCGCCCGCAAGCGGCGCGCCCAGACCCCAAACCAGATTCATCAGCCCGATGCCGAGGGCGAAGGTCTCGCGCCCAAGACCGAGATCGAGGGTAATGCCCGGCAGAAACAGGCCAAGGCTCTGGCGAAACCCCATGGTCAGGGCCAGGCACCCCCCGGCGCACAAGACGATAATCCAAAGACGGCGATCCATTCAGCTACCCTTGTGGCCGGCACCGGCGCGGCAAACCTTGCCGTTCCCTGGACGGCGAAGGCGGCATGCTAGTGGGAGTTGATAAATGACGCCAACGAATAGATTTGACTATACGGATCAATAAAATTGATACTGTGCCATGGAAAGCGATCTCGACATGGAACTTCTGCGGGCTTTCGTCGTCGTTTCCGAAACCGGCAGTTTCACCCGCGCCGCGCAACGTCTCGGCCGGGTTCAGTCGGCCGTCAGCATGCAGATAAAGCGCTTGGAAGCGGCGACGGGCCGCGTTCTTTTCACGCGCGGACACCGGCGGGTCGAACTGGCGCCCGACGGGGAGATCTTGCTCGGTTACGCGCGGCGCATACTGGGCCTAAGCGAGCAGGCCTTGGCGGAACTGGGACAAAGCGCGCAAGTTGGCGCCGTGCGCCTTGGCACCGCCGACACGGCGGCTGTCTTCCTGCCCGGCGTCCTGGGCCGTTTCGCCCAAGCCTGCCCCGGCGTCCAGATGGAAGTCACCTGCGATCGAAGCTGGCATTTGCTCGATGCGCTGGAGGCGGGGGAACTCGACCTCGCGCTCGCGACCCAGGCCTGTGGGCGCGACAGCGGTCAGGCGATACGGCGCGAGCCCTTGGTCTGGGCAACCGCGGCCGGCCATCTGGCCCATGAGGAGAAACCCTTGCCCTTGGCCTTGTTCTCCCAGGGCTGTGCCTATCGGCAAGCGGCGATGGTAGCGCTGGACGGGGCCGGGCGCGCCTGGCGCAATGCCTATAACAGCGTCAACCTGGAAGGCGTTCGCGCCGCCGTGCGGGCCGGGATCGCGGTTGCTGTCTTGCCGCAAAGTACCTTAGAGCCAGGTATGCGCGTGCTTGGCGTTGCCGAGGGATTTCCTTTGCTTCCCGACTACGAGATCATGCTCTATCGCCGCCCTGGCGAGGAGAACGCACCGGCCGCGCGCTTGGCGGAAGAGATCGTGCAAGGACTGATCCGCCCACCCGCCAAATCCCTGGCGGTTACCGGCGCCTGATATCAGCGCACGAGAATGCATGAACCGGCGGGGTCGCGGCTAAATATGAAGTGCGCACCGGGGCTTGACCCCCGGCCCGGTGCCGTGACTCTTTAGCCCATGACACCGAGCGATCCCCCCGAATCGCGAAGCCGCCGCGCCTATAGCGGTCCGGCGCTGCTGTCCCTGGGTTTCCGGCCGTTCTTTTTGTTCGCCGGAATCTGGGCGGCGGTGTCCCTGCCCTTGGCGCTGGCGGCCATGTTCGGTTACTTAACGATACCCAGTGCCTTCGATCCCATGGCCTGGCACGCCCATGAACTCTTGTTCGGCTACACCGCCGCCGTCATGGCCGGGTTCCTGTTGACGGCGATTCCCAATTGGACCGGGCGGCTACCCTTGCGGGGTTGGCCCCTGGCCGGATTGGCCGCGCTTTGGCTCGCCGGGCGCGCGGCCATGGCGGCCTCCGCCTCGATCGGGCCGGGAATCGCGGCCCTGATCGACGTGTCGTTCCTGTTCGTCTTTGGCGCGGCGGTGCTGAGGGAAATCGTCGCCGGGCGCAATTGGCGCAACCTGCCGCCGGTCCTGGCGGTTCTGGTCTTCGCCCTGGCCAATGCCGGTTCCCACATTGCTATTTTGACCGGCATGGAGACCGGGGGCATGGAGGTGCGCCTGGCCATACTGGTGCCGGCCGGCCTCATTACCATGATCGGCGGCCGCATCGTGCCGAGCTTTACCCGCAATTGGCTGGTCAAGCGCGGCGCCACGGACCTGCCCGCCCCCTTCTCGCGCTTCGATGGCGCGGTTCTGATTCTCACCCTTGCCGCCTTGGCCGCCTGGGTTCTCTTGCCCGAGTCCGCCGTGACCGGCGCTCTCATGGCCACCGCCGCCGCCGGCAACCTGATCCGCCTAGGACGTTGGCGCGGGACCCAAACCGGGGCCGAGTCCCTGGTCTGGGTGCTGCATCTCGCCTACTTCTGGATTCCGCTGGGCCTGGGGCTGATCGCCGCCAGTATCTGGTGGCCGGCCTTGCCGCAAAGCGCCGCCATTCACGCCCTGACGGCCGGGGCCATAGGCTCCATGACCCTGGCGGTCATGAGCCGCGCGACCCTGGGCCATTCGGGGCGGGATTTACACGCGGGCGCCGGCTTGACCGCCGCGTATCTGCTGGTGACCTTCGCCGCCCTCGGGCGCGTGGCGGCGCCCCTCGCGGGCGCCACCGAGGCCCCGCTGCTAGGTCTCGCCGCCCTCGCCTGGATCGCCGCTTTCGTGCTTTTTCTTATTACCTGCGGCCGCGCCCTCTTTGGGCGGCGGAGTTAGAGCCTCACGCCGCCAGCCAAATCGGGTTGGACCAGGCGTGGCGGCCTTGGGCGTCGCGAACGGTGATGCGGATGTGGGCGTCCTTGAAGCGTTGCAGGGGCAGGCGGCCTTCGGTCAGGCCATCGCCCTTGACGAACTTGGCGCGCGATCCCTTGCCCTGAGCGCTGATCACCGAGGCCGGGGAACAGGCGACGGCGATCTCCTCGCCCTCGATGCGGATGTCGTGAATCTCAGGCCCCTGGCTCGAATAATATCGGCCCGCCTTGAGGGATTCGAGAATCAGGCCGGGGTCGAGCTCTTCGGCCCAGACCTGGATCCAGCCGCCGAAGGCATCGTGGGTCACGTGGTGGGCATCGTCGGTGGCGAAACCGGATAGCCGCCAACCCTGGTTGAGCAGAATGTCGCACAGGGCCCAGCCATAGCCCCGGGCGTTTTCCACCTGGCTGCCGTGGTTGTAGATCTCGACCGCGTGGGCGCGGTCTATGATGCGGGCGTCCTCCGGCGTCAGGCCGTACCATTCGGGATGCACGATACCGATGAAGGCGCCGGCGTCGGCGGCGCGCCGGGTGATGGACACGATATCCTCGCCCTCGCCCGGGGCCGCGAAGTCCGGCGGCAGGCCGATGGCCAGCACATGCCACATTTCATCGATCAGGGTCTTGGAGACGTGGAGCTCGGCGCCGATGATGGTGGTGAAATCGTCGCGGCGAAGGGCGCGCGTGTCGGTCACCGGATAACCGTAGCGTTCGAGAAAGTGATCGCTGAGGGTCAGGAAATCGTACCCCGCGCGATGATAACGCTCGATCACCTCGGCCGGCGCATGGTCGCCGTCCGAATTGGTCGAATGGGTATGAAGGTTGCCCTTGAAGAAACGGCCGGGCCGGCCGAATGGAAGATTTCGCACTTGCACGCACCTTTGACCGCCAGGCCACAGATAGCCATCTAATTCACGACGGTTCTATTAAAATTTCACCCATGCCCGAATATTTTTATTGCCGTCGCTTCCAAGGCGCTTTCCATCTTGGGAAATCCCTAGTCCAGACCGAAGGCGGGCAGGTAGCGCACCGTGCCGCCATTCGCCAGGGCGCCGGGTACCAGTTCCAGGGCCATGAAGGCGGGGCCGGAAAAAGGCGCGCGGAGAGTCTCGGCCGTCTTGGCGGAAAAGCCGAAGCGCGGGTAGTAGTTCGGGTGGCCGAGGACGATCGCGGCTTCGATCCCCCCGCGCCGGCAGGCTTCCAGGCCTTCGCGCACCAGAGCGGAGCCGATACCCTGGTTCCGATGTTCGGGAAGCACGGCCATGGGCGCGAGAGCGACCGCCCGTATCGTGCCGTTCTCGGTTTCGATCGGCAGATCGCTGAAGAGGATATGGCCGAGGATGCGTTTGTTTTCAATTGCGGCCAGAGAGGCCACCGACAAGCCGCCGGCGCGCAGGCGGTCGACCAGTTGGGCCTCGTCCTCGCCACCGAAGGCGCGGCGGTTGACCTCGCGGATGGCCTCGTAATCGCCAGGTGTTTCGGGACGAATGGAGATCATATTGGCCATTCGGTGCTTCTAGGCCGTGGGCTAAAAACCCGCAAGATCGTCATCCCGGACTTGATCCGGGATCTTTGTTGAGTCCGAGTCTCGGTCCCTGCCGAAGATCCCGGATCAAGTCCGGGATGACGCGGGAATGACGACAGGCCCTAATTCCGCCCCCGCGTCAGCAAGCCCCTGGCGATCACCTGGGCTTGAATTTCCGCCGCGCCTTCGAAGATGTTGAGGATGCGGGCGTCGCACAGGACGCGGCTGATTTTGTATTCCTCGGCGTAGCCGTTGCCGCCGTGGATTTGCAGGGCGTTGTCGGCGTTGGACCAGGCGACGCGGGCGGCGAGCAGCTTAGCCATGCCGGCCTCGATATCGCAGCGCCGCTCCGAATCTTTTTCACGCGCGGCGAAGAGCGTCAGTTGGCGCGCGATCATGGTCTCGACCGCCATCCAGGCCAGCTTGCCGGCGACGCGCGGGAAGGCGGCGATGGGCTTGGCGAACTGCACCCGCTCCAAGGCATATCCTAGACCCAGTTCGAGCGCGTTCTGCGCCACGCCAACCGCACGGGCCGCGGTTTGCACCCGCGCCGATTCAAAGGTCGCCATGAGCTGCTTGAAGCCCGCGCCCTCGACTCCGCCGAGCAGGTTTTCGGCCTTAACCTCGAAGCCGTCGAAGCTGAGCTCGTATTCCTTCATGCCGCGATAGCCCAGGACCTTGATCTCGCCGCCGCTCATGCCGGGCGCGGGGAAGGGGTCGTCCTCGGTGCCGCGCGGCTTTTCCGCCAGGAACATGGACAAGCCCTTGTAGCCGGGCTGCACTGAGTCGGTGCGCACCAGCAGAGTCATGACATCGCTGCGCGCGGCGTGGGTGATCCAGGTCTTGTTGCCGGTGATCTTGTAAACGTCGCCGTCCTTGACCGCGCGGGTTTTGAGCGATCCCAGGTCGGAGCCGGTGCCGGGTTCGGTGAAGACGGCGGTGGTCTGGATCTCGCCCGAGGCGATGCGCGGCAGCCACGTGGCTTGCTGCTCCGGCGTACCGCCCAGGCGGATCAACTCCGCCGCGATTTCCGAGCGGGTGCCGAGCGAGCCCAAACCGATGTAGCCGCGCGCGAGTTCCTCGGTCACCACGCACATGGCGGTCTTGCCCAGACCCGAACCGCCGAAGTCTTCCGGCACGGTCAGGCCGAAAACGCCGAGTTCCGCGAGCTGCTCGACCACGGCCATGGGGATCAACTCATCCTTGCGGTGCCATTCGTGGGCCGCGTCCATGTGGTCGTCGGCGACCTTGCGGAATTGATCGCGCACCATCTCCAGGGTCTCGTCGCCCAGGGCCACGTCGCCGAAGCCGGATCCCGCCCCGATCAGTTCGGCCAGGCGCTGGCGCGCGGCGCTGGTATTGCCGCGCGCGATCAAGGTTTCGACCGCCGGGGTGTGGAAACTTGTTATCCGTGCGCCGTCCAGGCCCATGTCGCGGGGGCGGAAAATCTCGACCTGGCTAAGGGCGATGCCGCCGGTCATCTGTTGCAGGTATTCGCCGAAAGCCGCTTGCAGGATCAGGCTTTCAAGCTCGCCGAGCCCACCCCCGGCCTCCAAGCGTTCGGCCCAATGAAGCAACTCACGCAAGGCGGTGACGTAGGTCGCCAGCCAGGCATAGCCATGGGCCGCGAACTGCTCGCGCTCCAAAAGCGCCGCGTCGATCTTGCCCTCGGGCGCGACCATAGCCGCGACCGCCGCCTTGGCCACGTCGCGAAAACTCTCCGCCGCTTCCAGCGCCGCGCGGCAGGTGGGGAGGAAGTCGGGAAGGGCGGTGTCCGGACGGCTCATGGCGCCACGCCCCCGCTTGGTGCCGTTCGGGCCAAGGCCCGTTCACCCCCCCCCCCGCCCGCCCCCCCCAAGGGGGGGGGGGGAGAAGGGGGGGCGGCGCGGTTATCCCCACCCCC
>JAJFGJ010000017.1 GCA_021776175.1 Kiloniellaceae bacterium
GCAGACCAACCTGCTGGCGCTCAACGCCACCATCGAGGCGGCGCGCGCCGGCGAGGCGGGCAAGGGCTTCGCGGTCGTGGCCTCCGAGGTCAAGTCCCTGGCCAATCAAACCGCCAAGGCGACCGAGGAGATATCGGCCCAGATCGGCGCTATCCAGGGAGCAACAAGCGATGCGGTGGGGGCGATCCGGGAAATCAGCGCAACCATCGAGTCGGTCAACGAGATCGCTTCCGCCATCGCGTCCGCGGTCGAGGAACAGGGCGCGGCGACACAAGAGATCGCTCAGAACGTTCAGCAGGCCTCGGCCGGCACGGACGAGGTTTCCAGCAATATCTCGGGTGTCACCCAAGCCGCCAGCGAGACTGGAGGCGCGGCTCAGGAGGTCCTTGAAGCGGCCTCGGAACTCTCACAGCAGTCCGAGCAGATGCGCACCCAGGTCGACAGCTTCCTGGCCCAGGTGCGGGCCATGTGAGGACTAGGCGGCAACCGGCCAGCCGGTCGGGCACGCGAAAGAAAGGGGGTCGTAGTCGGCTCCCTTTTTTTTGTCTCCGGCCGGGTATTCCAAGGTGCGTATGTCGTAGTGAGGCAAACTCCTGGCGGGTAAAATCAAGTTCAGCTCATTTGTTGGTTTTAGCGTGGGATTTGTAACGACCTAACGTCAGGCCGATTCAGCTAGTTATCGGTGCGGGTCTTGAAAGCTGCGGGAGGACCCGCCGGTCCGGTGATTCCGGCGCCGCTTAAAGTGGAGAAGGCCGATGAGCGAAGCTCTAGCCAAGGCGCCTCGCCGGCGCGGCCGCAACGCGCGCCGCGAGGAGCGGGCGGCGGAACTGGCGCCCGAATTACGGGCCGTGCGCCCTGGCCTTGAGGGCGGGCTGTATAAGCCCTTGGCGGACAGCGACCTGAAACGTATTCACGATGCCGCTCTCGATATCCTGGAGCAGGTAGGACTGAGCGAGGCGATCCCCTCTTGCGTCGATTTGGTCACCGCCGCCGGCGGCACGGTGAACGAGGACGGGCGGCTTTTGTTCCCCCGCGCGCTGGTCGAAGACACCATCGCCAAGGCGGGGCGGCGCTTTGTCCTGCATGCCTTTGACCCAAGTCACGATTTCGAACCCTGGGGTAAGCAAGTTCATTTCGGCACCGCCGGGGCCGCCGTCCATATGGTCGATGCCATGACCGGCGCGTACAGGGAGTCGACCCTGGCGGATCTTTACGACATCGCCCGCGTCGTCGACCGCATGGACCATATACATTTTTTCCAGCGCTCCATCGTCCTGCGCGATATCGAGGAGACGCGAGAGCTCGATATCAACACCTGTTACGCGGCGTTATCGGGGACCTCGAAACATGTGGGCACCAGTTTCTTTCAGCCCGAGAATGTCGAAGAGACCGTGCGTATGCTGCACATGATCGCGGGCGGCGAGGATAAATGGCGGGCGCGGCCTTTCGTCAGCATGTCGGCCTGTTTTGTGGTCCCGCCCTTGAAGTTCGCCGAGGACGCCTGCCTGTGCATGGAAGCGGGGGTCCGCGCGGGCATGCCGGTCCTGCTACTGGCGGCGGGGCAGGCGGGCGCGACCAGCCCGGCGTCCCTGGCCGGGGCCGTGGTTCAGCAAGTTGCGGAAGTCTTGGCCGGCTTGGTCTACGTCAATCTGATCGCGCCGGGTCATCCTTGTATCTTTGGGGCCTGGCCCTTCGTGTCCGACTTGCGGACCGGGGCCATGAGCGGCGGCAGCGGCGAGCAGGCGGTGCTCATGGCGGCCAGCGCCCAGATGGCGCAATACTACGACTTGCCCGGCGGGGTCGCGGCCGGCATGACCGATTCCAAGGTGCCGGATGCGCAATCCGGCTATGAAAAAGGCTATACGGTTGCCTTGGCGGCACAGGCGGGCGGCAACATGATCTACGAATCGGCCGGCATGCATGCCAGCCTGCTTGGCTTCTGTCTCGAAAGCCTGATCATAGATAACGACATGTTGGGCGGCGTCATGCGCACGGTGCGCGGAATCGAAATGAGCGAGGGTCACTTGGCGGTGGAGACGATACGCGAGGTCAGCACCCAGGGGCCGGGTCATTTCCTCGGCCACACGCAAACTCTCGATTTAATGCAGAAGGACTATGTATATCCCGACGTGGGCGACCGGACGAGTCCCAAGGAATGGATAGAGCAAGGTTCCACCAACGTTGTCGAAAAGGCCCGCAAGCGCACGCAGGAAATCTTGAACGATCATTACCCGGCCCACATCGACGCCGCGATGGATGCGCGGATCCGCCAGGCGTTTCCGATCCAGTTACCGCGTGGAAATATGCGGCCGCGCCGCTGAACACGGCCGTTTCAACACTGGAATAAAGGAAGAGCGAAGATGCAATCGCACGCCCGCGTAGTGGTGATCGGCGGCGGCATGATGGGTGCCGGATTATTGTATCACTTGGCGCAGGAGGGTTGGACGGATTCCCTTCTGATCGAGAAGGGGGAGCTTACCTCGGGTTCCACCTGGCACGCGGCCGGGCAATGCCCCAGCTTCATCGCCGACTACAACATGGCCAAGATCCATGACTATGGCTTGCACCTCTATCCCCAATTGGAGGAATTAACTGGGCAATACGTAAGCTGGCATGGCTGCGGCGGCATCCGTTTCGCGCTCACGCCTCAGGAGGTCGAGTGGTTTCAGCACGTGGCCGGCGTGGCCAAGTTGATCGGCTTCGAGATGGAAATCATCGACGTGGAGAAGATCAAGCAGATAAATCCCTTCGTCACCACGGACGGGGTTCTAGCCGGGGCCCTGACCTTCAGCGACGGCCATATCGATCCCGCCGGGTGCTGCAACGCGCTGGCCAAGGGCGCGCGCGACATGGGCGCGTCCATCGTCCGCCGGACGCGGGTATTGGACGTGAAGCGGCGCGCCGGGGGTGAGTGGGAAGTCTTCACCGATCAAGGTAACGTCATGTGCGAACACGTGGTCAATGCGGCTGGGTGCTACGCCCGCCAAATCAGCCAGATGGCGGGGACCGACGTGCCGATCACAAACATGGAGCACACCTACATCGTCACCGAACCGATCAAGGAGTTCATTGAGCGGGACCAAGAGATACCGGTCATGCGCGATCCCTACGCCTCGGCCTATTTCCGCCAGGAACAGAACGCCGGGTTGATCGGCATCTACGAAACCGCGGACTCCGCCGAATGCTGGACTCATCGCGACGGCTGGCCCGAATGGGAGTCCGAGAGCGAGTTGTTCGAAGGCGACCTCGATCGCCTGGCGCCCTACGTCGAACGAGTCATGGAACGCATGCCGATCTGGGCCGAGTCCGGCATAAGGCGGATAGTGTGCGGCGCCATTCCCCATACGCCCGACAACAATCCGCTGCTCGGCCCGGCCGCCGGTCTCGAGAACTTCTGGCAGTGTAACGGCTCGGCCATCGGCATCGCGCAAGGCGCGGGCTGCGGCAAGTACCTGGCGCAATGGATCGTTCACGGCGATGCCGAAATCAACATGGCCGGCTTCGACCCCCGGCGCTTCGGGGATTACGCGCCGGGTGCCTATACCAAGGCCAAGTCGCACCAGGATTACGAACACATGTACGCCCTGCACCTGCCCGGCGAGGAACGGCCGGCCGGTCGCGGGGCACGCACCACGCCGCTGTACGAAAAGTTGGCTGCCAAGGGCTGCGTCCATACCGAAGGCAACGGTTGGGAGCGGCCGAAATGGTTTTCCCTGGACGGGCGCCGGGAAGAGCCGGGGTTCCGTCACAACAATACATTCGAGGTCGTGGCGGCGGAGTGCCGCGCGGTGCGCGAGCGGGTCGGTGTGCTCGACCTTTCGAGCTTCGCCAAATACGACGTCTCCGGCCCCGGCGCCGAGGCCTTTCTCAATCGCGTGTGCGCCAATCGCATGCCCCGGCGTGTGGGCGGTATAGTCTTGGCGCACTATCTCTCGGAAGAGGGGCGCATCCGTGGCGAGTCCACCATCACCAGGCTTGCCGAGGATCGTTTCTACGTCCTCTCGGGCACCATGGCGCAGGACCGGGATCTGGATCACCTGCGCCAGCGGATCGGCGCGGACGAGAAGGTGGAGGTGGCAGAGGTCACCGACGATTGGGGGACCCTGGTGCTGGCCGGCCCGAAGTCGCGCGAGGTGTTGTCCCAGCTCACCGGCGAGGACTTGAGCTCCGCGTCCTTCCGCTGGCTGACCGGCAAGGAGATCGAGGTCGCCGGCATTCCCCTGCGCGCCTTGCGGGTCAACTACGTCGGCGAACTCGGTTGGGAACTGCATTGCCCCATGGCGCGGCTTGGCGCCCTCTACGACGCGGTTTGGGCGGCGGGTGAGGCGCATGGGATCGCCGATTTCGGCACTTATGCCGTCAACTCGATGCGTTTGGAAAAGGCTTACAAGGGGTGGGGCGCGGAACTGACCAACGAAATCGGCATGATCGAGGCCGACTTGGAGCGCTTCCTCGTTCTCGACAAGGAGGACTTCATTGGCCGGACGGCGACGCTCAAGGTCAAGCAGGCGGGCATCGCGACCCAACTGGTTTACCTGGAGGCCGAGCCTGGCGATTGCGATGTCCATGGCGGCGAACCGGTCATGGTGGAGGACCGCATCGTTGGCATTACGACATCCGGCGGATACGGTCATTATACGGCAAAGAGCTTGGGCTTCGCCTATGTCGAGCCGGCGTTCGCCGCGCCGGGCACGCGCTGCGTCGTCGATGTTCTCGGCACGCCACGCGGGGCGACAATATTGAGCGAAGCGGTGTACGATCCGGGTAACGCGCGCTTGCGGGCCTGAACCGGCGTCTCAAGCACGCGGTTTCTTGACACCGACCGCTTGCCTGAGAGGGAACCGCGATGGCGTGGTCTCAATCGGAATACCCGGAACGCATCGGCTTTCTGTCGCTGCCCCGCTTCTCGATGATGGCCTTCTTCTCGGCGGTCGAGCCCTTGCGTGTCGCCAACCGCCTGCATGGGCGCGAGATATATAGTTGGCACATATTCTCGGCCGATGGCCAACCGGTTGAAGCGAGCAACGGCATGACCGTGGTCGCCGAAGCTTCCCTGGCCGACATCAAAAGTTTTCCCACCGTGTTCGTGAATGCCAGCTTCGAGCCGGAGCGCTATGAGACCAAACCGGTATTGGCTTGGCTGCGCCGGCTCGACCGTCAGGGCACCCGCCTTGGTGGGCTGGAAAGCGGCACGTTTCTTCTGGCCCGCGCGGGTCTGCTCGACGGTTGCAGGGTCGCGGTCCATTGGGAGAACGCATCGGCCTTCACGGAACGTTTCCCGCGCGTCGAAGCCACCCAAGCCTTGTTCCAAGTCGACCGCGGCCGCTGGACCTGCTCCGGTGGAACCTCGGCCATCGACCTGATGTTGCAACTCATCGAGGATCGTCATGGCCGGGACTTGGCCGTTCGCGTATCCGAGTCGCTGCTGCACGCCCGCATGCGCGCGCCCGACGATCACATGCGCCTGGCGTTGGGCCGGCACATGGGCGTGCGTCATCCGCGCCTGGTCAAAATCGTCGAGGCCATGCACCGGAACATGGAAGAGCCGCTCAGCCTTGAACGCTTGGCGTCGATTGGCGGCATCTCGCGGCGTCAATTGGAGCGCCTGTTCCGCGCCCACATGGAGGAGACGCCGGCCGGACTCTATCTCAAACTTCGCTTGGTCCGGGCGCGCCAGTATCTGGAACAAACCGATATGCGCGTGGTGGATGTTTCACTTGCCTGCGGATTTACCTCGGCGCCGCATTTTTCACGCGCTTACCGTATGCAATTCGGACTGGCGCCGCGCGACGACCGGCGTGCCCTTCGTGCCGAGGGGGCGTTCACGGGCTTCCTGGGCCGCTACACGGAGTCGCCGACCGAGACCGAGAGCTTGCCGACACCTTCGATCGAACCGTCGAGCCGCTGACCCGGCAACACCGGGCCGACCCCGGCCGGGGTGCCGGTGTAGATCAAGTCGCCGGCGCGCAGCGTGAACAGGCGGGACAGGTGCCCGACGATCTCGGGAACCGACCAGATCATGTCCGCCAAGTCGCCACTTTGCCGTCGCTCGCCGTCAATATCCAGGGTGATCGCGCCGCTGGACGGGTGGCCGATACGGGCGGCGGGGGCGATGTCGCCGCAAGGCGCGCCAAAGTCGAAGCTCTTGCCGGTGTCCCAGGGCCAGCGCCGGTCCTTGGAAATTTGCTGCAGATCGCGCCGGGTCAAGTCGAGTCCAACCGCGTAACCGTAAATGTGATCGGTGGCGGTCTCCGGTGCGATCTCGGCGCCGTCCGTGCCGATCGCCGCGACCAGTTCAACCTCGTGATGCAGATTGGCCGTCGCGGGCGGGTAGGGGACGTTGGCGCCATCCGCGACGATAGCGTCGGCGGGCTTCATGAAGAAGAACGGCGGCTCGCGGTTTGGATCGTTCCCCATTTCGCGCGCGTGTTCGGCGTAATTGCGCCCGACGCAGTAAATGCGCCGGACCGGAAAGCGGCCGGCCGCGCCTTCAACCGCGAGCGAGGGCAAGTTCCAAGAATCAATAACGTAGTCCATTATCCACCTTTTCTGAGTTCACCCGGTACGGCCCGTATCAGGCCGCGCACGGAATTGCCAAGATACACTGCCGCCGCACTCCGCAGGTCGTCTGGGTACAGCACGCGGGCCTCGACCGCCCGCTCCGGATCCTCGAACAGGGCCCGGCGCAAGGTGCCGTCGAGCAAGCCGCATTCGAGAGGAGGGGTCAAGAGGCGGCCATCGCGTTCGATGAAAAGATTGGTCCGGGTTCCTTCCGTGAGCTCGCCGCGCTCATTGACCAGTATCACCTCGTCGCAACCGCAAGCGGCGCGCGCGCGCGCGAGCTCGGCGTCGAAAAACTCGCGCCGCGTGGTCTTGTGATGGAAGAACGGGCTGTCACGGTCGATCGGCCGGCTGCTAACGGCATAGCGCAGGACCGCCTCGGGATTGGGCCGGGGCAGGCTGGTTTCCTGGATGTCGAGATCGCCGTCTTCTCCCAGTGTCAGGCGCACCCGCATATCGTTGTCATGGTAACCCAGCGCGCGCTTGACTAGAGCCCGGCGAACGCCGGCGATGTCGCACGGGTAGCCGAAGTACGCCGCCGAGGCCGCCAAGCGTTCCAGGTGAGCTTCCAAGAAGTGGTGGCCGCCGGATTGGCGCCACCGCATGGTCTCCAGGAGGCGGAAGGGCTGGAAGGGATCGGTCAGGAAGCGCGCCTTGAGAAGGCATTCCTCGTATTCGTCTTCCGCCTGCGAATCATGGACGACGCCGCTGCCGATCCCCATCTCGCCCCGGCCGTCGCGGTGCAGCATCAAGGTGCGGATGGCGACATTCAAATCGACCTTGCCGTCCGGCCCTAACGCGCCGACCGCGCCGGTGTAGATACCGCGCGGCGCCGGTTCCAACTCGCGGATGATCTCCATGGCCCGAAGCTTGGGCGCGCCGGTCACGGAGCCGCAGGGAAACAGGCTTCGGATCAAGTCGCGAACGCCGGTGCCGGGGCGCAGGCGCGCGGTCACGCTCGAAGTCATTTGCTGGACGGTCGGATAGGTTTCGACCTCGAAGAGGGCCGGGACCTCGACCGAGCCGATTTCCGCGACCCGGCTTAAATCGTTACGCAGCAGGTCCACGATCATCAGGTTCTCGGCCCGCGATTTCTCGTCGCCGCGCAGCCAGGCCCGTTCCGCCGCGTCCAGGGCCGCCGTCGGACGCCGCCGCGCGGTGCCCTTCATGGGTTTCGTCAACACGCGCCCGCCGCGCACTTCCATGAACAGCTCGGGTGAAAGCGACAGGACATCGAAGTCATCGGCATGGATCACCGCGCCATGGGCGACGCGCTGCTTGCGGCGCAACTCGCCGTAGAGCGAGAGCGGGTCGCCGGCGAAGTCGAAAAGATATTTGAACGTGAGATTGATCTGATAGACGTCGCCGGCGGCGATGTATTCCTTAACCCGGGCCAAGGCGTTCAGATAATCGGCGCGCTCGATGGACAGGCGTTCGCCCGCGATGCGGTGGCGGCCGTTCCGGCGCGCGGACAAGAACTTCGCCACCGCCGCGCCGTCCAGATGCCGCGGCTTTTCGAACAGGCCCATCCAGATAAGCGGTTGATCGCGCCGGGCCGGCATCAAGGGCGCCAGTTTCGGTTCCATGAGCATGCCAAGCTCGTAAGACAGGAAACCGGCGGCATGGAGTCCGCGCCCGAGGGCGGCTGCCAGGTCGTCCAATGTCTTGCCGGCCTGCTCCGGCGCGTCGCAGCGCAGGATATCCACGGGGTCCTCGAAAAGAACGCTGGATTCGCCGGGCGACAGCCGGTCGTCGAGCAGGACGAAGGGCGGCGAGGTCACGCCGCCACGGAGCGATGCTTCGCGGCGTTCTTCGCCAAGCGTCTCAAGACTTGCGGTTGCCATGATATTACCAAGGGCCGAACCTAGACCGGGACCGGCCCGCCGACTAGCCGAATCGCTTAGACGTGGAAGCTTTCACCACAGCCGCAGCGGCCTTTTTCATTGGGATTCGTGAACACGAAACCCTTGTGGAACTTGTCCTCGACATAGTCCATCTCGGAGCCGATCAGGAACATCACCGCCGTTGGGTCGATAAATATCCTGACCCCCTTGTCTTCGATGACGTCCTCGAAGCGCTTTTGCTCCTCGGCATACTCGACGATGTAGCTCAGGCCCGAGCAGCCTTTGGTATTGACGCCAACCCGCAGGCCCAGGACTGGGCTATCGCTTTTTTCGATCAAGCGTTTCGCCCGCGCGGCCGCGCTTTCGGTCAAGGTTATCAGCGGTGCTGCCATATTCGTCTCTCGTTCCTGCGGCCCATTATACATGGGATCGGGTTAAGACCGTTTCAAATCATGCCCAGGGCAAGGCGGGCGTCTTCCGACATGCGCTCTGGCGTCCAGGGTGGCTCCCACACCAGGGTCACCGTGACCTCGCCGGTGCCGGGAACCTTGGCCACCGCGCGGGCCACGTCGCCAGGCATCTCCCCGGCGACCGGGCATCCAGGAGCGGTTAGTGACATGTCAATATTAACAGTACCATCTGGGATGATATTAATATTATAGATTAGGCCAAGGTCGTAGAGATTAACCGGAATCTCGGGGTCGTAGACCTCACGCAAGGCATCGATTATCTGCTCCTCGGCCGCCACCGGGCCGTGGTCCGCGGCCAGGGGGGCGCCCGCCGTGGCCTTGAAGCCTTCGGCCACGCCCGGCATAAAATCGCTAAGGGTGCGGTCATCTTGCATTTGGCTAGGCCCCAATGTCGTCTTGTTCGGTGGTTGCTTCGTCTTTTTGGGCCATGGCGGTGCTCATGGTGTGCCATGCCAGGGTCGCGCACTTGACCCGCATGGGGAACGCGCGCACCCCGGCCAAGACCCGCATGCGGTCCAGGGCGTCCTCGTCGATATCCTTCGAGATCTTGGCGTCGTCCTTGGTGCACATCTCTTGAAAGGTCTCGAACAGGGCCTTGGCCTGGGCCTCGGTCTTGCCCATCAACTCCTCCGTCATCAGCGATGCGGAGGCGACCGAGATGGCGCATCCCCTGCCTTCGAAGGCGACATCCTCGATCACGCCTTGGCCGTTGATCTTTAGATGGACTTCCACCGCGTCGCCGCAAATCGGATTATGGCCATGGGCGTGGCGGTTGGCGTCCGCCGGCGTGCGTTTGTTGCGCGGGTTCTTGACGTGCTCCAGGATCACCTCCTGGTATAGCTCGCGTAAATCGTCCATGACGCTTTATCCAAATATCTCGCTAACGGATTCCAGGGCCTCGGCCAGGGTCTCGACCTCGCCGCGGGTGTTGTAGAGCCCGAACGACGCGCGCGCGGTGGCCGCCAGATCGAGCCGCTGCATAAGCGGTTGCGCGCAATGGTGCCCGGTGCGCACGGCCACGCCCGCCCGGTCGACGATGGTGCCGATATCGTGCGGGTGGGCGTTGTCCATGACGAAGCTGACGATGCTGGCTTTTTCGCGGGCGGTTCCAACCAGGCGAACGCCGGGGACCCGCGCCAGGCGTTCTTCCGCGTAAGTGCGCAGGCCGCTTTCGTGGGCGGCGATGTTTTCCTGGCCCAGGGCGGCGATGTAATCGATCGCGGCGCTCAGGCCGATAACCTCGACAATCGGCGGCGTGCCGGCTTCGAAACGATGCGGCGCGTCCTTAAAGGTTGTCTTCTCGAAGCTGACGGAAGCGATCATATCGCCGCCGCCCTGATAGGGGGGTAGGGCGTTCAGCAAATCTTTCTTGCCGTAGAGAGCGCCGATCCCGGTCGGCCCGTACACCTTGTGGCCGGTGAAGATGTAGAAGTCGACATCGAGCGCGCGCACATCGACCGCGAAATGCGGCGTTGCCTGACAGCCGTCCAGCAACACCGGAATATTGCGGCCGTGGGCCAAATCGATGACTTGCTTGACGGGAACCACGGTGCCCAGGGCGTTGGAGACATGGGTGAGGGCGACCAGCTTGGTGCGCGGACCCAGGAGAGCCTCGAACTCCTCTAGCAGGAAATTACCGGCATCGTCGATCGGGGCCACGCGCAGGACAATTCCCAACTGCTCGCGGACCAGCTGCCAGGGTACGATGTTGGCGTGATGCTCCAGTTCGGAAATGACAACCTCATCGCCCGCGCCCAGGTGCGCGCGCCCAAAGGACGAGGCGATCAGGTTGAAAGCCTCGGTCGCGTTGCGGGTGAAGACGATTTCGTCGGCGCTTCCCGCGTTCAGGAACTGGGCCACCTTTTCCCGCCCGCCTTCGAAGGCATCGGTGGTTAGTTGGCTCATGCGGTGCACGCCGCGATTCACGTTGGCGTAGCATGTCTCGTAGGCGTGACTCATGGCGTCGATGACCTGGCGCGGCTTTTGGGCGCTGGCGGCGGAGTCGAGATAGACCAGCGGCCGGCCATGAACTTCCTGGCCAAGGATCGGAAAGTCGGCGCGCGCCCGTTCGACATCGAAAGCCAGGGTCGAGTTGTCGCCGGGGGCGATCTTCGCGGCGCCGGTTGCCTCACTCATGGCGCGTCTCCCGTGGCCGCGTCTGAAAGCCAATGGCCGACACTGGACATGAGGGCCGGGCACAAGCCCTTCGCCGCGAGGCTGTTTATGGTATCGGACAGGAAAGCCTCGATCAGCATGTGCCGGGCCGTCGCCTCGGGAATGCCGCGCGCGCGCAGGTAAAACAAGGCGTCCGGGTCCATGTCGCCGGCGGTCGCGCCATGGCTGCATTTCACGTCGTCGGCATAGATTTCCAGCTCCGGCTTGGCGTCCATTTCGGCGCTGTCGGAGAGGAGCAGGGCCTTGCTAAGCTGATGCCCGTCGCTCTTTTGCGCCTTGGGGTGGACCACGATCTTGCCTTGGAAAACGCCGCGCGCGCGATCGTCGAGCACGCCCTTGAAGACCTCGCGCGAAGACGTCTCCGGTGCCAGGTGCTCGATCGCCGTGGTGTTGTCGCAATGCTGATCGCCGCGCAGCATATAGACACCGTTCAAGTGGCACTCCGCGCCCGGCGCCTCCAGCCGCACGCGGACCTCGTTGCGCGACAGCCGTGCGCCGCGCGTGAGGGCGAAGCTGTCGTAAACGCCTCCGGCGCCGACCTCGACGTGGACGTTGGCCATGTGGATGGCGTCGTCCGCCTCGGCTTGGACCTTGTAGTGGCGCAACTCGGCCCTCTCGCCGATCCGGGCCTCGCAGCCATGGTTGGCGAAATAGGCGCCGCCGCCGATTCCGGCATGATGTTCGACCACGATGGCGCTGCTGTTTTCTTCCATGGCGATGAGGCAGCGCGGGTGGAATGCTTGCGGCTCGCGCGGCGCGGTGCCCAGGTAAATCACTTCGATCGGCAGGTCGATCCGCACGCCCACCGCGACATGGAGAAACAAGCCGTCGGACACAAAGGCTGTGTTCAGGTCAAGCATGGCCTGATCTTCGCCGTCGCCGTTGGCGATCCGGCCAAGCAAGTCTTTCAAACCGGCGCCGTCCTCGGCCAAGGCATTGGCCAAGCTGCCGGCTCTAACGCCTTCGGGCAGTGCCGCGCGCGTGGAGAGGTCGGCGCGGAACTGACCATTGACGAAAACCAGGCGCCGCGCGCTTTGGCCCTGCGGCAGGAGGTTGGGCAAGCGGTCGATGCCGATTTGATCTTGGGACCGGGGGCCGAACGCCAGCTTCTCCAGCGGCCGTAGGTTGGTGTACTTCCAAGACTCCTGCTTGGGTGTCGGCAGTCCGGCGGCGGCCGCGCGCTCGCGTGCGCCGGTCCGCAGACTCTCAAGCCAGGGCTGGGCGGGGGTCTCGGCGCGCGCCGCGCCGGTGCCGTACTTTTGCAGGATATCGGCGGTCGCCAGTTGCTCGCCCATGGTCTCAGGCCGCCTCTCCGGTGAAGCCGGCATAGCCGGTTTTTTCAAGCTCCAGCGCCAGTTCCTTGCCGCCGGACCGCACGATGCGTCCGTGGGCTAGAACGTGCACGCGGTCGGGGACGATGTAGTCGAGCAGACGCTGGTAATGGGTGATGACCAGGACCGAACGGTCGGGGGCGCGCATGGCGTTCACGCCGTCGGCCACGGTTTTCAAGGCGTCGATATCCAGGCCGCTATCGGTCTCGTCCAGGATCGCCAAGGACGGATCCAGCAGCGCCATTTGCAGAATTTCGTTACGCTTCTTCTCGCCGCCCGAAAACCCGACGTTGACCGCTCGCTTGAGCAAATCGTCGGGGACCTGCAATTCCTTGATCTTGGCGCGCAGCACCTTCAGGAAGGCCATGGGGTCGAGGGTCGGCGCGCCTTTGTATTTGCGCACCGCGTTGACCGCTTCGCGCAGGAAGGTCGTGTTGGGCACGCCGGGAATCTCCACCGGGTATTGGAAGGCCAGGAACACCCCCGCGCCGGCGCGTTCTTCCGGCTCCATCTCCAGCAGGTTCCGGCCCTGGTATGCGACCTCGCCCTCGGTGACCTCGTAACCTTCGCGCCCGCTCAACACATAGGACAGCGTGGACTTGCCTGAGCCGTTCGGGCCCATGATGGCGTGTACTTCCCCGGCCCCGATGGTCAGGTCGAGCCCATTCAATATTCCCTTGCCGCCGACTGTCGCGTGCAGGTTCTTGATTTCAAGCATACTGGATTCCCGGTTCCCCTATTTAACCCACGCTGCCTTCGAGGCTGATGCCGACCAGCTTTTGGGCCTCGACGGCGAATTCCATCGGCAACTGCTGCAAGACCTCGCGGCAGAAGCCGTTGACCACCAAAGCCACCGCGTCTTCCTGCGAGATACCCCGCTGGCGGCAGTAAAAGAGTTGGTCCTCGCTGATCTTCGAAGTCGTCGCCTCGTGCTCCACCACGGCGCCGCGATTTCGGCACTCGATATAGGGCACCGTGTGGGCGCCGCAGAGGTCGCCGATCAAAAGCGAATCGCACTGGGTATGGTTGCGCGCGCCCTGGGCCTTGGGCGAGATCTTGACCAGGCCGCGATAGGTCTGTTGCGAGCGCCCGGCCGAGATACCCTTGGAGACAATGCGCGAGCGCGTGTTCTTACCCAGGTGGATCATTTTGGTGCCGGTGTCGGCCTGCTGCATATTGTTGGTGATGGCGACCGAGTAGAACTCGCCGACCGAGTTGTCGCCTTGCAGGATGCAACTGGGGTACTTCCAGGTGATCGCCGAGCCGGTTTCGACCTGGGTCCAGGAAATCTTGGAATTATGGCCCCGGCAGGCACCGCGCTTGGTCACGAAATTGTAGATGCCGCCGACGCCGTTCTCGTCGCCGGGATACCAGTTCTGGACCGTCGAATATTTTATCTCGGCATCGTCCAAGGCGACCAGCTCGACCACGGCGGCGTGAAGCTGGTGTTCGTCGCGCATGGGCGCGGTGCAGCCCTCCAGATAGCTGACGTAGGATCCGGCGTCGGCGATAATCAGGGTGCGCTCGAACTGGCCGGTGTTCGCGGCATTGATCCGGAAATAGGTCGAAAGCTCCATGGGGCAGCGCACGCCCTTGGGGATATAGACGAAGGACCCGTCGGTGAAGACGGCGGAGTTGAGGCAGGCGTGCTTGTTATCCGCCGCCGGGACCACGGAACCGAGGTACTGGCGCACTAACTCGGGGTGGTTCTGAACCGCCTCGGAGATCGGGCAGAATATGATGCCCTGCTCCTCCAGCTTGCCTTTGAAGGTGGTGGCGACCGAAACGCTGTCGAACACCGCGTCGACCGCGACCCCGGCCAGCATTTCCTGCTCCTTGAGCGGAATGCCGAGCTTTTCGTAGGTCTTCAGGAGTTCGGGATCGACCTCCTCCAGACTCTTGGGTCCGTCGGTCTTCGATTTCGGCGCCGAGTAGTAATAGGAATCCTGATAGTCGAGGGGCGGGAAGTCGACATGGGCCCATTGCGGTTCCGGCATGGTCAGCCAATGGCGGTAAGCCTTGAGCCGCCACGCGAGAAGCCACTCCGGCTCGTTCTTCTTGTGCGATATAAAACGGACGATGTCCTCGCTCAATCCCTTGGGCGCGGTCTCGGTTTCTATATCGGTGACGAAGCCGTACTTGTACTTTTCCGTGACCGCCTGGACCTGTTCGAGCGTTTCTACATTCGCAGCCATGGCCGCACTCTCCTCCTAGACCACAGACTTTGCTTGCGCGCCCGGGATATCCCCGGCGCCCGGCATGAAATCGCCGGGGCCCGGCAGCATGTCGGCCAGGCTGACTTGCGACAGCGCCCCGTGAATGGCTTTGTTGACCTTGTCCCAGTTGCCCCGCATGGGGCAGAAAGACTGAACGTCGCAGCCGCCGACCGCGCCATCGACACAGGCGGTCAGGGCAATCGGTCCTTCTAGGGCCTGGATGATCTCGGCGACCGAAATAGCCTCTGCCGGCCGGTCCAGGGAGTAGCCTCCGGCGGCGCCCCGGTGCGAGGTGATCAGTTCGGCATGGGCCAGGGCATTCAACAACTTCGCCACCGTGGGCAAGGGAACCCCGGTCTCCTGGGCGATATTGGGCGCCGTGCACAGCCCGTCCGGGGAGCGCGTCATCTGGCTCATCATCACCACGGCGTAATCCGTCAAACGATTGAGTTTGAACATCCCGGCCTCCAAATCGGACCAATCTAGTATAGTATCTTAAGTATAGGGTTTCCGCGGCGAATCAAGGCATTTGGCGCGGAATTCCGCCCGGCCGGGCCAGGATTCGCCATGATTGGATTTTGGCCGCGCGAGGCCCATGGATCCGCGCGCAATCGTTCAAGTGGAAGTGAACATTCGTGACCCCCGCGGCGGTGAGACAGGTTCAATATAAGCGCGGAGAATCCTTGCTGGCGAGGCCGAGACCGAAACCGAAAAACTTGGGAATCGCAATATGTTACGCTGTCCGAAGGCCAAGTGTGCAATCGCTTCCGTTTGCTTGCAAATTGCCTTGCTCGCGTCTTTGCCGGCCCCAGCGGTTGCCCAATCGGATGCCGATCCCAACAAACCGAAGAAGCATTTCACGGTTAGCCAGCCCGCCGGTCTGGCTGGGTCCGACGCCCAAGATATCTACGACCGGATCAAAAACGACATGGTGTCGGGGTATCGCCTGTCGCTGGAGCCCTACGCGGGCTCGTATACGGGATGGACGCGATACAATTCCGCGCCCTATCGTTCCGCCCAGCACGGTGAGCGTTTCGTTAATAACTACGCGAACGACTTGGCCCGGGACTACCGCCTCTATGAGCGGTCGGGTCCGATGCCGTCCGGCGCCATCTTGGTCAAGGACAGCTTCGCGGTCACCCAAAAGGGCGACGTCTTTAGCGGCCCGCTCTTCGTCATGAAGAAAATGGCGCCCGGCTTCGAGGCATCGAGCGGCGATTGGCGCTACTCCACGATCATGCCCGACGGCAGCCACCTGGGCACGACCAACGGTAGCGGCTCGGAACGCGTGGAATTCTGTATCTCCTGCCATGCATTAGTCGGGGCCGAGCAAGACCACATGTTCTATGTGCCCGAGGATTACCGCCTCGGCACGGCCGATTGAAGTGACTGGGGCTCGGCGCGTCATCACGCGAACGTGAAGGACCTTGATTCCGCAAATGTTTTGCCGAACCGTTAGATTGGGGCGTGTCGCCACGGCCGTCTGGCCGGGCATTTTGTTTCCAGCATCAAGAATTCAAGTTTGGGGAGGGACGTAATGATTTCAACGAAACGGGCGCTGCTTTCGAGCACGGTGATGCCCATGGTGGTAATTGCCGGCGTCGCGACTGGGGGCGCGGTTCTGATATGCGCGGCTAGAAGCAAACCTGCGCAGGCGCAGTGCGCGGCGGCTAAGGTCAACCCTTGCGCGGCGGCGAAGTGTAATCCTTGTAACCCCTGCGCGGCGAAGTGCAATCCCTGCGCGGCCAAGTGCAACCCTTGCGCGGCGGCCAAGTGCAATCCTTGTGCGGCGAAGTGCAATCCCTGTGCGGCGAAGTGCAATCCCTGCGCGGCGAAGTGCAATCCCTGCGCGGCGGCCAAGTGCAATCCTTGCAATCCCTGCGCGGCCAAGGGGTGCAACCCCTGTAATCCTTGCGCTGCCAAGGGGTGTAACCCCTGCAATCCCTGCAACCCGTGCAATCCCTGCGCGGCAGGTGGCGGGTCCGTCAGCAAGGCTTGCTTTGTACCGCGGCTGCGTGCGGCGGCGAAGTGCAATCCCTGTGCCGCCAAAAAGTGCAATCCGTGCAATCCCTGCGCGGCGAAGTGCAACCCCTGCAACCCCTGCGCGGCCAAGAAATGCAATCCTTGCGCGGCGGCGAAGTGCAATCCGTGCAATCCCTGCGCGGCGGGCGCTTGCAATCCCTGCAATCCTTGCGGCGCCGCCGGTTCCGCGGAATTGACGGATGCCGAGGCGGTGAAGGTTTACGACTGCCTGCTGAAGGAGCTGAAAGCGGCCTACGCGAAATCGGGCAACAATGTCGCGGTGTCCTACTCGTCCATGGCTCGTTACAGCACTCGACCCTATGTTTCCGACACCCACGGCGGGCGCTTCGTGCAGAATTACGCGAACAAGACGGGCCGTGCTTACGGCGCCTACGAGAACGCGGGAACCCTCCCGGAGGGCACGGTGCTCGCCAAGGACAGTTTCTCCGTATCGGGCGGCGGCAAAGTTGCCATTGGTCCCTTGTTCATCATGGAAAAGATGAGGGCGGGCTTCAATTCGGATAGCGGCGATTGGCGCTATACGATGATTATGCCGAACGGCTCCGTCTTTGGAACCACCAAGGGCAAGGGGGCGGACAGCGTCGAATTCTGCATCGGGTGCCACATGTCCGTGACCCCGGATCAGGATTCGATCATGCTCCTGCCGGAGGAGTACCGGGTCCGCTAACGCCGCCCTGGAAAAGGATCGTCATTGAGTCGCCTCCGCACCGCAGCCAGGGACTCGGTAACCGCAATTCAAGGCCTTAGGCTTTGCGCGATTACTGTCTGGCTGTCGGTGTTGGGGGCACCGGTCCTGGCGGACTTCACCGATGGACTGGCTGCCTTCGATGCCGGCGACTATCGCACGGCTTTCGAGGAGTGGCGCGATTTGGCCAAGGCGGGCGATGCCGAGGCCCAGGTCGCGCTGGCCGAGCTTTACCTCACCGGCCAGGGCGTTCGCGCCGACACCGCCATTGGAATCTCCTGGTACCGCCGGGCCGCCGAGGCCGGGCACCCGGTCGCGCAACTTAATCTCGGCGATTTCTACAGCCGTGGCGACGGCGTGCCGCGCGATTTGGTCGCGGCCTACGTTTGGCTCAGCCTGGCCGCCGAACAGGATCGTGCCTGGGCCGAAGGGCGGCGCCAGGAGATCGTGCGCGAGATGACGCCGGCGCAACTGGCCGAGGCCAAGGCACGCACCCTGGCGGCGCGTCCTTAAGCCCGCCTAAACCCCCAAATATCGCTCGCTCAAGCTGGGATCGGCGGTTAGCTTGGCGGAAGTGCCGTGCCAGACCGCGCGGCGGGATCAAACCATGGCGAAACTTGGGCGTTGTCTCCAGGGAAACTGAGTGGCCCGAGGTATAGCCGTTGATTATGTTGTAATTGGTCACCGGCATATGCCATCCGGGGTATGACAAGCTTGCCATTGGCGCTCAAGATAGCTTCTAATAATGAGTTGGCTCAAGACGAGGTGTATCGGGAAGAGCCCGGTTCACAAGGGGGGTCCTAATAGTCTCGCACCATTGACGATCAGAGGGTGTATGCGAGTCAAGAATCATAAGTTACATGCGGATAGCGGAGATGCGGTTGCGACGGTCCGCAGCCCAAATCGAGGCGGCGCACTAAAAGCACGCTATCTTGTCATGCACTACACGGCCGGCGGCTCCGCCGAAAGTTCCATCCGCCATCTCACCAAGAAGGAATCCAAGGCCTCGGCGCATCTCGTGATTGGCCGCGATGGGGCCATTACTCAATTGGTGCCTTTTAACCGCGTGGCCTGGCATGCCGGCCGTAGCCGCTGGCAAGGACTGATTGGCATGAACCGGCACTCGATCGGGATCGAACTCGACAATGCCGGGCCTTTGGACGGCGGTGACGGTCAATGGCGCTCATGGTTCGGACGAACCTATACCGATGACGATGTGATCGTCGCGACCCATAGGTTCGAGGAAATAGAGCGTGGCTGGCTCCGGTATTCGGAGGCACAGCTCACGGCGGTGCTTGAGGCGTCGGAAGCGATCGTCTCCCATTACGGTCTGATTGAAGTTCTTGGTCACGACGATATCGCACCGGAGCGCAAGCTGGACCCTGGACCAGCCTTTCCGATGGAGAACTTCCGCAGCCATCTGGTCGGCCGCGCGGACGATGAGTTCGAGTTATTCGAAACCGCTGCCGGGTTGAATATTCGCGAAGGGCCGGGTGTGCAGTTCGCTAAAATCGCCGGTTCGCCTCTTGCCAAGGGCACCCGGCTCAGAAGCGAATTGCGTGACGGTAGCTGGCACTTCGTGGAGGTCCTTGACAAAAACGGCGATCCCGAGACGACCGGCTGGGTGCACGGCAACTTCATTGCGCCTGCGCCAAGTGTCGTTGTCTAGGTGGATCGCGGCGCGTGCCTTCTTATCGGGCTTGGTTGCTGGCCGGCGTACTCGCCGTAGTTTCGGCCGGCTGCACGCGAATCGTGGTGCACGAAGGCGATGGCGATGTGCGCATCGAAGACCGGTTTGGGATTGTCCGGCTTACGAACCAACCGGGCCGACAGCCGCAAATTATTCAAACCGAGGGATTCGGGGTCATTTCCCGAGACGGCTCCATGACCATCGGATATTTCAGCTCCGACATGGCTGTGCTGCCGCTCAATGACTGCCGCATCGTTGTTTGGCTGGATGAAGATACTTCGCTCGAAATGCTGAGCGAAATCACGGCGCGGGGAGAGCAGGTCTGTGCGATCGGCTCTGGTGCTCAACGATAGGGAGGGGAGACATTGACCAATTTAAACGCAATTTGGGCCGCGTTTGGCACCCTGGCGCTCGCTGGGTGTGGGAACGTAGATAGCGCTCATCTTGTCTTTGGCCAACAGAACACCGTAGGTCTGGATATTTCCGCGACGGCGCCGGAGCAAGGCGCCACACTTTCGCTCGGGTTCAAGGACAGGAACATTGCCATTATTCCCGTGGCCGTGAGTAATGGCGGTACCTACGAACGCTTGGGTAGCACCAACATGACCGATGGTTCCGATAAGAACGATGCCTACTCGACACTTGGACAGTTTGATCTGGCCACGGGTAAAAATGGTACGGCATCGGTCGGCCTAGGCAAGTTCTTCGCCACGGGCATCGCAGCGCAGAAGCTGGCGGAAGGATTCGCGAAAAAGTTGGCGAAGGAATAATCGGCGGATTCTCGGGGGTAGCTGTGAAGGAATAACCAAGCTGGGTCGGGTGAGGCGGTCGAATGCCAGAAGACCAGGAAAGGTTTGGATCGAGCGGATCGCTAAGTGGTGGTGTTTTTCCTCGGATGCCGGGCACGCCGCGTCAACCGCGCGACCCACGTGCGCCGCGCGGTCCCGGAGAACCGCGGCGCCCGCGTGGGCCTCGCGGTCCACGCGGACCTCGTGAAGTGCGGGGACCGCGAGGCCCTCGTGAGGTGAGACGACCGCGCGAGCCGCAAAGTCCGGAAAGCCCCCGCGACGAATAGAGCGTATCACCCAATTACTTTACCGGTGCGTGAATCGATCGCGCTATCGTGCTATCGCCGCTGTCTGCCCTAACGCACCCCTAAACTTCGCCTAAACCCCCAAATATCGCTCGCTCAAGCTGGGATCGTCGGTTAGCTCGGCGGAAGTGCCGTGCCAGACCGCGCGGCCTTTCTCGATGATGGTGTGGCGGTCGGCGAAGCGGGCGAGGGCGGCCACGTTCTTGTCGATGACCAAGATCGCCAGACCCGCCGCCTTGAGAGTCTCGAGCGTGTGCCATATCTCCGCCCGCACCAGGGGCGCCAGGCCTTCGGTCGCCTCGTCGAGGATAAGCAGCTTCGGGTTGGTCATGAGCGCCCGGGCGATGGCCAGCATCTGTTGCTCGCCGCCGGAAAGCTGATCGCCCATGGCGCTCAGACGCTCGTGTAGGGTCGGGAACAGCGTCAGGACGCGCTCCAGGTTCCAGGCCGCTTCGGCGCCGGAGGGCGCGCGCGCGGTGGCGGTCAGATTTTCGCGCACCGTCAGGTTGGGGAAAATCTGACGCCCCTCGGGCACCAGTCCCAGGCCCGCGCGGGCGATGCGGAACGGGGCCAGGCCGGCGATGTCCCGGCCCTCGAAACGCACGCTCCCGGCCCGGGGCGGGACCAGGCCCATGATCGCGCGCACGCTGGTCGTCTTACCCATGCCGTTGCGCCCCAGCAGGGTGACCGCCTCACCCGCGCCAACCGCGAGATCGAGCCCGAAGAGCACCTGACTATCGCCGTAGAAGACTTCAAGACCCTGGACCTTCAGCATGGCGCGGCCTCGTCCTCGCCTAGATAGGCGCGCCGGACTTGCGCATTGGCGCGCACCTCGTCCGGCGCTCCGGTGGCGATGACCCGGCCGCCGACCATGACGCTGATCCGGTCGGCCAGGGCAAAGACCGCGTCCATGTCGTGTTCGACCAGCAGCATGGCGATCTCGCCTTTCAAGCCGGCCAGCAGGTCGACCATGCGGGCGCTGTCCTCGCGCCCCATGCCGGCGGTCGGCTCGTCGAGCAGGACCAGGCGCGGGCCGGTGGCCAAGGCCATGGCCAATTCAAGCTGGCGCTGTTCGCCATGGGCCAAGGTCCGGGCCGGCACCCGCGCGCGACCGGCCAGTCCAACCCGTTCCAGGCACGCCAAGGCGGGCTCGCGTAGCGCCGTTTCCCGGCGCGCGTCCGCCCAAAACCCAAAGCCGCTGCCCGCGTGCGCCTGGACCGCGAGGGCGACATTGTCGAGGGCGCTGAAACGCGGAAAGACGCTGGTGATCTGGAACGAGCGGGCCAGGCCCAGGATCGAGCGCGCCGGGACTGGCAGACGTGTGATGTCCCGGCCGGCGAAGCCGACCTGCCCGCTGTCCGGGCGCAGCTCTCCCGCCACTTGGCCGATCAGCGTCGTCTTGCCGGCGCCATTGGGGCCGATGACCGCATGTACCTCGCCCCGACGGATATCGAGATCGACGCCGTCGCACGCGAGAAGCGCGCCATAGGCCTTGGTCAGGCCGGTGATCTTGAGCAAGGGCTCAGTCATGGCGGTCCAGCTTGGATTCGATGAAACCCCATAGGCCCTGCTTGGCGAACAGGACCGCCAGAACCAGGATCGGCCCGAAGATAATCATCCAATGCTGGGTCCACTGCGAAAGAACCTCCTCCAGCACGAAGAAGACCGCCGCGCCGATCAGCGGACCCAAGGCCGTGCCCATGCCGCCCAGGACCACGATCACCAGAATTTCGCCGGACCGCTGCCAGCTTAAAAACGACGGATTCACGAACTCCGTGTGATTGGCCATGAGCGCGCCGGCCAGACCCACGATCGCGCCGGAAATCACGAAGGCGGCCAGCTTGGTGCGCGTGGTGGCGAAGCCGAGCGCGCGCATGCGCCGCTCGTTGTCGCGGATACCTTGTAGTGCCAGACCGAAACGCGCGTTGGCCAAGCGCGCCGTGGCCAGAAGGGCGAGCAATACAAAGACCAGCACCAGGAAATAGAATTGCGCCGGGTCGTGCAGGTCGAGCGGCCCGGCGCTTGAGCGCGCGAACAGGCTGAGCCCATCGTCGCCCCCATAGGCCTCCAGCGAGACGAAGAAGAAGAACAGCATTTGCGCGAAGGCCAGGGTGATCATGATGAAATAAAGGCCGCCGGTGCGCAGGCTGATCGCGCCCATGACCAGCGCCGCCAGGGCGCAGGCCAGCATGGCCGCCGGCCACGCCAGGATCGCCGCGTCCGTGCCGCCAATCTCAAAGGGCCAGGTCATGAGCGGCTCGCTCATCGTCTCATGATGGCTCAGGATCGCCACCACATAGGCGCCGAGGCCGAAAAAAGCGGCGTGGCCGAAGCTGACCATGCCGCCGTAACCCAGGATGAGATTCAGTCCGATCCCGGCCAGCGCCAAAATCAGAATCCGGGTCGCGATTCCGACCGCGTAGTCCAGACCCAAGGCCCCGGCCAGCACCGGCAAGGCAAGCGCGAAGGCGAGACCGCCGAATAGAATTGCTTGCCGTGGAGTCACTTTCCCCGCTCCAGAAAGGGGGCCTTTGCGAGCGTAGAGCGGGGCGCGCCCTCGTCCTTCGACTGGCTCAGGATGAGGGCGCTACGGCAAGGGCTTGTCCTCATCCTGAGCCTGTCGAAGGGCGAGGATAAGCCCGGATCTCGGAAATTTCCCAACGAGAGAGTAAGGGGACATTCGATCATTCGGCCAAGTTCCTCACCCATGGGCGGGGAACAGTCCGCGCGGGCGCCACACCAGGACCGCGGCCATGAGGATATAGATCGCCATGGAGGCGAGGGCGGCGCCGACGCCGCTGGCCGCCGCCGGGCCCATGATGGCGCCGAAGATACCGGGCAGGAAGGCGCGGCCCAGGGTATCGGCGGTGCCGACCAGGATCGCCCCGACCAGGGCGCCGCGGATCGACCCGATGCCGCCGATGACCACGACCACGAAGGCGGGGATAAGGATCTGCTCGCCCATGCCGGCCTCGACCGCGTAGATGGGCCCGGCCATGACCCCGGCGAGCGCCGCCAACATGGCGCCCAGCCCGAAAACCAGGGTGTAGAGGCGCTTGATATCGACGCCCAAGGCTCCGACCATCTCGCGGTTCGAGGCCCCGGCGCGGATCAACATGCCCAGGCGCGTGCGCGCGACCAGCCAATACAGAAAACCGGCGACGGCCAAGCCGACGGCTAGGATCGCCAAACGAAACGCCGGGTAGGGGGCGCCGGGCAGAATTTCGACGGCGCCAGACAGCCAGGAGGGCGGATCGATGAACAGGGCGCGCGGGCCCCAGATCATGGCCACCGCCTCGTTGAAGAACAGGATCAGCCCGAAGGTCGCCAAGACTTGATCCAGGTGATCGCGGTCATAGAGTTGGCGCAGGGCGATAATCTCGACCGCGATCCCGACCAGCGCCGTCGCGGGCAGGGCGATCAAAAGGCCGAGCAGGAAGGAATCCGTCCACTGCGCCGCGCTCGCCGCGATGAAGGCGCCGACCATGTAGAGCGACCCATGGGCCAGATTGACCAGGTTCATGATCCCCAAAACCAGCGTCAGCCCGGCCGCCAGCAGGAACAGCATGACGCCGAGTTGCAACCCGTTCAGAACCTGTTCGAGGAGGAGCATGAAGGATCCGGCCTTAAACGGTGCGGCCGGAAGGGGTCTTGGTTGGCGCCCCCACGCGCGGGATGCGGGAGAAAATACCCAAATTTTCAGCTACGTCGGCCAAGTTCCCCTCACCCTCCCGCTACGCGGGGCCCTCCCTCTCCCAGTGGGAGAGGGCGATTTCATCGGCGCGACCACCGGTCCGCGCCAAACCGGCCCAAGTCTAGCGACCGGCCCGGTCCACGCAACGGAAAGGCTGAGGAAAATGGGAGAAGGTCAAGCAAACACGCCGCGCCGCCCTCGCGGCGGCCGCGCTAACTCCATACGCCACGCGATAATCACACGCCCACTGGCCCAATCGCACGCGCCCCTGGATCGCGGGGGACGCGCGCCACGGTTAGGAACCCAGGGCGCCGCGCCGAATCTTAGGGCATCGCCAGTGGCCGCTCCGCCACGGGGTCGAAGCTCTTGGCCTCGAACCGGTAGAACCCTTGAGAATCGATGGACCGCTTGGCCAAGCCCTCGTCGAAGGCGACGCGCTCGATGCCCATCTCGCCATAGACGCCGACTTTGATAAGCTCATCGCCCTGTGTCACGCAAACATTGCGATTCAAGACCGAATCGACATGTTTTTCATCGGTGACGATGAAATAGTCGCGGTCGATTTTGCACTGAAAGACATGGAATTCCATGGCTGCCTCCATCTAGAAATCCACCCCTGGGTTCGACTAGGGCATGGCGCCGGATTCCGCCATGATTCACATCAAGCTTCCCTCATATTTCGCAGATTTTCGCGGCGGACCCTTGCGGCGTACGAGAGCTTATACGCTCGTTTAACGCGCGCTCGGTCAATAACACGGCGATGGTATTGCCGCTGGCTGCGAATCGTAAACCGCGTTGCTCGTTAGCTGATTCAGGCCGGTTCCATCGAATTTGACAGAGAAGATCTCGCGCCGGCTGCCAGTGCCGGACGCCGCCTCGGCCGCGACGAATAGACGTTGATCGTTGCATGAAAAGTCGATGGCGGAAATCGACCCTGGCTTGATGTGCGTCGACGGCAGCACGATTGAGTGTCTCGATACCCACGTGTCTGTTTCTAAAACATGAATGGCATCGATGGTCCCGGAAGCGGCTAGTTGCGTGGAAAATCTATACGCCACGAGGTCATTATCGTGTGAGACGACCGGTATCGTATGCCGTGAAGTGCCGCTAGGATTTGTTATCGCTGTCGCCGGCTGCGTGCCATTGAAGAACATCGTGTATAGGCGGCCGTCGCGGCTGTAGATAAGGTTCTGGACGCCGTTGGACCCAAGATAGAAGTCCAGTCCGCCGTTGTCGGACTCTGAACCGGTGGGGAACGTCGCTTGCAGGAAATTGACCCCGCTTGTCGCGGACAGCCTGACGCTCCCCTGATTTGCCGGCGAAAACCGGTTGTATCCGATCACCAACTGGCTGGGCGCCCAGCGCAGCCACGTTTTTTTTCCAGGCCCGGTGGACAACTGTATTTGAGAGTTGCCGCCGATGTCGCCAAGGTTGCTGATAAATATTTGCTGTCCGTCGGTGTAGGCCACCTTCGCACCGTCGGGCGAAACGTCGGGAAATGTGTAAACCGTTGCGTTCGCGGGTGAAACAAGTTCCTGGTTACTCCCGCCCGAATTCATCTGGTGAATTTTTCTGACACCTCCATCGTCCGTCACATAGAGTATTCGATTGCATCCAGTAATTAGAGCCGCGGCACTAATCAACATCACGAACCAAACTGATCGGCCTATCATGTGACTTCCTCCTTTTCGTGGAAAGGAATCCTCATACTGCCACTTTGATTCAGAATTCTAAGCTTTGGATTTTCTTGTTATATCATCAACACACAAGGTCTTGGCGGCGACCGTCTTCCTGTCACTACCCTCTTTGCGTTGAATGATTGGCGATAGCGTTCGCAGCGCTACGATACGCACTGGATGAAAGTCATTGACGTGGGTCAATTTACGCGTGGAATTTTAAGATTGCGCGCAATCTCGTAACCCGCCGCCGCACCGTGGATCACCGGGTCAAGTCCGGCGACGGAATCGAAGGTGGACCGGAACACGCAAGCATTTAATCCACCGCGAGGGTGCTGGATATACTTACCCAGCGCCCCACAACACCCTAGATCTTGCAATCGGCGGCGTAGGCGTTCTGGATCGGGGTCTTGTTGTTGCCGAATCGGAAAACCCCGCGCAAGGAATCGAGTTTGGCCGCCTTGAGGGCGCTCCACCCGGCTTGCGCGGGCATTCAGTGTCGTATCTCCGGAACCGGTTACAGCTTATCCAGTATTTCCTGCTTCTTCGCCTTGTACTCTTCTTCGGAGATAAGCTCGGCCTGGTACAACGCCTTGAGTTTTTTCAAGCGCCCGATCGGGTCGTCCTCGGTCTTGGGGGCCGCGCTTACCGGCGCGGCGGCGGGGGCCGATGTTTCGGTGGCGACGGCGGGCACGGCCTGCGCGCGGTTCTGGAAGGCTTCGGGCGATAACTTAGTGTCTTCGTAGGTCAACCAGGCCGCGACCCAGCCATTATCCCCACCTTCGCTCTTGACCCGGATCCAGTCGCCGTTCTGTTCCTCGACCAGCAAAGGCGTATCCTGCCCGAGGCTGCGCACGACGGCGTTCGATTGGTTGGGCCCGGCGCGCATATTGAGTTTCTTGGAGCTGACCCGTACCACGGCGCCCATCTTGTAGCGCGGCGCGGGGGCGCGTGTTTGCGCCGGTTGGGCGGGCTGAACCGAGACCGTCTGTGCCGGCACCGCGCCATGACGATAGAATACCGGCGGCGTCTTGGAGGAGATGAATTCGACCGCTTTGTGGATGCAGATTCTAAGCGCCTTCTCAATCGGGGTATTTTTCCATCCGCCGAGGGCGCCGCCCAAGGCCCCGCCGCCGAAAGCACCGCCCAGGGCGCCGCTCATATTGACATCGCTGGCTTCGCCTTCGACCGAAGTCGCCGCCAGGATACGCGATGTCTTGGCGTCGATGACGCGCACGTCGATGGCCATGTGCGCCTTGCGCACACCCCCGGCGATCCCGCCAAGGATGGCGCCGAAGGTTCCTCCGACGATGCCCGATAGTCCGCCTTGCGTGCCTCCGGCATTGCCCTCGAACTCGGTGACCGCGCCGACCACCAGCAGTTCCGCGCCTTCGATCTCGCCGATTTGCGCGGCCGTTTCCTGCTTGATGCGCCCGCTCGCGCCCAAGTCCTGCTCGTAGAGAACGTCGTCAAGCGCTTGGCGCTCGAGCACTATGAAGCGGTTCGAATTGAACAGGGCCGTGGCAAGCTGGTCGGCCATGCCGTCGCCGATCGATCCCGACCACCATCCTGAGTGGGTTTTGTCCGTGAAGCGGGTAATCGCGATTCTCGCTTTCGGCCCATCGTAGGCTTCCATGCGGGCCGCGTTTATGTCTTGCGAGTTTTGCCCCTCGGTTACCGTGGCTTTGGTTCCCGAAGAGAAATAGTCGCCAAGGGAGGAGCCGCCGCTCCCGCTGGACTGCGGTTGATTGGGTTGATTGCCGTGGCTATCCGCCAAGGCCGGCATGGCGAGCGCGAGGCTCAACAAGAGCGCCGAAGCAATAATGCGATTGTGCATAATCCTAAACCTCCCTGCCGTATCGCCCTGGTTGAGATTTAGGGCGTTTCGTCGCTCCTCTCCCTTGGCCTGCATTATTTTCATGCCGGTCCGGCATGACAAGTCAGGCGAGCTTCCCGATTAAGTTATTCGATATCGTACAACAACTCAATCCGGCGCCCGCCTCGTCCCCTACATCTTGCAATCGGCGGCGTAGGCGTCCTGATGATCCTTGAACGCGGTGGCGACGATTTTGTTGGTTAGGGTGCCGCCTTCCTTGACCACCTGGCGGACGTAGATGTCCTGGATCGGGTGGTTGTTCGGGCCGAAGCGGAAAGCCCCGCGCACGGAATCGAACTTGGCCGCCTTGAGGGCGGCGCGAAAGGCGTTCTTGTCGCTGGCGTCGCCGCCGGTCGCCTTGAGCGCGCCACCGATCAGGCGCGCCGCGTCGTAGCCTTGGCTGGCGTAGAGCGAGGGCAGGCGGCCATAGGCCTTCTGGAAATCGGCGACGAAGGTCTTGTTGGCGGCGTTGCCGATATCCTTGTTCCATTGCGAGGAGTTGATGACCCCCAGCGCCGCGTCGCCGACCGCGCCCAGGATCGTCTGGTCGAAGGAGAAGGCGGGGCCGAAGACCGGGATCTGGCCGGTCAGGCCGGCCTGGTCGTACTGCTTCAGGAAGCTGATGCCCATGCCGCCGGGCAGGAAAAAGAACACCGCGTCCGGCTTGGCGTCGCGCAGGGCCGCGATCTCGGCGGCGTAATCCTTTTGCCCCAGCTTGGTGTAAACCTCGCCCGCGACGGGGCCGATGTAGAAGCGCTTGAAGCCCTTCAGCGCATCCTTACCGGCGGGATAGTTGGGGGCCATGATGTAGACGTTCTTGAAGCCCTTATCGTTGACGTACTGGCCGACCGCCTCGTGCAGATTGTCGTTCTGCCAGGCGACGTTGAAGTAGTTGGCGTCGCAGCCCTTGCCGGCGAGCAGGGACGGCCCGGCGTTGGGGCTGATGTAGAAAGCGCCCGCGCGCGTGACCTTGGGGACCACCGCGATAGCCAGGTTCGACCACACGATGCCGGTCAGGATATCGGCCTTATCGCGGTCCAGCATGCGCTTGGCCAACTCGACCGCCTTTTCCGGCTTGCGGCCGTCATCCTCGACGATCAACTCGACCGCGTGACCGCCGAGCTTGCCGCCCTCCTGGTCGAGCGCGAGCTTAAAGCCATCGCGGATCCCGATGCCCAGGGCGCTGCCGCCGCCTGAAAGCGTGGTGATCATGCCGATCTTGACCGGCTCCGCCGCGAGGGCGGGTATGGCCAAAAGGGTACCCAGTGCCGCAAGTGTTAAAATGCGCGATTTCATAGTCTTCTCTCCCTGCCTTAACTTCTTAAAATAGGATATTCCCGAGGCTGGAGCGATCCTAGCGCAAGCGGCCGCCAGGCGCCACACCCGGCAACCAAGAGGTGATTAAGAGCCCCGCCTTCAGGAGAAGGCTTTGAAGGCGATGATCGTGAAGGTGTGCCCATGCCTCTTTGGCGCGGCCCGGGTCTCCTGACACTAGGGCCTGTGGACAATAAGGATCCCGCCTTGGCGGCATCCTTATTGTCCACAGGCCCTAGATCAATAGGTAAGAAAAGCACGTTATGAGTGTTTTAATTAAAACAATACAATTATAGAGATTATTAGGAGTTTGCTAAATGACAGCTACTCAGGCCGCCCAATTAGACCCCGCCGGCTCTGGAGCCGGCGCCCTGGCCCGAAAATTGACTCGGAGCGTGAAGCTGAGCGGGCGGGAGCGCTTCTTCGAAAAGCATGAGCTAATCGTCAGCAAGACCGACGTCAGCGGCAAGATCACCTATGCCAACGAGGTCTTTCAGCGCCTGGCCGACTTGAGCGAGGCCGAGCTGCTGGGGGCCCCGCACAGTATCATCCGCCACCCGGATATGCCCCGCTGCGTCTTCAAACTGCTGTGGGACACGATTTCGGCTGGGCAGGAGATCTTCGCCTACGTGATCAACCTCGCGGCTAATGGAGACCACTATTGGGTCTTCGCCCATGTCACGCCGAGCTTCGACGAGAGCGGGCGGATTGTTGCCTATCACTCCAACAGAAGGGTTCCAGACCCCAGGATTGTCACCGACGCGATCGTGCCGCTCTACCGCTCATTGCTTGAGGAAGAGGGGCGCCAGGGGGACCGCAAGGCGGGCCTGGAAGCGTCCACCGCCATGGTTCTTGGGTTGTTGGAAAAAGAGGGAAAAACCTACGATGAATTCGTTCTCGGCCTCTGAAGGATCCGAGCCGGTCGCGCCCGGATCGCTTGAGGATACCGTACTGCCCCAGCTTACCGCTGTATGCCGGGCGGTCGCGGCGGGCGATTTCGAGGCCCGGATCACCGGATTGAAAGCCGATGGCGCGCCGCGCGCTCTCGCTTCGGCGATTAACGATATGATTGACCGGGTCGACGCCTTCACGCGCGAGGCCGCGGCCTCGATGGATTGCGTCAGCCGCAACAAGTATTACCGCAAGATTCTGGAAGTTGGCCTGCAAGGCCAATTCCTGAATAGCGCGCGGCGTATCAACACGGCGACCGATGCTATCCGGGGCAAGGTGGAGACTTTCGGTGTCGTCGTCGCGGACTTCGAGGGCAAGGTGCACGAGGTCGTCAATAGCTTCACGGAAGAGGCGGAGGCTATGCGCGCGACCGCCGAAAGCATGCGCGCCGAGGCAGAGACAACCAGCGGCCAGGCGGCCTCCGTGGCCACCGTGGCCGAGACCGCGTCCGGTAATGTCGGGGCCGTTGCCTCGGCGACCGAGGAACTGACCGCCTCCAGTCACGAGATCGGTGCCAATACCAGTGCCTCGAGCACCAAGACCGCCGCCGCCGGGAAAGAAACAGAAGCCGCCGTACAGGCTGTGAGCGAGCTGGCCACGGCGGGAGAGCGGATCAGCGAGGTCGTCGCCATGATCTCCGCAATTGCCAAGAAAACCAACTTGCTTGCGCTTAACGCGACGATCGAGGCGAGCCGCGCGGGTGAGGCGGGAAAGGGATTCGCGGTCGTGGCCCACGAGGTCAAGGACCTGGCTTCGCAGACCGCACAGGCCACCCAGGAGATCACGGATCAAGTCACCCAAATCCAGACGGCGGTTTCGGCGGCAATGGAGAGGACGACAAAAGTTGGGAACACCATGGGCGAGGTCGAGGAGTTCGCAAGCACGATCGCCGCGGCGGTTGAGGAACAAAACGCCGCGACACAAGAGATCGCAACGAACATCGGCAAGGTCGCGGAAGGTACGGCCGAAGTCGCCTCTAGCATTCAGGATGTGACCGAGGCGGCGGGGCGGGCTGGCCAGTCCGCCGACCAGGTGCTTGTTGCCGCATCCAACATGTCCGAACACTCGGCCGGGCTGAAGGGCGATATTGACGCCTTTCTCGCCGAAGTACGCAAGGTGGTGTGATACCAAGGATCTCTATCGGGCGTTATCGGAGACCCTTGATACAGGGGCGCCGCACTGGGCGCCCATCGCTTCAAAGCAAGTGAGCGAAAACGAAAACGCCCCCGAAGGGGCGTTCCTTCCTAATCAATCTGACTGTATTAAGCGACCTTGACCGGGCGCAGGATGAAGGCCGGGGTATGCTCGCCGAAAGAGGCCTCGCCGGCGCTGGTGTCGGTGCCGTTCTTGTTCTTGCTGGCCCGGCGCCGCGGTTTCGCTGCGGCAGGCTTCGGCTTGACGACGGCGCCGCCCGTGGGGCCGTCAAGGGCTACTGGCGTGACTTTCACTTCCTCGACTGACTCGATGGGGGTCTCGGAAGGGGGCGGGGTCTGAACGGTTGGCTCCGCCGGCGTCGCTTCACGGGGCGCGCGCTCCTTCTTAGCGCGTGCCGGGCGGGCGGCCTTTTTGGCGGGGGGGCGCGAACTCGTGGGTTTGCCGCTGCTTGGACGGCCACGGCCACGGCCGCCGCGCCCGCGCACCGGGATGTCTTCTTCGCTCCAAGGCTCGACACCCTCGACTTTTATTTCTTCGATCTGCTTGCCGAGCATCTGGATGACCGCGTCCAGGCCCTTGGCTTCCTCGGCCAGCGCCAAGGTTATGGCGTTGCCGCTGCGCCCGGCGCGTCCGGTCCGGCCGATGCGGTGTATGTAGTCTTCGGCATGCACCGGAACGTCGAAGTTGAAGACGTGCGACACCGCCGGAATATCGAGCCCGCGCGCCGCCACGTCGGAGCACACCAGCAAGGGAACCTCGCCGGCCTTGAAGGTCGCCAGGGTTTCGGTCCGCGCCGGCTGGGACATATCGCCATGCAGGGCCGCGACCGAAAGGCCGTGGCGCTTAAGCGACTTGTAGACGATATCCACATCCTTTTTGCGATTGCAAAAGATCAGCGCGCTGGCGATGTCTTCGGATTTCAGCAAGGTCCGCAGAACCGCCCTTTTATCCTTCTGGTCGCCTCTGATCTTGACCAAGACCTGACTCACGGTTTCGGCGGCGGAGCTGGGCGGGTCGACCGAAATCGATTTCGGGTTCATCAGGAAAGCGTCGGACAGGCGCCGGACCTCGGGTGGCATGGTGGCGGAGAAAAACAGGGTTTGGCGAATCTTCGGCAGCAGGCCGACGATCCGCTCGACATCGGGAATGAAGCCCATGTCCAACATGCGGTCGGCCTCGTCGATCACCAGGATCTTGACGTCGGCCAGAAGGATCCGGCCGCGCTCGTATAGATCGAGAAGCCGCCCCGGCGTCGCGATCAAGACGTCGACGCCGCGAACCAGCTTGCGCTCCTGTTCGGCCAAGGAGGTGCCGCCGGTTAGAAGCGCCATGGTGAGCTTGCTATATTTGCCGTATTGCTCGAAGTTTTGCGATACCTGCGCCGCCAATTCGCGCGTCGGCGCCAGGATCAACGATCGCGGCATGCGCGCCTTGGCGCGGCCGCTGGACAAGATGTCGATCATGGGCAGCGTGAAGGACGCGGTCTTGCCGGTCCCGGTCTGGGCGCAGCCGAGGATATCGCGCCCCATCAAGACGAAGGGAACGGCTTGTGCCTGAATTGGGGTGGGCTCGGAATAACCGACCTCATCCACCGCCTTCAGGACTTCAGGACTAAGTCCTAGATCAGTGAAGTTCATGTATGTTGTATCTATCGGACGTTTGTTTTTGAGAATCTAACTATGGGCTGCAGTTTAATTGATGGTTCACGGCCCGTTGTCAACGGTCCTTATCGTTTAAAACCCCTTATAAACTGTGTATTTTTCCCCGCCAGGGCCGCCGCGTAATAAAATGTTCCTAATTTGGGGGTTATTGTTGGTTTTATTTCGCGAGATGCAATGGATGCGATCATGCCCAAGTTCCTGATCGAGGCGGCGGACTCCTGTCTTATCGCCGTCGATTTGCAGGAACGCCTGGCGCCCGCCATATCCGGGGGCGACGCGGCGCTGCGCAAGGCGTCTCTCCTGCTGCGGGCCGCCGCGCGCCTCGACGTCCCGGTTCTCCTGACCGAGCAGTACCCCAAGGGCCTGGGTGGAACCTTGCCGGAAATCGCCCGGCTCGCGCACCAGGCGGGCAAGCTGGAGAAGATCGCTTTCTCCGCCCTTGCCGAGCCGGGATTCCGCGAACGCCTGCGCGCGCTGGGCCGAGGCCAGGCGGTGCTGCTGGGGACCGAGGCCCACGTGTGCGTGCTGCAGACCGGCCTCGACATCTTGAGCGACGGGCTCGCGCTGTTTGCCGTGGCCGATGCGGTTGGATCGCGCGACCCGGCCGACGCCCGCGCCGCCCTGCGGCGGCTGGAGCGGGCGGGGGCGACGATCGTGACCGCCGAGATGGTTGTGTTCGAGTGGCTGCGCCGCGCCGGAACCCAAGACTTCCGGCACCTGTTGCCCTACATCAAGTAGGTGCCTTTTCCCATAGCGACTGGAATAATTGAATGACACAGCGCGTGCCGCTCGCCCTGCTGCCGGGGTTATTGCTCGACGCCGGGTTTTGGCGGGCCCAGAGCGAGGCCTTGGCGGACATCGCCGACAGCCGGATCGGCGATTTCTCGACCCAGGACAATGTCGCCGAGATGGCGCGCTCGGTCCTGGCCGCCATGCCGGAGCGCTTTGCCTTGGCCGGATTGTCCATGGGCGGCTACGTGGCGCTGGAAATCATGCGCCAGGCGCCGCACCGCGTCGCCTTGCTCGCCCTGCTGGACACCAAGGCGCGCTTGGACACCGACGAGGAGACGAGCCGCCGGCGCGGCCTGATCGAACTGGCGCGAAAGGGCAAGTTCCGTGGCGTCACCCGCATGCTCCTGCCCATGCTGGTGCACGAAGACGCGCTTGGCGATAAGGCCATAACCGGCGAGATCATGGCCATGGCCGAGCGCTGCGGCCGCGATGTCTTCGTGCGCCAGCAAAACGCCATCATGACGCGGCCCGACAGCTTACCGGTTTTGCCGCGTATCGCCTGCACGACCTTGGTCCTGTGCGGGCGCGAGGACGCGCGCACGCCGCTCGAATGCCACGAGGAAATGCTGCGCGGCCTTCACAGCGCGACCCTCATCGTCATCGAGGGCTGTGGCCACCTGCCGCCCTTGGAAAAACCGGCGGAGGTTAACCAGGCCCTTCGCGCGTGGCTGGGCAATTGGCGGCGCGGCTAGGGGCCGCCGCGCCGCCCATGCCATTTCGTTGACAGTCCCACGCCGGGACCGCTAGAAGTGCCGCGGGCGCTTCCCCTTGTCGCGCCCGTTCCCGGAGAGGTGGCCGAGCGGCTGAAGGCGCTCCCCTGCTAAGGGAGTAAGGGGCTAACACTCCTTCGTGGGTTCGAATCCCACCCTCTCCGCCACCCTACGCCTTCGGCTTCGGGTGGCAGGCCACCCATGGTTAATTCTTTCTTACCCCTCCCTTGGGCATAAAATACCGATTTGCTTGACAAATCGGGTGCCAGGGGGCATGTAACGGCTTCTAGATTGTCTCGCGACTGCGCGAAGCGCCGCCGGCCGGTGGCGCCATTTCCCGGGAACAATAATCAAGAATATACCCGCCTCGGCCGCGCCTGGGGCAGGGTAAAACGCCAGGGCCCGGCCGCGTCGAGGACGCCGCCCATGTCCCTAGGCGCATAAGGATATCTAAGTGACTATTAGTAGTTTTTCGGAGCTCGGCCTTGCCGAGCCGATCCAACGTGCTTTGACGGCCAAGAATTATGCCGTCCCGACGCCAATCCAGGCGCGGGCCATTCCCGCGCTTCTCGACGGCCGGGATATGCTGGGCATCGCCCAGACCGGCACCGGCAAGACGGCGGCCTTCGCGCTGCCCATTATCCACGGGCTTTCCAAAAAGGGTGAAAAAGCCAGGCCGCGCAGCCCGCGCGCCCTGATCCTGGCGCCGACCCGCGAACTGGCGATCCAGATCGGCGACGAGTTCCGCGCCTATGGCAAATTCATGCATCTGCGCCAGACCGTGATCTTCGGCGGCGTCAGTCAGAAACCTCAGGTGACCGCCCTGTATCGTGGCGTCGATATCGTCATCGCCACGCCGGGCCGTCTGCTCGATCTCATGAACCAGCGGCGGCTCGGGCTCGAGTCGGTTGAGTTCCTGGTTCTCGACGAGGCCGACCGGATGCTCGACATGGGCTTCGTGCGCGACGTTCGCAAGATCCTCGCGGCCATGCCCAAGGCTCGACAATCTCTGTTGTTTTCCGCCACCATGCCGCGCGAGGTCCTGCGTCTCTCGGGCGAGATTCTGACCGATCCGGTGCGGGTCGAGGTGACGCCCCAGGCAACGCCGATCGAGCGTATCGAGCAGAACGTCTACCACGTCGCCACCGCCGCCAAGGGGGCCTTGCTGGCCAGCTTGCTGGACGACCCGGCGCTGTCGCGGGTGATCGTGTTCGCGCGCACCAAGCACCGCGCCAACAAGGTCGCCGAGCGGCTCGAGCGATCCGGCGTTTCCACCGAGGCGATCCACGGCAACAAATCCCAAGCCGCCCGCCAGCGCGCCCTCAAGGCCTTCCGCGACGGCCAGGTGCGGGTTCTGGTGGCGACCGATATCGCCGCCCGGGGCATCGACGTGGACGCCATCAGCCATGTCATCAACTTCGAGCTTCCCAACGAGTCGGAAAGTTATGTCCATCGCATCGGGCGCACGGCGCGGGCCGGCGCGAACGGGGTGGCCTTGTCGTTCTGCGACCCGGCCGAGCGCAGCTACCTGCGCGGTATCGAAAACCTGATCAAGCGCAAGCTGACGGTGATCGGGGATGGGCCCAGCGTATCGTCTTTCGATAGCGACAAGCCCAAGGCCAAGAAGCCCCAGGGCGGCAAGCCCTGGCATAAGCGCGGCCGGCCGCGCTCATCGGGGGCCAAATCGGACGGACCGCCGGCCGCCTCGCGGCGGAGCAGGCGGGCGGCCTGATCGCCGCGCTCTAACCTGACGGAAAAAACGGCGGTCCCCTGGGCCGCCGTTTTTGTATCGGCAGCAAACTCTAGCAACTTGTACCAGGAATGTCGTATACTGCCTTTAAGGATTGAGCTGGGGTGCCGGCGCGCCAAGCGCCGGCTGAGAACATACCCATCGAACCTGATCTGGGTTATGCCAGCGAAGGGAGCCGCGCCATGACGGACCAGACAAGCAACAACCAAAGTAAGTCCTCCAGCATCGCCATTGTCGGCGCCGGAGTTTGCGGGCTGGGCATCGCCTGGCGGCTGGTGCAGGCCGGCCGGACAGTCGAAGTCTTCGACAAGGGCGAGGCCGGGCGGGGCGCGACCTGGGCCTCGGCCGGGATGCTGGCGTCCGGGGTCGAGGCGGAACCGGGAGAACAAGCGCTCCTGGCCCTGAACCTGACGGCGCGACGGCTCTGGCCCGGCTTTGTGCGGGAGTTGGAGGCCGCCTCCGGCATCGACCTCGGTTACCGCGACGAGGGCATATTGTCTGTTGCCCCGACCCGCGACGACGCCGAACAACTCCGTTTCACCTACGAATTCCAGCTCGGCCTCGGCCTCGATTTGCAATGGCTGACCGGAGCCGAGGCCCGGCGCTTGGAGCCGCACTTGCGCGCCGGCATCGCGGGCGCGGTATTCAGTGCCGCCGACCATCAAGTCGATAACCGGCAGCTCGCGATGGCCCTGAAAGCCGCCTTCCTGCGGGCCGGCGGTATCTTGCATGAGAACCGCGAGGTGACCGGCCTGGATATGGAGGCCGGCCGCGTGCGCGGTGTCTGGGTTGGGGAGGAACGTCACGGCGCAGAAGCCGTGGTGCTGGCGGCCGGGCCCTGGACCGGGGAACTTTCCTGGGTCCCGGAGGCGGCGCGCGCGCCGGTGCGTCCGGTCAAGGGCCAGGTCCTGACCCTGGGCATGGACCCCCAGGCGCCGCTCCTGACCCATGTTTTGTGGGCGCCGAAGATCTATCTGGTCCCGCGCCGCGACGGGCGCCTGCTGGTTGGCGCCACGGTCGAGGAAAAGGGTTTCGACGAGACCCTGACCGCCGGCGGCGTTTACGAGTTGCTGGATGCGGCATGGCGGCCCTTGCCGGCCATCGAGGAGTTGCCGATCCTGGAGACCTGCGTCGGGTTCCGGCCCACCAGCCGGGACGACGCGCCGATCCTGGGCGCCAGCGCGGTCGAGGGCTTGATCCTGGCCACCGGACATCACCGCAACGGTATCCTGCTGGCGCCGGTCACCGCCGACGCCATCGCGCGGCTGCTGCTAAGCGGCGAGATCATGCCGGAAGCCCGGGACTTTGGGCCGGATCGTTTCGCACGTGGCAAACTCGCGGATGCCGTATGAGCATGGCACGGCAGGCGCCCGCGGCAATTCGCGTGAACGGCGAGGTTCGCGCGCTGACGGCGGGCGGTCTGAGCGATCTGTTACGGGATCTGGAAATCGATCCTGACGCGCGCGGCTTGGCCTTGGCGCTCAACGGCGCGGTCGTGCGCCGGGCGGACTGGGACAGGGTTGCCTTGAAGGACGGCGATTCGCTTGAAATCGTGAAACTCTTCGCCGGCGGCTAGAAGCTAGGGGGCATACAGCTATGTCGGACAGCCTGATCATCGCGGATAAAAAATTCACCTCGCGCTTGCTCCTGGGAACCTCCGGGTATCCCAATCGGCAGGTCATGCTCGATGCGCTCGAAGCCGGCGCGCCGGAGATCGTGACCGTTTCCGTGCGCCGGATCAGCCTTGAAGGCTATGCCGAAAGCATGGTCGATCTGCTGGAGGGAAAGTACCATCTTCTGCCCAACACGGCCGGGTGCGAGACCCAGCGCGACGCGGTCCTGACCGCGCAACTGGCACGCGAGGCGCTGCAAACCAATTGGGTCAAGCTGGAGTTGATCGGCGACCGCGAGACCCTGTACCCCGACGGCGAGCAACTGGTCCGGGCGGCGGAGGAACTGGTGGCCGACGGCTTCGTGGTGATGCCATATTGCGGCGACGATCCGATCGTGTGCCAGAAATTGATCGATGCCGGCTGTGCCGCCGTCATGCCGCTCGGCGCGCCCATAGGGTCCGGCATGGGGATCTGCAATCCCTACAATATCTCCCTGATCTGCGCCCGCAGTCCGGTTCCGGTGATCCTGGATGCCGGGGTCGGCACCGCGTCCGATGCGGCGCTGGCCATGGAGCTTGGATGTTCGGCGGTGCTCCTCAACACGGCGGTCGCCAAATCGCGCGATCCCGTGCGCATGGCGGGGGCCATGCGCCACGCGGTCGAGGGCGGATATCAGGCCCGGCGCGCGGGCCGCATTCCCAAGCGCTCCTATGCCGAGGCATCAAGTCCGCAGCTTGGCCTCATAGGCACTTGAACTTCCTGCCACGGCCGCCGGTCCTGCTCATCACGGACAGGATACAGGCTAAGGTCCCCGTCGAAACAGTGGCCGCGGGCGCGCTGGAGGCTGGATGCCGCTGGATCCTGCTGCGCGAGAAGGACATGCCCGCCGCCGAGCGGCTTATCCTCCTGCGCCGCTTGATCGATCTGGGCGGCTCCCGGGGCGCTTCGGTCATGGTCAGCGCCGATGTCACCGCCGCCAAGGAGGCGGGAGCGGCGGGTGTCCATCTTCCGGCCGGGGGCGACCCGGCGGCGGCCCGGCGTGTCCTGGGGAGCGGCCGCTTGATCGGCGTCTCGGCCCACAGCCTCGCTGAAGCCCGGAAAGCGCAGGAGCACGGCGCCGACTATGTGACCCTGAGCCCTATTTTCGAAAGCGCGAGCAAACCGGGATACGGCCCGGCCTTGGGCCTGGATGGCTTGCGCGCCGCCCGGCGGCATCTGTCGCTTCCGGTGATCGCCCTGGGTGGGATCGGCGCCCGGACCGCCCGCCCGTGCCTCGATGCCGGCGCGGCGGGGGTGGCGGTCATGGGAGAAATCATGCGCGCGCCGGAGTCGGAATTGGCCATGCGCGCCCTATTGACGGTCCTGGACTAAGTACCCGCAGTTCCTGGGCTAATATTGTGGCATGAATTGAGAGAGTAATTATAACTAACTGATATATATGCGAAAAAAGAGAGTCATTTCGAGACGAATGTAACCTGCCCCGACATCCTTTGGAAACAGTTAAGACTTGTCTAGGTATATTGCTACCGCTAGGTTTTTGCCCACGGGGATGTGGAATTGCGGTCCGCGGCGTGTTGACCGGGGCCCGAGGAACCAGGGGCTGGGAGGGGAAACTTAGCCAAGAAGAGGGTGACGCGACAGCGCCACCGATGAATTTCAGTTAACGGCCGGCCGCTATGCTCTTCCTCTAGAGTCCGCGGTTTTAAGAGGGGGAAGTCGGTTGAAGCTCGGAAAACTATGGCAATCGTTTCGCAAGGCTCTCGAGGATGCTTTCGTCCCCCGAGAGGTCTTCTTCCGTTCTGGCGATCGTTTCCACCATTTCCCGATTACCGTGCGCGCCCAACGCTTCGTGGCGGTGGCAAGTGTGCTGGCCATTGGCTGGGTCCTGTTTTCTAGCGGCAGTTTCGTGGTCCAGCGTTACGTTCTTTCATCCAAGGATGTGGAGATAGAGCGGCAACAGTTAGCTTACTTCGATCTCTTGTCCGAGGTCGGTGAGTATCACGATCAGTTCTCCCGCATTACCCAGGATTTGGAAGAGAATCAGGAGTACCTGCTCTCGGTCCTGGAAAGCAGCCCGGGAGGGCGCAGCGAACTGGCGAAAGCGCAGGACCGGCTCAAGGAATCGCGGACCGAGCAGGCGCGTGTCGTCGTCGCCCGGGATGGGCTGCGCACCAAGATGCGGAGTTTCGAGAACGATCTGCGCGACATCGCCAGCCGCAACATTTCCTTACAGACCCAGGTCACCAAGATGCGTTCGCTGTTCGACGCGTCCCGGGCCGAGCGGGACGAAGTGGCGGCGGCGCGCGAGCGCCTGAGTCAGCGCCTTGGAGATGTCGAGCGCGAATTGGCGCAGGCCGTGACCGCGAAGCGCGATATCGATAACCAGATGGCCGATTTGAGCGACCAGCTTGGCCTGACGCAAAGCGAAAGAGCGAAGCTGGCCGATACCAAGGCGCGGCTTGAAAACCAAATCACCGAGCTGCAGAGCGAAAAGGCGCGGGAAACGGTGCGCCAGGAACAGCTAAAGAATCGCGTCGCGGCCCTGGACACCGCGCTCGCGAAAGCCACAAACACCAACACGGAGTTGAACGATCAGCGCGATTATCTCGAGCAGCGGGTCGGTGGGCTTGAACAGCGCCTGGTCGATCTGCGCGATGCCGGGCAAAGCGTCATAGGCCGTCTAAGCGAGCAAACGCAACTCAGTCTGGATATGATCGAGAAGACCGTCGAGATGACGGGCCTGGATGCCGATACCTTGTTGAAGAATTCTCCCGGCGTTGCCTTGGGCAAGGGCGGTCCCTTCGTCCCGGCCGGGAACGACCCGGCGGCGTTCGAGCCCAGCTTTCAACTTGAGGCCACCGTAACCACGCTCGACCACCAGATCGGCCGCTGGACCGCGCTCCAGGATATCGTGCGCAGCCTGCCCCTGACCATGCCTCTTAGTCAGTATCGCGTCAGCAGCAGCTACGGCAAACGGCGGGACCCCGTCAACGGTCGCAAGGCCAGGCATTCGGGCACCGATTTGGCCGCGCCCTTGAGAACCCCGGTATATGTGACAGCGCCCGGTAAGGTCGTTTACGCCGGTTGGCGCGGGCGCTTTGGCCGTACCATCGAAGTCGATCACGGTTATGGCATTCGCACGCGCTACGCTCATCTGCGTAAGATCCTGGTCAAGGTCGGCCAGGAAGTGGAAAATCGCGAAAAGATTGGCTTGGTTGGCAGCTCCGGGCGCAGCACGGGACCCCACGTTCACTACGAGGTGCGCTATAAGGGAAGAGCGCAGAATCCCATGAAATTCCTAAAGGCGGGCAATCATGTTTTCAAAGGGTAACAAGTCTTCCTCTACTGGTTCACAGGCCGGATCGGGGACTTCGGCCCGCGCCGCGACCCCCGCGGCCCCCTCGATCATTAGCGCCGATCTCAAGATCACGGGAAACTTGGCGAGCGCTGGCGATTTGCAAATCGACGGCACCGTCGAAGGCGATATCACCAGCCGCCTGGTGACGGTCGGCCAAGGGGCCCTTGTGCAGGGCGCGATCCTGGCCAATACCGTTCGCGTTTACGGGACCGTATCGGGTGAGATCAAGGCCAACGAGGTGACCTTGGCGAAAGGCGCGCGCGTCGATGGCGACATCGGCCACCAGTCGATCGCCATGGAGGCCGGGGCCTCGGTTAGCGGCAGATTAACCCGCCTTGAAAAGCCGGTCGCCACGGTCGAGTCTCAAGCTGGCGATAAGCCGGCGGCGGGTAGCGGTTCCACGCCCTCCGGCACGGCCACGCCGGGCGCCTCCGGTTCAAGCGCCGGCTCTTCGCAAAACTACAGCGGCTACCGGGCTTAGGCCGACCCAGTAGCGACTGCCCTGGCGTGAGTTTCCGGGTCCACGTTGCCGCCGCTTAATGTAAGCGCGAGCGTCCTGCCCCGCGCGTCTATCTTGCCCGCCAGCAAGGCGGCGAGGGACACGGCACCGCCGGGTTCCACCACCAGCTTCAAGGTCGAAAAAGCATAAGCCATGGCGGCCGCCACTTCGGCGTCGCTGACCGCGAGTCCGCCGGCCAGAAGCCGTCGGTTGACGGAAAAGGTGAGAGCGCCGGGCGTCGGCGATAGAAGCGCGTCGCAAAACGAGTCGTGTCCGGGCGCATTGGAAACCCTTTCCCCGCTTTCGAGCGAACGCCGGGTATCGTCGAAACCCTCCGGCTCCACGGCGTAGACTTTCGTGCGCGGAGACATCTCGGCGAAAACAATCGCGCAGCCCGATGTCAAACCGCCGCCGCCGCAACACACCAGCAATGCATCCAGCCGCGCGCCCAGTTGTTTCGCTTGGTTGGCGATCTCCAAGCCGCAGGTGCCTTGCCCGGCTATGATTCCCGGATCGTCGTAAGGGCGCACGATCGTGGCGCCTAGTTCGGCCGCGATGACCTCGGCGCGGGCTTCGCGCGATTCGCTGGCGCGCTCATAAAGCTCTACCGTCGCGCCATAGCCGCGGGTGTTGGCGATCTTGATCGCCGGGGCGTCGGCCGGCATGACGATGGTCGCGGGAATATCTAACAGCGCCGCCGCCGCCGCGACCCCCTGCGCGTGATTCCCCGAGGAATAGGAAACCACACCGGCGGCCCGTTGCGCCGGCGGGATCTGGCCGATCCGATTGTAAGCGCCGCGAAACTTGAAGGATCCGGTCCGCTGCAGGACTTCGGGTTTTATCAGGATCCGCCCGCCGGCCCGCGCATTAAGCGCCTGCGATTCCAGAAGGGGCGTCACAACCGCCTTGCCGGCCAGGCGATCCGCGGCCGCGACGATGTCGGGAAAACCGGGAGGTGCCGGCAGCGGCTCTTCAGTCGTCGATACGCCGGAGGAATTCATCGATCGCGCGCTCCGATTCAGGTTCGTTCATGGACGGTGCGTGGCCAACCCCGGCCAGGGACAAGTATGCGAGGTCGGGTTTGACCCGGACCATTTTTTCGACTGTCTCCTCGCTCAGCACGTCCGACTTGCCGCCCCTTATGAGCAGGACCGGAATCCGGCGCAGGGCCGCGAAGAGGCGCCAAATATCCTCCTGTTCATGGGTTTCGCGCAAGGGCCGTACGAGATTAACGTCGTAATCGACGTGCAACTGACCGTCCGCGCCCTCGCGAAAGCTTGCCTCCGTGAAGCGCCGCCAGTCCTCATCGGTCTTATAGGACAGGTATGGGAAAGTCTGGCGCATGGTGGCGGTCGCGGTTTCCCAATCCGCTTGCGGATGGTCGCGGCTAAGATAGTCCAGTATCCGTTCGGTGCCGGAGGGGTTCAGGTCCGGCCCGACATCGTTGAGAATCACTCCCGCCAAAGCCGTGGGCGCGACGACGCTCAAGGCCATGGCGAGCAAGCCGCCGAAAGAGACGCCGCAGATCACGGCCCGGTGCAGGCCGGCGGCGATCATCAAGTGGCGCACGTCGCCCAAGGTTTCTTTCGGTGCGTATTTGCGCCAGTCGGGATCGGTGTCCGATTGGCCCCGGCCCCGGTAATCCGGGCAGACGACCCGGCGACGCCCGGCCAGGCGCCGGGCCAGGACATCGAAATCCTTGGCATTGCGGGTCAGGCCGCTTAGGCACAGCAAGGGCGCCGGCGCGCTCAGGGGATCGCCGTAATCCCGATAATAAAGGCGGCAGCCGTCCTGGGCATGGTAATGGCGTTCCTGGAACCCCACGGCCTGGGTCATGCGCTCAAAGGCCCAGAAGCCCCGGCAGGTCCTCCAGCGACGATATGACCGCCGACAGTTCGCCCGGCAGGCGCTCCGGCTCTTTCCCAAAGCGATTCATCCAGGCGACGTGAAAGCCGAAATTGGCGGCGGCGCTGGCGTCCCAGGCGTTGGTGGAAACGAAGCAGATTCGATCTCTCTCTATCCCCAAGCGATCGACGGCGAGCTGATAGACGCGGCTATCGGGTTTGTAGATACCCACGTCTTCGATTGAAAAAGCATGGTCGAGCTGTTCGCCGAGCTTGGCCGATTCGATGGCTGCTTGCAGCATTTTCGGGGTGCCGTTGGATAGGATCGCGGTTTTCTTGCCGCCGCCGCGCAAGCGGCCCAGGCAGTCCGCGACATCGGGATAGGCGTCCAGCCCCATGTATTGGTTCATGAGCCGCGCGTGCAGGTCGCTATCGTCCACACCGTGCGATGCCAGCGCGTAGGTCAGTCCCTCTCCCGTCACTTGCCAGAAATCGGCATGCGCGCCCATCAGGCTGCGAAGCCAGGTGTATTCGAGTTGTTTCTGCCGCCACAGGGCGGAAACGCTATCGGCCTTGTCGCCCAGCGACTTTCCGGCGCGGCCAACAGCGGAGTGCACATCGAACAAGGTTCCATAGGCATCGAAAACACAGGCGCCAATATCGGCGAAGGCGGGGTGGGTCATTTCAGGTTCCATTTTTTGAAGTCGCGAAAGAAGTTATCTAAACGAAGCCTTCGCGGGCCTTAAATGCAACAGGAAAGATTTTGGTTGAAGACGTGCAAATTTTGCTCGGGCCCGAAAGGGCTCAACTTCGGCAGGCCCGCCACGCCGGGCGGCGCGGTGCCCAGGAGCTGACGGTAGGCTATCAGGCTTTCGAGAATGCGTTGGACGTAGTTGCGGGTTTCGTCAATGGAAATACTCTCGATCCAGTCGATCGTATCGACGTCGGGATCGCGCGGATCGCCGAAGGTCTCGATCCAGCGGTCCGCCCGCGTGGGCCCGGCGTTGTAGGCCGCGAGCGCCAGCACGTAGGAACCGTCATAGCGGTCGAGCAGGCTCGACAGGTAGCTCCGCCCAAGCAGAAGATTGTAATCCGCATCGCCCAGCAATTTATCCCGGCTGTAGGAAACCTTGATCCGCTTGGCGACATGGCGGGCGGTCGCCGGCATGATTTGCATCAGGCCCCGGGCCCCGGAACGGCTGACCGCCAGGGGATAAAAGCCGCTTTCCTGCCGGATCAAGGCGAGAAGCAGGGCGGTCTCGGGCCTCTCGGCCTGCGGCAGTGCCATGCGGGGAAACAGGAAGCCGGGGAGAACGATGCCCTTGCCACGGGCGGCCCGCGCGGCGCCGGTGGCCAGATCGGGGCGGTCTAGCGTCCTGGCCAGTTCGGCGACCAGCGCGTAGTCCTTGCCGGTCTTGGCCAAGAACTTGAGGCGCGCGAGGAAGCGCTCCAGCAGCTTTGTTTCGCCGATTTCACTCAAGAGACGGACGACTTGGACCAGTTCGCGCTCATGGAAGGTCTGGCGGCTCCGCGCGCTGGGCCTGCTGCGCGCATGCAAATCGATCGCGGGGCCGCGCCCCAGGCGGTGGCTCGCGAGCAGACCGTAGAAGCTGGTATCGTGGGTGGCCGCGTTCGCATACCACTGCCGTGCGCGCCACCGCCACAATCCCCGTGCCTCCCGGGTGTCCTGGCGACGCGCCGGAACGCCGGCCAGTTCGCGCGCGGCCTCGCCAGCCCAAAACGCGCTCCGGCCCAAGCTGACCGAGGACGACACGCCTTCGTGCAGACGGGTGAAATGGGTGTAGGCCTCTCGCGGCTGGTCGAGAAACCGCAGGGCGACCCAACCGGCCAGCCATTCAGCCTCGGCGAAACCGATCCCCGCGCTCATGCCGTGGCCGCTGGCAATGCGGTAGGCGACCGAGATATCGCCCTTGGCCAGCGCTTGACGCACGGCCCAGTGGCGCAGAGGCCACCAGCGTTCCGCCCGCGGCGCCATGGGAGCCGGCGGATCGAGCAGGGCGATAACATCCTCGTAGCGGCGGCGGCGTTGGCGCCAGCGCGTCCGCTCGTATCTCAGACCGGGATCGCCGCGCAGATTTTCGGGAACCCGGCGAATCGCCGAATCGACCCCGGCCCGGTTGCCGGCCAGGCTCAGACGCGCCTCGGCCAAGGCGGCATAACCCTTACCCAGCCGCCGGGCCTGGCGACGGGCGGCGCCATGGGACCGGTTCCAAAGCAGGCGCTCCAGGCGCGCGAGATGATCCTCTTCACGGATGAAGCCGCCGAAGCGTTTCAGGAACGGGCGCGCCTCGCCGCGGGCGAAGGTTCGTTCTACCCAGGCCGCGCGCACGACCTCGATCGCCAGCTCCCGCCGGTCCGCGCGCATCAAGGCCCCGGCGTGGCGGGCCGCCCCCTCTACGGTGAGCGCCGCATGGCCTTCGAACCAGGACAGAACTTCGATATCGGGCAGGTCCTCCGGCATGACCGTCTCGGCGTGGAGCCGCAGGGAGCCCCGGCCCGGCCAGTCGGGGTTCTCGGCGAGAAACAGGTCGAGGTCCGGGAATTTCCGGTCTTCCTCGCGCGGCGTGGTGTAGTCGAGCCACAGGATGACCTTGCCCAGGCGCGGGTCGGCGGCGGACCGGGCTAGGGTGCGCGCCTCGTCGAAGCGCCTGGCCTCGGCGAGGCGAAACGCTTCCGCGTAGATTTCCTTGTCCCGGGCGGAGAGTTGAGGCGCGGTGGCAAGCACGCCCGGCGCACCTTTATCGGTGGCGGCCATGGCCGGGGCCAGGCCGCCAGGCAGGCCGCCGGCCAGCCAGGCGAGCGCCGCCGCGCCCAGGATCCGAATTGTCTTCATGCCGCCGGTCATCATCGTGAACCCCCGTCACGCTAACATATCGGGCGAAAGTTTCCCGGAGATTACGCCGCGCGGCGGGAATTCCTTAAACGTCTCCCATATACATACGCCCAATCGGCTCCGGCGCGCCTGGTCTTGCCGGGCCTCAGACCAAGGGTTATCTTCAATGAGACCAAGCGAAACCGCCGCCATAGTGGCGCCAGGCCAACCCGAACCGCTTGGGGAGACACCATGACAGGAACGATGTTCAAGGGCTCCATGCCCGCCCTCATCACGCCGTTCAAGAATGGCGGCGTGGACGAAGGGGCCTTTCAAGAATTCGTGCAGTGGCAAATCGATCAAGGCAGCCACGGCTTGGTGCCCTGCGGCACAACCGGCGAGTCGCCGACCTTGAGCCATGACGAACACATGCGCGTGACCGAGTTGTGCATCGAGGTCGCCAAGGGCAGGGTGCCCGTGATCGCCGGCGCCGGTTCGAATTCCACCGCCGAGGCGATACGCCTAGCCCAGCACGCCAAGAAGGCCGGGGCCGATGCGGTGCTGGTGGTGACGCCGTACTACAACAAGCCGACACAGGAAGGCCTGTACCAGCATTTCAAGGCCATCCACGACGCCGCCGGCCTTCCAATCCTGATCTATAATATTCCGGGGCGCAGTGTGATCGACATGACGGTCGAGACCATGGCGCGCCTGGCCAAGCTATCGAATATCGCCGGGGTCAAGGACGCCACCGCCGATCTGATGCGTCCCGCCCAAACCCGCGCCGCGATCGGCACCGGGTTCACGCAGATGTCGGGCGAAGACGGCACGGTGGTTCCCTTCCTGGCCCAAGGCGGGCACGGGTGCATTTCGGTCACCGCGAACATCGCGCCGCGCCAATGCGCCGACCTGCACGAAGCCTGGCAGCGCGGCGACATGGCAAGCGTCAGCGCGATCAACGACCGCTTAATGCCCCTGCACGAGGCCCTGTTCGTCGAGGCCAGCCCCGGCCCGGTCAAATTCGGCGCCAGCTTGATTGGCCTTTGCGAGAACCGCTTGCGCTTGCCGCTGGTCAGCATCAAGCCGGAGACCGAGACCCGGGTGCGCGCGGCCATGGCGCACGCCGGTTTAATCAACTAACGGCACGGCTAATTTCCCATGTCAGCCGGCGCGAAAAAGCTGGTCGCGCAGAACCGTAAGGCGCGCCACAATTACCTGATCGAAGACACGCTTGAGGCTGGGCTCGTGCTGACCGGGACCGAGGTCAAGTCCTTGCGTCTGGGCCGCTGTTCCCTGATCGATTCCTATGCGGTGGAACGCGAGGGCGGGTTGTACCTAATCAATGCCCACATCCCGACTTACGATCCCGCCAGCAAATTCAACCACGAACCCAGGCGCCCGCGTAAGCTCTTGGTTCATCGGCGTGAAATGGACCGCCTGCTGGGCCTGGTTCAGCGCGGCGGCTACACGCTGGTCGCCCTGTCGATCTATTTCAACGAACGCGGCCGGGCGAAGGTGGAGCTTGGCCTCGCGCGCGGTAAGAAAAAGGCCGACAAGCGCGAAGCCGACAAGAAACGCGACTGGCAACGCGACAAGGCGCGGTTGATGCGCGAACGGGGCTGACTTTCCCGGCGTCTACCCCAAATACCGCCGCAGTTCCGCGAACACGCTTTCGAACATTTCCGTTGTCAGCCGTCTCGTGTTGGTGTTGTAGCGCGAGCAATGATAGCTGTCGGCCAGCATCGGGCCGCCGGGCAGGTCGTGCATTGCGCCGTGGGCGAACTTGCGGGCACTTTTGCGGTGGCCGAGGGCGCTCAAGACCGCGCCGTGGGCGATGCCGCCCAGGGCCAGGACCGCGCGCAATTCGGACATGCCCTCGATCTCCGACTTCAGGTATGAGCCGCAGGTTCGGATTTCCTGGGTCGTGGGCTTATTTTGCGGCGGCACGCAGCGCACCGCGTTGGTGACTCGGCACCCGACCAGCTCAAGCCCGTCGTCGGGGCGGCGGTCGAAGGTGCCGCGCGCGAATCCGAACTTGATCAGGGTCGGATACAAAAGGTCCCCTGCGTAGTCGCCGGTGAAGGGGCGGCCGGTCTGGTTCGCGCCCTTCAGCCCCGGCGCCAGACCGACCACCAGCAAGGGTGCGCCGGCGGCGCCGAAAGACGCCACGCGGGCATTGTGAAATCCGGGAAACGCGATCCGGTTCGCGCTATGAAAGGCGGCTAGGCGCGGACACAGCGCGCAATCGAGCGGCGGGCTGGCGGGCGGGGTCAAGCCGGCTGCGGTTCGTAGTAGTCCTCGTCCTCGATTTCATCCTCCGCGAGTTCATCCTCCGAGAGTTCATCCTCCTCGTCCGCATCCATGGGATCGGGATCGCGCGAGCGCGCGTGATCGCTTGGGAGTCCGCGTTCGATCTCGCCGCGCAGATCCATCAGATCGACAAAATGGTCGGCCTGGCGGCGCAATTCGTCGGCGATCATGGAGGGTTGAGTCCGGACCGTGGAGATCACGCTCACCCGCACCCCCTTGCGCTGGACGGCCTCGACCATGCGCCGGAAATCGCCGTCGCCGGAAAACAGCACGATATGGTCGAGATGCTGGGCCATCTCCATGACATCGATGGCCAGTTCGACGTCCATGTTGCCTTTGATCTTGCGGCGGCCGGTGGCGTCGGTGAATTCCTTGGCCGGCTTGGTCACCATGGTGTAGCCGTTGTAGTCCAGCCAATCCACCAGGGGCCGGATCGGGGAGTATTCCTGGTCCTCGATGAGCGCGGTGTAGTAGAAGGCCCGTATCAGGTTACATTTGTCGGCAAATAATCCTTGTAACTTCTTGTAATCTATATCGAAATTTAACGTCCGGGCGGTCGCGTAAAGATTAGCGCCGTCTATGAAGAGAGCGACGCGCTCCTGCGGGTAAAAATTCATGTCTAACCTCAAGAAAATAATTAAAACCGGTTCTGGTCTATCTCACCCTATATCTTGGTTTGGCACGCCCTCCTCTGACCGTTTGAATGCATGCGAGATCGAATCGCCGGGTTTTCCTCTCTCTCTATTTAAGTCCGTGGCCGGGCGGCGCAAGGCCGTTGTCTGGGAGAATAATCCATGATCCTCATCGCCTTGGGGTCTAATCTTCCCAGCCCGCGTTTCGGCGGGCCAGAGGCGAACTGCGGCGCGGCCCTGGAGGCATTGAAAGCGGCGGGGGTGACGCCGTCGCGGGTCTCGCGCTGGTACCGCAGTGCCCCGGTCCCGGCTTCCGATCAGCCATGGTTCATCAATGGCGTGGCCGTGGTGGATACGGTTTTGCCGCCCGATCGCTTGCTCGCGCTCCTTCATGGTATCGAGCGCGACTTCGGCCGCACCCGGCGGGCCCTTAACGAGGCCCGGGTGATCGACCTGGATCTGCTGGCCCATGGCGCGCGGGTAAGCGGCCCCGGCGAGGTGCCGGTCCTGCCCCATCCCCGGCTGGCGGAGCGGGCCTTCGTGGTCAGGCCCTTGGCCGAATTGGTCCCCGCTTGGCGCCATCCGGTCACCGGGCTCAACGCCCTGGAAATGGCGGATCGCCTGCCGGGAAGCCCGGCCGTGGAGCCGCTAGAGCGATTCTAGCCGCCCCGGCCGCCGAATTTGCGCTTTGGGCCGCCAATCGCCTTGCGCTCCCAGGGTTCGATTCATATATTCCAAGCGATTCCTGCGTAATGTACGCGGGACTTGTGGATATTTCAGGAGTATTGGTCTGAATGGCGCGCGTTACCGTAGAAGACTGCATCGTTAAGATCCCCAATCGCTTCGACTTGGTCATGGTGGCCGCGCAGAGGGCACGTGAGATCGTGGCCGGTGCGCCCCTGACTCTTGAGCGTGACGACGACAAGAACCCGGTTGTCGCCCTACGTGAGATCGCCGACGAATCCGTCGAGCTCGAGCAACTGCAGGAATCGATCGTGCAAGGCCTGCAAAAGCACGTCGAGATGGATGAGGAGGAGGAGGAGACGGTCGAGTTCGAGATCTCGAGCATGACGATCGGCGCCGAAGGTACCGAGGCCGCCCCGGCGGGCGAAGCGCCCGCACCGGCGGCCGCTGGCGGCGGCGAAATCAGTGACAAGGTCACTGAAGGAGCCGCGGCGGAGGCCGGGCCCCAGACCGACCAATCCGAAGGAGACGGGAGCGAAGAACAGACGGCCTGACCGCGTACCGGCCCGCGCTCCCTTGGGCAGGGGTAGAGCGCCCCAAGGCGCGCGCGGCGGGAACCTGCCGAAAAAGATGATGGCGGCCCCCAGCCGCCACGGCGCGCGGTTACGTTGGCGCCACGGCGCGATACCATGATGCGGCAAGTCGATTTGGTCGAGCGGGTCACGGGCTATGACCCTAGCGCCGACGAGGGCGCGCTCAATCGGGCCTATGTCTACGCCATGAAGATGCACGGGTCGCAGACACGCGCATCGGGCGACCCTTACTTTTCTCATCCCATCGAAGTCGCCGGCATCCTGACCGAGCTTAAGCTCGACCATAGTTCGATTATCACCGCGCTTCTGCACGATCTCGTCGAGGACACGGATGCGTCCCTCGGCGACATCGAATCCATGTTCGGCCGCGATATCGCCCGCCTGGTTGACGGCGTGACCAAGCTGACGCGGCTTGAACTGCAGTCCGAGCAGACCCAGCACGCGGAGAATTTCCGCAAGTTACTCTTGGCCATGTCGGAAGATATTCGTGTGCTTTTGGTCAAGCTAGCCGACCGCGTGCATAACATGCGCACCTTGAAATTTATCAAGTCGGCGGACAAACGCCGGCGCATCGCACGCGAGACGATGGATATCTACGCGCCCCTGGCCGAACGGATCGGCATGCAGCGTTTCAAGGATGAGTTACTGGATTTATCTTTCACCGAGCTGAATCCTGACGCTCGCGGGTCGATCCTGACCCGTTTGGAATTTCTGCAATCGCAAGGCGAGGATCTGCCTAACCTGATAATCGACCACTTGAAACGCACCTTGGCGAAGGATGGCGTCGAGGCCTGGATATCGGGGCGCCGGAAGACGCCGTATTCCATCTGGAACAAAATGCAGCACAAGAACATCGCGTTCGAGCAACTCTCGGACATCATGGCGTTTCGCGTCGTGGTCGGGTCGATTGAGAAGTGCTACCACGCGCTAGGGGCTCTCCACGCCCAGTACCCGGTGGTTCCGGGACGTTTCAAGGACTACATATCGACACCGAAGCCTAATGGATACCGCTCCTTGCATACCGGTTTGATCGGACCGGAACGCCATCGTATCGAAGTTCAGATTCGCACCCGCGACATGCACGACGTCGCCGAACTGGGGGTCGCGGCCCATTGGAAATACAAACAGTCCGAAATCAAGGTTGACGGCCGTCAGTACCGTTGGCTGCGTGAGCTTCTGGACATTCTGGATCATGCCTCGAACCCGGAAGAGTTCATCGAGCATACCAAGCTCGAAATGTTTCAGGATCAGGTGTTTTGTTTCACCCCCAAGGGCGATCTGATTGCCCTGCCGCGCGGCGCGACGCCCGTGGATTTTGCCTACGCTGTCCACTCGGAGGTCGGCGACACCTGTGTCGGCGCCAAGGTCAACGGCAGGATCCTTCCGTTGCGGGCCGAGCTTGGGAACGGAGATCAGGTCGAGATCCTGACCTCCAGAACCCAAACGCCGTCGCCGGATTGGGAGAAATTCGTCGTCTCCGGCAAGGCCAAGGCGCGTATTCGCCGCTTCGTCCATATGAAGGAGCGGGAACAGTACTCGGATCTAGGCCGTCAGATACTGCAGAAATCGTTTCGCGAGGAAGGCTACGAGCTTTCGGACAAAGCCCTTGGCGGGGTTCTCAAGAAGTTCAAGGCCGACGCGCCGGACGATTTATTCGCGGCGGTCGGTAAAGGAAACATGACGGCGCGCGAAGTGCTGGTCGCCGTCTATCCGGGCGTGCGCGATGCCGCGAAGCGGCGGAATCTCTGGCCCTTCCGGGGCCGTACCCACGCCAACAAGGCGAAGTCCACGGCCCTGCCGATCAAGGGCTTGATCCCCGGAATGGCGGTCCATTACGCGCGTTGCTGCCATCCCTTGCCCGGCGAGCGCATTGTCGGCATCGTCACCACCGGCAAGGGCGTGACCGTCCACACCATAGACTGCGAGACCCTGGCGTCTTTTCAGGACACGCCCGAGCGTTGGATCGACCTGGCCTGGGACGTTATCGATACCGAAGAAACGCATACCGGCCGGCTGCATGTCATGGTGGCCAACGAGCCCGGCAGCCTTGGCGACCTCTCGACCATTATCGGCAAGAGTCAGGGCAACATCAGCAATCTTAAAATAACCAGCCGCTCGATCGATTTTTTTGAGATGCTGGTCGATGTGGAAGTGCAAGATGCGAAGCATCTAAACGACATCGTCGCCGCCTTGCGCGCGGCCCCCGTGGTCGTCTCGGTGGAAAAGGCCCGCCGGTGAGGCCGCGAGGGGTCCGGTTCGGGCCGGGTAACCCCGGTTGGATGACAATACTTCTGGTGGACCTATAACCAAATGTTTCAACGCCGGGATCCCTTGCCGCTTCTTCACCGGGTGCGCGATTTTCTTTGGCCCCGCAAAGGGTGGCGCCGGACTTCCAGCTATATCGCGCACCGGGTGCGCCGTCTGCCTGGCACGCCTTACCGGATCGCCGCCGGCTTCGCGAGCGGCGCGGCGATTTCCTTCACGCCCTTCATCGGACTTCATTTCGTCGGCGGTGCCCTGATCTCCTTAATCCTGCGCGGCAGCTTGATGGCCTCGGCCATAGGAACCGTTATCGGCAACCCTTGGACATTTCCCTTCATTTGGGCATGGATTTACACCCTTGGGGTCTGGTTACTTGGCGGCGAGGTCGAAACGGTACTTCCAGAAACCCTTGGCTTCAGCTACATTTTCGACCGCCCGATGGAGATATTATGGCCCATGACCGTGGGCGGCTTGCCTACGGCCGTGGCGGTGTGGTTCGCTTGCTTTTGGTCGGTCCGGGGCGCGGTCGCGCGGTACCAGTTCGCTAGGCGCAAGCGTATGCTGAGGCGCTCGCGGACCCTGCGCAGGGCAGCCCTGGCGGCCCAAAAGGCGGCCGATCGAGGTTTGGAGGAAACATGACACCGAGAAATTTGCGGCTTGGGGTTAACATCGACCATGTGGCGACCATCCGCAACGCGAGAGGCGGTGGCCATCCCGATCCGGTCCGCGCGGCGCGGCAGGCCGCCGACGCGGGGGCCGACGGTATCACCGCACACCTTAGGGAGGACCGGCGCCATATCTCGGACGACGATATTCAGCGTCTTATCGCGAGTATCGATCTGCCGCTGAACTTCGAGATGGCGGCCACGCCGGAGATGCTGGAAATCGCTCTCCGGCACCGGCCGCACGCGGCCTGCATCGTGCCCGAGAAGCGCCTGGAGGTAACCACCGAAGGGGGACTGGATGCCGCCGGCGGACACAACGTCCTGAAACGCTATTGCGGCCGGCTTTCGGATGCCGATATCCGGGTCAGCCTGTTTATCGATCCGGATCCGCGCCAGCTCGAAGCGGCGCAGGCGCTGGGCGCACCGGTGGTGGAACTTCACACCGGGGCCTATTGCGAGGCCTTTATCGCGGACATGGCCGGGACCCGTGCCCAAGACGAATTGGCGCGCCTTCAGCGCGCCGCCGCCCTGGCCCAGGATCTGGGCCTGGAATGCCATGCCGGTCACGGCCTAACCTACGATTCGGTTAAGCCGGTTGCCGCGATAGCCAGCCTCGTGGAGCTCAATATCGGCCATTTCCTGATTGGCGAGGCGATTTACGTTGGCCTGGAAAGCGCGATCATGCGCATGCGCGCCATCATGAATCAGGCCCGCGCCGATGCCCTGGCCGCGAGGCGCGCCTGATGAAAATGCCCGCGAGGCGTGCCCGATGGATTTAGCCGCGCGATGATATTGGGAATCGGTAACGACCTGATAGATATTCGCCGGGTTGAAAAGACGCTGGATCGTTTCGGATCCCGTTTCGTCGCTCGTGTTTTCACGGATATCGAAAAAGCCAAATCGGACCGCCGGGCGCAGCGGGCGGCCAGCTACGCCAAGCGGTTCGCCGCCAAGGAGGCTTGCGCCAAGGCCCTGGGCACGGGCGTGCCTCGGCGCGGGGTACACTGGCGCGACTTGGGCGTGGTCAACTTACCCAGCGGCAAGCCGACCATGGCCCTGACCAACGGCGCGGCGCGGCGTTTGTTGGAAATAACGCCCGAGGGGATGACCGCCCAGATCGACCTGACGATCACGGACGACTTCCCCTTGGCTCAGGCGATTGTGATAATTTCCGCTCTGCCCTCAGGGACCTAAGATCAAGGAGCGCCGATTTTTGCCCCTGGCGCGCCAAACGGCATCCCGTCATAGTCGCGCGCACTCAAGAAGGCTCAACTCTCGAATGGATTCCTCAATGTCGAAAAAGAAGCCGGGCGTTCTCGGCGAAACCTTGCGTACCGTTGTCTATGCGGTCTTGATCGCGTTGGGGATACGAGTCTTTGCTTACGAGCCCTTCAACATACCCTCCGGGTCGATGATTCCGACGCTGCTGGTCGGCGATTACCTGTTCGTCTCGAAGTTTTCCTATGGCTACAGCCGGTACTCGCTGCCCATGGGGTTGCCGCTATTCGAAGGGCGCGTTTTCGGCGACGAGCCGGAACGCGGCGACGTCGTGGTGTTCAAGCTGCCCAGGGACAACAGTACCGATTACATCAAGCGGATCGTCGGCTTGCCGGGCGACAAAATTCAGGTGACCGGCGGGATCCTGCACATTAACGGCGTGGCCGTGAAACGTGAATTTACCGGCGATTTCACGGGGACCAACTACACGGGCTATTCGGTCCAGGCGAAGGAATACATCGAAACCTTGCCCAATGGGCGCAAGCACCGGATCTGGGAACGTAGCGACCGCGATATGCTGGACAATACGGCCGTCTATAGCGTTCCGCCCGGACACTTCTTCGCCATGGGCGATAACCGCGACAGCAGCCAGGACAGCCGGGTTCTTTCCGCTGTCGGTTATGTGCCTTACGAAAATCTGGTTGGGGAGGCGAAATTTCTGTTTTTCTCCCACGACGGCAGTGCCGCCCTATGGCAGTTCTGGAAGTGGCCGGGCGCGATCCGCTTCGGCCGGATCGGCGACGGCATTGAGTGACCCCAAAGGTCAAGACTTGACGGCCCTGTCGGCGCGCTTGGGGTACGGGTTCAAGCAACCGGAACTGTTGAGCGAAGCTCTCACCCATCCCAGCGCCGCCGGGCAGGCGGGGAACACGGGGCCGAATTACGAGCGCCTGGAATTCCTCGGCGACCGGGTTTTGGGCTTGGTCGTCGCCGATATGCTGCTGCGCCGTTTTCCCGACGAAGCCGAGGGACCGCTGGCTCAGCGCCTAGCTGAACTGGTGCGCCGCGAAACCCTAGCCAGGGTGGCGGAGGAACTCGATCTAGGCGCGGCCCTGCACCTGGCCAAGGGCGAGGATGCCGCCGGCGAGCGGGCGAACCCGGCGATCCTGTCCGATGCCTGCGAGGCCCTGATCGGGGCGCTGTACCTGGACGGCGGACTGGTCGTGGCGCGCGGCTTGATCGAAACCTGGATGACCCCGTATCTGGAAGAAGCCGTGAGCCCGCCGCAAGATGCCAAGACGGCGCTGCAAGAATGGGCGCAGGGGCGCGGCTTGCCGCTGCCCGATTACCGCGAAACGGGGCGCAGCGGTCCCGATCACCAGCCGCTGTTCACCATAGAGGTCACGGTGCGCGGCCACGGCGGGGAGAGCGGGCGGGGGCGCTCCAAACGCCTGGCGGAACAGGCGGCGGCCGAGATCTTGCTGGCGCGCCTGCGGACCGAGACAGACCAGCCATGAGCGCTAAGAAAAGCACCAAGCGGCGCTGCGGTTTCGTGGCCCTGGTTGGGGCCCCCAACGCCGGTAAATCGACCCTGCTCAACGCCATGGTCGGGACCAAGATTTCCATCGTCACCCACAAGGTCCAGACCACCCGGGCGCGGGTGCGCGGCATCGCGCTGGAAGGCCGGGCACAAATTATCTTTGTCGATACCCCTGGAATTTTCACGCCCAAGAAACGCTTGGAGCGGGCCATGGTGGCCGCCGCCTGGTCCGCCATCGACGATGCCGAGGAGACGGTGGTGCTCTACGACGCGGGCCGGGGCGGCCTGGATTCCGATACCCGCCTTATCGTCGAGGGCCTGAAGCGGCGCGGCAAGCAGGCCATCCTCGCGCTCAACAAGGTCGACGCGGTAAAACGCGAAAAGCTACTCGCCCTGGCGGCCGAATTCGAGGCCATGGGCGTCTTCGCGCGCATCTTCATGATCTCGGCGCTCAAGGGCGACGGCATGGACGCGCTGCGCGATTACCTGGCGGAGCGCATGCCGCCGGGCCCTTGGCACTACCCGGAGGATCAGGTCTCCGACATGCCCATGCGCCTGATCGCCGCCGAGGTGACGCGCGAGAAGCTGTTCCTGCGCCTCCATCAGGAGCTGCCTTACTCCCTGACCGTCGAGACCGAGGACTGGCAGGAATTCGACAACGGCGGCGTGCGCATTGCCCAGGTCGTTTTCGTCGGCCGCGATTCCCACAAGGGGATCTGCCTGGGCAAGGGCGGGGCGACCATCAAGGCGGTGCGCGAGGCGGCGCAACAAGACCTCGCGGAGATGATGGAACGCGACGTGCACCTGTTCCTGCACGTCAAGGTGCGCGGTAACTGGTCCGAGGATTCCGCCCACTACCGCGACTGGGGCCTCGACTTCGAGGCGTGAGCGAGGAACTTAGGTGTCATGCATTGGAGCGATGAAGGCATCGTGCTGTCGGCGCGCGCCCATGGCGAGCACGGGACCATCGTCCAGCTCTTGACGCGGGAGCAGGGGCGCCATGCCGGGCTCGTGCGGGGCGGGCAGGGGCGGCGCGCGCGCGGGGTCCTGCAGCCGGGTAATCTGGTCTCCGCCCAGTGGAGCGGCCGCCTGGCAGAACACCTGGGAAGCTATGTTTGCGAGCCCTTGACCGCTTATGCCGCCCGGGTGCTGGACGACCCGGATCGTCTGGCGGCGCTGAGCGCGGCGGCGGCGGTCAGCGAGGGCGCCCTGCCGGAGCGCGAGCCCCACGCGGCCTGCTTCGAGGGTTTGCTCGCCTTGCTGGAGGCCCTGCCCGGCGACCATTGGGCCGAGGTTTACGTGCACTGGGAACTGGCGCTCTTGGCCGAGCTTGGTTTCGGGCTCGATCTCGCGAACTGCGCGGCCGGGGGCGCCAACGACCAACTCGCCTATGTTTCGCCGAAGTCGGGCAGGGCGGTCTCCCTCGCCGCCGGGGAGCCCTACCGCGAGAAACTCTTGGCCCTGCCCGGATTCCTGGCCGGGCGCGGTGGCGGCGGGCCGGAGGAGGTCGGCCAGGGTCTGGCCCTGACCAGCTTTTTTCTTGAGCGTTTCGTTTTCGCCCCCCACCACAAGCCGGTTCCCGCCGCCCGCCAACGCCTGGGGGAGCGGTTTCCCGGGGCAGTTTGAGCGGCGGGGTGTAGCCGAGCCTCATGGCCGATCCTTCGAGACGCGTTCTTCGAACGCTCCTCAGGATGAGGGTGGTGTTCTATATCTCAGGTTAATTTCCCATGCCGGGCAGCCGCTTTCTTCGTCTCCCGCGCCTCATTCTGAGGAGAGGCGAAGCCTCGTCTCGAAGGAGCGGCGCGCGGCTCGGGATGAGGGTGCCGTCTCGAAGCATGGCGGCCGGGTTGTAAATCCGACGGTCTATTTTACTCGGCGGGCGGATCGATGTTGGGGGTCAGGGCGCCCAGGGCCGGTGCCATGGCGCCCAGGCGGCCGCGCAGGGCATTCCAATCGACAGCCTCGGAATCGCCGAGGATCTCGCCCAGGGGCCGGCCGTCCAAGGTCAGGTCGCTCAACAGTTCCTTGCGGCTTAACTGGCCGTCGGTGCCGGCGTCGTAGCTTTCGACCAAGCGATTCAGACCGATCGTCTCGACCACGATGAGGCCGAGCTGCACGGCGCGCTTTTCGTGAATTCGGATGCCGTTATCCGGCCAGCGCAGCCAATCGCGGAGCTCGAGGCGAATGTCCTCCAGTTCGGCGACGCTGATCCGCCCGTTGCGGTCCCGGTCGGCGAAGCGCCAACCCACGTCCACGCAACTGCGGGCGGCCTGGCGTTGGCACAGGGGGCTGGCCAAGGCCAGAAACCTGGCGAAGTCCCGCACACTGGCCGTAGGGGCGCTGGGTTGGGCCTGCTGCGCGGCCGCCGGCGGCGCGGCCATGGCCAGGTACAGGATCGCCAGGAAGGCGCGGAGCGGCACTTGCTTCATACGGTCTTTCTACACGGTGAATTGGCGGTCCGGGACTTTATCGCCCGCCGGCGCCTTGGAACAGGGGGTTTCGCGATTCCCGTGACGTCAAAAGAGAAGAACAAAAGAAGAACTATGAGTCTTTCATGTCACACCCGCCGATAAATTCCAAGCCGCCCCGCGCTTCGCCGTTGACCGTGGATTCCCCCCAGCCTAAGCCGGTTTTTAGTGATTTAGGCCGATTCGAAAGAGGAATTATCGCCGCCGCGCGCTCGATCGCCCCCTTTGGCGGCCCGCCAAAGAAAGAGGGGGCCAAAACGGCCCCCTAAGGAGTCAGTGCGATGTGCGTGCAATACGGTGTAAGGGCAGTTCGAAATAGTGACACTTCCCGTACACGAACAGGGGAACGATCAGAAGAAACGGTATTGATCGCCCTGTATGAGAATAAATATATTCGGATTCGGATGTAAAAGCAAGAACTTTTTTCATTTCATCGAGAATTAATTCCACTGCTCTTTGAATTATCTTCTTAATTCAGGGCATCATGCCCTATTTATTCAACAGTAGGGCAAATAACCCTAGTTGATATAGGGCATTCTTACCTAATAACTCAGAGCCCTCCCACGCGCGCAACTGTGAGTGGATTGTTAACCATGTTGGACCAATCTTAAGGCTTGGATACCGGAGGCGCCGTTTATGGCGGCCCCATGAAATGAGATTCGTGGCGGTATCCCGGAGGTTCAACGATGGAGCATTCGCGGGAAATAACAGCCGATACCGGGACCGGCCCGTGGGACAACCCCATGGGCACGCGCGGCTTCGAGTTCGTCGAGTACACCGCCGAGGATCCCACGGCCCTCGGCCACCTATTCGAGCTCATGGGTTTGCGCGCCGTCGCCCGGCACCGCTCCAAGGCGGTCACACATTACCGCCAGGGCGCCATCAACTTCATCGTCAACGCGGAACCCAAAAGCTTCGCTCAGTCCTTCGCCAAGGTCCACGGGCCCAGCGTGTGCGCGATCGCGTTTCGGGTCGAGGATGCGGCGCGCGCCTTCGAGCGGGCTGTGGATCTGGGCGCCGAACCTTATCGGGGCCGGGTCGGCCCCATGGAACTCAACATCCCGGCGATCCGGGGTATCGGCGGCAGCCTGATCTACCTGGTCGATAGGGCCGATCATTCCAGCATCTACGATGTCGATTTCAAGCCGCTCGAAAACTTGGCGCCCGATCCCGGCACCGGGCTGGGCGAGATCGACCACCTGACCCATAACGTTTTTCAAGGCCGCATGACTCTGTGGTCGGAATTCTACGAGCAGCTCTTCAATTTCAAGGAAATCCGCTACTTCGATATCGAGGGTAAGCTGACCGGCCTGCGCAGCCGGGCCATGACCAGCCCTTGCGGGCGCATCCGCATTCCGATCAATGAATCCGCCGACGACAAGTCGCAGATCGCGGAATATCTGCACGCCTACCGGGGCGAGGGGATTCAGCATATCGCGCTCACGACCGGCGACATTCATGGGACGGTCGAGGCCTTGCGCGCGCGCGGCTTGATCTTCATGGAACCGCCGCCCGAGTCTTACTACCGGGCGGTGGACGCGCGCCTTCCCGGTCACGGTGAGGATCTTGAGCGTCTGCGCGCGAACGCGATTCTGATCGACGGCGCCCCGACCGAGGACGGCGGGCGCCTGTTGCAAATCTTCACCCGCGCGGTGATCGGCCCGATCTTTTTTGAAATCATCCAGCGCAAGGGCGACGAGGGCTTCGGCGAAGGAAACTTCAAGGCCCTGTTCGAGGCCATGGAGCAGGATCAGATCCGCCGCGGCGTCCTGCAGGCTTAAGAGCATGGGCGTGATCCAAAAACCCGGACCCGGCGCCGACTTCGTTATCGCCCAAGACTGGTCCGGCTACACCGGCGAGGACCATGCCATCTGGCGCGCCTTGTTCGAGCGTCAGTCGAAGCTGCTGCCCGGGCGGGCCTGCGCGGAATATCTCGAAGGCTTAGCGTCGCTGGGCGTCGCCGCCGATGGTATCCCCGAGTTCGAGCGACTTTCCGACATCATGGAACGCGCGACCGGCTGGCGCGTCGTCGCGGTCCCCGGACTGGTGCCCGACGATATTTTTTTCGGACATCTGGCGGCGCGCCGTTTCCCGGCGACGAACTGGATCCGCGGGCGCGCGCAGCTCGACTACCTGCAAGAGCCCGACGTTTTCCACGATGTCTTCGGCCACGTGCCCATGTTGATGAACCCGGTGTTCGCCGACTACCTGCAAGCCTACGGACGTGGCGGGCTGAAGGCCCTGGGTCTTGGGGCCTTGGCCAAGCTGGCGCGGCTCTACTGGTACACGGTGGAGTTCGGTTTGATCGCGACCGGCGAGGGCCTGCGCATCTACGGCTCCGGCATCGTGTCCTCCCACGGCGAGACGGTCTATAGCCTGGAGAGCCCCAAACCCAAGCGCATCGCCTTCGACCTCATGCGCATCATGCGGACCGAATACCGCATCGACGACTTCCAGGACGCCTACTTCGTGATCGAGAATTTCGGCCAACTCTTCGACGCGACCCGGCCCGATTTCACGCCCTACTACGAGCAGCTAAAGACCATGCCGGATATCGCGCCGGGCGCGGGTGTGGACGGGGACCGGATGATCTAATTTTTGGTTAGGGAACGAGTGTGCGGATGCGACGCTTGACGCGAGAGTTTTGGAAGAGAAAGCGATGACCGGGCAAATTTCGTTGAATGTCATTACCGGGCTTGACCCGGTAATCCATCGCGGTCCGAGACTCCTTCGCCGATGGACCCTCGGGTCAAGCCCAAGGGTGACGAAAGAGAAAAAGGGTTTGGGTTTGGAACCTGCTTGGACCGGGGCACCCCCCACCCTAACCCTCCCCCTCAAGGGGGGAGGGGATAGAAGGGGGCTGAGGAATGGGTCGCGCGGGGTTCTTCTCCCTCCCCCCTTGAGGGGGAGGGCCGGGGTGGGGGGTGACCGCGATTCAGGCGGCGTTCTCGCCCGCGCCAACCCGCTACCCATGGAGGCCCCATGAAGAACTGGATCGCCTTGCCGCGTATCGAGGGGAAGTCTTCGCGTCAGGCCCATGCGGACTTGCCCGAGGGCACTTATGAGCGCGAGCTTGGGCGCGAGGGGTTTTTCGGCCCGGCGACTCAGATGTATCACACCCATCCACCGACCGGGTGGAGCGGGTGGGAAGGACCCCTGCGCCCGCGCGCCTTCGACCTCAATCGGATCCAAGGCGCGGCGGGCGATCCCTGGGGAGCGGTCACGGTCTTGCACAACGCGCACGTGGGTTACCGTTTCTGGCGTACGGAGGGGCGCATGGACGCGCTCGCGCGCAACGCCGACGGCGACGACTTGCTGTTCATTCACAATGGCGAAGGTCATCTTTTTTGCGATTACGGCCATCTGGAAATCGAAGCCGGCGATTACGTCGTCATGCCGCGCGGCACCATGTGGCGCACCGAGTTTTCGGGCCCGGCGGAGGTCTTGCTGATCGAGGCGACCGGCGGTGCCTACGGCTTGCCGGACAAGGGCCTGGTGGGGCCGCACGCCATCTTCGATCCGGCCATGCTCGACACGCCGCGCATGGACGACGCCTTTCGCGCCCAGCAAACGCCGCCGGGTAAAGAGGAAATCTGGCGCGTGTGGATCAAGCGATGCGGCGTCCTCTCGACCGTGACCTATCCCTACAATCCCCTGGACGCGGTTGGCTGGCACGGCGACCTGGCGCCGGTGCGCCTTAACGTGCGCCATATCCGGCCCTTGATGAGTCACCGTTACCACTTGCCGCCCAGCGCTCACACGACCTTCATGGCCGAGCGCTTTGTCATCTGTACTTTCGTGCCGCGCCCCTTCGAGACCGATCCCGGCGCCCTCAAGGTTCCCTTCTTTCATAACAACGACGATTACGACGAGGTGATTTTCTATCATCGCGGGGACTTCTTCAGCCGCGACAATATCGAGGCCGGCATGGTGACCTTCCACCCCAGCGGCTTCACCCATGGGCCGCATCCCAAGGCGCTCGCCGGGGCCCTGGCGCCCAGGAAGTCGGCGACCGACGAATATGCGGTCATGCTAGACACCCGCGATCCCCTGGAGGCCGGCGACTTGCCCGAGGACGCTGAGCTGTCCGATTACGCCCAATCCTGGCGCGCGCCGGTCTAGGATTACGGAACATGAAACTGGCGAGCTTCAAGGACGGCGGGCGCGACGGCGCCCTGGTCGTGGTCGACCGGGCCATGACGCGCTGCGTTCCGGCGGCGCCGGCCGCGGCGACACTCCAGCAGGCTTTGGAGTCCTGGGCCGAAACGGCGCCCAAGCTGGCCGAAATCGCGCGCGCGCTCGAAGCGGGAGAACGCGGCGACGCCCAAGCCTTCGACACCCGCGCCTGCGCCGCGCCCTTGCCGCGCTGTCACCTCTTCGCCGACGGTTCCGCTTACGTTCACCATATGGAATTGGTGCGTAAGGCGCGCGGTGCCGTCATGCCGGAAAGCTTTTGGAGCGAGCCGCTCATGTATCAGGGCTTGTCCGATGGCTTCCTCGGCCCCCATGACGATATCGCGGTCGAGGACGAGTCCTGGGATATCGATTTCGAGGGCGAGCTTGCCGCGATCGTGGACGACGTGCCCCAGGCGGTCACCGCCGAGGACGCCCGGGGCCATATCAAGCTCATCGTGCTGCTGAACGATGTCAGCTTGCGCGCCTTGATTCCCGGTGAGCTGGCCAAGGGCTTCGGGTTCTTCCACGCCAAGCCGGCGAGCGGCTTCTCGCCGGTCGCGGTGACGCCCGACGAATTGGGCCCGGCCTGGGATGGCGGGCGCTTGCACCTGCCCCTGCTGACCTGCGTCAATGGCGAGGAGATCGGGAGGCCCAACGCGGGGCGCGACATGACCTTCGACTTTCCACGCCTGATCGCCCACGCGGCGCGGACCCGGCGGTTGTCGGCCGGGTCCATTATCGGGTCCGGGACGGTCTCGAATAGGGACCGGGCCGTGGGCTCGGCCTGCCTGGCCGAGGCGCGGGCGATCGAGACTCTCGACCACGGCGCGCCGCGCACGCCATTCTTAAGATATGGCGACCTTGTGCAAATCGAGATGGTGGATGAAAACGCTATATCTATATTCGGCCAAATCGAGCAAAAAGTCGTACGCTATCCATGACGCGCACGGCACGCTTTACATACATATTCATGTGAAAATATAAGGGAAAACATGCCCGATAGTTCAAACAAGAGTTTCCGCGCCTACGAGGACGCCAACTTCCTGCACAGCCCCGACGCGCGGGCCCTGCGCATTCTGGCCGAGTACATCGAGCCGAACAGCCGCTTCAAGCACTACAATATCGAGGACACGATCATCTTCTTCGGCTCCGCCCGTATCCCGTCGCGCGATGAGGCGCGAGAAGCCCTGAAAATCGCGGAAGCCGAAGGCGGCAACGTCGAAAAGGCACGCTCCGGCCTGGAAATGTCGCAATACTATGAAGCGACGCGGGAATTGGCCAAGCGCCTGACCGTCTGGTCAAAGGGCCTGGGCGAGGACGCCCGGCGCTTCGTCGTGTGCAGCGGCGGCGGCCCGGGCATCATGGAGGCCGCCAACCGGGGCGCTTCCGAGGCCAAGGGCCTTAACGTCGGCCTCAATATTTCCCTGCCCTTCGAGCAAATGGAAAACCCGCACATCAGCCGCGAGCTGTCGTTCGAGTTTCATTACTTCTTCATGCGCAAGTTCTGGTTCACCTACCTGGCCAAGGCGGTCGTCGTGATGCCGGGCGGCTTCGGCACCTTGGACGAGCTGTTCGAGCTCCTGACCTTGATCCAGACCCGTAAGGTGCGTAAGCACCTGCCGATCGTTCTCTTCGGCAGCCGTTACTGGTCCGAGGTCATCGATATGAAAGCCTTGGAAAAATACGGCACCATCGACGCGGCGGATCTGGAACTTTTTTTCCGTACCGATTCCGTTGACGAAGCCTACGATTTCATCACCGAGCAACTAAAGGCCTATTCCCTGGGAAGCCCCGGCGCGACCCTGTAAGATCGGTTTCCGCGCCCATACACAGGGGGAATACCGTTATGTTGAAGAAGGGCTTTAAGCAGCTGCTGGCCGAAGCCAATGCCGAAATCGAGATTCTCCAGGCCGGCGAGACTCTGGGGCTGGCCGAGGATGCCGATGTCGTGTTCGTCGATGTGCGTGAGTCTCACGAACGTCAACAAGGTTACATCCCCCAGTCGATACACGCCTCGCGCGGATTTCTGGAATTCGTCGCCGATCCCGAAGGGCCCATGCACAACCCCCTGTTGACCCCTGGTAAACGCCTCGTGGTCTATTGCGCCAGCGGCGGCAGGTCTGCCCTGGCGGCCAAGACACTTAAGGACATAGGATTCCCCCGGGTTGCTTCTCTGGCCGGGGGCTACCAGGCCTGGCAAGCGGCGGGAGCGGGAAAAGCGGGCGAACGTGTCTAAAGAATAAACTATAACCTTGGCCCGGCGTTCTCTGGTATTCTATCGCCGTCTTGACTAAGGAAGGGCCGGGCCGCGTCAAGGGTGCGTGGCTTCCGTCCCGATTACAGGGAGCGAGACTTACATGCGAAAGAACCCCATTACACGCCTTATAGGCGCCGCCGCCATGGGCGCGGCCGCGATGACCTTGGTCACCGGGCCGGTGCTCGCCAAGACCGAGCTGACGGTCTACACCGCCGTGGAGGCGGAAGACCTGAAACGCTATGCCGCCGCCTTCAACGAGGACTATCCCGACATCGAGATCAAGTGGGTCCGGGATTCAACCGGCATTGTTACCGCCAAGTTACTGGCGGAGAAGAACAACCCGCAGGCCGACGTGGTTTGGGGCTTGGCCGCGACGAGCCTGCTGCTGATGAAGGGCGAGGGGATGCTTGAGCCCTATGCGCCCAACGGGCTCGAAAACCTCGATGCCAAGTTCCGCGACAGCGACAACCCGCCCTATTGGACCGGCATGGATGCCTGGGTGGCCTCGGTTTGCTTCAACACGGTCGAGGGCAAGAAGTACAATCTGCCCGTGCCGTCTTCCTGGAAAGATCTGACCAAGGCCGTCTATAAGGGCCATGTGGCCATGCCGAACCCGAACTCCTCGGGCACCGGGTTCCTCGACGTTTCAAGCTGGCTTCAGATCTTCGGTGAGAAGGGCGGCTGGGCCTTCATGGACGACTTGCACAAGAATATCAGCCACTACACCCATTCCGGATCGAAGCCATGTAAGCAGGCGGCCGCGGGCGAAATCCCGATCGGCGTGTCCTTTGCGTTCCGTGGGGCCAAATCCAAGGCCGCCGGCGCGCCGCTTGAAATCGTGGTTCCCTCGGAAGGCATTGGCTGGGACATGGAAGCGACAGCTATCATTCGCGGAACCGAAAAGTTGGATGCCGTTAAGAAGCTGGTCGATTGGACCATCACCGAGAAAGCAAACCGCCTCTACAACCAAGGTTATGCGGTGGTCGCGATTCCGGGCTTGGCCAAGCCGGTCAAGTATTTCCCAGCCGGGATCACCGAGGCGATGATCGACAACGACTTCGAGTTCGCGGCGCGGAATCGCAATCGCATTCTCACCGAATGGCAATCCCGATACGATTCCAAGTCCGAACCTAAGAAGTAAGATCGTTTTCCGCTGATAAGCGGATTGCTTAAGGTTTCGTGGGCCGCCGCACAGGCGCGTGGCGGCCCACGGCCTCAAATTTCCGTGGGGAAACAGTGACCATTGCTGAAAGTGCCGTAACGCCGCGAACGGCGCCCGGTAACGGTGCGGCTATCGTGCCGGGGCCAAGCGGGAAGGTTTACTTGCGCATCGAGCATCTGAGCAAGATGTTCGGCGATTTCACCGCGCTTAGCGGCATTAATTTGGAAATCCACGAGCGGGAATTCGTCTGTTTCCTCGGCCCTTCCGGGTGCGGAAAGACGACTTTGCTGCGCGCGATCGCTGGGCTGGATATCCAGACCAGTGGCAAGATAGAACAAGCGGGGCTGGACATCTCGGCCCTGCCGCCTTCCGAGCGCGACTTTGGAATCGTGTTCCAGTCTTACGCCTTGTTTCCGAATTTGACGGTCGTCAAGAACGTCGCCTACGGCCTGGAAAACCGGAAACTCCCGCGCGGCGAGATACGCACTCGCGTGGCCGAACTTCTGGCGCTTGTCGGTCTTGGAGATCAAGGCGATAAATATCCGGCGCAGCTATCGGGTGGGCAGCAACAACGTGTCGCCCTGGCCCGGGCCATCGCGACTTCGCCGGGCCTGCTGTTATTGGACGAGCCGCTTTCCGCCCTTGACGCCAAGGTGCGCGTGTATCTGCGCCACGAGATCCGAAGCCTGCAACGGCGCTTGGGCGTGACAACCGTCATGGTCACGCACGATCAGGAAGAAGCCCTGACCATGGCCGACCGGATCGTGGTCATGAACCAAGGCGTGATCGAACAGATCGGCGCGCCCATGGATATTTACCGGCGCCCGGCGACCGCTTTTGTCGCCGATTTTATCGGCACCATGAATTTCTTGCCGGGGGTCGCCGAAGGGCCGGACCGGGTGCGTGTCGGGCAAGTCGTCTTGGCATGCGATGCCGGCGATGCAGAGCCCGGCGCCCAGGTGACCCTTGCCGTGCGGCCCGAGGATATTGCCTTGCAGGATGTGAAATCCAGCGCCGAGAACGCCTTCGAGGTTGAGATCGGATCGATGGAATTCCTGGGCTCGTTCTTCCGCGCCGAACTGGCCGATGAGGCGATGGCGGACACCCGGCTTCGCGCCGATTGGTCGATCAATCTGGTCCGGCGCCATGGCCTCGAACAAGGGCAGCGATTGCACATCGCGCTTCCGCGCGACCGCATCCGGGTCTATCCCCAAAGCAGCCTTCATGGCTAACCTAACCGCAACGGAGTCCGCCGGCCGCGTGCGGCCTAAACTGGGGCGGGACGATTGGGCCATGCGGGGCCTTATGGTGGCGATCGGGCTATATCTCATCGTCTCTCTGGCACTGCCGCTTTACGCCATGATGTCGAAATCCTTTGAGATTTACGCGTATCAGCCGCAGCTGATTGAGTTTCAAGTTAACGAAGGGCAGGGCTGGAGGCCGGTACTTAACGCCCTGGATCTGGGCGAAGAGCTTGGCGTTCTGAAACGCGGTGAGTTGGTCACGACCGCCGACGGACGCTTGCAGGCGACCCGCTTTTTTCCCGACTTCAGCTTCTTGTCCGAAACCCGCTACCGGATACGCAACACCGAACCGGCCAGCGGCGGATTCATGATTCGCGGTACACGGATCGTCCATGACGAGTGGGTCGAGTATTCCAGCGGCGATTTCCGCCGCGTTACCCTGCGTCCGGGCATCAGCACCGGATTGGGTAATTACCTGTCCTATTTCTCGACCCCGGCGCTGTTTACCTCGATCTACAACAGCCTGACAATCGCCTTGATCAGTACCCTGGTGACGGTGAGCTTGGCGTTCGGCTTCGCCTATGCCCTCACGCGCAGTTCCATGCCCTTCAAGGGGGCCTTCAAGGCCATCGCCATGGTGCCGATTCTGGTGCCGTCCCTGCTGCCTGGAATCGCGCTCATTTATCTGTTTGGCAAACAAAGCCTAGTGCTCAAGGTGCTGCAGTGGATGTTCGGCGAAGAGGCGGTGGCGGGCCTGTGGACGAGCCTGATACAGGGCGCCTACGGTCCGACCGAGATCTACGGTCCGATCGGGATCGTCATAGCATCGGTGTTTTTCACCTTTCCGCACGCCTTGCTGATCATCCTCACCGCCATGGCGATCGCCGACGCGCGGCTTTACGAGGCGGCCACGGCCTTGCGGGCGCCGAAGTCGCGCATCTTCTGGACCGTGACCCTGCCCGGCGCGCGCTACGGTCTGATCTCCGCCGGCTTCGTCGTCTTCAACCTGGTGATTACGGACTTCGGCGTGCCCAAGGTGATCGGCGGTCAGTTCAACGTCCTGGCGGTCGATATCTATAAGCAGGTCATCGGCCAGCAGAACTTTCAAATGGGCGCCGTGGTCAGCGTGGTCTTGTTGATCCCGGCCTTGATCGCCTTCACGGTCGATCGTTTCGTGCAGCGCAAGCAGGTGGCGCAGCTTTCGGCCCGCGCGGTCCCTTACGAGCCCAAGCCCAATCGCCGTTTCGATAACCTGATGCTGTCTTATTGCGGGCTGGTCGCGGTCTTCATCCTTGGCGTCTTGGCAGTCTGCCAATACGCCGCCTTGATCAAGTTTTGGCCCTACAATCTGTCGTTCAGCCTGAACAACTACAACTTCGATGTGATGGATGGCGGCGGTTGGGAGGCTTATGGAAATTCCATCCGCCTGGGATTTTATACCGCCATATGCGGGACCGCCCTGGTGTTTCTTGGCGCCTATCTGGTCGAGAAGGGGCGGGGGTTCGGCTATGGCCGGGCCGGGTTCCAATTTCTCGCCATGATGCCCATGGCGGTGCCGGGCATGGTCTTGGGCCTGGCTTACATCTTTTTCTTCAACGATCCAGCGAACCCGCTGAACGGTATCTACGCGACCATGGGGATTCTGGTCGTGTGCACGGTCACGCACTTTTATACCGTCTCGCATCTGACCGCGGTGACCGCCTTGAAACAGATGGACCCGGAATTCGAATCCGTGTCCCAGTCCCTGAAGCAGCCGTTTTACCGGACCTTCGGCCGGGTCACGGCACCGGTGTGCGCGCCGGCGATCCTGGACATCTCGATCTACCTTTTCGTCAACGCCATGACGACGGTGTCCGCCGTGGTTTTTCTTTATAGCCCGGACACGACCTTGGCATCGGTCGCGGTCCTGAATATGGACGATGCCGGCGATGTCGCCCCGGCGGCGGCCATGGGCATGATGATTTTCTACACCAACGCCACCGTCCGCCTGGTCCATGCCTTTCTCACCAAGGGGGTTCTAACCCGCACCCAAGCCTGGCGCGGCCGCTAGGGGACGGGTCGCGAATCCAACGCGGCGAAGGCGTCCGCGGCTGGAAAGTTCATCGCATGTCCCTGGAAAGCTTTGTCAGCGAGCAGGCGTGCAGGAGAATGGAGAGCGGCACGGCGAAGATCGGGACCATTACCATGGGATAGGTGCCGATCATTACGTTGGGGTCGTCTAGGGATAGTATCTGGAACCGTCCGGGCGAAGACAGGGTACCGAGAGTAACGGCCAGAATAAGATCGGCGATGCCCAAGGCGTTCCACCCGATCGCGGCGCCGCGCGCCGCGCGCCCTTTTCGCGCATAGAGATACGCCACGAAAACAGCGCTCAGACCGACCAGGATGTCACCGTAACCCGCGGGTATGGCGAAGATCCCCGGCAGCAACCCGTTCGCATGGGATATCAGGAAGATGATGCCCAGCGTCCGGTACACCTGAACGCCGACGAGCCAGTGCTGTGGCACGGCGGCGAGGACCCGGCCAAACGCCCGCGACGACAGGATAAAGGCGATGCCGATAACAATCGGCAGATTGATGCCGTAAGCAATTGTCGGCGGGAGGGGACCGTCCGCCAGGGCGCGGTAAACTCCGGCCTGGGCGAGCCAGATGGCCACTAAGAACCACGTCACCAGAACCCCCGCGCTCAAGACGATAACACGGCGCGCCGCCACGTCGGCGCTGTCCAATCTGGACCGGACCATAAATAATCCCAGGAGGATCATGAGCACGACGGCGGCCACGGAACCCAGGACCGCGATCGACAGAGGTGAACTAGAGGGCATGGGTTTCCTCAATAAGCCAGCTTGAGGGTAACGGTCAGGTGCTTGTCTTCCAGGGCCACGGATGCCGCGCCAAAGCTCGGTGGGCCGGCAAAACCCTTGGCATTATTGCTGAATCCGTATCCCTCGTTCGGGATGCCGAGAAAATTGGTTTCGAGGACGCCGCTGCCGTTCTCGTCATGGAACGCCGAGACGGCATAGGTGCCCGGTGCAAGTTCCGGGAACCCAACGACGACGCGGCCGGGCTTGGCGGTCATGAAGGCGCCCGCGAACCGGGCATCGGCCTTGAATGCCGGGGCGTCGTTAAACAAGGCCACCATGACCGTGCCCTTGTCGCCGCGCACGCCATCGATGACGACCTTCAAATCGGCGGCGAGAGCGGCCGTCAGGACTAGCGGGGCCAGGAGCACCGCCAAGCTAATCGTCCCACGCACTGTTCGAGATAAAAACATAATAGCCTCACGGTTAGGTTGCCATAAACTATCTCTAGCATAGCGACTACAGATAAACAAGTAACTTGCAATATGTGGCCTATCGGCGCATGTTTCAGGGATGAAAGTGGCCTATGACAAGACCTGCCCCGTTGCGCGCGCTCTTTCGGTGATCGGGGAGAAGTGGACCCTCCTGATTCTGCGCGATCTGCTGATGGAGGGGCCGCGCAAGTTCCAGGATTTCGAACGATCCTTGCCCGGCATCGCGCCCAACACCCTGTCGGCGCGCCTGAAGAATCTGCAAGCCAACGGCATAATCGTCAGTCAGCTCTATTCCCAGCACCCCCCCCGGCCGGAATACCTGCTCACGCCCAAAGGCAAAAGCCTAGGTAAGATCGTCGCCGCCATGCGCGACTGGGGACGGCGGTATCCGGGTACGGAAGAGGGGTCCGCGCCCTAGGGAGATTCGCGCCCCCGCACTCGTGTCCGGGCTTGCGCTGTGTCTAAACAGGGTGTCCCATTCGCCTTTGTGACCGGCTCGTCGAGGGAAGAGATGAAGCGCGCGGCCGAAGCGGATTCAGGCGGTGTTACCGGCGTGGCGGCAAGCATTCGCCAGGACCGGCCGTCGCTGGCGGCGATGTTGATGGTCGGCTCTTTGTGGATGCTGGGGCTCCAAGACTCGCTGGTTAAGCTGACGAGTTCGGAAGTTTCCCTGTGGCAGTTCCAGTTGCTTCGCTCGGCGTGCAATGTCGGGCTATTGATCTTGCTTTCGCGGGTTGTCTGGAGGAATGCCAGCCCGGCCCCGAAACGGCTTTGGGCGGTGACGCTACGCAGCCTGTTTCTTGTAAGCGCCATGATATTGTTCTTCGGCGGCGTGCCATTTTTAAGCTTGTCGGAGATCGCGGCAGGCCTCTACGTGTTTCCGCTTTTCGTGGCGGTCCTTTCGGCGCTGGTGCTTGGCGAGCAGGTCGGTCCGCGCCGCGTGGGGGCGATCCTGGCGGGCTTCGCCGGCACGCTCTTGATTTTGAAGCCCGGCACCGACTCCTTTCAGTGGGTCGCGCTCATGCCCGTGGCCGCGGGCCTGTGTTACGCGGCGACGATCCTGACGACGCGCAAGCTTTGCCGCGAGGAAAGCCCGGCGACGCTCGCGTTGGGCGTCTCCATCATGTTCATGATAGCCGGCGTTGCCGGTATCGCCGGAACCGCCTTGATGGGGGGAGGCGATCTTGCAGTGCGATGGCCTTATCTTTTCACCGGCTGGCATGGGTTGGAGTTGTGGGTCGCGGCCGTGATCGTGGCCTGTTCGGGTCTGAATCTCGCTTCCAACATTGGCTTGGCCAAGGCCTATCAGAGCGCCGAATCGAGCTGGCTCGCGCCCTTCGATTACTCGTATCTGATCTTCGCCACCTTCTGGGGCGCGGTCATGTGGGGGCATTTCCCCGATGCCCTATCGCTTCTGGGCATGGCCATGATCGCGGCCTCGGGATGCTACGTCGCCTGGCGCGAGCGCCGGGAAAGCCGGATGCGGCGCGCCGACTTGAACCGCGCGCTCAGGTGACGGCGGTTCCCTTGGGGGCCTAGCGCCCCTATGCCCCCGCCGCCTGCTCCTTAAGCAGATCGAAGAAGGCGCGCACGGTGCGGACCGCGCGCCGGTCGGCCAGGCAGGCGGCGTATTCGACCGCTTCCAAGGTGGTATCTCGCAGGGTCAACATGTGCAGGCGGTCGTCATGACCGAATTCGCTCTCGAAGACCACGCCGACGCCTAGGCCCGTGGCGACCGCTTCGCGCGCCGCTTCCCGGCTGCCGATTTCCAAGGTTTCTCCTAAGCTTACATCGGCATCTTTCAGAGATCGCTCGAATACGGCGCGGGTGTTCGATCCGCGCTCGCGCAGGATCAACCTTTGCCCGGATAGCTCCGCCAGACGGATGCTGCGCCGGGCCGCCCAGGGGTGGCCGCGTTCGACGAAGACGACCAGGCGGTCGCGGCGGAACGGCACCGCGTGCAGGCGCTCGTCCGGGGCCAGGTCGGGCACCACCGCCACGTCGCAGCGCCGGCGCAGGAGGTCGTCCAGGACCTTCTCGGTATTGCCGAAGGTGAGGGATAGCTGAACCCCAGGATAGCGCCGGTTCAGGGCGGCGAGCATGGGAATGACGTTATAGGGCGCGTCGGCGCCGACCCGCAGCATGCCGCCGGTCAGGCCGCGCGCGGCGGCGAGTAGCTGCTCGGCCTCCAGTTCCTGGGCGAAGACCCGCCGCGTGATGTCGAACAGGGCCCGGCCCAGGTCGGTCAGCTCGACCCCGCGCCCCCGGCGCTCGAACAGCTTGACGCCATAGCGTTCCTCCAGCGCCCGGACCTGGCCCGATAGGGTCGGCTGGCTCACATGCCGGGCGGCGGCGGCACGGCTGAAACCGCCTTCGGCGGCGACCGCGTGAAAGGCGCGCAGGTGGATATGATTTATCGACATGGCCTATAATGAACATAAGTAGCATGGATTTGATTTATATCGCGACTTAGCCGAAAAAGGAAGCTACAGGGCGTTATTTGAAGGGAAGTGGCATTTAGCGCCGCAGTTCAACCTGTGCGTCCTTCGACAGGCTCAGGATGAGGGTAATCATGTGTGGCATAAAGAAAAGTCCTCATCCTGAGCCTGTCGAAGGACGCATCCTTTCGGTCCAGGCCTTCTCTAAGCAGCGATGCAACAATATACCAAGGAGCCCAGCATGACCTCGAATCCAGCAGCCAGCCCGACCGGCGATCCCTGGCTTTTGACGCCGGGTCCCTTGACCACCTCGCCCACGGTCAAGGAGGCGATGCTCCATGACCTGGGGTCGCGCGACCGCGGATTTATCGAGATCAACCGGCGTATGCGCGAGCGCCTGGTGGCGATCGCGGGCGGGGAAGGGACCCACGTCTGCGTGCCCTTGCAAGGCAGCGGTACCTTCGCGGTCGAGGCCATGCTGGGTAATTTCGTGCCGCGCGACGGCAAGCTGCTGATCCTGGTCAACGGCGCTTATGGCAAGCGCATGGCCAAGATCTGCGGCTATTACGGCCGGGCGACGGTGATCCAGGAAACCCCCGAAGACGTGCCCGCCGACCCCATCGCGCTCGACACCGCCTTGGCGGCCGATCCCTCGATCACCCATGTCGCGGCGGTCCATTGCGAGACCACGTCGGGCATTCTCAACCCCATCGCGGCTATCGCCGAGGTCGTGGCCAAGCATGGCCGCGCCTTGCTGATCGACGCCATGAGCGCCTTTGGGGCCATTGCCCTGGATGCGCGCGAGGTTCCCTACGACGCCTTGGTCGCGTCCTCCAATAAGTGCCTGGAAGGCTCGCCCGGCATGGGTTTCTGTATTGCCCGGATCGAGGCCTTGACGGCGGCTAAGGGCAACTCGCCGTCGCTGGCGCTCGATCTTCACGATCAATGGGTGGCCATGGAAAAGAACGGCCAGTGGCGCTTTACCCCGCCGACCCACTGCATTCTGGCCTTCGATCAGGCGCTCAATGAGTTTCTGGACGAGGGCGGCGCCGCCGGGCGCGGCGGGCGTTACCGCGCTAATTGCAAGATCCTGATCGACGGCATGCGCGAACTTGGTTTCCAGACCCTGCTGCCGGACGACTTGCAAGCCCCGATCATCGTGACGTTTCATATGCCCAACGACCCGCGCTTCGAGTTCGAGGTGTTTTACGATTCCCTGCGCCGCAAGGGTTACGTCATCTATCCGGGTAAGTTGACAGTGGCGGATTCCTTCCGCGTCGGCTGCATCGGACGCATGGGGGCGGAGCAGATGCAGGGCGCGCTGAACGCGATCAAGGAAACCCTGGCCGAGTTGGGTGTGAAGACCGGCGTCCCGGCCGCCGCGTGACCCTGGGAAGAAACCACGCCGGGGCGGTGCAAGGCCCCCCCACCCTAACCCTCCCCCTCGAGGGGGGAGGGAATAGAAGGCAGGCACAATCCACTTCTCCCTCCCCCTTGAAGGGGGAGGGTTGGGGTGGGGGTGAAAGCCTCTCCACCGATAAGAGTCCGGTTCATGTCTAGCTCCGACGATTTCGCGCCGCGCCAATCGGAAGGCGAGACCAACTTGTCGCCGCGCCGACGGGCCTGGGCGGCGCGCAGCTTGGATGCGGGGGCCCGGGCGCTGGTCGAGGCGGACGCGCGTCACTTTCTGCATCAGGCGGTCTCGACCCCCTGCCTGACCGCGATCCGCAAGGCCGAAGGTATCTGGATTGAGGATGTCCAGGGCCGCCGATATATGGATTTCCACGGCAACAACGTTCATCAGATCGGCTATGGCCACCCGCGCCTGATCGCCGCGATCAAGGATCAGCTCGACGATCTGCCTTTCACACCGCGCCGCTTTACCAGCGATCCGGCCATCGCGCTCGCCGCCAAGCTGGCGGAGGCCGCGCCGGGCGATCTCTCCAAGGTCCTGCTGACCACCGGCGGTTCGGCGGCCATCGAGGTCGCGCTCAAGATCGCGCGCGCGGCGACCGGACGCTACAAGACGATTTCTTTTTGGGATGCCTTCCACGGCGCCGGTTTCGCCGCCGCCTCTGTGGGGGGAGAGCAGTTGTTCCGCTCCGGCGCCATCGGGCCGCTCCTGGCGGGGAGCGAACACGTCGCGCCCTTCACCTGTTTCCGCTGTCCCTATGGTCACCCCTGCGATGATAACGGCGCGCCCAGGCTCGATCTATGCCACATGACGTGCGCGAACTTCTTGCGCTATGTGCTTGAAAAAGAGGGCGACGTCGCCGCCGTGGTGGCGGAACCAATCCGCGCCGTGCCGACAATTCCGCCGCCAGGTTTCTGGCAGGCCGTGCGCCAGGCTTGCGACGACGCCGGCGCGCTTCTCATCTTCGACGAGATCCCAACCGGCCTGGGCCGCACCGGGCGTCTCTTCGCCTGCGAGCATGACGGTGTGACGCCCGATATCCTGGTCCTCGGCAAGGGCCTGGGCGGCGGGGTTCTGCCCATCGCGGCGGCCATGGCGCGGCCCGGCCTGGACGTCGGCGGGGATTACGCCTTTGGCCACTACACCCACGAGAAGAATCCGGTGACCGCGCGCGCCGCCCTGACCACGCTGCAGATCATCGAGGACGAGGGCCTGGCCGGGCGCTCCGCCACCTTGGGACGGCGGGCTTTGGCCCGGCTGGAAGAAATGAAATCGCGCCACCCCCTCATCGGCGATGTGCGCGGGCGCGGCCTTCTGCTCGGCGTCGAGTTGGTGCGGAACCGTGAGACCAAGGACCCGGCGCCCGAGGCCGCCGAAAGTATCCTCTACCGCGCCCTCGACAAGGGCCTCAGCTTCAAGGTCAGCATGGGCAGCGTCATCAATTTAAGCCCGCCCCTCACCATCGCCGAAGCCGATCTCGACCGCGCGCTGGATATCCTGGAAGCGTGCATTGGGGAGGAAGAGGGGGACTAGGCCCGCTTCACCCTTGGAACACGCGAATATCCACGTTCTCCGCTATTACCGTGCCTGCCTATCCTCTGTTACTTGATGATGATCTCCGGCCCCATCAGGCTATTGGGCACCACGGTGGAGAGCCAGGGGATGTAGGTCACCATGATCAGGAACACGAAAAGGATCGCGAGCCAGGGCATGGCGGCGCGCGCCACGGCCATCATGGGCATCTGCGCCACCCCCGAGGTGACGAAGAGATTGAGCCCCACCGGCGGCGTGATCATGCCGATCTCCATGTTGACCACCATGATGATGCCCAGATGGATCGGATCGATGCCGAGGGAGATGGCGATTGGGAAAACCAAGGGCGCCACGATCACGATAAGCCCCGACGGCTCCATGAACTGACCGCCGATAAGAAGTATCAGGTTGACGATGATCAGGAACATGATCGGCCCGAAGCCCGCGCCCAGCATGGCCGAGGCGATCGCTTGCGGGATCTGTTCCTCGGTCAGGACGTGCTTCAGGATCAAGGCGTTGGCGATGATGAACATCAACATGATGCTAAGCTTGCCGGCATCCAACAAGGCGCGCTTGGTGTCCGGGTGCCAGAGCACGGAGAGGCCGAGCCAAATGGTCTGTAGCGGCGTGTCGGCGGAAGTGTCGCGCTCCGCGAAGGGCCCCATATCCCGGTAAACTAAATTGGCTATCACGAAGGCATAAACCGCCGCGACCGCGGCCGCCTCCGTCGGCGTGAAGATACCGCCGTAGATACCGCCCAGAATGATGACGATCAGCAGCAGTCCCCAGGCCGCCTCGCGGCCCGACTGCAGGATCTCCTTTATACCGGCCCAGTCCTGTGCCGGCAGATTGCGGACCCGCGCGACGACGTAGATACCGACCATCAGCATGAGGCCGGCCAGAAGGCCGGGGATGATCCCGGCGAGGAACATGCGTCCGACCGAGACGTCGACCGCCGAGGCGTAGACCACCATGACGATCGAGGGCGGGATCAGGATGCCGAGCGTACCGGCGTTGCAGATGATCCCGGCCGCGAACTCCTTGGTGTAGCCGACTTGGCGCATACCGGCGATGATGATGGTGCCGATCGCGACCACGGTCGCCGGCGACGAACCGCTGAGAGCGGCGAAAAGCATGCAGGCGAAGACACCGGCAATCGCCAGCCCGCCCGGAAAATGGCCGACGCAGGCAATCGCGAAACGAATGATGCGCCGCGCCACGCCGCCGGTCGACATGAATGAAGAGGCCAGGATAAAGAAGGGAATGGCCAGCAGCGTGTAGTGCCCGTCGAAGGCCGAAAACAGCGTCTGGGCGACAGACGCTAGCGAGGCATGGGAATAGATCAATAGGAAGGTGATGCTGGAAAGTCCCAGGGACACGGCGATGGGCACGCCGATAACCAGCAGGCCGATGATCATGATGAAGAGGAGCAGCGCTTCCATGGGATCAGATCTCCTCTTTGTGGGAGGTCTCTCCCCTGACTTCGTGAATCATTTCCTCGGCTTCATGACTGGCGATGACCAGGGCCTGCTGTCCGGTCGCCACTCTCCAACCGGCCTCCACGAAGCGAAAAAGCATAAGCGCCATGCTGAGGGGCAAGATGAAGTAAGGGATAAAGCGGGGCAGCTTTTCATAGAGCTCCCCCTCGTTCATGAAACCCGCTAGGAATTGCAGGAAGTCCGGCATGGGAATGTCATCCACCTCCAGGAAGGAGGCGGTGGTCGCGAACTTCCACCAGTAGTTCCAACCGCCGATAAGCATGAGAACGCAGAAGGCGATGCAGCACGCTACCGCGAGCAGGGTGAACGCTTTACGCAGCTCGGGCGAAACAATGTTCATGACCGCATCCACGCCCAGGTGGGCCGTGATCTTGACGCAGTGGGACGCGCCCAAGAGAATCAGCCAGGCGAAAAGGAATACGGTTGCTTCAAGGGCCCAGAGAATGTTGTCGTTGAAGACGTAGCGTGCGATAACATTCGCGAAGGTAATCAGGGTCATTAGAGCGAGAAAAACGGCGATCAGCGTTTCCTCGATCCAATTGATGCCTCGTGCGATGCGTTCCACCAGAACCTCCCCTGACTTCGGCCCCGACGGTGTGCCGCGCAAAGAAGATGCGGCCTTCGCCCGCTACAGTGCCCCGGTTTCTTATTAAATTTCAGGCGGCGGTCCGAGGACCGCCGCCCATCTTCGTTCGTGGTCTTAGTTGGCGGCCTGTGCCGATTCGATCAGATCGGCGCCGACGTCACCTTCGAATTGTTTCCAGACCGGCTTCATCGCATCCACCCACTTGGCGCGCTGCGCGGCCGTGAGCTGCCGCACCTCGGACCCGGCCTTGATGATCAGTTGCTTGTTCTCCTCGTTGATCGCGGTCGACTTGGCGTTACGCTCCGCCGAGACCTCGGCGAGAATTCCAGCCAACTGATCGCGGGTACCGTCCGGCAGGTCATCCCACCATTCCCTGGAAGTCACGACCAGATAGTCGATGATGCCGTGGTTGGATTCGGTCACGCCATTCTGCACCTCGAAGAACTTCTTGCCGTAGATGTTCGACCAGGTGTTCTCCTGACCGTCTATGACTCCGGTTTGCAGCGAACCGTAAACCTCCGAGAAGGACATTTTCTGCGGGTTGGCGCCGACCGCTTCGAACTGGGCCTTGAGCACGTCGGAGGCTTGTATCCGGAACTTCAGGCCCTTGGCATCGGATGGCTCAAGCAGCGGCTTGGTGGCCGAGAGTTGCTTCAAGCCGTTATGCCAATAGGCGAGGCCCTGGAGCCCCTTGCGCCGCATGGAGTTGAGCAACTTCTGGCCCGAGGCCGAGGCCTGGAAACTCTCGACCGCATCGATGTCCTTGAACATGAAGGGCAGATCGAAGAGGCGGAACTTCTTGGTGTACTTCTCGAACTTGGACAGCGAGGGCGCCGCCATCTGGACATCGCCCAGCAGGATTGCCTCCAGCACCTTATTGTCGTTGTAGAGTTGGGAATTGGGGAAGACCTGCATGCAGGCCGTGCCGTTCATCTGCTCGTTCACGCGCTTTTCCAACAGCGACGCGGCGATACCCTTGGGATGTTTGTCGGTGTTGGTCACGTGGCTGAACTTGATGACGAGTTCGCCTGGGTCGCAATTGGCATAGGCGGTTGCCGAGAGCATGAGCATGGCGCCCACGCCGCTTGCTAAAAACTTCACGATACGCATGAGAATATCCCTCTATTTCCTGTGCCTACATCGATTGAAGCTCATAGCGGCGCCGAACGCTACTGAAATTTACCCGCCACCGGATAAAGGCTATCGCGATGGCTCTTTGCCGGGGCCGCTTGGTTTTAGGCCGCCCGTTTGCCCAGAGTGCCGCTGAATGTAAACGACAACGCGAAAATCGCGGTTGCCGCGGCCACGATGGAGGGGCCGGCGGGGGTATCCCATTGGAGCGAGGCGAAAAGTCCGGCGGCGGCCGAGAGCGCGCCGGCGGCGGCGGCCAGGGCGGCCATTTGTTCCGGCGTGCGCGCGAAGGGGCGCGCCGCCGCGGCGGGAATGATGAGCAGGGAGACGATCAAGAGTACCCCGACGATCTTCATGGCGATGGCGATGACAACCGCCAGGATCAACATGAAGACGAGTTGAATTCGTGCGGTATCGATGCCTTCGGCGCGCGCGAGTTCCTCGTTCAGGGTGATCGCGAGCAGGGTGTTCCAGATCAGGGCGAGGGTCGCCAAGACGGCGGTTCCGCCAAGATAGATCCACAGGATGTCGCTCCAGGTCACCGCCAGAACGTCGCCGAAGAGATAGGCCATGAGGTCGATCCTGACACTCATGAAGGCGAGCGCGACCAGCCCCAGGGCGAGGCCCGCGTGGGCCAGAATGCCGAGCAGGGTATCGCCGCCTATCGCGCCTTGTCGTTGCAAGCCGGTGACGATCAAGGCGATCAGAACCGAGGATGCCGCGATGCCGAACACCGGGTCGACGTCAATAAGGAGGCCGAGTGCGATGCCCAGCAGCGCGCCATGGGCCAGGGTCGCGCCGAAATAGGCCATGCGGCGCCAGACCACGAAACATCCCAGCGGCCCCGCGACCGCCGCGACCCCAACTCCCGCGATCAGCGCCCGCAGAAAAAATTCTTCGATCACGAGAGGTGCTCCGGCTCGTTGTCCGCGTGGTTCGTGTCCGCCGCCGCTACCGGGTTCCCGGCCAGGTCGTGGGCGTGGTCGTGGGCGTGGGTATAGACCGCCAGACGGCGCGCCGCCTCGGCCCCGAAGAGGGCGGTGTATTCCGGGTGATGGCGCACCGATTCCGGGGCGCCGGAACAACAAACGTGATGATTGAGGCAGACCACCCGGTCGGTCGCGGCCATGACGATGTGCAAATCGTGCGAGACCAGCAACACGCCCATGGCGTGGCGGCGGCGCAGGCGCCCGATCAGGTCGTAGAGCGCCAGTTGCCCGCCCAGGTCGACGCCTTGCAGGGGCTCGTCCAAGAGCAGCAGGTGCGGCTTGCGCAGTAGCGCGCGGGCCAGCATGACGCGCTGGAACTCGCCGCCGGAAAGATCGTGGATCGCGTGTTTCAGAAGCGCCGCCGCGTCGACCTCGGCCAGCGCCGAGACGATTTCCGCGCCGCTCGACCGGCCTGCCAGGGACAGTAAACGGCGCACGGTAAGCGGCATCACGCGGTCGATGCTCAGGCGTTGCGGGACATAGCCGATACGTAAATCCGGCTGGCGCCAGAGCGTGCCCGCCGAGGCTTCGACCAGGCCGGCGACCGCGCGTACCAGGGTGGTCTTGCCGGCGCCGTTGGGACCGATCAGGCTGACGATCTCGCCGCTGCTGACAGTCAGGTCGACGCCGTCCAACGCCGAGCTGGCTCCAAAGCGGACCGTCAAACCCTTGGCCTCGACCAGAAGGCCGGTCCCGGCGCTCCGCTTATCCAATGCCATGGCCGTCTTCCCCCGCGCGATCCCGGCAAGGCGGGCACAGGCCTTCGACTTCAATCGTCTTGCTGTGCACGGCGAAGCCTATTTCCTTGGCGCGCCGGTCGATGGCCGCGTTGACGCGCGAGTCGTCTATCTCCGCCGCCATGCCGCATTCGCTGCAAATCAGGAACTGGCCGGCGTGCGCCTGGCCGGGGGTACGGCAGCCGACAAAGGCGTTCAGGCTTTCGATACGGTGGATGAGGCCGTGCTCCTTCAGGAAGTCCAGGGCACGGTACACCGTCGGCGGTGCCGCGCCTTCGCGCTCCCGGGCGAGACGGCTCAGCAGGTCGTAAGCGCCGACCGGCGCATGGCTGGACCAGACCAATTCGAAAACCCGGCGGCGCAATTCGGTCAGGCGCACGCCGCGCTGGGCGCAAAGCGCTTCCGCGGCGCTCAGCGCTTCGGCGACGCAATCGCCGTGGTCGTGTCTGATGCCGGGAAAAGCACCCTCCGGCGTTCTTGTGGCTTTGCTCATGTTCCGCCCGGCAATCTTGACAGCCGATCTTCATTTGGAATATTAGGTTATAATATAACATATCTTGCAAGGACGAAACCGGTAATGTCAGGGCGAAGAATTGGGGCGTTTTTGGTATTCGCTTCCGTGCTATTTTCAGGCGGCGCCGGCGATGCGGCGGCTCCGTCACAAGCGGCGGCGGCCAAGGCGCCGCGAGTCGTGGTCTCCATCCAGCCGCTTCATAGCCTGGTTTCCGCCGTCATGGCGGGCGTGGGCGATCCTTATCTTCTCTTAAGAGGCGCAAGCACACCCCATGACTACGGCTTGACCCCGGCGGATGCCCGGGCGCTGAGCCGAGCGGAACTGGTCGTATGGGTGGGTGCGGCACTGGAAACGGCCTTGGCCAAACCCCTTGCCTCCTTGGCCGACAAGGCGGAGGTCTTGGAGGCAAGCGGCGCAAGCGGGGTGATGCTGTTGAAGGGGCCGGCCGGCGAACATGACGACGGCCATATATGGCTGGACCCGCGCAACGCGCGCGCGGTCGCGCGTTCGGCGGCCCTGGCCTTGGCCCGGATCGATCCCGCGAACGCCGCGCGCTACGCGGCCAACGCCGCCGCCTTGGACGGCCGGCTGCGGGATCTGGAAGCGGAAGTGACGGCCATGTTGGCGCCGGTGCGGGCCGCGCCCTATGTCGTTTTTCACGATGCCTATCGATACTTCGAGCGCCGCTTCGCGATGAACCAGGTGGGCACCATCGCGATCAGCCCGGGACGCGCGCCGGGCGCCAGGCGGATCGTGGAAATCAGGGCCCGCTTGCGCGAAACCGGCGCCGCCTGCGTCTTTCGGGAACCGCAGTTCGAGCCGGCTCAGGCGCGCAACGCGGTCGAGGGCAGCGAGGCTCAAATTGCCGTGCTCGATCCGCTCGGCGCGGATATAGCGCCGGGCCCCACGGCTTACTTCACCTTGCTTAGAAGCATGGCGCGGTCGTTGCGCGCTTGTCTTGCCGCTGGATCCTGAACGGAACTTTTCGCCGCCGGTCGGGCGCGGCAAAGGTTTTGGCGTTTCCAGGCTTGCGCGCGCCCGCCGAAACGGGCATTGAGCGAAGAGATACATTTCCGGGCTTACGCTCCTATGTTCAAGACCCTTGCCTCGGTTGCCGCGATCCTCTTGGGGGCGGCGATCATGATGACCGGCAACAGCCTTCTGAACCTGACACTTCCGCTCAAGCTGGACGCGGCGGACTTTTCGCCAGAGGCGATCGGAATCGTCATGGCCGCTTATTTCGCCGGTCTTTGGGCCGGCAGTGTCTATGGCCGCAGGCTGATCGGCGGCGTTGGGCACATCCGCGCCTTCGCCGGTTTCGCCGGCATCATTGGCGCGGTGGCGCTTGCCTATCCCCTGCTATTCAACACGGTCTCCTGGGGAATATTACGCTTTCTCGCCGGGTTTTGTATCGCCGGGGTGTTCGCGGTCATGGAAAGCTGGTTGAACGAGCGCAGCGAAAACGAAACCCGTGGCCAGGTGCTCAGCATCTATATGATCGTCATGTACGCGGCCGGGATCTCGGGTCAGCTCATGGTCAACCTTTGGGACCTGCGGGCCTTGGAGGGTTTCATCATGGCCGCCCTGCTGACCTCTCTATCGATCGTTCCGGTGGTCCTGACGCGGGTCGAGGCGCCCAAGCTCGACCGGATCGAGCCATTGTCGATTCGCGAACTCTATCGTGCATCGCCGCTGGCGGTGACCGGCTCGGCCGGGGCCGGCGCGGTTATGAGTTCTTATTACGGCATGGGACCGGTTTTCGCTTCCGGTGCAGGATTTAGCGTCTTTCAGGTATCCGTGTTCATGGCTTCCGTCATCTTCGGCGGCATGGCGCTGCAATGGCCGATCGGGCGCATTTCCGACCGTTTCGACCGCCGCCGGGTGCTTCTGGGGGTCTTGAGCGCGGTTGTCGCCGTGTGCGCCGCCGGCGCCGCGGCGATCCTCGGCGAGGCGCCCTTCTGGGCCTTCATCGTCATCGCCATGTTGCTTGGCGGCGGCATGACGACGATCTATCCAATTTGCATCGCCCAGGTTTTCGATTACCTGCCGCGCGAACGCTACGTGGCGGCGTCGGGCGGGCTGATCATGGCTTATGCCGTTGGGGCGACCTTCGGTCCCATCGTCTCGGCCTTCGGCATCGGACGTCTTGGGCCGCCCGCGTTTTTCGGATTTATCGGCGCCGTGCTGGCGGCTTTAGCGATCTTCGTCCTGTACCGCATGACCGAGCGCGCCAGCGTGCCGCTCGACCTCCAGGAGCCCGTGGTCGCGGTGACCCGTATGTCGCCGGCGGTGGCGGAACTCGATCCGCGGGCGGCGCCGGCGGAGGAATGACGGCTACTCCACCGCGCGGGGGTCGAGTGCGTCTTGCAGACCGTCGCCCAGAAAGTTGAAGGCGATGACGGTGGCGAAGATCAAGAGGCCGGGATAGATCGCCAGCGCCGGGGCGTCCCAGATCAGCTCCTGCGCGTTGGTCAGCATGTTGCCCCACGAGGCGATGGGCGGCTGAATGCCGAGGCCGAGGAAGCTCAGCACCGATTCCAGAAGGATGATGTTGCCGATGGAAAGCGTCGTCGCGACGATGATTGGCGAAACCACGTTGGGCAGGATGTGGACCAGGATAATGCGCCCGTGGCCGGCGCCGAGTGCCCGCGCGGCGCGCACGAACTCGCGCGTTTTCATGGATAGTGTCGCCCCGCGCACCAGGCGCGCGACCGTGGTCCAACCCACCAGCACGATCAGGATCACGATGCGGTAGAGGCTGACGTCCTGCGAGGTCGCGAGCGCTTCGGGCAGGCCCAGCTTGGTTAAGTCGATCGCCGCCAAGACGATCAGCAAGGGCAGGAGCGGCAGGGCGATGACGCCGTCGGTCAGGCGCATGAGCAGGGCGTCCGCGGCGCCGCCGAAGTATCCGGCCCAAAGTCCGACCGCGGTACCGATCACGGCCGCGCCCAGGGCGGCGGTCAGCCCGACCAGAAGCGAGACGCGGCCGCCGTAAAGCAGGCGCAGCATCAGGTCCCGGCCCAACTCGTCGGTACCCAGGGGATGTCCGGGGGAGGGCGGCAACTTGGCCGCGAAGAGATCGACCAGGGTGGCGTCCAGGCCCAAGGCGGCCTCGATCAGCGGCGCGGCCAGGGCGGCTGCGGACAGACAAGCGAGGACCAAGAGGCTACCCAAGGCCAGGCGGTGTTCCAGAAACCGCCGCCACAAAATCGCGCCGGGCGAGCGCGACGGGCCCAGGGCGCTTGATGCCCCTGCCGCCAGGAGGCCGCCGGGCTCAGCCATAGGAAATCCTCGGGTCGAGCCAGGCGTAGCAGATGTCGGCCAAGAGGTTGGCGAGCAGCGTGGTCAGGGTCGCCAGCAGCAGCCCGACCAGGGCCAGGTTGAAGTCGTTGCCCAGGATCGCGTCGTAGATGGTTTTACCCATGCCCAGGGTGCCGAACATGGTTTCCGTGATCAGGGCGCCGGAAAACAACGCGCCGAAATTGAGCGCTAATATCGTGACCACCGGGACCATGGCGTTGCGCAGGACATGGCCGAGAACGACTTGCCGCTCGCTCAGGCCCTTGGCCCGTGCCGTGCGCACATAGTCCTGGCGCAAGGCCTCCATGGCCGCCGCGCGCACGAAGCGCAGGATGCCGCCAAGGGTCGCGATGCTCAGGGTCGCGACCGGCAGGATGAGATACTCGGTGCGGGTCAGGATTCCAGCATCCGCCGGCGCCATGCCGCCTGCCGGCAACCAGCCCAGGAATACGGCGAATACAATGATCAGCAGGATCGCGAGCCAAAACGGCGGGACGGATATTCCGGCGAAAGCGATCACGTTTACGGCGGCGTCGGTCGCGGATCGTGGGCGGAGCGCGGCCAGCAACCCGGCCGGCAGGGCGAGGGCGAGCGCGAGCGCGAAGCTCACCCCCATGAGTACGACTGTATTGCCGAGGCGGGGCCAGAGAATGTCCAGCACCGGCTTGGCGTGAATGCGCGAATACCCGAAGTTGCCCCGCGAGGCGCCGCCGAGCCAGGTGAGATACCGCTCCCATATAGGCTGGTCGAGCCCATGAAGCGCGCGCAGACGCGCCGCGTCCGCCGCCGTCAACTTGGGATCGGCGTTGATCATAAGGTCAATCGGATCGCCCGGCATCAGCCCGATCAGGCCATAGATCACGAACGACATGATCAGAAGGACAACCGCGGATTCGGCCAAGCGCTGAGCGATATAGCGGAGCATGAGGGGTCAGATAACAGATAACGCGGCGCCGGGGCCAGTTTCCAAGAGCGGTTTACCGGTCTCGAGCCCGTCTTGCCATTCCTCGATCCGCAAGGCCGTGGTCACTTGGCGGCCGGTTTTTCGATCGCCATGTTGGCTGGCTAAGAAGCGGAGCCCGGAGGGAGTTTTGGGCCGAGCGCCTTTCGTGGTAGCATCCTCGGCAATGGGGGGAGTCACTGGGGAATCTCGGGCGACATCTTGCGGATTGTCTTACCATCTCCCCCACGCAGCAATATAAGACTCGGCGATTCCCCCAGCCAAGCAGCGGGTAGCGTCAGGACGGCGCCACTGTTTGGCTGCGATAACTGGGAGGAGTCAATTATGCGGAACCTAATATATTTAGCGGCGGCAATGCTGCTACTTGCCGGATGCGCGGCTAAAATGGACAAGAAGGCGGCGATGAGCGGCGCCCACGCGCACATGGGCCATGTGACGACCGGCTGGAAGGATACGCCGGACAAGCAAGGCTTGCTTCCCACGGCCATCGCCGAAGCCAAGATCGCGGCACAACACGCCGGTTTCGCTGCCGGTAAACCCGCCGACTTGGCGTGGATGAAGACCCATATTGGCCACGTCTTGCATGCGGTCGATCCGGGCGTCGAGGCCAAGGGGCCGGGCCTCGGCTACGGTGTGATCAAGGCCGCCGGGGGCGCCGCCAAGCACATCGGGTTCGCCGCCGCCGACAAGAGTGCCTCCAAGAACGTGAAGACCCATGCCGTGCATGTCGAGGCTAGTGCCAAGAACGCCGTTACCTGGGGTAAGCTCATCGTCCGTCTGGGCAAGAAGGTGAAGGCGGCGAAATCCGCCGCTCAAGCGGCGCCGATGGTCAAGAAGATCGCGCAATTGGCAAGCCGCCTAAACGCCGGCGAGGACGTCAATGGCGACGGCAAGATCAGTTGGGGGCCCGGCGAAGGCGGGCTTGAGACCGCGGCTAAGCACATGAGCTTCATGCGCAAGGGTGAAGGTCTGAAATAGAAATAGACAGAGGACAGGAATCAGGGGCCGAACATGGCCTCCGATCCCTGACTTCCGTCATCTGGAATCCCGCCATTCCTCGACCCACAGGGTCGTGGTCAGTTGGTGGCCGGTCGGGCGAATGCCGCTGAGCCACTTGGGCAGGACGTAAGCCTCGGCGCGCCAGTAGAGCGGGATGACCGGCAGTTCCTCGGCATAGAGGCGTTGCAGCCGCGACCAAAGGGCCTTGCGCTTGGGGCGGTCGAGTTCGACCTCGATGGCATCGATCAGCGCGTCCATTTCCGGGTTCGCGAAGCCGGTGTAGTTCTGCCCGCCCCAGGCGTTGCTCTCGCTCGGGATCTGCTCGGAGTGCAAAGTCGTGCGCGGCACGTTCTCGGGCGCCGAGAGCCAGGCGAACATGGCCGCGCCGGAGAATTTACGCTTGCTCACGGTTTCGCCGAAGTATACCCGCGCCGGTTCGTTGCGTATGCGCGCATCGATGCCGACCTGTTTCCATTGGCTTTGCAGAACTTGTTCGACCAGCTCGCGGCTGCGGTTGCCCGCCGTGGTCATGAGTTCGATGGTCAGGCGCTCGCCCGCCGCGTTATGCCGCACGCCGCCTTTCACGATCGACCAGCCGGCCTCGTCGAGCAGGGCTTTCGCGCGCGCCGGGTCGTAGGGGTACTTCGCGACCCCGGACTCATGGACCCAATCGAGTGGGCTGACCAAGCCGTCCGCGACCGGCTGCCGCCCGGCGAAAAGACGCTCGGAAATCGCGCCGCGGTCCAAAGCGAGAATCAGCGCCTTGCGGACCCGCTTGTCGGCCAAAATAGGGTTGTCGAGCATGAGGTCCAGATGCTCGTAGATCAGGCCCGGTTTGAACATCACCTTGAAGCGGCCCCGGTGGCGCTTTTCGAAGGCGATGGCTTGATCCAGCGTCAGGCCCAACTCCCCGGCCACCATGTCCAAGGCACCGGATAGGACATTGGCCTCCAAGGCTGCCGTGTTCTCGATCACGCGCACCGTGATCTTGTCGAAGGCAGGTTTTTGTCCCCACCAGGTTTCGTTGCGCACCAGGACGACGCGGGCGCCGGAGACGACCTCCGATATGCGATAGGGGCCGAAGGCAAGGCCCGGATTGGCCGGGTCCGAATCGAAGGCGGTTCGATGGCGGTAGGCCGCCGGATCGGCTTCGAAAATCGGCCGCTCGATATGAGCGGGGAGGAGGCTCAAGCCGGCCGAGTTGTAGTCGAAGGTGACGCGGTCGACGTGCATGACGAAGGTCTTGGCGTCGATGGTATCGATGGCGAGGATACGCCGGAACGCCTCGAAGTTGCTGACCCCCGATTTCGGGTGGCGTCCGACCTCCCAGGTGAAGGCGGCGTCGGCGCTGGTCACCGGGGTTCCGTCGCCCCATGTGGCCCCGGGTTGAATCTTGTAGGTGAGCGCGATGCCGTCTTTGCCATCCGCCGTTTTCTCCCGCACCGCCAGACCGTTCTCCAGGCTCGGCAGTTCGGTGCACAGCATGCAGACCAGTTTCCATTCGCGGTCGTAGGCGGTAATCGGACGCTGGGTCATGGCCAGGACGTAGGACTTCGCCAGCATGGAATCGATCAGGGGATTCAAGGTCGAAGGGAACTGCGTCATGCCGACGGTCAAGTCGCCGGCGCGCGCCGCGCCGCCGCCCGGAAGCGCCAAGGCCAGCGCCAGAAGCAAGCCCGCGAGCAGACCGCGGCCTCTCACGATGGCTTTCTCACGATGGCGCGGTGCTCGTCAGGCTCGGCCGCCGGCTCATGGTCGACCACCAGCGGTTAAGTTTCGGCACGCTACTGAACAGGCTTTCGCCCTCCGGCGTTTGCCGGAAATAATCGCATATCGGGACAAAGTGCAGATCGGCCAGGGACAGGGACTTGCCGGCCAGGAACTCGCCCACGAACAACGCTTCCATGGCCGCTAGCGCTTTACTGGCCGCCGGAATCGCCGCTTCGATCGCCTTCTCGTCGGGCTTCTTGCCGGTGCGTGCGGCTCTAAAACGCGGGATCACGATTTCCTGGATTATCGGCTGGTAGGCGTAGGAATCGATGATGCTTATGAACTGAACCACTAGGGCCCGTCCGCGCGGGTCGCCGGGTTGCAGCCGCGGTCCCTGAAACGCTTCATCGATGTAGCGGGTGATGGCGCAGGTTTCATGGAGCATGAAGCCTTCATGCTCGAAGGCCGGTACCTTTCCGAAGGGTTGGTGGGCCAAATGCGTCGGTTCCTTGTGGTCTCCCGCGCCTATATCGATTTCAACAATATTGTAGGCGACATCTTTTTCAGCCAAGACCAAACGCACGGTACGCACATAGGTGCTAATCCGCGGTCCATAAAGAATTGGCTTTGCCATGGTTTCGCCACCCTCAAATGCGATGTTGGCGTTAGATACTGGAGGTTCAAAGAACCCAGCCATGTGAATCATGGCAGAGTCACGCCCGCTTGGACAAGGCCTATGCAATTCTCCGGGCAGCTAAAGCGATATTTAGGGGCCTACGCGGCCTTGCCTGTGTCCGAAGACAGATTTGACTGCCTTAACTCCTTGCGGGAACCGAATCCGAAAATCATATACATGATTGTACTCTCTTGAGAGGCTATAGTATCGCGGACCGGTCAGGGGGGCGCCTCCCGCAAATCGCTTCGAGCACAAAATTACAAAGGGCATTGTGATGAAAAAGACCATTCTTGCCTTGGCGGCACTCATGGTGGTGGTGTTGATCGCGGCCGTGGCCGCGCCGTTCCTCATCCCGGCGGAAATCTATAAGGAAAAGATTGTCGAGGCGGCGCGCGACGCGACCGGGCGCGAGTTGAGCCTCGACGGCGAGATCGCATTCAACGTCCTGCCGCGCCTGGAACTGCGGGCCGAGGACGTGGCCTTTGCCAACGCGCCGGGGGCCGCGGCCCCACAGATGGCGACCTTGGAGGAATTGGTCCTGCAGTTGCAGGTTTGGCCGCTGCTATCGGGTGAGGTCAAGATCGACAGTTTCGTTCTGGTCGGCCCGGTGATTAATCTTGAGATCGACAAGAACGGCCGGCCGAACTGGGAATTCGATGTGGCCGAGACCGGGAGCGTGCCTTCAACCGCGCAAACAAGCAGCGAGACGGCGGCGCCAGACTCCGGTGGCGCCACGACGCTGCCGGAAATCAGCCTGGGCGATGTGCGGCTTGTGGACGGCCTGGTGACCTTCCGGGATGCGCGTGGCGGTGAGACGATAGAAATCTCGGATATCCAAATGAAACTGTCGTTGCCCGATCTCGACAGCGCCGTGCGCGCCGAGGGGGCCCTGGTCTGGAACGGCGAAAAGCTGAGCTTGAATTTGGAAACCGAAAACCTGCGCGGCTTAATCGCGGGGCGGACGACGCCGCTCGGTCTGTCGCTCGAATCCAATCCGGTCAAGCTGGGCTATCGCGGCAGTGTGACCAACGCCGCGCCGCCCAAGATCGACGGCGAGATCGATCTGGATGTGCCGTCCATCAGAAACCTGGCGTCGTGGACCGGGAACCCCCTGGAGGCGCCGGGCGAGGGCTTGGGGCCGCTCAAGATCGCGGGCAAGATCGACGCGACCGACAAGGTCTTCGCCTTCACCGGGGCCAGCATCGGCCTCGACGCCATGAAGGCGACCGGCGATCTGACCGCGGATATTCGCGGCCAACGGCCCTACCTCAAGGGCCGCCTGGATGTCGACAAGATCGATCTCAATACCTACATGCCGCCTTCGCAAGAAGGGCAAGCGGCATCGGGTGTGGGCGCTTCCGGCGGCGGCACGGGCGATACCGGCACGGCGGCGCCTAGTGGCGAGGCGGCGGGACCCGGCGAATGGAGCGACGAACCCCTGGTCCTCGATGGACTCAAGGCCGCCAACGTCGATTTCACCCTGACCGTCGGCGCCATTGTGGTTCAAGAGATCAAGGTCGGGCGCTCCGCCTTGGTTGTCGCCCTCAAGGATGGGCTGTTGAATTTCGATCTGACGGAACTCAACCTTTATGGCGGCGTCGGCAAGGGCAAGATCGCCGTCGACGCGCGCGGCGCCGTGCCGGCGGTGGCTAAAAGCTTCGTCATGGAAGGTATTCAGGCCGAACCGCTCTTGACCGACGCCGCCGGCTTCGACCGTCTTTCGGGAACCGGCCGCATGGATATCTCGGTCACCGCCAAGGGCCGTAGCCAGAAGGAGATGGTCGGCGCCCTCAACGGCAAGGGCGCGGTCAAGTTCGCCAACGGCGCGATCAAGGGCATCAACTTGGCGGCCATGGCGCGTAACGTAACCTCGGCCTTCACCGGCGGCGGGGGCGAGGCTCAACAGACCGACTTCGCGGAGCTGTCGGGTACTTTCACCATCGCCAAGGGCATTCTTCAAAACAACGACCTGCTTATGCTGAACCCCCTGGTTCGCCTGACAGGCAAGGGGTCCTCGGATTTGCCCAAGCGGACCGTGAATTACCGCCTGGAGCCGAAGGTGGTTGCCAGCTTGCAAGGCCAGGGCGGCGATGCCGCGGCCAAGGGCCTGGTGGTTCCGGTCATCGTCGAGGGACCGTGGCACGACATCGGCTACCGGCCCGACCTGACCGGCATGGTCAAGGACTTGGTGAAGGATCCCGGCAAGGCCCTGGAAGGGGTCAAGGGCACGGTCGAGCAATTGAAGCAGGGCTCCGGGGGTTTGGGCGGTGCCTTGAAGGGAATCCTGAAACCGCCGGCGGGGAGCGGCGATGAGGGGTCTCAGGATAGCGGCGGCGTGATCCCCGATCCATCGAAGCTCCTCAAAGGACTTTTCGGAGACTAGCAGGCGGCGCCGCTATCTTTTGATCGGGGTGATTTTTAAGTGACGGGGCGAATCCAGGCCATCCGCCATGTCGCCGTGATCGGCGCCGGTATTGTCGGCGCCTGCACGGCCTTGCATTTAACCCGCGCCGGATTCCGGGTCACGCTCATCGATCGCGATGCGCCGGGCCTGGGTGCGTCGTTCGGCAATGGCGCGGTCATCGGCGAAGAGGCGGTGGTGCCGGTCGCGACGCCGGGAATCCTGCGCCGGGTTCCTGGAATGCTGCGCGATCCGCTCGGTCCCCTGTCCGTGCGCTGGGGTTATCTTCCCCGTATCGCGCCCTGGCTCATGCGGTTTCTCGCGGCCAGCAATCCGCGCCGGGTCGAGGAGATATCGATTGCATTGGCCGCCTTGCTCAAGGGGTCCTTGGCCGCCTACCGGGAGTTGCTGGAAGATGCGGGCGCCCCGCATATGTTAAAGCGCAGCGGCTGGATCTGCGTATTCGAGACCGAAGAAGGTTTCCGGGCCTTCCAGCCGTTGTTGGCGCTTCAGCACCGGCGCGGGGTTCGCCACGGGCTGCTCGGCGCGGCTGAATTGCGCCAATTCGAACCGGCCTTGGCGCCGATTTTCGCCCGCGCGATCCACTATCCCGACGTCAACTACACGATTGATTGTCAGGGCTTGGTCGAGGTTCTGGTTCAGGCCTCCCTGCATCGCGGCGGCACTCTGCGCCGGGCGGCGGCCCATGGCTTCGATATCGGGCCCGAGGGACCCCGCGCGGTTCTGACCAACGAGGGGCCGGTCCCATGCGACGCGGTCGTGGTCGCAGCCGGGGCCTGGTCCAGGGATCTGGCGAAAATGCTGGGCGCTGACGTGCCCCTGGATACCGAACGGGGTTATCACGTCCAGATAGCGGATCCGGGGGTCATGCCCCGCCAGCCGGTCTATTCGACCGAGCGGGGTATTGTCGCGACGCCGCTGGAGGCCGGTCTTCGGGTCGGCGGCACGGTCGAATTAGGTGGATTGAAGGCCGCGCCCAACTGGGATCGGGCTGAAATTCTCTTGAAACAAGGGCGGCGCTGGTTTCCAGGCTTGCGCACGGAGGGACATTCGCGCTGGATGGGTTTTCGCCCCTCGATGCCCGATTCCTTGCCCGTGATCGGACGCACGCCTGCTTTTTCCAACGCCATCCTGGCTTTCGGCCACGGTCATTGCGGCATGATGATGGGCGCGCGGACCGGAGAAATAGTGGCCGATCTGCTGGCCGGCCGCGACCCGGGGATCGATATGAGTCCCTATGGGTCCGAACGCTTTTAAGGCGGTTTTAATGTTTGGTGGCTCAATTTCGACGAATCGACTAATCCTGCGTAATTCCAGAGGAGTTTATGGGACAAGTCCTGATGCCTGAGCCGGCTGGCCGGATCCGCGATGTGCGCCTGACAACGGCGCTGGAGGAGCGCTATCTGTCTTATGCGCTCTCCACCATCATGTCGCGCTCGCTGCCCGACGTGCGCGACGGTCTGAAGCCGGTCCACCGGCGGCTGCTCTATGCCATGCGCCAGCTCAAGCTAGATCCCGGCTCCGGCTTCAAGAAATCGGCCCGCGTGGTCGGCGACGTGATGGGCAAGTTTCATCCCCACGGCGACCAATCGATCTACGACGCCCTGGTCCGCCTGGCCCAGGACTTTTCCGTGCGATATCCCCTGATCGACGGCCAAGGCAACTTCGGCAATGTCGACGGCGATAACGCGGCGGCCATGCGCTACACCGAGGCCCGGCTGACCGAGGTCGCCGGGGCGCTGCTGGAAGGTATCGACGAGGACTCGGTCGATTTCAAACCGACCTACGACGATGAGTCGGAGGAGCCGGCGGTCATGCCGGCCAACTTCCCGAATTTACTGGCCAATGGCGCCCACGGCATCGCCGTCGGCATGGCGACCTCTATCCCGCCGCATAACGTGGGCGAGATTTGCGATGCTCTCCAGCACCTGATCAAGACCCCCAAGGCCACGATCGGCAAGCTTGTCGAGATGATGCCGGGACCGGACTTCCCGACCGGCGGCATCCTGGTCGAGGCGCGCGAGAATATCGTCGAGGCTTACAAGACCGGGCGCGGCGCGTTTCGCCTGCGCGCGCGCTGGGAGGTCGAGAAGCTCAAGGGCGGCGGCTATCAGGTCGTGGTCACTGAAATCCCGTATCAGGTCCAGAAATCGCGTCTGGTAGAAAAGATCGCGGAGCTTTTATCGGCCCGCAAGCTGGCCATGTTAGGCGATGTTCTGGATGAATCCACCGACGTGGTGCGCTTGGTGCTTGAACCTAAAAGCCGCAACGTCGATCCCCAGGTGCTGATGGAATCCTTATTCCGTCAAACCGATCTGGAGACCCGTTTCAGCCTCAACATGAACGTGCTGGGCGCCGACAACACGCCGCGCGTCATGAACCTGCGTGAGGTTTTACGCGCCTACTTAGATCACCGCCATGTGGTGCTGTGCCGGCGCACGCGCTTTCGTCTCGAAAAGATCGCGCGCCGTTTGGAGATGCTGGAAGGTTACCTCGTCGTCTTCCTGAATTTGGACGAGGTGATCAAGATCATTCGCAACGAGGACGAGCCCAAGCCCGTCCTCATGAAGCGGTTCAAGCTGAACGACGCACAGGCCGAGGCGATCCTCAATATGCGCTTGCGCGCCTTGCGCAAGCTGGAAGAAGAGGGCATCCGCACCGAGCACGCGAGCCTCAGCGCCGAGCAAACCGATCTGAAGAAGCTGCTGAAAGACGAGAAAAAGTCTTTGGACGAGGGCGGCCGCGTTTGGGCCGCGGTCTCTGAGCAGGTCAAGGAGACGAAGAAGGCTTTCGGTCCCAAGACTGAGATGGGCCAGCGCCGGACCGAGTTGGGCGATACGCCGGACGAGATCGTCGTGCCCCTGGAAGCCGAGGTCGAGCGCGAGCCGATTACCGTGCTGTGTTCCGCCAAGGGGTGGATCCGGGCCGTGAAGGGCCATGCCGAAGATACCTCGGACGCCAAGTATAAGGAGGGCGACCGGGCTCGTTTCACGCTCCATGCGCAAACAACCGACAAGCTATTGATCTTCGCGACCAATGGCCGCTTCTACACCATCAACGCCAATAAGCTGCCCGGTGGGCGCGGCCTCGGTGAGCCTGTGCGCATGATAATCGACCTGCCGAACGACCAGGAGATCGTTTCGCTCTTCGCCTACAAGGCGGGGCGAAAGATGATCGTCGCGTCCTCGGACGGGCGTGGCTTCATTGTGCCCCAGGACGAGGTCTTGGCCCAGACGAAGAACGGCAAGCAGGTGCTCAATCTGGGCGGCGCGGCGGAGGCCGCGGCCTGCAAGCCGGTTACCGGCGATACGGTGGCGGTGGTTGGCGAAAATCGCAAGCTGCTGATCGTCCCGCTCGCGGAGTTGCCCGAGATGACGCGGGGGCGCGGCGTCACGCTCCAGAAATACAAGGACGGGGGCCTCGCCGACGTAACCAGTTTCAATCTCGCCGGGGGCCTGTCCTGGACCATGGCCGGCGGCCGCACACGCACGGAGAGCGATCTTCGGGCCTGGATGGGCAAGCGCGCGGCGGCCGGGCGCCTGCCGCCCAAGGGCTTCCCCAAGAACGGCAAGTTCGGTTAGGGCGGATTCCGTATAGTTTTACGAAATTAGCCCCTCACCCTCCCGCTGCGCGGGTCCCTCCCTCTCCCGGTGGGAGAAGGTTGCGAAGGCTTGGCGAGGTCAAGGGCCGAGCCTTAGCCGAAGCTGGGTGAGGGGGGCGATTCCATCCAAATGAAGGCCGCGCTCACCGCGTTCAACCGCTGGGCGCCGCGCCCGGCCAATCGCTGAAGGGGAACGGCTTCTCATCCGAGTTGAACGTTAAGTAGCGCACGAGCTGATAAAACAGGCGGCTTAGATCGTCGCTGAAGGTCAGCAGGCGTTCATTGGCTCGCCCGGTGAAGAGAACGAAGCCGAACTGGAACACGGCTGCCATCGCCAGCAGGAACTCGGCGATCCAAAATACGATTGCGAAAAGCAGCATGAATAGGCCTCGCGACCAGGTCTCGCGCTCTTTCCAATGCGGTTTGAACCCCGTTGCGGTTTCGTCGCTCATTACTCCCTCTCTCCTCAGTGGTCCGAGATAGTTATTTGGGTATCCGGCCCGGCTCTTACCAGGGCCCCGGCTTGACCCTGGGGGGCGATCCCGGCATGACTGCGGCACCATGGCCAAGTTGTCCGAGATCGCCGATTTGAAGCGGCGCGTGCGTGGCCGCATGGCGCCGGCATGGGACCCTGGCCGCGCGGCGCGTATCGGCGGCGTCGAGGATCTGCGGGCCTTCCTGCTCGGCCCTTGGCGCCTGGCCCGGTCGATCGATGACCGCCGGGGCGGGCAAACGGGGAGCTTTCGCGGCCGCGCCGTCTTCGCCGCCGAGGGCGATAGTCTTCATTATGGCGAGACGGGGCGCCTGCGGCTGGGTGTCCACACGGGCCCGGCGCGGCGCGATTACCGCTACGTCTTCCCGCGTCCTGAACTGGCGGAGGTATGCTTTCCCGGCGGCCGGCCGTTTCACGATCTCGACTTGAGCCGGGGGTATTGGGAGGCCGTGCATTTGTGCGGCGAAGATGTTTATCGCGGGACATTTCGAGCCGTTACCCGCGATCTCCTGGTCGTGTCCTGGGATGTGACCGGCCCGCGCAAGGATTACACCATGGCCGGCCGTTACCGGCGCTCCTTGGCACCGGGCCGCTCCAGGTAATTTCGTTGCAGGCTTGGCGGGCTTGCCGTATGCAAAAGAGGCCGTGATTTTGGCGGCGCTCGTTCGAATCTGGGAGCTTGGGAATGTCAGTCATATCCGTTCGTCAGGGAACCCTTGCCACCGCGCTTTGGCCCGCCATCCACGGCGATTCCTTCGTTCAGCGCGCGATGCGCGCCACGCTGCTGGCCTTGATCGGCTCCGCTCTGCTTACCGTCTCGGCGAAAATCCAGGTGCCGTTCTATCCGGTGCCCATGACCATGCAAACCTTCATGGTGCTGACCCTGGGCATGGCCTTTGGCTGGCGTTTGGGGGCCGCGACGGTTCTGTTGTACCTGGCGGAAGGGGCCATGGGTCTGCCGGTGTTTTCCGGGACCCCGGAAAAGGGCATCGGCCTGGCCTATATGATGGGCGGCACCGGCGGGTATTTGGCCGGTTTTGTTCTGGCGAGCGCCCTTTGCGGGTTGCTGGCCGAGCACGGCTGGGACCGCTACGCCGTGACCACCGCGCTGGCCATGGTGTTGGGAAATATCGTGATCTATGTGCCGGGTCTTTTATGGCTGGGCAGTTTGTTCGGTTGGGATCAGCCGATCCTGGCCTGGGGCTTGACGCCCTTCGTGGCCGGCGATCTGGCGAAGCTGGCCCTGGCCGCCATCGCCATGCCCCTGGTCTGGCGTCTCGTAAGCAGCTTTACCGGCCCCCGGAATCGCTAGGGGTTTATAAAATAAAAGAACGGTGCGCCGTAAGCATCTGTATCCAAAGGAGATCAAGCATCCTGGCGGCCTACTGCCCGGCGGAAGCCTCCACGGTCCGCCAGCCCTGCGTGCCGAGCGCCTCCAGGGGGCGGAAGCGCAGCTTGTAGGCCATTTTCGGCGATTGCTCGATCAAGTATCCAAGGTAGGCGTAGGGAAGACCCCGGCGCCGGGCCTCCTCGACCAGCCATAGGATCATGAAGGTGCCCAGGCTTTGCCCGCTGAGCGCGGGGTCGAAGAAGCTGTACACGGCGGAGGGACCGTCATCCAACCAGTCGATGAGGCATACCGCGGCCAAGGATCCATCGCGCGCGCGGAATTCGGTCATGCGGGTGTCGACACGGCTGTGATGGATCATGCTTTTGTAGTCGGACAGGGACATGCCCGCCATCTCGCCGTCGCCGTGCCGCGAGTCGATATACCTGGCGAACACGCGGAATTGTTCCGTGGTCGCGCGGGCTGGGACCTCGATTGCCTCAAGCGCCGCGTTGGCGCGCCAAACCCGCTTTTGCGAACGGCTTAAGGTGAAGCCGTGGGCGGGGATGCGGACCGGCAAGCACGCCCGGCAGTCCGAGCAGGCCGGACGGTAGGCGAAATGATGACTGCGCCGGAACCCGGCGCGCGATAAGGCGCTATAGGACCCGGTCGGGTCGCCGCGCGCGATTTCGGTGATTAGCTTTTTTTCGCGTTGGCCGGGAACATAGGGGCAGGGCGTGTCCGTCAGGACAAAGAACATCTGCCGCGGCAGGCCAAGGCCCTGCGCGCCATTTCGTTGATCGAGTCCGATCGGCTTTCGTCCCTGTCTCATTCCGCGGCTTAGTTTGTTGTTGGTTCGCCAGTGCCGCTAGGCGGAACCATTATCGCAGGCAAGGGGGGGTGCTTGCCAGTAATGTTTTGTTAACCGTTATGCCTAACGGACGGATGCCGTCCCTAGTATGGCGGTGCGCCGCAGGGCCAGGGTCGCGGCCAGGATGTCGTGCAGGGTGCGGCGGCGGTCGTTGAAAAGGCTGACTGCCAGGACTAATCCGCCGGTCAGGGGGACGGTGGTGTAGAACAGGGCCGTTTGCAGGAACGCCTGGGCGTAATCGAGCCGCTTGCCGGTCCAGTCGTGAAGCTGGACATCGAACAAGGCCATGCCCGGTGTGGCACCTCTACTGCCGATAAAATAAGTATGATAGGCCACCGGCAGGATCGCCAGGGCGAGCGCGCCAAGCGGCCATAGCAAGCCCAGGGTCAACACCCCGGCCAGCCAGAAAGCGACGGCCAGGGCCGCGTTCAGGGTCGAAACAAGCACTACGTCGATCAGAAACCCCAGGCTTCGGCGCCATAGCAAGCCATCGAAGCAACCGGGCGCCGAGAGCGGGTCCGGCGGTGCCTTGTCCCAAGCGGAATCGCCCAATGAAAGGCTCGGTAAATTCGTTGGCGAATCCAAGTGGCGCTGCCTCCCTGGGGCTATGTGCCTGGATTTTCAGATGGGGACCGGTGGCTTGCCCGTCAAGGCGGGCGGCGGGGGCGCCAGCTATTCGGCTGGCTTGACGGCGGTTTGCGGCCGCTGGCCTGTCTCGCGGAGCAGGATCACCGAAACGCGGCGATTGCGCGGCGCGTAGGGGGTGGATTCGTCCAGGTGCTCTTGATCCGCGAGCCCGGCCACGGATGAAATCCTCTCCGGCCGCAGGCCGGATTCGATCAAGACCCGGCGGCTGGCATTGGCGCGGTCGCTCGATAGCTCCCAATTCGAGTACCCGCTTTTGGTCGAGAAGGGGGTCGAGTCGGTGTGCCCCTTGATCGCGATTTGTTGCGGCAGTTGCGAAATGGCGTCGACAATCAAGGACAGGATCTCGCGCGTGTGGTCGAACATCTTGGAGCTGCCTGACGGGAACATGGACTTGCCGTCCTCGTCGACAATTTGGATGCGAAGGCCTTCCTCGGTCTGGTCGATTAGCAGGTTACTGGATAGCCCCTGCAAGTCGGGGACATCGTTCATCGCTTCGCGCAGGGCCTGTTCCACTTGGGCGAACTGCTCTTCCTCCCGCTTGGCGAGGAATTCCTCGAGCTGTTCGGTTTCGAGAACCTTATTGGCTTGCTCGGGCGTCAGCGACTCGCCCGGACCGGTCTCCGCCGTATCTGTATTTTCCTCCGGATCGATGATCTCATCCACATCCGGCGGGTTGGTCGGTAATTTGATCATGACGCCGACCGGGGCCTGGTCGCTGGGATTGGCTCCTTTCTTGGTGAAGGTCCGGCCGCCCATGATGCCGCCGCTGCCGCTGGTGGCGCGGGAAACGCTGGCGGGCGCGAAGTAGTCGGCGATCCCCAATTTTTGCTCTTCGGTTGTCGCCTGCAGGAGCCAAAGCAAAAGAAAGAACGCCATCATGGCGGTGACGAAGTCGGCATAGGCGACCTTCCAGGCGCCGCCATGGTGCCCGTGGCCGCCCTTCTTCACTTTCTTGATGATTAATGTGGGTGCGTTGCCCTCTTCGGGCTTATCGGCCATGACGTGAACTCTGCCTTTCCGCTACGCTGGCGCCGGCATGTTTTCGAAAGCTTCCTCCAGTTCGTAGAAGCTGGGACGAATGTCGGTCGATAACGTCTTGCGGGCGAATTCGACCGCGATCGCCGGAGGGTGGCCCGCGACATGGGCCAGGATGCCGGCCTTGATGCAAACATAGAATCGGCTGTCGGCGGAGATGATATTGCCCAGTGCCGCGGCCAGGGGGCCAACGAATCCGTAGGACAAAAGAATACCGGCGAAGGTGCCGACCAGGGCGGCGCCGATCAGGTGGCCTAGGACCTCCGGCGGCTCGGTGATCGAGCCCATGGTGTGAATCACGCCAAGAACCGCGGCGACGATGCCCAGCGCCGGCATGCCGTCGGACATGCTGGTCAAGGCGGTGGCGACGGCGTGCTCCTCCTCGTGGTGGCTCTCGAGATCCATGTCCATGAGCGCTTCCAACTCGTGCGGATTGTCCGAACCCATGGTCAAGAGGCGCAGGTAGTCACAGATGAAAAGCATGGCGTGGTGATCGTCCTGGACCGCTGGAAATTGCGCGAAGATGTCGCTTTCCTCCGGCTTCTCGACGTGGGCTTCCAGTGCCAGATTGCCCTTGGCGCGGGCCAATTTGAAGATCAGGTAGAGGGCGCTCAGCAGCTCGACATAGCCGTCGCGGGCGTGCTTGGGCCCTTTCATCATGCGCCCGAAGCTCTTGCCGGTCCCGGATATGATCGTCTTGGTATTGCCGGTGACGAAGGCGCCAATGGCGGCGCCGAAGATGATCATGAACTCGAACGGCTGAAACAGGACGGCCAGGTGGCCGCCGGGGATCGCGTAGCCGCCGACGACAGAGGCGATAACGACTACAATACCGATGATTATGAGCATCCCGAGACCCTGTCCGCACGATTTGAGGTGAATGATCCCCATTGTCGCCAGAGTCGGTTAAAAAGAATTTAACTCTATGATTTCAAATAGATAATTGGATAAGCCCGGCAGGAGTCCGGTTACCGCAGGGCCTGCTCGAGGTCGGCGATCAAATCGGCCTTGTCCTCGACCCCGACCGACAGGCGCACCAGGCCGTCTCCAATCCCGATTTCAGCCCTGATTTCCACTGGAATCGAGGCGTGAGTCATGATCGCCGGGTGCTCGATCAGGCTCTCGACCCCGCCCAGGCTCTCGGCCAGGGCAAAGATTTCGACCCGCTCCAGGAACCGCTTGGCGCTGTCGAGCCCGCCCTTGAGCACGGCGGTCACCATGCCGCCGAAGGCACCCATCTGGCGCCGGGCGAGGGCGTGCTGGGGGTGGCTGGCCAGGCCGGGGTAGTAGACCCGCTCCACGCCGGGATGGCCTTCCAGATATTCCGCCGCCGCCTGGGCGTTGGTGCAATGGCGTTCCATCCTCAAGGCCAGGGTCTTGAGGCCGCGCAGGGCCAGGAAGCTGTCGAAGGGACCCTGGACCCCGCCGACCGCGTTCTGCAGATAGGCCATGCGCTCGGCCAGGTCCGAGTCCGCGCCGACCGCCAAGATGCCGCCGACCATGTCGGAGTGGCCATTCAGGTACTTGGTGGCCGAGTGCATGACCATGTCGAAACCCATCTCGATGGGGCGCTGAACCCAGGGGCTGGCGAAGGTGTTGTCGGCCACGCATAGGATGCCCCGCTTGCGCGCGAAGGCCGCGACCGCCTCCAAATCGACCAGGGTCAGCAGGGGGTTGGTCGGGGTTTCGACCCAGATCATCTTGGTTTCCGGCCGCACCGCCGCTTCCAGGGCGTTCATATCGGTCAAATCGGCGAAGCTGAAGCTCAGCCCGGCGGAGCGTTTGCGCACGTTCTCGAACAGGCGGTAGGTGCCGCCGTAGAGGTCGTTCATGGCGACCACGTGGTCGCCGGTGTCGAGCAGTTCCAAGGCGGTCGAGGTCGCGGCCATGCCCGAGGCGAAGGCGAAACCCGCCGTGCCGCCTTCCAGATCGGCGATGCAGCGCTCGTAGGCCATGCGGGTCGGGTTCTGGCTGCGGCTGTATTCGTAGCCCTTATGAACCCCCGGAGACTCCTGGACGTAGGTCGAGGTGGCATAGATCGGCGGCATGATCGCCCCGGTGGAAGGGTCGGGCGCCTGCCCGGCATGAATGGCGCGGGTGGCGAAATGCGGGCGGTTGGGGCGGCTATTCCGGTCGGTCATGCGATCCTCGCGTTTTGATAGCTTCAACATGTGGCCCTTGGCCCAGGATTGTCAAAGGGGGAGGGGGCCCAAAACATTTCCCTGTTATTCCCTGCCGAGCAGGGAATTAAAATACCCCGCCAGGGCCGCCGGCATCCTTCCCTGTTTTTTTCTGTTCGGCAGGGATTTGCTGCGAGCGCGAATAGGAAAATTCACGGGGGTGGTGCATGGGGTCTTGAATGCGGTTACGGGCCTTGCTCCAGGGTGGGCTGTCTTTCCCGGCAGAACTTAGCCCCCGCTCGGCCTCGTGCAATGCAAAGGCTGTGGAGATCGGAAAGAAATGCCATTTGTGAACTATCGGTATCTTAGTGGGACTTGATACACTGATGTTCGGTTAGCTTGAGGATCGCGACATGACAAACAGAGATCTCATCATTGCCGAGCTTCGCAATCGTGCGAACCTTGATGGCGACGAATTAGCAAAGCGCATCGGTAAAGCACGGCAAACCGTGAACCAAGAGTGCAACCTACTTTCACGACGTGGCGAAATAGTTCGCAAACCAGGCGGGCTGAGGGGAAAACTGGTGAACCGCCTTATTGATCCAGATGTGACATCAGTATCGTCACCACGGACGGATCAGTTTCGCTCGATACCGTCGCAACGCTCAAAGAAGATGAGCACCGTCCCATCAGGCGCATCGGTTGATATGGAAATTGAAGGCTATGCGTTCGAACGGGTGCTAGGAATCAAGCCGCTACGCAGTTTCGATGGAACGATTCAGTCCGTCATGCCGCAGACTCGCTACCGCAATAAAGACAATCTTAGTCTCCACAATTACGGTCAGGGACCATTCTGTAAGTTCAAAGTACCAGCCGCTCTTCAACAAGCGGGTGTCTATGCGATCAGTGTCGATGGCTGTGTTAAGTACATCGGAGAATGCGAGAACCTAACTGTTCGGTTCAATATGGGATACGGGAACATTTCACCGAGGAACTGCTTCGACGGGGGCCAACAGACGAATTGCCGCATTAACGCCCTGGTCTACCAATCCTCGGTCAAAGGGCAGGAAATTGATCTGTGGTTCCATGGAACAAAGAGCTTCAAACAAGTCGAACAAGTTCTTCGAGACTCGCTAAAACTAGAATGGAACCGCGTCTGACGGGATGGAGCACGAAGATAGGGTGTAGGTCTCGCAATCATGCGCCGCCATGGCGGTGCCCGGCCCGGCTGACAGTGGTGATGTAGATACCAAATTCTTTGGCAGTGGCACGGAGCTTTCCCTGTTATTCCCTGCCGAGCAGGGAATTTACAGGGCTGGTTTCGCGCCGCCGAATCAAGGCAGGCCGCCGACGAAGCCGTCGGTTTCGGCGCTGTCCATCAGGGCGATCCGTACCAGGCCATGACAGTCCCGACGCTTACAGGTGAGGCGCTTTTCCACTTCATCCAGGTATGACATTTTACCTAATCCGTGCAAATTAAAGACCTGTTTATAATACGTCTGGCCGCAGCGGCGGCATGCGATTTCGATCGAAAGATCGTCGTCCAGATCGCGCAGCTGTATGTCGTGTTTCCAAGTCACCAGAAATCCTCCGCCCGTGGGATGCGTGTGTATGAAATCTTGCCGCCGGCGTAGCCGCCGGGCGGCGGCGCCCAGGGTCCGAGGCTGACCATGGTCCGGCCGTATTTCGCGTTGAGGGAATCCAGGGCCGAGGTGACGTTTTCCCAGCGCCGCCGCGCCGCGTCGTCATCCACGAACATATCGAGTTGACGCGCGCCGGCCGGGGAAAGGTCGAGCAAGGCGATCCCGAGGCGGATGATTTTCGCATCCCCCGGCACCCGCGCGCGCGCCTGGGTCCACAGGATTTCTAGACCGGCCAGGCACGCCTGATCGTCATCAACGATGGGAAGCGGCGCATCCCCCGACCAGCGGCTGTCGCGCATGCTCAGCCACAGCCACAAGCGGCCGGCGTAGAACCCCTCGCGGCGCATGCGCCGGGCCGCCTTCACCAGCAGCAGGCGCGAGCATTCATAAGCGTGCGCGATATCCCGCCAGTTGGGCGGCAGGACACGGCCATGGCCGAACATGCCGCGCCCGGATGGCGCCGCCTGAATGTCATAGCCGTGAAGGGCGTACCACAGACGCTCCCCGGTCACGTTGCCCCAGATTTTCCGCATGTGTTTCGGCTGTTTCCGCAAAAGATCGGACATGGTGAAAATGCCGGCGTCGTGAAGCCGGTAACCCATGCGCTTGCCGATGCCGGGCACGTCGTGCAGGGGGATGCCGAGCAGGGGTCCGGGCATGTCCTCCGGGCGCCAGACGGTCACGCCGTCCGGCTTGTCGATCTTGCCCGCCATCTTGGCCAGTTGCCGGTTGGCGGCGAAGCCGATCGAACAGGTGATGTAGGGCCCGATATTGTCCCGGATGCGGGCTTTTATGCGCTTGGCGAGGGCGCCGGGGGCGATCCGGTCGGCGGGTTCCAGCCGGCATGTCAGCTCGTCGATGGACTTGACCGCATCGACCGGGATGACGGCGGAAATTTCGGCCAGGAGCGCATGGTGGGCGCGCCGGTAAAGGTCGGGGTTTTGCGGCACCAGCACGATATCGGGGCATATGCGCTTGGCCTCCAAAACCGGCATGACATTGGTCACGCCGTGGCGCTTGGCCTCCTTCGAGCAAGCAATGACGCAGGTGTGGGTGGTCGACTCGAAAGGCACGACCCCCACCGGCCGCCCCCGGCACGAGGGCCGGACCTGCTGCTCCACCGAGGCGAAGAAGCCGTCGAAATCAAGATAAAGACGCTCAATAGCCGCCGGCCTGCGCATAACGCCGCTCTTTGGATTCGCGATAGAGGGCGGATATAGAACAAAACGGGAACGATTGAGTCAAGGAGATTGGGACGAGGAGGGGGTGGCGCGCTCAGTTCGGGCTCGCCGGGGATGATTTGGTGATGGAAATAATTAGTGCGCTGTCACCGTAATCCCGGAGCAGGGATCAAGAATGCCATGGGTCCAATAGAAATAGCTTCTCGTGTCCGTTAGCGGGTTATGCGGGCCTAGGGCCTGTGGACAATAAGGATGCCGCCGCGGTTGGGCCAGAATGACGCGAGGTTAGGAGCGAGGACGCAGGACATGCAGCGCATATTCAAGAACGAGCGACGCGGCCTCGCGTCATTCTGGCCCAATCCCGCTGGGACGGGTCGGATTATCCCACCCGCTGCGTCGCGAACGGCTTGTGGGGGGCCTGCCACACGGCGCCGTCCGCTCCTAACGGGTGGTATAATCCGATCCCGCCTTGGCGCCATCCTTATTGTCCACAGGCCCTAGTATTCGATGCTTCAAAACCGATTCTGAGCCGCGTCCCGGTTGCCGACGCAAGCTTTTCAAGCGTCGTGGTGGACGGCTTGGTTTTCCCTCCTTCCAGGCGGGCAATAACGCTCTGGGTGGTTCCCATGCGCACGGCCAGTTCTTCCTGAGTAAGGCCGGCATGGGCGCGCGCCGCGATTACCGCCGCCGCAAGAGTGAATTCTCCTTCCAGAGCCTCATATTCAGCCACGTAACGCGGATCCTTGCGCCACCGGGCGAACAGATCGTCCATCTGCTTTGTGCGTTTCTTACTCATTTGATCTCCTCGGCCCGTTTCAGGGCCAGTTTGATTTCCCGGCGCGGGGTTTTCTGCGTTTTCTTACGAAAAGCCCTGACAATCACCACACGGCGCTCGTGGGCAGTGACGTAGATTGCACGCGCGATCCCGTCCCTGCCTTTCATGCGCATTTCCCAAAGACGGCCTTCCAGATGCTTGATATAAGGCTCGCGGACCTGATTCAGCCCTAGTTCTTGGATCAAACGAACAATGCGTTCGAAGCGCGCGCGGATGTCGCGCGGTAATCCGTCAAGTTCTTCCCTGACCTCATCGTTTAAAAATTCGACCGTCCATGTCATTTTCATATAATATAGCAAAAATGCTATAATCGCAAGAAGATTTCACCCTATTTTTCTCGTAGAGAAGGGGGGCATGGAACATGTCGCCCCGCTTTTCTAGCTAAGAACGGATGGTCCGGGGAGGGGAGTTTTAGGGGCAGCCGGGGTGCGGGCCTACCTTTCCGTCGGCCACGCCATGAAGGTTATCGGCGTGCACTACGCCACCGTCAGCCGGGCCGTGCGGCGCCACGAGGCCCGTGGCCGCGCCGCCGGCATAAGTGCTTGATTGCAAGACCTGACCCCACAATTGATGGACGCTGAATAGAGGGCGATCAAGGCGTTGATCAAGGGGTTGGCGAAAGGGCCTTAGTCGCGCCAGACGACCTCACGACCGAAAGCATACAGGCGGCAAGGCCTCCCTTTGGAATAAACACGGCAATCGTTGATCGCCTCGACAACCAGGCTTTCACGGCCGCAAATACGATCCTTGCATTCAGCCCAGCCCCAGGCATCGCTATCAGGCGCGACCGCGAAAGCGCGCTGCGTATCTAGTAGCCAGTAAGTGTCGAAAGCCGCCCTGGCGGCGTAATCCAGAGATAAGCCTTGGGGCGAACGGGCAGTTTTAGTCTGGTTGGAATTGATATTAGGCTTGCTCGAGTTGGACGCTGGTCTTGATCGTGTCTTCGCTCCTCGCCAGACGACCTTGGTCCCCACCGCATAGATATAGCAGGGCGCGCCTTTAGACTTTGTTTCACAAGAAGTGATCGCTAAGTTTCCGGTAGCGTAGGGTCTACAGCTATCGGCTGGACAATAACCGTAGCCATACGCGCCGTTATCGGCCATGGCAAAGGCGCCGGGGCTGCCCGAATTAAGATACTTATCGATAGCTGCCTGCATTCGCGGCCCCAACGTGATCGGACCGCTCCCGATCCGCTCATCCGCCTGGCCTGCGCATCCCGACAAGAACGCGGCCAGGGCCAAGTTCCAGAGGCTTAAATTCATTCTCATACCAACAGCCTAGACCCGGTTTTGGCCGGCGGTCAACCGGGACGGCGGCCGCCGCTCTAGGTCACCGACTCATTAAATCGAATCCATATTCGCAGTGAAGCAAGTTTAACGGAAGCGAGATAGTTGTCGTCTCGTTTGTCGTAGCGTGTGGCGACGGCGCGGAAATGTTTGAGTTTATTGAAGAACCTCTC
>JAJFGJ010000018.1 GCA_021776175.1 Kiloniellaceae bacterium
GTCGAGAGGTTCTTCAATAAACTCAAACATTTCCGCGCCGTCGCCACACGCTACGACAAACGAGACGACAACTATCTCGCTTCCGTTAAACTTGCTTCACTGCGAATATGGATTCGATTTAATGAGTCGGTGACCTAGAGCGCTTTCCCGCGCCGATCAAGCCCGCGGCAATTTCGCGGTGCACAGCGAGGTAACCGGGGGCCAGCACGCTAATACGGTCCTTGAGCACTTGGTGCGCCGCCGGCAGGGCGTGAAAGGGAATCCCGGGGTAGGCGTGATGCTCGACGTGGAACGGCATGTTCCAGGCCAGAGCCCGCATGGCCCAGGCCGTGAGCGTCGTGCGCGTGTTAAAGAACATATCGCTCACCTGTGGGCAGCCCATGTGCTCCGACAGCAAGTACAGGCGCAGCGCCGGCTGGGCCACGGCGATGGGAACGACCCAGTACACAACCGCCGCCCAGGTTTCGAGAGCCAGCGAGACGGCGCCAAGGCCAAGATAGAACGCGAGGTAAAGGCGCGCCTCGACCATGATGGCGCGGCGTTGAATCGGGGCGATGAAGGTTTCTCCGATCCGCCCGGCGGCGTGGCGGAGCAGGCCGGGAATTTGCGCCCGCCAATAGTTCAAGCCGCTGGCATGACGCAGATAGGCGGCTAAGGCGTCAGGCTTGGGGGTTAAGAGCTCGGGGTCGCGTTCCGGATCTTGGGTATGCCGGTGATGGGCGAAATGAAAGGCACGGAAATAAGCCGGGGGCAGGACCAGAACCGCGCCGCATAGCCAGGACACGAGATCGTTGAGCCAGCGGGTTTTGAACGCGGTCCGGTGAATGGTCTCATGCAGGGGCGCGAACAGAAAAACCAGCAAGACTCCGTACACCGGCCAGGCCAGGATGAGCCAGAGCGAGTCCATGGACAGCGCGACCAGCCAAGCCGCGGCGGCCATAACCGCCAAGTGCCCGGCGAGGTGCGAAAGCCCCTTGAAGTCGGAGCGGCGGGTGAGGGGCTTAAGCGCCTGCTTCGCGATCGCGCCGGAAAAGTTTGTATCCATGGTGTCCCCATGACAGAAAATCAAAGTGCGTCAGGTTTGTTGGAACTCATCGCACCCCGCAGTCATTGCCGGGCTTGACCCGGCAATCCATCGAGGTTCCAGCTCGGTTTTCCCATGGACCCTCGGGTCAAGCCCAAGGGTGACGCCGGGAGAATTGCTTCTCGTCCTGGTGACTCCAGTTTAGGCCCCCAGCACGAGCGCGTGATGGCGCAAGTGGTCCTCCATGAAGCTTTGGATGAAGAAGTAGCTGTGATCGTAGCCGGGCTGCATGCGCAATTCGATGGCTTGGCCGGAGGACTCGCAGGCCGCGGCCAGCAACTCCGGTTTCAACTGCTCGTCCAGGAACTGATCGGCGCTGCCTTGATCTATAAGCAGCCTGGCCTTGCTGGGCCGGGCGCGTATCAACTCAGAGGCGTCGTGGCGGCGCCAAGTCTCTTCATCCGTGCCGAGATAGCCCGTGAACGCCTTGACGCCCCAGGGGCACTTGGCCGGCGCGCCGATGGGGGCGAAAGCGGAGACAGAGCGATAGGTATCCGGGTTCTTGAGGTGGATCGTCAAGGCGCCGTGGCCGCCCATGGAATGACCGAAGATGCCCTGCCGGCTCATATCGGCGGGAAAACGCGCTTCGATCGCCGCCGGCAGGTCGCGGGCGATATAGCTATACATGTTGTAGTGCCGGTTCCACGGCGCTTGGCTGGCGTCGAGATAGAACCCGGCCCCGGTGCCGAAATCCGAATCGTCATCCTCGCCGGGCAGTCCGGCGCCGCGCGGCGAGGTATCGGGGGCGACCAGCATAAGGCCAAGCTCAGCCGCCATGCGTTGCGCGCCGGCCTTGATGACGAAGGTCTCCTCGGTGCAAGTCAGCCCCGCCAGATAGGTCAAAACTGGGACCTTGGCTCCGCCCATGGCCTGTGGTGGCTGGTAAACGGCGAAGCGCATGGCGCCGGCGCAGGCCTTGGACCGGTGCCGGTAATACCCTTGCAAGCCGTCGAAGCAGCGCTGTTCGCTCAATACCTCGATCGCGCCAGTTGGGGCCAAGATATTCTCCTTGTCTGCAGTCTTAGGATGGTTGGGGATTGTCCGCCGCCGGTTCCGGAAATGGCGAGCCCGGAACAAAGTGTTCATTGAGGTTCCAGGACAGGGTGATGCGCGGGCCGGGATGTTTGAAAACATCGACCATGTGAACGATCTTGCCCGGAAACATGATCATCATACCGTTGCGGGCCATGGGACCTCCCGGTGTCGTCATGGCGTGTTCCTCTTCCCGGCAACACACCTTGAAACGTGGGTCGGCGAACATGAAGCGGCCTTGCCCCGCGCCACCCGAGGCCGAGTCAGCGCCAGGTTCCAAGCCGAGCTCGAGGAAATAAACGATACCGGCGGTCGCGCGTACATGGCTGTGCGGCAGGCAGTAGTCGCCCTCGCGGTAAATATTGGCCCAGGAGAGGTCTACCGCCGCGTTCGGTGTGTTCAGAACGCGCTTGAACAACTCTTGCGCGCGCCGGTGGATGAGTTCGGCCTCGGGGTAATTCCAGCGATCCAGATGATAGACCTTGGCGCTGCCGGCATAGCCTGGAAACGCCTTTCCAAGAACCGGGTCGGTTTCCAAGGCCAGGGTGCGTTCGACTAAACGGGGGTGGTAGGCCTCGGTATCGTTAAAGACCGCGATCTTGACGTTCGGCTCGACCCAATCCAGAACCTCGACATCGTCGGGCCAGACGTCGATAGCGCGGTCCGCGAGCTGAATCTTCTCCGAGGTTCGCGCCGCCGTCATCCGCCCAATCCTTGCCTCAGTACACGACCACGCCTTAGTACACGACCACGCTGCGGATCGATTTCCCCTGGTGCATGAGATCGAAGGCGTCGTTGATCTTTTCCAGCGGCATGGTGTGGGTGATCAGATCGTCGATGTTGATCTTGCCGTCCATGTACCAATCGACGATCTGGGGCACGTCCGTGCGCCCGCGCGCGCCGCCGAAGGCGGTGCCCTTCCAGGTCCGCCCGGTGACCAGTTGGAAAGGCCGGGTGGCGATCTCCTGGCCGGCGCCGGCGACCCCGATGATGACCGAGACGCCCCAGCCCTTGTGCGCGCACTCCAGGGCCTGGCGCATGGTGGTGACGTTGCCGATGCACTCGAAACTGTAGTCGGCGCCGCCCTTGGTCAAATCGACCAGATAGGGCGCCAAATCGTCCTCGACTTCCTTGGGATTGACGAAGTGGGTCATGCCGAACTTCTCGCCCAGGGCTTGCCGGGCCGGGTTGGTATCGACGCCCACGATCATGTTGGCGCCGACCAGGCGCGCGCCCTGGATCACATTGAGCCCAATTCCGCCGAGGCCGAAGACCACGACGTTGGCGCCCGGCTCGACCTTGGCCGTGTTGATGACCGCGCCGATGCCCGTGGTCACGCCGCAGCCGATGTAGCAGATCTTGTCGAAGGGCGCGTCCTCGCGGACCTTGGCCAGAGCGATCTCGGGGACCACCGTGAAATTGGCGAAGGTCGAGGTGCCCATGTAGTGCAGGACCTTTTCGCCGTTCAGGGAGAAGCGGCTGCTGCCGTCGGGCATCAGGCCCTGACCCTGGGTACCGCGGATCGCTTGGCACAGGTTGGTTTTGGGATTGAGGCAGTATTCGCACTGCCGGCACTCGGGCGTGTAGAGCGGGATAACGTGATCGCCTTTTTTTAGCGAGGTCACGCCCGGCCCGGTATCGACCACCACGCCGGCGCCTTCATGACCCAGGATCGCGGGAAACAGTCCCTCCGGGTCGTTGCCGGACAGGGTGAAGGAATCCGTGTGGCATATTCCGGTCGCCTTGATCTCGACCAGAACCTCGCCTTGCCTGGGCCCCTCCAACTGGACCGTTTCGATCGATAAGGGTTTCCCGGCCTTCAAGGCCACGGCGGCGCGAACGTCCATGCGGTTAACCTCTTCCTGGTTTCGCACGGGTTCACCCGTGCCCGCCGTATTTTTCCAGGCGGGCCGGGCAAAGGCAACCGTCGCGGCCCGCTAGAAGCGTCCGCGACCGGTCTCAATGAAGAGAGTTATTCGGCCGCGACCGCCGACACGGCGCTGCGGGTCTTGGCCAACTCGTCGCCCAGGAAGCGGGCGACCGCCTGCATCCCGGTCAGGGCGACGCCGGCTTCGGCCTCGGCCTGGGCGTTATAGTTGGTGTTGGTGTTGACGTCATAGGTGTAAACCTCGCCCGCCTCGTTGGCGATAAACTCGATGCCGGCGATCTCGATCTCGTTTTGACGCAGGAAATAACCATAGCTGTCGAGGATCGGGTGCTGGAAATCGGGCAGCACGGTAAACTTGTTGCCGCTCGGCGCCTCGGCCGGGCAAATGTCGCCGTCTACCGCGCAAACATCCGCCGGGCACAGCTCGAATCCGCCGCTGGTATCGACACGCACGGCGTAGAGAAAGCGGCCGCCGACGAATTCGCAGCGGGTGATGAAAGGCCGCGGCGCGCGCAGATATTCCTGAACCAGCCACAAACCGTCGATCGGGGCTTCTTCCACCGACTGCGGGCTATCCAGGTAGTCGGCGATGGCATCGGTGCTCTGAAACAAGCGCACACCCAGGCCCTTGCCGCCCCGGTTCGGTTTCAGAATGAAGGGGCCGTCGCCGAAATTCTTGGCGGCGGCCAGGACATGTTCCCGCCCGGTCGCGGCCACGGTCCGGGGAACCGCGATGCCGGCGCGGTTAAGGGCGGCGTATTGGGCCAGCTTACTGACCTCGAGATAGAGCGCCCGGCTGGAATTCACGACCCTGCGGCCGTGCGCCTCTAGCCAGTTGAGAACGCCATGAGTCAGCTCGGGGCCATAGCGATGCCCGCGCGTGTGGGACGACGCGCTCATGCGGTTATAGAACACCCCATGGGGCGGGGGCCGGTCGAAGGGAACCGATCCTTGGTCCAGAAACCATTCCTCATGGGGCAGGTCCAGGCCGGCGAGGGCTACGCGGAGCGGCTCGACCCAGGGGGCGTTCTCGTGCAAAATATGAATCTGGCTCATTTAATTACCACATTACTTTGTGTTAATTTATTAGTTTTCTCATCCAGCAATGTTAAATTAATAATTTCTCCCGCGATTTGCAAGAGAATGCGGCAGCGGGTTTAGATTCCTCAGGTCACGGTGGGTTCCATCCGAAGGAATCCAAGGGCCGGGGCGACGCCGCGCCAAGGGCGCGGTTACACGGAGCGAGTTGGCATGCAAATCATAGGCACGACCCTTGGGGTTTATCTGCTCCTTGTCGGGGCCGTATTCGTTATGCAGCGGACGCTTCTCTACCCCGGGGCCAAGGATACCCCGGAGATCGCGATCCATGCCGGCCAGGGGATCGGGGAGGTAACGACCCAAACCGCCGATGGTTTGACGCTCACGCACTGGTACCGGCCCCCGGACAGCCCCGAAAAGCCGGTGATCGTGGTCTTTCACGGCAATGCCGGACACCTAGGTGACCGCGTGCCGAAACTCACCCCCTTGATCGATGCGGGTTTCGGACTGCTATTCGCCGGCTACCGGGGATATAGCGGCAATCCGGGGAGCCCGACCGAAGACGACCTCACGGCCGATTCCAGCGGCCTGCTAGATTGGCTCGCGGGGCAGGGGGTGGGGCCGGAGCGGACGGTTCTCTATGGCGAATCCCTGGGCTCGGGGGTCGCGGTCAAGATGGCGGTTGAGCGGCGGGTGGCGGCGATGATCCTGGAATCGCCCTACACCTCGATCGCGGAGATGTCGCAGGTGCACTACTGGTATTTGCCGGCCCGTTGGATGATTTGGGATAAGTGGGATTCCTTGACCCGTATCGCCCGGATTTCAACCCCGTTGCTGGTTCTTCACGGCGATAAGGACACCGTCGTCCCTCGCCGTTTTGGCCAAACCCTCTTCGATACCGCGCTGGAGCCTAAGGAAATGATCGTGGTCGCCGAGGCCGCCCATGTTGAACTGTTCGACTATGCTCGGGTCGTAGAGCGGGTTCTCGGATTTATCCGCGAGAACGTTCGTTAGCCTAAAAACGAAACATGCCCGCCCGGCAACGTGGTTAAGGAATTCCCAACCATTTACGACCTAAATTGCCCGCGATGAATGAAACGGGTGGGTTCAACATGAGCAGTATCGAAGAACTGCAGCACCGCGTCGTAGAGGCCGAGGAACGTTTCGGCCTGATCAACGCGGAGCGCGCCAAATACAGCGAACGCCTCATGGGTTTGATTGACGCAATCGAAACCCGACTCGGCGATCAGCAATCGGAGATAAAGCGCCAGGCGGAGGAGGCCGTATCTCAAGCCGAAGAGATGGTGACTCTGCGCCGGGATTCGGACGAGAATAAGCTGCTGCGCGGTATGCTCCAGTCGCTGCTAAACGCCATAGAGCTCGGTAACAACGTGGCCTTAAACGAAACCATGCAGGTCTTGGACACCAAGATCAGCGCCCTGATCGGCGAAGCGGGCGAGACAGAGGCGGCGACCAGCGAAACCGAAGCGCCAGTCATTGAAACGGCCGACACGCTTGAGGAAGAGAGCGCCGCTCCAGATCTTGAGACCGCCGAGGCCGCGGACCCGGAGCCCGAGGTGGAAACGGTTGAAGCCGAGATTGAAACGGTTGAAGCCGAGATGGAAACGGCTGAAGCCGTGGTGACGGAAGTTGAGGTAGCCGAAGTAGCCACTTCGCAAGAGGACGGCTCCAACCCGCCCGAGGAAGAATGCGCCGTGGAGGAGCCCGAGGCCGCCCCCGAGCCCGAGCACACCCCCGAGGCAATCGCCGATGTGGCCGATGAACAAGTGACGGCGGAGGAAGCACCCCTTGAGGCACAAGCCGAAGAAGCAAACCTTGAGGTACAAGCTGAAACCGAGACGGGCGCGCCTGAAATTTTGGAAATCCCCGACAGCGATGCGGACGTCACCATGATCGACGAGGAAATGGTGATAGGCGCGGCCAGTGGCGACGCGCCGGCGGCCGACGGTGCCCTTGAGGAAAACGACGATGCCCTCGAGGAACACGACGATACCCTTGAGGAAAACCTCGTCGACGAAGCCGACGTGGCTCAAGAAATTCCGGCGGCCGATGACGACGAGCAACAGATGGAAGCTTCCAGCCTGGAAGACATCATGCGCCGGGTCAGCAAATTGGTTGAGGACGAAGGCGCCTTGGGGTCGCTTGCCGGCGGCGGCGAAATCGATGAAAGCGCGCCAAGCCCGGAGGCTGAAAGCCTGGAGCCTGCTGAAGTGCAAAAAACCGCGTCGGGCGGTTAATCTTCAATCAAGGCGGAGAGAGCTTCCGGCGTATCGACGTCTAACAGGATACCCGTGCCGGCGCCGAGCCCATCCATCGCGACCTCGCATACCAATTCCGGGTACTCGCCCAGGAGATAGCGCGCGCCGACATCGCCCGCGATCTCCTGTATCTCGGCCGTGAAACGCGTGGCGAAAAGCACCGGGTTTCCCCGCTTGCCCTGCACGGTCGGGACGCAGATCGCCCGGCCCTCCAGCGGGTCGAAAGCGGCGATCAGGCGGTCGATCACGGCCGCTTCGATGCGCGGCATATCGCCAAGGCAAACGACCACGCCGTCCGTGCCCGAAGGCACGGCGCCCAGGCCCCGATGCAAAGATGTGCTGAGGCCGGCGGCATAGTCGGGGTTGTCGACATAGGCGACATCCAATCCCGCCAAAACGCCCGCGACCTTATCGGCTTCGTGTCCGGTGACGACCGTGACCGGCGCCGCCTTGGAGGCGAGAACGCTGTCCACGACGCGCGCGACCATGGGGCGGCCGTCGACCTTGGCCAGTAGTTTGTTGCGAGGGCCCATGCGGCGCGATTGACCCGCCGCCAGGACCAGGGCCGCGATTTTTAGGGGCGCGCGGGGCGCCGTGCGCTCGCGGTGCTCGACCGCCTCGGCGCGGGGCAGGGGTCGCAATGCGATTTCCTTCAGCAAACCGCCCACGCCCATGCCCATGATGTCTCGCCGGGTAACGGGAACGTCCGCGAGCAAGCGCCGCAAGACCCAATCGAAACCATTGAGCTTGGGCGATCGCGCGCAGCCGGGCAGGCCCAGCACCGGCGTCGTGTCGAGGTGCGCGAGCAAGATCAGATTGCCTGGATCGACCGGCATGCCGAAATGCTCGATGACACCGCCCGCCTCGACAATTCCGGCGGGCACCACATCGCGCCGGTCGACAACGGCGGAGGCCCCGGAAACGATTACGATCTCGCACCCGCGCCCGGTTAAATCGCGGATCGCGCGCGCGACCTCCGCTGGCGTGTGAGCGCATCGGATTTCCTCGGCCGGGGGGCAGTCCAGGGCCGCGAGGCGGCCGTCGAGGACGGTACGGGTCTTGTCGAGAATCGCTTCTTTCATGCCCGGCACGCGCGTCTGCGCCAGGCCGGCTTGGCGCGGCCGCAAGGGGGCGACCCGCAGCAAGGGTCCCGCGCCGCCGCGCGCGAGGCTCAAGCATTGTTGCAACACATCGTTTGGGACCGCGAAGGGTATGATCTTGACCGTCGCGGCCATTTGGCGGGGTTCGACCAAGGCAAAAGGCTCCAGCGTGGCCACGGTGACAGCCTCGCCGATCAGGTTCAACGTGTCCAAGCCATCGCGGTCCACGAGCAGGACCCCACGCCGTCCGGCAAGGAGATTACTGCGCCCGGTGAAGGCGGCGCTGATGCTTAGGCCGTTATTCGGGGCCTCGCCTAAAATAGCTTCCGCCAGGGCGGCGGCGGCGGCGTCCTCGTGGACATCGCCGTCTTCCAAGCGGGCGGTGACTAAGTTTTCGGCCCCGGCTGCGCGCAGTTGATCTATATCCGCGGGCGAGAGAAAGCGGCCTTTCTTGAAGTGCAGGCCGCCGGCCTTGATCGAGTGGGCCAGGATCGCGCCTTCGGCTTCGCTCAGCGGTGTCGGGCCGAACTTCACAAGCGCGCCCCGGCCTTGACCAGTGGCGTGGCGCCGTGAAGTTCCTGAGTCATCTGGGCCAGGATCGAGACCGAAATCTCGGCCGGGCTTTTGGCGCCGACCGCGAGTCCGATCGGGGCGTGAATGCGGGCCAAGGCAGGCTCGCCGATACCGGCCTCGCGCAGGCGGGTCAGCCGCTTCGCGTGGGTCCGCCTGCTGCCCAAGGCGCCGACATAGAACGCGGGCGAGTCCAGGGCGACCCCCAACGCCGGATCGTCCAGCTTGGGATCGTGGGTCAGCACGGCGATGGCGGTGCGCCGGTCCGGTTTCAGATCGCGCAAGGCGTCGTCCGGCCACTCGGTCACCAAGCGCACATCGGGAAAACGCGCGCCGGTCGCCCAGGCTTGACGCGGATCGACAACCACGACCTCGTAGCCCGCCAAGGCGGCCATGGGAACTAAAGGCTGCGCGATGTGGACCGCGCCAACCACGATAAGGCGCAGCGGCGGATTGAAAACATGAACGAAGAGATTGGTTTCTTCCAGCGGCCCGCTGCGATCGTCGTCCAAAGCTTGCTTGGCTAAAACGAGTTCCGAGTCGCTTAAGGCGAGATCGCCGCTCGAAGTCCCACCATCGAGCAAAGCCTGCCGGCCGCTTTCCAGTTCGGTGATCAGCGCGGCCGGGCGCTTGCCGGCGCGGGCCGCTTGCAGGGCATCGAAAAGCGCGCGTTTCATTTCGGCCTCGTCATTCCAAACGCTCGACGAAAACCCGGACGGTGCCGCCGCAGGCCAAGCCAACCTCCCAGGCCATCTCGTCCGTCACACCGAATTCCAACAACTTGACCGTGCCCGAGTCCATGGCTTGCCGGGCTTCGAGGACGACCGCTCCCTCGATACAACCGCCCGAGACCGAGCCGACCATGTTGCCGGTCTCATCGACGGCGAGCTGGCTGCCGACCGGGCGGGGCGAGGATCCCCAAGTCGAGACCACGGTGGCTAGGGCGACCTTGCGGCCCTCATCGCGCCAACGTCCGGCTTGACCTAAAACGTCGTCGTGCTTCACGGTCATTAGCTCGCCTCCATGACTAGCCCCCGTGGGGGCCCGCGCCGGGCAACCGGTTGGCTCAACACCTGGGTAAGCTCGCTCAGGCTCTCCAGGTTGTGGACGCTGCGGAAATCGTCCACGTGCGGCGCCAGGGCCCGCGCCCCTAAAGATTTTGGCTCGTAGCCATCGTAACGCAAGAGCGGATTGAGCCAGATCAGCCGGCGGCAGGATTTGTGCAGGCGTTCAACCTCCGCCGCCAAGTCGGAGGCGTTGTCCCGGTCCAGACCGTCGGAAATAAAGAGTACCAGGGCACCTTGGCCCAAGACGCGGCGCGACCACTTGGCGTTGAAGTCATGCAGGCAGGCCCCGATACGGGTGCCGCCGGACCAATCGACGACCGCGCCGGAGACCTTATCCAGGGCGACATCGACATCCTTTTGGCGTAAATGGCGGGTGATGTTGGTCAGGCGGGTCCCGAAAACGAAAGTAGAGACCCGGTCGCGGTCGTTGGTTATGGCGTGCATGAAGTGCAGCAGCATGCGCGTATACCGGCCCATGGATCCGGAAACGTCGCAAATCACGACCAGGGGCGGATGACGGCGGCGCGGATTTTTCCAGCGTAGCGGTATCGCGTCGCTGCCGGAGCGCAGAGCCGCGCGCATGGTCGCCCGCAAATCGGCCCGCCGTCCAGCCGGCGCGGCCTGGAAGCGCCGGGTCGGCACCTCCACGATCGGCAGGCGCATGGCGGCGATCGCGGCCTTGGCGCGCGCGGTTTCGTCGACCGACATTTTTTCGAAATCCATCTCGTGCAGAAGTTCTTTCGACGAAAAGGTCAAGGCGGCGTCGATCTCGATCTCGTCTTCTTTGCGTTCGCGTTGCGGCTCCTCCCCACCGGCCTGACTGGCGCGCAGCGCCTCCGCGACGCGGCGGCTTAGTTCCTTTTCTTTATCTGAGCTGCTCTCTCCCGCGGCGCGCACTTCGGGCAATAAGAGGCCCATCATTTTTTCAAGAATGTTCGGGTTGCGCCAGAACACATGGAAAGCTTGATCGAAGAGTTCTTTTTGATCGCGCCGATTGACGAAGACCGCGTGCAGGGCCCAATAGAAATCGTCGCGCCGGCGCAAGCCGACCGCCTGAACCGCGCGCACGCCGGTAAGGACCTTACCCGGGCCAACCGGAATGCCGGCGGCGCGCAAGGTACGGGCGAAATACATGATATTTTCAGCCATGCGGCCTAATTCAGGCGGTGCGCTGTTTGTTCGCTCGCTCAAACTTAGGGCCTATCTCGATTCAGGTCCGGCGGCCCTAGACGCCACTGGCGGCCGCCGCGCGCTTGACTTCCTGTAATATTTTAGCCGCTTCGCTGCCCTGGATGCGGGCTATATCGTCCTGATATTTGAGCAGGACCCCCAGCGTCGTGTCGATGCTTTCCGGGTCGAGCGCGACCTTGTCGAGCTGGGTCAGGGCGTCGGCCCAATCGATGGTTTCGGCGATGCCGGGCAGCTTAAAAAGGTCCAGCTTGCGCAGCTCTTGGATGAAGGTGACGACCTCGCGTGCCAGGGCCTCGGGCGCATCCGGCGCCTTGAGGCGCAGGATTTCCAATTCGCGCTCGGCGTTCGGATAATCGAGCCAGTGATAGAAGCAGCGCCGCTTCAAGGCATCGTGGATTTCGCGCGTGCGGTTCGAGGTGATGATCACGATGGGGGGCGAGGGCGCCTTGATGGTGCCCAACTCCGGGATGGTCACTTGGTAATCCGATAGGATTTCCAGAAGGAAAGCCTCGAAGGGCTCGTCGCTGCGGTCCAACTCGTCGATCAGCAGGACCGGCGGCCCGTCGAGTCCAGGCTTAAGGGCTTGAAGCAATGGCCGCTCGATCAAGAAACGTTCGTCGAATATGTCGCTCGCCAAGGTTTCCCGGTCCCGGTCGCCCGCCGCCTCGGTAACCCGGATTTCGATCATCTGGCGCGGATAGTTCCATTCGTAGACGGCGGCGCTGACGTCCAATCCCTCGTAGCACTGCAAACGCAGCAGGCGGCGGCCCAGGGTCTCGGCCAGGACCTTGGCGATCTCGGTCTTTCCGACCCCGGCCTCGCCTTCCAGAAATAACGGGCGGCGTTGCTGGAGCGCGAGGAACAGGACCGTCGCCAAGCTGCGCTCGGCGACATAAGCGCCATCGCTCAGCAGTGTCATGGCTTCGTCTGGAGAAGCAGGTAAATCCTGCGGTGCGCTCATCGACCGGGCCCCACGAAAGTCAGTAAATCATTACCCCGCAAGCGGTTAGGCCGGCGCGGCAGGCTGACTATAGGGGCCGGGCGCGCAAAGGCAATGCGGCGGGAAAGGGGGCAAGAGTTACTTTTGGGCCCAACTTCCATCAGGCTTCAGCAACCAAGTCCCCGGGGCCACGTCGCCCATGATTTTCTGGGCAAAAACCTGCCCTACCTGGCTGGCGGGCACGCCCTGGGCCGCGGCGCGCTGTCCGTAGATTTTGCGCCTTTGGGCGTTCACTTGGTCGACGTATGACTGGGCGCTTGAATCGCGCGCCACGAGGAAACCGTCGAAACTCTCACCCACGGCACCGGAAGCACGCAGGGCATCGAGGGATTGAGCGTGAGCCGCGCCACCCATCGCCGCGAACACGGCGAGCGCCAGGACCAGTGGCCGCAAGAGGCGAATAAAACTGTGCAACATACTGGGTCTCCTTTGAAGCCGGCTTAGAATATATCCGGATTGGCTTGAATATCGTCTTCCGCCTGCTTCTCGAGTTTAATCCGCACGTCCGCGTCCAGCTTAATATTCAGGTTAATCGTAATGGGCTCTCGCGGGGCCTCAAGCTTCACCGTCGGTTGGCACGCGCCAATCGCCAAGGCCGCCGAAATAAGGCACATGCCCAGATAGGGGCGTCCCAGGGCGGGCCCATCGCCAGTCGTTAAATCTCTCACGGTCCTCACCCCCGATATGAATACGCTCGGATCACTCGTGTCATAAAAGCATATACGCGCCTTAGCGTCCAAACATCCACAACCGGCCGATGGCCCGGTTGGAAATTAGAAACGCTTCCCGCAGGGTCGTTAGCAGCCTGCGCGGGTCGGTCTCCAGGTTGACGTTGAACCGGAATGGGTGACCTTCCATGACATCCGGATTGTTGCCCAGCATACTCAAGCCGATCACGGCCAGGTCTTCCGCCGGCTGGTCGATGGTCAGGCTCAGTTCCTCATAGTGAAATTCTTCCAGGGCCCGGAGCAGCAAGTCGGCCGATTCTCCCGCCTCCGCCAGGGCTTGTTCGGCCTGGTCCGACTTTACCCGAAGGATGCCGGGTCCTTGCGCGATCAAGCGGCCGTCCGCGATTTTTGGGGTGGTGCCGGTAACCGTCAAGGGAAGGGTGCCGGATAAGCGGCCGTCTCCCGACAATCCCTCGACTCCAAGCAAAGTAAACACCTCGGCCAGGTCGAGCCCCTCGACCCGAACCGGCAGATGTAGTTGCTCGCTATCGGGGTCGACCACCACATCCGCGACGGTAAAGCGCCCACCGGCGAGATGGAGGCCCGCGCTTTCAATCCCTATGGCCGGTGTATCGCCCGCCATGACTTGAAAGCGGACCATGAGATCGTCAATCGCGATACCAGGATCTATCCGCCTCGCGCGGAAGATTTGTCCGGGGGCGCTGACCGGTGGCTGAATCTCATTCAAAGCCAGATCGAGAGATAGCCCCTCGACCCTTGCCGCCGCGCTATCGAACGATAGGCCGTCGATCTTCAAGGCCGCGGTGCCGGCGAAGCCCTTTCGGGTCCAGGACAAAGCAGCCTCGGCCCGCGCCGCGCCATCGACGTTTCGCAAGTCCGATAGGGCAGGGAGCAGGGCATTCGGCTGGGCGCCTCCGGGTACGAAGACCAAGGGGTCGAGGCCGATTTTGGCCTCGCCCACACCTTTGGAGACACCGTGCCGCCCGGACATCGTTACTTTACCGAGGCCGCCCGGCCCGCCCGCCTTGAGCGAGAAGGCGATGGCGTCCCCGGATTGGCGCGCCTCTCCCCGCACGCCGACGGGCACGACTCGCGGCGGATCGGCGGTGTGGCGCAGCGAATCGAGCTTAAAGCCAATGTCGAAATCCCCGGCGGGGGCGAGAGCAAGTTCCGCGTCCAAGCCCTCGGCCGCCAAATCGTATTCCGGCACCGCGATGTGGCCGCCGGTGAGCGTGATCTTCCCGGCGTATCCCGCCGCCGCGCTATAAGCACCTCGCGCGCGGAGCTCTTTGGCCCGAGCCTGGAGTTTCAGCCGCGCCGCGCCCGCGCGTGAGAGAGCGAAAGCCATGGCGCGCGGTGCCAGCGTGACGTCATGGATAAGACCGAAGCCCGCCTCATGACCTAAATCCACGCTGACCGTGGTTTTCGCCATTTGGGCCTTGAGCGCCCCTTTAGACCTTGCAATCGAGGCGTATTTGAAATCGCCAACCGATATTTCCCCAATATCTTTGGATGTTATAGAGATTTTCTGATTCGATACATCAAGCGTTGCCTTCTGCGTTGCCACGACCTCGCGGGCCTCGATATCGCCCCAATTCAGGCGCGCGGCGTCCAACGCCAGGTCCACATCGGCCGCCAAGTGGCTCGGAAAATCCGGGCCCGGCCGCGCGGCCAGGCGAAGCTCGCCGGATAGGCCTTGGATCAGGCCGGGATAGTCGATCCCGCTAAACCGCAACTTGGCGCGGCCAGTGAAATCGTCCGGTTTCAGGCGCCCTATTTCACCGCCGATCAGACCGGCCAGGGGCGGAAGACGGCCTTGCACCGTCAAGCTGGCGTCGGCGCGGCCCTTTGCCGGGGCCGGGATGGCAAGCAGGGGCCACAGAATCGCTTGCGCCCCAATGTCCGCGTCGAGCTGTATTCGGCCGCTGGGACGCGCTGGGAAATCGGTTAGATCGGCCTTCGCACGGACCGCGAATTGGCCGTCTCCGGTCGCCATCCCGGCATCGATTTCGAGGCGTTCGCCGGCCAGGAACAGCGCCAAACCGGCTTGTTCGAAAGACACACCAGGCACCGTGACTTCACTTAGCGTGAGGTCGAGCCTCGCGGTCTCGACCGCGGCGCCGGCGGCGCTAAGCGTCCCGCCACCGCGCAGGCCGCGCAGTTCGGCGCCGGGCAGGGCGAGCGCGCCGTCCTCCAGGATCAAGCTCGCCAAGGTTTTTCCGCCGGACGCGCGAACCGCCTCCAACCCGCCCCTTAGCCGTCCTATCTCGCCTTGAAAATCGAATCGCAACGCCGCGTTAAGCGCTCCTTCCTCATCGGGGCGTAATTCGCCTTCGATCATCCCGGAGACAGGACCAAGCGGCGTCAAGGCCATGAGCCGCGCGTCGCGCAGGGAAACCGGAGGCAGGGCGGGGGCCGCCCGCGATTCGGATCCGCCTCCCGCCAACAGGAATTGGAGACTACCCAGAGGCGGATCGTTACCGCGCAGATCGAGCTTCAGCCTGACACCGTCTAAAACCACGCTTTGTATTTGGCCCGCCAGAAGGCCGAGCGGGTCGTAGGCGACGATTACCTTGGCGGCCTTCACCTCTTGCACTAGTCCGAGCGTGAGACCGGAGATCGCGGTCTCGCTTGAAGTGACGCTTTCGACCTTTAGCTCAACGCCTGGAACCTGCCGGTAGGTCAGGGCGGAGTGCAGCAATATCTCGAGCAGCGGCGCGCGAAAGGCTAGCGTCACCGCCGCCGCCCCAAGAATGAGGCCGCCTGTCAGAAGTCCCAACTTGGCGCCGCGTGTCATGGCTTAATGCTTCGCGGTTATGCCGCCTCTATCTCAGGTTTCGCCCGCCTTGGCGGCTTGCCAGGCGGACTCCAATTCCTCGAGGGATGCCTTCGTCAGCGCCTGTGGATCGCCGCCGAAGCGTTCCTCGATGGCCCGGAAGCGCCGCACGAATTTCTCATTGGTCCCGCGCAACGCCGCCTCCGGATCGATCCCGAAATGCCGGGCCAGATTCGCCACCGCGAAAAGAATATCGCCAAGCTCATCCTCGAGCCGGCCGCGGCCGGCGCCGGAGTCCACCTCGGCCCGCAGTTCGCCGATTTCCTCCTCGATCTTGTCCAGGACCTGAACCGCCTCGGGCCAATCGAAACCGACACGCGCCGCGCGCCGTTGCAGCTTCAGCGCCCGCGACAGCGCCGGAAGGCTCAGCGCCACCCCATCGAGAACACTTGGCGTTCTGCCGTCCGCCTTCGCCTTGGCGTGGCGTTCCTCCGATTTATGGTCTTCCCAAGCCCGGGTCTGCGCGGTGGCGTTTTCGACCGCGTTATCGGCGAAGACATGCGGATGGCGGCGGATCATCTTGGCGTTAATCGCCGCCGCCACGGCATCGAAGTCGAAAGCGCCCGCCTCCTCGGCCATGCGCGCGTGAAAGACGACCTGGAGCAATAAATCGCCCAACTCGTCCTTGAGGGCGGGCAGATCGCCCTGGGCGATAGCGTCGGCGACCTCATAGGCCTCTTCGATGGTGTAAGGCGCGATGCTGGCGAAGGTTTGCTCGGCATCCCAGGGACAGCCGTTCTCTGGGTCGCGCAGGCGCGCCATGATCCGGCGCAGCTCCGCCATGGGGCCGCCGCGCGGTGTGTGGGAGGGAGTATCGGCCATGCCTAGATTGTTTCCGGGAAAAGCGGTCGCCGGTTTTCCACCCGGAACCACGACAAGACAAAACTTGGGGTCCGGTTTCGATTCCTTGGAAACCGGAAGAACCCAGGGCGAGCATATATGAGCGGCTGGAACGGGGAAAGTTGCCGCGAAGCGGGGCCGGGAGGGGCAAAAGCGCGCTTTCCAACACCCCTATTAGGTGCAGGGAATTGGTTGCGCGCCTAAATCAGACACTTTAGGCTTCGCCGCGACCTGGATAACCTCGGTATTGTTGTACGGCACCGATGCAAAATTCGAGAATTGGCACGCCCGATAGGATTTCGGGGCCGCGCGCAACCAGTGCATTCCAGCACGCGATTTTCGCGCGATTTCATGGAAACACCGCATGACCGATAAGACCGACCACCAGATGCCGGAATATGCGACAGGGCCACGCATTGTCGTTATCGGCGTCGGCGGGGCGGGCGGTAACGCCATCAACAACATGATCGACGCGAAACTTTCCGGTGTCGAGTTCGCCGCCGCGAATACCGACGCCCAGGCGCTGGGCATGTCGCTGAGCCAGAACCGGATTCAAATGGGGGGGGCTTTAACCCAGGGCTTGGGCGCCGGGTCCCGGCCCGACATCGGCCGTGCCGCCGCCGAGGAATCCCTGAGCGATGTTTTACGGGCGGTCGAAGATGCCAACATGGTGTTCATCACCGCCGGCATGGGCGGCGGCACCGGCACCGGCAGCGCCCCGGTCATCGCCAAGGCGGCGCGCGAGGCCGGCATTCTGACCGTCGGCGTCGTGACCAAGCCGTTCCATTTCGAGGGCACCCGGCGCATGTCCCTGGCCGAGGCCGGAATCGAGGAAATGGCGGAACACGTCGATACCTTGATTGTGATTCCGAACCAGAACCTGTTTCGCGTCGCCAATGAGAAGACCACCTTCGCCGACGCCTTCAAGATGGCCGACGATGTGCTGCACGCGGGCGTTCGCGGGGTCACGGACCTGATGGTGACGCCGGGTCTGATCAATCTCGATTTCGCCGACGTGCGCGCCGTGATGACCGAAATGGGCAAGGCCATCATGGGCAGCGGCGAGGCCGAGGGAGAGAACCGGGCGCTGGAGGCGGCCGAGGCCGCGATCTCCAACCCCTTGCTCGACGAAATCTCCATGAAGGGCGCGCGCGGTGTTCTCATCAACATCACCGGCGGCATGGATTTGACCTTGTTCGAGATCGACCAGGCGGCGAACCGCATCCGCGACGAGGTCGACCCCGACGCCAATATTATCTTCGGCTCTACCTTCAACGAGGACTTGGCCGGCCGCATGCGTGTATCGCTGGTCGCCGCCGGCATCGATGCGGAGGAGGGCGCGGAAGATCGCGACGGACGCTCCAAGCGCCCGATCGTCAGCCTCTATTCGGACCGGGCCGAGGCCGGAGCGCGCGACATCGCCAGCGCGGCCGAGGTCGTGCATGCCGACCCTCCCGCCGAGGTTGAAGCCCCCGGCGACTCGACAGACGGCCAGGAGCCACACGCCGATGACCGGGACGGGGATACCGCACCGGCGCCACGGCCCTCCGCCCCCGTGTTTCCTTTCCGCGCCCGCGCGCGCGATCTCAAGGGCACGGAGTCGCCAAGCGCCACCATCGGCTCGGCTCAATCTTCGGTATCGCCCTCGCTGGTCGTGGACCGGGCACCCGAGGCCGAGCAAGCGGACACGCGCGACGAGCTTCGGGTTTGGTCGGGCCCCAAGAGCGAGCCGGACCGCGACACCCGCCCCGAAGCCGAAACCGAAGATAGCTTCGATGAGGAGCCCGCGTTGGACGCCCCGGATCAAGGCGGGACCACCGCCGCGCGGGTATCCGAGGCCGATGCGGGGACGCCGCCCGCGGCCAACGGCCAAGACGGGGACTTGCCCAAGGGACCGGCGCTGGTTCTCGACACGCCCGTAGGGATTTCCCAGAAAAGTCCGGCGGTACCGGCGGGTGTTCAAGAAGGCACCCCCGCCAACACGCATTCCGGCGGTGAGGAAAAGATTAAAAAATCCGGCGGCTTCTTTTCCTGGATCTCCAGCGGCGGGGGCGGTGCTCAATCGGAGGATCTGTTCAAGAAAGCGGACCGCTATTATCACGGCCAAGGGGTTCGCAAGAACCTGGAACTCGCTCTTAAATCCTACGTGAAGGCGGCGGAAGCCGGCCATCCAGGAGCGCAGAACCGTGTCGGCTGGATGTACGAGAAGGGCGAGGGCGTCAAGGTCGATCATAACGAGGCCGCCAAGTGGTACCTCAAGGCGGCCGAGCAGGGTTATGTCAACGCCATGAACGACCTCGGCTATATGTACCGTCAAGGTTGGGGGGTGGCGCAAAGCCACGAGGATGCCCTGCGCTGGTTCGAACGGGCGGCGGAGAAATACGATAGTTACGCCGAGTACAATATGGGCCAGATGTACGAAAACGGCTGGGGCGTGGAACTAGATATGGAAGAGGCGGTGCGCTGGTTCCGCCGCTCCGCCGCGCGCGGCCACGAATGGGCCGCCAAGCGCCTAGAGGAACTCGGCGTCGCGACCTGAGAACGCGGCTGCCGGTCGGCGCCCGTATATCCCTACAGACAAGCTTTAGGAAATGGGAGGAAATCCATGCCTAACTATATTATTGCCTATCACGGTGGAAATAAGCCCGACAGCCCCGAGGAGGGAGCCAAGCACATGGCGAAATGGAAAGCCTGGATTGGCGGCCTCGGCGATGCCGCGGTCAATCCCGGCACTCCCTTGGGTAAGTCCAAGACCGTAAGTTCCGATGGGGTGTCGGACGGCGGTGGGTCGAATCCCTTGTCCGGGTTTTCTATCGTGAAAGCCGGCGACATGGATGCCGTTCTCGAAATAGCGAAGGAATGCCCATTCCTCGACCTCGGCGGCACACTAGAAGTCGCGGAAGTGATGCAAATGCCGTGACCGGCATCTAGGCCCAGACAAGCCAGGGGGGCCCATTTGCCGCTATCTATAATGCGCATAATTTATATAAAAACAAGGGCTTATACTCCATTTCGGCTATTGGGCGTGGCTCGATGGCCGGATTGAGAAGGGGCCGGACTGGCGAAGTTTCCGAGTTCGGACATTGCCTGTTTCGCTCTTCTCGCGACGGTCTTGGAGGTCAAACCGACTTCATCGGCGATCTGCCCGTAGCTCGATCCTTCCGAGTAAAGGCGAATTATTCGGCGATCTATGAAACGGTCGTACCGAACTTTCCGCCATCGTCGATGGTGTTGAACGAGTGCGAGGATGCTGGTTACCGGCTGCGCGAAATGCTCCGCAGCGGCACGAACAGCGCCGCTATGAGTACGGTATTCGCTTTCGTGCGTTCGCAGCCAACGTTCCGCGAGGCGACCAAGATGGCGCATTTCAGTTGTTTGTTTTTTGATCTGCGTTTTTTTGCTCGACTCGGGAGAGCTATCTTGCTTGGCATCGTTGGCGGCAACGCCAAGCCCCGTCGATTTTACGAAGCAAGCTGCGGTATTACAGAGGCTCAGTAGCTCGCTAGAGAACTTGGCTGCAAGGCGCTCCGGGTACGCCTCAAATGTGACACGCACCTTGCCGGAGGCTTTGACAGATAGATGTAGCGGGTCTCCAGGCGCGCCGCCTGACAAGCTGGAATAAGGCCGATCCGGCCGCTCCGATTGGTTTGGCGAGTCGGCGGAGTCGGTGTATCCTAGCTGCGCAGATTCACTCCGGCTCATCCCTCGATCCTTCTGTGGTCGGGTGATGATCGGAAGCTGTTGGTGCAGCTTCGGTGTGTTTGCTTGATGATGGGCGGCTCGGGTCAGATTGATCCGGGCCGCTTTCAAGTATTGCTCTAATTGCCGTCACATCCGCCCGTAGCTGGTCTTCTGGTTCGAGAAAACGCGGACCCATTGCGTCCGGCCAACCATGTTCCTTGGCAAGAAGAAAATCTTGCTGAAAAAAATGATTCGCAAATCGAAAATCAATGTCACTGTCAATGCTGTCGTTTAAGGGTAAGCTGTCGAAAGCTCTCCGAGGATCGATATCTAATAATCGGCAAATTGTTGCTGCCTTTATAAGCGACGGATACTTTCCACCTTCTTCGCCTGCCTTCTCGTATCGGATCAATGAATTGGAAGGGATGCCGGCAAACTCAGCCAACTTAGTGCGCGACAAGCCTTTCCGCTCTCGTGCCATCCGGATTTGTCTGCCGAAGGTTTGTTTTGGTGCGAATGTCATATCCACAGCGTTCTTACGTCGGGTAAGAAAACCCTTACCGTATAATTGACGTAACGTGCAAGAGAAATCGCTACATGTTGAGATGGAGGTCAAGAGGGACACCAGCCGTTGGGTCGGCGTCCCTCCCTATGTAGCCCGAACATAGGAACCTCATCGGTTCGGAAACTTGCCTTCGTTCGCAAGGTCCGGGCCGCGTCCCGTAACAGCCAATTGCCGAAGGATCGGACGAATCTTCGGGACCAAGACCGCATGCTCGCCCCAGCCGGAAAAAAGTGGTGGTTCCTCAAGGTTGCGTTCCGACGCCAGACGATCCGCCAGCTTGTGGAGCGCCGAAAGGTCGATCTCGAATAGATCGCGACCTAAGATCGCGGTATCGACGATCCGGTTTCCAATTTCGACGCATTGGGCTTCGGCCTGGTCTGCCTTTTCCTCGAAGCCATCCTCGGCTTCCCGCGCGGTTGGAAGCGCCTTTCGGAACAGGTCGCGCTCACGTGCTGTCGTGACGAGCTCGTCAGGCTCCAGATTGCACAGAAGACGAGCGGCATCTTCGGCAAGCGCCAGGGGCCGCCGTACAACGCCCTCGAAATCTCCGACGCGCATTGTATCGAGTTGATCGAGAATCCTTCCCACTTGATCGATGGGATCGACTTCGGGCATCGCCACCGGCTGAGGTTCTGCCGATTCCTGGACGGTACGAACGGGCCTCTCGGCAGACGGTGCCGGAAAGTTCTCGCCATCCATTCCGACCAACTCTTGAATTGGCAATTCTAGCGCTCGGCAGAGAACAACAAGCCGGGAAGCGGACGGTTCCTGTGTCCCGTATTCAAACTTCTCAATTGCCTTATGGGGGATCCCGGTATGTTTGGAGAGTTTTGCCCGTGACAGCCCAGCGGACTCCCGGGCCTCGCGAATGTGCGCCCCGAGAACTTTTGGATTGATGGCTGTTTCTGAGGTGACGGTCTGCATTGTCTTTTCCTTTCAAGAAGAGAAATTGAACGTTTCCCAAGCCCTTGATTGGCAAGGGTAAGGGACATCCCAGGGAAGTTCCCTAGAAACTATTGGAACGTAACGTAAGGGCTCCAATGAGGGGGCAGGGGAGACGCGGCAGCGGATGCCGAGCCCCCGCAACACGTCGAGAAGGCCTTGAAGGCCATTTTCCTCGTAAGCGGATATCACCTCTGCGGTTTTGCCGAGGCGAACAACCGCGTTGAACAGGTCGCGATCCATCGATGCGACGTGGGTTTCTTGTGGGGTAGGGGGCGTTGCTAGTTCCTCATCGGGAACCTCTGGCTCTGCCAAGTAGCGTTCCCGAAGCCCCGGCTCCTGGACCGGCGCGCCGTCACCGTCGTTACCGGTCCAACCCCGGCTCCAGGTGAGTTGCCGTGCTCCCTTGAAGGCCCGTGCGTATTCCCGGAATAACTCCCGATCCGGCCGGGAGCCTGAACGAGCGAAGTCCTCAAGGATTTGCCAAGGCGTCCGGCCACCATTCCCAGCGCGTTTGACGTGAGCCTTGGTAAGCTCCAGGGACACGCCCCATTTCGATACATAGTCCGCGGCTCCCGCCGCCATGTTGACGGGCGAGAACGTGAAAGCATCCTCGGAACATTGTCCGTAGCCGAGGCGTGCAATCGCTCTGGCCCATCGATCGAAAAGCCACGAACCGAAGGCCAGGCACGCCGGATCGGTAACGCCAGGACGGAATAGAATCAGTATGTGCAGATGAGGGTGCCAACCGTTTTGGCCGTGGGTGACTTCCAAGGCGCGGATATCGCCGATCCAGCCGTAGCCCGCGCGCGCCGCGATCCAGGACTTGCCAGATTTAACCCGCCGCCAGGCCTCTGTGACGGCCCTGCGCAGATCGCGGCATTTCTGGAAGCGATGATGAGGAATGGTGAGGGTGGCCATGTAGGCGCGTCCTACGGCATTCTCATGGCCGCTCAAGACCGTCTCGATATCAGCCCGCCGTCCTTCGGTGATGCGCACGGCGCAGACAGGGCAGGTCCAAACGGAGCTACAGGTTTCGATCCCGCCAAGGTGAGCCTGGCCTTCGTGCATGTGGAAGGTGACAACCTGGCCCACGGCCTTTTGACCGCAGGTCGCCACGCGCTGCTCTGGGAGGATACAACCGGCCGCACGGCGTAGGCCGTGCCGGTGCTGCCGGGGTGAAACACTGCTTGCGTGTCTATCAAGGGAAGGGGACCGTTCGGGCTTGCCTGTAGGCGCCCTACCGGTTGAGAAAGCGGTTTCGCCTGACGGCGAGGTAGCATCGGCTTTGAGAGCGCGGACAGGGAGAAGGCGGGCCGAGGGCGGGATAGTACCCGAGGCCTCGGCTCCGCGCTCCCAAAGTCCCGCCGAGGCTACCACCTCTCGGCGGGCGAAACTCTCTTGCCCTCCGGCCCGAACTCTCATGATCGATCTCGCGAGTGAAGTTCGCGGGCCTGGTCGCGTAGTTGGCGGAGGACTTTGGCAACTGTCCCGGTTGAGACACCTTCGGCCTTGGCGATCTCGCGGTTCCGCTTACCGGCACGGGATGCCGCGAAAATACGTTTGTCGCGGGCCTTTCGTTCGGCTTTCGTAGCGATCCGAGCATAGGTTTCGGCCATAAATGCCGAGAGGTTGCGAGAAGCTGCCTCAGCCCTGACAGCCTCGACACGAGACAGCCCCTCGGCTCGCCTTGCATTGATTCCGGCGCTGATTTTGGAAGCGAGCGCACTTGACGCCTTGATCCGTTCTTCTGCATCGTTTCTCGCAGCTTTGGCCTGGCGCTTCCGCTGGGCCTCTGCGCGCTTGTAGGGTTCGATGTTACCAACGACGCTGCTGAGGAGTTCTTCGAGCGCGTCCCATGTGAGTCGGATCGTCAAACGGCACTGATTGCCGTCCGGCTCTGCAATTATGGAAACGCCTTCGGATATGGGGAGGTTCAGGTCATACATGGCCCGAACCCCTTGAGAGTGCGCACACTTCGCGGCGGGGAGCCGCTAGGCTATGGGATCGAACATCCCATGAAGGCGCGCATAATTTATATTATGGAAAATACTGACTATCGCGGGCAAAGGTATAAGCCAGGGCTTCGTTTGCGTTTTCTATAAGATTAGTAGCGCCATACCTGGTTTTCTTCGCGTGAGTGCGCGCCATGGCATCTATCCGGCATGCACCTTGCGTTTCCTCCCGCTCAGGTGTCGATCACGACCGTCAGTCCGTCGTATCCGGGTTCGACACCTGGCGGACACTTGGCGCGGATGGTCTCATAGTCGGCTTGATGGTTCAGGTGGGTCAGGATCGCGCGCTTCGGTTTTACCCGGGCGATCCATTCCAATGCCAGGTCCAAGTGCGCATGAGTCGGATGCGGGGTTTCGCGCAGGCAATCCACGATCCAGACCTCGATGCCGGCGAGCGCGGCGAAGGCCGCTTCGTCCAGGCTCTTGACGTCGGTCGAATACGCCACGGGCCCGAAACGCAGGCCGAGCGAAGTCTCCGGCCCATGACCCTGGATAAAAGGCACGACGTGGAGCGCGCCGGCATGGAAAGGCCCATCGATGATCCGGTCGCGCATTTGCGGCGTGTACAGGCTTTTGGGATCGCAGGTCGAGGCAAAGATATAGGGAAAGCGCCCGCTTAGATCGCCGTGGGTGCTGGCGTCCATATAGGCGTCGATGGGTCCGCCGTGGGTCCGGGCCATGGCCCGCAATTCATCGATTCCGTGGGCGTGGTCGGCATGGGCGTGGGTGTAGATCACGGCGTCGAGGTCGCGGACCCCGGCATCGAGAAGCTGCACCCGCAGGTCCGGCGAGGTATCGACCAGGGCGGTCGTGCCGCCGTCTTCAACCAGGATCGAGACCCGCCGGCGGCGGTTTTTCGGGTTTTCAGGGTCGCAGTCGCCCCAGTTACCGCCCGGTGTGCCATCGGCTAATGGAATCCCGCTGGAGCCGCCGCAGCCTAGAATGGTGACCTTCATGGCGCGGCGGTCCTGAGTTTCCGGCGGCGCCGCTCACCCCTACCCCGGCCCTCCCCCCTCAAGGGGGAGGGAGAAGAAAGCGAGGGGAAGTGGCATGAAGAGCGTCCCATTCCTCTGTTCCCTCCCCCCTCGAGGGGGAGGGTTAGGGTGGGGGGGCTGTCAGCCACGGGCTCTATTTCGCATCAAGACGCACCGCCCGGCCGCCGCGCCTTGGCGAACAAGCGAAAGGCGTTGTCGCTGGTCGCCTGGGTGAGTTCCGCGACCGTGAGGTCCTTCAGCTTGGCGACGGCGGCGGCGGTGTGGGCGACGAAGGCGGGTTCGTTGCGCTTCCCGCGCTTGGGTACCGGCGCCAGGTAGGGCGCGTCGGTTTCGATCAAAAGACGGTCCAGGGGAACATCGCGCACGACGGCGCGCAGGCCGTCCGCCGTCTTGAAGGTCACGATGCCGGCGATGGAGATATAGAAGCCGATATCGAGGGCCGCCCGGGCTAGTTCGGGCCCGGCGGTGAAACAGTGGATCACGCCGCCGAAGGGTCCCTTGGCGTGTTCCTCCCGCAGAATCGCGATGGTGTCCTCGTCCGCGTCGCGGGCGTGAACAATAAGCGGCAGGCCGGTCTCGCGGGCGGCATCGATGTGGGCGCGGAAACTGTCCCGCTGAGCCTGACGCGGCGAATGCTCATAGAAGTAGTCGAGGCCGGTTTCCCCAATGCCCACGACCTCGGCGGCTTGGGACATCTCGATCAGGCGCGCGGCGGTGCGCTGCCCCTCCTCCGCCGCCTCGTGCGGATGAACCCCCAGGGAGCACCAGATATCGTCGTGACCCGCCGCGATACCGCGCACCGTTTCGAACTCCGACAACTTGGTGCAAATGGTGATCATGGCGCCGACACCGGCGTCGCGGGCACGCGCGATCACTTCGTCGAGATCACCGTCGCGCGCCAGGTAATCCAGGTGGCAGTGGGAATCGAACAACATGGCGCCGGCCTTAAGAATCCGCGCCCTCTTCCTCGACAAAACGAGGAAAGATGCCCTGGGGCTTGGGCAAGACGGTACCCGGTGCCAGGGCATCCGCCAGGGACGCGAAATCGCGTTTATCCGCCGCCACGCCCAATTGGTCCAGCATACGGCTCATGGCGCCGGGCATGATCGGTTGGGACAGGATCGCCAGATGGCGCAAGGTTTCGGCGACGACATAGAGAACCGTGCCCATGCGCGCCGGGTCGGCTTTGCGCAGAGCCCAAGGCGCCTGTTCGTCGATGTAGCGGTTGGCATCGGCGATCGCCGCCCAGGTCGCCTCCAGCGCCTTGTGAAAGGCTTGGATTTCGTATTCGGCGTCCAGGCGGGCGTGTAAGTCCACCGCCGCTTTCAATAGGGCCTTGTCGGCGTTCGTGAAGGCGCCGGGTGTGGGCAGAACCCCGTCGCAGTTCTTGGCGATCATGGACAGGCTGCGCTGCGCCAAGTTGCCAAAATCGTTGGCCAGGTCGTTGTTCATGCGCCCGACCATGGCCCGGTGCGAAAAATCGCCGTCGCTGCCGAAGGGCACTTCGCGGAGCAGGAAATACCGCACTTGATCGAGGCCGTAACGCGCGACCAGATCGTGCGGGTCGATCACGTTGCCCAGGGACTTGGAGATCTTCTGACCCTCGTTGGTCCACCACCCGTGGGCATAAACCCGTTTGGGCGGCGCCACCCCCGCCCCCATGAGAAACGCCGGCCAGTAGACGGCGTGAAAGCGCAGGATGTCCTTGCCGACCATGTGAACGTCCGCCGGCCAGTAGGTCCGGAACGCATCGTCATCGGTATCGGGAAAGCCCACGGCCGTTATGTAGTTGGTCAGGGCATCCAGCCATACGTACATGATGTGGCCGGGGTCGTTGGGGACCGCTATGCCCCACTTGAACGTGGTCCGGCTGATGGACAGGTCTTTCAGGCCGCCCTTGACGAAGCTGAGGACTTCGTTGCGCCGCGTTTCGGGCAATATGAAGCCGGGGTTGGCGGCGTAGAAGTCGAGCAGCTTGTCCTGCCAGGCCGAAAGCCGGAAAAAGTACGACGGCTCCTCGACCCATTCGACCGGGGCGCCGCTGGGCGCTTCCTTGGTGCCATCTGGGCGCGTCTTCAGTTCGCTTTCGGTATGGAAGGCCTCATCGCGGACCGCGTACCAGCCGGCGTAGCTGCCCAGGTAAATCTCGCCGTTCGCCAACAGCTTTTCCCATAGGGCCTGGCATGAACGCTTATGACGCGCCTCGGTGGTGCGGATGAAATCGTCGTTGGAGAAATCCAGGGCGCCGGAGAGCTCGCGGAAGTTTTGCGAGACCCGGTCGGTGAAGGTCTGGGGATCGACCCCCGCGGCTTGGGCCGAGGCCTCGACCTTTTGGCCGTGCTCGTCGGTGCCGGTCAGGAACTTCACGTCATACCCCGCCAGGCGCTTGAAGCGCGCCAGCGCGTCGCAGGCCAAGGTCGTGTAGGCATGGCCGATGTGCGGCACATCGTTGACGTAATAGATCGGCGTCGTGATGTAGTACGCGGAAGTTTTATCCGCCATGGAAATGTCCCGTATAAGCCTTATACCGAGGATCGCTCACGGCCGTGTGGCCGTGGCCGCCTCAAGTTCCAGAAGAGCCGTGATGACAACCTGCTTGCGATCCAGGCTGGCCGCGCCCGCCTGGGCGGACAAGCGGGTGATTTTGTCCCATAGCGATAACCATCGCGCAAGTCCGGGGCCCGCCGCCAGACGGGCGCCAAGGGCCCCCTCGCCCGCCAGGATCTCCGGCGGCGGCAGGCCTTCCGCCGCCCCCCTGATCGTGCGGGCCAGCCACCAGATCAACAACTCCATGCCGGTGCGAAAGGCGGTCTCGTCGCCGCCCTTGGCCAAGCGGTCGCCCAGGGCGTGGACCTTGACGACATCGAGCCGGGGTAAGCTCTCCAGAACACTCAGGAGCTCGCGGTAAAGCTCCAGCCCGCCCCCGGCGGCGAGGTCCAGGGTACGGCCGATACTGCCTTCGCCCATGCGGACCAAAGCGGCCCTATCCTCAGGTTTGAGGCCGGGCTCGAAACGTTCCATGAGGCGCGCGGCCGTGGCTTCGCTCAGGGGCGCAACGGGCAGGTGGCAACAGCGCGAGCGGACGGTCGCCAGCAGGCTTCCGGGGGCATGGCTGACCAGCATCAGGACGGCCCGCTCCGGCGGTTCTTCCAAAACCTTCAGCAGCGCGTTGGCGGCATTGCGGTTCAAGTTATCGATCGAATCGACGACCACGACGCGCCAACCGCCCTCGCTCGAGGTCATACGCAGGAAATGGCCGATCTTGCGAACGTCGTCGACCAGGATCTCCCGCCTTGGCCGTCCGGTGCGCGGGTCGGCGCCAATCTCGAGGCTGCGCAGGTCCGGGTGGCCGCCGGCGGCGACACGGCGGAAGACATCGCTGGAAGGGTCCAGATAAAGACCACCGCCGGCTGCCGGGGCATCGCCAAAGAGATCGGCCCCCTGCCCGTCCGCCACGGTCTCGGCCAGGATAAAACGGGCGAAGCGGTAAGCCAGCGTCGCCTTGCCGATTCCGCGCGGGCCGCTCAACAACCAAGCATGGGGCAAGCGGCCCGAGCGAAAGGCCCGCAACAGGGTCGCCTCCGCCGCCTCGCGGTCGAGCAGTTCCGGATTCGCGCGCGGCTCTGGCGGACCGGTGTCGTCGTTATCCAGCATGGTCACGGCAGCGATATGCCCAAGTGCTTGGACACCTTGTTACGTAAAGCGGCTTGAACCGCGTCGACGCCGCCGGAGGCATCAACGAGGACACGTCGTTCGGGGGCGCGTTTGGCCATATCGTGAAAGGCGTCCCGCAACTTTCGGTGGAAGGCCGCGCCCATGCGTTCGTAACGGTCCTCGCCGCCGTGCCGCGTGGCCGCGCGCGCCAGGCCGGCCTCCACCTCCAGGTCCAGTATCAAGGTCAGGTCGGGCGTGAAATCGCCGAGCGTCAGCTTGGCCAGGGTCTCTACCGCATCGCGGCCCAGTCCTTGGGCGTAGCCCTGATACGCCATGGTCGAATCCACGAAACGATCGGACAGCACCCAAGTCCCCGCGTCGAGCTTGGGCAGAATCGTTTTCTGGACGTGATCGCGGCGGGCGGCGAAGTGCAGAAGCGCCTCGCTCATGGCGTCCCATCGATCCGCCGCGCCGGAAACCAGCAGCTTGCGGATCTCTTCGGCGCCGGGGCTGCCTCCGGGCTCGCGCGTCGTATGAACGCTCAATCCGGTGCCGCGCAAAGCCTCGGCCAGCAGGGAAATCTGGGTCGACTTCCCCGCGCCCTCGCCGCCTTCCAGGGTTATGAATTTACCTCGTGTCATGGCGTCACTTTGCCGGGCCGGCACACCTGCCGTCAAACAGAGAGAACGGGGCTAGGCATGGACCCAATTGACGCACCGGTCCGGCTGCTTCAGAAAGGGTCATGAGCAAGTCCCCCAAGGCCATATCCGCCAACGGGCGAAACCTGTTTGCCGCCTTCGCCGCCATAAGCGTTTTCGGCTTCGCCTTCGGTATGTCTTACCCATTGTTGTCGCTGATCCTGGAAGCGCGCGGCGTATCGCCGGAGCTGATCGGTATCAATTCGGCCATGGCGCCGATCGGCATCCTATTGTCGGCTTCGATTATTCCGATCGCGGCGCGCAAATTCGGAACCCGAAATCTGGCCGTCGTCGCCGCCCTGCTAACCGCGGTGTTGTTCATTTGCTTCAAGGCTTTCGACCGGCTCGATGTTTGGTTCATATTGCGGCTGTTGCAGGGCATGACGGTCGCGACTTTGTTTGTGCTCAGCGAAACCTGGATCGTTAAATTTTCCGACAGCAAGCGGCGCGGCCGGATCGTCGCGGTTTACGGCAGCGTCATGTCGGCCAGTTTCGGTGCCGGACCGGCACTGATATCCTGGATCGGCATCGACGGCTGGCTGCCGTTCGTGGTCGGAACGACGGTGATCGTGCTTGGCATCGCCCCGCTGTTCCTGGTCAAGGACGATATGCAGCAGGCGCCCCATGAAACCCGAACCTCGGGCGTGTTTTCGTTTATGGCAAAGGCACCCATGCTGCTGGCCGCGGTCGGCGTGTTCGCTATTTTCGATGCCGCGACGCTATCCCTGTTGCCGGTATATGGGCTACTCATCGGGCTGGATGTGGTTACGGCAACCAACGCCCTGACCGCTTTGATCGTCGGCAATGTGATCTTGCAGTTTCCGATTGGCTGGCTGGCGGATAATTTTCCCAAACGTGGCGTGATGTTGACGCTGGCCTCGATCACGGCGGTTTTGTTGGCGCTCTTACCGCAAGTCATGGGCGAATGGACGATGTGGCCCGTGCTGCTGTTAGCGGGGACCAGCGGCTACGGCATCTATACAGTCGGGCTTGCCGCTCTCGGCGAACGATTCGAGGGCGATGAACTCATCGCGGGCAATGCCGCTTTCGCAAGCATGTGGGGCGTCGGCGCGCTGATTGGCTCGGTCATCGCGGGCTGGGCCATGGCCGGCTTCGGGCCTCATGGTTTCCCGTACATTTTGGCCGCATGTTTCCTGATGCTTGCGGCAGCCATGATTTGGCGCACCACGACATTGCGCGAGTAATGGCGGCTGAAAGACCGTGCCCCTACGAAGCGCCGAAAATGAGGAACTTGAGAGCCGCGGCCAGGCGGCCGAACATGCCGAGGCGCTCAACCGCCGCCCCTGCTTGAAGCGGAATTTCGACCGCCGCCGTGCCGGGCGCCGACACGACCAGTTTCGCGACCACCTGGCCGGCTTCTATCGGCGCCGGGATAGGCGATTCATAGACGACCTTTACCTTCATTTTATTGCGTGCGGCGCGCGATAACGTCACCGTCAAGCCATCCGGCGCGACCAGGGGAACGGTTGCTTTTTCACCCAGCCAAACCAGCGCTTCATCGACGGTCCCGCCCTTTTCGACGAGCGGGTAGTTCTCGAACTCGCGAAAGCCCCAAGCCATGATTCGCGCCGATTCCTCGGAACGCTCGCGCTGGCTCGACATGCCGTTCAAAACCATGATAAGGCGGCGGCCGCCTTGGACCGCCGAGGCGGTGAGGCCATAGCCCGCTTCTTGCGTATGCCCGGTTTTAAGACCGTCGGCGCCGACCGATTTGAATAGCAAGGGATTGCGATTCGATTGCCGGATATCGCTCCAAGTGAATTCGGTTTCGGAAAAATAGTCGTAGTATTCCGGAAACTCCTCGATAATTCGGCCGGCCAGGATCACTAGGTCGCGCGGCGTCATCCATTGGTTCGGATCGGGCCACCCGGTCGCATTGGCGAAGTGGCTGTTGGTCATCCCGATCTCGCGCGCGCGTTGGGTCATGGCCTCGGCGAAAGCTTCCTCGGTACCGGCGAGGCCTTCCGCCAGAACGATGCAGGCGTCGTTCCCCGACTGCACGATCACGCCGCGCAACAGGTCTTCGACCCGAACCTTGGTGTTGACCCTCACGAACATTTTCGAGCCGCCCATCTTCCAGGCCTTCTTGCTGACCGGAAGCTCGTCGTCGAGCGATAGACGCCCGTCTCTCAGCCTCTCGAAGACCATGAATACGGTCATGATCTTGCTCATGGAGGCCGGCGGCATGGGGGTGTCGGGATCCTTTTCCAGCAAGGATGTGCCGGTCGCCAGATCGATTAGCAGGGCCTCTCGCGCCTTGGTTTCCAAAGCCCCGGCCGGGTACGGCACGCCGATGAGCCATATGGCGGCGAGGAAAAGAACGCCGGCTGCAAGTCGCGGTAAAATTTTTATCATGATGGGTGCGGGTCCGTGTCGGTCAGGCGGAATTGCGTGTGCGCGGGTGTACCGCCGCACTAGGGTCTCGGTATCAATCCACGACCACGGTGGCGGAAGAGTGGCCGTTGACAAGCAGAAGTTCCAGCAAGCGATCGGCGGATTCAACGGTGGCTACCGGTCCTAGCTGGACGCGGAAGAACTGCGTGTCCTCCACCATGGCGCTCGCGATGCGCACATTGCCTAGTTGCGAGAGCTGTGCGCGCAGGCGGTTGGCGTTGTTGAAATTCGTGAAAGCGCCCGCCTGAACGTAAATCTCGCTGCTCCCTATGGGCCGGCTTAAGGACACGGTTGAAACCGTGCCGTCCAATTTTAGCGCCACGCCATTGCGATCCGGAAGCGCCAACGCGGTCTGGCTGGCGGAGGGATTGTCGGCCAAGGTCGGCGCCACGCTGCCCGGCAAGGGTTCCGCCGTGACCGCGATCGTGGGAACCGCATCCGGGGCGTCTTTCGCCGCTTCGTCCGACAGGGCCGCCGATGCGACGCGGCGGGTTTCATCGCCGACAATCTCGACCAGAACCTTTGCCGTTCCTTCGCGCACGAAGCCCAGCAGTTCGGCCCCGCGCCGGGTCAGATCGATAATTCGGCTGCGCGCGAAGGGCCCCCGGTCATTGATCCGCACTTTGATCGAGCGGCCGGTATCCAGATTCGTGACCCGCACGATCGAAGGCATGGGCAAGGTTCTGTGCGCCGCGGTCAAGTCGTTTTGGTTGTAGACTTCGCCGTTGGCCGTGACTCTGCCGTTGAAACCGGGGCCGTACCACGAGGCGATGCCGGTTTCGCGGTAATCGGGATCTTCCTTGGGATAATACCAAGTTCCCGCGATCCGATACGGCGAGCCGATCTTGTAGATGCCTGAGGTCCCCGTCACCGGAGCCCCGGGCGTGGTGCTCCACGATACGTCACCGCCGCTCGCGCGCTTGGGAACGCTCGGCTCCGGCTGGGCACAGGCACCAAGGCCAAGGACCACCGCCGCGCAGGCTGCCGCGTGTTTAAAGTTCCAGTGAATCATTTTCTCGCAGGTGCCAACTCGAGTCGCGAAGAATACTGCCATTTTCTCGATATGTTTCCAAGGATCGGGGCTGTGATCGTTTCGGGCGATCAATCGCCGCGCCCAGCGCCGGAAGCGGATTCGCGCAAGGCATCCAAAATCTCATAAGTGGGATATCCGTCCGCCGCCAAGCCGGACTTGCGCTGGTAACCTTTCAGGGCCGCACGGGTTTGGGCGCCGACCACGCCGTCCGGTGTGCCGGGGTCGAAGCCTAAGGAGGCCAGCAAGGTTTGCATGGTCTCGACATCGGCGCGGCGCAGTGGTTTTTCGGAGGCGGGCCGCGTCGCCGTCAGGCCCGGCGACCCCGCTATCCGGTCCGCCAAGTGGCCGACTGCAATGGCATATAGAATCGAACGATTCCAACGCATTATTGAATGAAAGTTGCTGTAAATCATGAAGACCGGCCCCAGGTGGCCACCGGGAAGAATGATGGCCGCCTCCAGGTCCGCGAGCGGCAAATCGCCGCCGTCCGCGCGGCGCACGCCCAAGTCCTGCCAGGTCGCGATCCGCTTGCGTGTTTTCAAGTCCGCCAGATCGAAATCGAAACCCGCCGGCAGCCGCACCTCCCGGCCCCAGGTTTTGTCGCCGCGCCAGCCGATCGCGGCCAGATAGTTGGCGGCCGAGGCGAAGACATCGGGCAAGCTGTTCCAGAGATCCCGGCGCCCGTCGCCGTCGAAATCGACCGCGTGGCGCCTGAAGGTCGAGGGGATGAACTGGACCTGGCCCATGGCCCCGGCCCAGGAACCCTGCATGGCCTCGGCCGAGATGTGGCCTTTGTCGATAATGCGTAGCGCGTCCAGAAGCTGGGCCCGGAAGAATTTACCCCGCCGCTCGTCGAAGGCCAGAGTCACCAGGGCGCGGACCACGGAAAAGCCGCCCGTATAGTCGCCAAAGTTACTTTCCAAGGCCCAGAACGAGACCAGAAACCTGGGCTGCACGCCGTATCGCGCTTCGACCCGGGCCAACAGGTCGCCATGGGTGGCCAGCAGGCGGCGGGCACGCTTAACCCGTTCCGGCGTGACCCGCTTGTCGAAGTAGGCCCAGAAGGTCTGCGTGAACTCGGGCTGCTTGCGGTCGAGATCCGTCACCCGTTCAATCGGCTCGACGCCGGTCAGGGCGGTGTCGAGAGTCGCCTGGGAGATGCCAGCGCTCAGGGCCTCTTGCTTCAACGCCCGCATCCAGGCCCCGAAATCGGGAGTTTGAGCACTGGCCGGAACCGCGATGGCGAGCGCGAAAGTCATCGCCACGGCCACGGTGCACCGCTGAATAACATCAACGGCGAACCGCCGGATTAGATCAACGGCGCACCGCCGGATTAGGTCAACAAGATACATTCGATCACTCGGGCTAGATTCTCGGAAATATGTGGCACGGCAGCGGTTTAACGCGCAATGCCCATGCCGCCGCGCGGATGGTTGATTTTGCCTGCCCTCCCCCCAAGGATTCATTAACCGACTTTCAGGAGCCCGGCTTGGGGGCCGGATAAAGCGTGGCGGTCCAGCCCATGACCCGATAGGCGGCCAGTCCGGCCCATTCATGCAGACCCAGGCCGAGCCGGTGCAAGCCGCCGGCCAAGCTGAAACCGAGCCTGCCCCGCCCCGGCCCCGAGGTCTGGTAATCGACCGGGTATGGCGCCACGTTCCATCCGGCGGCGCGGAACACCCCCATCGCGCGCGGCATGTGAAAGGCCGACGTAACCAGGAGCCAGACCCCGCCCGGCGGCGCCCCGGCCAGGCGCTTCGAGTAGACGGCGTTTTCGTGGGTGTTGCGCGAATCGCGCTCGAGCAGCACGCGCCCGGGATCGATTCCCAAATCGGCCATGATCTCAGGCACGAAGTCGCTTTCCCGGATGTCCTGATCGCGCGGAGAGCCGGAACCGCCGGTGAAGATCAGACGCGCATCCGGGAAGCGGCGCGCCAAGTCGGCGAAGGCGATCATCCGCTCCGCGTATTCGCCGAGTTGCGCCGTGCCCCGGTCGGCGGAGCGGCGCAGATGAAGGGCGCCGCCAAGCGCAATAATACCCGCCACCCTTTCGGGCAAGACCGACGGCGCGGGAAACCGCTCCTCCAAAGGCACGGTCACCCACGACCCCATGGGCAGGATGGCCACGGCCAGCATAACGCCAAGCGCCGCTCCAAGAACAATCCGGCCAAGACGGCGAACCCGCGCCCAGGGCGCGAAGCCCGCCAGGTATCCGCTCAGCAAACCAAGCACCAGCAGATTGCCGGGGCTGAACAAGAACCAGAATATCTTCGACAAGATGAAGGCCACCCACGGATTCTAGAATTACCCCGCGAGTCGGAACAACGCCCGCGCCACCGATTGGCGGGCGGCGGTCTTTGAGCTATTCCCTAATTTCTGGACTGATTCTCACCTAGATTAAGCTACTCACCGGGCCTGCCGATCGGGTTTCATGTTCCACTCGTTACGCTATCGGTCCCGCCGCGAGTGTGCGCGAGATAGGCCAAGCGCCCAGAGGCGATGTCGTAACTCGCAGCCGTGCCGACGCCGTTGGGGAAAGTAATCCCGGCCGGGCGGTCGGCGGCGGCGTAGGTCAGATCGATGTCCCCACCCACCGGCGGGGTCAACTTGGTCAAGCGCCCAAGCGGATCGTAGGCATAGCCGTTGGTGCCGCCCCAAGGCCCGGCATCGTCGCAGAGGATAACGCGGTCGCCAAGAGGCGCGGGCTACGTCCAAACAGTCTCTAATCGTGTGCCGTATTGCAAGACCTGACCCCGCTATCGCGCAGGCCGTAGTAGCCATAGGCGAAGCTGGCGAGATCGGCCCCGCCGCGAGTGTGGGCGAGGTTGGCCAGGCGCTCGAGATTGGCGATCGTCTATCGGTACGAGCGGACTCTCAGTTATCTATGAGATTTCAGCAAACTCTCGAAATTCTCAGAAAGGCGAAGATTGAATTTGGCCCTATCAAGAGAAACAGTATTCAACTCTGAAGAAAGAGGAATGCCGTTCGGCGATACAAGGCGATACTCAACCTGGTCGAACGGCTCCTGGTCTGTGGAAAGCGCGTGAAAGACACATACGCTGGGGCCTCTATGCTCAAGCACTTCAATCCAAGAATAGGAGCCGTAGTCCTCAAGTAACATGTCATAGGCTGGGATCTTGAACTCATCCAAAAAACCTTCTGGGAATTCCCAACGTAAGCTCTCTATCACCAGCGCGTCATATAACGCCGTCGCAATATTGTCCCAATCATCGTAAGCATCTGGCCTTCGCCATGGAATGTCTGCCGCTTGAACCGCAGGCAAGACTCCTAGGAGTGCGTCGCGAAAATTTCCTATAACACTTGCTGCAGTCATTTTCTTCACTTGAGTACCTCATTGAGTAGATCAAGTTCCTCGGGAGTTGGTGGCCGGTCTGGATCGCGGCCTCGACCGGGTCTGATGGGTACCGTTCTTTTTTTAGTTATGTCAAGAATCACTCGGCCCCTATTGGTAAAAGGGGACGCTACCCTTTTTGATTATGCTGCTTTTTCGGGCGTCCAGGCGGCCGGTACCGGAGCGCACGCCCCGTCAGCTTCTCCAGCGTCCGGATGAATTTCTCCGCGTAGTCCTTCAGCCATGCCAGATAGGCGTGGCGGTCGTCATCGGTAAAGAACACCTGGTCGCGGCGATTGCCCCGCTGGGTGACATGATGGGGCACACCGGCGAAGACGGTTCGGGCCAAGCGGGGCATGCGCGGAAGCTACACGGAGGGCATCGAAAAATAATGGGTAGCGTCCCCTTTTTTCCAAGTCGATTTAGTCAGACACTGCCCGCTGGAGTGTGACTGCTTCAATGCCAAAGCCAAGACACCACCAGGAGTCCAGCAAGGATACCCCTTTTCGCGACCCTTCTACCCAACAGTGCGCGAGCGGTACGCTCCCATGTACTCGAAGTAGTATTGGAAGTTGTTTTCTTGTTTTTTCTCGCTTTCGAAGAGAGTAAAGATAAATATCTCTTGGATAAGAACTGTGTTGCGCTTAACAGATAGAGGCCCATGAAAAATAAATCAAAAATCTTTGGTTGAAACGACAATTCAACAATATTGATATCGAGAATAGCCCAACGAGCATCCCACGCGAAGATGTTAGCTGCCACCGAAATCAAAAGTCCATAAATCATTCCCAGAGTACCGACAAACTCTGCAAAAAGTAGAATGATAAACTTAGACGCATCAAAATATGATCCACCTACAAGAGCCCGACGCGTTTTCTTTTCGTAAATTGCCATTTCATTGTCCGAGACAGGCTTTTTTGCGGGATCATCCACGAGCTCACCTGGACGCAGTCCACCAGTAATCTCATACACATGCCGCGCCGTTTCCGGCACTTGTTCGACTTCGACGGCCAGGTAGCGTAGCAAGCGAAACGCCTTATCAATATCGGGGCCGCAATCCAATCCGAGATTTGTCTGTTCATCGGACGGCGCCTCGGACACCGGCCAAGAAATTGCCTGGTCCCGGCAGAACGATTCTAACAATTTGAGCTTGGGGCTGTTGAGATAGTCATCGGGCATCATGAAACTTATCCCGATACTTCCTTTCGCTCGAATGTATTTGTCGAATCGAATCACCCAATCGTATTTCGGAAACGAGGCGATTAGACTTGCACCATTGACTCCGGACCTGAGTAGGAATCGAAGAGAAGGCTTGAGTTCCGAGATATCGCCTTCCTGAATCAATTCGCGGTTTGGCTTCCCAGTGACCTTATCCACTCTAAACAAGAACATTGCTGTCATTGACAGGGCAATGAAAACGGCAAAATACGCATATAAATCTGCATCATAGATAGTGATCATGATTTCAGCACCATGTTGATTTGCCCTCAAGTCACAAATTTGATAACGATTTCACATTGCATTTCTTGCCGGAAGAAAGCCAGTCCAAGTTACGTTGTAAGTCAAATATCCCGCTGTATGCGCACCAAAGTATGTTTGCGCCTCCGTCGATACTAATCTACATCTGAATTGGAATCGCGTTTAGAGCGCAGCGCAATTCAACACTCTGCAATCTTTGTTTCCATTATAATCCAATAGCAATCTTAAAGGCCTGTGCTGTTAACTGACCGTTAAAAAATGCTTTAGTTCTCTTAGGAATGCCTCTGACATCGTCTATTGTATCTCCTTTGTCAGGGATGAACTCGAGCGCGAAACCAAGAGCGAAATCCGACACATCTTTAAAATCTTTCTTCTCCGCAAATTTCTGGAATTTCTGAAAATTAATCTGAGCCTGGACAATTTTTTTGTTGATAAAGGAGAATATGGAGCGGGTCGCAAGGCCTACGGTGGCGGCTCCTGGAATTGCTTTCAGAAAGGCGCCACCAGCGGCGAGAAATCTCTCTAAGGAGGGGGGAGTTTTCCGCTAGGATCGGTAAGATTTACCGGACTGTTGAACACATACCGATACGCATTGGCATCACCGCTCTCCAATCCAATCGGATCCTCGCTCAAGAACCGCCCGGTCGCCGGGTTGTAATACCGTGCGCGGTAAAAATGCAGCCCGCTTTCGGGATCGAATTCGCGGGCGGTGTAGGTGTAGGGATTGGCGACGGTTTCCGAACGCACTTCGAAGTTGCCGAAGGCATCGTAGTCGTAGCTGTTGACCACGGTCCCGGCGGCGTTGGTGAGCTTGCGCACCGAGCCCAGGAAATCCGTTTGATAGAAATAACTCTGGCCGCTGCGTTCCATGGCCAGGGGCTGATCGACATTTTCGCCGTGGCTGTAGCGCGCGGTCAGGGCATTTATGCCGTCGTACTCCAGGACGATATTGTCATCGTCGTAGACGTAGCGGACTATGTCACGTCCTTCTCGATCCGGCGTCCATCGGCATCGTAGCGATAGGTGGCGGAACCGCCGCCGGGCATGTCGATGCGCACCAGGCGGTTACGTACATCCCAAGTGTAGGTGGTGATGTCGGTGGGGGTCGCCCGGTCGGCCTTGGTTTTGAGGTTGCCGTTGGCGTCGTAATCGTAAGAGAAGGTATCGTCTTCGAGCAGACGGTTGGCGGCGTCGGTCAAGTGCGCGCCCGAGAGGTGGGAGACGGTGCGGTTGCCTTCTTCGTCGTAAGCATAACTCTCGGGCGCGCCCGCGAAGCCGCCTGCGGCCTTGACGGTCTTATCGATCAGGTTGCCGTTGGTGTCGTAGCCATAGCAGAAGCTATCGTCCTCGGTGAGGCGGTTGGCCGCGCTGATGCGGACCGGGCGACCTTTCTCGATCTTTACGTCGGAGCTGCGGCGCCAGCATAAGTGCATGATTGCAAGACATGACCCCAAGAGTGCAAGAGTGCCAAGAGTAAGACCTGCGTGGGCCTGGATCTGAGCCTGGGTCTCGATGCCGAACCCTGTACTCTTGCTCCTCACCCCTCGCGGCGCGGAGGGCATAAATATCAATATCCGGAATCATATTCGCGGGTGTGGAAATTCATAGTATCCCGCGTGGGAATTATACGAATCGCATACTTTACCATGTGGAAAATCCCCGGCGCGGGGTCCGGCAATTCCGCGGCTTCGTTTTCCACCGCCTTTGCATTGCGTGCGCCGCGCCGGGCGCTAGTCTTGAACCGCTTAGGGTGCGGGCGCTTGGCTTCGCGCCGGTGTTTGGGAAAAGGGAGGTCCGCCATGTCCCGGCCCGGCTTGGTTACATGGATGCCCGCTTGGCAGGTAAAAGACCGGCTCGCACGCGGCCCTTCCAAGGCGCGCGCCGGGCCGTCTCGCGGCCGTCCTGTAAATTCCCTGCTCGGCAGGGAATAACAGGGAATGCGATGGACTCCAGCGCCAGGCAAGGGAACGGATGGGAAACGATGTTTGCACCCTCACCAAAGTCTAGGTCACATACCCATTAAACCGTCGTCCCGGGCACGACGTTCCTCCAAGCCACTTGCCCCACGAAGGCGGGGGATGGCTTGGCAAGGAAAGTCAGTGATCCGGGATCCATCGTGCCCCATGCTGGGCTTTGGACACGCGGATAAATGGATCCCGGATCAAGTCCGGGATGACGATTTTTTGCTTATGAGTCGGTGTCCTAGGGTGGCGATTGGGTGGCAATTCGGACTTTGCTACCCAGCCCGGATTTGCTAAGTGCTTGATTCTCTATGCCGGATGGGTGCCCGAGCGGTTGAAGGGACCGGTCTTGAAAACCGGCAGGCGTTAACGCGTCTCGTGGGTTCGAATCCCACCCCATCCGCCATCCTGTTTCGTGCGCAAAGAGCCGGTACGATGCCATCTGGGCGGCCGGCATTCACGCGGTGCTCGACGAAATCGTCGGCGCCGCCAGTGACGCTCTTTAGCGCCTAGCCACCCGCGAAGCGTCAGGGCCCGTCACGAGCGCCCGCCATCGACCGATAATATTTGCCCCGTTACCCAGGCGCTGGCTTCGCCGGCGAAGAACAGCGTGGCGTTCGCGATGTCCTCGGGGGCGCCAAGGCGCTTCGTGTGGATTGAGGTCAGGAGTTGCTTTTGGCCCTCCGGCCCCAAGGTCTCCCACTGTCGTTGGGTCGCCGGATTCGAAAGAATGAAGCCGGGCGCGACGGCGTTGACGGTGATGCCATAGGGGCCAAGCTCCCAGGATATTTGCTTGGTCAGGCCGACCAGGGCGTGCTTGGCCGAGGTATAGGCCTGGATGCCGGTCAGGCTGGGCCGCAGTCCGGCGCTGGACGCGATGTTGACGATGCGGCCGAACCCGGCCTCTTTCATGCCCGGCGCGACGGCCTGGGTCAGCCAGAACGCGCCGTCCAAGTTGGCCTGGAAAATGGTGAACCAATCGTCCGGCGTGATTTCCTCCAAGGGGCGGCCGGTCTGGCCCTGAACGCCGCCGGCGCCATTGACCAGGATATCGATTCGCCCGTGGCGTTCGAGAATTTCGTCCACGGTTTCGCGGGTGCGGTCCCGGTCGGAAAGGTCCAAGACGTGAGGTTCAACGTCGAGAGTCCGGCCACGGGCTTCGACCCCTTGGGCATCGATATCCGCGATCTGAACCTGAGCCCCGGCGGCCCGAAATGCCTTGGCGATCCCGGCGCCGATACCCTGGGCGGCGCCGGTGACTAGAACCACACGGTTGTCGAAGCGGCGATCCATGCGTTTGGCGACTCCTCTGTTCCGTCCGGGATCAGACCATAGTGGCCTTGAGCGCGTCCAGGCTTTGCCACGATTGCCGGCGCTTGCCGTCCTCGACTTCGTGTATCAACTCGGTCAGGCGGGCGCACAGCGGGGCGGCCAAGCCCTTTTCCCGTGCCAGGGCCACGACCGCGCCGGGCAAGGCGTCGACTTCAGTCTTGCGCTTGCGGACCGCGATGTCACGCCAGATACCGCTATGAGTCTTCGCCGAGCGGCGGTTAAAGGCCGCCATGGTGGCGAGGGATTCCAGCGCCGCCCGGTCGCCGCCTCCGGGCAGGAAGGCCTCCGGGTCGAAGCCGTTAAACGACTCAAGCGTCACGCCGTGAGCCTGGGCGACGGCCAGGACTTCGCGCGCCAAGGCTATGAACAGCCCGCGGTAGCCGGGATGATCGAGGCAGTCGGCGATGGAGGCCTCGGTCAGGGCTTCGGCGAAGAGCATGGCGCCGTAAGCCATCTTGCTCCACAGATAGCCGAAGATATTGGCGCTGGATATGGCCTTGGGCTCGAAGTCATGAAGCAGAGTCTCCAACGCCCTCACCCGCTCCGTGATCCGGCCGTCGATCTCGCCCACGACCACGGCGCCCCGCCCGCCGTACAGGATTTCCCCCGGCGCTCGATAGTCGGCGCCGAAATTGACGAAGCAGCCCAGGGTGCGGGCGCCTCCCACCGCCACGGCGATCAAGGGTTCGTTCAGCCCGTTTTGGGCCGACACGACGTATCCTCCGGGTGCCAAATGGGGCGCGAGGGCGCGTGCCGCCGCCCGCGTCGCCGGGGTTTTCACCGCCAGAACGATGCGCTCGAAGATACCGTCCAGAGATTCCGGGGTCACTGCTTTGGCCGGCACCGTGAAGCACTCGATGGGGCCCGAGATCGTCAGGCCCCCTTCGTTGATCCGCGCGACATGGTCCGGGTCGGTATCCACGAACAGAACGCCGTGGCCGGCACGGGCCAGATAAGCGCCGATAGTGCCGCCTATGGCGCCCGCGCCCCAGATTAGAAGAGGCGGTTCGCTTACCGCCATCCGTCGGTCAAAAGCGCACGGGTCTCGGCGACCCCCACGGCCCAAACCGCCTCCATATCTTTATCGGAGCGCTGGTAACGCCCGCCCATGTTGCCATCGCCCGCTATGGCCCGAATTTGTTCCGGATTGAGACTCTGCAGGCTGCCCATATCGACCAGGTCCTTGGCGCCATCAGGCATGTCGGCCCCGTCCAGCCGGTTCCAGGCGAAGTTTTCAAGCCAGGACGCGTGGGAAGCGATCTTGTCGATCTCACGGATAGCGGCGGCGAATTTTGGGGCGGCATACCAGTTGTGAAACAGGATCCGAATGTCTGGCTTGGTCATCATCCATTGGCGCGCGTAGTTGGCCGCCGGCATGTTGCCGCCGTGGCCGTTGACCATGAGAATGCGCCGGAACCCGGCATGGGCGAGGCTGTCGAGAATATCGCCGATCACCCCCAGATAGGTCTCCATGCGCAAGGTGACGGTGCCGGGGAACGCGGTCCAGTGATGGGCTAGTCCATAGGACACGGCGGGGAACACCGGAATGCCCAGGGGCGCGGCGGCGTCCACGGCTACCTTTTCAGACAGAATGCTGTCGGTCGATAGGCTCAAATAGGCGTGTTGCTCGGTCGATCCCAGCGGCACGACGCAGCGATCGTCCGATTTCAGGTACTCTTCGACCTGCATCCAGCTTGTGTCCGAGATCTTCAAATCCTGGCCCTTTCAGCATTGGCGAGAGGGCTTAAAACCGCCCTAATCAGCCATGTTGGCACGGATATCTCGCCTCCGCCACCGGCCGGGCGGTTGAGTTGACACCTGTTAGGGCCTTGGATACGCTTCCAGGTAATTTCGATACTTATAACAAGTGCAGGGTAGGATAGAACTATGCATAAAATCATCAAGTTAACTGGGGCACTGGCCGTTGCCGCCGGTATTACGGCCGCGGCCGCCGCGCAGGCGGAAACTTTCAGATTTTCGTTCCAGGGCGACGTCGCTTCCATGGACCCCTATGCCTTGGCGGAAAACTTCTCGAACGCCTTTCATAGCAATATTCACGAACCTCTGGTTCGCTACGACGATAATCTGCAACTGGAGCCGGGGCTCGCGGTTAGCTGGGAACTGGTCAACCCGACGACTTGGCGCTTCAAGCTGCGCGAAGGCGTGAAGTTCCACAACGGAAATTCCTTCGACGCCGACGATGTGGTGTTCTCCTTCAAGCGCGCGCAGAGCGAAGGCGCCGACATGGGCAGCTTCGTCGGCGGCATCGCGGACGTGAAAGCGGTCGATGCTCGGACGGTCGATATCCTGACCGACGGCGTCAATCCTATCCTGCTTAACACCATCGCCCCCCTGGTGATGATGGATTTGCAATGGGCGGAAGCCAATGGCGCGGTCGAGCCCGTCAACATCAGCGAGAATAAGGAAAACTATTCAACCCTGAACGCCAACGGAACCGGTCCCTTTAAGCTTGTCAGCCGCGAGCCCGGTGTGAAAACCGTGCTCACGCTCAATAAGGACTGGTGGGACATGGGCAACCAGAACTTCAACGTCACGGATGTTATCCTGACCCCGATCGGGTCAGACGCGACGCGCACCGCGGCCCTGCTCTCCGGCGAACTCGATCTGATGTTCCCGGCGCCGGTCCAGGATGTCAATCGTATCAACAGCTCCGGCGTCGCTTCGGTCCTGCAAGGGCCGGAGTTGCGGACGATCTTCCTGGGCATGGATCAGGAGCGCGACGAGCTTCTCTATTCCTCCGTGAAGGGCAAGAACCCGCTTAAGGACCAAAGGGTCCGGCAGGCGCTCTATCAGGCGATCGATATCGAAGCCATCAAGTCCAAGGTCATGCGCGGTGCCTCGACACCCGCCGCCTTGCTTCTGGCACCGAAGCTGGGCGGTTTCAACGAAGCCCTTAATGGCCGCCTGCCTCTCGATATCGCGGCATCGAAAAAATTGCTCAGCGATGCCGGCTACGCGGACGGTTTCGACATCCAACTCGATTGCCCGAACAACCGCTACGTCAACGATGAGCAGATCTGCCAAGCCGTCGCGGGCATGTTCGCGCGTGTTGGCGTCAACGTGACCCTGCTGGCTCAGCCCAAGAGCAAGTTCTTCTCCAAGCTCAAGGAGCACGATATCAGCATGTATCTGCTGGGCTGGATTCCCGACGATCAGGACGCCGGTTCGGTGATCGCGCATCTGATGGTGCCCCCGGCCGACGGCGGCCTCGCTTGGAATGGCGGCGGTTACGGCAATGCGCGGGTGACCGAGCTTTCGAGGAAGATCACATCGGAAACCGACGCCAAGAAGCGCCAAGACATGATCGACGAGGCCTTCGGTATCGTGAAGGATGAAGTCGGCTATATCCCGCTTCATCAGCAGGCATTGTCCTGGGGCGTGCGCAACGGCGTCACCGTGGCACAGCGTGCCGATAACGCCTTGCAGTTCTGGTACATCAACATGAAATAAGTGCGGCCCTATAAGAAAAAGAGGCTCGGAAGTCTTACTCCCGGGCCTCTTTCGTTTTTTCAACTCCAGAACTTTTTACGGGGGTCGCCTTGATTTCATATATCTTGGCGCGTGTTTTACAGTCCTTTGTCGTGATGCTGTGCGTGGCGGCGATCTCGTTTTCGTTGTTCACTTATGTCGGCGATCCGATCGCCAATCTGGTCGGTATCCAGTCTTCCGATGAAAAGCGCGAAGAACTAAGAGAATCGCTGGGCCTGAACGACGCCGTACCGGTTCAGTTCGCGCGCTTCGTCGGCCGGGCCGTGCGAATGGAATTCGGTATATCGTATCAGCAGAAGCGTAGCGTCGCCTCCATCATCGCGGAGCGCCTTCCCGCGACGCTTGAGTTGAGTATCCTGTCGGCGCTGATCGCCCTTGGAATTGGGATTCCGGCTGGGATTTACACGGCGCTTCGCCGCGAGTCCTGGTTTTCGCACTTCTTTCTATCGGCTTCCCTGGTCGGCGTTTCCTTGCCTACGTTCCTGATCGGGATCTTGTTGATTTTTACTTTTTCCGTTCATTTCCATCTTCTGCCATCTTTTGGCCGGGGCGAGGTCGTGCAACTCGGTTTTTGGAGTACCGGGCTCTTGACGGCGAGCGGGCTAAAGGCCCTCATCATGCCGGCGATCACCCTGGCCCTGTTTCAGATGACCTTGATCATGCGTCTGGTGCGCTCGGAGATGCTGGAAGTCCTGCGCACCGATTACATCAAGTTCGCGCGCGCGCGCGGCCTTTCCAATCGCACCGTTCATTTCGGTTACGCGCTCATGAACACCCTGGTCCCGGTTATCACCATCACCGGCTTACAGCTTGGATCGATTATCGCCTTCGCGATTATCACCGAGACGGTCTTTCAATGGCCGGGCGTCGGTCTGATGTTCATTCAGGCGATTAGCGAAGTCGATATTCCGGTTATGTCGACCTATCTACTTTTGATCGCGAGCTTCTTCGTCATCATAAATTTGACGGTCGATCTGTTGTATTACTTTGTCGATCCGCGCCTGCGGGTCGGGCGCGACGTGCGGGCATGAGTCAGTCGCCGCCGACAACGGATTCGTTTTTCGCCGCCGATTTGGCGCGGCGCGCCTGGAACAGCGATCTCTCCTATAGCTTCCGGCGTTCCAAGGTGACGGTCGTTGCCGGCATCATCACCTTGATTTACCTGCTGAGCGCCCTATTCGCGCCCTGGGTCGCGCCCCACGATCCCTATGACTTGGTGAATGTGAATATCCTCGATTCTTTCCTGCCGCCGGCCTGGATCGAGGGCGGGGACAGCCGTTTCCTCCTGGGCACGGACAATGCCGGGCGCGATGTGTTGTCGACGATCATCCATGGCTCTCGTATTTCCCTGGGCGTCGGATTCGCCAGCGTCTTTCTGGCCGCGTCCATGGGGGTCACACTCGGCCTTATCAGCGGCTTTGTCGGCGGCCGCCTCGACGCCGTGATCATGCGCATCGCCGAGGTACAGCTTAGCTTTCCCGACATCCTGATCGCCCTGCTCATCGACGGCGTCATCCGCAGCATCCTGGGACCGGGCGCCCATGGAAACATTGCCTTTGTCGTCGTGATCGCGGCGATATCCCTGGCGTATTGGGTGCAATTCGCCCGCACCGTGCGGGCCACCACCATGGTCGAGAAAAGCAAGGACTATGTCCAGGCCGCCAGGGTCGCCGGGAAAGGCACCGCCTATATCATGTTCCGGCATCTGCTGCCGAACGTCATGGGGCCGGTTCTGGTGATCGCGACCATTAGCCTGGCGCTGGCCATCGTTACCGAGGCGACACTGTCTTTCCTCGGTGTCGGCGTGCCTCCGACGCAGCCCTCCTTGGGAACCTTGATTCGCGTTGGCAACGATTTCCTGTTCTCGGGCGAGTGGTGGATCACCCTGTTCCCCGGCGTCGCCCTGGCGATCATGGGATTGTCGGTCAATTTGCTCGGCGACTGGCTGCGCGACGCCTTGAACCCGAAGTTGCGGTAGGGGGCGGGCCATGTCCAAACCGCCATTATTGGAGATCAAGAACCTCCGGGTCGAATTTCCCACGCGCCATGGAACTTTGGTCGCGATCGACGATCTGTCGTTACATATCGCCCCGGGCGAGGTCTTGGGTGTCGTCGGCGAATCCGGTGCGGGAAAGTCCATGACTGGCGCCGCGATTATTGGACTCTTGGAACCGCCAGGCAGAATCGCGGGCGGCGAAATAATCTTCGACGGACAGCGGATCGACAACCTGCCGGACGAAAAAATCCGCCAGATACGCGGCCGCCACATCGGGGCGATTTTTCAAGACCCCCTCACCAGCCTCAATCCCCTGCACACGGTCGGGCGCCAGATCACGGATACCATCGCGGCCCACTTGCCGCTTACCGCCCGTCAGGCCCGGACGCGGGCATTGGACCTTCTCGGAGAAGTCGGTATTCCCGCGGCGTCGGAGCGCATCGATCATTACCCGCACCAGTTTTCAGGCGGCATGCGGCAGCGCGTCGTCATAGCCCTGGCCCTATGCGCCGACCCGAAACTGATTATCGCGGACGAACCGACCACCGCTCTCGATGTTTCGATCCAAGCGCAGATCATTGTCCTCTTGAAGCGGCTGTGTTCCCAACATGGCAGCGCGATCATGCTGATCACCCATGACATGGGCGTGATCGCGGAGACCGCCGACCGCGTGGCGGTGATGTACGCGGGCCGGGTCGGGGAAGTCGGCCCGGTTTCCGAAATTATTCACAATGCCCGCCTGCCCTACACGATCGGTTTGATGGGATCGATTCCCTCGATCGGGGAGGAGGTCGACCGGCTGGTTCAGATCGACGGATCCATGCCGCGCCTGAACGAAACGCCGCCCGGCTGCCGCTATCATCCACGCTGTCCGAAGGTCTTCGATCGCTGCAAGACCGAGCGCCCGGAACTGATCCCGGCCGGACCCTCGCGCGTGGCTTGCTGGCTCTATGAAGACCCAACTGAGGTGCCGGCTCTAGATCTTGTTCATTCGGCGGCGGCAAGAAAAGCCGGCGACAGCCCGCATAGCCGTGGCGGCGCGCCGGCGGCAACGCTGATCGAGGCCAAGGGACTCAAGCAATATTTCGACGTGTCGCCGCCCCTGCTCACGCGGATACTGGAACGGACGGGGCGCCGGATCGTGCAAGCGGTCGATGGGCTGGATATATCCATAAAACGTGGGGAAACTTTTGGGCTGGTGGGCGAATCCGGATGTGGGAAGTCCACCGTCGCCCGGACCATCGTCGGCCTTTTCAATGCCACTGCGGGCACCATTAGCTATAACGGCGCCTCTTTGAGCACGCGCGAAGAGCGTGCCCGCAATCTCTCCGTTCAGCACAAGATACAGATGATTTTTCAGGACCCGCAGGCGTCGCTGAACCCGCGCTGGCGGGTTTTCGATATTGTCGCCGAGTCTATTCCCAAATCGCGCCGGTCCCTGGCCGGCGGGGTGAAGGAGCGGGTCGGCGAGCTCTTACGGCAAGTCGGCATGTCGCCTCTGGATGGGGACAAATTCCCGCACGAATTCTCCGGCGGTCAGAGGCAGCGGATATCCATCGCCCGGGCCCTTGGCGGCGAGCCGGAATTCCTGGTCTGCGATGAGCCGACGTCGGCGCTCGACGTTTCGGTCCAGGCGCAGATTCTGAATTTGATGGTGGAATTACAACGCACGCTTGGTTTGACCTACCTGTTCATCAGTCACGACCTGGCGGTGGTTCATCACATCTCGACCAAGGTCGGCGTTATGTACCTTGGCCGGATCGTGGAGTGGTCCGCGACTCAACAACTCTTCACCCGCCCCTTGCATCCTTATACGCGCATGTTGCTCGATGCTGTGCCCGACATATCCAAGACCGGAACCATGCGCTCGCAGGTCGAGGGCGAGGTGCCAAGTCCCATCGATCCACCGGCCGGCTGTTCCTTCCATCCGCGCTGTCCCTTCGCCCAGGACCGCTGCCGCGCCGAGGTGCCGGAATCTATCATGGCGGAAGGCACCGCGATCGCATGCCATGCCGTGCAGGAGGGGCGCCTGCCGGCTTGGCGAGCGCCCTAAGAAAGCGGCCACGCGAAGCTGTGCGTGGCCCCTCCCCCAGTTATTCCGTGAACGCGGATTCTCCCTAGCGAACGATCTCCCAGGTCCCGTCTTCCTGCCGGCAAGCTTGCCCAAAGACCTGGCGGGTCTGACCGCCCACTGTCGCCGTGTTCAGATATTCCCGGCAATAGCGGCCATTGTCGGTTCGATAGGTTTGGGTTGGCACGATCTCGTAGCGGGCCTGTTTGCGTGAATCGTTCCAGATTATGGATTGGCCGTCGGCGGCCTTCTCCAGTGTCCGCGCGACATAGCGCGGTTGCGCGGTATAGACGGCTCCATGGCGGTCATAGCCGCCTGAACGGCGGGGATAATAGTCCCGGCTCCGGCAACGAATACCATGGTTGGTTAATTTGTAGGCGGTCCGGCAATAGCCGTGATCGAATACATAATTCTGGAAGCCCCGGTGGTGATGACGCCGCCCGGAATGGCGCCGCGCGTGACGGGGGCGTTCGCGGTGATGCCTGAAATCCCTCCGGCGGTCGTTGCGATGGCCACCGCGTTCAAATCCACCCTTGTTGTGGTTGTTCTGGTAGCCCCGGTCCTTGCCGTGGCCACGATGTCCATCGCCCGCCAATGCGGCGTTTGGCGTCCAAGCCCAGAAAGCGAGGGCGAATATGGCGGGTATCAACATGAATCTGCGTAGCATGGCTTTCCTCCTCCGTCACGATCTTGACGACCGGCTAGATTCTCCCGGCCCTGATCTATGTTACGAAGGTTATGCTCGAACATCCCCGAGGCCATGTGCCGAGGTTTGGGCAATACTAGTGCAGGTTGTATTACAGTTGATGTCATATATCTATAGTTGTTTTCTATCTCCTCTTTGGAAAGATACCCGAATAGGAAAGCAGGAGAGCAATCCTCCTAATAACAAGCGAGTCAGTACTCCAGGTTTTATATAATTTTTACAGATTACAATTACTTTTTGTATGGGAATAACCAGATCGATTCTTTTTCGGTCCGGTTTACGCATTGATTTTTAGATGGCCAACACCGTGTTGGACACATACGCGGTTAACCGCCATGGGCGGTCATAGACCCATCACAAGGGGACGATGATGTTGTTGAATCGGAAAAGCGAAAATACGAACACGGACAGTACGAAACAATCCATGTTCGGGCTCAAGAAGAGTATCGTCTGGCAATTGGTTTTGCCCATCCCGATCATGCTCGGCATCGCCTTGGCTGCTATCTGGTTTCTCCTACCGCCGTTACTGGCTGACAACGTTCGTGAAGGCGCGATTCGCAACGCCCAACAAACCGTAGGTCAATTCAAAACCCTGCGCGGCTATTACGCGAAGAACGTCGTTAAAAAAGTTCTAGGGATGGGCGGCCAGGGGGCTATCGATCACGCCAATGATCCGAACTCGATACCTCTTCCCGCGACCTTGATCCAAGACATGAGCGCGTTGCTTGCCGAGGAGGACACGACCCTCCAGCTTTTCAGCGCTTTCCCCTTTCCCAATCGTGCCAAACGTCAACTCGATAGTTTTCAGCAACAGGCTTGGGATTTCCTTAGCGCGAACCCGGATGAGGTCTTCGCGCGCCAGGAAACCAGCGCGGACGGCAAGGAGGTGGTCCGTGTGGCCATGGCCGACAAGATGGTGGCTCAAGGTTGCGTGAACTGCCACAACAGCCGCGCCGACACTCCCAAGGACGACTGGAAGCTGGGCGACGTGCGTGGTATTCTCGAAATCGACGCCGTGATCGACGAGCAACTCGCGACGGGCGCAGCCCTCAGTAACAAAATTGTTATCGTCGCCGCTCTCGGCGGTCTGTTGCTTGTTTTGGTCTCGGTGCTCTTCGGGCGGCGCATGGCTAGTTCCATTTCGGCAATGACAACCGCCATGGACGGCCTCGCCAAAGGAAACACGGACACCGAGATTCCGGCCCTGGAACGTGGCGACGAAGTCGGCCACATGGCCAAAGCCGTCGAGGTTTTCAAGCGAAACGCCATTGAGATGGAGAGCTTGAGGAAGGAAAGCGAAACGGCGGACCTCAAGGCCAAGGAAGATAAGAAACAGGCCATGAACGATCTAGCCAACAGCTTCGAGTCCAGCGTTTCGGGCATTATTGACACGGTGGGAACTGCTTCGAGCGAACTGCAATCCACGGCCCAATCAATGACGACAATGGCCGAAAGCGCCAGCGTCAAGTCGACGGCGGTGGCCAGTGCCTCCGAGGAGGCCAGTACCAATGTACAAATCGTGGCGGCGGCCGCCGAAGAGATGGCATCGACCATCGACGAAATTACCCGTCAGGTGACACAATCCAACGAGATTACCAAGAAAGCGGTCGTCGACGCCGAACACACCAACGAGACGGTGCAAGGTTTGGCCGAGGCGGCGCAGAAGATCGGCGATGTCCTGAGCCTGATCTCCGACATCGCCGAGCAAACCAATTTATTGGCCCTGAATGCCACCATCGAGGCGGCCCGGGCGGGCGACGCCGGCAAGGGCTTCGCGGTGGTGGCTTCGGAGGTCAAGAGCCTCGCCAACCAAACAGCCAAGGCTACCGAGGAAATCGCCAGTCAGATCAACTCGATGCAGAACGTGACCGGCGAGGCCGTGGGCGCCATCGAGGGTATCGGCGGCACGATCGGTCAGATCAACGAGATCGCAACCACCATCGCCGCCGCGGTTGAAGAGCAAAGCGCCGCGACTCAGGAGATCGCCCGTAACGTACAAGAGGCATCCAGAGGCACGGCCGAGGTGAACTCGAATATATCGGGAGTCACCGAAGTCGTCTCCCAAACCGGGTCAGCGTCCAATCAGGTGCTCGATTCCGCCAGCCAGCTCTCACAGGAGGCCGTGAATCTCAAGACCGAGGTGGCTAAATTCCTGGACGAAGTCCGCGTGGCGTAAATACCGCGAAGCACATAAGACACGGGCGGTAGAGGGTCATCCTCTCCGCCCGTTTTCTTATCGTTTCGGCGGCCATCGGAAAGTGCTCTAGCTCTGGATCTGCCAGGAACCGTCCGCTTGGCGGCAGGCCATGCCATAGGTTTTTTGTTGCTGGCCACCGACGGTCGCGGTCGCTGTGTATTCCCGGCAATACCGGCCATCGTTCGTTTGGATGGTCTTGACAGGCGCGACCTGATATTGGGCCCCCGATTGCGTGTCGTTCCACATGATAGCCTGGCCGTCCGGGGCGTGTTCGAGCGCCTGGCCAACGCAATTCTGGTCGAGATCGTCCATCATTTGACCGATGTTGCCGCCAACTAGCATCCCAAGGATCGTCCCGCCCAAGATAGCCACGGTACGGCCGTCGCCTTTGCCAATCTGCGACCCGATCGCGGCACCGGCACCGGCGCCGAGAACCGCGCCCAGCGCCGTACGGTTGCACTTGCCCACGCTGAGGTCGAACGGCGGCACATAGGGGCCTCGTACCGTACTCGTACTCGTTCTCGTGTTCCTTCTTTTGGCGCGGTAACCGTGAGCCGGTGCCCAGGGCGGCGGGCCGCTGCTATAGCGTGCGTCATCGCGGCACTTCCCCTTCTTGCCATGGCGCTTGCTCTTCTTGCCATGGTGCTTGCCCTTCCTGTCTCGGTCCTTTTTGTGGGACCTGAACCTGTCGTCGCAATCGCGGGCTTCGTGGTGTTCTTCGTATCTTCCCTTGGACTTGCCTTTTTTCGATTTCCAGGAAGCGGCCAAGTCTTGTCCGGAGCCCAGGACGAAGGCGGCGGCCATTATCGTGGCCAACAGTATGGTAAAACGGCGCAAATCGATTCTCCTTAAAGAATGACAGTTGTCGGAGCCGGGCTTCGCCCAAAGATTAGGGTCATGTTTTCGTACCCGGCCTTTCTAGACCCGCCCCGCGACGTAGTCGCGAAGTGCGTTGGCTTCCGTCTCCAGTTCCTCGAGGCGGTTCTTCACCACATCGCCGATGCTGATCATACCGCGCAACGCGCCGTTTTCGACGGCAGGGAGATGGCGGATACGGCTCCGTGTCATTTGCGACATGATGTCCTGAATGTTGTCGCCCAAACCGCAGGTCTTGACATTGGTGGTCATGAAATCCGCGACTCGCATATCGAGCATGGAAGCACCGTGGCCCACCAAGCCGCGCACGACATCGCGTTCGGACAATATACCTTGAACCTTGGCGCCGTCATCGCTGACAACCAAAGCGCCAACCTTTTCCGACTTTAGGATTTCGACCGCCGCCTTGATCGTGGCGTCCCCAGGAACGGTTAGGACCCTATCGCCCTTAAGGGCGAGCATGGCTTGGACCTTCATCGTATTGCCCTCTCCTCATCGGATTGGCAGGGCCCGTGAGAATAGTTTTCAACGGACTGCGCAATCTCGGTGTTGCCGGGCCGGGCTATGTATCAGTCGTGGGGGTTTGGCCACGGCGATACTTGCCATCATAACCGAAATGGGGCGCCACGGGGAAGTATGCTCAGCCGATCCCTTTTTCGCGCGCGATCTTCTCTCTGCTTAGACGGTCATCGAGTTCGCGGATAACCTTCGGCACGGCCCAGGGCTTGTAGCCCGCCACTTCGCATTCTTCCAGAAGCCACTTCAGGCGCAGGCGGTTTCGCCGCAGTTCCATGATCCTTCTCAATCCGAAGGCCGCGCCAAGCACGCACATTCCCCCAATAAGCAAGGCAAAGCTCAAGGGCCATGTCAGAATCCAATTCACCAAGTCGTCGGTAATTGGATTCGCCAGTCTTGGAGTTCCGAAGAAACCTTCCCAAGCTCGGCTAACCGGGAACGGCGTCCACATACCCGCGCTCAGCCACCCGTATATCTGATACAGGAACAGCGCTATGCTGTAGTAAATTAGACAAATACCCAAGGTAATCATGTAGGTTTTCTCCAGACCTATGCATGATTTACCGGATAAAGATCAATAACTTGTTACATAATGAATAAGAGATAAAATAACGAATTATTTTGAAACAACTTATTCTGTGTAAAATTTGTGACCGTGCCCGCCAAAACACGGCCACGGACCAATCGGCGGCTAAAACCGCAGAATCAATCCCTCGGGACGTACCTCATAGCTGGAAAGCCGGTTGAGAAAGCTCATGCCCAGGAGAGAGATGTTCAGTTGGGCCTGCGTCACGGTCGCTTTCACGTCCCGGATTTCCAGATTGCCGAACCGCATGTCACGCAAAGTCACCGGCGCGACTTTGACCACACCATTCGCGGTATGGGCCCTTATGTTGTAATCCAGGGCATACACCGGCAGGCCAGCCCGCTGCGCATCTTCCTTCGTCAAGCTGACCGAGGTGGCACCGGTATCGACTAGGAAGCGCACGGGCGTCCCATTGACATCGACCATGACCACGAAGTGCCCGCGCGGGCCCGGGGCCACGACAATTTCATCCGGTGCGTAGGCGGCCCTTTGCTCCGATTCGGCTTCGTCTTCCTCGAACTCGATATGGCGCCCGTCATTGGCCGTGGGCGGCGATCCATCGGCCAGCAATGGACTTGTCTCGCCGGTCTCCAATCCGCCCGTCACCCAGGCTATACCCAGGCCCAAGGCGATGATTATGCCAGCGTTGCGGAGCGTTGCGCCGAGCAAACCGGTCCCCGCCACATCGTCGTATTCGGCGGCGTTGTAGTCATCGCCACCTGGATCGTCGTACATGAAACCGGCCCTCCATCTGCGTGCCTGGCCTGGTTGTCGGTGGCTAAATGATCGGCGATATTACCTAAGGCATCGCTAAACGGCGCATTTGTGAGAGATTATGGTCAAGGGGCGCTTAACCATAAGCGCATCTTGGAACCGCGCTGGTGAGTCGGTGTATTAGGAGGCGTCCGCCAAAATCATATCGGCGGCCTTCTCGGCAATCATGATGATGGCGGCGTTACAGTTTCCCGAGACCAGGCGTGGCATGACCGCGCCGTCGACGACCCGTAATCCCTCGACTCCGATCACTTTCAGCCCCGGCGTCACCACCGCCGACTCATCGGTTCCCATGGTGCAGGTGCTGGAGGGATGATAAATCGTGGAGGAAACACGGCGGCAAAAGGCGAGAATGTCGTCGTCGCTCACGACACCGGGGCCGGGTTCTATCTCTTCGGCGAGATAGGGTTCCATTGCCGCCGCCTTGAGGATCTCTCGGGTTTTCTTCACCGCTTCGACAAGTGTTTTCCGATCGGTTTCGGCCGAAAGGTAATTCGCGCGGATTTCCGGCGCCGCGAAGGGGTCGGCCGAATTGATGTGGATCGAGCCCCGGCTCTCGGGGCGCAGTTGGCAGATCGAGGTGGTGAAGCCGGAGAACCGGTGCAGCGATTCCCCCATCTTGTCGGTGCTGAAGAGAATGAAAAGAATACCGGCATCGGGCGAGGCCAACTCCGGGCGGGTCTTGAAGAACGATCCCGCGTAACCGGCGCTTACGGTCATGGGGCCCTTGCGTCTCAATATATAATTCAGGCCCATGCCCAGCCTGCCGGACAGGCTGTGATACTGGTCGTTAAGGGTGATCGGCAGTTTCGAGCGCATGAACATGCGGGCCTGCAGGTGATCTTGAAAATTCTCGCCGACCCTGGGCGCGTCGTGGACAACGGGGATACCAAGACCTCGCAACAAATCGCCGCCGCCGACACCCGACAATTCCAAAAGTTGCGGCGAGTTGATGGCGCCGCCGCAGAGAATGACCTCGCCCGAAGCCTGTGCGCTTCTGGTCTGCCCGCCTTGGCGGAATTCCACTCCCTTGGCGGTCTTGCCGTCGAAAAGAACGCGGGTCGCATGAGCATGAGTCTCGATGCGTAGATTCGCGCGCTTCTTCGCCGGGTTCAGATAACCGACAGCGGTGCTGCAGCGGCGCCCGTTGCGAGAAGTGGTCTGGAAGTACCCCATCCCCTCCTGGCTTTCGCCGTTGAAATCGTCGTTGCGGGCAATGCCTTCCGCGACGCCGGCCTCGATAAAGGCGTCGCACATCCGGTGGGTTTCGGTCTGGTCCGAAACGGCGAGCGGCCCCCCTGCCCCATGAAAATCGTCCGCGCCCCTTTGCTGATCCTCGCAGCGGCGGAAATACGGCAGAACATCTTCGAACGACCAGCCGGTGTTCCCCAACTGACGCCAGAGATCGAAATCTTCCTTCTGGCCTCGGATATACACCAGTCCATTGATAGAGCTGGAGCCGCCGAGAACCTTGCCCCGCGGCTGATATATCCGGCGATCGTTGAGTTCGGGTTCGGGTTGGGTTTCGTACATCCAGTTAACGCGGCTGTTGCGAAACAGCCTCGCGTACCCAATCGGCACGTGAATCCATAAGTTGGTGTCGCGGCCCCCGGCCTCCAGCAAAAGCACTTTGTGCCTGCCCGATGCCGTTAAGCGATTTGCCAGAACGCAGCCGGCCGATCCCGCGCCGACAATAATATAATCGAAGGTGCCTAAAGAGGCGCCCTGTTCACGCATCTTTCCCGCTCCCTGAAAGGGCGCGCGGATTGGCGATCTTGAGGCGGGCGCGGGCACTCTCCCGCAACATCGCGAACACCTCTGGGTCGCCATCGCGTCCGCCCGCGCGTATCTCGGCCGCGATCCGCCAGGTAAGGCGTTGCAAGGCCTCGTCCAAGGTTTCGGTGTCGGCGAGGCCCGGCAAGCCTTCCTTATCCTCGCCCAGCAGGCGCGCCAGAGCTTTGCGCTCGGCTTGGCGCGGCGCGGCACCCGTTTCCAACTCACGCGCCGCGATCGCCATGGCGTTGGCGGCCAAGCGCGCGGAATAAGATAGATCCCGCGGCAAGGCGGGCAACAACTCGTCGAGCAAGGCCGCGCGGGCCAATTCCAATAGCCGCACGCCATCGGGACGCTCACGCATGGGCCTGGCTCCCCGGTGCCTGCCGCCATTGTTCGGGCGCGGTCATGACCAGGATGTCACGTTCCAATTCCGGCGGATAGACTCTGCCGGTCAAGGCCAGCTCAAGCGAAGATTCAGATCCGCTCATGGCGCGCCGGCCTTGCTGCAAGGCGATCACGGCCCAGCGGATATGCGCCATGACTTCCCAGAACGCCACACGGGCCGGGTCGATGCGGCGTCCCGAAGCCTGCTCATAGGCCCGGTAAAAAGCCGCGCGCGGCGCGATGCCGCCGGCTTCGAGATCGTCGCGCCCAAATCGCCAGCATTTGGCGCAGAACCATCCAATATCGCTCATGGGATCGTTCCAGGCGGAAAACTCCCAGTCCAGAATGCCGGTCAATCCGCTCTCGTCGACCATGTAATTTCCGGTCCTGAAATCCTGGTGAGTGAGCACGACATCGCCGGGCTGCGGGGCGTGGGTTTCGCACCATCGCAGGCCCCATTCCAAGGCCGGGCGCGCCAGCCCCAGAAGGTCCAAGTGCTTGCGATACTGGATCACGGATTCAGATCCGGGATCGCGAGGCGGCGGGTCGAGGAAATCCAGATCGGGCCTTGGTGGAACGATGGTATGGATCTTCGCCAGTTCCCGCCCCAGACGCTCGCTCAAGGCATCGCGGTTGCCGCCGAGGGAAGTGTCCTTGACGACCCGCCGGGCCAAGGCCGTGCCCGCGACCCGGCGCATGATGTAGAAGGGTTTGCCGAGCACGCTTTCATCCTCGCAAAGCCACAGCGGTTCGGGCACCGTCACCTCGGCTTGCCAAGCGGCGCGCAGTACCGCGAACTCCCGTGGCCGGGTCAGGCTGACCGCTACGCCGCTTGGCGAATCGGTTCGCAAAACCAGCTCCTGTAAACCGGCGAAAGGGCCGTCGGGAATATCGGCGTCCAGGAGCCAGTTCTCTTGAATCGCGCCACCGCTAAGCGGCCGCATCTCGGTCAGGCGGAGGGAACCGGCTCCGGCCCGTTCGGCAAGGAAAGCTTCGAGCGCCTGCTTGGCCTCGGCGGTGATCGTCACGGCCATCCCCAGAAGTCGATCCCCTCGGCCAGGAAAGTCCGCGCAAGTACCATCTTATGGATCTCCGAGGCGCCATCGACCAGACGCGCCTGGCGTGCGTAGCGGTACATCCACTCCAAGGGGGTGTCTTTGGAATAGCCCTTGGCCCCGCAAAGTTGGATCGCGGTATCGATTGCCTTGTGCAGGGTGTCGGCCACTTGAACCTTGGCCATGGACACTTCCTTGCGGGCGAAATCGCCGCTGTCGAGCTTCACCGCCGCCTTCATGGTCAGCAGGCGGCCAACCTCGATGTCCATGGCCGCCTCGCCGAGCAGCCATTGCACGCCCTCGTGATCCTGGAGCTTGCTGCCGAAGCTGTCGCGCTCCGCGACATAACCGGCGGCGATTTCCAGCGCCCGCTTGGCCATGCCGAGCCAACGCATGCAATGGGTCAGGCGCGCGGTTCCCAAGCGGATTTGAGTCACCTTCAAACCGTCGCCGATTTCCATCAGACGGTTTTCGTCGGGCACCTCCAGGTTCTCGATCTCGATTTCACAATGCCCGCCGTGTTCTTCCGGCCCCATGATGGGGATCCGCCGCGCGATGTTCCATCCGGGCTGATCCCGGTCCACCAGGAAGGCCGTCAGGCCCTTGCGGGCGTCGTCCGAGGTGCGGGCGATCAAAATGTTTTGCCGCGCGGTGCCGGCGCCGGTGATGAACCACTTGCGCCCATTGATCACCCAGGTATCGCCGCGGCGTTCCGCGTGGGTGAGCATCGCCGAGGGATCGGACCCGGCGCCCGGCGCGGGTTCGGTCATGGCGAAGGCCGAGCGCGATTTGCCGTCTATGATCGGCTGCAGCCACTTTTCCTTCTGCGCCTCGCTCGCGACCTTGTTGAGCAGGATCATATTGCCGTCGTCCGGCGCGGCGCTGTTGAACGCCGCCGGGCCAAAGATCGAACGCCCCATTTCCTCGTAGCAGACGGCCATGGCGGCGATGGATAAACCCAATCCGCCGCGTTCGGCCGGCATCTGCGGCGCCCACAACCCTAGCGCCTTTACTTCGCCGCGAAGTTCGTCGAGCAGATCCAGATCGATATTCTCATGTTCATCGAAGGATTCGGGCTTGGCCTCCAGAGTTATGACCCGGGTTTCGACGAAGGCACGGATGCGCCGGCGAATATCCTCGGTTTCCGGTGCGAGATTGAAGTCCATTTTCGTTAGCGGTCCTTAAGCTTTCTAAAGCCGGGAACTGAGGCCCCCGTCCACGACCAAGACACTGCCGGTCATGTAGCGCGAAGCCTCGGAGGAGAGTAGAAGCAAGGCGCCGTCCAAGTCTTCCGGCTTACCGAAGCGGCGCTGTGGGACGCGCTTGACGATGGCGCCGCCGGCGGCGCTGGCGCGGAAGTCGCGGTTGATCTCGGTTTCGAAATAACCGGGGGCGAGCGCGTTGACCCGGATATCGTGGCGCGCCAATTCGATCGCCAGGGCCCGGGTCAAGTTGATCAGCCCGGCCTTGGAGGCGCAATAGCTGGCGACCCCGCTTGCCGCGGAAAAACTCAAGACGGACGCGATATTGACGATGGTGCCGCCATGGCCCAGAGCCATCATGTGCCGCGCGACTTCCTGGGCCATGAGCCAGGAGCCCTTCAAGTTGGTGTCGAGAACCCGGTCCCAATCGGACTCGTCCTGATCGAGCGCGGGTTTATCGATCGCCATCCCCGCATTATTGATCAGGATGGAAATCGGACCCAGTTCGGTTTCAGCCTCGGCAACGCAGGTCCGCACGGACTCCGCGTCGGTGACATCGAGGAGCAAGGGCAAGGCGCGGCCATCGAAGGCCTCGATCTCGCGTGCCGTCTCGGCCAAGGCTTCCATCCGCCGGGCCGCCACCGCGACCTTGGCGCCGGCCCGGGCCAAGGTAATGGCGAAGTGGCGGCCCAAGCCGCTGGAAGCGCCGGTGACGATGGCGACTTTGCCTTCGAGGTCGAAGCCGGCGGAGTTCCCGGTCACGAGCCTAGCGCCTTGGCTTGCTCACGCAGCACGAATTTTTGGATTTTCCCGGTCGAGGTTTTAGGCAAAGGACAGAACACGACCGATTCAGGCACCTTGAAACCCGCCATGTGTTCCCGGCAAAAGGCCTGAATGTCGTTGGAGCTGGCTACCTGCCCATCCTTCAAGGTGACGAAAGCGCAGGGGCGTTCGCCCCATTTCTCGTCGGGCCGTGCCACCACGGCGGCTTCCAGAACACTTGGATGGCGATAGAGGATTTCCTCGATCTCGAGGCTAGAGATGTTCTCGCCACCGGAGATGATCACGTCCTTGGAACGGTCCTTGACCTCGATATAGCCATCGGTATGGCGCACCGCCAAATCGCCGGTCCAGAACCAGCCGTCGCGGAACACGGCCTGCGTCGCTGCGGCGTTCTTCAAATAGCCCTTCATGACCGTGTTGCCGGCAAGGACGATCTCGCCCAAGCTTTGCCCGTCCCAAGGCACTTCCTTGGAAGTTTCCGGGTCGGCGACCGTGGCTTGTTCCAGGGTCAAGAGCCGGAAGCCCTGACGCGCGGTCTTGGCCGACCGGGCCCGCACATCAAGACCGGACCAGTCGTCTTGCCAGGCGCAGACGGCCGAGGGCCCATAGCTTTCAGTCAAGCCGTACATGTGGAGCACGCGAAATCCGTTCGATTCCATGGCTTCAATAACCGCGCTGGGCGGCGCCGCGCCGCCGGTGACTATATCGACAATCTGCGGGAACTTGACCTTCGCGGCCTCGGGCGCGTGCGAAAGGACTGTTAGCACGATCGGCGCACCGCACATGTGGGTGACGCCGTGCTCGGCGATGAGTCCGTAGATCAAGGCCGGATCGACCTTGCGCAGGCAGACGTGGGTGGCGCAGGCGGCGGTGACGCCCCAGGTAAAGGTCCAGCCGTCGCAGTGGAACATCGGCAGGGTCCAGAGGTAGACCGAATCCTGGCCCAGGCCGATGGTTATCATGTTGCCGAAGGCGTTCAGATAGGCGCCCCGGTGGCTATAGACGCAGCCCTTGGGATTGCCGGTGGTGCCGGAGGTGTACAGCAGCGAGATCGACTGCCATTCATCCGCCGGTTCCGAAACCGGATCCTCGGACTCTCCTTCGGCCAGGAAGTCTTCGTACTCGATTTCGCCGATCAGGCCGCCGCCTTCGGCCAGGGCATCGTCGATATCGATGACCAGAGGCCGGTTTTCGAGCCGCTCCAGGGCCACCCGCGCCACGGGCGAAAGTTCGCGGTCGACGATCAGAACCTTGGCCTCCCCGTGTTCCAGCATGAAGGCGATGCTGGCCGCGTCGAGCCTGATGTTCATTGAGTTTAGCACCGCGCCGGCCATGGGAACCCCGTAGTGCGCTTCCAGCATCGCCGGGATGTTCGGCGCCAGGATCGCCACCGTATCGCCACGGCCGATACCCCGGCCGCGCAGCGCGCTGGCCAGGCGGCAGGACCGCTCCCACATTTCGCGGTAAGACGTGCGGGCGCGGCCATGGACGATGGCGGTTTTGTCCGGATAGACCGCCGCCGCCCGGCGCAGGAAGGTAATCGGGGTCAGCGGCGCGAAGTTCGCCGCCGTCTGTTCCAGGTCCAGATCGTATATGGAGGCCTGCTTTTCGGTCGCTGTCATGGCCTCTCACGTCCTATCAAAATCATTTTACTGCCCGGACCTTATACTCAGTGCCGGTTTCGCGCTATGGTCCAGGCGGGGCCGGGATAGGTCAAGCCCCGGGGAACGGTTACAGTCGGCCCCAGCCTCGTGAAAGGCCATAAATATGGAAATAGACATCTTCTCCGACACCATCTGTCCTTGGTGTTATATCGGCAAGCGGCGTCTGGAGCGTGCCCTGCGCGACCGGCCGCGAACGGACCTGATCATTCGCTGGCGCGCCTTTCAACTCAACCCCGATATGCCGGCCGAGGGCATGGATCGGACCCAGTACCTGGAGACCAAGTTCGGTGGAACGGAGAATGCCAAGTCGGTCTACGCCCAGGTCAGCGCGGCGGGAGATACAGAGGATATTCCCTTCGCCTTCGACAAGATCGCCCGCACACCCAACACCGTGGATTCGCACCGCCTGATCCGCTACGCCCGCGAGCTTGGACACCAGGACGAAACGGTGCAGGCGCTATTCGACGCCTATTTCCTGCGCGGCGAGGATATCGGAAACCACGACGTCCTGGCCGCGGCGGCGGGCGTGGCGGGCCTCGACGGCGATGCGGCCCGCGCCTTTCTGGCCAGCGGCACCGAGGCCGAGGTGATCCGCGACGAGGATGCCCAGGCCCGCCAGGCCGGTATCAACGGAGTCCCCTGCTTTATCTTCAACGGCAAGTACGCGCTGTCGGGCGCGCAATCGCCGGAGGTTCTGCTCCAGCTTTTCGATCTGGCACTCCAGGAAGAAGAAAAAGAGGCCCAGGTAGAAACCGGGGCCTGACGAAACCGGCACGGCCGCTCCGGGATTTGCCGCCCTCACGCCGCCAGGCCGGCCAATTCGTCCATCAGTTCGCGCACGCCCTTGACCCGGGTGCGTGGGTCGTCCCAGGCGCGGCGGAAGACCAGCTTGTGGTCCGGGCGCAGCTTGACCATGCCGGCCTGGCGGCCGATGAAGTGGACCAAGGCTTCCGGCTTGGCGAAGCGGTCCTGGAAGAAACTCACGACCGCGCCCTTGGGCCCGGCATCGACCTTCTCGACCCCGGCATCGCGGCACAGGCGTTTGATCGCCATGATTTGCAGCAGGTTCTCGACCTCGGCTGGAAGCGTCCCGAAACGGTCGATAAGCTCGGCGGCGAAGCCTTCGATCTCGGCCCGGTCAACCAGGTTCGACAGGCGCCGGTAGAGGCCGAGGCGTAGATGAAGGTCGGCGACGTAGGTATCGGGGATCAAGACCGGGCTGCCGACATTGATCTGCGGGGTGAAGGGTTCCGGCACCGCCTCGGCCTCCCGGCCGCCGCCCCGCGCGACCGCGACCGCTTCTTCCAGCATCTGCTGGTAAAGTTCGATCCCGACCTCGCGAATGTGGCCGGACTGCTCCTCGCCCAGCAGGTTTCCCGCACCTCGTATATCCATATCGTGACTGGCCAGCGTGAAGCCCGCGCCCAGGGTATCGAGAGTTTGCATCACCTCCAGGCGTTTTTCCGCCGCCGGTTTCAACATCCGCCCCGGCGGCAGGGTCAGGTAGGCATAGCCGCGCACCTTCGAACGCCCGATACGCCCGCGTAGCTGATACAACTGCGCCAGGCCGAACATGTCGGCGCGGTGTACGATGATGGTGTTCGCGGCCGGGATATCGAGGCCGGATTCGATGATCTGGGTCGAGAGAAGGATATCGTAGCGCCCGTCGTAGAAGGCGGTCATGACATCTTCCAGTTGACCCGCCGCCATGCGCCCGTGGGCGACCGCGACCTTGCACTCGGGTACCAGCTTGCCCAGGCGCTCGCTGAGTCCGTCCAGATCCTCGATGCGCGGACAGACGTAGAACACCTGCCCACCGCGGAATTTCTCGCGCTGGATAGCTTCGCGCACGATTACCGGATCGTAAGGCATGACGAAGGTGCGCACCGCCAGGCGGTCGACCGGCGGGGTCGCGATCAGGCTCATCTCCTTCACCCCCGACATGGCCAACTGCAAGGTGCGCGGGATCGGCGTGGCGGTCAGGGTCAGAACATGCACCGCTTCGCGCAACTCCTTCAGGCGCTCCTTCTGCTTGACGCCGAAATGCTGTTCCTCGTCCACGACCAGGAGGCCCAGGTCGCGAAAGGCGATCGACTTGCTTAAAAGCGCATGAGTGCCGATGACGATATCGGCCTGCCCGTTCGCCAGGGCCATCTTGGCCTCGCTTGCTTCCTTGGCGCCGACCAGGCGCGACAACTGAACGATTCTGATCGGCAGGCCCTTGAAGCGGTCGTGAAAGGTCATGGCGTGCTGGCGGCACAAAAGCGTTGTCGGAACCACGATGGCGACCTGCTTGCCGCTCATCGCGGTCACGAAAGCGGCCCGCAGGGCGACCTCGGTCTTGCCGAAACCGACGTCGCCGCAAACCAGCCGGTCCATGGGTTGCCCCGATGCCAGATCGTCCAAGGTATCCTCGATGGCGCGAAGCTGGTCCTCGGTCTCGGGATAGGGAAAGCGGGCCGCGAACTCGTCGTAGATCCCGGCCGGCGGCGCGATCGCCTCTGACTCGTGGGTCGCGCGCGCGGCGGCGATCTCGATCAGCTTATCGGCCATATCCTTCAGCCGCTTTTTCACCCGCGCCTTGCGGGCTTGCCAGTTGACGCCGCCCAGCCGGTCGAGATCGACACTGGCGTCTTCCGAACCGAAGCGCGAGAGAACTTCGATATTCTCGACCGGCACGAACAGGCGGTCGCCGCCGTGATAGACCACCTTGAGGCAATCGTGCGGCGCCGCGCCGACATCGATGGCCACCAAGCCCTCGAAGCGCCCGATCCCGTGATCGACATGAACGACCAGGTCGCTTTCGCGCAGGGCGGAGACTTCGGTCAAGAAATTATCGGGCCGGCGGCGCTTGGCCGCGGGGCGGACAATACGCTCGCCAAGAATGTCTTGTTCGGTGATAAAACTGAGGCCCGGTGCCGTGAAGCCCGCGTCCAGGCCTAGTGTGACGAGCCCGGCCGTGGCGGGATCCAGCGCCCGCGCCTCCGCCCAGGTCTCGATCGGCGTTAAATCGCGCAAGCCGTGCTCGGCCAGGAGGGCGCCCAGGCGGTCGCGGGCACCCGCGCTCGTGCCGGCGACCATGACTCGCCGCCCGGCGGCCCGTTCCGCCGCGATGTGGGCATCGACGCTGTCGAATACATTGGCGTCCGAACGCGCCCGCGCTTCCGCGAAATCGTGCCCGCGCCGTCCGCCCGCGTTCAAGACGCCGGATGTGCCTTCCGGCGCGTCGAAGGGCGTGAACAGGCCGGCCGCCCGGTCTTCCAGGAGCGCATTCCATTCACCTTCACCGAGGTAGAGCCGCTCGGGCGGCAAGGGCCGGTAAATCGAGCCATCGGCGGCGGCGGCCCGCTCCAGGCCCTTGCGGGCGTCGAAGTATTCGCGCGTCAGCTCCAGGCGGGCATCGCGAGCCTCTTGCGCCTGATAATCGAAAGTCACCGCCGCGCCCGGCAGGTAATCGAACAGGGTTTCCATGGCCTCGAAAAAGAGCGGCAGCCAGTGTTCCATACCCGGATGCATGCGCCCGGCGCTGATCGCTTCGTAGAGAGTATCGTCGCCGCGCGGCGTGCCGAAGGCGGCGACGTAGCCGGTCCGGAATCGCTCGATCGACGCGGTATCCAGGACCGCCTCGCTGACCGGTTTCAAGCGGAAGCTATCGAGCTTGCCGGTGGTGCGCTGATTAAGCGGATCGAAGGTCCGGACGGTCTCCAAGTCGTCGCCGAAGAGATCGAGACGCAAGGGTTGTTCGGCACCGGGCGGAAAGACATCCACAATGCCGCCGCGCAAGGCGTATTCGCCCGGCTCTCCTACCGTTTCGGCCCGGAAATAGCCATTGTGGCTCAGATATTCGATTAGGGCCTCCAGCGGGAAAGACTCCCCCGCCCGCCCGTCCAGAACCTTCCCCTCGAAGGCATCGCGCGGCGGAACCCGCTGCAAAACCGCGCTGACCGTGGTCACCACGACCCGGCCCGACGACCCGGCTGGAATCGGCTCCAGCAAACGGGTCAGGGTATCGATCCGGCGCGAGAGGACATCGCGATGCGGGCCGGCGCGATCGTAGGGCAAGCAATCCCAGGCCGGCATGGCCAGGACTTCCAGATTCGGCGCGAAGAACCGTATCGCCTCGATCATGCGCATCATGCGAACTTCGTCGCGGGCCACATGCAGGAGGCAACGTTGGGGCGAATCGGCGGCGAGATCGCCGATCAAAAGAGCGTCGAGGCCCTCGGGCGCGTTCGCGATCAGCGCCCTGCCCCGATCCGGCAGACGGATTGACGAATTGTTTGAAGCCACGTTCAAGAAGTCCTTGGCGAAATCTTGAAGGCGATCAGGCGACGGGTGATTTCGTGATCGTGCTCCGGCGCGGGCGCGGCTTGACCGGTGAACCACGCGTAAATAGCCGGCTCCGGCACCTCGAGGAGGGCCTCGAAGAGGTCGAGCTCGGCCTCATCCATGGCGCCTAGTTCCCGGTCGGCGAAACCGCCCAAAAGGAGGTCCAATTCCTTCATGCCACGGTGCCAGCTGCGAAAGCGCAGCCGTTTGCGCCGGGTCTCGATGCTATCCGTCATGAGGTGCTATAAGTCTCGTGAGTTGATCTGGCTAGGATATAGAACGTAGAAGGCCCCGTGTCAGGCCCGAATGAGGTGCTCTCGCAACGGTCCTCGGGCAGGGTAGCCTGAATCGCGCTATAAACTTTCAGCGCTAGGGATCAACGCTAGGTCACCGGAGTCAACGTGCGTCCAGAAATCTTATTCTCGCTGTTCGCACCCGTCGCGTCATTGCCGGGCATCGGGCCGCGTTACGCCAAGCTGGTCGAGCGGCTGGCCGGGCCGCATGTGGTGGACCTTTGTTGGCATTTGCCCAGCGGCCTGATCGACCGGCGCTATTCACCCAAGATCGCGGAGGCGGAAGCAGGCCGGGTCGCGACCATCACCCTGCGCGTGGGCACCCACGAAGCACCGCACACTCGCCGACAGCCCTACCGGATATCGTGCGGCGACGGGACCGGTCAACTCGACCTGGTGTTTTTTCATGCCCGGCCCGATTACCTGGCTAAGATTTTGCCGCCCGGCGAGGAGCGGGTCGTCAGCGGCCGTATCGAGTCCTTTAGCGGCCGCCTACAGATGACCCACCCCGACCATATCGGACGGCTGGCGGAGTTGCAGAAGCTCAAGACGGTCGAACCCGTCTACCCCTTGACCGCCGGCCTGACCCTGAAACCTTTGAGCAAGGCGGTGCGGGCGGCCTGGTCAAGCGCCCCGGATTTACCGGAATGGCTGGACCCCGCCTATCAGGCGCGCCAGGGGTGGCCAGCGTGGCGCGATTCCTTGGCCAGCGTGCACACCCCAAATGGTGCCACCGATTTAGACCCCGGCACGCCGGCGCGCGCGCGCCTGGCCTACGACGAATTGCTGGCCAATCAATTGGCCCTGACCCTGGTTCGCCATCACCAGCGCCAACAACACGGGCGAGTCCTGAGCGGGGACGGGCATTTGCGGGCCAAGACCTTGGCGGCCCTGCCCTTCGCCTTGACGGACTCGCAAAAGCGCGCCGGAGAGGAAATCGCCGCCGACATGGCGAGCGGCGCGCGCATGCTGCGCCTGCTTCAAGGCGACGTGGGCAGCGGCAAGACCGCGGTGGCGCTGCTTGCCATGTTGAACGCGGTCGAATCGGGGGCGCAGGCGGCGATCATGGCGCCGACCGAAATTCTCGCCCGCCAGCACTACCGGACCATCGCGCCCCTGGCCGCCGCCGCCGGGGTCGAGGTCGAACTCCTGACCGGGCGGGACAAGGGCAAGGCACGGCGCGAGGCGGTCGGGCGCCTGACAGAGGGACGTTCCGCAATCGCGATCGGCACCCACGCCTTGTTCCAGCAAGACGTTGGTTTCCGCGATTTGGGCCTGGTCGTTATCGACGAACAGCACCGTTTCGGAGTTCATCAGCGGATCGGCCTGGCCGCGAAAGGACAGGCCGTCGACATGTTGGTCATGACCGCGACACCGATACCCCGCACCCTGGTTTTGACGGCTTATGGCGACATGGAGGTTTCCCGGCTCACCGAAAAGCCGGCCGGACGCCAACCAATCGATACCCGTACGCTACCTCTTGATCGCCTGAGTGAAGTCGTGGACGGCGTGGGGCGCGCGCTTGAATCCGGAGCCAAGGTTTATTGGATTTGCCCCCTGGTCGAGGAATCCGAGGTCAGCGACCTCGCCGCCGCCAAGGAACGCTGCGCCACCCTGAGCGCGCGCTTCGGCGCCAGGGTCGGTCTTGTGCACGGCCGCATGAAGGGCAAGGAGAAAGACGCCGCCATGTCGGCCTTCGCCGAGGGCGATATGGATCTTCTGGTCGCCACGACCGTGATCGAGGTCGGCGTCGACGTGCCCCAAGCCAGTATCATGGTGATCGAACATGCCGAACGCTTCGGCTTGGCGCAGCTTCATCAGATGCGGGGCCGGATCGGCCGCGGGGCGGCGAAATCGACCTGCCTTTTGCTCTACCAGGGGCCGCTTGGCGAGACCGCCCGGGCCCGCCTGCGGGTCATGCGCGAAACCGACGATGGATTCAAGATCGCCGAAGAGGACCTCCGCCTGCGCGGCGCGGGAGAGGTGCTGGGCACCCGGCAAAGCGGCATGCCGGAATTCCGCCTGGCCGACCTGGCGGTGCATCAGGAGTTGTTAGGCGCCGCCCGCGACGATGCCCGGCTAATCCTGGAGCGCGATGTGGATCTGCGAAGCGCGCGCGGACAGGCCCTGCGGGTGCTGCTTTACCTCTTTGAGCGCGACCTCGCGGTCCGCTTCCTCAGGTCGGGTTAGGTTGAGCGTCCTCGCCGGGTGAATCTTGACCCTTGGCACCCGGCGTTACGATGCCTCCCGACACGACCATCTTGATCCCCTCCTCGATGGTCATGGTCAATTCCTGGATTTCCTCGCGCGCGACGAAAAGCAGGAAACCCGAGGTTGGGTTTGGGGTCGTCGGCAGAAAAACGTTGACGACCTGGTGGGGCGCCAAGTCCTGGACGTGTCTATCGGTCTGCCCGGTTATGAAACCTATGGCCCAGGACTCTTGGCGTGGGTATTGGATCAAGACGACTTCGCGAAAAGCATTGGACTGCTCCTTGAAGACAGTCTCGACAATCTGCTTCACGGCGCCATAGATGCCGCGTACCAGGGGTGTGCGGTCGAGTATTCGTTCGCCCATGTGAACCAAGGTGCGCCCGGCCAATCCCGCGGTGACGAAGCCGATCACGGTCAAACCAAGGACAACGACCACGACCCCAAGGCCAGGCAGGCCAAAGGGAAGATAGGTTTCCGGGTTCCAATTCGGCGGAATCAAGGGTGTCACCCGGTCATCCACGAAGGAAACGAACTCCCAAGCCAGCCAAATCGTGATGCTGATCGGCGCCGTAACCAAAATGCCGGCAAAGAAATAGTTGCGCAGGCGGCGCACCAATCCGGGCCGGGCGCTGGCATGGGATTCCAAGTGCGCCGTATTGGCCCTGTTAGCCGGCGAATGACTCCGGTCCTTACTATCGGGGGTGACGATACCGCTGGAGATAACCAGCTTGATACCTTCCTCGACCGTTAAATCGAGTCGCCGAAGGTCGCGCTCAGGAATGAATAGAAGAAATCCCGTTGTCGGATTGGGCGTCGCCGGAACAAAGACGTTGTACACGGTCGCACCGGTCAGGTCTTGGACCTCGCCCTCTGTCCTGCCGGTGATGAAACCGATAGCCCAAGTGCCGCGCGAGGGATACTCGACCATGACAACTTCATTAAATGCGGAAGCCCGCTGCGACAAGACTGTCTCGAAGACCTGCTTGGTCCAACTATAGACGCTGCGGACAACCGGGACCCTCGCCACGAGTAGGTCGCTGAGCGTGGTCGCCAGCTGCCCAGCGAAACCGGTCGCCAAGATGCCGATGAGGATAAGAACAACGGTGGCGATAACTAAGCCAAAACCAGGCACCGCGAACGGCAGGTAGGTTTCCGGAGACCATTGAGGCGGGATTAACGGCGTGACGCTCGCGTCGATGAAGCCGATCACTTTCCAGATCAGCCAGAAGGTGATGCTGATTGGCGCCGTTATCAGAATTCCGGCCAGGAAATAGTTTCGCAGACGCGCGGCCGGACGCAGCCGGGCCCTTGGCGCCGCGTGATGCTCGCCGGCATCCTTTTCCGGTTCTTTTCGACTCTTGGCCGCCACTTGTAACCTGAACCCATTTTCCAAACGCGCCCGTGCGGCACGGGTCCAAAATCGGAGCCCGCCGCCCAAAGCAAGCGAGTTTCTACCAAAATACCAATGCCGTATACAGCCCATTCCACAATGGTATGCTGGAATTAGAGACTATCGTGCCCTAAGGGGCGGAATTCGCCCTGGCGTCGAGTATGCGTTGCACGATACGCAATTTCTTGCGCAAGATTTCCATCGAAAACGGTTTCTTGATGTAGCCCGTTACCGAATAGGCCTTCGCTTCAATAACGGAATCGACATCGGCGACGCCCGTGATCATGAGGAATGGCATATCGGGGTCGCGGGTTCTGATTTGTTTCAGAACATCGAGCCCGCTCATGTCCGGCATCTTCCAGTCGCAAAGGACCACATTGACCAGATCCTGGCCCTCGAGCGATTCCAAAAGGCGAAGTGCCTCCGGCCCGCCGTTGGCTTCGAAAATATTCACGACACCTAAATCCAGAAGCATTCGCTTAATCAAAAGCGTGGTATGTTGATCGTCTTCGACCACCAATACCTTAATTTGACCGAATTCTTTTTGATTACCGCTCATTTCCTATAACCTTATGCTATCAACATGCTTTCCGGCACTGCGTATTTTCTTCGATTTTCTCTCTCAATACCGTGGCCAAATGGTTGAATTTCACGGGCTTTTGCAAGAAGCTCGCGCCTTCTGGAAGATTGCCCGTCTTTTTAGCTTCGTCGGTATAGCCGGACATGAATATAGCTTTCATATCCGGACGGCTTTCGGCCATGGCGTTCACCAATTCGATCCCGCTCATTCCCGGCATGATGACATCGGTCAATAGCAGATCGATTGAACCCTCATAATCCTCGTCGATCTCAAGCGCCCAGAACGCCCCGCTCGCGGACATAACGTTGTAACCGAGTTCTTCAAGCTGAACCTTGACAAGATTGAGCAATGCCTCGTTGTCCTCCACCAATAGGATTGTTTCGCCTTTTCCACGCAACTCTACTTCGCCGGTTTTGACGAATTGGACCGGCGTGTTAGTGGACGCGGGGAAATAGAGGGAAAAGTCCGTGCCTTCCCCAAGGGCGCTCGATACCTCGATACGGCCGCCATTGCCCTGTACGAATCCATACACCATCGCCAGGCCCAAGCCTGTGCCCTGGTCGCGTCCCTTGGTGGTGAAGAACGGCTCGAAGATACGTTGCATGGTCGCTTTGTCGATCCCGTGCCCGGTATCGCGGATATCGAACCTGATCCAATCCGGCGCATCGCCGTCAGTGCCGACTTCCTTGGTTGAGATCACGATTCTGCCGCTATTCGTCATGGCGTCGCGAGCATTGATCACAAGGTTCAAGATGGCTTGTATAAATTCGTTCGGGTCGGTCTCGATCTTGTGACTCGGGTCCTCGATGTCGAATCGTATTTCGAATTGCTCAGGCAGTGTATGGCCGAGCAAGCCTTGAACGCCTTCGATCAATCTCCCGACAGTCACCACTCTTTTTTCCATGACTTGGCGGCGGCTGAACACGAGCAACTGCCGGGTCAGGGCGGCACCGCGTTCGCCAGCCGAGAGGATCTGATTTAGACACTCCTCCTGGATCGCCCGGTTGTCGAGGTTGGCTGAAGCCCGTCGCCCGAATCCGTCAATCACCATCAACAAATTGTTGAAATCGTGGGCGATCCCGCCCGCCAACTCGCCAATAGCCTTCATCTTTTGAACTTGGGTGAGCTGCTTGCGCAAGGAATCGCGGTCTTCCTCAGCCGCGGTCCTGCGTTCGATTTCCTTCCGGTTGTAACACCAACGCTGGTAGGCAACCCCAACAGAGCCGATTGCCAGGACTAAAATCACACCGTTGTAAGCGTTCCGCCAAATTTCTATCCGTTTTGTATCTATGACGTCGAAGGCTTCCAATATCACGCCTCCCATCGCCAACAAGGCAAAGAGAACAGCCAGTAGCAGAGAGAAAAGCAGGTCGCGAAGCGCCCAGTCTCCGGTAACACGGCCAAAACCGCTTATTAGGGATGAGTGAACGACCGATGCTGTCTTCATTAATCTTGGCGAACACGGTGCAACGCAACCGCTCGCAACCCCTGCTTCATAGTATTTAGATCATGCAACCCGCCGCGCGATCGTTCACGGGCTTTAGGAGGGTATACATACGACCGTATGCGGATTGTCGATGCGGAGAGTGATCGAAACCCGATAATGAAGGGTGAATACAGCGCTATGCCACATGCCCAACGTTGGAATTTTCAATAATTATGGTTAACTGGTCCTTAGGATTCACGCTCGCTTCGGTATATCTAACGCCATCTTTTTCACCGCCCCACGGGGCAAGGTAAGGAAAGCCAAGCCTGGTTCAGATTCTGTCACTCGCGACCGCGGTTCCGCAGTTCGCGCTTGGTCAGCGCGAAGTGCTGGAGCGCGCCCATGCGATATTCGCGGATCAAGGGACCGACATTTCGCGGCTGATGCCGGTCTTCGGAAACGCCGGTATAAACACCCGTTATTCGTGCGTGCCTCTTGATTGGTACGCTCGGACTCACGGCTGGAAGGAACGCAGCGCCCTATTTGCCGAGCACGCCGTCGCCTTGCTTCGAAACGCGGCCGAGGCTTGTCTGGAACGCGCGGACGTCGATCCAGGAACGGTCGATGCCATCGTGACCGTGACGACGTCCGGAATGTCGGCCCCAAGTTTGGAAGCCAGGCTGATGGCGGAAATGCCCTTGCGGCGCGACCTACACCGCTTGCCGATATTCGGTTTGGGGTGCGCGGGCGGCGTTCTGGGCTTGGCCCGCGCCGCCGCGCTGGCACGGGCAATTCCGGGCTGCAAGGTCTTGTTCCTGGTGGTCGAACTTTGCGGGCTGACATTTCGCAACACCGACACATCGAAAAGCAACGTGGTGGCGGCCGCTTTATTCGGCGACGGTGCCGCGGCCGCCCTGCTTTCCAGCACCGGGCCGGGGAACAACCCATCGATCGCCGCATGGGGCGAATATACTTGGCCGGATTCCCTGGAGGTCATGGGTTGGCGTATAGAAGACGATGGCTTTGGCGTCCTGTTTTCGCGCGACATTCCCAGCATCGTTCGCGCCGAGTACCGCGCCGCCGTGGACGGCTTTCTTGCCGGCCGGGGACTGGCGCGTGCCGACCTGGCCGGCGCGATCTGCCACCCCGGCGGAGCCAAGGTAATCGAGGCCCTTGAAGCCGCTTTCGACATGCCTCACGGCGCCATGGCGGACGCGCGGCAAGTATTACGCGACTATGGCAATATGTCGGCGGCAACTGTCATGTTCGTACTCGACGCCGCCTTGCGCCGGGGCCTGCGCGGCCGGCATCTCATGTCCTCCCTAGGGCCGGGATTCAGCGCCGGATTCGCGCTCCTGGACGCGGCTTAGCCTTCATGCCCGCCGGCTGGCCGCAGGCTTTGGCGCTCCTGATCGCCGCGCAACGGCTCTGCGAATTGATGTTGGCGCGGCGCAATACGCGCCGTCTCATGGCGTCGGGCAGTGTGGAACACGGCGCGGCGCATTACCCCTTCATCGTGCTTATACATGGCGCGTGGCTGGTGGCGCTATTCGCCCTGATCCCAGAGGATTCGGCGCCGGATCCTTGGTTGCTCGCCATTTTTCTAGGCCTTCAAGCGGCCCGTATTTGGGTCATTGTCAGCCTCGGTGGGCGCTGGACGACTCGTATCGTGACCGTGCCCGGACGCGGCCCGGTGCGCCGGGGTCCATACCGCTTCCTGCGCCATCCCAACTACGCGATTGTCGCCCTGGAGATCGCGATTCTGCCGCTGGCCTTTGGCGCTTGGAAGATCGCGCTGATCTTCAGTCTGATGAACGCGGGGATACTGTGGGTTCGTATCCGGGCCGAGGACGCGGCCTGGGCGGTGTCGAGCGCCGACGGCGCCAGCAATGACGAAAACGCGGCACCCTAGGAGCAATCGAGAAAGTTGGTGCGGCTGAGAGGACTCGAACCTCCACTCCCTTGCGAGAACTAGCACCTGAAGCTAGCGCGTCTACCAGTTCCGCCACAGCCGCATCCGAGCCGCCGGGGTAGACTGAACTTCCGGCGGCCATCTTCAATATTTCACCGCCCTGCCCGGCCCAGAAGGCCGTTCGGACCGGTGTTCGTGCCTTGGTGCGGCTGAGAGGACTTGAACCTCCACGGGGTTTCCCCCACAGCGACCTCAACGCTGCGCGTCTACCGTTTCCGCCACAGCCGCCCGATTCAAGACACAGGCCCGACATCACAAGGCACGGAGCCGGATTTATAACGTGCGTGGCGCTAAGAGCAACGGGAATCTGGCCTCCCCCCACTGGTCTTCGCCTCACCGCCGCACTAGGTCACATACCCATAAAGGGGATTCCATTTCGGCGCGCGATGTGATTCAAGCTTCCTTGAAGGGAGATTATCATGGCGCGTTTCGATTTGACGGATTTCGAGTGGTCTGTGATCCAGCCATTATTGCCGAACAA
>JAJFGJ010000019.1 GCA_021776175.1 Kiloniellaceae bacterium
TTCGGTGATGTCGGCCAGGGTCAGCTTGCCGGCACCTGTCTCCAGGACGTTCACGTAGTTCTCGGTGAAGTCCAAGCGAGCCTGCAGCAAGGCGACGTTGGAACCCAGCGTTTGACCGTTACCGCGAAGGGTGGTGATCGCCGAGTCTAGCTCCGTAATCGAAGCATCGATCACGGACGACAGGCTGAAGGTCGCTGCCGTGCTGATATTCAGGCCAGCCGTGGCGACAGTGAGATCGACCGAGGCGACGCTCAGCAAGCTGGTGGTCAAGTTGCTGAAGGACACGGTCAGGGTCGAGGTGCCGGTGCTGTTGACCAGGTTCAGGCCCTGATAGGTGGAGTCCGTCGCCAGGTTGTCGATCTGGGTACGAAGGCCGTTGAATTGGGTCACCAGGGAGGTCAACTCGGTGCCGGTCGCCGTCTTGGCGGCCAACGCGATACCCTTGGCCTGGCGAACCAGGGAGTCGATCGCTTCCACGGCCTCAAGCGCCGTGCTGAGCGAGCTAATACCTTGGTCGATGCCGTCCTTCTTTTCGTTCAGGGTGCTGGCCCTGTCGTTCAAGGACTTGGCCTCGAAGAAGACCTTGGCGTCATCGACCGGGCTGGCGACCTTCAGGCCGCTGGAAAGGCGGTTGTTAGTCCGCCCGATCAGATTCGCGGTTTCGCCGAGCGATAGCAGCGACGAACGCGCGGATGCGGAAAGGGTGATTTCGGATGCCATTCTTGGACGCTCCATTCTGAAGTTATCAAAGAGACCGTTCTAGTCCCCGGGCCATTCTGACCCACGTTAAGTAGTGGTGATCGTACGAGCAAATAATGAAGTGTTTATTGATGTGTATAGAAAATTAATTGTTTGGTTTACGTAATTTAACTATGAATAATTGTAAGAGCATTGTTATTGCTCATAAGAAAAGAATTGATGGTAAACGATTTTTAATTATAAAAACCCAGCGAGATCGGCCTGTTCCCATTGTTGTGGGGAAGAATGCCCTTGGCGCGGTTCGCGCCGGCGGCCTGCCGGTCAGGCGAACAGATTTAGGATGGACCCCGGGTCAAGTTCTCGTGGGAGGACCGTGTTCTCCGCGACAAAGTTTCCCAGGTTCTGGGAGCCCTCGAAGCTGAGGGAGAGGAGGCTAAAGACACGGGCCAACTCGGTCTCGAGATCCTTGATGCGATCGATTCCTTCCTGGCGTTCGTCGATCTCGACATCATCGATCTTAAGGCGAATTTCGCCCAAGAGGCGGTTATTGCTATTCACCAAGGTGGTTGCCGCGTCTTGATTGAGCTCGAGTATCTCCAGCTTCGCGGTGAAATCCTGCGCGAGACCGTCGATCGTTGCCTGGGCGGCTGTCGCGGAAGCCGCGTCGGCGACGGACAGCGCCTGAACCGCCGCTTCCGCCTGGGCTTTCAGACCTCTCAAGCCGTCCGGGGCGCCCAAGCCGGTGATGTTAGCGGCCAGCAATTTGTCGATGCTGGACAGGACCTCCGCGCGCTTGGCCTCGAACGTGGCGCTCGTGCTGGGATCGGCGAGGGTGCGAAGCTCGCCCAGTTGATCGAGAATATCCTTGGCGGTCTGCCGGTTGGTCGAGCTATGGGTCTTGAAGGCCGTGGCCAGGGCCAAGCCGCCTTCGAGCTTTACCTCCTTAGCGCGCAGCAAAGCGGTCCTGGAGCGGCCGAACTCGGTGCTCTGGAAATGTTCCAGTTCCTCGTTGAAGCGCTTGATGGCGGTTTCTTGCGCCGCGGCGAAGCTCACCTCGAAATTAGGAGCTGCCGCCGTCTGCGCCATTAAAGTTAGCGCCCGGCCCGCAACGTTGGGAAATGTATTGCCGACGAAATCGATTGCCATGGTCTACCTGACCTCAGTTACCACGGCATGATGCATCCGGCGCGTTAACGTGCGCTTAACGCCCGGTCAATGACCACGGGCGTCCCAAGCCCGAGGCCCAGGGTTATGGAGCTAGAGTTCTAGATAAATTCGAGCAGACTGAACGATTGCAGGCGTGCCAGGACGCTGAAGGAGGCTTCCAGTGCCTGTTGATCGCTTTGCAGCCTGACGATCACTTCGGCCGGATCTATGCTTTCGATGTCCTTGACGATGCCCTCGGCATAGGTTTCGAAGCTCTCGTGGCGCTCCAGTGTGTTCTCCAAGGTCTGGCGCGCCCAGGTGATGCCCATGCGGATTTGGGTGATCGAGTTGAAGCCGGCGCTGGACGGTGTCTCGAGCGCGTTTTTGGCCATGTCGCGTGCCTTGGCGATGATCGCCTTTTCGTTGATGTCCGACGCATCGCCGACCGGCAAGTTGGCGATCGCATCGGCGGCGGAGAGGATCTGCTGGAACGCCACTGTATCGGCGCGCACATCGTAGGTCACATCGACCTGGGCGTCGGCGCGTACCGTATTGGCCTGGGCATTGCCCTGATAATAGTCGACTTTCGGGTTCGCCAGCATCTGCGTGGAGTTCAGCCGGTCGACGTAGAATTGCCAGAGGCCGGGATCCTCGGCGTTGAACTCGCTCAAGGTCGGGTTGTTCGGATCGACCGGCGCCGGGACGGTCGGCGCCACGCCGTTCTTTTCGAAGTATATCTGGTTGTAGAACGAACCCTGAGCATAGGGCAGGGTGTTGCCCAGAACCTGCGTGTAGTATGCTTGGTATAAGGTACTGTCGACCGTGGTTCCGTTGCTTTGAATCAGCGAGGTACTGTTGTAACCGGCGGCGTTGAAATCAATCGGCTGGCGGTCGCCTCGGGTGCCGCCGAACAGATAGGAATCGCCCCTGCGCGTGTTCAGCAGACCGGCGATGGCATCGCGGATATTGACGGCGATTTGTTTTAGGCTGCCAGCGGTCGCGTTCGGTTCCTGCAAGGTGCGGTCCAGCGCGTCGCGCAGTTCGAGCGCCAAGTCCTCGATCGCGACGATGGTGGTATCCATCAGGCTTAGGCGCTGTTCCGCGTGGTCGATGTTTTTGGTGAATTGCGCGGTTTCGGCGCGCCGCGTCTCCAGGGACACCAGGCGCAGCGCGTCCTGGGAAATACCGGAGTAGGTCTGAGACTTTTTGTCCGACGCGAGTTGCACGCCGAGATCGGCGGTGCGCGCCTGGGTATTGAGCGTGTGATACAGCGTCATTTGCTGCAGGGCGAAGGTCGAAACGCGGGTCATGTCGCTATCTCTCGTCAGCTTATTTCAATCAGGATGTCCAGCATTTCCGAAATCACGGACGTCAGCCTGGCCGAGGCCGCGTAGGCGTTTTGGAGCACGATGATGTTGGCGAGTTCCTCGTCCAAGTTGACCGCGCTGAGGCTCGCGATCTGGTTTTCCAGGGCTATGCGGAAACTCTCGCCGGTGGAAATTTGGGCGCCAAGCGCGCTCGCTTGCGCGGCGTTGACCGAGAGTATCTCGGCGGCGTAGGAGGTAAGCGTAGTGGCCCGTTGCGGTATACCGCCGGCCAAGGTGAAGGTTTGGTTGCTGGTGAAGGCATCGGCGAGCGACCGGGCGATCGAGCCATCTCCTGAGGAAACGGCGATGGCGCCGATGGCCAAGGGGGTGGCGCCGCTCGATTCGGCGTGGGCGAGCAGGCCGGGGTTCTGCAAAACAGCCTGGCGAACGGCGATGCGCTGCGCGGTTCCGGCGGTGCCTGCCCGCAGGTTTATCTGGCTGGTCAAGGTCCCTGAATCCGTAACCGTGAAGTTGTCGTTGTCCGCGTCGATGATCTGGAGGCGGTAACCGTCGGCCTCGCGCACGGCACTGGCGGCGATGTTGCTTCCCCCAAGTGCGGCGGTAATCGCGTTGGCGATATCGGTTAGGCTGTCGCCGGCCACGTAGGCCACGTTCGTTGTCGCCCCGGCGATATCGAACGACAGCGTGCCGGCCAGCCCGATGGCGGCGGTATTGCTGGCCACCCGGTCGCTCATATAGCTCGTGAAATCCGGGCCGCTGTCGAAGAAGTCGTTGAGCCCCAGGAACTGGCCCATGCCATAGGTGACGTTGCCGGTCGTGACCGCGCTGTCGAGTTCGTTGATGGTAATGAGATTGGCGCCCGTGCCCGACACGGTGACTTTTCCGCTGGCATTGATGGACGCGGTTGCGTTGGTCATGCCGTTGAGCTGGGCAACCAACTGTCCGATATTATTCGGCGCTAGGGTGGCGAGGTTGATATCGAGGGTCTCGACCGTGACCCCGTTCGTATCGACCACGGTCGCGCGGAACAGGCCGGTCATGGAAGGCGAATCGGTGGCCGCCACGGTGCGCGTTCCGGTCAGGGTTTGCGGCGGCGGAAAGGCCGTGCCGTCGTTGTGCAGCTTGTTCACGGTATCGCGCAGAACTTCGGCAAGCCGGTCGATCTGGGCCTGGAGATTGACCATGTCCCGGTCCCTGGCCGCGATCAGACCACCCACGCGGCCGCCGGTGATTTCCGAGGTAATATCGGGCCCGGCGGTGCCAATCAGGATCCCGTTGATGCCGTTTCCCAGGGATACCGACGGACTCAGCATGGCCGCCGCGCTGTGGGTGAGGGTGACCGGCACGGTGTTCAGCAGGGTCCGCCCGGCGCCGGTCATGATGACGACCTCCCCGGAGCTTCGGGTGAAGTGCTGGATATCGATTTCATTCGCCAGCTGATTGACCAGGCGGTCCCTTTCGTCTTCCAGGTCCGGGGCCGTATCCGTGGACGCGAACGCCACGGCGATCTGTTTATTGAGCCTATGGATATCGCTTAGCAGCGTATTGGCGGTTCCGACCGCGTCTTCAATCAGGCGGTCCGCGTCCTGCCGCATCTGTTGTAGGTTGGTGCTCATGGAATTGAGCTGACTTGCCAGCAGGCGCCCGGATTCAATTGTGCTGCTGCGGTTGGCCAGGCTGCTGGGATTGGTGCTCAGCCCCTCCAAGGCCGACCCGAAGTCGGTCAGGTTATGGCTGAGCGAGGAGTTATCGGCGAGCGACCCGAACAGGATTTGAGACTCCCGCAGAAATCCGTCTTGGATCTTCTGGCCGCTGAGGCGCGCGATGTGGTCCTGGAGTTGGCGCAGTAAGCGATCGTCCACGGTTCGCTGAATGTCGGACAATTGGACGCCGTTTGCCTGGCCGGCCAAGGTCCTGGTAAGGGCATCGGCGGTTTTGCGCGAATACCCTTCCGTATTCACGTTGGTGACGTTGTTGGACGTGATCTGCATCTGGGCCTGGGTGACTTGAAGCCCGGACAGTGTCGTGGAAAGGGCGCCTAGCAGTGACATGGATGGGTTCCCAAAGGCCTCCAGAGCGTCTTAACGGCGGTGGGCCGGTCCCAAGCGCCGGGGCAGGACACCGTGCACGATTATCTGCCCGCCCCAGTCCTATGCGAATGCCATGCCAACCGTGGCCATCGTTAAACCGCTTGATATAAGGCGATGCATGGCTGTGAGCCGGCCGCGGCCCGTCTGGGGGCGGCAGTTACCGCCAAGATGCCAGCGCTAGGCCGGCAAGAATTGCCCAGCCCGCATGTTTGGACCGGCGGTCGATTTTTGGGAGCAGCTTGGGAAAATGACGCGGTGGGGCGGGGGGCTTTAGACGGAGCGATCGACCAGCATGCCGGGGGAACTACCGGATAGGTTGTTGTCGATGGTATTGTTGATAAATCGGACCAATTCCTCGGGCGGGAATCGGAGGATTTCCTCGCCGCTTTCCCGGTCGACAACCTGAATGAAGGTTCGGCTCAGTTCCTTGTCGTAGACCAGAAGGTATTGCGACGGCCTTTCTGGAGTTGGAGCCGATTTCGCGCGCGCCTGCGGGGCCGCTTCCCTCTTACTTTCGGGCGCGGGCTTCGCCTTGCTTTCCACGACTTCAGGTGTCGCGGTCCGCGCTGGCGGTGTTGGCGTCGCGGCGGTTATGAGCATCGGATAATAGCTCCTGGTCGCCTAGTCTTAGATGTCTAAAATTCTATATAAATGATGTTTATCAACAACTTATATTGTGTCCCTCTAGTCTTAAGAAACCGTTACCGCCGCCCCCCGGCGGGGCACGGTGGCAGGGCCTAGAGGCGTTGATCGAAGGCGAACGCCAGGGCCGAGGTTCGGCCGTATGCGCCCGGCGAACCAACCGTGCCCTTCGCCGAGTATCCCGCGTGGTTTTCGGTTTTGGCCTGAACTTCGTCCGCGATCGCCTGAAGGGCGCATTCAGTGGCCTTGCGTGTGGCACGCAGGCCGTATTGGTTCGCCGTCAAGGCCGCCTGGAACTTCTTTATCTTGGCCTTGAACTCGGCCCGTGGACCGGCCGGGATCGACCGCAGCATCGCCGGGTTGGCTTTCAGGATCTTAATCTGGGATTCGTAGGCGGCGCTTAGCGCCAGCTTATCCTGGTGCAGGGATTGGATCTCGGTCGGCTTCATGGCCCGAAGCATCTCGGCCTCTTGGTCCAATAGGCCGGTCAGCCGCGACATGATCCGGAGCAGTTCGGATATTGGATTGCCTTCACTCATTTTGAGGCGTCCTCCTGGATTTTGATCAGTTCCCGCGCCACGCTGTCGGCGATGCCGATGCCGCCGGAACGCGCGATGGCCTTGCCGTATTCCTGCACCATCATGGAACGGTAGATCTCTTCGCCCGGGCCGCCGCCAAACATGGAGTCCGATTCAAGCGTTTCGAACATGGGTGTCAGCATCTGCGACACGAACACGGCTTCGAACTCCTCCGCCGCCTCGCGGATCGACTTCCGATCCGACGTTCCGCGCAGGTTTTCCACGGTGCGCATCGCATCGCCACCGTGCGCGCTCCGCGCGATGGCGCCGATATCGATTGGAAGCGAGCCGGGCTCCATTACAACAACTCTATGTCCGCTTGCAGGGCACCGGACGCCTTGATCGTCTGCAAGATCGTGATCAGATCGCGAGGCCCCACACCCAGGGAATTCAGGCCGTTGACCAACTCCTCCAGGGTGATGCCCGCCGGTAGAACCGCCAGCCTGCTATCGCTGTTTTCCTCGACCTCTATGTCGGTGCGCGGCACCGTCGTGGTTTCGCCGGTGTTGGAGAACGGTGCCGGCTGGCTGACCTGGGGCGTTTCGGTGATTCTGATGGTTAGATTTCCCTGCGCGATGGCGACCGTGCTGATACGCACATTCTCGCCTATGACGATGACGCCGGAGCGTTCGTCGATCACGACGCGCGCGATCTGGTCGGACTTTACTCGAAGCTGTTCGACATCCGTCATCAGGGCCACGACATTGCCCTGGTAGCGCCGCGGGACGGTCATCTGCACCGTGGCCGGGTCGATTGAGCGCGCCGATAGTTCGCCGGTGAAGGCGTTGATCGCCTGCGCGACGCGCCGGGCGGTGGTGAAGTCGGGATTGCGCAGGCTTAGCTTTACCGAGCCCAGCTCACGCAAATCGAATTCGATTTCGCGTTCGATGATGGCTCCGTTGGGGATTCGCCCGGTCGTCGGGACCCCCTTGGTGACGCTTTCGCCTTCTCCCTTGGCGCTGAATCCGCCTATGGCGACCGGTCCCTGGCTGACGGCGTACACCTCGCCGTCGGCGGCGAGCAGGGGGGTGACCAGAAGCGTGCCGCCGAGCAAGCTATCGGAATCGCCCAAGGCGGATACGGTTACGTCGATCCGCGATCCCTGGCGCGAGAACGGGGGCAGGTTGGCGGTCACCATGACCGCCGCCACGTTGTTGGTGTCGAGATCGTCGTCGCGCGCGCTGATGCCCAGGCGCTGCAACATGCCGATCAAGCTCTCGCGGGTGAAAGGGGCGCTGTCGAGATCGTCGCCGGTGCCGTCGAGCCCGACCACTAGGCCGTAGCCGACCAGCATGTTGTCGCGGACACCCTCGAATTCGACGATATCCTTGATCCGCGACTGTGCTTGCGCGCCGCCGGCGGCATAAATCAAAAAGGCGGCGGCCAGGATGACCCCCGTCGTAAACCCGTTCATGGTGCGCTTGGCTATCATGGGCCTTCCGTTCGTTCGAAACGTTATGGGCGGGGATATGCGAAATCCATGCCATGACCTTGGCGGCCGGTCCGGGGCGGTTTCCTGGGGAATCGGCGGCCGTGGGCCCCGGGGCCTGGTGAAAACCGCCGCGCCGCGGGATCCGGCACGGCAATTATTGCCTCCTGGGCGAGTTTGGACGCCGGCAGTCTTAACCAATCCTAAAGATGCCGGACCGCATTGTAACCGCTGCACATTTTGCCCAGGGGTCGGGATGAAGATCGATCGGATCACAAACGTCGCGACAGGGAGCAAGCGTCCTGGCGCGCGCGGACGGGCCGGCTATTCAGACAGCTTTTTCAAGGCGCTTGCCGGGGCGGATGCGCACCCTGCCGGCCCTCTCGGCGCCGCCACGCCGCCGCCCGCGGTCGATGCTCTCCTGGCGCTGCAGGAAGCGGCCGGCGAGACCGATCCGAATACCCAGGGCCGGCGCCGCGGCGAGGAGCTGCTGGACCGCTTGGATGAGCTGCGTCTGGCCTTGCTGGAGGGGCGCTTAACGGCTGGGGCGATCCAGCGATTGGCTACCCAGGCGGCCGCCGGGCGGGCCCAGGTCCGCGACCCCAGGTTGGCGGAAATCCTGAACGATATCGAGCTGCGGGCCGCGGTTGAATTGGCCAAGCTAGACCGCTAACAGGTCCGGCCCCGGACCTTTTTTTACCTTTAAATTCAATTATGTGTGAGTGGCGCTTCCAGGCATTCAGATGCTTGTCCGGCGCGTCAAATTCCATATACTCCGCGCCTGCATCGCTGATTTCACAGGCGCGGGATGAGCATGAAGAAGCCGGTATCCGTACCGAAGGGGTATCGCCCCAAGGAGACGGAAAAGTTCATGAGGCCCGTTATGCGGGCTTATTTCCAACGCAAGCTCTTGCGTTGGAAGGACGAGCTGCTGGCGGATTCCAATGAAACCATCCAGAACCTGAAGCAGGAGCCCCAGTCGGAGGCCGACCTGGCCGACCGGGCCTCGCTTGAGACCGATCGCTCCTTGGAGCTGCGGACCCGGGATCGCGAGCGCAAGCTGATATCCAAGATCGATTCGGCCCTGAAGCGAATCGAGGACGGCTCCTACGGGTATTGCGAGGATACCAAGGAACCGATCAGCCTGCGCCGCTTGGAGGCCCGCCCGATCGCGACCTTGTCCATCGAGGCGCAGGAGTACCACGAGCGGCAGGAGCGGACCCACCGCGACGAATAGGACCAGAACCTAGGGTGTTTCCAGGAAAAGCGGAAAGACCCTAGAACGGCCACAGGATGTCGTAGATCTGCTGGCCGTAGCGCGCCTGCTGCACGTCGGTAAGCTGGCCCCGCCCGCCGTAAGCGATACGCGCCTCGGCGATTTGATCGTAGAAGATCGTGTTGATGGAGGTGATGTCCTCCGGCCGGATCATGCCCGCGATCTGCAATTCGCGAACCTCGAAGTTGACGCGGACCTCCTGGCGCCCGGCGATCACCAAGTTGCCGTTGGGCAGAACCTGGGTCACCAAGGCGGCGATGCGCAGGTTGATTTCTTCGTCCCGGTTGACGCTGCCTGAACCTTGGGTGTTCGAATTGCTCGACAGATCGATCAAGCTGGTGGGGTCGACGGCTTCGGGAAGAATCGCGCCCAGGCTCGCCTCATAGCCTAGAAGGCTGCTGGCCGCGGCGTCTTCCCCGGCGGTGCGGGTGCGTTCCGTCGTGTTGGAAATCGTGGCTTCGTCCTCGATCTCGATGATCACGGTCAGGATATCGCCGATGGACGCCGCGCGCTGATCCTTCAAGAAGGCCCGCGACCCAGGCCGCCACAATGAATTGGCCTGCCGGTCGACATGCACCGGCGCCGGCATCGGCATGGTGATTGGCCGGTTGTCGAGCAAGGCCGCGGGATTCTCGATCTTGGCCAAGGATGGTTCCTGGCCGACCTGCGACAGGCGAGTCAGTGCGTTGCACCCGGCCAGACTTAGTCCGAGAATCGTAAGTGCGAGCGCGCGGGCAATGCCAGGACGATATCTCGCCGCCGCCGCGCTAGGGGTTGAGAAGCTCATTTCCGGCCCTCCACATCGATACCGGCCATTATGGTGGCGTAGACCTGAACCAGGCCGGATTCCACCACCGTGGCGCTGATGATTTGCTTGGATTTCGTGTTCATGACGCGGACCACGTCGTCGACGGCGCCTTGGTCCAGGGCCCGGCCCTGAGCGGTCAGGACCATGCGCGAATTAGCCAGGCGAATGGTCACGATGCTGTTCTTCGTGACCAGAAGGGGTTCGCGCAGATCGGCGCTCAAGATTCGCTCACCCGGCCGCAAAGGGCGCCGGGGACTCTTGCCCAAAAGACGATCCTGGGAAGACACGGTGTTGCGGCTAAGCCGGTCAACGCGCGTGGAAATCCATTGGATGTCTCTTTTAGCAATCACTTCGCCCGGCTCGATCCTGCGGACGAGGACGGGAATTTCCGTCATCTCGACCGCGCGCCCGGTGACCGTCGACTGCGCCAGGGCGCGGCCTTCCGCCGGGGCGACAATCTGGCCGGTGAAGCGCCCGCTGTTGGAGTTGTAGGTGAAATTGGCGACCGCCAGGCTGGCGGGCACGTCGGTCGGCAAATGTATCGCGATCGCCGGGTTGTCGAAGACGATCGATAGGTTGCCCGATATACCCCGATCGGCCAGGGCGTCGATGGCCGCGGCCTCGATACGCTTGCCTTCGATGACTTGGCTGGCCCGCTCGACCGTGACCTTGTCGAAGCGCGAAGCGGGCCGCCAAGGCAGGGCATAGGCGCGCGCGACCGCTTGCAGCCAGCGGGCCTTCACCTCGACACTTTGTCCCGGTTCGGGTGCGCGGGCGATTCTGGTCTGGCCGAGCGATTGACCGGGGCTATCCAGGCCTTCGAACAAATCGCTCAGGCGAACCACCGTGTCGTCGACGATCGCGTGGGACTTGAGCAGGACCGGAGCGGATGGCGCCACCGCCGTGGACGCCGCCGCGCCGCTGCCCGTCCATGCCGATGGCGGCAGGAGCAGGACCGCGAGCGCGAGGATCGATGACGGCACGAAATTTCTAAGCTTTGTCATTTTAGTTCAACTAGTTATCGAAGTTGGTTCACGGAGGACATCATCTCGTCCGAAGCCTGAATAACCCGTGAGTTCATTTCGTAAGCGCGTTGTGCCGTGATCAGGTTGGTGATCTCCGCCACGATATTGACGTTCGCGCCTTCCAAGGCGCCTTGCTGGATCGAGCCGTATCCGGCGCTTCCCGGCGCCGCCAGAGTCGCCGAGCCCGAGGCGCGGGTTTCCAGCAGCATGCTATTGCCGATGGCTTGCAGCCCGGCCTCGTTCGGGAAGGTGGCGAGTTGAAGCTGACCGACGTTGCTAGGCGCGGTTTGCCCGTCCAGGGTGATCAGGACCTCGCCCTGCGCGTTGATGGTGATCGCCACGGCGTCGTCCGGGATCGTGATGCCGGGCTGGACGATAAAGCCGTTGGTCGTGACCAGATCGCCGTTGGGGCTGCGGCCCAAGGATCCAGCCCGGCTATAGGCGGTATCGCCGTTGGGCAGTTCGACCGCGAAGTAACCCTTGCCGTTGATCGCCAGGTCGAGCGGGTTGTCGGTAATGTTCAAGGCGCCTTGTTCGGTAATCCGGTAAGTCGCGGCCGGCTTCACGCCCAGACCGACTTGAATTCCCGAGGGAACCACGGTTCCGGTATCCGAGGACGAGGTGCCGGCGCGCAACAGGTCTTGGTACAGCAGGTCGTTAAATTCAGCCCGCTGGCGTTTGAAGCCGGTGGTGTTGATGTTCGCGATATTGTTCGAGATGACCTCGACGTTGAGCTGTTGGGCCAACATTCCAGTCGCCGCGATGCTTAGTGATCTCATGGTGCCGGATCCTTTAGTTGCCGACGATTATGTCGATGGCGTCTTGGATGCGCTTATGCTCGTTCTCGGCCATTTTCCCGGCCGATTGGTAGCTGCGCACCACTTCGATCATGCGGGTCATTTCGGCGACGCCCTTGACGTTCGATCCTTCGATAACGCCTTGCAGGATCTCGGCGTCGTCCGCGGGCTGCGGCGTTTGGCCCTTGGGGTCGTACAAACCGCTGCCGTCCTTGGAGAGCGCGCGGGGTTCCTCGAACTTCGCGATCCGCAGCTTTCCGATCTCGACCGCATCGGCCGAAACCGTGCCATCGCGTGTGATGGAGATCGTGTTGGTTCCCTGCGGAACCGTGATGGGCCCGCCGCCGGCGCCCAGCACCGGCGCGCCGCTCAAGGTGACGATCTGCCCTTGATTATCGAGCTGGAAGGCGCCGAGGCGGGTGAAACGCTCGCCCTGCGGGGCCTGCACCGCGAAGAACCCATCGCCTGAAATGGCCAGGTCCAAGGGATTGTTGGTCGATTTCATGGTGCCTTCGGACATGTCGCGAAGGAATGTGACGTCGTGAACCATGCTCAGCGGCGGGCCGGAATCGGATGTAGGTTCCGGAAACTCCGAGAAAATCATCGACTCCGCCTTGAAGCCGGATGTGTTGGTATTCGCGAGGTTGGTCGCGATTACGTTCATTTGGCGGGCCAGAACGCCCTGCCGCGATAGGACAATGGATAGTGAATTTTCCATTTTTGGCGGTAAGTCTCCGGTTGCCGAACGCCAGGCGGCGGAGGGTGCCGCCCATGGCGGCCGGTCGTTGGCCTAGCAAGCCCCACGATGCAGGAGGCGTGCCAGGATACGATACTGGCGCTAAACCGCCATTTGCCGCGTCTGCGCGAAGCCTTCCGCCACGCGGGATTTGCCGTTCGGCGGCTTTGGCACCGCTTGCCCGGCATTTTTTGCCGGATTGCCGGCTCATGCGGCGCCGGCAAGCGGCATCCTAAACTAGTTATTAACCGCGGCAATTTAGGCTGCTTGCTGAATAAGCCTCTGATAATCAGTGAGTCTTTCTATAATGACCGATGAAGCCGCGGCCGAAGATCCTGCAACGGAAGAAGAATCCCCAGAAGGCGCCGAGGAACAGAAGCCAACGGGCAAGATGCCTGGAAAGAAGCTTATTCTTTTCATAGCTCTGCCGATTCTTCTCCTGATTGGCGGCGGCGCCGGTGCCTATTTCACCGGCCTGCTGGACCCGTACCTGGGCATCGCTGAAGAAGAGGGCACGGAAGAACTGGCGGAGGCCCCGGCCGGTCCGGCGGTGTATTTCGAAATGCCCGAAATGCTGGTCAACCTGAACTCGACCGGGCGCAAGACCGGATATCTGAAGATATCGATCAGCCTCGAGCTAGGCACCGAGGAGGATATCACGCTCCTGGAGGGGGTCATGCCCCGCGTGGTCGATGGCTTTCAGGTCTATTTGCGCGAGCTACGGGTCGAGGACTTGCAGGGTTCCGCGGGCTTGCAACGTTTGCGCGAGGAACTGCTGCTTCGCGTCGCTTCCGCGGCCAGGCCCGCGCAGGTCAAGGACGTTCTGTTTCGCGAGATGCTGATCCAATAGCAGGCCCGCCGGCGGGGTTTGGAGCTTTTCAAGGCCTCGCCGTCATAATTGGGCAAGGGAACAATTGATGTAATGGCGGACGATATCGAAACAGAAGAAGGTGGAGGCGACGTCGATCAAGAAGCCATGATGGCCGAATGGGAGGCCATGGCGGATGACGATGGCGATGCCGGCGAAGATACCGGCGAAAGCAGTGCCGGTTCCACCCGTGTTCTAGATCAAACCGAGATCGACAGCCTGCTGGGCGTCGACGGCGACAACCTGGAAGACGGCGACAAGTCGGGCATTCAGGCGATCCTGAACTCGGCCCTGGTATCCTATGAACGCCTGCCCATGCTTGAGGTCGTGTTCGACCGCCTGGTGCGCATGATGTCGACCTCGCTGCGGAATTTCACATCGGACAACGTCGAGGTCAGCCTCGATAATATCTCTTCGGCACGCTTTGGCGACTACCTGAACTCGATTCCCCTGCCGGCGATGCTTGCGGTATTCAAGGCCGAGGAATGGGATAATTTCGGCCTGATGACGGTGGATAGTGCCCTGATCTATTCCATCGTCGACGTGCTTCTCGGGGGCCGGCGCGGAACCGCCGCCATGCGCATCGAGGGCCGGCCTTACACGACCATCGAACGTAACCTGGTCGAGCGAATGGTTCACGTCGTGCTCGGAGATCTTTCGGCCGCGTTCGACCCCTTGTCGCCGACGACGTTCCGTTTTGAGCGTCTGGAGACGAATCCACGCTTCGCCACCATCGCGCGGGCCGCCAATGCGACTGTCGTGGTCACTTTGCGAGTCGACATGGAAGACCGTGGGGGCCGGATCGAACTCCTTATTCCTTATGCGACGCTGGAGCCGGTACGCGAGCTTCTGCTGCAAATGTTCATGGGTGAGAAGTTTGGCCGCGATTCGATCTGGGAAAGCCACTTGTCGGCGGAGCTTTGGCGAACCGAGGTTCCTCTGCAGGGGGTGCTGGACGAAGTGGAACTACCGCTGGGCGATATTCTGTCCTGGGTTCCGGGCAGCCGCCTGGAGCTCAACTGCTCCCCGAACTCGGCGGTCGAAATGAGGTGTGGCGAGATCCCGCTGTTCTCCGGGAATATGGGGCGTAATAACAACAATATCGCGGTGAAGATCGCCGGAAAGATTATGCGCCAAAAGGACGCCGAAACGGAATGAGTCCTGATTTCACCTTCTCGACCGGTCTTGATGTGCTGATCGCGATCCTGCTCATGGCGACCATCGTCCATGCGGTTTCCCTAAATCGAAAGCTGAATCGATTGCGCGATAGCAAGGGCGAGATGGAGGCCGTTATCGCGCGCTTGATCGAGGCGACGGATCACGCGCGCGCTGGGCTCGAGGATTTGCGCACCCATGCGGTTGAGGTAGGGGAGCGACTGCGGCAGGGGCTTAATCAGTCCTCCGGCCGTGTCGATGAACTCGCGTTCCTGATCGAAAAAGCCGAGACGCTCTCGCAGCGCCTCGATACCTCCATCGTGGCCGCGCGCGCGCCCCAAGCGAGCGCGCCGGCCGCGGCCGCGAGCCCCAGCATCCCCCTCCGCCAGGCAGCGCCGGCCGGTACCCGGCCGCGCGTCGCAAACCGCGAGCCCGAACCGGAGGAGGCCAGCCTTCTCAAATCCTTGCAGGGGATGCGTTGATGATGGGAGCCGAGGTGACCGGGCATGATTAAGCGGGTCCGCCTTCTGCCGGTCCTGGTGGCCGTCGCCGGCCTGGCTCTGGCGGCGCGCCTGGGCGATGTGTGGCAAGGTTTCGCGGCCATGGCCCAGGAGACCCAAGGCGAGCCCCAGCAATTCGAGCTCTGGCGCGCGGAGCCAGCCGCGGGAGGCGAGGCGGGCGATGCCGGGGACAGCGCCGCCCCAGTGGATTCCGGCACCGCGCCGGACGGGGTTTTCCAGTTGCCGCCCGATCCCCTGACCATGACCGACGAGGAAGTAAACCTTCTGCAATCGCTTTCCGAGCGGCGCGAGGAGATAGAGTTGCGCGCGCGGAGCCTGGAGGAGCGCGAGGTCCTCTTGCAAGCGGCGGAACGCCGGATTGAAGAAAAAGTGGCTGGGTTGAAGAGCCTACAGAAGGTCATCGAAGATCTGCTGAATGAGCACAAAGAAAAAACTGAAAACCAATATGAAAGCCTCGTGAAGATTTACGAGAATATGAAGCCCAAGAGCGCGGCGCGGATCTTCGAGGAACTCGAACTGGAGGTTCTTCTGCCGGTGATAGCGCGCATGAAGGAGCGGAAGATCGCGCCGATACTGGCGAAGATGAACGCCGAAAAAGCCAAGACCATCACGACGGAATTGGCGCAGCGCCGAAGGCTGCCCGAAAACGGGTAGCATACTGGAAAACGGACGGCGCCCTAGCGGGCCGGCGGGACCGTGACGCCGGCCGATTGGCCGTTTTACCGCTTGCCGTCTTTCTTTCCCCCGGAATCAAAGCCGGTTATTCGGCGGAAATCCCCACGGTTTTAGATAGTCTTAACACCGTTTAGCTATGATTTCCGAAGTTCTAATGAAGGGCGGGAACCTTTGCCGCGTTCCGCCGGAATCGAGGAGTAACCCATGGCTGGCGTCGAAATGAAAATGCCCATTCTGATTGTGGATGACTACAAGACCATGCTCAGGATTATTAGGAATTTGTTGAAACAACTGGGTTTCGACAACGTCGATGAGGCGACCGATGGCAGTGGCGCGCTGCAAAAGCTGCGCGACAAGGAGTTCAAGCTGATTATCTCGGACTGGAACATGGAGCCCATGAGCGGCTTGCAACTGCTCAAGGAAGTCCGGGCCGACGTGAAGCTGAAGGAGATGCCCTTCATCATGATCACGGCGGAAAGCAAGAGCGAGAATGTGATCGCGGCCAAGGAAGCGGGCGTCAGCAACTACATTGTCAAGCCGTTCAACGCGGCCACGCTCAAGGGCAAGCTGTCCGCGGTCCTGGGCAACTTCTAAGGCGCCTTTATGGCGGTCTCGACTAAGAACACGGATGTGGAATCGCGGCTCGCGGCGTTGGGTAAGCCTGGCGCCGGAGTCGACCCGGCGGATATCGCCGAGGTCGTCGAAAGCGTCCTGAACTCGATTTCCGGGGACAAGTCGGGAATCAATGTCAAGTTGCATGAAGATATAGAAGCGCTGGCCAAGTTCATCGCCACGGCCAAGGCGGATATTTCTTCTCTTCGCGCTTGCGAGATCAATTCCAAGTTCATCCCGACCGCCTCGGATGAATTATCGGCCATTGTCGGCGCCACCGAACACGCCACCAACGAGATCTTCGAGGCCGTCGACACGATCGAGGCGGCGAGCGCCGAAATGGAGCCGGAGGCCGCGGCTCCCCTTGCCGACGCGGTGACACGAATCTACGAGGCATGTAGCTTCCAGGATATAACCGGTCAGCGCATCACCAAGATCGTGAAGGTCTTGCAAGATGTGGAAGACAGGGTTTCCGGCTTGCTCGAGGCTTTCGGGGAGAAGGCTCCCGAGCCTAAGCGCGAAACCCGCGAGCCGGTGGAACCGGTCCCGGACGCGGTTCCCGAGGCCGCCAGCGAAGAGGAACTCATGAACGGTCCGCAACTGCCCGGCAATGCGATGAGTCAGGAAGACATCGATGCGCTCATGGCCAGCTTTGATTAGCCGCCATGGCCAAATCGGCGCAGCTATCGGGTAAACAGGGCGGCGAAAATCACATCGTCCTGTTGCTCAGCCTGAACCTCATTCTCCTCGCCTTCTTTATCCTGCTGAACGCGATGTCGAATTTCGAATCGCAAAAGACAGAGGCTGTTCTGGACAGCGTCAACCGCGCCTTTCGCGGTCCCATTCAAACGCCCCGAGACGCCGACTCGGCGGCCGCGTCGCTCGGCGTATTGCCTTTGCCCCAGGATCTAACGAATGAGATCGGCAGCTTGTTTGAATCGTTCGTACCCTCCGCGCGCGTCAAGAAAACGGCCAGGGCGACCGTGATGACCGTCGAATTGCCGGCGAGCGAGCTTTTCCGGCCCGGAACCTCCGATATCCGACCCGAGCGCAAGATTCTGATCCGCCGTTTGGCGCGGGCCTTGATGCGCGACCCGGGCCGGATCATGAAATACGAACTGGCGTTCGAGCACGGTACCGACGGCGCCACGTCTCCGGGTGCCGGAAACCCGGATGCCGGTGGTGGCGATACCGCGCGATCCGTCCAGCGCGGCGAGACCGTGGCGCGCTATCTGATCCGTCAATCCATTCCCCACACGGCCCTGTCGATCGGCCTGCGGCCTGGGGTGCCGGGCACGGTTTGGTTCGTCTTGCGGCTGCGTACCGACGCGGTACCGCAAGCGCGGTCCCTCGAAGTAGCGCCCGCGGGACGGCCGGCCACTGGGCGGGCCGAGCCATGAGCGACGAGATCGAGGAAGCCCCGGCCGCGCCGTCGTCAGCCTGGAAATCGTATTTGAGCGATGTCAACGCGGGCGTTCGCCGCGGCATCGGCGACGCCTGGATGGTCACCTTCACCGATCTTGTCTCCTTGATGCTGGCGTTCTTCGTGCTCTTGTTTTCCATGTCCGCCGTTGATCTTTTCAAATGGCAAAATCTGGTCCGCTCCTTGGCCGGGGAAATGGATTCCGTGCAGGCGCGCGAGGGCGCTAAGCCGGCCGAGGAATTTCAGATCGAACAGGCCGATCCGCCGCCTGGCACCGATCTCGATTACCTGACTCCGGTGGTCGAGCAGCGGCTGGCAGCCGAACCGGCGCTATCCGCCGGCGTGGTATGGCGCGCCGAGGGCCGCACGGTGCTCAGTCTTCCGGCGGCGGCTTTTTTCCCTGGCGAGGAAACGGCGATTCCCCGGCGTGCGAACACGGTGGTCTACGCGCTCAGCCGCCTAGTGCAGAGCCTCGACAACTTAGTCGAGATCCACGGCCATAGCGCGCACGCGGGTGGACGCGACCCGGAATCTCAGGGCTGGGGCATGTCCCTGGCACGGGCGTCCGCGCTTGCCAGCGACCTTGTCGAGGCTGGGTATCGCGGCCAGATCGTGGCGCGGGGCTATGGCGCTTCGCGCCAAGGAAATTTCTCCATTCCGGGGCCTTCCGGGGCCGCGGATAGATTCGACAACCGCATTGACATCGTGATCCACGAGGTCGCGTCGCAAGGACCCTAGAACATGCGTTTATCGTTAACCCTCACTTTAAGATTGGGATCGGTCCTCGCTCTTCTTCTGGCCGTGTCCTCCGCGATGGCCGCGGAACGGGTGAAGGTGCGGGTTGGCGAGCATCCGGGATTCGACCGTCTGGTATTCGATTGGTCGAAACCGGTTGGGGTCGAGTTGGAGACTACACCCGGACAGACGCGCCTGATTTTCGATCGTGCGGGGGAACTCGATCTCAGCCGGGTGCGCAAGGACCCGCCGCCCGGCGTTCTCGGCGTTACCCAGGACAAAGGCGCGCAAGGCCTGAATGTCGTCGTCAAGATCGGTCCCGGCGCTAAAGTACGGCTCTTGGAAAGCGGATCCTCGACCGTCCTGGATATACTTCAGCAGGATACGGCGCTGGACGCGAAACCGGCGAAGCCGGTTAGGGCCAAGAAATCGGCGAAACCGGCTAAGCCGGCGGGGGTCGCGAAACCTGCTCCCGTGGCATCCGAGGAAAAAGCTTCGGCGGTCCCGGCGGTGCCCCAGAAGGCATTGGCCTCGCCCCCCTCCGCGCCGCCTTTCGTGCCGCCACCCGCCCCGGTCGCGGCGCAAGCCGGTGTTGGGGAACAGGGCTCCGGGTCCCCGGCAAGCCTGGGCGCGCCGCTGTCTCTATTGGAAGCCGCTCCCCGGCCTGGGGAGATCGAGCGCGAGAAACCTCAAGCGGCCGCCGCGCCGCCGGTGGTCGAGTTGCCGCCGGTTGTCGAGACGCCGCCGAGTCCGCCCCGTGCCAAACCGCGAAAGCCCGCCGCGAAATCCAATGCGGCGCGCGAGAAGGGGAACCGTGGCGCGTCCTCGCCGCCGGCCAAGGCGGCTGCCGCCGGTCCGGGCGGGGAACCCGCTACCGTTACGGGCGGGGAACCCGCTGCCGCGCCCGTTAAGGCGCTTGACGGGGCCAGGCGCGGCACTCTGCTGGTTGTCGCCGATCAAGGGCTGAGCATGCTCGACAACAGCGCCATTAATTTCTTCGACGGTGTGCCGCAGACCATGAACAACCTCCTGTTCCAATGGAGTGCCGAGACCGCCTTGGCGGTGTACCGGCGCGGACCGCACCTGTGGCTGGTATTCGATCGCGCCGCGCCGGGCGATGTCACCGAGGGGCTGGCGGAACTGGCCCCGGAAATGATGCCGATCGAACAGTTCGCGGCCCCGAACGCGACCCTGATACGCATGACGCCGCCGCCAATCATGGTGCCGAAGATCGCCCGCGACGGCACCACCTGGGTAATGGAACTTTGGCCGCGCTCTCCGCGCTCCACGTCGTCGGTTGAGATCGCGATCGAAGATGGCCGGACCGGATCGCGGATTGACTTCGCGATCCAGTCGCCCGGCCACCCGGTATCTTTCGAGGATCCGGATTCCGGAGCGGACATGATCGTGGTGCCGGCGTTGATCGCGGAGCAAGGACTGGCATCCGCCCAAGCATTCACGCAATTTCGCGCCCTGCGCAGCTTCCAGGGCTTGGCGATTGAGGTCGCGGACAGCGAGCTGCGGGTGGGCCTTGCCGGTACCGGCGTCCGCATCACCCATCCCAAGGGACTCGTTGTATCCAAGGGGGCGACCCTGGCGCTCTTGAAATCCAACGTTCGCCGGCCGGCGGTTGGGCCGCGCCTGTTCGATCTTCCCGCGTGGCGCCGACGCGGGGACGGCGGTTTCGTAACCGTTCGTCATGGCTTGCAGGCGGCGCTCGCGGAAACCGACCCGGTGCTGCGGCCCATCGCGCGGTTGGATCTCGCCCGGTTCTATTTCGCCCACGGTTTCGCGAGCGAGGCCGCGGGCCTCCTGAATGTTGGCCGGGCCTTGGACCCGGACACACCTCTCGATCCCGAAACCCGCCTCATGCGCGGGGTCGCGGCCTTTCTAGGCGGCGATTACGGCGCCGCCTCCAAGGACTTGTTCGATCCCAGCCTGAGCGGGGAAGCCGAGGCCGAGCTTTGGAACGGGGCGATGGCCGCCATTGGTTTCGATTGGGACGTGGCATCGAAGAAGCTGGCCGAAAACGCGCATCTGATCGCGGATTATCCACACCGTGTGCGCATGCGGCTGTGGCTCACGGCCGCGGAAGCGGAAATGGCGCTGAACAACCTGACCGCCGCGTCGGGATATTTGACTCTGGCCCTAAGCGACAAGCCGAACCGCGACGAGGAATCTCAGATCGCCGTGTTGACCGGCTATCGCTATTTGAAAAAAGATCAATCGGAAAAGGCGCGCTCTCTTTGGCGGAGCGTCGTGCGGTTCAGCGATCATCCTCCATCCCAAACCAGGGCCCGCCTGGCGCTGCTCGATTTGGCGGTCGCGGAAAAATCAATAACCGCTAAAGAAGCGATTGAGGAACTGGAAAGGTTGCGTTTCGCGTGGCGCGGAGATTCCATCGAAATCGCCCTGTTGCAGCGACTGGGAGACCTTTATTTCATTCAGGGCCGATACCGCGATTCGCTCGGAGCCTTTCGGCAAGCGACGGCGAGCGCCCCAAGTTCGCGCTTCGCCCGCGACGTGGCGAAGCGCATGCGCGAGGTCTTCTTCGACATCGTCGCCGGCGAGGAAGGAGCGGATCTGCCCCCGCTCAGCGCGCTCGCGCTCTATGAGGAGTTCAAGGAGTTATCGCCACCCAGTGTCAAGGGTGACAAGATGCTCACGCGCTTGGCCGACCGCTTGGTCGAGGTCGACCTGCTGCCGCGCGCGGCGGAACTACTGACTGCACAAATAAAGTTCAGGCTATCCGGGGAGGAAAAGGCCGAGACCGGAGCCCGGGTCGCGGCGCTCCATTTGCTCGACGATTTGCCCGAGCGGGCGATCGCGGTGCTCGGTCTCAGCGAGGAATCCGGCCTGCCCGAAGACCTGAAGCAGCGCCGCTTGTACCTTCGCGCGCGCGCCCTGTCGCGGCTTTCGCGCTACGAGGAAGCCCTGAAATTGATCAACAAGGATCCCTATCCCGAAGCGTTGCGCTTGCGCGCGGACATTCTCTGGGTTCAGGCGGATTGGCGCTCGGTGGCGGTGGTCCTGAAGCAACTGGTGCCGGAAAAGCCGCGCGCCGATCAGCTTCTCACGAAACAAGACAGCCGGAACGTCTCCGATCTGGCGATCGCTCTGACCTTGTCCGGCGAAGATGCCGACCTGGCGGCCCTGGGCGAGGCCTACAAGGAAGCCATGGCGGCGGGTCCCGACGGCCAGACTTTCGCGCTGCTAGCCGATGGGGCGGCCAAGGAGTCCAGCCTCTCGATCGCGGAGCAACTCGCGGCGGTAAACAAGGCCGAGGAATTCATGGTCAGCTACCGCAATCGCTATCAGTCGGCACGGGCGAACTAGCGCAAAGCCCTTGCCCAGGACTCGATCCCGGGCCTTCGCCCAGTTCGGACCCCGCTTCAAGGAGAGACCCCGGATAGAGTCCGGGACGACGGGCGGCGCGTAAAGAACCTAATGGACGGTCGTCGCGGCGCTAGGCTTGGGTGTCCACCCTAAGGCACTCAACCGAAGCTTTGAACCAAGCTGCCGGCGACCAGATGCCAGCCGTCCACGAGGACGAAAAAGATCAGCTTGAAAGGCAGGGAGATCATGATCGGCGGCAGCATCAGCATGCCCATGGACATGAGCGTCGAGGCGACAACCATGTCGATAACGATGAACGGCAGGAATAACAGGAATCCGATTTCGAAGGCACGGCGCAGTTCGCTGATCATGAACGCCGGAATGAGCGAGCGCATGGGGGTTTCCTCCGGGCTCGCGATGGGTTCGCTTTTCGCCAAATCCATGAACAGCTTCAGATCCTGTTCGCGCACATGGCCGAGCATGAAGTCGCGGACCGGCGCGGAGGCTATCTCTACCGCTTCTATTTCAGTCAGGTCCTCGGCGAGCAGGGGCAGGATCGCCTCGTCGTAGATGATCTCCAAAGTCGGCATCATGATGAACAGGGTGAGGAAGAGAGCCAGGCTTATGAGGACCGAATTCGGCGGCGTCTGCTGAATTCCCAGGGCGCTGCGCAGAAACGACAGCACGACGACAATCCGCGTGAACGATGTCACCATGACCAGGATCGAAGGCGCCAGACTTAGAACCGTGATCAGGACGATGAGCTGGATCATGCGGTTGGCTGTCGATCCTTGGGCCTCGGGCCCCAGGTCGAGTTGGAAGGTCTGGGCCAGGGCCGGTTCGGCCGCAAGCAGCGCCAAGACGGCGATAAGGAAAATGCCGGGCGGGAGCGCGCGCGAAAGCCAGGATTGGATCATGTGGCGGCGCTCTCCGGCGGGGTTTCGCGGCCGGGCACCTTGCGCGTCCCGTCGCCGATCGGGGGCGGCGCGATACCGCTTTCGATCAAGAGATCTTGATTGGGCCCCAGCAAGACCAGGTGTTCTTTCGTGTCGCAGCTTAAGAGGACCAGCTTGCGCCTGGCATCGATGACCTTGACCTCGACAATCGCCAGGCGTTTCGATCCGCCCTTGGTGGCCGCCAGGGCGCCGCCCAGGCCGAAACGGCGCGCGGCCCAGGCGCACATGGCGATCAGGACCAGAACCAGAACCAGAACGGCCAGGAACCGAAGGTAGGTTTCGAACTCCATGGTGCTAGCTTTTCGGCTTGCCGCTGTGCGCGGCCTGTTCGTAGGCGGACAGACCCCGGTCCTGGGTGCCGGTTTGCCGCAAGCCGCCGCGCAAGCTTTCTAGCCGGGCCTCGATCAGGGTGCCCAGTTGGCTGAACTCATGGATTAGGGCGAGTATCCGCGGCTGCATCGCGGCGCCCTGCTTACCTCGCAGCTTCTCCAGGCGGTCGCAGAGATCGTTGACCTGAATCTCGATGGGGCTCATGTCGATAAGCCCATCGGCATCGAGGACTTCATGGGCCTGGCGGATCGCGGCGCTAATCGACTCCATCTCGGCGGAAATATGTCCGGGGGCGGTCACGATCGGGGCTCTTCCCGCGATAGGGCGGCCTGGCTTCTGTACACGTAGGAGAGGATTTCGGCGACGGCGGCCAGGGCTTCCAAGGGAATTTCGCTGTCCAGTTCGACCGCGCCCAGGATTTCGGCCAGATCCGCGTCGCTCCGCACCTTGATGCCACGCTCGAAGGCGATTTCGAGGATTTGGGTGGCCACGGCGCCCCGGCCTTTCGCGATCACCCGGGACGGGCGGCGCGGGCTGCCGTCGCCGCCCAGGGCCACCGCGACCGGGGAGGCGGGTACCGGCGGATTTTCCGGGGATCTAGATGGAAGCAAGTCGTCGACCAAGGCGGGCTGTCCTCTTGGCGGTTAACCAGGGGTCGGCGCGAGTGCGCGCCGCACAGCCTTCAATGGTGACGATACATGCTTAATGAATGGTTTAGCGGCACGGTCCCGCCGGGATATATCGCTAAGAAGAGACCGTTTCCAGGCCCGGCTAGGCCCTAGGCGCCCCCGGCGCCGGCCTTGCGTTCGCCGGTCCCGGCCAGCGACCCTCTATTCGCGCCGGCGGCACGGTTCTCCTCTTGGATCCGTTCGAATATTTCGCGGCGCAACACGGTCGCGTGCTCGGGAAATGTAAACCCAAGCTTAATCGATTTGCCCCGAACCTCTATGACCGTGACCTCGATCTCATCGTTGATAATGACCGATTCACCGATCTTACGTGTTAAATAGAGCATCCCGGCTCCTCCTGTGCCGGCCCCCTTTCCCCAAGTCCTTGAATAGAAAGGACCTCCCTAACGGGGCGCATTAGAGAATCATTTTATACGATTTCACCTAATTTTAACAAGGTTTCCTTGATAATGCCGCCACGGGGGAAAGCTATAACGGCCGTAATGGCCACTGGGAGCGGAATGGACGGCAAACTGAACCTCTTCGCCGTAATCTCCAAGCGTATGGACTGGCTGGGACAGCGCCAAAACGTGCTTGCCCGAAACATGGCCAACTCCGATACGCCGAATTATGTGCCGCAAGATCTGGACGAGGGGCAGTTCCTTAGCGTTTTGCGCCGCCGTCTGGAACCCGTCGACCCCAAGCGGACCAATGCCGCGCACATGTCCGGCACCGCCTTTCGCAGTGGGCCCGGGCGGATTGGAGATCAGAAGAATACATATGAAACCTCGCCCACGGGTAACTCGGTTGTCCTTGAAGAGCAACTTATGAAGGTGGCCAAGACTCAGGGCGAATACCAGCTTATGACCAACCTGTACCGCAAGCACATGGACATGTTCCGCACCATCTTGCGCGGCGGCGGTTGATCCTTGGCATGTGGCTTGGCTTGAGGAGCCTGTTGGTATGTCCGATCTTATGAAATCCCTGGATGTCGCGGCCTCCGGCATGAAGGCGCAGGGCACGCGCCTGCGCGTCATCTCCGAGAACGTGGCCAACGCGGGTTCGACCGCGCTGACGCCGGAGGAGGATCCTTACCGGCGTAAGCTGGTTACCTTTGGCGGTGTGCTGAACCGGGAATTGGGCGTGGAGTTGGTGGACGTGCGGCGGATATCGCGCGACCCTAGCGACTTCGGCCGCCGTTATCAGCCCAACCATCCGGCCGCCGATCCGACTGGCTACGTAAGTACCTCCAACGTCAATTCCTTGATTGAAATGGCCGACATGCGCGAGGCGCAGCGCAGTTACGAGGCCAACCTGAAAGTCTTGCAGGCGTCGCGCCGCATGTTGCAGCAGACCATCGAACTACTGCGCTAGCCGCGCTCGAACTATTGCGCTAGTCGCGCGCCGAACCCTATGCGGTGGCCAGAAAGGCCACCGGCGGATCGCCAAGAAGGCAAACAGCCACGAGGTCGTAGGACCCGGGAGTGATGTCATGGCGATCAATTTCACCGAAGCCGTTAACGCCTATCAAAAGATCGCGAGCCAGGACACGCTTCCCAGCTTCGCCGGCGCCGCCGAAGCCAAATCGGGCGATTTCGCCGACATGCTAAGGGACGCGACCCAGGGCGCGGCCAGTGTCTTGCGCGAGGGCGAGGTGCAGAGCCTTAAGGCGGCGGCAGGCACGGCGGACCTCAACGAGGTTGTGGCCGCGGTCGGCAAGGCGGAGATGACCTTGCAAACGGTGGTCACGCTGCGCGACCGCGTTATCCAGGCTTATCAAGAAATTTTGCGTATGCCGATCTGACGCGGCGGTGCGGGCGCGTGATTATTCGGGGGATCGGGATCATGAGACCGGGTGAAAAACCGGGTTTGTTCCATCGCGGGGGCGGCGCATGAACGCTGTCGACGTCATGGAGGTCGCACGCGAGGCGGTGACCGTTATGCTGAAGGTCAGCTCCCCGGTACTCATACTGGCGCTGCTCGTCGGCCTCACTATCTCCCTGTTCCAAGCCTTGACCCAGATGCAAGAGATGACTCTGACCTTTGTGCCGAAGGCGCTGGTCATCTTCGTCTCCCTGCTGGTTTTCGTGCCCTACATGCTGAGCGTTCTGATCACCTTCACCGAGGGCTTGATGGACCGCATCGTCGCCTTGGGTTGAGCGGGGACGGGACGGCGATGTTTCAGGAACTCTTGTTGGCAAATCTCTTCGCAGCCCTGCTGGTATTCGTGCGGATCGGCGCGGCCATGCTGCTTTTGCCCGGCTTTTCGGCACCCTACGTGCCGCCGCGCCTGCGCCTCCTGCTTGCGCTCATGGTCGCCCTGGTCGTGACCCCGGCGGTATCCCCGACCCTGCCCGCGATGCCGGAAAGCGCGGCCGCCCTGACGTTGATCATCCTGGGCGAAACCGTGATCGGGTTGTTCATCGGGACCATCGGGCGGCTGATCCTGGCGTCCCTGACCACCGCGGGCATGTTCATCGCCTATGCCAGCGCCATGGCCAACGCGCTGACCAACGACCCCAGCGCCGCCCAGCAAGGCTCGATCGCCGGATCGTTCCTGACCGCGTCCGCCTTGATGTTCATCTTCGCCCTCGACTTGCACCATCTGATGTTGGCGGCGGTCGTCGACAGCTACCACCTGTTCGTTCCCGGCCAGGCGCCGCCGGCCGGCGATTTCGCCGACATGATCACGCGGATCGTGGCCGCGACTTTCCTGCTCTCGTTCCAGATCGCCTCGCCGTTCATCCTGGTCGCCATGATCTTGACCTTGGGGCTCGGTTTGCTAGGCCGGCTGATGCCGCAAATGCAGGTTTTCTTCGTCGCCATGCCGTTGCAGATCGGCATCGGTCTGGCCGTTCTGGCGGTAACGTTACCGGCCGTTATGCGATGGTTCGCCAGCGCCTTCGAGAACGCCTTCCTTCCCTTCGTCGCACTATAGGGGCGCGCGGGTATGGCCGACGAACAATCGGACGAATCACAAAAAACAGAAGAACCGACACAACGGCGGATCGACCAGGCGCGCGAAAAGGGACAGGTCGCGCGGTCTCAGGAGATCAATCATTGGTTCATCATCCTGGCGGTAACCCTCCTGGTCACCATCTTCGCCGCGCCCATGATGCGGGACATATACCAAACCATGCGGCGTTTCGTGGAGGCACCCCATGCGATCCGTCTCGATGGGGTTCATCTGCGCGATATTCTGATGGAAACGGCGGCGCAGATCGGCCTGGCCCTGATGGTGCCTTTCATCCTGGTCATATTGGCGGCCTTGATCGCTGGCCTGATTCAAAATGGCCTGATCATCTCGGCCGAGCCGGTCATCCCAAAGCTGGAGAAGATTTCCCTGGTCAAGGGCCTGAAGCGCATGTTTTCGATGAAGTCGCTGGTCGATTTCCTCAAGGGCATCGCCAAGATCTTGATTGTCGCCGCGGTGGTGACGATATTGTTGTGGCCCCAGATCGGTGTGATCCCCAACATCGTCGGCATGAGCCTGATACAGTTCTCCGATCTGTTGCAGGGCCTGGCCGCGCGGATCCTGATCGGTGTGTTGTCGGTGATGACTTTGATCGCGGCGCTCGACTTCGTGTTTCAAAAGCAACAACACTTGAAGCAGCTCCGCATGTCGAAACAGGAGATGAAGGAGGAATTCAAGCAGGCCGAGGGCGATCCCATGGTCAAGGGGCGCCTGCGCCAGATCCGCATGGAGCGGGCGCGCAAGCGTATGATGGCCGCGGTGCCCGAAGCGGACGTGGTGATTACCAACCCGACCCATTACGCGGTCGCGCTGAAGTACGACATGGAGGTCATGGGCGCGCCCCGCCTAGTCGCCAAGGGCGCCGATTCCGTCGCCATGAAAATTCGCGAGCTCGCTGACGAGCACGAAATTCCGATTGTCGAGAACCCGCCGCTGACCCGCGCGCTCTATCAAGCTGTCGAGCTCGATGAGGAAATCCCGGTCGAGCACTACAAGGCGGTCGCCGAGGTCATAGGCTACGTCATGCGCCTCAAGGGCCGGGTCCCGGGCGGCGCGGCGCGTCCGGCGCCCTAAATTGACGCTTCGCGTGTCTTGCCCGGCGCGAGGCCGGTGTGCTTTACATATCGAGGTTCCATGCGCATGGAGAGGATGAGCGGCGTGAAACGCGGGGTCTCATGCCTCCTGGCGGCGCTCTTCTATGCGGGGCCGGCCAGGGCGGCGGAATTCGATCTGGCGGCGCTAAGGGCGTTCTGGCCGCCCGACGAGCGGACCTTGGTGCTGGGCGGCCTGGCGATCGCCGCCGTGGCGATCGCCGCGGCGCTGGCGTCGATGGTCCGGCTACGCCGTGCCTATGCGCTTCAGCACGATATATTCGGCGCGGTTCCGCAACCCCATCAGGTCGTCGACGAGCTTGGCCGGATCCTGCTGGTCAACGATGCCTTTATCGAATTCTTCGGCGAATCGGATCGCCCGGTGCCCGAACTCCTGGCCGAGGAATTGGCCGGCGAGGAGGACGCGCGCGACCAGCTCGATCGCCTGGCCGCCAAGGCCCGCAACGGCGTGGCCGGGTCTCTCGAGTTGCGGGTGCGCCCGCGCGGCGCCGCCGACGGCGCGCTCGAATGGCGCTATGTCGTCGCTTATCCGGTGGCCGAGCGGCCGGGCACCGTCCTTTGGATAGTCAATGACATCACCCTGCGCCGGCAGATGGAACAGGTCGTCAAGGAGGAGCAGGAAAGCTTCGTCGATTTGCTGGAGAACGCCCCGGTCGGGTTCTATTCGGTTGACGAGCACGGCCGCTTTATTTTCGCTAACCGCACGTTGTGTGGCTGGCTTGGCCTGTCCCACGAGGACATGGAAAACAGCATGATCTGCCTGCACGATGTGATCGCCGAGGCCTTGCCGGCCGATACGCCGCTCTATCACCCCTTTTCCGAGGCGGAGGCGGTGCGCGGCGAAGTCGGGATGGTCGATGGCGACGAGGGGGTATTCCAGGCCGCGATCAGACAGGATCTGGTCACCGGCGCCGGCGGCCATGTCCTGCGCACCCGCTCAGTGGTGCACAATCTGTCGCGCGAACGTGCCGCCGCCGAGGCCCTGGAACGCTCGGTCCAACGTTTCGAGCGCTTCTTCATCGACGCGCCGGTCGGCATCGCGCTCTTGGATTTGGCCGGGCACCTGACCGAATGCAACAGCGTCTTCGCCGGGCTGACCGGGCGGCGCGCGGAAGACCTGACGGGATGCTCGCTGTTCGATCTGGTCAAGCCGGAGCACCGGGAACGTATTCGCGCCGCCCTGGAAACGGCCCCCGGCGAGACCGTGCCCGCCGCCCAGGGAGCGATCGAGGCGCACCTGATCGGCGAGGGCGAGACCACCTGCGCGATCTACCTGAACGCGGTCGCGGATTCCACCGGCGCGACCAGCGGTTTTATCACCCACTTCATCGACATGACCGAGCAAAGGAAGCTGGAAGACCAGTTCGCCCAGTCTCAGAAGATGCAGGCCGTCGGCCAATTGGCGGGCGGCATGGCGCACGACTTCAACAACCTTCTCACCGCCATGATCGGGTTCTCCGATCTGTTGCTGCTGCGCTTCAAGGCGACCGATCCGGCCTTCGCCGACATCATGCAGATCAAGCAGAACGCCAATCGCGCGGCCAACCTGGTGCGCCAGCTCCTGGCTTTCTCGCGCCAGCAGACCTTGCAGCCGCGGCGTCTCAACGTCACCGATATCCTGGCCGAATTGTCGCATCTTCTGCGCCGCCTGCTGGGCGAGAATATGGAACTCAAGATGATCCATGGCCGCGATCTGGGCATGGTGCGCGCGGATCAGGGGCAGCTCGAACAGGTCATCATCAACCTGGCGGTCAACGCCCGCGACGCCATGCCGGACGGCGGCAAGGTCGAGCTGCGTACCTCCAACGTCACCCTGACCGGGGAGCTCAAACGCGGCGCCGAGATCGTGCCGGCCGGCGACTATGCGCTGATCGAGGTCGAGGACAACGGAAGCGGCATCGAGCCGGAGGTTGTGGACCGCATCTTCGATCCTTTCTTCTCGACCAAGGAGGTCGGCGCCGGCACCGGGCTCGGCTTGTCCACCGTCTATGGCATCGTCAAGCAGAGTGGCGGCCACGTCTTCGTCGACAGTAAACTTGGCCAGGGCACGGTTTTTTCGATCTACCTGCCGCACGCCCATGCCGCCGCCGGTGCCGCCGCGGTCGAGGAACAGGCGCCCAAGGCGGCCCGCGATCTTTCCGGCATGAGCACCATTCTCCTGGCCGAGGACGAGGACGCGGTGCGCGCTTTCGCGGCCCGTGCCCTGCGCAAAAAAGGCTACGAAGTACACGAGGCGCAGTCCGGCGAGGCGGCGCTGGATATCGTCAAGGAAAAGGGCGACACGCTCGATCTCCTGGTGACCGACGTGGTCATGCCCCGGATCGACGGGCCGACCCTGGCACGCCAGGTGCGCGAGACTCATCCCGATATCAAGATCATCTTCATCTCCGGCTACACCGAGGACGCGTTCCGCAAGAAGCTGGGCGAGGAGGAAGGCATCCACTTCCTGCCCAAGCCCTTCAGCCTCAAGCAGCTCGCCGCCAAGGTGAAGGAAGTGATCCAGGAAACGCCGGGCGGTAACGCCCGCGCCGCCACGGCCCCAAGCGGCGACCCAGCCCGCGCCGCCGCCGCGCCGCCCTCGAATCCAGGCCCCGCCTTAAAGCTGACCCTGTCGTCGGAACAGGACCCGCCGGCCGGGCCCGCCGAACGCAAGGAAGCGGGCGAGTAGGGACCGGCGCGCGCCGTCACGCCTCACCACGCGCCACCTCGGGGCGAGTGTAGGGTCAGTGTCTAATTTGCTCCGCCACGCAAATTGTTCTCATTTCGTTCCATTATTTGGGCGATTGTATACGTGACGTACCAAAATAGGAATGGTAAGGAATGTGCCGACAGGCCAGTGCTACCGCTGAGATTGAGATTACGCCTGAGATGATCGGGGCGGGCTTCGAAAGGCTTCTGGTCTCTACTAGGGCTGAAGTGTGTTTTGAGGAATATAAAGACTCGGTTGAGGCAATTTTGGCGGCCTTTCAGGCAAACCAGGAATCAGGCTCGATCCCTTCTTTGCAGCCTGTATTTTCTTCAGCAAAAAATACAGCCAATTCCGTGTGTACTCAAAAAACCGTTGTTGCTCATTTAGAAGTAGAAGATCAAGGCGTCTGAAATGTAGTAAGGTAGACTGGCTTTTCTTAGCAAATTCTTCCAAATTGCAGAAGCTCAATTGACCGTCTTTGGACCGCCAATGACAATGAGCATATTGATTTCTAATTCGAAGACAGTGCCTGACTGACCTGAGAGTTTCGTCGTAATCTGGTGAGAGCCCAAATTTCTCAAATGCAGGGTCCAGCAAAGCATCCGCAATATTGATTCGCTGGCTTTCGCTTCGTATCCTAAACATCAGCCTAATCGCTTGCGGTGTGTCCGATAGCGTTTCGGCAAGACAAGAGGCAAACCAAAATTCAAGATCGCCATACCCAACAACAAGGCTTCCTATGATCCCTGTCTCATCAGGGTAATCTTTCAGAATTAGGTGCCAGTTTTCCATGCCGGATGAACCAAACGAATCAAGATGCGCTCAAAAAAGGCGGGGGGATGAAACTCTCAAGCACATGCTTGATACGCAACCGCAACCGAAAAAGGCTTCCAAAGAGAAGCCGAAAGAGAGTGACGACCACCGTCAACCAAAGAAGCCTAGCTAGTCGCTAACACTTCTTGCCAAGGGGCTTGGGCTTAGACCGAGTGTGCCGCTTCACCGGCACGGTCTTAGGCCCAGGCTTTCCTTTCGTCCTTTTGGGACGACAGACTACCTTTGCCATTGGCCTTCACCTCCTTTCCGAGACTGGCTGTCTCTGCCATCGCGACAGACAGACTGGATCGGAAGGTAGCCAACGGCGGCCGCCATCGGCCTTGTACCCGATGTGTTCTCAGGAGTCGAATCGTTCGAATGCCGACCGAATGGCGGCTAGGATTGCGCGCCACTCCCGGCGCGTGTAGCTCCTCTTAGGCAACTCGCCTTTCACCAGTCCGCCGATATGTCAGGCGCTTGCCAGTGATCCCGGCCAGGGCCTTAGCGGCGCGTTCGGCATCCGACACGCCTAAGCGGGTGCGGGTGTTGTAGCGGAAATCGAACTCGCAAATATAGCGTTTCAGATGTTGCTCTCCTACGTGCTGATAGACACCCGTTAGGCCACGCTTGAGGATGGAATAGAAGTTTTCGACCACCTGAGTACCGGCATTGCCGCGCACGTATTCGCGGATCGAGTGATTGACCGTCTCATGGCGAGCGAATTCCTTGCCGGTGTTACGGTAGAAGTTCGCTTGGTCGGTCATTAGGTGCGATGAGCGGTCGATATTGCGGACGATATGCTCTCGCAGGGTAGCGGCCTTGACGTTAGGGACATGGAAGGAACGGGCACGCCCGCCACGCTCTACCAGGGTAAGGACTTTCCAGTGGTTCTTGGTTCCCTGCCCCTTGGACCAACCCTTGCCTGAGACGAATACGTTTTTCTCGCCGCCCCAATAGGTTTCGTCCACTTCGACGGCCTTACCGGGTCCGCCCATGGGGCCGGGGTGTGAGTCGCGCATGGACTCACGGATACGGTGAGCCATAAACCACGCGGTCTTGTAGGTGACGCCTAGCATACGGTGCAGTTGATGGCTGGAAATGCCCTTCTTTGACGAGCAAAGCAGATGCGTTGCCAGAACCCATTTGTGGAGCGGCACCTTGGAGCGCTCGAACAGGGTTCCGACCGTGACCGTGAAGGGCTTGCGGCAGGATTTGCACTTGTAGAGGCCGGGGCGGTGGCTCTTGCCCTTAAGCTTGGTGATGGCTTCGCCCTCGCCGCAATGCGGGCAATACGGCCCTTGGGGCCACCTAATGTTCTCTAGGTGTTCGCGGGCCTTGGTTTCGTCGTTATAAATCGGATTGGTGAGGTTGATCGTCATGGCTTTAGCGCCTCGGATTATTGTTTGCGGTGTGCCGTCGCAATTCGAATATCGGATAGGGAAATCTCTCGGACTTTCCCGCACGCTTGGCACTCGTGAGTTAGGGGCTCTTTTGGCTTCCCTTGATCATCCGCCGGAATTGATAGGACCTGAGTCAGCGCGCCGCAGTCGCACGTCACCACGGGTATCTGATCGCCGTGGGTGAACGTTTTGGCCATGGTCTGCTCCCTGTCTCAATAAAATATGGGAACGGGGCTGTGGTATGTCAAGTATACAATCGCCATTATTTGCTTGATCCTTTGGGAACAAAGTGCGTACATTGGCGCCTCGTTGCAGACCCACGCACCCTATGGGATAAGGAAGGCAGAGCATGTCGAAAACCGCGTTGCGCTTGGTCGAGAGGGAATCGGTGGACAAACAGAAGGCTTTGGAAGCGGCCCTCGGGCAGATCGAACGCGCCTTCGGTAAGGGCTCGGTCATGCGCCTGGGCGCCGAGCAGGCGGTTCAGGTCGAGGTCGTCTCGACCGGTTCGCTGGGCCTGGATATCGCGCTCGGCATCGGTGGATTGCCGCGCGGCCGGGTGGTCGAGGTTTATGGGCCGGAAAGCTCGGGCAAGACGACGCTGGCCTTGCACGTTGTCGCCGAGGCCCAGAAAACCGGCGGCATCTGCGCCTTTATCGACGCAGAACACGCGCTCGATCCGGCCTATGCCGCGAAACTGGGTGTCGATGTGGGCGAGCTTCTGATCTCGCAGCCCGATACCGGCGAGCAGGGCCTGGAGATCGCCGATACCCTGGTACGTTCCGGCGCGATCGACGTTCTGGTCATCGACTCCGTGGCCGCCCTGGTGCCGCGCGCCGAGCTCGAGGGCGAGATGGGCGACCAATTGCCCGGCTTGCAGGCGCGTTTGATGAGCCAGGCGCTGCGTAAATTGACCAGTTCGATCTCGCGCTCGCGCACCATGGTGTTTTTCATCAATCAGTTGCGCATGAAGATCGGGGTCATGTTCGGTAATCCCGAAACCACATCCGGCGGTAACGCGCTCAAGTTCTATTCCTCCGTCCGCCTCGACATCCGCCGCATCGGTGCGATCAAGGACCGCGATCTCGTGGTCGGCAACCAGACCAAGGTGAAGGTGGTCAAGAACAAGCTGGCGCCGCCGTTCCGCGTGGTCGAGTTCGATATCATGTACGGCGAGGGTATCTCCAAGAGGGGCGAACTGCTCGACCTGGGAGTCCAGGCCGGAATTGTCGAGAAGTCGGGCGCCTGGTTCTCCTGCGACGGTCAACGCATCGGCCAGGGGCGTGAGAACGCCAAGAAATTCCTCAAAGATCACCCTGAAATGGCCATGGCCATCGAGAACAAGGTGCGCGAAAACGCGGGTCTCGTGTCCACTGCCATGCTCGAAGGCCAGGACAAACCGGAAGAATCGGCTACGTCAGACGATGCTGCGGAGGCCGCCGGCGACTAAAGCAATCAACGCACTCCGCCTCTCTTGATCCAGAGGACACGGCAACGGCTAGGCCCCAATCGGGACCTAGCCGTTTCTGTCTGGCGGCAGTTTTTTTAAAGGGGTTCACCACGAAGGCACGAAGACACTAAGAAATAAATTGAAAGCTTCTTAGTGTCTTCGTGCCTTCGTGGTTTACCTCTAATTTTGTTTGACCGGGCAGCTCACGCGGCCGCGGGGACGCTGTTGAGCCGTTCCAGCGCCAGGGCGTCGGCGGCCTGGGAAGTCGGAATTCTTTCAGAGTCGGCGCGGCGGAAAATCTCGCTCAGGGTGTTGTGGATGCGGGCGACGTGTTTAACCGCCTCGTCCTTGCGGTAGTTCGCGCCCTCGTGAGAGATGTTGATCACGCCGCCGGCATTGATGACATAGTCGGGGGCGTAAAGGATGTCGCGCTTGGCGAGCGCGGCGCCGTGCCGGGCCTCGGCCAGTTGATTGTTGGCGGCGCCGGCGACGATGCGGAATTTTAGGCGCGGCAGGGTGACGTCGTTGATGACCGCGCCCAGGGCGCAGGGCGCGAAAATCTCGGCCGGAGTATCGTAGATCGCCTCGGGCGCCACGGCTTGGGCCGCGAATTCGGTTTCGGCCCTGGTCACCGCCGCCGGGTCGATATCGGTCACGCTCAAGCGCGCCCCGTCGTCGGCGAGATAGCGGCACAGGTGCGAACCCACTTGGCCAAGGCCCTGCACCGCGATCCGTATGCCCTTGAGCGATTCTTGGCCGAGGCGGTGCGCGGCGGCGGCCCGAATTCCCATGTAGACCCCGTAGGCCGTGGACGGCGAGGGGTCGCCCGCGCCGCCCGCGCGGGTACCCGCGACATGGGCGGTCCGGCGCTGCATGATCTCGGCGTCGTCCTGGGTAATGCCGACGTCTTCCGCGATAATGTAACGCCCACCCAGGGACTCGACGAAACCGGCCATGGCGATGAGCAGACTATCGGTCTTGTCCTTGTGCGGATCGCCGACGATCACGGACTTGCCGCCGCCGAAGGGCAGGTCGGCAAGGGCCGATTTGAAGGTCATTCCGCGCGACAGGCGCAAGGCGTCGGTCAGGGCTTCGTCCTCAGTGGCGTAGGGCCACATGCGGCAGCCCCCCACCGCCGGCCCGCGCCGGGTGTTATGGATCGCGATGATGGCCCTCAACCCGCTTTCGGGGTCGTGGCAAAAGACGATTTCTTCGTGGGCATCGAATTCCGGGTGCATGAAGATCGGCATGGCTTTTCCTCATCCCAAACGGCCTGGCCTAGGGTGCCGGCCTCGAACGGATTTCCTTTCATGAATATGCTAACGAAAGTAAAGATTATGCAATAACAACATCTTAAGTTGATATAAAAGGACAGGAAATTAGGTTAACGCGATTTCGCCGCATGGTATTCGATCCGCCGCACGCAAGGCGCGAAAGATTATTACCCGCTCCTTCGCGGGGGGAGGCCATCGCACATATTCGCGCCGCCGCCGAGGGGGGCTTGGATCGGCATTGTACGTCCTTCGACAAGCTCAGGATGAGGGTTTTTCTTTATGCCATGCACGGCTTTTCCTCATCCCGAGGAGCGTTCGAAGAACGCGCTCCCCACCTCATCCTGAGGAGTGTTCGAAGAACGCGTCTCGAAGGATCGGCCCTGAGTCTCGGCTTTCTAGGTTTCGTTAGCCGACCCGGCCTTCCAGCGCCGCGATGTACATGGTCTTCAACTCGGCCGCGCCGACGGCTATGGGGTTACCGGAAGCCGTCGGGTCCTCGGCGGCCATGCGCGAAAGCTCGTCCAGCCGGTCTTCCTCGACACCCAAGCCCTCAATCGTGTGCGGCATTTTGAATTCTTCGCGCAGCGCGGTCACCCAATCCATGATCGCCTGGAACGACGGATTGGGCAGTTCCAGCCAGGCCGCCAGGCGGGTCATTCTGTGTTCGATGGCCGGGCGGTTGAAGGCCAGGACATAGGGCATGAAGACGGCATTGGTCAGGCCGTGGTGGCTATTGTAGATCGCGCCTACCGGATGGCTCAGGGCGTGGATCGCGCCCAGGCCCTTTTGGAACGCGGTCGCCCCCATGCTGGCGGCCACCAGCATATGGGCCCGGGCCTCCAAATTCCCGCCGTCGCGGACCGCCGTGGGCAGCCAATCCTTGACCAGGCGCAGGCCCTCGACCGCGATGCCTTCGGCCATGGGGTGATAGCCGGGGGCGCAATAGGCCTCCAGGCAGTGGGCCAGGGCGTCCATGCCGGTCGCGGCGGTGATGTGCGCGGGTAGGCCCAGGGTCAGCTCCGGGTCGGAGATCACGATGCCGGCCAGCATCTTGGGGTGAAAGATGACCTTCTTGGTGTGATCCGATTCGTCCAGGATCACGCCCGCGCGCCCAACCTCGGATCCGGTCCCGGCCGTGGTCGGCACCGCGAGGATGGGCGGAATGCCGTCCGCGTTGGCGGCTTTCCAGTTGTCGCCGCGATCTTCGAATTCCCACATGGGCTTGGTCTGCCCGGCCATGAAGGCTATGGCCTTGGCCGCGTCCAGGCCGCTGCCGCCGCCCCAGGCGATAACCCCGTCGTGACCGCCTTCGCGATACACCTTGAGGCCGTCCTCGACGTTCTGGCCGACCGGATTGGGTTTGACGTCGCTGAACAGGCCGGTCGGCAGGCCGGCCGCTTCGTTGGCGGCGATGGCGTCGCCGACCATGGGCAGCTTGGCCAGGCCAGGGTCGGTGACCAGCAGCGGCCGGGCCATGCCCAGGCTTTTACAGGCGCGCGCCAATTCGGCGATACGTCCGGGGCCAAAACGGATCTGGGTCGGAAAGCTCCAGTTGCCGCTTAAAGTCTTGGGATCGATGGTCATGGTGCGGTGATCCTTTGGTAATACTAAAGGTCCTTGATATTGACCCCTAGAGATCGCGCAGGCGATCCGCCGGGCAGGAGGGAAGCTGCAGGCGATGCGGGACATCGTCAAGGCTTTCCGACGCCCTCCGGCGGTTCGCCTGCGCGACCGGAACGGCGCTTTACCAAGGCTTTCGGATGGCGTCGCGCGGGCTTTCCGATGTCCCGCATCGCCACAGCCCACGCTCCTAGCCGAAAGCCTTGGTAAAGCGTCTCTAGGGGTCAATATCAAGGACCTTTAGTATTAGATGGCGGTACGCAGATGGAACGATTTTGGCCGGGTCAACTGCTCGAAGCCGATCTGGCTCAGCGAGCATCCGCGCCCGGAGTCCTTGACCCCGGTCCAGGCCAAGGCCGGGTCCAGGTAATCGCAGCGGTTCATGAACCAGGTGCCGGTTTCGACCCGGTCGCCGATCGATAGGGCGGCCTCCTCGTCCGTGGTCCAGATGGAGGCGGTCAGGCCGTAATCGCTGTCGTTCATGAGGCGGACCGCTTCTTGGTCGGAGCCGACTTTCATGATCCCCAGAACCGGGCCGAAGCTCTCCTTGGTCATGATCCGCATGCCGTGATCGACCTGGGAAAAGACTTGCGGCGCCAGGTAGGGCGTGCCGTCCCGGTCGGCGGGAAAAATCTTGGGATCGACCAGCGCCTTGGCCCCGGCTGCGATGGCGTCGCGGACCTGGCCACGGACAAAATCGGCGGCACTAGAACGGACCATGGGGCCCAGTGTGGTGGCGGCCTCCAGGGGATTGCCCAGGACGTACTTGCGCACCAGGGCCGCCGCGCCCTCGACGAATTCGTCATGGACCTTGGTATCGACGTAGACCCGTTCGATGCCGCAGCAGCTTTGCCCGGAATTGAAGAAGGCGCCGTCGACCACATTCTCGATCGCGTGGTCCAGCTTGGCATCGGCGCGCACATAGGCCGGGTCCTTGCCGCCCAGTTCCAGACCGGCGCCGATAAAGCGCTGGGCCGCGGCCTCTTGAATCGCATGGCCGCCGGGGACCGAGCCGGTGAAGGACACGAAGTCGATACCGTCGTGGGCGATCAGCTTGGCGGTCGCGCCGTGGCTCATGTGCAGGGCTTGGAACACGCCCTCGGGCAGGCCGGCGGCGGCGAAGGCCTCGGCGAAGCGTTCGGCGCACAGGGGCGTCTGGTGCGAGTGCTTGAGGAGCACCGCGTTGCCCGCCAAAAGCGCCGGAACCACAGAGTTGACCGCGGTCAGGTAGGGGTAGTTCCAGGGCGCGACCACGAACACAACACCCAGGGGATCGCGGCGGATGAAGCGGGTGAAACCGGCCTTGGGCTCGACCGCGATATCGCCCATGGCGTCCGGCGCTATGGCGATCATGTGGCGCGCGCGTTCCTCGAACCCGGCGACCTCGAAGGGCGAATAAGCCAGGGGGCGGCCCATCTGCCGGGTGATTTCCTCGGCGATTTCCGCCTTTTTGGCGACGAAGGCGTCGACCGCCCTGGTCAGCAGGGCCTGGCGCTGGGCCAGGGATGTACGGCGCCACGCCGCTTGCGCCTCTTGGGCGCGCTCAAGGGCCGAAACGATTTCTCCGTCGCCGGCCAGCGGCCGCTCGACGAAAACGCTACCGTCGATGGGGGAGGTGCATTTGAGTGTATCGGTCATGGTGAGTTTCCCTGATTGAGGGGCGATCCAAGTTCGGTTCGGCTTATACCAAGGGTCGTCGATAGTGGCCCATGGAGATCGCTTGGGCGGCCAGTTGGGTCGGCGGAACGGGCGTATCGCCGCGGCTCGCGCTTCCGGTAGAAAACCTTGGGGAGCCGTCTCTAGGGGTCATTATCAGCGGTCCTTGGTAGTAGCGGTCAATCCAAAGTCGCGCCACCTAAATCATGCCTTGGCCGTCGATTAGGCCCGCTCGAAGCCGCGCTTTACTTCCCAGTCGGTGACCTGGCGGTCGTATTCGGACTGTTCCCACTTCGCCGCGTGGACGTAGTGATCGATCACGTCCTCGCCAAAGGCGGCGCGCAACATGGCGGAACCATCTAGGGTCTGGGTCGCCGCGCGCAGGGTGGTGGGAATTTCCCGGGCGTCGGTACTGCTATAGGCATCGCCGACAAGGGCGGGCTCCAGCGCACGCTTGTTTTCTATCCCATCGATCCCGGCGGCGAGCAGCGCGGCCATGGCCAGGTAAGGGTTGAGATCGGCGCCCCCAACACGGCACTCGACCCGCACCGCCTTAGTCCCCGCCGCGCAAATCCGGTACCCGGCGGTGCGGTTATCCAGGCTCCAAATCGCCTTGGTCGGGGCGAAGGTGCCGGCTACGAAGCGTTTATAGGAGTTGATGTGAGGCGCCAGAAAGTAAGTGATATCGCTGGCATGATGGAGTAGCCCGGCGAGGTAGTGGCGCATGGTCTTCGACATCCCATGCTCGGCGTCCGGGTCATGGAAAAGAGGTTTTCCATCCAGGCTCCACAGCGACTGGTGGATGTGCGATGAGTTGCCCGCGAAGTCGGGGTGCCACTTGGCCAGGAAGCTGACCGCGCGGCCCTTGGCCCAGGCGATTTCCTTACAGCCGTTCTTGATGATCGCGTGCCGGTCGGCCATGGTCAGGGCGTCGGTGTAGCGGACATTGATCTCGGCCTGACCTGCCTCGGCCTCGCCCTTGGTGTTTTCCACCGGCACATCGGCGCCTTGCAGGCCGGTGCGCATGGCGCGCATCAGGTCTTCTTCCTTGGTCGTTTGGAAGATGTGGTAATCCTCGTTGTAGGCACTAAACGGGGTCAGGCCCCGGTGGCCCTTCGCGTGCGCGTCCTCATAGCTTTCGCGGAATAGAAAAAATTCAAGCTCCGAGGCCATGAAGGCCTTCATTCCCATGGCTTCCAGCCGCGCCACCTGGCGTTTCAACACCGCGCGCGGGGAGTGGGGAATTTCAGCATGGCCATGGTGGTCCAGCATGTCGCAGAGCACCAGCGCCGTGCCTTCCAGCCACGGAATCCGGCGCAGGGTCGAGAGGTCGGGCTTCATGGTGTAATCGCCGTAACCGCTCTCCCACGACGTCGCCTTGTAACCCTCGACCGTCGCCATCTCCATGTCGGTGGCGAGCAGGTAATTACAGCTATAGGTTTCTTCCCAGGCGCTGTCCATGAAGAACTCGGCCTGGAAGCGCTTGCCCATGAGCCGGCCCTGCATGTCGATCTGCGCCGCGATCACCGTATCGATCTCGCCGCTGGCGACGGCCTGCCTTAGCTCGTCTAGGGTTAACTTGCCTGCCATGAGAACTGCCAATTTTAGGGTCGTCATCCCGGACTTGATCCGGGATCTTTGGTTGGATTGAGACTCGCACTGAGCAAAGATCCCGGATCAAATCCGGGATGACGACAGTTTAACGGTAATGCTTTGCCCCCCGGACAAATCTCCGGGGGGCTTAGCATTTATAACGCCTAGATCACCCGTAGCGGTACGGGCGGCCGGCCTTGGCCATGACCGCGTTGTACTTCTTGAAGATATTGACGACCTTGGCGCTCCGCGGGCTCTTGGCCGAGACTTCGTCCCAGAACTTGAGGGCCTCGGCTTCGACCGTCGCCCACTCCTCGTCGGGACTGGAGGTGAGCTTGAGTTTCGTGCCGTTGGTGCGCAGGTCCGCCTCGCCGCCCCAATACCAATGCTGACGGTAGTAGTGCGAAGAGTCCATGCATAGGTTGAACAAGGTCTGCAAGTGCGCCGGCAGCTCGTTCCAGCGTTCCTCGTTGGCGAAGTACGAACCGATCCAGGCGCCGGAGATATTGTTGGTTAGGAAGTAGTTGGTCACATCGGCCCAACCGACGGTGTAATCCTCGGTAATGCCCGACCAGGCGATGCCGTCCAATTCGCCGGTTTGTACCGCGACCTCGATGTCTTCCCATGGCAGGGTCACGGGGACGACGCCGAAGCGCTTGAGGAATTTACCGGCGGTGGGGAAGGTGAAGACGCGCTTGCCCTTCAGGTCCGCGAGACTGTGGATAGGCTCGACGGTGTTGAAATGGCAGGGGTCCCAGGAACCGGCGCTCAGCCACTTGACGTTCTCAACTTCGCCATAGGCTTCTTCCCAGATTTCCTTCAGGCCATACTGATTGAACAGCACCGGCACATCCAGCGAGTAGCGGGTCGCGAAGGGGAAGTAACCGCCAAACACGGAAACATCTGTCGGTGCCGCGATCGAATCGTCGTCGCTCTGTACCGCATCGATGGTGCCGCGCTGCATGGCCCGGAACAACTCACCCGTTGGGACGAGTTGATCGGCGGTGAAAAGCTCGATCTCCATATCGCCATTCGCGGCCTTGTTGAAGGCATCGATGGACGGCTTGATGACATGCGCGGCCAAGGCTGGGCCGGCATAGGTCTGAAGGCGCCACTTGATCTTGGTCTGGGCCTTCACATAGGGGGCGCTTAAGGTTGTCGCCGCCACGGCGCCCACGGTCGCCACGCCGGCCTGTTTGAGAAAATCGCGTCTTTTGGTCATTGTTACGTCTCCCTGTTTTGGTGTTTGAGTTGAAACCTCGCTTAACCCCGGCCTATTTGGCCAGCCGTTCTTAATGTCATTTTCCATAGTGCGTTTCCGGCAGCCATAGGGCGATCTGCGGGAAGGTCATCACCAGGACCAGCCCCACGGTCATGATCAGCACGAATGGTATGATGGAGCGGTAGATATCCGATAGCGTTATCTCCGGCGGCGCCATGGCCCGCATGAGAAACAGGTTATACCCGAATGGCGGCGTCATGTAGGCAATTTGACAGGTGATGGTGTAGAGGACGCCGTACCAGATCAAATCGAAACCCAGTATGGCCACCAAGGGCACATACAAGGGGGCGACGATCACCAGCATGGCGGTGTCGTCCAGGAACATGCCCATGAGGATGTAGGAAAGCTGCATCAGGATCAGAACTTCCCAGGGCCCCAGATGCATTTGCCCGATAAAAAACCCTTCGATCGCCTTAACCGCGCCCAGGCCGTCGAAGACCGAGCCAAAGCACAAAGCCGCCATAATGATCCACATGAACATGCAGCTCACGCTCAAGGTTTTGCGGACCGTGTCGTGGGTGACCGTCCGGGTCAGGCGACCCTTGAACAGGGCAGCCAAGGTCGCCGCCACCGCGCCGACGGCGGAGCTTTCGACCAGGCTGGTAATGCCCATGAGAAACAGCCCGGTCATGGAGAAAAATATCATCAGTGGCAGGATTCCGGCGCGCAGCAGGCGGAATTTCTCGGGCCAGCCGATTTGCCGCTCCTCCTTGGGCAGGGGCGGGCCCAGGTACGGTTGAAGTTTGCAGCGCACGGCGATGTAAAGAACGAACAGGCCCGCCATCATCAAGCCGGGCAGCGCGCCGGCGAGCCAGAGCTGACCGATCGGCTGGCGCGCGATCATGCCATAGAGGACCAGGACCACGCTGGGCGGAACCAGGATGCCGAGCGACGACCCGGCCTGAATAACCCCGGTCACCATGATTTTGTCATAGCCGCGGCGCAGCAATTCCGGCATGGCGATGGTGGCGCCTATGGCCATGCCCGCCACGCTCAAGCCGTTCATGGCCGAGATCGCGACCATGAGGCCGATGGTGCCGATCGCCAAGCCGCCGTCGAGCGGCCCCATCCAGACATGGAACATCCGGTAAAGGTCGTCCGCGATCCCCGATTCCGAGAGCATGTAGCCCATGAAGATGAACAAGGGCAGGGTCAGCAGCGGGTACCACTTCATCAGCTTGACGGTGGCGCTGAAGGCCATCTCGGAACCGCCGTCGCCCCACAGCAGAAGGGCGGCGGCCACGGCGACAAAGCCGATGGCGCCGAACACACGCTGTCCGGTCAGGAGCATGACCATCATGGTCGAGAACATCATGAGCGCGATGAATTCGTAACTCATGAGATCGGCACTCCCCTGGCCTTGGCCAGGTCCTTGAAGAAGGTAGCGAGGGTCTGCAGGATCATCAGGGCTATGCCGATGCACATGACGATCTTGATCGGCGCCATGTAGGGCGCCCAGGACGAGTAGCTTTCCTCGCCGTACTTCAAGGCGTAGCTGGTGCTGGAGAGGCCGCCATAGAGCAGCAGCGCCAAGTAGAAGAGCAGAAACAGGATCGTGACCGCATCCACCGCCGCCTTGGTGCGGTCCGACCAATGGTCATAGAGCAAATCGACCCGGACGTGGGAATGGGTCTGCATGGAATAGCCGCCGCCCAGCAAGTAATAGGCGACCATCACGAACTGAGCCATTTCCAGGGTCCATAGGGATGGCTCGAAGAAATTCTTGGCAATCGTGGAATAGAAGAGAATTCCAAGAATGACGAATATCAAATACATCGCGAATAAACCGATTTTGTGGTTCACCGCGTCGACGTATTTGACATATGTCTTTATAAATCCTGGCATTCTTTTCTTCTCGTCATTCCTCTGCGGCACTGCCCGGGCCGCTTAATCGGCGTGCGAAACGCATTCCCGTTTATCCTCTGTCTTGGCCAGAGACGCCAGCGCTTCCTCCGCGCGGCCGGATAGCCACGCGGCCATGGCGCCTTGACTGCCGGGGTCCGCGATCAAATCATGGCGAATTTCCAGCATCGCATTCAAGAGGCCGCGCGGCATGGCGTGCTCGGCCAGGGTATGCATGACGCCGTCTTGGGGCCCATAAGGCTCATTCCGGCGGATGACGAAATCGTTTTTGGCTTCGGCCGCTTCCAGTAGCGCGTCGGCGAATCTGGAATCGGTGTCGTGAAGAATACCGATATCGAAATCGCGTCGCTGGCCTCTGAACCTGGGGGCGAAGGAGTGAAGCGTGACGATGGCGGGCGCCCGCGCGGCCGTCATGCGCCGCTCTATGCAATCGCTCAAGGCGCCGCGAAAGGGCGTGTAATAGCGCTCCATCCGTGCCCGCCGTCGGGCCGCCGAAAGGCCGCTATTTCCGGGAATTCCGGTGCTTTCGCTCACTGCGGGCACCGCGCTTTCCGCCTCCAGGGCGCGGTTGCAATCGTAGACCAGGCGCGAAACGCGCTGCGCGACGAGGGGCGCGTCGAGGCGCGCCGCCAGGGCCTGCGCGACCGGCAGGGCGCCCGGATCCCAGGCGATATGGCTTTGGATCTCATGGGCCGCGAGCCCTAGATTATCGAGCTCCGCCGGGATGAAATTGGAGGCATGCTCGCAGACAACCACGAAACGCCCGGCGCCGGATGGATTGGTCACATCGACCGTCCGGCCCAAGGAAGGTATCGCCGCTGCCGCCTGGGCTGTCATCGCGAAATGCGCCCCCCCGATTGTATTTTCTTATTTTCTGAACACATCTTTTCAGAGGCAACGGGGAAGTCAAGTTATTTTCTGTACGATTCTCTTCGTTTAATTATCGTCTGGCCAATTTTCTTCAGGCGTGCTTACATTTGCCTTCCGCACCCATGCCTTGGGGAGACGATGAGGATATGGAGGCTGCGCAAGGCCTTACGCTCGCGGAGCGCATTCGCGAGAAATTCGAGAGCCTGACCCGGGCCGAGCGGCAACTCGCCAATGTCATGCTCGAAAATTATCCGGTCTCCGGCCTCGGCAGTATTACCGCCGTGGCCGAGGCTTCGGGCGTCTCGACGCCGACCGTGGCGCGCATGGCCAGGAAACTCGGCTTTGGCGGCTTCCCCGAACTTCAGGCTGAATTGCGCGCCGAGCTTGAGGCCACGATCTCGAATCCCATTGTGAAACATGACCGCTGGGCCGAGAACGCGCCGGACGCGCACATGCTGAACCGCTTCGCCGACGCGGTGATGGACAACATGCGCCAGACCTTGCGGCATATAAATCCCGAGGATTTCAACGCCGTCGCCGCGCTGCTTTCGGATCGGAATCGCGCCGTCTATGCGGTTGGTGGCCGTATCACGCGCTCCCTGGCGGATTACTTTTTCACCCACATGCAGGTCATCCGCGACGATATGACCTTGATCGCGCCGAATGCGAATACCTGGCCCCATTACGTGCTGAATATGCGGGCCGGGGACGTGCTCGTCGCCTTCGACATCCGCCGCTATGAGCACGAGATAACGCGCCTCGCCGAGATGGCGAAAGCCAAGGGCGTGACCCTGGTGCTGTTCACCGACCAGTGGGGATCGCCGGCCGGCAAGCACGCGGCCTATGCCCTGCATTCGCGTATCGAGGCGCCTTCGGCCTGGGATTCTTCCGTCGTCACTTTGTTCATCGTGGAAGCGGTCATGGCCGCCGTCCAAACCGCGACCTGGGAAGAAACCAAGGATCGCATGAAAACCCTGGAAGGCCTGTTCGACCGCACCAAGATGTTCCGGAAATTTATCTAGGGACGATTCATAAACGGAAAATAGTCATCCCGGATCAAGTCCGGGATGACCCCTCGATAGGTCTGTGACCCAGGGCGTTTCTCAATCCTCGCTGGGCTTGGTCCGGCGCAGTTTCTTGATCGCGCCGCGCCGGGTTTTGTCGTCGAGGCGGCGCCGCTTGGCGCCCGCGCCCGGCCGGGTCGGCCGGCGCGCGGCCGGGCGCCGGGCCGCCGCGCGCAGCAGCTCGACCAGGCGCGCGAGGGCGTCTTCGCGGTTACGCTCCTGACTGCGGAAGCGGGCGGCGGTGATGACCAGCACCCCGTCCTTGGTCAGGCGCCGACCGGCCAGGCTTTCGGCCCGGGCGCGCACCTCCCCGGGCAGGGAGGGCGAGGCGCGCACATCGAAGCGTAGCTGCACGGCGGTCGCGACCTTGTTGACATTCTGGCCGCCGGGGCCGGAGCCGAGGATGAAGCTTTCGACGATCTCGCGCGGATCGATGGAAAGGCTTGGAGTGATTTCGATCATGGCGGTTTTTCCGCCGGGCACCCGCCAAGCCCGGCTTGGGATCAGTCCCGGAAGTTCAGGTACTGCAGCGGCTGGTCGAGTTTGAGGCCCTTGATCAGGTCGATGGTCTTTTGCAAATCGTCGCGCTTCTTGCCGGAGATGCGCAACTCGTCGCCCTGGATCGCCGCCTGCACCTTCATTTTCGCGCCCTTAATCTCCTTGACGATCTTCTGGGCCAGCTCGCGCTCAATGCCTTGCTTGACTGTCACCACCTGGCGCACGGAGCTGCCCGAAGCCGCTTCGGGCTTGCCGAAGTCGAGCGCCCCGACCTCGACCTTGCGCCGGACCATATAGCCACGCAGGAGTTCCTGCATCTGTTGCAGCTTATAGTCGTCGTCGGCCTTCAGGGTCAGGGTCTCCTCCTTGCGCTCATAGGAACAGTTGGAGCCCTTGAAATCATAGCGCGTCGCGATCTCGCGCGCGGCTCCCTGCACGGCGTTATCGACTTCGGCCAGATCGGTGCGGGAGACGATATCGAAAGAAGGCATGGCGTGACCTCACGGTGGCGGAGACTGGGGGGCGTGGCGCTATGATTCCACTAACGCGCGCGGCAATGCGGTTGGCCGCTCGGATATCGCGAGCGGCGGTTGGATCAGAGGAAGAGCCAAATCAGGAGAAGCAAGCCGACAGCGGTAACGAAAGCGAGCCCGAACTGATTCCAGAGAGTCTGCTCGCCCCAGAAATCCAGCAGTTTGTCAAAGAGTGTTCTCATGGAAATCAAAGCCAGCCTTTGCCATTTGACTCACGTCCCAATGTCCATAGTGCCCAAATGACGGCGGATAGACAACAGCGGGAAACTCTCCATCACAAATTCCGGCGGCCATGCCATGGGCGTGGCGGGCTTATGCCAATGGGGCAGGGGGGCGATGATCTATATGTGCGACTCGGCAGGCTTGTTTAGTGTCGCGTCTCATGAACCGCAGCTTGGTTCCGGTCTTGCTCGCGCTCATCCCTTATTTCGCATAATTAGCAGGTCGAGCGCTCGGTTGCTCTTGCGATATTCCACGATGTCAAAGCAAGTACTGAAAGCCTTTCTAACTTCGGCTTCAGTTTGAAATACGTCCCATGATTCCGTTATTTTTGTTGAATAGGAAGCCATTGGACTTTGGTATCCCAATTCGACATGTCCTTTATCTCTTAGCCTTTCGAGGCTTGCAAGATCGAGCATAATGGAAGCGTGGTGATCACCAATCACGGTGCAACAGAACAAGGCCTTCGGTTTTAGGATGCGAGAGATTTCAGCAATCCACTTATCCTGAAGACACAGAGGAATATGCGTGAATACGGAATATGCATAAGCCGCATCGAACTGGTTGTCTTCAGCAAACTTCAAGGGAGGTTCTAAATCGTTCTGATGGAACTCAATATCGGGTAGATTTGACCTACACCATTCAACGGTTTCGCGTCGGAGATCGCTTCCAACAAGCTTGCTGTGATTGAGAACGCTTAGATGGCGCAGCACTCTTGCGGTGCCGCAACCAAGCTCGAAAACTGAACCAAGGCTTGAAAGAGGAATGTTGGCTAATTCAGCAGCCTCCATAACCGCCAAAGCTTCAAATAATCCTCCAGCCAAATAAACATCGGGAATTGCTTTGGTCGAAATATCCTCTGGCCACATCAATGAGGTCGTTGCAATCAGGTCCGGCGGAGGAATAGCTCTCTGAGCAGGAATGTTTGGGATATAGCTGTGTTTTTCTAAAAAACCGGTGAGTTTTTCGCTCGCTTTTTTCCTTCTAAGTCGAGCACGCCATGGAGATAGACGAAGTCGAGCATGCCACAAAGACGGAAATCTCGCTTCAATTAGCCTTTTAGCTTCCCAAAACCTGATCATAATAAATTGTTCGCATTATTATAGACCTACTTTGGACTCTTAAGCCCAGCGCAATATTTCCCTTGGGTCAAGGATTTAAGTCCTTCCCGCATCTATCTGTTTATCGCACTAGGTCACATACCCATAAAGGGGATTCCATTTCGGCGCGCGATGTGATTCAAGCTTCCTTGAAGGGAGATTATCATGGCGCGTTTCGATTTGACGGATTTCGAGTGGTCTGTGATCCAGCCATTATTGCCGAACAA
>JAJFGJ010000020.1 GCA_021776175.1 Kiloniellaceae bacterium
GTCCGGCGGCCAGCAGAAGCTGCTGGAGCTTGGCCGCCTGCTCATGCTCGACCCGGAGGTCATTATTCTGGACGAGCCCTTCGCCGGCGTGCATCCCAAGCTCATGGAGGTGATCTACGCCTACATAAACCGGGTCAACGAAGCGGGTAAGGCGATCATCCTGATCTCACATCAAATGGATTCGATCTTCACCCTATGCCGGCGTCTCCTGGTGCTTAATTACGGCGATCTCATCGCCGACGGGGCCCCCGACGTGGTCAGGAACGACCCCGCCGTGATCGAGGCCTACCTGGGTGTGGATGAGGACGAAGAGGAGGCCGGGGAAGGGAGCCGGAGGGGACCATGAGTGAAGCGACCGGCGAAAATCCCAGTACAGCGATCGACGATATCCCCACGGTTCTCGATATCAGTGGCCTCGATGTCGGCTACTACAAGGACTTGAACATCCTCCAGGGCCTCAATATCAAGGCCCGCAAGAACCAGATTACCGCGATCCTGGGCGCCAACGGCGTCGGTAAATCGACCGCGCTCAAGGCGGTATTCGGCTTTCTGCGCCCCAACGCGGGCGAGATCCTGCTGGACGGCGAGAGCATCGTCGAGGTGCCGACCTACAACCGAATTCTCAAGGGGCTGGCCTACATCCCGCAGCAGCCGGGCGTGTTCAAGGACATGACCGTGGAGGAAAACCTGGAGCTTGGCGGCTGGACCTTCCGCCGGGATAAGAAACAGGTGCGCGACAAGATCGACGCGAATTTCGAACGCTTTCCGGTCTTGAAGGAAAAACGCAAGCAGATCACCGGCGAACTTTCGGGCGGTCAGCAGCGCATGGTGGAAATCGGCCGTACCCTCATGGCCGAACCCAAGATGCTCTTGATCGACGAGCCCACGGCCGGCCTGTCGAAGATGCTGGCCGAGGAAGTCTATGAGATGCTTTCGGCCCTGACCTCAAGGGACAATCTTTCAATTCTCATTGTCGACCAGGAAATACGCCAAGCCTTGAAAATCGCGGATTATGTTTACGTTCTGGAGTTGGGGCGAAACAAGTTCGAGGGTGTGGCGTCAGAGTTTCAAGATCTCGAAAAGGCCTTTTGGGTTTAAGAGCGCAACGCTAAAGCCGTGGAGGCGCGCATGCCGCGCACGACGACGGGGGCCCAGACTAAGGAGCATGCGAATCCAGCCCGCGAGGCGCGTCTTGCGATTCGCGGCGGCAAGCATCGCGGGCACACGGGCGGATTGGCGCCGGGCTACGTCCAGGGGAACCTCTGTATTCTGCCGGCCGACTACGCGATGGAATTCGCGGCCTTCTGTCAAAGAAACCCGAAACCCTGTCCGCTGATTGGTGCCGGCGCGCCCGGCGACCCCGGCATCCCAACCCTGGGTGAAGATCTCGATATCCGTTTCGACGTGCCCCAATACCGCGTGTTTCGCCATGGCGAGCTAGCCGATGAGCCCTACGACATCGGCGATGCTTGGCGCGACGATCTCGTGACTTTTATCCTGGGGTGTTCGTTTTCTTTTGATGAGGCGTTGCTGGATGCCGGAATTCCCTTGGGTCACATGGCGGGCGGCGAGAACGTCGCCATGTACAAGACCAATATCGACACGGTGCCCGCCGGGCGTTTCAGCGGCAAGATGGTCGTTTCCATGCGCTTCATGACCCCGGCCGACGCCATTCGCGCCATACAGATCACCTCGCGCTTTCCAGGCGTCCACGGGGCCCCGGTTCATATCGGTTTTCCGGAGATGATCGGCATCGAGGATTTGCAAGAGCCCTTCGCCGGCGACCGGCCCGAAGTGAGAGACAACGAAATCCCGGTCTTCTGGGCCTGCGGGGTCACGCCGCAGGTTACTGTGGCGCAAGCCAAGCCGCCCCTGTGCATCACCCACAAGCCGGGCGCCATGCTGATCACCGACCTGCTGAACAAGGACTTGGCGACACCCTGACGCGGGCGCTACTTCGGCTGTAGAAACTCAAAAGCCGCGACCTCCTTGACCGGTGCCGCGAGGCGCGCCAACAGGCTAACACCGGTCAAGCGCAACGAACACGGTGAACTACCGATAGACCCTAAGACGACATTGCGTTCGCAGCGCAGTAATGGACCCTTAACCATAGCCTAACCATAGGTAGAGTAGCATTTTCATGTCCTTGTGGGTATTAGCAGTGCCATCCTTTGCCCGACGATGTTTATGGGGCCGTAATGATCGCGAATCACGGCAGTCTTCTGAAGCTTGTCACCCTGATATTCGTTCTCGCCCTTACAGAGCAAGTCCGGGCAGAAACCAGGACTTGGCTCGGGGCTGACCGAAATATATGGCAGCACACTGAATACAGAAAAACGAAGAACGATTTTGGCGGCTGGCTTCTCATAACGTCCGACCTGAATTGGATACAGAAATGGGAAACTTCACCAGAGACGGTGCCCATATTTAATGAGGCGAATTCTGTTAAGACTGGCGAATATCTTGCGATTCTCTTGCTTTTTGTGAATCCGAAGACGAATGAGGCCAATCACGTCTCGGTACGTTGTGACATCAAGATCACGCAACCGGACCAATCGGTCTCCATTAACCGGCGAGGTGTCGATTGTATGTCGGGCGAGTCACGGGGTAATCCAAATTATATTCGCCTTTCACCGATAGTGATAAATTTTATCGGCGAGGTTTCTGACCCTCTGGGGGAGTGGGTTGTTGAGGTTGACATGACTGATGTGTTTCGCCGCACAAAACTTCATCTGAAAAGAAGCTTCGTGTTGGAGAAAAGATAAGGACTATCGAAAGCTATTTGCCGACCGCCTAGCCGGCCTTGGGCGGAAGGATAGATGCAAATGAAAAAACTGTTGCAATCTGGTTTATCTCTACTGCTGGATGGCTACACACTACGCTAAACCGCTCACCCGCCCAGGAAGATGCGCTTGACCTCGCCGCTGTTGAGCAGTTCCTCGGGTTTGCCGGTTAGGACCATGCGGCCGCTTTCGAGGATGTAACCGCGGTTGGACATGCTGAGCGCCACCTGGACGTTTTGTTCGATGAACAGGACGGCGACGCCGGTGGCGTTGACGCTGGCGATCATGTCCATCATTTCCTTGGCCACGCCCGGCGCCAGGCCGAGGAAGGGTTCGTCGATCAACAACAAACGCGGGCGCGACATGAGCCCACGGCCGAGCGCCAGCATCTGCTGTTCGCCGCCGCTGAGCGTATGGGCGAGCTGATCCTGGCGTTCGCGCAGGCGCGGAAACCGGTCGAACACCTGTTCGATGGTCTCGTCGCGATGTGCCTTGGCCTTGGGATTGTAAGCGCCAAGCCATAGATTCTGCCGCACCGACAAATAGGGAAAGACGCGGCGGCGTTCGAGAACATGGGCCAGGCCCAGGCCCACGATCTCGTGGGAGGGCAGGTTGTCGATGCGCTGGCCGTCCAACTCTATGGTTCCGGCCTTGGATTTGAGCAGGCCGGAAATGGTGTTGAAAATCGTGCTCTTGCCGCAGCCGTTCGGGCCCATGAGGCTGACCACCTCGCCGGCGCCCACTTCTAGAGACACGCCCCAGATAACCTGAAAATCGCCGTAGCTGACCTCTAGGTCGGTAATTCTAAGCATAGGCGGCGCCGAGATAGGATTCGATGACCTCGCGGTCGTTCTGAATCTCCTTAGGTGTGCCAACGGCGATCTTGCGCCCGAGATGCAGGGCCAGGACCCGGTCGGCGAGGGACATCAGGACCTGCATGTTGTGCTCGATGAGGATCAGGGTCGTGCCCTCCCGGCGCAAGCGCCCCACCAACTCGATGAGGCCCGGAATGCTGCGCTGATCGACCCCGCCCGTGACCTCGTCCATCAACAGCAAGCGGGGGCGCGTGGCCATGGCCCGGGCCATCTCGAGGCGCTTGCGTTGACCGGTGCTCAGGCCCTTGGCGTGTTCATGGCGTTTTTCCAAGAGGCCGACGAAATGCAGAGCCTCGAGCGCCTGTGCCCTGGCCTTATGAGGATCGGCGCTATGCTGCATCGCCGCGACCATGACGTTCTCGGCGACGGTCATCGCCTGAAACGGCTTTAGCTTTTGGAACGTGCGCGCGATGCCCAGACGGTTGATCCGGTCGGGGCGCAAGCCGAGGATGGAGCGGCCCTGAAAGCGCGCCGTCCCCCGATCCGGCGGGTAAAAGCCGGTCAGAAGCTCGAACAGGGTCGATTTCCCGGCCCCGTTGGGGCCGATCAACCCCAGGATCTCGCCTTCCTCGACCTGGAACGAAATGTCGTTGTTGGCGACCACGCCGCCGAATTGCTTGGTCAGTCCCTCGACCTCAAGCATCGCCATGGCCAGCCTCCTTCTTGACCGCGTGGGAGGGCAGCCAATGCCGGACCAGGCCGATCAATCCCTCGGGCTTGAACAGGCAGATCATGACGATCAGGGCGCCATAGATCATAAGGTCGACGGCGCCCCCGGTGCCCCCTAGGAGGATGCGCGTGGTCTCCGACAGGGGGATCAGGACGGCGGCGCCCAGGAGCGGCCCCCACAGAGTTCCTACGCCGCCCATGACCGCCATCAGCAGCACCAGGATTGAAAGGGTCAGGGGGAAGACCACCTCGGGATCGACGACCAGAACGTATTGGGCATAGAAGGTTCCGGCCATGGCCATGAGGGCGGCCGAGAGCATGAAGGCCAGGGATTTGTAGAGGGTGATGTTGATGCCGAGACTCCGGGCCGCCTCCGGCTCCTCGCGTATGGCGCGAAAATAGAAGCCGAGCCTGGAGCGTTCCATGTGCCGAACCGCCAGGCAGGCCACGGCCAGGAATCCTAAGGCTATGAAATAATAGGGAATTTTGGAATCGTGGAACTGGAAATTAGCCCATTGGTTCTCGCGCACGATGGGTAGCCAAATACCCGAGGCGGCGCCGATGAAATCCCAGCGCTGCACCACGATCTGCACGGACTCGCCGATGACCAGGGTCGCGATGGCGAAATAGTGCCCGCGCAGGCGGAAGGTAGGCAGGCCGACCACCGCCGCCGCGGCCATGGCTAAGATCATGCCGACCAACATGCCCAGCCAGGGCGAGATCTGGTAGGTGGCGAACAGGAAGGCCGAGCTATAGGCCCCGATACCGAAGAACATCGCATGGCCGAGGGATATCTGTCCGCAGTAGCCGGCCATGATGTTCCAGGACTGCGCCATCGTGCCATAGAGGAAGATCATGATCATGACATGCTGGGGAAAGGGCGCGTTGAAAACGAAGGGATAAGCCACCAAGGCCACCGCGGCCACGACCCCGAGGATCTTCTGGCGCCCGGTCATGGGCGGGTGGAGCGGCTCCGCCCGCGCCGCCTCGAGGGCGCTGTCCGGTGCCCCGGCTGGGGTTTGCGACATGGCCATCAAAACCTCCCGAACAGGCCCTGGGGCCGCAGGGAGACGACCGCCAGATAAAGGCTGAAAATGACCACGTATTTATAGGAAGGATCGATCAGCCACCCGCCCAGCGCCTCCATTTGGCCGATCAGGAGGCCGGCGAAAAGGCTGCCCAGGATGCTGCCGAAGCCGCCCAGGGCCACCGCGACGTAGGCGAGCAGGGCGTAGAGGGCGCCGACCTCGGGATCGGTAGGGCGGAAAGTAGCGAGCAGAACCCCGGCAATGCCGACGCAGGCCGAGCCGATGCCCCAGCCCAGCGCATACATGCGATCGGTGGGAATACCCATCAGCGACGCCGCCTGGCGGTCCTGGGCGGTCGCCTGCAGGGCCAGGCCGGTGTCCGAGCGGGCGATGAACAGATAGAGCAGGGCGAAGGCCGCCAAGCATCCCAGGCTGGCCACGATCTGGGGCAAGCCAAGGAAAATTCCCATGATATCCAAACGCCCCTCAACCAGGGGGTCGAGGATGGTGCGAGGGTCGGGCGTCCACAGGAACTGGGCGGAAGCGCGGAGAAATATGGCCAAGCCGAAGGTGGCGCAAATCTGCACCAGCATGGAGGCATGAAGAATATGGCGGATCAGCCCGTAGTGGGTGGCGATGCCCAGCACGAACATCATGACGGCGGTTAGGGGCAGCGCGAACAAGGGGTCCAGGCCGAACAGGGACCATAGCCAGAAGGCGGTGTACATGGACAGCATCAGAAATTCGCCATGGGCGAAATTCACGATTTCCATGAGTCCGAAGATCAAACTCAGGCCGACCGCGATCAGGGCATAGACGAAACCCATCAGCAATCCGCTGATAATCGCCTGGATTATGATTTCCTGAGTCATGGAGCGTGCCCGGCGCTCCTTGGTATCGGGAATGGGAACATAGCGGTCAAGCGGCGGTCATGTCGTGCGTCGATTTCATGGGATTCCCGCGAAGATTTGGCTCGGTACAGATATCATATGCGAAGAATCGCACGATAGGAAATTTGCCGCACGTGGAGAAATTCATGCATAATATGAAATTAGGCGCCTGTGTGCCGCTGGAGAAAAAATCCTCGTGTTCAGGGGATGAGGCATTCGAATAATCCCAGGGAGGAACTCATGAAACGCCGCTTTTTATTACAACTTACCGCCGCCGCGGCGTTCGCCCTGGCGCCTCTTGGCCAAGGCAATGCCGCGGAGAACGAAGTCGTCATCGGTGTGTTGTATCCCTTGACCGGGCCGGTTGCTCAAGTTGGCATCGACGCGGTGGCCGCGGTCAAGACCGCGGTCGAAATCGTCAACGAGGATGTCGCTCTCAACGTCCCCATGGGACCGGGCAAGGGCCTGACCAACCTGGGCGGGGCCAAGGTCCGCGTCGTCGTTATCGATCACGGCGGTAAGCCGGACGTGGGCCAGGCCGAGGCCGAGCGCCTGATTACCCAAGAAAAGGTGCATGCGCTTTTCGGCGCCTATTACAGCAGCGTCACGGCGACCGCGAGCCAGGTGGCCGAACGCTATCAGATCCCGTATCTCAACGCCGAATCGACCTCGCCCAAGTTGACCAAGCGCGGATTCAAATGGTTCTTCCGCACCACCCCGCACGACGGTGAATTCACCCAGGTCATGTTCGATTTCATGGCCGACTTCCAGAAGGAAAAGGGGGTGAAGCTGGGCACGGTCGGCATCTTCCATGAAGATTCCCTGTGGGGCACCGACAGCGGCAAGGCGATGGAGGCCCTGGCGGGCTCGGGTGGCTACAAGGTCGTCAATAATATTGCTTACAAGAAGACCACGACCTCCCTCACCGCCGAGGTGCAGCGGCTCAAGGCGGCGGCGCCGGATGTGCTGCTGCCGTCCTCCTATACCGCCGACGCCATGTTATTCATGCGCACGGCCAAGGAGTTGGACTACAACCCCAAACTCCTGGTCGCCCAGAACGCCGGCTATACCGACCCGACCTTTCTCAAGACCCTGGGCGCTGATGCCGAAGGCGCGATCACGCGCTCACCCTTCAACAGCGATCTGGCGAAGACCATCCCCCTGATCGACAAGGTGAACGCGCGCTTCAAGGCTCATTCCGGCGGGCGCGATCTTTCCGACGTGCCGGTACGCGCCTTCACCGGTTTCCTGGCTCTCATGGACGCCATCAACCGGGCCGGTACCACCGATCCGGAGAAGATTCGCATGGCCTTGAGCGAAACCGATATCCCGCCCGAGAAGCTGATCGTGCCCTGGCGCGGCATCAAGTTCGGCCCCGACGGACACAACGTTCTCCAGCGGGGAATTTTGATGCAGGTCCAGAAGGGCAAGTATTGCACTATCTATCCCTTCAGCCTGGCGTCCTGCGACGTGGTCTATCCCATGCCGAGCTGGAAGGAAAAGGCGGCGATGTAGCTGTTCCTAACCTTTCGCCAAGGTGTTTGGAGCGAAGACGGTGGGATCGGGTGGAGATGACGGGTTCGGGTGAAAAGGAAGCATATCCTTCCTTTTCACCTCATCCGAATGTCACCGCGCCGTATATGCCCGTGGTTACAACTATTTCCAACTATTAGAGATAGAGTATCCCGAGAATTTAATAAGCAGCTTTAAACAACCGGCGAGATATCTGCCGGACCGGAATGCTTGTCGGTAACCTTGATCACTGGTTCGACCTTGCGCAGATCTTCCATCGGGATATGACAGGCAATGCCATGACGATCGGTGTTGAACTGCACAGGCGGCGGCACGTTATCGCAGATATCGCCGATCCTGCGTTGGCAGCGGGTCGAAAACGGGCATCCCTTTGGGGGATTGAGTACGCTGGGCAGATTTCCTTCCAACACAATGCGACGTTTTTCGACTTCCGGATCGGCGATCGGCACGGCCGATAGCAGCGCCTCGGTATAAGGATGATAAGGCGGGCTGAACACTTGGTCGGTAGTGCCGCGTTCCATCAGCTTGCCCAAATACATAACGACCACCCGATCGGCCAAGTATCGAACGGCACTCAAGTCGTGGCTAATGAACAGCAATGTGGTCTGGTTTTTTCGCTGGATGTCCGTCAGTAGTTCGGTAACGGCGGCGGCCACCGATACGTCGAGCGCCGAAATCGGTTCGTCGGCGATAACCATGGCCGGGTTGCCGGCGAAGGCGCGGGCAATACCGATGCGCTGCTTTTGCCCGCCTGATAGTTGCCGCGGCTTACGTATGGCGAAATCGCGCGGCAGCTTAACGACATCAAGCAAATGCAGGACTCTCTCCTGGATTTTAGCGGGATCGGTCTCGACACCGAACTTCTTGATCACCCGGCCGATCTGGGCGCCGATGGTCAATGACGGGTTGAGCGTGTCGTTAGGGTTTTGGAACACCATCTGCAGGGAGCCAAGCTGATTGGGTGAGCGCTGCTGCACCGGCAGGTCGCCAATGTTAACGCCCCCCATACGAACTTCACCGTCGGTCGCCTGTTCCAGACCCATCAGGACCTTAGCGAAGGTTGACTTGCCGCAGCCCGATTCGCCGACGATAGCGACCGTTTCGCCGCGTCCGGCGCGGAAGGTTATTTCCTCGTTAGCTTTCACGTGACGCACGCCAGCGCCCGAAATCATTGCCGCCATTGAGGTGTCGCGGACCTCGTAATATTTTTGCATGGCATCGACTTCAAGTATCGTCTCGCCGATTTCCGCCGGTGGCTTCGCGTCACCCATGGGAATCGCCTTATCGTGATCGATGCTATTCCACAACTTGCAACGGACCCGGTGTGCCGGATCATCATCAGTGATGACTTCACTCATTCTCACCGATTCCTGATCGCAAGTTCCGGCTTCGAAGAAATCGCAGCGCGGCCCGAAGTAGCAACCGGCGGGACGTTCATGCGGTAGCGGTAACTGCCCACGGATAGCCTTTAGGGGCCTTGCGTTCTTGTCGGCATGGGGCAGCGGAATACAGCCGAACAACCCGTGAGTATAGGGGTGCTTGGGCCAAGAAAATATTGAATCGATGTGTCCTTCCTCGACCACCTCGCCGGAATACATGACGCAGATGCGGTCGCAGACCTCAAGCATCAAACCCAGGTTATGTGAGATATAGAGGAGCGACGTGTTGAACTTCTTACTCAATTCGGCGATCAACTCGACGATGCCGGCCTCAACGGTGACATCAAGGGCCGTCGTCGGTTCGTCCAGCAGCAACAGCGACGGGCTCGACAGCAGTGCCATGGCGATAACCACACGCTGCTGCTGGCCACCTGAGATTTGGTGCGGATAGGCGTCCATAACTCGCTCGGGATCGGGTAAGTGGACGTCGTCAAGCATCTGCACGGCGAGCTTGTGGGCCTCACCCTTGGTTGCACCGTCATGGGTCATCGGCACTTCCATCAACTGGCTGCCGATTGTCAACGACGGGTTGAGTGCCGCCATTGGCTCCTGGTAGATCATGGCAATTTCCGAACCGCGAATATGCCGCAGCTCTTCATCACTTAAGGTCGCCATGTCGCGGCCCTTGAACTTGACGGTGCCGCCAACGATATCGCCGTTGCCGCCCATATAGCGCATGATTGCCATGGCGACGGTCGACTTGCCACAGCCCGATTCGCCAACCAGCCCGATGCTTTCGCCCGGAGCCAGGGTCGCCGAAAAATCGACAACCGCGGGAATTTCACCAGCCCGGGTGAAATAAGACAGGCAGAGGTCTTCTATTTCCAGGACTGGACCATCGTAGCTGTTTGTGGAGTCTGCCATGGCTTAATCCCTTAATGAAACTTCGCGCAAGCCATCGGCCAGCAGATTGAATCCCAAAATCAGCGATGAAATGGCGAGGACCGGGAAGACTGTCATGTGCGGAAAGATCATTGCCATCTTCCGTGTTTCGTTGATCATGCCGCCCCAATCCGGATCTGGCGGTGGTAGGCCCAATCCTAAGAACCCCAGCACGCCGATGGTGATTATGACATAACCCAGGCGCAAGCAGGCATCGACAATCAGCGGCCCGCGCGCGTTGGGCAGAATTTCCACCAGCATAATGAACATGGAGGATTCACCGCGTGTCTGAGCGGCGGCGACATAGTCGCGGTTACGCAGATCAAGCACCAGTCCGCGGACGATACGCATGATGCCCGGCGCGCTGGCGAACGTGATGGCGATGATTATGTTGATGCCAGAAGACCCGATGGTGGCGATGATGATGATATAGAGGACCAGAACCGGGAACGATAGAATGATGTCACTGATCCTGGAAAGCACGATATCCCACCAGCCTAGATGATAGCCCGCCGCCAACCCCATCATGATGCCGAGCGTATAGGCGCACAACGTCGCCAGCGGCGCATAAAACAGAACCGTCTGCGAGCCGTACATGATGCGCGACAGGATATCGCGGCCAAGATGATCGGTGCCCAGCCAGAAGGTGCCTCCTTGGGCGTATACGGTGCCCGGTTTGGCCATCGGCTGTAAGGTGGCCAGCGGATCGAAGGGCGCGATCAATGGTGCTAGAATGGCGACGATGACCCAGAACAGAACCAGTCCGGCGCCAACCATGCCAGGGGTGCTTTCACGCAGCAGCGCAAAGGATTTAAGCGCACGCATGAAGGCAACTCCTGGGGTTGGCGCGGGGCTAGCGGTTTCGGTTATATTGGACATCTGTCAGCTCCCTCACGAGAACCTGATTCTGGGGTTAAGATAGGTGTAACCGATATCGGCGATGGTCTGGGAGGCGACGGCGACAAAAACGGCGACCATGGCGCAGGCCTCGATGACGTAGAGATCCTGGTTGAGCGAAGCTTCGAGCAATAGTGCGCCAAAGCCCTTGTAAGCGAAAAAGAACTCGACAACGATAACACCCGACAGCAGCCAATTGATCTGCAGCATAATCACGGTGAAGGGCGCTATCAGGGCGTTACGAAGCGCGTGTTTCAGGATCACTTGCCTGTACGGCAGGCCTTTCAGCACAGCGGAACGGATATAATGGCTGGTCATCACTTCGGCCATAGAAGCCCGAGTCATGCGCGCAACATAGCCAAAATCGTAGATGATCAACACCATCACCGGCAGGATCATTTGCTTGACCTCAAAGCCGCTTGACATCGACGACGTGCCCGGCAGCCATTTCAGGCCGAACACGAAGATTGCCGACAGCAGCACGGTGCTGGCGAATTCAGGGATCGATGTGGTGATGATGGAACTGACCGAAATGATACGGTCCAATTTGGAGCCTTCACGCATTCCGGCCAATACGCCAAGGATCAGCGATAACGGGATCATGATGGCGAAGGTCCAAAAACCCAGAATCGCGGTGTTCCAAAGACGCGGCCACAAAATCTCGGAGACCGGAACCTTGAAACGAACGGAATCGCCGAATTCGCCGCTCATAAAATTGCCGAGCCATGCGCCGTAGCGCCACCACAACGGTTCGAAGTAGCCGTGCCTTTCAAGCCACAACTCGCGGGATTCTTCCGAAGAATACGGCCCCAAGACCTTGGTCGCGACACTGCCAGGTGAATATTCTAGCAGCAGGAACAGCAAGACCGAGACCACCAGCATGGTTAGCACCAGGAAGCCGATACGCTTACTGATCAGAATCATCATGGGACAGCTTCCCCTAATTCACAGCCGCCAAGAAAAACACCGCGCCACCGACGTTCTCTTAGGCGAGAAGCCGGTGGCGCGGTTGGTGGTCAAGTCATATCAGGAATCGATCCAGACTTTGTTCCACTGGTGATAGTTGGTCGGGTGAACCCCGAGACCCTTGACCTTGTCACTGGCCGCCGTCATCACCGAACGGAAGTATGGCTGGATCATGATGGCGTCATCCTGGATGCGCTTTTCGACCTTTGCCATAACTTTGTGGCGCTCGTCCATGTCAACCGTCGATTCAGCCTGGGTCAACAAGTCATCGAATTCCTTGCTGGCATATTTGGCTTCGTTCCACGGCACGCCGGTACGATACGCGACACCCAGCAGCATGGTGCCCAATGGCCGGTGCGTCCACACAGTCAGGCTGAAATCCGCCTTGTCCCAGACTTCCCAATACTGAGCAGCGGGCATGACGTTGACGTTCAGGTTTATACCGGCTTCGGCCAAGTTCTGTTTCAGCACCACAACCTGATCGGTTTCCCATTGGCCGTTGGTGTTGCCGACGTTGCACGTGATGTTCAGGCCACCGCCGTGTCCGGCGTCGGCCAACAGTTGTTTGGCCTTGCCGACATTTCGCTTAATCTTGGGCAGTGGCGCGTAATCGGGCTGACAGGCGCATACATGGTGATTTTCCGCGACCTGGCCACGGCCTTGATGGGCTGTTTTCAACATCTGCTCGTTATCGGCCGCCAGTTGCATGGCCTGACGGACGCGAATGTCGTTGTAGGGGGCCTTTCCTGATTGGATACGCATGACACCGGTTTGTGCTGTCGTTACTTCGTGCACTTTGATGCCAGGCATAGTCTGGGCCGCGCCCAACAGCGTCAGGTCGAGGGTATAGATGGTATCTACCTGGCCCGAAGCCAAAGCGGCCAGCGAGGCGGCGGCGTCTTGCCCGGTATCGATGTAGTGGATTTCATCAAGCAGCGGATCCTCGCCCCAGTACTTGAAGCCACCGCCGCGGCGTTTCAGAACCGCCTTCTCGCCGACCTTGTATTCGGTCAGGGTATACGGGCCGGTGCCGAGGTCTGGGTTCTGGGCAATGTTGGCGCCCTTTTCGGCGAAGCTTCGATGCACGATCGCTGCTGGGTAGTGGTACATTTTCTCGGGGATCGACAAATCCGGTGAACTCAGGCGAATGCGAACCGTGTATTTATCGACCTTTTCGGCGGAACCTTCGATCATGCGCTTGACCTTGATAGGCTTGCCGTCCTTGTCCTTGCCGTCCTCTGCCTTAAGCATGGTGTTGAGCATACCGACCATCGAGGAACCGGTATTGGGGTCGAGCCAGCGCTTGATGTTAAAAATAACGTCATCGGCGGTCAACTCTTCGCCGTTGCCGAACATCACGCCCTTACGCAGGTGGAACGTCCATGTTTTCAAATCGTCCGAGGGCACCCATTTTTCGGCCAGGTAGGGTCGCGTCACGTTATCGGCTCCGGTAATCGTCAGGTACTCTACCATCTGACGCGATACATTGGACTTTTCCACCCAGTCATAAGTCGCCGGGTCGGACATATCCTGCACCTGCATGGCGGCGCGGATAGTGCCGCCTTTCTTTGGCGTCGCCGCCTCGGCACTGGAAATCAGGTCGGGAAGGTCGGTGCTAAAGGTGTCGACAAATGAATAGGCGGCGGCGGCGGTAAGCCCTAGAAGGGTCGTTGTGCGCAGGAATTCTCTGCGGTCCAGCTCGCCTTTTAAAAATTTGTTTTTTAGATCCGGTATCCTTGGGTGATCGCGGCCTTGTTTTTCGTGGTCCATCTTAGTCTTCGCCATAACGTCGTCTCCCTGGGCTTGTTTTTGATGCCTTTATCCAAGATTCTCCCGGATAAGCTTTCGTAGTCGCTGTTAGGATAGCAAATAGGATGGTCGAAGGCGAGTTCGATCTTGATTCAGCATTGTGTGGAACGATCCTCCTTCACCGCCCGCCAGATTTGGCTCATAGCGACGTTCTTCATTGCTACAACGACGAAAAGTCCCGCTTTCTCCCTTATTTCTGTGCTGTTATTGCTAGATAGCCGTTTGAGCGGCAAAGCGGGGAATTAGCTGCGGTGGGATAGCGGCGCCGGGCTGGCACGGGCGATATTGGCGAAATAGTCCTGTATTTTCCCCACCAGCATATCGACGGCTTCGTCATCCACATCCATATGCGTGACCAGTCGGATTTTCGGCACTTGCGCCCCGATCAAGATTCCGTGATCCGCCAAATAGCCCTGTAACGGCCCATGATGGCCGGCCCCCGGATCGGCGAAAACCATGTTGGTTTCGACCGCCGCGGGCTCCACGTCGACACCGGGAATCGCCGCCAGCCCCGCCGCCAGGCGCCGCGCCCTGGCGTGATCCTCGGCGAGGCGGGCGATGTTGCGCTCCAACGCATAAAGGCCGCAGGCCGCCAGCACACCCACTTGGCGCATGCCGCCGCCGAGGATCTTGCGCGCGCGCATGGCCCGGCGGATAAAATCCCGATCCCCGCACAGGACCGTGCCGACCGGCGTTCCCAGCCCCTTGGACAGGCAGATGGAAACGCTGTCCGCCGGCGCGCACAGGCGCGATAGGGGTTGGCCGAGCGCCACGGCCGCGTTGAAGACGCGCGCGCCGTCCAGATGAACCGACAGCCCCTTGTCGCGGGCCACGTGCGCCAGGGAGTCGATGCGCTCCAGGGATTGCACCCGGCCGGAAACCGTATTCTCCAGGCACAACAAGCGGCTGACCGGGCAATGCGGATCGTCGGGTTTGATGGCCGCGGCCACTTGCGCCGGTGTCAGCCCGCCGGTCTCGTCCGTGGCCAGCGGGAACGGGGAAATACCGCCCAAGGCGGCGGCGCCACCGGCCTCGTCATGGAAGACGTGATAGTCGCCGCCGGCGATGTATTCATCCCCGCGCCCGCAATGGACCAGCAGCGCCGCGAGGTTGCTTTGGGTGCCGGTGGGAAAGAACAGGGCCGCCTTTTTCCCCGCCAGCCCGGCCAGGGTTTCTTCCAGCAGGCGCACGGTGGGATCTTCCTCGTAGACATCGTCGCCGACCGCGGCCTCGGCCATGGCCGCGCGCATCCCCGCCGTGGGCTGGGTGACGGTGTCGCTGCGAAAATCGGCCAGCGGGGCGGTTTTCGGCCCGGCCTTATCTTTCATATCCGCGTACATGCGGCGGTTTCCTATAATTCCGGGTAGGGCAAGGCCGCGACGATGTGGACGCGGCGGTGTTCCCCGCCATTAAGCGCCGAGTGATAGCCACGGGTATCGGTGAAATACACCGAGCCATCGGCGGGCAGGTGGGTGACATGATGGTTGACGATGAACAGCGCCCCCGGATTGGTGACCACCGGAATATGCAGGCGCGGTTCCGGATCCCGGTGCCAGGAGTTACAGTTATAGCTGTCCTTGGACAGAATGCGCATGCGGCCGATCGGGAAGCGCCGGGCCAGCTCCTTATGCACATGTTCGAAGTAGGTGTCCTTGAAAATTGGTACGAATTCGCTGAACGCGGCCTCGTCGACAAAGTCCTCGCGCGGTTCCTCCACGTAACGATCGTTGGCCCGCAGCCAGTAGCGGCCGGACAAATCGTTGGCCGAGGACTTTTCCTCCCCGGGACGTCGGGTCAGGGGAATTGCGGCGAACCCCAGGTCTTGCATGTCGCCCTGGTAATCGGTGAGCCCGAGGACCTGGTCCAAGGCCGCGCGCAACTCATCGATATCGAAGCGCAGGGTCAGCTTCTCGATGCCGTTTCCCGGGGCGAATTTAGCGACCGAATCCGTGACCCGGTCCTGCGATATCCAGGCCTTCATCTTCACCACGTCCGGGTCGGCGGCCGTCTGATCTTGGGCCATGGCTCTCATCCTCCGCCAAGTGTCGCGCGGGGTTGCGCACAAGTACCGTAACGCAGTCCGCATTGTGGATATAAGCGCCGTCGCGCGTTCTCCATAGCATACCGCCGCATCGCGCAAAGCTGTTTTGGTGCCGTTCAGGGCCCTTTTTCAGACTAATCGGGGAGGCGCGCTATCCCTGGCGCGCCGGTTTATGTCCCGGCTATCGCGCCGCGCCCGCCACCCGCCGGCACACCCGAACCGCCCGAGTATAGCGTCCGGCCGGGCAAGCCGGCCGGGGGGAGGCCGCGGATGACCTATATCAAATACGATCGCGGGAAACATGAATAAAGTGGCATACTTGAGAAGAGTGTCATTTCTCTGGAAATGGGGCCGTGACTTGAACCCTGTGCCAAGAGCGGGATTTTCTTGGATATTGCGTTTTTGGGCTATTGCCATGGGGATAGCCCTGGCGGTGCAGTTAGTGCCTTCCACGGCCGTTTCACAGCAGCCCGATACGTCCCCCATAATCGTTTTCGGCGATAAAAATCTGCCCCCCTTTGAGTTTCTTGAAGGCGGCGAGCCCAAGGGCGCGAACGTGGATTCATGGCTTGCCATAGGCCGGATTCTAGGGCGGCCCATCGAAATTCATCTGATGAAATGGGCGGATGCCCAAAAGCGGCTGCTTGACGGAGAAGGCGATGCCCTGACCCTCATGTCCGTGAACGACAAACGGCAAGAAATCTACGACTTCACCGATGATACTTTTCCGCTGACGTTCTCATTCTTCGTGAAAGCGGGAAAGGCGGAATCTTTCCAATCCCATTCTCTCGAAGAACAACGAATTGGCGTAACAAAAGGGGGTTTTTCAATTTTCTGGGTTCGGAAGCATCGCCCCGAAGCTAAGATAGTCATGGTCGAAAATCATCTCGACGGTTTTCATAAATTGATTGCCGGAGAAATCGATGCCGCCGCTCTGGTGACTTGGACCGGTTATTACACGCTAAAAGAAAATGCGATCGCCAGCATCCAGGCAACCCCGCAGCCCTTCGCGGAAAAAATTGTTGGTATCCCGGTCCGCAAAGGAAACCTGGAGCTCGTGGAGGATATCAACCGCGCCTTATCTATTCTGAAAAACAGCGGCGAGTTCGCTCAAATCGCCGATAAATGGTCCGGTGCAAAGGTCGTTCTCATAGAGCAAAAAAATATCCGCTACCTTATTTGGATTGGAGTTTTGTCGATTCTCTTGTTGATCCTGCTCGTCTCGTTTCTCTGGGTGGGAAGAATCAAGAGAATACAGCTTGAAAAAGAAATCGATTTGCGCTTGCGCACCGAGGAAGCGCTCAGGATCAGCGAACATCGCTTTCGCGATTATGCCGAAGTGTCGGCCGAATGGTTCTGGGAAATGGACGAAGAATTCCGTTTCTCGCAAATAACGGGTAATCACCATTTTCCCGCTAACTGGATCGAGGAAAAAATTTTAGGCGGAGCCCGTTACACTCAAGCGAGCGACCAGGAAGACCTCGAAGATGAGAAATGGCGAAAACATTTTGCCGATTTGGAGGCGCACCGGCCTTTTCATAATTTTGAATACCTGATGAAAGGCGCCGATAGCGATTTTTGGATAAGCATATCCGGCATACCGGTGTTCGATTCCGGCGGCGCTTTTCGTGGCTATAGGGGAAGCACCGTCAATATTTCCGCACGTAAACAGGCGGAAGCCGAACTATTAGACGCCAAGGCACAGGCCGAATTGGCCAACCGGGCCAAATCGGAGTTTCTCGCCAGCATGAGCCACGAGTTGCGAACGCCCCTGAACGCCATCATGGGCTATGCCCAATTGCTGCAATACGACAAGAAGGCACCCCTTTTACCCGTTCAAAACGAACATGTGGAAAGCATCCTGTCGGGTGGAAATCACCTGATTGAACTCATTAATGACATTCTCGATCTTGCCGCGATTGAGGCGGAGCGGATGTTTCTGTCCTTGGAGGGCGTGGAAGCTAACGCAATCATCGCCGATAGCGTTTCCTTGTCGCTTGCTCTTGGGGAACCGCGAGGCATTAAGATCGTTGACCGGTTCAGTGGTGGACCGACTATTAATCTTCGCACCGATCATTTGCGGTTCAAGCAAGTCGTTCTCAACCTTCTCTCCAACGCCGTCAAATACAACAAGGATGGCGGAACGGTGATCGTCTCCGGACAGGAAACCGATGACGGATTCCTGCGCATATCGGTTAAGGATACCGGCATCGGTATCTCCGAAGACGACTTTTCCGGCATCTTTCAGATGTTCCATCGTCTCCACACCAACCCGTCGATAGCGACAGAGGGCACCGGCATTGGCTTGGCGGTCACCAAGCTTCTTGTGGAACGCATGGCTGGGCGCATCTGCTTCGAAAGCAAGCTCGGCGCCGGCAGCACATTCTGGATCGAGTTGCCCCTGCAATCGAATAAAAATGTGCTTATATGGACCGATACCCTAAGGGTCGGGGTCGCGCCCATCGACGAAGATCACCAGGTCATTATCTCGCTGGCCAACAAGGTTTCGTATCGGGACATCGACGATGCGGCTATGGACCGAATCATCGGGGAACTTATCGACTACACCCGCTATCACTTCAAGCGGGAGGAGACGGTCATGGAGGTGTGCGATTTTCCTGATTTGGAAGCGCATCGTGGGCTCCATAAATCCCTCGAGTCCCAGATTCAAGTGTTCGCCGACGAATGGCGGAATGAGCACAATCCGCGAATGCTCCATACTTTGCAAAAGTTCCTGCGGAATTGGTTGATCGGCCACATCGTCAAAGCCGACACCGAAATCGCGCCTTACGCCAAGGGGAAAGATTTTGAAATCCGCATGGCTCTTGAAAGTCTCGATTTGCCAGCGCTAAGAGCTGGACGCCAAGGCTGATACGAACGCCGAAGCCAAAGCCAAACCTGAACCGCTCTAGGCGAAGCCTGTACTTCCCCCGCGCCGCGGATCGCCGGCGGCCTCGAACCCGCCATCCGCGTTTCGCACCGCCGCGTGAACGCCGCCGAAAAATAGATTGTGGCGCGGCCAGCGCGCGATTTCCCCGTGACAACCCTCAAGCGCCGCCAAGGTCTCGGCGCCATGGCCTTCTTCCAGGCTGGCCGTCCCGCCCTCGACATGCAGGCGCGGATCCGCGATAGCCTCGGCCAAGGGCAAGCGCCGGTCCAAAATATTGATCAGAACCTGAAGGATCGCCGTGCGTATCCGGTTCGACCCGCCGGATCCCAGGGCGGCGATTGATCCCGAGGATCGGACCGCGATGCTGGGACACATCATGGAGGTCATGCGCCGGCCCTCCCGCCAGGTATGAAATCCGTCGGGATTGAGGTCCTCTTCGCCCAGCATGTTGTTCATCATGATTCCGGTGCCCGGCACCATATGGCCGCAGCCTTCGCCGTTGGATACGCTGAGCGCGGCGACGTTGCCTTGGGCATCGGCGACGGAGATGTGAGTGGTGCCGCGTATGGCGGCGGGCCGGCCCTTGATCTCGCCGCCATAGCGGGCCAACAACGCCGGGTCCAGAAAATCGGCGGCCGCGTCGCGCGTTGGATCGGCCAGCGCTTCGCGCAGGCCGCCTTCGATACGGGCCCGGTTTGTCAGCGCCATGACTTCGGCCAAGCGCGACAGCCGCTCCGCGTCTCCTGCCTTCCCGCTTGCCGGATCCCGCGCGGCCAGCAAGGCGAGCGCGAAGGCGATCAGAATTCCACCCGAGGAGGGTGGCGGGTTGAGAAACACGCGGGCATCGCGGTATTGGCGCTCCAGGGGCACGCGCAGCTCGACACGATAGCCGCTCAGGTCCCTGGCCGTCAGGTGGCCGCCCTTGGCCGCGCACTCGGCGAGCAAGCGCCGCGCGATCTCGCCCTGGTAAAATAAGGCTTCGCCTTCGCGCCCCAAGGCCTCCAGGGTGTCTGCCATCTCCGGGAGCCGCAACACCTCTCCCTCAAGGAGCAAACGGCCCTCGGCGTTACAATAACAGGCCCGCGTTTCGGGCCGCGCGGTGAGGATCGGCCCCACCACTTGAAACAAATAGGCATCGACTCCGCGCAAGGCCACGCCCGCGCGCGCGAGGCGAACCGCCGGTTCGATCAAGCGGGTAATGGGCAGGCTGCCCAGATCCCGATGCGCCCGGAACAGGCCTTTGACCAGGCCCGGCGTCGCGATCGCGCCATGGCCGATATGGAATTCCTGAATCGCGGTGCCGAAGTCCGCGTGGATGGGATAGAAATCCATGTCGCCCACCGGGCGGCGTGCCCGGGGCGTGTCCACGAAAAAATCGTAGAGGACCGGCGTCTCTTCCGCGCGCCGCGCCATGAGGAAGCCGCCGCCGCCCAACGAGCAGAGGACGGGTTCCGCCACGCAGGCGGCGAAAACGGCGGCCAGGACGGCATCGAAGGCATTGCCGCCCTCGGCCAGAATCTCTTGTGCCGCGGCGGCGGTGGCGGGATGCCCGGCGGCGACCGCGCCTCGCGCTTTCACGGCCGGACCGCTATTTCGTTGTGTGTGTGGGCGGATTGCATAGCCCGGCTTCTTGCCACGCCCGCCAGGCGAGGTAAAGTCCGCGAGGCGGTCCAGGTTTAGCCTCTGGGCGCTTCTTGCGTGCCCTGGAAGTTCAGCGGATTTTCACTCGGTCGTGCTTTTTCCGGCGGCGGCGGCGGCGGAGCGGTATAAAAAACTTTCTCGCGCTCGTCCATGGAGTCCTCGAAGGGTTTGCGCATTTGGACCGGAACGCCGGAGTTCTCGGATTCCCGCTCCGCGCCTTGCAATTGGCGGGCGAGTTGGCGATCCCACGGCAAGACATAGGCGCGGGGTTCCTCGACCCCGGGAAGGCCAAGCCAAAGGTAGATCGCCTTGTCTTCTTCCATTCGCGCGCCCAGGACCGTCGCCTCGGCTAATTCCGCCCGCGCGAGTTCCAGCCTAACCGGCTTCGGCCGGCTCAGCATTTCCGACAACCCGAAATATCCAGCCGGCAAGAACACCATGGCGATCCCTAGAGCGCCGAGCTTGACCCACATCCGCCGCGGCGCCCACAACGCCATACTGACCAGGATTCCGGCAAGGCTCCCCAAAACGCCGAAGAGCATCAGAAGTTCGCTCATCAAGAACCCCGCCTCGAGCGCAAAGGCATGGGGAGGTCGTGAACGCTGCCGGAGACCAACTTGCCGTCGGCCTGGAGCTCGAACCGGAATGCGGTGGTTTCCTGGCCCTGGTGGGACATGAGAAGCTTGGTGTTCAGGATGCGCTTGGCCGCCGCTTGGGCCGATGTCTTGACGCTGACCGAAACCGCGACGGGAAGCGGCAGTTGGTTGGACATATCGCGGTATAGATGAACATTGACGACATACTCGCCAGGCTCGATGCCGCGGCTGTAGGAAACTTCGTAATTGATGTTGGTGACATCGGACTGCCCGCCCAGGTCGTCGCGCAGGAGGTTGAACAGCACGCCGCCCTTGTTGGAGTAGCCAACCGGAACGTCGCCCGGCGCCTGAACCCAAAGGTCGACATCGGCGTCGATCTTGTCCGACCAGGATATCTCGACGATCACGTTTCCCGGCGCGGGCAACCCCTCATGCGCGGTGGCCGGCGGATTCAGGTGCGGCAACAGCAGCAGAACCATGGCCACGAATCCGGCTAGAGCTAGAAATATGACATCCCGGAAGACCGTGCTGGTGCCGTCGTCGTTGAGGTCATCAAGCGGATCCATTGTCCTCCCCGAACTCCAGCAACCCCGAGATGAGTTTGACGGTGCCGCCGGCCAAGAGGTGATAGTTCGCCATGAGCCAAACGTTAAGGACCGAGCCGACCAGGGTGGTGTAGAGCGCCGTCGACATGCCGGCGATAAGATTCGACACCATGGGCGTGATGGCTTTGACGTCGGCGGCCTGATCCGGCTTGACACCGGACAAGGCGATAATGAAACCGACCACGGTTCCAATCAGGCCCAACAATACTAGGCTGGCCGCGATCTGGCGCACGACCGCGATGCGGTGAGTCAGTTTCAGGCGCAAGGCGACCGCGATGATGCCCCGGCTATTTCCGTCATGACCCCGGATCTGCGCCAGATAGGCCGAGGCTTTGGACGGGCGAAGCGGATCGAAGGACTTGATGTGATTTAGCTCGCGGCTTGTCCCCCACACTTTCACGCCGCAGAATCCCAAACCGCATAGAAATACCAGCGAGATGACGACGCTCAAATAAGTTTGGTCGGAGACCACCACAAGCTCAACTAGCCCTTGAGTATGGGCGGCGCCAAGTAAGGCGAATCCGATGATGTTGATTAGGACGAATCGCATCACCAGCACAAAGTGATAGGGGACGGCGTCCGGCCCCGCCGATTTGTTCGCGAGCCAGGCAAGACGTTGGGAATCGCCCGAGTCCGCTTGCGCCGCCGTGCCGGGGGCATCGCGCGCCACCGCCGGGCTGTGTGAAGCGTCCCCCATATCCGAAGCCGCAACTGGAATCGCCATCGGCACTCCGCTCCTATGCTGCGGGAACCGTGGAGCCATGATCCGTGGGCTCGGGCAATTCCCGTGTCTCTCTAGCCCAGGCTGGCGATACCCAATTCCACCGGAAGGATACCGTGTGTGGGCGACAGTCAACTATGGAGGGTCTTGGTAAACAGGCGATTAACCTAAATTGGCGGCAACCGGGATACTTAACGAGATGTAAAGAATGGCCGCGCGCGCCCGCGTCCTTCGACAAGCTCAGGATGAGGAACCGGCAAGCTCAGGATGAGGTCGTGAGTGAGTTAGGCCTATCCTCATCCTGAGCTTGTCGAAGGACTAGGATAGGTCTTTTCCCCGCCGCCGCCTTAGGTCACATACCCATAAAGGGGATTCCATTTCGGCGCGCGATGTGATTCAAGCTTCCTTGAAGGGAGATTATCATGGCGCGTTTCGATTTGACGGATTTCGAGTGGTCTGTGATCCAGCCATTATTGCCGAACAA